>JAIYCG010000048.1 GCA_027488115.1 Comamonadaceae bacterium | reverse complement strand
GCCCAGCAGCAGAGGATTCAAATCTTTGCCACTGATTCCAACAACAATCAATTTTTAGATTAACCTTGCAAAACCGGACTACTTCTTAATCAATGGTACGTCTCAAGGGGGCAGGTCAGCTGAAATATACAGTTCTGCAAGTGAAGGCGAAAAGTTTGAATTGAATAGTTGGTTTGATAGAGAAATTACAATTGAGCGTGGTTCAGATATGACGCACTCGATTGATTGTGTTGGCGTGCCACGCGTTCGCGGTAGTAAAAGTATTAATGCACTTGACACAGGATTGCCAAAGTTAAGTTCGCGATTGAAAAAACGCGAATGTCAGTTGCACGCACTTGTAGAAGCCGCTTTTGAACTGACATATGAGAACACGATTGTTGAAGAAGTTGTCGAATTTACAGAAGAACAGAAAAATCGACTTGATAAGCAGTTTAAATTCCTCCGTTCACTTCGCGATAATTAAACAAGTTCGACAGCACGTCGTTTCATGTCGTCATTTACCGAAACATATCTTTGTGTAGTGCTTATGGATTTGTGCCCCGCCAAACTTGCAAGCACAAATACACTAATTCCCTGACTGGCAAGCGAAGTAATGAACGTCTTTCTGCCTGAATGTGACGAACCTGATGCGATTGAGCATCTTTTGTACATGTAATGGAAGTGTTGTGTAAGTGTATTTGCACTAAATGCGTGTCTCGCACCGCGATTTGTGCTGAACAACGGCTGTGCATCACTCAATACTACTTTCGTACTGATGTAATTGGTAATTTCGTCTTGCAAACGTGTGCTGACAAACACAGTACGAGCGTGATTGTGTTTAACACGTGCACCGCTTAAGTAAATCTCACTTTTAATTGTGCCATCTGCGTTGCGTACATCACCAATTTTCAAGTCAGCAACTTCGCTGACACGCAGTCCTGCAAGAACTGTGAACATAAACATTACGCGATTGCGTTGTGCATTTGGATTTATTGCAATGTAGTCCAGTACTTTGCTAATTTCTGCTGATGTAAGTGATTTTGCTGTTGCCATTTGTATCTCCTATTAATTTGTGTTGTTTAAGTATGTGTTCTTTGATGCAGAGTGGACAAGTAAAACCCATCAACTTGGCGGTGTATTGGTGATTTGTTCAATATCAAGCACTTATCTGCATGACTGCTGAGTTTGTGTATTCTCTTTGGTCATGTATTTATTGGAAATATCTGCAGTTTCTGTGCGAAAACTGCAATAGACTGCGTTGATTGTGTAAAAACGTCTACAAGCGTTTGTTTTGCAATCGTGCAGTCTGTGTAGTTAATTGCAAATTAATTGCTTGTGCACGTGATTTGATGCATTTGCAGTTGTTTTAATCGTGACAGTTCATTTGTGTAAAAAGATGTTTCATCTTGTGTCTGCGAACTCGTCGTTCGCAAGTGATTTCGTTTGCTTCTTACGCTTCGCTTCAGAGCACAACTCATCACATTTATTTCAATTCACTGTTTCAAGTGTAATTTTCAACATCAAGATGATTAATTACTGACAATTATGTTGATACATATCACTTGTATTTTGTAAGACTGATTTTGGAGACAAACGACGGCTATGTGACATCTTGCGAAGTCAACATAGTCGTCGCTTTCGTTGCTACAACTGATTCAGTATGACGTGCAACGACTGTAAAAGGATTTGACAGAAGACGGTCGAATTAGAACTTCCAAACTGTTTCTGCATTGATTTGCATAACAGCAATCCAGCGGCATCCACTTATACGCAAAACATCTTTACAGCGACGTAGTGCAAGTGCGGGGTCATTAGCCGTCATATTCCAACCCGCGTTTTAATCCTTTTTTAAGCAGGTGATGTATCCTGCATTTGTATGTAAGTTATTTGATTAGTTTAGCCAGAGCGAAAAGTTTGCGATTGATTTGTGCCGAAATATTGAGAATAGGAATTGCTGAATTTGGTTTGAGTTTGGTTCTGGTGTTCTTGTGTGCCATATTGGATGCGAATTTCTTCAGTGCTGTAGTTTGGTGTTGTGACAATAAGTTTTGGTGATGTTTGAGTAGTGTGTTGGCAGCCATTTGTGCTTTGAGTAATTTTGGATGTGTGATGCTGAATGTCTTTGTATCCATTCCATTGTCCGAAATCCACTTGTTTGTTTGATAGTCTGCTTTGTAGTTCATACAGTTATTTAGTCTTGACTAAAGAATATGTTGCACAAAACTGTGTTTTATTAGGTGTTTTGGACAGATTGCCCAAACCGACAAATTCCGGTTGTCCAAACCAATTGTTCGAAACTACAGTTATTACTCAACACAACAAACCGGAGTAATAAATGGCTACTTTAAGTACACTTAAATTCATCACTGCAAAGCGCACAACTCAATTGCCAGTTGCTGTACAACGCAGAAATAAATTGTTATTGCGTTTGGATGAGCAATTGCAAAATGCACGTGCAATTGCAGAAGGAAAAATGTTCAGTGTTATGCGTAAACGCAAAACAACTGACAGCGAAGGTGTTTCTGCATACACAAACGTGCCGAAAAAGTTGCGTACATGGTGGTGGAAACAAGAAAACGGAAAAATTGCATTCAGCGTACGTTATGGTGCAACTGTTATTGCACTAAATGCAAAAGGTGCAAACGCAATTGAAGTTGCAAACATGTCGGAACTTGTAAATGCACTTACAGTTGTGCAAGATGCAGTTGTTGCAGGCGAACTTGACGAGCAAATTGTGTCGGCAGGTGCAAAATTGCGTGCAGGATTTAAGCGATGATTGCAACTGCAGTTGTTTTCGTTTGTGTAAATACGTTATGCGTATCAAAGACATTACACAAGAAGACATTAAACCGATTAAAGCAATCAAGCCGACAACACCTGCACAACAGCGTGTCAAAAGTTTGCAACTTAACATCGAGAATGGCAGGAAACAACTGCAAGCAGAACGTGACAGACAGCGTCAACTGCGTGATGCAGAGCGTTTACGCAAAATTCAAACGTAGTTGCCGCTATTACACGCTGTTTGTTAAATCTGTTTCCAGTAAAACACGTTGCACACTTTTTGCAAGTACGTTGCAGTTACGTTTTGCAGTTTGTGCACACCGTGTGCGTAGGATGTTGCAAGTTGTTGTTGCAGGGTTTAACAGCGTGGTGTTACCGTGTTTGCAAATCCGTGTAGGTCGGTTCGACTCCGGCCCGCGCCTCCAAATCACAGCCCTCAATCCCCAAGCTTGAGGGCTGTTTTTTGATCTCATGCTCTGTTCTATGTGGGTCCTCAAACACCACTCAGCGTAAAGGCCTCGTGCACAGCAGATTGAACACTGCCGCCTAACACTGCGCCACCCCCAGCCACATAAATCCAATCACCAATCGTCACTGCACCTACCGCATGACGCGGAATAGGCATGGGGGCATGTGATTGCCAAGTGTTGCTGGCGGGGTCGTAACTTTCCATTTGCCCAAACACGGTTTGTTGACCGGGTTTGTTGATGATGCCACCTTCACCGCCCATGGCGTAAAAACGATCACGGTAGATCACCAAGCCGTGCCCAGAACGCGCTGTTGGTAATGGCGCCAAGAGCTCCCAAGTGTCTCTTTCGGGTAGGTACACCTGGTGCAAATCGGTGTTGTATTCAAAGGTGTTGAAGCGCCCACCAATGATGTGAATTCTGCCTTTGTAAGCCACACAGCCCACATGGTCGCGAGCACCAGGCAGGGCTTTCTTGCGAGTCCATTGGTCTGATTTGGGGTCATAGACTTCATGCCAACCCACGCTTGCACGTTCATCTGTTGGCGACGAAGCGCCGCCAATCAGGTGCAGTTTGCCATTCAATGCAACCGCGGCAGCCGCACCTCTGGGTCTTGGCAGGGGTGCAATCGAGGTCCACTTGTCTTGCGAAACTTCGTAAACATAAGCATGGTTGTCTGGATTTCTATTTTGTTCAATAAAACCGCCAAACGCGTAAATGCGACCCTCTAGGGATACCACGGCAACATGGTTGGCGCCACGAGGCAGTGGAGCCGCCAAATGCCATTGATCTGCTTTGGGTTCGTAGACATGGTGGTAGCCCCTGTCGACGCGTCCTTCTCCATAGCCGCCAATAACGTGAAGTCTGCCTGCCCATTCTGTGGCCCATGCCATTTCACTGCGGGGAATTGGCAATGAAGCCCTTGTGATCCAACGACCTGCAGGGCCCTTTGGTGCAGGGCTGCTGATAGAGCGTTGAGATTCTTGATCGGCGGTTAAGTGGTGCGGCACGCCACCTTGTAGTCTGGCGTAAGGCTCAGAAGAAGGATTTGCCTTTGGAAGAGCCGGGTGAGCGCCATGATGACCCTGTGAGCCATGCGCACCGTCTGATTGTGCCAACAGTGCTTTTGAAAGGAGCAATGACGAAGCGCCTACAAACCATTTTCTTCTGTCGATAGTCATCGTGTGATTCTCGTTCAATCAATTTAGAAAGTTCAGTTCGCCTGCACACCTGCTTTGATGAGCAAGCCGCCTAAGGTGTCAATTTCATTTTTCAAATGCGCCCTGAGTGCTGCTGGCGTAGCCTGTTCAACGCTCACGGCTGAAACACCCATGCCATCCAAGCGCTTGATGACATCGGGATCGCTGACAGACTTTTGCAAAGCAGCCGTGAGTTTTTCTAAAACGGGTTTGGGTGTTCCTTTGGGTGCATAAAGGCCAAAAGAAATGTTGATGTCAAAGCCCTTCACGCCAGCTTCTGCAATTGCGGGTGTCTCTGGTAAAGAGGGCAATCTATTTTTGCCTGCTGCGGCGTAAGCTTTGATTTTGCCGTTCTTCACGGAAGGCACCGTGCCCGATGTTTGATCGCACAAAATATCAACTTGGCCGCCCATGAGGTCGGTCAGGGCAGGGCCAGTGCCTTTGTAAGGAATTTCATTCAGTTGAACACCCAATACGTTCATCATCATCAAACCGCAAAGGTGAGAGGCAGAGCCCACACCTGCATGGGCCAAGCTGACTTTTTTCTGATTGGTTTTAAGGTAGGCCACAAATTCATTCAAGTCTTTCGGCGGAAATTCGTTTCGCGCCACGATGACCATGGGGCCGCTGGTGGCCGAACCAATGGGCTCAAAATCATCAACAGGGTGATAGTTCAAGTTCTTGTACATGGCCAAGTTGGTCGCGTGGCTGACATGAATCATGAGCAGGGTGTAGCCATCTGGCTTGGACCGTGCCACTTTGGCCGTTCCAATGGCACCCGAGGCACCTGCCGTGTTGTCCACCACAATTTGTTGGCCCAAGATCTTTTGCATGGAGCCCGCAAACAGGCGTGTGATGGTGTCGCCTGGACCGCCAGGAGCGTAGGGCATCATCATGGTAATGGGCTTGTTGGGAAAGTCTTGAGCGCAGGCTTGTCCTGTCCAAGCTGTGACCCATGCGCTCAGGGCTAAAACAAGTGCTTTGCAAATGTGTGCATTCAGTTTCATGGCTTGTATTTTTCTTTGGGTTTTGAGTGGAACGCTCGCATGTGAATGAACGATTGAATGAAACAAACAAACAATCAAGCGAGCAAACGTTTTCTAATGTCTGTGGGTTCTAAAACTTCAAGCGGCAATGCGCCATCACCTGGAATGCCCACCTGAGTGGCATTCAAAAGCATGGACACCATGACGTACGTGCCCGACAAAACTGTGAGGTCAATGACGGCTTGCTCACCCATGGCGGTCACTGCCTCCTGCCAAAGAGCATCGGGCACTCGGTGATTCAAACTCAGTTGAATGCAATAGTCATAAACCAAGCGCTCATCGTCTGCCATGCTGGTGGGTCGTTTGCAGGCTTGCAAATCTTTCATGACCGCATCGGACAGGCCTGCTTTTCTGGCAATGGTTTCATGCGCCCACCATTCATATTGCGCATTCGAAATACGTGCTTGAATCAGAATGGCAAATTCATTCAGTCGCTTGTTGACCGAGGTTCGGAACCTGAGGTAATCTAAAAAATCAAAACACCTTCGGGCCATTTCGGGGCTGCGCAACAAGGCGTTGTAGGGCCCGCCAAGCGCTGCACTGGACACTTTGAGAATGTCATCTGCCAAGGGCTTCACAGAAGCGGGCAGGTCGTCGTAAGAAATTTGGGAAAGTCGTTCGTTCATTCCCAAATTTTAGGCACTCGATCAACGGGCCATGGGAGGATAAACCCCAGTTTCAAGGGCTTAAACCACTCGGCCGTCCACGACTTGGATGGTTTTGTCGCATCGCGCGGCCAATTGTGGGTTGTGCGTTACAAAAAGTACCGAGGTTCCTTGCTCTGTGCTCACACGTCTGAGCAATTCAAACACAGCATCTGCACTTTTGGTATCCAAATTGCCCGTGGGTTCATCGGCCAGCAAAAGGGTGGGGTTCATGGCCAATGCGCGCGCAACCGCCACCCGCTGTTGTTGGCCCCCTGACATGCTGCCAGAGGCTTGGTGGCACATGGGTAACAGGTCAACGCTGTCTAACAAACTCTTGGCATGGGCCGTCATTTCGGCCGTGCAAAACCCGTTCGAACCCATCATAGGCATGATGACGTTCTCCAAGGCAGTAAATGCACTCAAGAGGTGGTGGTGCTGAAAGACAAAGCCAATGGCGTGCCCTCGCAAGCGAGTGAGCGCATGGTCGTCCAATTGAGTTGTATCTTCGCCATTGATGGCCAGTTGGCCCGAGGTGGGCCTGTCCAACAAACCAATGATGTTGAGCAAGGTGCTTTTGCCAGACCCAGAGGGCCCCATCACTGCACAAAAATCACCACGGGCCAGTTGCAAATTGATGTTGTGAAGAATTTCAATGTTGTTGGGCTTGCCCACATTGAACGATTTGCATACTTCTCTGAGTTCGACCACCCAGTCTGTGTGTGTCAATTTATCCACGAATGGCCACCACAGGATCTAAACGAGCAGCTCGCAGAGCGGGCGCAAAGGAAGCAATGAGCCCCGTGACACTGGCCAAGACGAGTGCAATGAGGATCAAAGAAGGCTCTAGCTTCATGGCAAACATGACAGAGCCATCGGGGTTCTTTTCAGCTTGTTGCCAAATGACCAAGCCTGCAAAGCCCAACAATGACCCGACCAGCGAACCGCCAAATCCGAGCAAGCCACCTTGTAATAAAAAGATGCGGAGAATTTGACCTCGCGTCACACCCATGGCTCGCAAAATACCAATTTCACGCGACTTTTGAATCACTGAAACAACCAAGACACTGGCGATGCCAAATGCAACGGACAAACCGACAAACATTCGAATGGCCGTGTTGGCCGTGGTTTGCGCATTGACTGCTGTAAAAAATTGCTCATTGGTTTTGATCCAACTGTCTGCCTGCATGCCTGTTTGCGCACTAATTTTTTGGGCCACAGCTTCTGCGGCGTAAACATCTCGCACCGTCATGTCCAAAGACGTCACCCCTCCAACCAAGCCCAGCAAACTTTGAGCGGCCCTAAGGGGAATGAACGTGGTGCGCGAGTTGGCAGCTTTGTTGCCAAGATCAAAAATACCACTTACTAAAAATGTATTGGCATTGCCGTTGGCAGCACTGACACGCAACTTGTCGCCGACGCTTAAACCTAAATCAATGGCGAGTTCGGTGCCAATCAAAATGTCGTTGACCGTCATGTTGGCATTGCCGTGCACTATCTTCTCAGGCATGGGCACAATTTGAAAATACAAATTGGGATCAACGCCCAACACGCTAATGGCGCGGCTGGCTTCCCCTCTGACCACCAGTGCAGAGCCAGAAACGTTAGGTGACACCACATTGATTTCCGGCAGCTTCAAAATTTGAGCCTCCAAACTTTGCCATTGGTCAATGCTTTTGGCACGTTGCAGAGGGGCTTGAACGATGCTGTTTTGCAACACATTGTGGGCACCCAGCGGCAACACCCTTGAAATTTCTTTGGGGGGCAACAATTGAATATGAGCTTGGCCAGTGAGGACTCTTTTGACAAAGTTGGCTTGAAGGCCACTTAGCAAAGCCGACATGAAAACAATCACGCCAACTCCAATGGCCACACCACCAATGATGAACAAGGTCTGAACCTGGCCTTCCCTTAAAAAACGCAGCGCAACAAGCCATTCAAAGGGAATCCATGGCGCAATTCCTTGCTCTGAAGAAACCGGATGAGCGCTCATGGTTGGACAGCAAGTGGTTTGATTCGAACACGGGCGTTGTTTTGAATGCCTGTTGCATTTCGAATGACCACTTCATGGGCTTGCAGGCCTTGCAGCACCTCGCAGTAGCCCGGACCACGCAGGCCTATCTGAATGGGTTGCCGAACCGCTTTGCCGTTTTTGATCACATAAACCCAAGGGGACTTTTCAATTTCTTGAACAGCTTCAGTGGCCACCAAAATAGCCTGACTGCGCTTGGCCACTTCAATGTTAAGAGACACCGTCATGTCTTGTTGCAAGTAGGCGGGCGCTTGAGGAACTTTGAGTTTGACCGTGACGGAGCCCCGCTGCGCATCAACCCCTGGGTTGATGTACGAAAGAACTGCCGTAAATTGATCCTTGCTATAAGCATCTGCTGAGGCTGTGGCCGCTTGTCCTAATGTCAACTGACTCAAATGTTTTTCGTCAATCTGCGCAACCAATTCAGTGGCGCCTGCAGGGGAGAGCACCATCAAAATTTTGCCAGCTAGCACCACGTCGCCGGGTTCTACGTTTCGAGAAATGAGGGTGCCCGAAATAGGTGCAGAGATTTGTGCATAACGCAGCCTGGCCCTTGCCAGTTCAGATCCGGCTTTGGCTTGAGAGAGATTGGCTTGCGCTAAAACAGACTCACTGCCGCCTTCCTTCAAGCTGGCCATTTGATCTTTCAGGCTGAAGACTTGCGATTGGGTCACTTTTGCGATGCGTTGAGACTCGTCTAAAGCGGCCTGTCCAGTGAAGCCTTTTTCATAAAGCTCCTGCGATCTTTGCAACGCATGTTGGCTCGTTTCTTGTGTTGCCAAGGCTTGCTTTAAAGCTTGCTCAGTGACAGGTGTCTGTACTTCTCGCAACTGCCTCAGCTTGGCTGCTGCTTGCTGCACATTGATCGCAGCTTGTTGCAGGCCTGCTTGGAGTTCTGTGTTTTCCAATTCAATCAAGATCTGCTTTGCTTGAACCGTTTGTCCCTCTGCCACAGGTACGCTTTTGACCGTGCCTGTGATTTGTGCCCCAATGTCCACGCGGTGTGCGTTTTCAACGTGCCCACTGGCGACGACCGTTTGCACAAAATCTCTTTGCTCAACCCTGAATGCATCGACCTCTGGCCCAAAACCCCAGCGCTGAACAGACACCCCAAGCACTGCGAGTAGCGCGACAATGGCAATGATTTTGAGGCTGTTCTTTTTCCAAAATGGCTGGGTGGTTTGAAGTGTTGACATGATGCGCTTCATGTTAAACGCGCGATTCAGTTTTGCCACCCAACAAAGCCTTGTTCAAAGGGTTTGGTTTGATCTAAGTCAATTATTGTGAAGTTTGGGGTCTTAACAAATCACTCAATAATTGATGCCCATCTTTGGGTCTGTATTCACCAGCTTCTGCTTTTTTAACAAGTGACACCATGCGGGAATTGAGAGGTGCCGTTTGTGCCAGTGAATGCGCCAAGTTGATCACGGCACCATTGATGTAATCGACTTCAGTTTTGCGCTGCAGTTGCAGGTCTTCCCACATTGACGATCGAGCGTTCTCATCCATCTTGAGCATGCCAGCTGCCAAGCGCCTGAATATGAAGTTGGGTGCTCTCATTAAAAAGGGCAGCAAGGCTGGGGGTGCCTTGGATATTTTGGCAGGCTGAATACCAGCCCATTTTAAAATTTGAATGGTTTCTTCAATCAGCAAAGCCAAGCATTGACGGTATGCGCGATCTGACAGCTGAGCCTTCAAGGGCATGTCCGACAAGGCATTGACTGAATTGTTCAGATTCAAAATTAATTTGCCCCATTGAATTTGTTCAAAGTTCGTGTGAAGTTGAATAGGAAGACCGCATGCGTTGAACAGGGGCAACCAAGCTTGAAGCGCTGAGTGATCTTCTGCGCACAGTTGCCCCTCCGTAGCGCAGTGAAGACGGCCTTCTGGCAAAGTTGCAACGTTGAAAGGAACCATGCCGCTGAGAACGGTCATGCCAGGCAAATCGTGTTGCAAAACCATGGCATTGCCCACGCCATTTTGAAAACTCAGAACCAAGGCAGAAGACTTTGCATGTTGCGCAATGAGTTTGGCGGCTTCAGGACTGTCTGCACTTTTTACAGTGACCACAATTAAATCAGCCGTTTTTAAAACGTCAGGGTCTGTGCTGAAACTAATTTCCGAGGCACTCCATTTGATTTTTCTTTGGTTTAAATCTGATGCAGTTAAACCATGTTGCCTAATTCTTTCTGCAACCCTAGGGCGGCCTAAGAGGCTGACCTGTGCAGCTGTGGTGTGAAGCCAAGCACCGAGATAGCACCCAATTGCACCCGCACCCAAAATGACAATGTGCTGCGTGCTGGCACTGTGAGCATGGGGTTGATTGTCAATGGATCGTGTCATAAAGGGCTTATTTGGTTTTAGCCGCTGGCTTGGCTTCAAATCCTAAGCAGGGACGCCCATCTGAATTCATGACCTGTATGCTTGGCAAAATTTGAGATTTAAACCCCAACAACTTGCATGTGTAGGGCATCTTAGGATCCCAGCTTGTCGCAAAATGCTTGCACTGCCAGCAGTTAATTTTTTCTAAATGAGAGGGAAGGGCGGCCACTTGATGTGTCAATGAAGTTGATGACGGGGATCATAATAAAAATTCCAATGACCATTTGAGAAATGACACATTCACATGACTTCAGCAATCTGCAGAGACATTGAGTTTGCATTAACATCGGTTTTTGTCAGGAGCCAACAATGTCCCAAGAACTGCCAACGCAAGCAATTGACCCCAAAATCTACGCGCTGTATGACGAGTATTGTCATGGCGACATGGATCGGCGCGAGTTTTTAGCCAAAGCCGCCGCAACAGTTGTGGGGGGGATGGCCATGGCGCAAGCTTTGTTTCCAAGGTATGCCAATGCACAAACCATCTCATTCACAGACGCGCGCATCAAAGCCAGCTATGTGAAATATGCATCACCTGGCGGTAGCTCGGGCGAGATGAGGGGTTATTTGGTGCAGCCTGTGTCAACCACAGTCACCAAATTTCCTGCCGTTCTCGTCATTCATGAAAACCGTGGCTTGAATCCGTACATTGAAGACGTGGCACGGCGCCTCGCAGCAGCAGGCTTCTTGGCCTTGGCGCCTGATGGGCTTTACCCCTTGGGCGGATACCCTGGCAATGACGAAGAAGGCAAACGGCTTCAAGACAGCTTGGTCCCTGCCAAACTACAAACTGACATGTTGAATGGTGCCGTGTTTCTTAAAAACCATCCCTTGTCTTCAGGCAAATTGGGTGTCACCGGATTTTGCTGGGGCGGCGGAATGACCAATGCCTTGGCGGCAGAGTTAGGTGATAACGTTCAGGCCGGTGCACCTTACTACGGTGTGTCAGCGCCGGCAGATCAAGTCAGCAAAATCAAGGCAGAGTTGGTGTTGCACTTTGCCGAAACAGACCCTCGAATCAATGTCACTTGGCCTCCCTTTGAAGGCGCTTTAAAAACTCAGGGCGTGAAAGCGCAGGCCCATTTTTATGCCGGAACGCAGCACGGCTTTCACAATAACTCCACACCAAGATTCAACCAGACTGCGGCTGATTTGTCTTGGACCAGAACGCTTGAGTTGTTCAACCGAACTTTGAAAACTTAAGCCTGTGACAATTGATTAGGCTGGCATGGTCCAATAGCCCCGGGTTTGAGGCAAAATTGTCTTTTTGAATTTGATCAGAGAATCTCATGCAACCCTTCCACCTCGCATTCCCCGTCACATCTTTGGCCAAAGCAAGGGCTTTTTACGGCGATTTATTAGGCTGCCCTGAAGGTCGCTCCAGCGATGACTGGATTGACTTCAATTTTTATGGACATCAAATTGTGGCTCACCTCAGTCCTTCAGAGGCGGGTTACCACAACACCAGCGCAGTTGATGGCGACAATGTGCCAGTTCGCCATTTTGGCTTGGTCATGGAAATGGGTCACTGGGAAACATTGGCAGACAAGCTGAAAAAAGCGGGGATCCAATTTGTCATTGAACCGCACATTCGCTTCAAAGGCCAAGTGGGCGAGCAAGCCACCATGTTCTTCCTTGACCCTTGCGGCAATGCCGTCGAATTCAAAGCATTTGCAAACCCCGCCAGTTTGTTTGCCAAATAATTCAGTGCTGACTCACAACCCGTCTCATGTCGAGTGAATTTGCCTAGGCGAATCGCGCAATGAAATTCAACATGTCAGAGAAATCGCTGTTTGCGATTTTGTTGCGGTCGCCTTGGTGGATCAGTTTTCTGATCGCTGCCATTTTGGCACTATTAGCACGTGTATTTTTGCCCGACACCTTGCGTGTGGTCGGCATGCTCAGTGGGCTACCCTTCTGTGTATTGGGCGTGCTGGCAGCTTGGAAGCAGCGCAACAAACCCTCGCCTGAAAGCGTCAACTTGGCCTTGACGGCATTGGCCAACATGTCTGTGAAGGCGTTTTTGCCCACCATTGCGAAAGCCTTTGTGCAGCAAGGTTTCGAGGTGACTCGTTTGAACTTGGGATCGGCAGACTTTCGGTTGGAAAAGTCAGGCAAGATCACCTTGGTCAGTTGCAAACGCTGGAAGGCTGCCACCTTGGGGGTTGAAGTTCTTCGCGATTTAAAAACCTTGCAAATTTCCCAAGATGCAGACTATGCCGCTTGCATCAGCCTGAGCTTGCCAACAGGCGTTGCACTGCAATTTGCCAAAGCCAATGCGGTTCAATTGATCTGTCAAGAAGAACTGGCCTCACTTTATTTAAATTCGGTCAAAGCATGAAGGGGCATTGAATACCCTACAGCGCTCCCAGAATGCGCGCGATACAGTCATTGGTTTTGTCGGCTTCAATCCAGCGCAGGATACAAACAAGTTCTAGCTTTGGATCAACCCATGTGATGGAAGAGCCTGCACCAATGGCAAACCAAGAACTTCGTGGTGCATCTTTGAACAATGCGCCCTCGTTGTTAAGCCAAATGAGGTAGCCATAGTAGGGCGCCACAATGCAGGGCTGCTGCATCATGGCAAGCCATTCGGCTGATAATATTTGCCTGCCTTTGTAGGTGCCATTGCCCATGAGCATTAAGCCAATGAGGGCTTGGTCTATGGCCGAAATCGAAACGCCGCCGCCCCAATGGCTGCCCCCAGGAACCGACATCATACTTTGGCCGTTGACCTCGGTCCATCCTTGTTCGTAGCCCACCCATTGAAACTCATCGGTACAGCCCAGAGGCTTTCGGAAAAACTCTTCAAATACTTCGGGCAGTGGGCGCTTGAACAAATGCAACAAGGCCAAAGAGAGTTGGTTGATTCGAACATCGTTGTACTCAAACCTGGACCCTGGCTCGCCCAAGGGCCTGGGGTCGCCTTTTTTGCCATCGGCTTGGCCGGTTTGGTAAGTTAGCCAGCGGTAGCGATCCACTTGTTCTGGAATGCCTAAACAGGTGCCCTCCCACTCGCTGGTTTGTTGAAGCAGGTGGTGCCAAGTAATGCGCGACAAACGCGCGCCTTCAAAACCAATGCCCGGGCATTGCTGAGCCACAGGCGTGTGCACATCTTTGATGAGACCCTGATCAAATGCTAGCCCCGCCAACAATGCCAGATAGGTTTTGGCCACACTGAACGTGAGATCGGCTTTGTGGGGCTCACCCCATTGAGCAAGCATTTGATGCTTGTGAAAAAGAATTCCAGAAACTGGGCCTCGCCCATGAACCGGTCCAAACAAACGGTTGTAGGGCGGCGGATCTGCATCGTGAATACCCCAAGGGCTTGTCGTGTCGCGCGACCAGGGCGTTTCGCATCGCTCAATGAAATGAATGGCTTCTTGAAGCGCATTCGACTTGCTTGCGGGGGTAGCCATGAATGACTTAGAAAAATAAGAAATAGCCGTTGACAGTGCTCACAAATCCGAGAGCTCCCAACACGGTACCTGCCCAATACAAAATAGGCATGGAGGCGACGATTGATACCGATAGCAAAACAATGGCAATTTGCAAAGCGCCCTCAGCGTAGTCAAACCAAGGATCTTGCCGCATGGCGTGGTCTCGAGTGGCTTCATGGGCCTTGGCGCGGGCCAAGAGCTCTTTTTTGCCTTCTTTGTTTTCTGGCTCTGACTCGTATCGGTCAGCAGTTTTTTTGTAATCTTCAATTTTCTTCTCAAACATGGCCTTGGCAGTGGCGTTCATGTTGGGCTCTCGCGCCAGCTGCAACTCCAAGTCGGTAGCGGCCAGCTTGAACGAAGTTTGACGGATGTTCTTGGCTTGGTAGAAAGCATAAGCGTTGGCTGCCAAGATGTTTTCTTGGGTGGCTTCTTTCATGGCGTTAGAACCCCCCAAACTGGCAATGGCCAAAACCATGGCCAGAATCGAAATGGTCAGAGCAGAGCGATTTTGATTTTGATCGGCATGAGGCTTTTGCTCCATGAGTTCAGCGGTATCTTGAGCTTCCATGAGTCATCTTTCAGTTGTTGGAATGAGCGGTTAACACGAGTCCCTATTGTTTGTTTTCCAGTGGGGGTTTTCGTGTTATTTTTGTGACAATCTTCTACAAATTGTATTTAATTTGGTGTTTTCCCTAAGCGTTTGTGCGGCTGATTGGTTGCATTATGCGTGGTTGCTATTCAAATTTACCATTAGGAGATAACCATGACAGAAAAGAAAACTTCCTCTTCTCGCCGCGGCCTTTTAAAAGGCGCTGTGGCAGCGGGCGCGCTTGCAGCGCCCATGATTTCCAAAGCAGACACCGTCAGCTTGAGATTTCAAAGTACTTGGCCTGCCAAAGACATTTTTCACGAATATGCCAATGACTTCGCTAAAAAAGTCAACGACATGGCCAGTGGCCGTTTGAAAATTGAAGTCTTGCCATCAGGTGCTGTGGTTCCTGCCTTCCAATTGTTGGATGCCGTGAACAAGGGTACCTTGGATGGCGGCCATGGCGTGCTGGCTTATCACTATGGCAAGAGCTCTGCTTTGGCTTTGTGGGGTTCTGGCCCTGCATTCGGCATGGATCCCAACATGGTTCTGTCTTGGCACAACTATGGCGGCGGCAGACAGCTGCTCGAAGAAATTTACAAGTCACTGAACATTGACGTTGCTTCCTATGTCTATGGCCCCATGCCGACACAACCCTTGGGTTGGTTCAAGAAGCCAATTGCCAAAGTAGCCGATTTGAAGGGCTTGAAGTACCGTACCGTTGGTTTGGCTGTCGATATCTTCACAGAACTGGGTGCTTCAGTGAACCCCTTGCCAGGCGGCGAGATTGTGCCTGCCCTTGATCGTGGTCTGATTGACGCGGCTGAATTCAACAATGCGTCTTCAGACCGTGTATTGGGCTTCCCAGATGTGGTTAAAAACTGCATGTTGCAAAGCTTCCATCAAAGCGGCGAGCAGTTTGAAATTCTGTTCAACAAAGGCAAGCTCAATGCATTGCCAACCGAGTTGAAGTCCATCATTGACTATGCGGTTCAAGCGTCTTCAGCCGAAATGAGCTGGAAAGCCATCGACCGTAACTCTAAAGACTACGCTGAGATGAAAAAGCAAGGCATCAAGTTCTACAAAACACCCGATGCCATTTTGAAAGCCCAGTTAGACGCATGGGACAAAGTGGTTGCTAAGAAGTCTCTAGAGAATCCATTCTTCAAGAAAGTCATGGACTCACAAATGGCTTTCGCAGAGCGTGCAGGTCAGTGGCAAAACGACTACATGGTCGATTTCAAAATGGCCTACAACCGTTATTTCTCCAAGCCCGCTCCTAAGAAGGCTTAAGCGCTTTTTTGTTTTCGTAAAATACCCATCCAGGCTTGTTCTGGATGGGTCTTTTTACTTTTGATGGTTTTATATGAATACGCAAACATTGCTCCACACGGCTGACCAAATCAGCACTTGGGTTGGAAAAGCATTTGCTTGGCTCATTGTTGGGCTTATGCTTTTAGTGGTTGTGGAGGTTTTTAAGCGCTATGCGCTGAATGCACCGACAGCCTGGATTTTTGATGCCAGTAACATGATGTATGGCACCCTTTTTATGATGGGCGGTGCTTACACCCTGTGTCAAGATGGACACGTTCGAGGTGACTTCTTTTATGGCAGTGCCAAGCCTAAAACACAAGCATGGCTCGACCTTGTTTTGTACATTATTTTCTTCATCCCTGGAGTCATTGCCCTAACTTGGGCAGGCTGGAATTACGCAGCCGATTCATGGGCCATCCATGAACAAACGTTCAACGCCGACCCATTGCCTTTGTACCCATTTAAATCAATCATTCCCTTGGCGGGCGTCATTGTGCTGATGCAAGGTTTGGCTGAAATTTTCCGTTGCATTGTTTGCATTCGAACTGGAGTCTGGACGCCGCGCCTGAAAGACGCAGATGAAATTGATGTGGTGGAGCAGCAGTTGGCTGGCAGTACCCTGGTTGACCAAGCCGCAGCCCTAGAAGCCATTGCCAATGCCAAAAACATTGAAGAATCGGCTCACCAGCGCGCAAAAGGAGGCCAAGCATGAGCGATCCCGCACTCGGCCTCTTGATGCTTTCACTTATCGTGGTGGTGATCATGTTGGGTTTTCCAACCGCGTTCACCCTGATGGGCTTGGGCATGGTGTTTGGTTTTTCGGCCTTTTACGACCCTTCGGCACCTTGGTTTGAAAACAAGGTTTTCAACCTCATGGTTCAGCGCACTTTTGGCGCCATGACCAACGACGTTTTATTGTCAATTCCCTTGTTTGTGCTCATGGGCTATGTCATGGAGCGAGGTGCATTGGTTGACAAAATGTTCCACAGCGTGCAGTTGGCTTTTCGCAAGTTGCCTGGATCTTTGGCTGTTGCCACCTTGGTCATTTGTACCTTCTGGGGCATTGCAAGTGGTTTGGTTGGCGCGGTCGTGGTGCTCATGGGCGTCATTGCGATGCGGCCCATGTTGAATGCCGGCTATGACACACGGTTGGCCGCCGGTGTCATCACGGCGGGCGGCACCTTGGGCATTCTGATCCCGCCATCCGTGATGATCATTGTCTATGCGGCAGTTGCAGGACAGTCTGTTGTGAAGCTTTATGCAGCAGCCATGTTTCCTGGTTTTTTCTTGGCGGCGCTTTACCTCATCTACGTCATTGGATGGGTTCTTATTGATCCCAAAATTGCCCCCAAACTGCCGGTGGAGCAAACTCGGGCGCCTATCTCTCCCGAAGTTCAAAAGATTGCGGATCATTACGCCCCCAAATTCTTCATTGCACTGATGCAGGCTTTCGTGTTCCCTGCAAGGGTTCTGAAAAAATCAGCCGACAGCGTCGTCGTCACTTGGGGTTTTGTGGCCAAGAGTTTCCTGATGAGTTTGGTACCCATCTTGATGACCGTTGCAACCATGGGTACTGTGTGGTGGTACGTGGTCATTCACTCGCAAGAAGAAAATAACGCAGCCGCTGCACAAGTGGTGGCGACACAGACAGTCAAAACGGAAGCAGCACCTGCCGATGCAGCTGCATCTTCTGCCGCTGCAGTTCCAGCGCCCGTTGCTGCTGAGCGATCAGGCGTTCAAGAGCCACCTGGCGCTGGTGGACTCAAAGAGCCGCCTGCTGCAGGTGGGCTTCAAGAGCCTCCAGGCGCAGGCGGACTCCAAGAGCCACCCGGTGCCAATGGTGTGCAAGAGCCGCCTGGTGCAGAAAAAGTTCAAAGCAGTGCCGGATCTCAGGGTGTGCAATTGCCACCTGGCGCTGAGATGACCAGCGCAAAAGCGGAAGAAACGGATGCGCCGCTTCAAGCCTTGGGTGACGGTGACACTTCAGATGCGCCTAAAACTGAACCAGTTCCTGAAGGCTTTTACATGGGCTTCTGGATTGCCTGTGGTTTGTGCGTTGCCTTGCTGGCCTATTACTACTGGCATTTCGATGCCGAGCAGTATGAAATTCTCAACATGTTGGTGAAGTCTGTGATGCCACTCGGTATCCTGACCTTCGTGGTGTTGGGCGTCATCTTGTTTGGCATTACCACCGCCACCGAGTCGGCGGCGGTGGGCGCAGCAGGTGCGTTTCTGATGGCATGGTCTGCAGGCACCCTAGACTTTGAGAAGATCAAACAAGCCGTGTTCCTGACCGCTAAAACCACCTCCATGGTGTGTTGGTTGTTTGTGGGCTCTGCCTTGTTCTCTGCGGTTTTTGCCATTTTGGGTGGACAGCGTTTGGTTGAAGAGTGGGTCATGGCCCTTAACCTCACGCCCATCCAATTCTTGCTCTTGTCGCAAGCCATCATCTTTGTCTTGGGTTGGCCTTTGGAGTGGACTGAAATCATTGTGATTTTTGTGCCCATCTTCTTGCCCTTGCTGGCGCACTTCCAAATCGATCCCATGCTGTGGGGTGTGATGGTGTTTGTGAACTTGCAAGCTGCGTTCTTGTCGCCACCTGTGGCCATGTCTGCCTTTTATTTGAAAGGGGTGTCGCCGCCGCACGTCACCATCAATCAGATTTTTGCCGGCATGATGCCTTACATGTTGATCGTGATCTTGTGCTTGGTCTTGATGTACATCTGGCCAGAGCTTACTCTGTGGTTGCCCAACTATTTGTACGGCAAGTAATTTGAATGAGTTGTCGACCCGATTTATTCGGGTTGCTCAACCGCTTGGCAGACATCGACCCATTGCGCTTGGGTAATGTCTGCCATTTTTTCTGGGCTCATGCGAACGGCACTGTTCACCGAACCTGCCGCCGGAATCACGATGTCATAGATTTTCAAATTGACATCCATGTAGACAGGCAAAGGGTTGGCCAGCCCAAATGGACAAACGCCTCCCACAGGATGTCCAGTGATTTCAGAGACCTCTTCAAGCCCGAGCATTTTCCCTTTGCCAAATACATTCTTGAACTTCTTGTTGTCGATGCGGGCATCGCCCCGTGCCACGACCAAGACCACGCGAGCATCGTTCAATTTAAAAGAAAGCGTTTTGGCAATGCGACCGGGCTCAACGCCATGGGCTTCTGCTGCCAATGCCACGGTGGCTGTACTGACCTCCAACTCAATGATGGGCACATCGAGTTGCTTGGCTTTGAAAAATTCTCGGACGGATAGGATGCTCATGTTTCAATGATAATTGAGTTCAAAACAGGATCAGACAATATGTTCAAAGAACCCGGCGGCGCCATGCATGGTCTTCCCAATGATCCACTCCCGCCCGCTTTTCACAAGCTCGCTATTTCGAATTTGATGGCGCAATCTGCAGAGCAACTCACCTTGGCCGCTGTGCCCATTGTGGCCGTGCTCATGCTTCAAGCGGGCCCCGGTCAAATCGGAGTCATTGCCGCAGTTCAATCGCTGCCGTTTTTACTGCTCTCTATGCCTTTGGGTTTGTTGGCCGACCGCATGTCGCGCAAAAAACTCATGCTCCTGTCCGAAATGCTTCGGGTCGGTGCCTTGATGGTTTTGATTGCTGGCTTGTTGCTCGATCAAATCAGTGTGCCGATGCTGGCAGTTGCTGGATTTTTTGCCGCAGTGGGCACCGTGGGTTTCAGTGTCAGTGCACCTTCTTTGGTGCCCGCGTTGGTGAACAGAGCGCATTTGGCCAAGGCCAATGGGCGCTTGGAGTTGGCCAGGAGCATGGCTTTTGCGGGTGGCCCCGCATTGGCTGGCGCTCTCATTGCTTGGATGGGAGCGTCGACGTCCTTTGTGTTGTCGCTCATGCTTTCATTGGCGGCGCTGGGTTTCTTGAATCAAATCAAGGAGCCAACTCGACAAGCCGCCCCAGAGAGACATCCTTGGCTAGAGCTTAAAGAGGGTGCCCATTTTGTCTGGATGCACGAACTGTTGAGGCCTATCTTGATCACCTCTGTGGCTTGGAATATTTCTTGGTTTGTTTTGCAAGCCATCTATGTGCCCTATGCCATTCGCACCATGGGCATGAATTCGAGTGCCGTGGGCCTTACTTTGGCGTGCTATGGGGCTGGCATGGTTTTGGGTTCGCTCATGGCCTCTAAAATAGTAGCACGCATGACATTTGGCAATGCCATTTTGTTAGGGCCACTTTTTTCTGTCTTGGCCGCTGTGGTCATGGCACTGACTCATTTTTGGCCAGCCCCGGCAGTTGCAGGTTTGGCTTATTTTTTATTCGGATTTGGCCCCATCATTTGGACCATCACCTCCACCACGCTGCGTCAGAGCGTCACGCCAAACAGCCTCATGGGGCGTGTCACAGCCATCAACATGGTTGCCGGTACTGGCGCGAGGCCCCTTGGTGCTTTACTCGGTGGTTTTGTGGGCGAGACGTTTTCAGACTTGGCCTGTTTGTTGGTGGTTGTGGCAGGATTTTCAGTTCAAGCCATCATCATTGGTTTTTCACGCGTCAGGGCCTTGAATTCCTTGAGCGAACTCCAAGAAAGTTCGCAAGAATAAGACCTAATTTGGGGTGTGCAGTCTGAGGCGCCTTGAATCTGTGGCTTAATATCGCCTTGAACTTTTTTTCCTGGAGCCACTGATGGGCAATAAGATTGTTACCGAAGCTGATCGCAAATACACACCGCCCTTAAAGGCATTGCCTGGCGTCACATTGCCAACAACTGGCCGCGGTCAGCGTGTGAGTTTAGAGCGCGGCGTCGCAACACGCAGCAAGAAAAATCCTGGAAAGCGTGCCAAAAAAGGCGGCTAAGTCCTTGAGACCATTGAGCTCAGAGCTTCCACTTTGGTCTCAATAAAAGCCCTCTAATGAGGGCTTTTTATTTTAAAAAAGCTCAACTTGAAGGCACAATAGAGCTTTAGCCCCGGTGGTGAAATTGGTAGACACATCGGACTTAAAATCCGCCGCTTTCGTGAATAACGGGCGTGCCGGTTCGATTCCGGCTCGGGGCACCATCGACTAAGTAGACCGCCATGACATCCTTCAGCGCACCTCTTGAAATTCATGTTCATGGTGAAATCCTGTTGCGAGACGACGTGGATTTCAAAGCCCTTCAAGAAGCCACCAGGCCCCTTTGGAAATATGCAGGCGCCAAATCCCTCACCGAGGGCGCTCAAAGCCTTTACGAAGAAGAGCCCGGCATTCGTTTTGAAGCCGCAGAACACAAACTCCAGCTTTGTTGGACAGCCCGAGGCGACGAAGATTTCCGCCAAGTGCTAGACGATCTTTGTATGAACCTCAACGAAGTTTCAGCAGCCGGCGCCCAATTGGAAATTACCTTTTACGACGCAGAGTTTGACGATGAAGATGAATCACGCGGCTCCGAGTCTCGAGACGACTTTTTAATCGTCTTTGTTGGTCCCGATCCTGCTGCCATCATGCAAGCCCAACGCGATTTGCTGGTTCAAGATGTGGTGGGTCTTATGGAGCGCCATTTTGACGGCTCCGAACTGAGCGGCGTGGTTCAAGAAATCGACAAGTTGTTCTCTGAACGCTTTAACGATTTGGTCAGTTCCCTCGAATTAGGTAAACCGCCTCGCGGCAGTGGTGGTGGACCACAAGGCGGCCACGGTGGCGGTCGCAGACCTCGCCATTTGCACTAACAAATCACCTTTACCTGCGGACCTTCTATGGGCTTCAATCAAATGCTCAATCCTGGCGTCAAGCGCAGGGAGGTATTTGCTTGGGCCATGTATGACTTTGCCAATTCAGGTTACACCACCGTTGTCATCACAGCCGTTTTTGCAGCTTATTTTGTAGGTGCTGTCGCCAACAATGCCGAATGGGCTACTTTGGCTTGGACCAGCGCCCTCAGTTTTTCATATGCCATTGTCATGCTCACCATGCCAGCCATGGGCGAATGGGCCGATCGGCATGCTGCAAAAAAGAAGCTCTTAATGGCGGTCACTGCTGCGTGTGTGTTGAGTACTGCGGCCTTGGCTTGGGTGGGTCCTGGCGAGGTTCTTTTGGCATTGGTTTTTATCGTTATTTCTAACAGCTTTTATACCTATGGCGAATCGTTGAGCGCCGCATTCTTGCCAGAGTTGGCTAAACCAGAAGCCATGGGGCGAATCAGCGCCTGGGGGTGGGCATGGGGCTACCTCGGCGGTATGTTGACCTTGGGCCTTTGCCTTGGCTATGTTTTGTATGCACAGGCGCAAGGACAAACAGCGAGAGAGTTTGTGCCTTTCACCATGCTATTGACCGCCGCCATTTATGCACTGTCCGCTTGCGTCACTTTCGCGCTCCTCAAAGAACATGCCCAAGCTCAAGTGACGCGTCCCGCTGGGGGTGGAAAATGGCAGCAACTGGTTCAGACGTTCAGAGAGGCAAAAAATTACAAAGACTTCATGCAATTGTTGGTTTGTGCCGTTGCTTACCAGGGCGGTGTGGCCGTTGCTATTACCTTGGCGGCAATTTATGCAGAGCAGGTCATTGGTTTTCAGCCTCAAGAAACCATGGTGCTTATTTTTGTACTGAATATCGCTGCCCTCATTGGCTCCTTGGTTTTGGGCTATGCCCAAGACCGAATTGGCCATAAATTGGCTTTGTCGCTCACATTGTGGGGCTGGGGCATTACTTGTGTTTTGGCGGCCTTAAGTACCAGCAAAGAAATGTTTTGGTGGGCTGCTGTATTGGCTGGCGTATGCATGGGTTCCAGTCAGTCAACGGGCAGGGCCATGGCTGCCTTGTTCATTCCAAGCCACCGCCTGGCTGAATTCTTTGGTCTGTGGGCATTTGCAATTCGTTTAGCCAGTATTTTGGGACCGATGGGCTTTGGCCTCATTGCGTGGTTGACCGATGGCAATCAGCGATTGGCCATTGCAGCCACCACAAGTCTGTTTTTGCTGGGCTGGCTGTTGCTGATGCCGGTTAATGTGCAACGAGGTCAACTTCTTGCAATGCAAGCATCAAAGCGTCAAAGCATTGACCATCCATCATTGACTTCTGTTTCGCTGAAAAATTAAAGCGCTCGGCTAACTCCAAAATCTAGCCAAAGTTTCAAAATCCATTTGAAATTGCGTTAATCTCTAAATATTGCAATTAATTTTTTCTTCCCGTGTTCTCAAAATCTTTATCCCCCATCTCTTTTGCGTTTGTTGTCTTGATGGCGCTCTTCGTCAGTACCTCAAGCTTTGCAGGTCGGCCGCTGACAGTTGACGATGCCAACGTCAATGACACGGGTGATGGGCATGTAGAAGCCTGGTGGACCAGGTCACCAAGCGGTGTTCGTTCTTGGACGATTGCACCAGCCTATGCCCCAGTAGACAACCTAGAACTGAGTGCCGGAATTGCCCGCGAGCAAAGGACGGGCATTCAAACTCAAAACATCCAGGTCAAATTTAGAATCACGCCTACCCAAGAAAACGCTTGCAATTTTGGCACTGTGGCGGGTTATGCCCAAACAGATGGCGAGTCATCCAAGCCGTACATCAATGGCCTGTTTACTTGTAATAACGCCACGTTGGGTAGCTTGCATACCAATGTGGGTGCGCTTAACGTTTCCAGTTCAAAAAGAGTGCGTACATGGGGCGTGGCTTGGGAACGTGCCTACGGTCCTGTGACTGTTCACATTGAAAAATTCGGCTTGGAACACGAGAAACCTACTGTTGCCACTGGCTTTCGTTTCAACGTCATGGACGACCTGCAGTTGGACACCAGTGTAGGCCGCACAAACAAACAAAACATTGTCACACTTGGCTTCAAATGGATGTTCTAAATTGCTGAGCAATCTCAAAATAGGTTCACGCCTCACTGCAGGCTTTGGCCTTGTGATTTGCGTTTTTTTGGCCGCAATGTCGGTTGTTTTGTATTTTCAAAAAGAGGCCCTTCAGGCTGCGCAGCAAATTCAGCGGGAAAGCTTGCCCTTTGCTTTGACAGCTGATCAAATGGTTTTGGATGTCGTACAGGTCCAGCAATTTTTGCAAGATGCTGCAGCCACTCACAATCGCGACAGTTTTGGTGAAGCTGATAAGTACGCCCAAGACTTCAAGAAAAATATTGCCAAATTCCGCGCCATGTTTGAAAGTGAACAAGATGCTGTCGCGTTGAAAAAATTGGCAGAAATCGATCAAAACTTCGATGCATTCTATGACCTCGGTAAAAAAATGACCGAGATTTACATCAGCAAAGGCATTGAAGCTGGCAATGTTCTGATGGAAGACTTCGACAAACGCAGCAGTGCTTTGGGTGATGTACTGAATGAATTAAGGCAAGAGCAAGTGGACGAAGCCAATGCCATGGCCGACGCCATAGTTCATGGCAGCACCCAATCGCGCAATGCCTTGTTGCTTGGGGGGGGCATAGGTTTGTTGCTAGGTGCCTATGTCAGTTACTGGGTTACAAGCACCATTGTCAAACCCGTTGGTCAGTTGCAATCTGCCATTGAGGATATTGAATCCAAAGGTAATTTCAAGCAACGTGTGCTGATTCAATCAGGTGATGAAATTGGCTTGATGGCCAAATCATTCAATGCCATGTTGGATGCTCAAGACAAGGCCATTTCAGAGGTCAGTTCAGTCGCAGTGAAAATGGCTGAGGGTGATTTCTCGGGTCGTGTTCACTCAGATCTAAAGGGCGACTTGTTGCGCATGAAGAGCGCCGTCAATGAAAGCGCAGACGGCATTCAAACCACCATGCGCGGTTTGAACAAAGTCATGTTGGCCTTGTACAACGGCCAATTTGATGTGCAGTCCAATGCGCAAGGCAAAGGCGAGTTCAAGCAGGCCCTAGACCAAGCTACTATGGCCATGAGCGCTTTGCAAAGAATGTTGGGGGAAATTGGCAACGTGATGCAAAGTGTTTCTCAAAGCAATTTAACCGTTCGTGTTGAAGGAGAAGGACGCGGCGAACTTGCTGTCCTCAAAGAAAACCTCAACACGTCTTTGTACGCTTTGGCGGGCAGCATGAAAGCGATTCATTTGAATACACGCCAGGTTGCCACTGCTGCAAACGAATTTACAACGGCAATAGGACAAATTTCCGACGGTGCGCAAAACCAAAAACTTGCCATGAGGCAGGTTTTGGCTGCGCTCACGCAAACCACAGCGGCCGTGATGGATGTTGCCCGAAACACGGCAGAAGCCAGCATCAAGTCTCGCGCGTCCATTGATTTGGTGAAGAGTGGTCAAAGCAAAATGGGCATCATGATTGAGGTGGTCAACAGCATTGCAGCCAACTCTCAAAAGATCAACAAAATTACCGAAGTGATTGAAAGCATTGCGAACAAAACAAATCTTTTGTCATTGAATGCAGCCATTGAGGCAGCCAGAGCAGGTGAACATGGCAAGGGCTTCTCTGTGGTAGCCGAAGAGGTTGGTAAGTTGGCCAGCAGCAGCGCTGAAAGTGCCCAACAAATTACACTGTTGGTTCATGAAGCTGCTACTGAGTCAGCTCGAGCCGTGGAAACCGTGAGGCAAGTTGCCGAGGACATGCGCAACATCGAGGTCAGTGCCAATGCAACCGATGGCATGCTAGATCGCATCTCGGCTGCCATGGAGCAACAAAGCGCAGCCGTTGAGGAGATCAATGCCAACGTAGGCAGCTTGGACAAAATTGCAGACAACAATGCCTCCGCATCAGATGAAATCATGGCAACTGTCATGGAACTCTCTCGTGTGGCCGATGCCACTCGCAACGAGGTTGAAAAGTTCAAGATCTAATGTCAAAGCCCTAACGGATATGGGTGTGTCCGTTGGTCATCAGGTTTGGAATCGTTGCACTTCGCGTTGGGTTGCATCTGCAATTTTAGAAAGTTCAACAACAGTGGCTGCAATTTCCTCAGATGCGGCAGCGTTGCTTTGTGCAATTTGATCTAAATTGTTCAAGTTAGAGTTTATTTGCTCTACGGCTGTACCTTGGGCTTCTAGTGAAGCTGCAATGCGTTGCAGCATTTCATCGGTAGCTTGGGTTTCACGTTCGATGCCCAACATGTCTTTGCTGACATCTCCAACTGCAGTCACGGCACTGCGAGCTTCTTCGACAGCTTGCTGAACCAAAATGGCAATTTCTTGTGAACTCTCCGCGCTGTTCAAAGCCAACTTGCCCACTTCGTCGGCAACTACCGCAAAGCCTTTGCCATGTTCGCCAGCACGTGCTGCCTCGATGGCCGCATTCAAAGACAACAGGTTGGTTTTGTTGGCAATTTTTTCAATGACATCGGTGATCTTGTTGATCTTTTCTGAGTTGGAAGCAATGTTGTTAACGACTTTGACCATTTCGTCCATTTTGGCCATGCTGGCGCGAACCAAAACAAATGACTGACGAGATTTCTGACTTGCCAACTCGGTATTTTGCGAAACTTCAGAAACCGAAGTGACTGTTTGTCGAACAGCATTAGAGACTTGGCTGATGGCATCGGTTTGTGAACGGGCACCATCGGAAATTTGTCCAATGGCATTGGAGGCCTCTCCTGATGCCGCAGCCACTTGCCTTGCGTTGCCGTGAATGGTGGTCATGGCATTTCGCAGCTCATCCAAGGATTGATTGATATTTTGTTTAAGTTGGTCGAGTTCGCCCAGGGCTTGTGCAACGACTCGTCTTTGCAAATTGCCTTGTGAAACACCCTGCATCACATGCGTGATGTCTTGGAATACTGTTTGCTGGGCCGCCATGCTTTGATTGATATTTTGCTTCAATATGTTCAGCTCACCTTTGGCCTCAGCAGTCACACGCAGTGTAAAGTTGCCGTTGGCCACACCTTGCATGACGTGGGTGATATCTTGGAACACAGATTGCTGAACTTGTATGCTTTGATTGATGTTTTCTTTCAGGGCGCCCAAATCGCCTTTGGCAGCTACCGTCACGCGCCGATCAAGGTGACCTTGGGCAACGGCGGTCATGACGCTCACAATGTCTTGTAGCGTGGACTGCAATGATTGTTGCATTTGCGATACTTTGAACAGGAGCGGTGATTCGGCGGCATTGACAGGTTTGCCTCGAACTGAAAAATCGCCATGGCTGATTTGACTAGAAAGTTCTGCAACCAATGCAGACTCAACAGCTTCTCTGCGCAAAATAGTGGCCATGAAGATTAAAACGGCCGCTTCAAAAACAACATAGGCAGCATGCAAAACGATGGTGCCAATGTGAACTTGCCCTTCAATGACAGTGATGCCCGCCATTTGCTGTGCTTGTAAATAACCAAACAACAAATGATGAACTGCAATCAGACCGGCCGCAGCCACAATGGTGCGCCAATCTCGGTAGTAGAGTAAAAAAGCAAGCAGTGTGAAGATGCCAAAATGACTCTCTATCATTCCCTGGCTTTGTTGAATGTTGAGCGCTGAAAAAACCATCAAGGCACAGGCAATGGCTATTCTTGAAGCCAAAGATCCTGGAGCGCTTTTGTAAATGGCCCATGGCACCAACAGAGATGGCAGTCCAATGGCTGCAGTCAATGTCCAGGTGCTGGTGAAGTAGGCGCATACAAAGCAAACCAACAACAGGAAAACCATCATGCTCAGCATGACTCTGTCTGCTGCAGCGCGTTGTGGCTGCAAGATTTCATCTTCGTGATTGGAACCGGGATGTTGAACGCTCAAGCTCATTTTAGGGTGACCTGCAAAAACTGCCCATGAAAACAGGGTCATTGACGAAATACCAACCCATGGCAGCGAAGGTGTAAACCAACCAACCTAAAAACAGAAACCAAATCCAGCGTGGAATAGGTTGAAGGTGTGGGGGGGGAGTGCTCAATGTCAACCTGCAGAGAAGCTTGGATTTTAATGCCATACATAAATCAATCTGCATCCTCCAGGAATATAAATTCAACGATTAGAATTGTCGAAAATGTCGCAGACAAGGACGCAGCCTCAGGCTCAGTTATTACCAAAGGTTTATGAATGTCAAGCAACGGACCAGTTTTTGCAGTTGATAACGAAAAATTAAACAAATTGGGAGTCAACTTTTTGAACTCTCAAGAGGGGATGCAGGCCATCCAATCTGGACAGTTCAAAGGCGAGGAGCGGCTCTATGTGGCGATGCTTAGCACCCCCCTGCTCAATGCAACCATGTTCTTGCCACACAAGGTGTTAATCCGAGCCGGTGAGCAATTCGAGGAAGGTTTTTTCATTGTGAGTGGTGAGGTTCAAATTACGCACAAAAACAAAACTTACACCGTTGGGCCAGGTGCGGTTCTGGGTTTGTCTGAAGGCATGGTGGGTTTGCCTTCACGTTACACAGCGGTTGCTGCTACCTCCATACAACTCAAGATCATTGATTTCCATAAAGTGGACTCCATCATCAACGTGCTTCCATCAGAGGTGAGGGCCATTTTGGCCACCATCATCAAGCGCATTCTGACTCCATAAGAGGTGTAACTTGAGCGATTTCAAAACAGAGACATTTGAAGCGGGTCAATTCATTTGCAAAGTAGGTGACCAAGCAACACACCTGTATTTTTTGCAACAGGGTAGCGTTGAGTTGGTCAGCGCATCGGGTGATGCATTTGCTGTGATTCCTGAAGGGCAGTCGTTTGGTGAAGCTGCCATTTTAAAAGGCGGCATACGAGCTGCATCGATCAGGGCCAAGACCGACGCGGTCTGCAAGGTCATTGGCAACGATCAAGCCAGAGAATTGCTTATCAGTTATTCGCCATTGCTGGTTGTCATCATGGAGGGACTCTTGCTTCAACAAGCCATGGCCAATGCCATCAAATACAGCAAATAAGAAGATCACATTTCCGTGAAAAATTTTCTTATTTCATTGCGTCTGACGCCATAGAAGGACCAGCTTCATGCAGACTGCTCCTATGCTTGGCTATTTAATTCGCGATGAAAAGAGTTGGATGCAGTGTTTGGAAAATTCATACACTGCTTTGCGGGTCTCGTGGCAAGGAGAGTGGGTTGGTTTGCCTTGGGTGCTCAAAGAGTGTGTGAGGTACCTTGGTTTAGATCGCAATCAAGACTCACTGCCTGCACAGCAGATGCTGAAGGCTGCAGAACGTGTGGCCCACGAAATTGAAGCGTCCTTTGCCAACGACATTTTTCAGACAGAACCCCTTTATCACAACCGCTTGCACTTTGCAGATGCCATCACCACAGTCAGTGTTCAAATTGCCATTCAATCGCAACTGAACCAAGATTTCAATGCAGAGTGGAGTGCCTGCGCGTTGCTCGCTTGCATAGCCCATGATTTTGGACACAACGGGCGTGTCAACCAATTTGAGTCAGAGCTAGAAAGCTACTCCGTTAAGTTGTTGCGCCCCATCATGGATGAATGTGGTGTTGAAGGCGTCTGGCGCGAATGGGTAGAGCGATGCATTCTTCAATCGGACTTTGCCCTCGTTTCCCAAAATCACTTGGCTGTGAAAAATGCTGTTTTTGAATGGGATTTGAAATGGCTCATTGTGTTTTTGAACGAATCCGATGTCATGGCCAGCGCCTCTACCAACTTTGGAGTTGGCATGGGTGAAGCCTTAGCCAGTGAATGGAAAAAAATTGATTTTGTAGCGCACAAAACGGTTGCAACGCCAGCGGGTCGCAAGGGGTTTCTGAAAATCATCACGTTCTCCTCACCAGCGTCCAAGGCGTTGGGTATCCAAGCCGCCATCGACCAAGAAATTCAAGCGATTCAGTAAGCCGCAGCGTAGCAACTGTGTGAGCCAGGTGAGATCGAAATGAATCAGATCAATTCAATGTCAGCCAGTTGGCGGGCAATGTTGTGTTGAATGCCTATGGCGTGGCTGGCAGGACTTGAAAACAAAGCCATGCGCTTTAGGAAAAAAATTCTGCCTGCAGGTGGCAACAGCGCCAAAGACTTGTCCGGCGCTACATCGGCCCATTCCTCCGAAAGCTGTTGTGTCAGGGTCTTGCCAGTATCGGGCAGTGAGCTTGCCAAAATATCACACTCTTGAATTAAAACCAAAAGACAGCGGTGGTCAGCCAAATCAAAAGGCAAGCCTTGAATTTGCTGATGAGATTCGGCAACGTAGGCCGGGTCTGTTTTCAAAATGATGTCATTGACCAGCGCCTGATCAGTGGCGCTTACCTTGTGTTTTTTCATGTAAGGGGCGAGGGCCTTGACCGTGACAGCCTCAATCTCAGAACGGAACCGGTTGATTTGACCGTTGTGCAAAAAATCATGGCTGACCATGATTAACAGCGCTAACCATTCTTCATGACTGAGTTGTTCACTTTGGGGTCGAGCAGAAACTTTTCGCAAGTTCACCAGCATCACTGTCAGTGCCACAACAGTGTCGGCAAAGTGAAGTCGGTTGTGGTATCTGGGCTCAAGTTTGAGCTTTGCGCGCTGACGGCCATCTTTTTCAATGGCTTCGATGACCGAGAAAATACAGTCATGAATGGCCTGATCTCTTGCCGGCAACTTGATACGGTCATCGAAGCCTAGTTTTTGCAATGAACTGTTGAGAACGACTGCCAACCCTGGCCAGTCCTTAGGCCATTTTTTTCTTAGATTTTGCAGTGTGGTTTCTAAATATGTCAGATCCATGGACACATCAAAGTCTGAATTTTTCTACTTCACGGTGAGTCGAATCGGCAATTTTAGACAACTCCATCACAGTGGCTGTAATTTGTTCAGAGGCCGCAGAATTGCTGCGAGCAATGTTGTCAACACTGCTTAAGTTGGCATTGATTTCCTCAACGGCGCTGCTTTGTTGCTCGAGCGCCGACGCAATGCGTTGCAACATGTCATCGGTTTCTTGTGAGCCGCTCTCAATCCGAGCCATGTCGGCACTGACCTCGTGAACTGCGGCGACCGCTTGTCGAGTGTCTTCGACAGCTTTTTGCACCAATTGCGCAATTTCTTGAGAACTCTCGGCACTGTTGACGGCCAATTTGCCAACCTCATCAGCAACCACTGCAAAACCCTTGCCGTGTTCGCCTGCTCGCGCTGCTTCAATGGCAGCGTTCAGCGACAGCAAGTTGGTCTTGTTTGCAATCTTTTCAATGACTTCCGTGATCTTGTTAATTTTTGCTGAATTGGCAGCAATACTGTTCACAACATCCACCATGTGATTCATTTTGCGAATGCCATCGCGAACCAAGTGAACAGATTCTTTCGATTTTTGGCTGGCAACTTCGGTATTTCTTGACACATCCGTCACAGACGTCGCTGTTTGCCTGACAGCAGCGGCCACTTGGCTGATGGCGTGTGTTTGGTTCATGGCGCCATCAGAAATCTGACCGATGGCCTGGCTGGACTCAGCGGAAGCTGTTGCAACTTGGCGCGCATTTTGATTGATCAAGCGCATGGAGGCACTCAATGAATCCAGTGATAAATTGATGTTTGTTTTGAGTGTGAGCAAATCACCATGCCCTTGAGCATGAACCCTTGAACTCAAATTGCCTTGGGATACACCTTGTATCACCGTGCCAACATCGCTCATCATGCTGTTCAGTGCATACATGGCATCTGTTGCTTGGGTCAGGGCTCGTTGAAATTCACCAGAGACTTTCAGATTGACGCGTTTGGCAAACTCACCTTTCTGCAAGGCCTGCATCAATTCATTCAAGCCATTCATGGTTAGCATGATGCTCTCTGCAGAATCATTGACAGCTTTTTTCATGACCGCCATATCGCCCTTTAAGGGCGCGTCTACACGACGACTAAAGTCGCCTGCCGACACCGAGCCCACCACGGCATTGACTTCTTGCACTGCTCGTTGCAATGATTCAAGCAAGCTGTTTAAAGAGGTCGAGGCTTTGCCGACTTCGTCATGGCTTTGGATCTTGATGCGCTGTGAAAAATCAGCACTGGTTTCAATGGCAGTGATTTGCAATTGCATTTCTCGCAGGGGATTCGCAATTTTTTGTCCTGCAAAGTAAGCCAGCAACAAGCCCAATATCACAGCCAACATAAGTGATGCCATTTGAACTTGCTGGAAAAAGTTAATGCGATGGTTTAATTCATTTTGTGCATTGCTAGCGGTAATACGGCTGGCTGCTTCAAATTTGTTCAGTTTTTCATTTAAATCGTCAAAGGCCTTGTCTACATTTTGCATCATCATGGCACCTAGGTTGGTGTCTGAACTGGCGGCGTCATAGGCGTCACGCAGAGCGGTTTCATAGGCTTTCATGGGCTTAAACAGGCCACGCAAACCTTCATCTGGTGAGTCTTGAATCTCTTGAATCAATTGCAACATGGAAGCCAATTGCTGACCCATCATGACATCCGCTGAACTTGAAGCTTTCTCGCTTTTCAGGTTAAGCAATGCCAAGCTTCTGTAAGCTGCTGCTTGCGTGGCATTGACAGTAGACTCTGCCTCCATGGCCATCCGCTCTGTTGCCACAGCATTGTCTAGCAGTTGATTGACATTGGACTGGAGGGTCCGCATGTTGGCAAAGCTAAAAATACCAAACACCAACAACAACACCGCTACCAACAGCGGTGCTGCCATGAGCTTTGTCGCAATGCCCATGTTTTTGTAATCTGCGGTCATACCTGGTCCTGGAAAATTTGGCCAAGGTAAAATTGCACCTTAGCCTTGAACAAATTTACAGCTTGTAAATACCGCCGCAAATAATCAGGCTGCCCAATTTTTCGCAATAAGCTTGCTTAGGCTGCACAGTTTTGGTCAATGGGTCGGTGAATTTGTAGTCTTGCCAAAATTTAGCTTTGGTACTTGCCAATTCAACACGCTCTTTCACAAATTCTTTGCCATCGGGGTCTTTTAAGGAGATCAAGTCCTTGCCTACCTGCTTGGCATTTTGGCCATGTGCCAAGCACTTGCCAGTGTTGTCATACACCACCAAATACAAATCACGGTCTACAAATGTTTTGCTAGGCGCTGTGATATCAGCATAGGCGGCTTCGCCTTTGGCCTTGACGGCGGCAACACCCTTCGCGACCATCGATTCTGCCTCTGACTTGGTTGCACGTTCTCCTGCTGCATGTCCCATTGAGGGCACCATCAATGCAGCCATCATCAGCATTGCAGGTAAAAAGTTTTTGGTAGAAATCATTGCTAATTCTTTAAAGGGGAAGGAGGTCATTGATTAGGTTGAAAACTTCTCAACTTCACGGCGGGTGCCGTCAGCAATCTTAGACAGCTCAATCACGCTGGCCGTAATTTCTTCTGCGGCAGAAGCGTTGCTGCTTGCAATTCGGTCCAGATTGAACACGTTGGCATTGATTTCCTCAGCAGCGCTGCTTTGCTGTTCAAGTGCAGCAGAAATACGCTGCAGCATTTGATCGGTTTCGCGCGATGACAGTTCAATGCGGGCCATGTCTTCACTGACTTCACGCACAGTGGCCACAGCCTTGGCGGTTTCAGTGACGGCTTGTTGAACCAATTGAGCAATTTCTTGTGAGCTTTCGGCACTGTTGGCTGCAAGTTTGCCGACTTCCTCAGCCACCACAGAGAAGCCTTTGCCATGTTCGCCGGCTCGGGCCGCTTCAATGGCGGCATTGAGTGACAGCAAGTTGGTTTTGTTGGCAATCTTTTCAATCACTTCCGTGATCTTGTTGATCTTGTCTGAGTTGACGGCAATGCTGTTGACCACATCAACCATGTCCGTCATTTTTTGCATCCCTACGCGCATGATGGCAATCGACTCTTGCGATTTTTGGCTTGCAATACTTGTGTTGCGAGATACATCGCCCACAGAAGTGGCCGTTTGACGAACGGCTGCAGCCACTTGTGAAATGGCGTGTGTTTGATTTTGGGCGCCATCCGAAATTTGAGCAATGGCATTGCTGGTTTCGTTGGCTGCAGTCGCTACCTGACGCGTATTGCTGTGAATGGCGCGAAGGGCTTGACTCATTGAGTCCAATGAATCATTGATATTGTCCTTGAGGGTAGACAAATCGCCACGACCTTGAGCGACCACGCGCTGAGTCAGGTCGCCTCGCGCCACGCGGCTCATGACACTGCCCACGCCGCCAATCATCTCGTCCAAGGATTCCATGGCAGAGGTGGCTTGATCAATGGCGAGCTTGAATTCGCCTTGCACATGAACAGATGAACGCACTGAAAAATCGCCTTGAGACAAGGCATCCATGACTTTTCGCAAATCTTGAATGGTCAATTGAATACTGTCGACGGAGGCGTTGACAGCATCCTTCATCGTTTTGAGATCGCCATCTAAATTGGATTCGACACGTTTGCTAAAGTTGCCTTGAGCCATGGCTGCCACAGCACTGTTTACTTCTTTGATGGCGTTTTGTTGAGACTCTAACAAGGCATTGAAAGCTTGCGCTGTTTGGCCCACTTCGTCGGTGCTTTCAACTTTAACTCGCTTGGAAAAGTCTGAACTTTTGGCCACTTCACGAACCATTTTGCGAACTTTTTCTAAAGGCTCGCTGACTGATCTAACAATCCAATAGGCAAAAGTAATACCTAAAGCCAATCCCACCAGAATCAGCGCAATACTGAAAAAACGATTGTTGTTGTAGTTTTCTGTAGAGGCTTCGTATTCAACTTTGGCCACCTTCAGTTGCACTTCGATCAAATCAGAAAACTTGCCACTGATGGGGTCTATGGCAGGGTAGAGCGGCCCGGCAGTGAATTCGGCGATGGCTTGCTTGTCTTCCGCCTTCATGATGTCGCGCAGTTTGTCTAGCTCTACCTTGGTTGTTTTGAACATCGGTTCAATTTCGGCGACCAAGGCTTCTTCTTCAGGGACCAACACCGTGTTTTTATAGGCTTGCCATTTTTCGGCAATCACTTTTTCAGCGTCATCGAGGTTTTTGCGGCCTTCTTGCCAAGTGATGTTGCCGTTGCGAACTTTGTGAGAGGCGTCAACAATGTTGACCGCGTACATGTCCGCAATGACCTTCAAGTCGCGCAAAGGAACAACTCGGTCGTCATAAACGGTTTGCATACTGGCCAACACTTGAGCCATGTTTCTCAAACCATTGACACCAATTAAAATGGACAGTGCACCTAGCAAGGCCACAAGGATCATCAAGCGCTTGGCGACGTTTAAATTTTTCAACACCACTATTCCTTTAAGCTAATTCTTAAATGAGGGTATTGTGTATCAGTTTTGTAGCTTTTTATGTAATTGTTCCTTTGGTGTTAATCCTGATTAATTTCAAAAGAAAAATGACGAAACAATTAAATCTTGGTATTTCATTTGGTACTAAAACAAAAATCTCTAAATTAACCAATTTAAATGCTCTGTAACAATATGGAATAGGAAGATCCGTTTCAGTCAATTCTGACAAGTACTTGTGATCTAATCTGTAAACTAGCAAAAATTTGTATTTAAATTTTGTACTCAAAAATACTTAAAAAGGTAGCTCATGGCGACAATTCTCTTGGTAGATGACGAAGACTTGCTGCGTGAAGGGGTGCGTGAAATATTGGAAATGAACGGTTTTTCAGTCATTGAAGCGCCTGATGGTCAAGAAGCTTTGCGTCAATTTGCGCTGGCTGAGAAGGTTGACTTGGTCATATCTGACATCGTCATGCCCAATATGGACGGCGTAGATTTCGTGACCAAATTGCGCGAAATGTTCCCAGACGTACCAATTTTGACCATCTCAGGCGGAAGCCGCGTGGTCAGTGCACGTTTTGGCTTAGATTCAGCCCTCTTGTCGGGCGCCAATGCCAGTCTGACCAAGCCTTTTACAGCCAAGCAATTGATTGAAAAAGTGAAGAGTCTGTTGTCAGCCTGATGTCTCACCGAATCTTCCCTAGATGTCCTCGTTGAATTTAAACTTCTCTTCTGATTCAGACAATTCTGAGCTAGCCATTGAAGCGGCCGCCACTGGCCGTAAAGGCTTGGAAAGTGCCAACGTCTTGCTGGTGGATGACAGTGTCATGTTGCGCATGGGCTTGCGTCGTTCCTTGGAAGCTGTCGGCTTGCGGAATATTCGCGAAGCCAACAATGGCAAGGAGGCCATTGAGATTTTGATGCGAGAGCCCTTTGACCTCATGTTGCTTGACATGGAAATGCCTGTCATGAGCGGTATGGAGGTGCTCGAAGTCATTCGCGAAACGCCCTACCAAGCTTGGCCTCCCGTCATTGTCATTTCTGGGGGAGCTGGCAGTTCTGGCATTGACGATGCTGTGCGTTGTATTGAGTTGGGCGCAGAAGATTATTTGCCCAAGCCTTTCAACCCCGTGTTGCTCAAAGCACGCGTTACCACTTGCATTGATAAAAAGCATTTGCGCGATCAGAACGCCTTGCGCATGCGCCAACTTAAACGTCAACACGAGCAACTCAGCCAGGAGCAGGAAAAAACTGAGCAATTGCTACTGAACATTTTGCCCAAGAAGATTGCTGGACGCCTGAAGTCAGGAGAAGCCAGAATTGCCGATGCTTGCCCCTCTGTGAGTGTCTTGTTTGCAGACATGGTGGGCTTTACCAAGATGACGCGAACCATCACTGCGACAGCCTTGGTTGAGATGTTGGGCGATCTTTTCTCGCGATTCGACTTAATCACTGAGCGCCATGGACTTGAAAAGATCAAAACCATTGGCGATTGCTACATGTTGGCGGGTGGTGTGCCTGAGGCCCGAGATGACCATGCCGAGGCCACAGTGATGGCGGCCATGGACATGTGCGAAGCTTTGAAAGAATTGTACGAGCGCACCAATGGCGCCTTGAATATGCGCATTGGCATTCACAGTGGCCCTGTCGTGGCGGGTGTGATTGGGGTTCGCAAATTTACTTACGATTTATGGGGCGACACAGTGAACGTGGCAAGTCGCATGGAGTCGACGGGGCAACCCGGAAAAATCCACGTATCTTCTGCGACGGCGGACATGTTGGCCGGTAAGTTTGAACTAGAAGCGCGCGGCATGATCGAAGTGAAAAGTTTAGGTCAGGTAGAGACATTTTTTGTGGGTCCTCGACTGGCTACTCCCAATTGATGTCATGACACAAACAGCCAAACTATTCAATCTATCCGCCTCAAATTGCATGAACAGGAGCAAGCAAGCATGGGCCTAAGAGACATTGTCCCAACGGACAAAGAAATTGTGATGAGAGAAGATGACTTCATCGTGTCTAAGACCGACTTGAAGGGGCGAATTACGTACGGCAATCAAACGTTCATTCAATTTTCTGGCTTTGAAGAGCATGAAATTTTGGGCATTCAGCACAACGTCATTCGCCATCCTGACATGCCTCGCGCTATCTTTAAAATGTTATGGGGCAGTATTCAGGAGGGCAAAGAAATCTTTGCTTATGTTAAAAATATTTGCAAAGATGGCAGCTTTTATTGGGTGATTGCCAACATCACACCCTCTGTGGATGAGTCGGGGCAAGTTTTAGGTTATTACTCTGTTCGCCGCAAGCCCCATGCCAGAGCCATTCCAGTGATAGTTGATTTGTATCGCAAACTCTTAGAAGAAGAGCGACGTGTTGGCACGCGTGATGCCATTGACGCATCAACGCGTTTGATGCACCAGTATTTGAATGAAAAAGGTATGAGCTATGAACAGTTTGTTCTCTCTCTTCAGTCGGCTTGAGTTGAGCCCCGCGAAGGGCTTGTGGTTGCAAGCTCTATTGGCTGCTTTGGCAGTGGCCTCTTTGCTGCTGAACAGTGTGTCCAACTTCGCCATTGGACTGGCCGTTATGGTTGTGTTGGTCTTGATTTTGTCTGTTCGTGGCCAGCGCAATGAAGAACTTCTCCTTCTTAAAATGAAAGCAGTTTTGCGGGGTGCCGCCAATGGCGCATTAGAGCCCCGCGTCACCAACATCAAAGGCAATGGTCCTTTGTCTGAGTGTGCTCAAAGCTTGAACGAGGTCCTTGACCAAGTAGAGGCTGTATTTAGAGAATCTCTCACGGTCGTCACCCGCATGAGTGCGGGTAATTTTTCACGTCAGCCCCAGCCTGCTGGTTTGAAGGGCATCTACCCCCAAATATTGCACAAAATTGCAGATGCGCAAACCAATGTTGCCAGAACCGTTCAATCTTTGCGTACAGCCATGTCTGGCATGGCCAATGGTGATTTTTCCTTGCGTCTAGACGCTTCCAAGGATCAAGGCGAGTTCAAACTGATCATTGAGAATGCCCAATTGGCCATTGGCTCCTTGAACAAAGTCTTGAGCGAAGTTGTTCAAGTGATGGATGCCATGGTCAGAGGTGATTTGACCCGACGTGTGCATGCCACGGGTCAAGGCAGTCTGGGGAAACTCAAGGAAGACATCAACCGGTCTCTAGATGCTTTGGCCAGTGCCATGCGAAATATTGGCGAAAATGCTCAGCAAGTCGCGGGTGCTGCCAGCGACACTAGCACGGCCATTGGTCAATTGGCAGATGGTGCTCAAAGCCAAACGCATTACATCAGCGAGGTTGTGACCTCCATTCGCCAAACATCTAGCGCTGTGAACGATATTTCAAAGAGCACAGAATCTGCCAGCATGCAAGCGAAAGAATCTGCCAACATCGTGAATGTGGGCCGCGCCAAAATGGAACAGATGGTTGAAGTGGTGAATGGCATTGCGCGCAATTCAGAAAAAATCAACAAGATCACAGATGTGATCGAAAAGATTGCCAACAAAACCAATTTGTTGTCACTCAATGCGGCCATTGAAGCAGCACGCGCGGGTGAGCACGGCAAAGGCTTTGCGGTGGTGGCCGATGAAGTTGGCAAATTGGCCGCCAGCAGCGCAGACAGTACCAAAGAAATTACGTTGCTCATTCAGCAGGCTGTATCTGAAGCCAACCGTGCGGTTTTGGCCGTGCGGGAAGTTAGCAGTGACATGGAACGAATTGTTCAAAGCTCTTCTCAAACGGACGGCATGTTGCAGCGAATCTCGGCTGCGGTAGAAGAGCAAACGAAGACCATGGAAGAGATCAACAACAGTGTTTCCAATTTGGAAAAAATTGCCCATACCAATTCTTCTGCCTCAGAAGAATTGGCAGCCAGCATGATCGAGTTGTCCAAGGTGGCTGACTCCACACGCCGCGAAATAGATAAATTTAAGATCTGACGGAATACGACATGGAACTGGTTCTTTTTGAAGTTGGCAAGGGGCGATTCGCTTTTTCAGCCATTGGAGTCAGCAAGGTCCTGGATGCACTGCCAGTGACACCGCTACCCTATGCGCCTGCCGATGTTGAGGGCCTGGTGAATGTCGCGGGGGCCGTCTACCTGAAAGTTGATTTGGCGGCTCGCTTGGGGTTTGGAGAACGGTCAGCAGATCCAAACGGTAATTTATTGGTAGTCTCTGCTCGAGAAGACACGGTGGTGGTTCAGGTCGATCGGGTCTTTAATAAAATCAGCGTTGAGCCTGCAGACATCAATTTTTATGATGAGGCAGACGATAAGGCATTGGTTCGAGGCGAGTTTCTGTTGCCCGATGGCATGGTTTTGTTGCTCAATGAATCGGTGCTAGGTTTGCAAAACATGGAGCCTGAAGGCGTACCAGAAGGCGGCAGTGGCTTGTTGGGGCAGGTAGATGCCTCAGAAGCAGCCAGGGCAGCAGAAATTTCTAAAAATGATTTACCGACTGTGACGGTTCAAGACGGTCATGAAACTTATGCGTTTCACATGGACGATGTTTTGGAAATTGTTGAAATTAAGCACCTGACTGCATTGCCGGGTGCCGGCCCTGAAGTGCAAGGCCTGATGCAACTTCGCGGAATGGCCTTGTTGGTCTTGTCTTTGACTGAGTTGCTTCAATGCAAACAAAAAACCACACCTAAATTTGTCTTGGTTGTTGCTGTAGACGGCGCCAAGGTCGGTATTGCTGTGGCTGACATAGTGGGCATTGAGCGTTACGAAAAAGACAACTTACAAGCCATTTCAGGTGGCGACGCGCAGCTAGAAGGGTACCTGCCTGGCATGGATGTTTCCGAAAGTCGGATGACGGGTTTGGTTTCCATTGGTGGTTTGATTTCGGCCGAAAGCATGGCCATCTTCCGCCGTTATTTGAGTCAACACGGAGTCGACATGGCTGGTGTCACAGAGCAAGAGTTGAAATCGGTTCGCCGTTTGTTGTCATTCCGTTTAGGCGGAGAACGTTGTGCATTGCCATTGTCTTTGGTGGACCGGGTAGAAGAATACGGTGTAGCGGTCAACCTGCCTGAAGGGGATGACACCTTAGCAGGTGTGGTTCAAATCAAGGGCGAGGTCGCGCCAGTCCTAGACATGAGGGACATGCTAGGTGTAACTGCCGGCGACACATCTGCCTATGTGGTGGTGCGAATTCAGGGTGCACCTTGGGCTTTGGTGGTTGACAAGGTCGACCGTGTGATTGAAATTGCTGAAAAAGACATCACGCCTGTTCGCACCAACCAAAATGATTATTTGACCGAAGTTGGTCGTTTAGATGGCGAGTTGGTTTCCTTGCTGTCCCTCGAGCCCCTGGCCAGGGCCGCTTAGATCTGAAGGATAAACTTGACTAAAGAAAAAATGAACGATCTGCTTGCGCAGATGAATACAGCCGTAAAAAATGCGCGCGGGAATACTGCTGCTCTTGGCAATTCAACTTCCAGTGTTTCCAATTCTGTCCATCGGACAGAGCCTGTTGCCAGTCCCAAAGAGCGTTCTGACAGCGCTATTCAACTCGGACTTGTGAATCAGCTGATGCTGGGTGTTGAGTCTCGCTTTGGCATCAAACCAGGCACTTTGGTAGAACGCAAATTGGTGCGAATTTTGAAAGAAATGCCCATCAACATCTTGCGTGACTGGGTCAACTCTATGGGGACTTGTTCTTCTGAGCATCCAGAGTGGCAATCCTTGGTTGAAAACTTGACTGTTCACGAAACCTACTTTTGCCGAGATCCCGATTTAATGGAGATGGTTGGAAAAGACATCTTGCCCAATCTCATCGCATCGCGAGAAAAGCACCGTCAATTGCAAGTTTGGTCTGGCGCCAGTTCTACCGGCGAAGAGGTCTATGACTTGGCCTACATGTGTTTGCGCGGTTTGGAAAAAGCCGGCAAAGCCAGGCAGCAGCTTGATGGACAAGTGGTGTTGGAGCAAGGCTGGTCCTTGTTTGTCATGGGCAGTGATGTGTCCAATCAGGCACTGCGAACAGCGCGCGAAGGTGTGTATGGAGAATTGGGCATGGGCTCGTTCCGCAATTTGCCTGCTCACTGGCGTGCTATGTTTGATGACGTGGAAATGGCGCCTTCTAATGCCATGCCAGGTGTTCGTTACCACAAGGTACGTTCTTGGGTTAAGAGTTGCGTGCGCTTTGAGCGCTTCAATTTGATGAACAGCCGCCCACCCGTCATGGGCATGGACTTGGTGTTTTGTCGCAATGTATTGATTTACTTTGATGACACCGTCAAGAAGGCCGTCCAAACGATGTTGGCTAGATCCATTGCGCCAGGTGGCGTCTTGGTCATGGGCGCATCGGTGCAAATGTTGGTGCCGGAATATTTTGAGCAGCGCTTGGGCAATGGCGGTCCTTGGTACATCCGAAACGGGGTAACCGTATGATCAAGTTGTTGATCTCGGATGACTCCGCTTTCATGCGAATCGCCATTCGCAAGATGGTGGAGGGTCATTCCGATATCCAGGTAGTAGGGGAAGCTCGAACGGGTCAAATGTGCGTCGAAATGGCGGAAAACCTTCGGCCTGATGTCATTACCATGGACGTTGAAATGCCGGTCATGGATGGCCTTGAAGCCACCCGCCAAATTATGGCCCGCTGCCCAACGCCCATTATCATGCTGAGCAGTTTGACTGAACGTAATTCAGTGACCACCATCAAAGCTTTGGAGTTGGGTGCTGTCGATTTCATTGCCAAAAAATCTTCTTTTGTACAACTTGACATCGTCAAAATTGGCGACGAGTTGGTAGACAAGCTTCGCTATTGGGCCAAAAAGCGCGCACGTTTTTCGTCTGGCGGTATCAAGCCTGAGAGAAGCAGAATCGACCCTGGCACGCCTGTGTTCCAGCGAAAAACCGAAAACCAAGGCATTCCAGGGCTGGTCGTGTTGGGCATCTCTACTGGGGGCCCTGCCACATTGCCTCAGACCTTGAAGGCGATGGGCAAGTTGAAATGTCCGATGGTTGTTGCGCAGCACATGCCGCCCATGTTTACCAGCGGATTTGCGCGACATCTGAGCACCGAAACTGGCCTCAACGTGGTTGAGAGTTCTGATGGCATGGAAGCTAAACCCGGCATGGTCATCATCATCAAGGGCGGCACAGACGCTGTCATACGTGAGCCATTTCCGGGTCGTATCATGCTTTATGAACGCACCAGTACCGAGGCCAACATTCACCCCAATGCTGATGTGTTGTTCCGATCTGCGGCAACTGTTTCTTGTCCTGTGGTTGCCGTCGTGATGACGGGCATGGGTCGTGATGGCATGGTGGGTGCCCAAGAGCTGGTCACTCGAAAGGCTTGTCCTGTGCTCGTTCAGTCCCCCGATAGTTGCATTGTTGACGGCATGCCGTCTTCTGTGATTGAAGCTGGTTTGGCCACAGCTGTTTTAGATCCTGCTGCGCTAGGTGCAAGGCTGGGTCGCATGGCTGGTGTCGGTGCCTTGTTAAACGCATCTGTTAATTAATTTGTTTGAGGTGAATTTAAATGTCTAAGAAAAATATCCTGATTGTTGATGACTCATTTGTGATGCGCGCATTGTTGCGCGGCATTATCAGTGCCGACCCTGACTTGGCCGTTGTAGGCGAGGCAACCAATGGCTTGGAAGCATTGCAAAGCATCAAAGAACTCAACCCTGATTTGATTTTGCTCGACATTGAAATGCCCCATATGGACGGCATAGAGTGTCTCAAGCGTTTGCGTTTGATCAGCAATGTGCCCGTCATCATTGTGTCTTCTGTGGCTCAAACCGGTTCTCCGCAAGCCTTGGAAACTCGAAAACTGGGTGCAGCAGAGGTGATTGCCAAGCCATCTGGTGCCATGAGTCTTGATTTGAATGCCAAGAAGGGTCATGAAATTGTGACCGCTTCACGCAAAGTTCTGGGCATTTGATATTTTCAATATCAATGCAAAGGGTATTTGGAATTCGTTCAGCTAAATAGCGCTAAAGGGGCACAAGTCAATGTCAGATGACTTTATCGAGACCATATGGGCTCAATATGCAATAGAAACAGAAGAGCATATTGAGGGCATAGAGGCGTTATTGGTGCGTGCCGATGGCGGTGAATTGTCTGCGGAAGAAATTTCTAGTTTATTTCGCGCTTTCCATTCGCTCAAAGGTTTGAGCCGTGTCATGGAATTGGGTGCCCTGGAAGCTGTTGCCCATCGCGCTGAGGATTTATTGGGTTTGGTTCGAGAAGGTGTGACCAGCTTAGACAAGGGCAATGTCGACCTCTTGCTTCGTTCACTGGATGCCATCAAGGGACTGCGTGATATCGCAGTGGCGGAACGCTCTGACGGACAGAAGCCCGACGCTTTGTGCAAAGAGTTGGAGGCGGCATTTCGCAAAGCCAATGGCGGCGGAGCTGAAGCCCCTGAACCAGACAAGCAAAATGATGCGCCCGTGGTAGAGACCTCGTCATTGGATGCAAGCACCACAAACAGCACCACAAGCAGCAATTCAAAATCAGTGCAAGCACCCAAGCCAGCACTCAAGAAGGCACCTGCTGAGCCCAAAAAATTGGTCAAAATTTCTGCTTCGGGTACCGATGAAGACACTCCCGATGATTTGTCAATTTTTTTACGCTTGCTGAAAAATGGCTTGCCCATATTGGAGCAGCTGGCCCTTTCAATCGCAAGCAATGACGCTGCTAAACAGATTGTGACTGTAGGGAACGATGTGCGACGCCCGCTCATTTGGATGATGCGTGCCTCCGACAAGTTGGGCTATTTGGGCATCACTCGGCGCATTAAAGAAATTGGTGATGCCTTGCCCAAAGATGAAGCCATTACTCGTGAAATTGGCGAAAAAGTGGTTGACACCATCGTGGCCTTTTTGAGTGACCTGAAAAATTTGGGCGAAACCACGGGCACAGATTTGGGTGGAGAGTCTTTGTCTCAAGTGCTCAATCGCACTTTGCGTGAGAGCCTAGAGCATGTTCTGAAAGGCGTGCTTGAAAATATTGAAGCTTTGCAAGGCAAGCCTAACTTTGCTGACGAGGCCTTGGCTTCACAGGTGGCCAAAGAGTTCTCGCGCGTTGAGGCCTACCTCACTTCTTTGTTTCCAGAAACACACTGCGATCTGCCCTTGTTTTTGATGGATGCCTATTCACGCGCAGGTCGTTCAGACTTAAAACTGAACGAGCAGTTTTTGCAGCTTGCCAAAGATGCCGTTGCATTTGTTCGTGATGTTTGCCAAAGCAAAGACAAGAAGCCATTGCTCAATGCGGAGATTGCTTCCAGACAAGTGAGTTTGTCGCAGCAAATTAAAGATGCTGTTTGGGCACACGACAACGAAAGCAACATGTCGGCTCAGCAAATAGAAGATTTTCATGCTCAATTAGGCTTGCAGCCTGAATTGGCTCAATTGCTGTCTTCGGAAAATACTCGAGAACTCAAAGACTTGATCGACAGCGGCTCAAAAGCCTATTTGGTTGTTGCTCACTTAGAATCTTCCGAGCAAATTGCCACATCATTTCTGTCGTGGGTCTCTGAAAAAGGCCGCATCATTACGAACCGCTCAGTGTTTGTGCAGGAGGAGAGTTGGTATGAAATGCTGTTGGTTTCCAAGAGCAGTTTTGAACAAATTGACGAAGAACTCAAGCAGCTAGACGGAGACCAACAGCTCATCAGACTGCTAGGCCAATTTGGCGTAAAAAGCGGCCCGGGAAAAATTGAATACGCTGATGAGTCCTCAGGTGTCTTGGCCGAAGAAGTCTCCGCTCCGATCAGCCCAACGCAAGTTGTGACCAACCCGCAGCCTGTCCAAACCAAACCAACTGAAGTCGTTGCCGCAAACGGCGCACCATCCCCGGTTGCACAAGATGCCGCGTCCAGTGAAGAGCCGGCAACTGATTCACCTGCGCCAGCCCCTGCAAAAGCTGCGCCAATAGCCGAAGCAACAAAACGTGCACCAGCGCCTGCAGCCACAGCTGCCAATGTCATTCGTGTTCCAGGCGAAATGCTCGACCAGTTCATGAACCAAATTGGTGAGATGGTTTTGGTTCGCGGCCAACTGGCTCACGTGATTGCAGACCAAAGAATTCGCGAACAAGCTGTGGCTCTGCGGCGCTTAAGCGACAGCAGTACTTCCGATCCAGCTGCAGTGCCGCAATTCCAGCGCTTGATTGATTTGATCGACGAACAAAATAGGCGTTTGCAAGAAACCGATGCCCTGATTCAAGGCGCCCTGTCACGACTTCAAGACAGTGTGATGGGCTTGCGCGTTGTTCCCGTTGAATTGGTGTTCAAACGCTTTCCCCGTATGGTGCGCGATTTGGCACAGGCGCAAGGCAAACAAATTCGTTTGGAGCTCACTGGACAAGAGGTCAAAATTGACAAGGCCATGGTTGAGTCATTAGCCGATCCTTTGCTGCACATGGTGCGCAACAGTGCCGACCACGGCATTGAAACCATCGCCGAGCGCAAACTAACAGGCAAGCCTGAGGAAGCCGTTATTCGCATTCAAGCTGAGCAGCAGGGCAGTCGCATTTTGATTCGCGTCAGCGACGATGGCAAGGGCATCGATCCTGAGCGCGTCAGGCGCAAGGCTGTCGAGCGTGGTTTGGTCAAAGAAGAAGACAGCCATTTGATGAGCCGCGATGATATTTTGAAATTCATCTTCAGAGCCGGTTTCAGCACTGCCGATGTGGTGACCGAAACCTCCGGCCGGGGGGTGGGCATGGACGTTGTTCGAACCAATGTGATGCGTTTGGGTGGCAATATCCACCTCGATTCCGAATTGGGTCGCGGCACCATATTCACCATGCAAATGCCATTGTCGGCAGCGGTTCAAGAAGTGTTGCTTGTCAACACTGCAGGCCAAACACTGGCCATGCCTGGCCGCTATGTGGCTGAGTTGGTTGAAATCAGCGAGTCTGATGTGCAGACCGTTAAAGGCCGAACGGCCATTACATTGCGGGGTAATTTCTTGCCTATTGTTCGTTTAGAAGAACTGCTAGGCTTCAAACAAATCAGTCAGGAGCCGCACAAGTTTGTGGTGGTTTTGTCTGACGGCCAACGCACATTGGGAGTCTCAGTCGATGAGTTTGTGGGTCGACAAGAGTTATTTACAAAGGACATTCATCCTCGATTAGCCGCTTTGCCAGGAGTTGGTGGGGCATCTATTTTGGGCGATGGACGTGTGGTTTTAATTCTCGATGGCCCGGCCATCTACAGACTTGCAGAAAACATTGGCACAAGGGCAAAACTGCCACCCATGCCTATTGCAGCTTAATTTTCATGGCCATTTTTCTTCAAGTCCGCGCAGGCAAGCTCCAGTTATTGGTAGATGCTCTTGGCGTTCATGAAATATTGAGTCTCAGCGACTTGCCAGTTGGGGGGCAAGGTGAGCATGTGGAATGGCGAAAACAGGTCCTCAATTCGGTACCGGTTCACTCTTTTTTTGTGCAGGAACAAGGTGAACGTTCAATGGGTGTTGTCTACAGCGCTTCAGACGGTGATGTTCCCTTGATGCTCGAAGTTGACGAGGTCATTGGACTTCGCAACATTGGCCCGAAAGATTGGCTCCCAATGCCAAGGCTTCCCTTGGAAACCATGGTATTTTTTGATGCCTTGGTCAATGACCTGAAGACGGAAGCTCAAGTCTTTCGGCTTAAACGTCCACTGGAGTCTTCGCTGTTCCGTTCTGATTTGTTGCCTGAACAGCTCCCAGAGACACACAAGGGAGCTTGATGCTGAAGCGGGTGCCAACACCCATTTCGGATTGACAATCGATAGAGCCATTCATCTTGGTGATGATGCTGTGAACCATAGCCAAACCTAAGCCTGTTCCTTTTCCAACACCTTTGGTGGTGAAGAAGGGTTCAAAAATGCGAGGCAATATTTCAGGTGGAATGCCGCTTCCGTTGTCCAATACATCAATGCCTACAAAACCCTCAGGTAAATAGCGCGTTTCAATGTTGATCTTGCCTTTACGGTGTTCTCCAATGGCATGGCTGGCATTGACGCACAAATTGACCAAAACTTGTTGCAAGGCACCACTCTCGCCATTGAGCAAAATGCGACCAGGCGATTGACCAAGAATATCTAAGCTGATATCGATGCCTTTCAAGCTAGCTTGAAGCAAGGATTGCGTCTCGTCCAGCAATGGCAATAATTCAAACTGGTTTTGAGATTCTGCACCATGTTGGTCGTTCTTGTCGTCGCGCCCTAAGCTGTTGAGTGACAACACAATGTTGTGAGCGCGGCCAATGGCCTGAACAATGGCACTCAAATTCTTTTGTGCGGGCGAGTCGGGGCCGATTTTCATTTCGACCAGCTCGGCGTGGCTTTGAATCATGCCCAACAGGTTGTTGAAGTCGTGTGCAACACCCGCAGCCAATTGACCCAGAGCATCCATTTTTTGCGATTGCTCCATCTTTTTAACCATGCGCAAGTTTTCTTCTTCCTTCTCTTTGACGTCGCGCACGTCTTTCATAGAGAGCACAGCGCCTGTGAGGCGGCTGTAGGGGTCAAGCAAGGGTGAGGCTGTGAGCAACACTGGAATGATAGTGCCTTCTTCTTGCCTCAGTATGCGCCACTCACGGTTGTGAAGCATTCGAATTGCATAGGCAGACAAAGAATCGAAGTTGGGGATGATCCAAAATACGGCGGGTGCTTCAAGATCATCGGTTGGTATCAACAGTGTGGGCAACTTAAGGGGCAACAAGTTGCCTGCTTGCCAAGATATTTCGGCAATGTAGGGCTTGGTTCGCATTTCCTCTAATCGATCTAGCCTATTGCTGACCATCACATTCAATTCAGTCACGGTTTCAGAGGCAAAAATATCAGCTTGAGGTGCATCTGAATCAAGGCCAAAGAGTTCGCAGGCCGATGACGTAGCCCAAACCAAATGACCCTCAGCGTTGATGCTCAACAGAGGAATAGGAATGGCGGGCAATTTGCCATTGCCGTGTTGAATTTTGCGAGCCAGGTACAGCATGAGTTCAGGGTAGTCAAATGCAAACCAGTCTGTCATGCACTGGTTGCCTTGCTCGCCTGGAAGCACTTCCTCAATGTGAAGCCCAATGACATTGTCTTTGCGCAGCCCCAACAGCTCCAGAGCCATTGGATTGACCTCTACCATTTGCCCTCGTCGATCGATGAGAAGAACCCCGTCTTGCATGGCATCCATGGTCATTTCTTGAAGTTGACCCTGAGCTCGAATTTCTTCGCTTTGAATTTGAATTTTTTTGACAACCCTTACAAAGAAAACTGTGGCTGAGACGGCGCCCAAACTCAAGAGGAACGTGAGAACCAAGGTAATGTTTCTGGTTTCATACCAATTGCTAAGAGCCCAGTCTGTTGATGTGGAGACTTGTAAGCGCAATGGATAGTTGGGCAGATGACGCGACACCACGACATCGTCTGCGGATTGTTCATTGCGTCGAATGAAACTTGTTTGATCTGCCAATTTTGAATCGGCTGGATCGCTTTGAGCGGATGGGAAAACTTCGCCAATGCCTTGTGGTGCGCCACCTTGCACTTGTGCTCGCACGATGTCATCGTCGCCCACCAGGGCAATCCTGCTTTGGGGACCTAATTTGACGAAAGAGTAAACGCCTTGAAAATAGGTGGGGTTGACCGAAGCCACAACCACACCCGCCAATTTGCCATCTTTGTCTACGAGTTTGCGTGAGACTTGAATGGTCCAAACTTTGGAAACCTTGCCCAACACCGGCTTGCCGATGAACAGACCATTGGCATTAATGCGTTTGATGGCTTCTGGAACCAGTTCAGGTTGCAAATGAACGCGAATGTGCTCACGGTCAGACAAGTCTGGGCGGCCCGACTTATCACCAGAGGGGTCTAAATTGCTGCCTAAGAAAATGCCATCAGGTTTGACGACGCTGAACTGCGACAGAATTTCTGGGAACAAGCCTGACTCATTGGTCAATCGAACAGTGTCAACTTGGCTTAGTGCGTTGTCTGGTTTTGCCGCAGAGGAAGTACTTTCGTTGGCACGCAACGTGACTTTGTCGATGATGGACAAAACGCGTGTAGTTTGCTCCTGCAAGACGCGGGTGATGTTATTGCTTTCTTGCAATTGATTGCGAATGGCGTCTTGGTGCAAAGACATGAGACCCAAAACGACTGCCAGCCAAACTGCTAACAAGGTAATACCCAGAATAACCCAAATGGTGCGGCCTATATTGGAAAGGTTTTTATGAGGAGTAGGGTAGGTAATGGGCATGGTGCAAATAGGAAGTCACGGGCAGGCACGAGTTGTTTAGCATACCAAATTAGAGCTTGAAATACCCTGAAAACGCTAAATACTTGGTTGCTTGATGCATTCTTTGTGGTGCCCGTGTAGGGTACGTTTATGATTCCTCTGTGATTTCATTTCGATATTTGCAAGCCTACTCAATGGACCTGCAGCAACAAGTCCAAAAAATCAGCGAAGGGCCTGGCCTTGGCGCATGGTTATTGTCGCGACATTCTCAAGCGCATGGCATTCGCACAGACAGCGCTTTGTATGAATATGTCATGTCTCTGAAGAATGAATTTTTGCGGCAATCTGACCCTATCAACAAGGTCACTTTTGACAGCAAACTTCATGTCATTCAACACGCTCTTGGCATGCACACCACAAGCTCGCGCATTCAAGGAAGTAAGCTCAAAGCCAAACGCGATATTAAAGTTGCAGCGTTGTTCAAAGACACCCCTTTGGCGTTTTTGCAAATGATTTCAGTTCATGAATTGGCGCACTTAAAAATTCGGGAACACGACAAGTCATTTTACAAACTGTGCCATCACATGGCGCCCGAATATGCGCAGTGGGAGTTTGACCTGCGTGTTTATCTCACTCACCTAGATTGGGGTGGTGCAAAAATTTGGACGCCAAATTAAATGGACGAAGGCGCCCACCTGTGACAACAATCCGGGGGCAGGGTGAGCCACCTTTTCGCAGCTTTTTCTAGAGCGCTCAATGGACCGGTCGTCCAAAGCTCAATCGACTTTTGGGGTTGGTCCTCATTTAAAAAATCACTGCCCCAAACAGCTTTGGATGTCTTTTCCAATCTTGAGTCCATGCTCAATCTTTGCGTTTGTTTGGCCACAGCGGAGCCGGTTGAAATGATGTTCACTGTGGGGCCAAGCAATTGCCGAAAGATGTCTTGCGCAAAAACATAGTGGGTACAACCTAAAACCAAGGTGTCTATCTGCCCAGGTGCATGGCCAAAGCTGCCCATTTTTTTTAAATAAAGAGCACACAGTTCTTCTACTTCTTGAGAACCAGAATGAGCGTTCGCTGTTTGCCGTTCAATGGCCAACGCCAAGCCTTGGCAGGGCTGCATGATAAATTCGCACGCATCAGGTGCAGCATCTGCCAGTACCTTGTCCAATAGTTTGGCAAAGCGAGCACTTTGCAAAGTTGCATGCGTTCCAATAACGCCAATTCGACCTGTATTGGAAACACCAGAGGCCGGCTTGAGGGCCGGCTCAACCCCTACAAACTTCAGCTGTGGAAACTGCAGACGCAGGCTTTCAATACCCACAGCGGTGGCCGTATTGCAGGCTATCACCACGGATTTGACATTGCCTCGGGCAAAGAATTGTTTTGTGATGAAGTTGCATCTGTCAATGACAAATGCATCGCTTCTTTCACCATAGGGGGCATAGGCACTGTCAGACCAATAAATGAATCGCTCGTGCGGCATTTCTACACGCAAGGCTTGCAACACACTGAGGCCACCAATGCCGCTGTCAAAAACACCAACGAAACCTGAAGCTAAGGGATCAATTGGCGCCAACTTTGATGCCTTTGAACTCACCCGTCGCTATGCGTTTTTGCCATTCAGCAGGCCCTGTGATGTGTGCACTGGTGCCGCCAGCATCTACAGCGACCGTGACGGGCATGTCGACCACATCAAATTCGTAAATGGCTTCCATACCAAGGTCTGCAAAGCCGACCACCTTGGACTGTTTAATGGCCTTGGAGACCAAGTAAGCAGCACCGCCTACAGCCATGAGGTAGGCTGACTTGTGTTTTTGAATGGCTGCTATGGCCTCAGGCCCGCGCTCGGCTTTGCCCACCATGGCAATGAGGCCGGTTTGGGCCAACATCATCTCGGTGAATTTGTCCATGCGCGTGGAAGTGGTGGGGCCTGCTGGACCGACAGCTTCGCCCTTGATAGGGTCGACCGGGCCAACGTAGTAAATGATGCGGTTGGTGAAATCAACTGGCAGCTTTTCCCCCTTGGCCAGCATGTCTTGAATGCGTTTGTGGGCCGCATCTCGTCCCGTCAACATTTTGCCGTTGAGCAGCAATGTTTGACCAGGCTTCCAGCTTGCAACTTCAGCGGGGGTCAGGGTGTTCAAGTCAACCCGTTTGCTCTTTTCGGTGTTGGGTGTCCAGTTCACATCGGGCCACAAATCGAGTGAAGGCACCTCCAAGTAAACCGGGCCTGAGCCGTCCATCACAAAATGCGCATGGCGCGTGGCAGCACAGTTAGGAATCATGGCAACGGGCTTGCTGGCCGCATGGGTGGGGTACATCTTGATTTTGACGTCTAGCACTGTTGTCAGGCCGCCCAAGCCTTGCGCGCCAATGCCCAAGGCATTGACTTTGTCGTAAATTTCTAGGCGCATGTTTTCAACTTGCGACAGTTTTTCGCCCTTGCTTGATTTCTCGAGCAACTGGTACATGTCCAAGTCGTCCATCAAACTTTCTTTGGCCATGAGGACAGCCTTTTCGGCGGTGCCACCGATGCCGATGCCCAGCATGCCAGGGGGGCACCAACCCGCACCCATGGTGGGAACTGTTTTCAAAACCCAATCGATGACGCTGTCGCTAGGGTTGAGCATGATCATCTTGGATTTGTTTTCACTGCCACCGCCTTTGGCAGCTACAGTGATGTCGAGTTTGTTGCCCGGCACTATTTGCGTGAAGATGACAGCAGGTGAATTGTCCAGGGTGTTCTTGCGAGCAAACTCAGGGTCTGAAACGATGGAGGCGCGCAGCATGTTGTCGGCGTAGTTATAGCCGCGGCGCACGCCTTCGTTGATGGCATCTTCCAAGCCGCCAGTGAAGTTGTCGAACTTAATGTCCATGCCAATTTTTAAGAACACATTGACAATGCCAGTGTCTTGGCACATTGGACGGTGTCCAATGGCACTCATTTTGCTGTTGGTCAAAATTTGCGCCAGGGCGTCTTTGGCAGCAGGGCTTTGCTCGCGGTGGTAGGCGGCCGCCAAATGTGAGATGAAGTCTGCGGGGTGGTAGTAACTGATGTATTGCAGGGCCGCTGCGACGGATTCAATCAGGTCTTCTTGTTTAATCAAGGTTGTCATTTTTTGCTTTCAAGAGGGTTCAATGTAAGGATGATTTGTCGTGGTGCGACATCAATTTATCGGTGTAAGCAATGGCCAAAGCACTCAGCAAGAATGTGACGTGAATAATGGTTTGCCACATCAGCACTTGCTCTGTGTAGTTGGCTGCATTGATGAAGGTTTTGAGCAAGTGAATGGAGCTGATGCCGATGATGGCCGTGCCCAACTTCACTTTCAAAACTGACGCATTCACGTGGTCTAGCCACTCTGGCTGATCGGGGTGACCTTCTAAATTCATGCGCGATACAAATGTTTCGTACCCGCCCACAATGACCATGATGAGCAAGTTTGAAATCATGACCACATCAATGAGCGCTAGGACCACCAGCATGATGATGGTTTCATTGAGATGGGTAATGGGTGCATCTACTTTGTAACCAATGCCATTGACCAGTGCTTGAAGAGCAGTTTGACTGCCGAAAACGGCTTCAAGCAGGTGCGTCAGCTCCACCCAAAAATGAAAAACATAAACGGCTTGCGCCAAGATGAGCCCCAAATAAAGGGGCAGTTGCAACCAACGGCTGGCAAAAATGATCTTGGGCAGTGGACGCAGTGCAGCGGATTCGGGGTGGTTTTTGGGGTTTGAGGCCATGACAGACTTTTTGAAGATATTGCTTGATTTTAAATCGGCTCGTTGAAGCCAATTGTCAGTTTGCCAAAGAAATGAAAGAATCATGTCAGTCAGGGCTTTGTAAGAGCCAAGAACGACATTCACATTGGTTAAAACGAATGAATTCCTAGGAGACACAAAATGAGCGCAACCGTTTTTCAGCCCAGTGCTGAATTTGTCAAAAATGCCCACATATCAGGCATGCCAGCTTACGCCGCACTCTGTCACGAGGCTGAAACAAATTACGAAGGCTACTGGGCCAGACTCGCCAAAGAGTTCATTACGTGGAAATCACCCTTTACCAAAGTCTTGGATGAGTCCAAAGCGCCATTTTTTAAATGGTTTGAGGACGGCACACTCAATGCCTCCTACAACTGCCTAGACCGCAACATTGAAAAAGGTTTGGGCAACAAAACCGCGCTCATTTTTGAGGCCGATGGCGGCGAAGTGACGCGCATCACTTACAGCGAATTGCTGGCCAAAACTTGTCAAATTGCCAATGGCCTTCGATCCATCGGCATTCAAAAAGGTGACCGGGTCGTCATTTACATCTCCATGTCAATTGACGGTGTGGCAGCTATGCAGGCTTGCGCGCGCATTGGTGCTACTCACTCTGTGGTGTTCGGCGGATTCTCAGCCCAGTCTTTGCGCGATCGCATTGAAGATACAGGCGCCAAAGCCGTGATCACTGCCGATCATCAAATTCGCGGTGGCAAGCAGTTGCCCCTCAAATCCATTGTGGACGAAGCGCTGGCATTGGGCGGTTGCGACAGCATCAAGAACGTCTTGGTGGTGAAACGCAGCGGTGCCGATGTGGCAATGACCGCTGGTCGCGACACCTGGATGCACGACTTGGTTGCCAATCAAGCCACTTCGTGCGAGCCAGAATGGGTCAGCGCTGAGCACCCTTTGTTCTTGCTTTACACATCGGGCTCTACGGGCAAGCCAAAGGGTGTTCAACACTCTACAGGGGGCTATTTGTTGCACGCCGCCCTCACCACCAAGTGGACCTTTGACTTGAAACAAGATGACGTGTTCTGGTGCACGGCCGACATTGGTTGGGTGACGGGCCACACCTACATCACTTATGGTCCCTTGGCTTTGGGTGGTACTGAAATTGTGTTTGAAGGCGTCCCCACTTTTCCCGATGCAGGCCGTTTCTGGAAAATGATTCAAGATCACAAGGTCTCCATCTTCTATACCGCACCTACCGCCATTCGCTCCCTGATCAAAGCGGCCGAAGCCAACGATGCTGTGCACCCCAAGAGCTATAACCTGAGCAGCTTGCGCTTGCTAGGTTCAGTGGGCGAGCCTATCAACCCTGCTGCTTGGGAGTGGTATCACAAGCATGTGGGCGGCGGTCATTGCCCCATTGTCGACACCTTCTGGCAAACCGAAACCGGCGGTCACATGATCACGCCATTGCCCGGTGTCACACCCATGGTGCCCGGTTCTTGCACACTGCCTTTCCCAGGTATTCAAGCCGCCATCGTGGACGAAACCGGCAAAGACATGCCCAACGGCCAAGGCGGAATCTTGGTGGTCAAGCGCCCATGGCCCTCCATGATTCGCAACATCTGGGGTGACCCCGATCGCTTCGTCAAGAGTTACTATCCAGCCGACTTCCAAGGCAAGTACTATTTGGCCGGTGACGGTGCCATTCGAGATGCCGAAACTGGTTACTTCACCATCACAGGTCGCATTGACGACGTATTGAACGTGTCGGGTCACCGCATGGGGACCATGGAAATTGAATCGGCCTTGGTCAGCTGCACCGAGTTGGTGGCTGAGGCGGCTGTGGTGGGTCGTCCTGATGAAACGACGGGCGAGGCTATTTGCGCTTTCGTTGTACTGAAACGTCCACTGCCCACAGGCGACGAAGGCAAGGCCATTGCCAAACAATTGCGCGATCACATTGCCAAAGAAATTGGACCCATTGCCAAACCCAAAGACATTCGCTTTGGCGAGAACTTGCCCAAAACTCGCTCCGGCAAAATCATGCGCCGCTTGCTGCGCAGCTTGGCAAAAGGCGAAGCCATCACGCAAGACATCAGCACATTGGAAAACCCCGCCATCTTGGGCCAGTTGGGTCAAGCGTATTGATTGAATCTGAGCAACTCGCTCAAGGCCAAAGAGTCCAACCCTGGGGTATGGGCTCTTTTTTTGGGGCTTAGCGCTGAGGGCCCATCACGACACCTTCACGCCGAGGGTCTGCGCCACCAAAGAAGCCTGTTGGAGTCACTTCAATGGCCTGAAGTCCGCTGGGCAAAGGCGTTTCGCGGACTTCATGTCCCTTGGCCTGTAGCGCTTTGATGGTGCTCTTTGGAAACAGCTTTTCTTCCAAAATGGTGGGCCCATTGAGCGAACTGAAGTTGGGCAAGTTGATCGCTTGCTGTGTGTTCAAACCCCATTGCAATGTGCCAACGAGAAGCTTGCCCGTGTAATGAATGATGACAGCACCGCCCGGACTGCCACCTGTCATTTTTAATTTGCCTGAGTCTTTTTCAAACACCAAGGTGGGCGACATGGACGACCTTGGTCGCTTGCCGCCTTCGACGCGGTTGGCAATGGGCAATCCTTGGGCATCGGTGGGTGCAAAGCTGAAGTCCGTTAATTCGTTGTTGAGCAAGAAACCACCATGGCGGCCTTGACCTGAATTGACCATCAATCTGGCACCGAACACTGCTTCAATGGTGGTGGTCATGGCCACAGCATTGCCTTCTTTGTCAATGACGCTGATGTGGCTGGTGCCGTATTCTTCTTGCGCGGGCATGGGCGCGTAGGCGGATTTTGCTGCGGCTGGATGGCCAGGCTGTGCCACCTTCATGCTCTGAGAACCTATGAGGCTGCTGCGTTGCTTGAGATACGTTGGGTGCAGCATGGTTTTCCAATCGCCACCCGGCGCATTCACAAAATCGGGGTCACCCACGAACTGCCCACGGTCTGCAAAAGCCAATCTGGCAGCCTCGGTGTAAAAGTGCAGCCACTCTGCGGAGGGTAAGCCTTGTTCGAGGGGCATTTTGCCGGCAGGTGTGTTGTTCAAGATACCCAGCATTTGCCCAATGGCCAAAGTGCCAGAGCTAGGCGGTGGGAAGCCGCAAAGTTGATAGGTTTTGCCTGTGGTTTGAACGGCATGGTCAAAGCACAAGGGCACGCGTTTCTTGACTTTGTAATTGGCTAAGTCGTGGAGCGTCATGCTGCCAGGGCGGGTTGGATGTTGGCGAACTTTTTGCACCAAGGCATCTGCCACGGGCCCTTGCTTCAAGGCTTGAGAGCCCCGCACCGCGATGTCTCGAAGTACGGCTGCCAGTTCAGGGTTTTTGAGGATGTAACCCACCGGATGGGGCTTGCGTTGCGCGTCGTAGAAGTAGCTTGCAGCCACCGGGTCATTCATCAAGAAATTTTCAGCAAGCAAGGCGCGGTGCAAATGGGGGCTGAGTTTGAAGCCTTGTTCAGCCAATTGAATGGCCGGTTGCATCAGAGCGGCCCATGGCAGTCTGCCGTGTTCTTTGTGGGCTGCTTCTAGAACGCTCAAGGTGCCCGGTACACCCACGGAAAGCCCGCTGACCACACCCTCAATGAAAGGCAGTGGTTTGCCTTGCGCATCTAAAAAGAGTTTGTCTGTTGCTGCAGCAGGCGCGGCTTCACGGCCGTCATAGGCTTCTACTTTTTTGCCATCATGGTGCAAGATAAATGCGCCACCCCCAATGCCACTCGACTGAGGCTCCACCAAAGTCAAAACCATTTGAACCGCAATGGCCGCATCGATGGCCGAGCCACCAGCCTTCAGCACTTGGTAGCCAGCATCTGTGGCCAAGGGATTGGCGGCTGCCACCGCAAAGCCTTGGGTGGCCCAGCCTGGCTTTTCTTGGAAGCCCACCGGATCGTTGGGTTGATCGGGTGTGGCGTAATTGAAAGTGTTTTGTTTCAGTGCACAAGCACTTAAAACGCCGGTCAAAACAACAGCAGCAAGCATCATCTTGCTGCATGACTTCGAAAACTGCATACAGGCCTTTCCAGTCAGAATGGGCTGAGTGTAGGACTTACTTGGGCGCGAGTCGAATGGCACCGTCCAATCGAATCACTTCACCATTCAGCATGTCATTTTCTATGATGTGTTTGACCAATTTGGCATAGTCGTTTGGGGTTCCCAGTCGGCTAGGGAAGGGCACCGCAGCAGCCAAAGCATCTTGCACCTCTTGCGGCATTCCAAAGACCATGGGAGTGCCAAAAATGCCCGGCGCTATGGTCATGTTGCGAATGCCATTGCGTGCCAAGTCTCGTGCAATGGGCAAGGTCATGCCCACCACGCCCCCCTTAGAAGCTGAATAGGCGGCTTGGCCAATTTGACCATCATAGGCCGCTACGGAGGCCGTCGAAATCATGACCCCGCGTTCGCCTGTGGCTTCAGGTTCGTTTTTGCACATGGCTTCTGAGGCCAATCGAATCATGTTGAAACTGCCGATCAAGTTGACGGTGATGGTTTTGCTGAAAACGGCCAATGAATGAGCGCCGTTTTTGCCAACCGTTTTTTCTGCAGGGGCGATGCCAGCACAGTTCACCAAGCCAACCAATTTGCCCATCGACACCGCTTTGGCAACCACTGCTTGACCATCTTGCTCGTTGCTCACGTCGCACTTGACGAATGCACCGCCCAATTCTTTGGCGATGACCTCACCTTTTTCAGCCTGCATGTCTGCAATGACCACTCGGCCACCGTGGGCAGCCAACATGCGAGCAGTGCCTTCTCCCAGGCCCGATGCACCGCCAGTCACAATGAAGACCTTGTCTTTGATGTCCATGAATACCCCTTATTCGGTTGACGTTACGTCAATTATGCATGGGTGAAACCAATTAAAACTATCGGCCTCATAATCAATATCAATCAGGGTTTTTACTATTCGGGTTTACTATTGGCCTCAATGAGTTTTCTCATTAAGCATTTTTCTTTAATCACCATAAGGTAACACCATGACTCTCATCAATACGCAAGTTCAAGCTTTCAAAACACAAGCTTTCCACAATGGCAAGTTCATTGAAGTGACCGAAGCCAGTCTCAAAGGCAAGTGGTCTGTTCTGATTTTCATGCCCGCCGCGTTCACTTTCAATTGCCCGACAGAAATTGAAGACGCAGCTGACAACTATGCAGCTTTCCAAAAGGCTGGCGCTGAGGTGTACATCGTGACAACCGACACGCATTTCTCTCACAAAGTGTGGCACGAGACTTCACCAGCCGTTGGCAAAGCCAAATTCCCATTGGTGGGCGACCCGACACACAAGTTGACACGCGCATTTGGCGTGCACATTGAAGAAGACGGCTTGGCATTGCGCGGCACCTTCGTGATCAACCCTGAAGGCATCATCAAGACCATGGAAGTGCACTCCAACGAGATCGCACGTGACGTGTCTGAAACATTGCGCAAGCTGACTGCAGCTCAGTACACAGCCGCTAACCCAGGTCAAGTTTGCCCTGCTAAGTGGAAAGAAGGCGCTAAGACTTTGACACCTTCATTGGACTTGGTCGGCAAGATCTAATCAACATGTTAGACGACACCCTCAAATCGCAATTGCAAACCTACTTGGGCATGTTGCGAAGCCCCATTCGTTTGATCGCTTCATTGGATGACAGCGAGACCGGCGCGGAAATGCGCAGTCTTTTGGAAACCATCGTGAGCTTGTCTGACAAGGTGTCTATGGACACTTCGGGCAATGACGCTCGCAAGCCCTCCTTTGTGGTGGCACGTGATGGCGAAACAGAGGGTGTTCGTTTTGCGGGTTTGCCCTTGGGCCATGAATTCACATCTTTGGTACTGGCCTTGCTGTGGACAGGCGGCCACCCACCTAAAGTGGAACAAGATGTGCTAGACGCCATCAGGGGCTTGGACGGTGATTTCAATTTCGAGGTCTACATGTCCTTGTCATGCCACAACTGCCCAGACGTGGTACAGGCTTTGTCACTCATGGCCATCTTCAATTCCAAAGTGAAGACGGTTGTGATTGAGGGTGGTGCCTTCCAACAAGAAGTGACCGAACGAGAAATCATGGCAGTGCCCATGGTGTTCTTGAATGGCAAGGTGTTTGGTTCTGGCCGCATGTCTGTTGAAGAAATTGTGGCCAAGATTGATACAGGGGCTGTAGAAAGAGACGCCGCCAAAATCAATGCCAAAGAAACCTTTGATGTGCTGATTGTGGGGGGTGGCCCTGCTGGTGCAGCCGCTGCAGTTTATGCTGCGCGCAAAGGCATTCGAGTGGGTGTGGCTGCTGAACGTTTTGGTGGTCAAGTGAATGACACCATGGCCATTGAAAACTACATCTCTGTCTTGGAAACAGATGGTCCCAAATTTGGTGCTGCCATGGAAGCGCAAGTGAGGCACTATGGTGTTGACATTATGAATTTGCAGAAGGCATCCAAAGTGGTGCCAGCAACAGAGCCAGGCGGCCTGATTGAAGTGCAAATGGAAAATGGCGGTTCCTTGAATGCCCGCACCGTGATTCTCTCAACCGGTGCGCGCTGGCGCAATGTCAATGTGCCGGGCGAGCAAGAGTACAAAAACAAAGGCGTTGCTTATTGCCCGCACTGCGATGGTCCTTTGTTCAAGGGCAAGCGCACAGCCGTCATTGGTGGTGGTAACTCAGGCATTGAAGCCGCTATTGATTTGGCTGGTATTGTGGGGCACGTCACGGTCATCGAATTTGCTGATCAACTCAAGGCCGATGCGGTGCTGGTGACTAAACTGAAGAGCTTGTCGAATGTGACCATACACACCAATGCGCAAACAACCGAAATCACAGGTGATGGCAGTGTGGTTAACGGTATTCGCTTCAAAGACCGCGCGTCTGGCCAAGAACACCATGTGGCTTTAGAAGGTGTATTTGTTCAAATTGGCTTGATACCCAACACGGAGTTTTTAAGAGACACCATCGAACTGACGAAGTTTGGAGAAATTGTGGTCGATGCAAAGGGTCACACCAATGTGCCGGGTGTGTTTGCTGCGGGCGATTGCACCACCATTCCCTTCAAGCAAATTGTGATGGCAGCGGGTGATGGTGCCAAAGCCGCACTCAGTGCGTTTGATCACCTGATTCGCTCGCCTGTGGCTGCTTAATAGGGATGCTCTTGCGAACATAGGCTAGCGCAAAAGCCAACCATCCTAGGATGTAACTGGTGCCGCCCCAAGGCACCAGGGCTTTGAAAATTTGGATGTCATGCCATGCGCGCAACAAGATGTTGATCGAAAAAAGCAAGCATCCGAGCAAAAAGAATGCGCCTGCAAACTGCAGGCGTTTTTCGTTTGGCTTTGTTTGCCCCAGGGTGCCAATCAAAATGAGGCCAATAGAATGAAATTGCATTAAGTTCAGGCTGGCTTGAACCATGAGAGGTGAAGTGCCGTTTAAACTGTTGCCGTGTGAAGCATAAGCTGATGCAAGCACTGACAGGGCTGCCATGAATGCGCCCACTGCAATGAATCCCGTTGGCCAGCGCCTTAGGGTGGTTGGTTGAAGTTGGTCCATAACGAGCTAAGCCATTCAATATCAAATAAAACATTATGCAATTGAAGACATGGCCCTTTGGGTCAACCCCTTTTGGGCGACATGGTCGCCAAATCAGTTTAGGCCGCTTGAGTTTGATTCTTGTTCTGGTGTTGACAGGCTGTGCCAGCGTCAAAGCACCTGATACCAATGTCATCAAAACTCCCGTTGCCATTGAGACACCCGCAATGGGTACAGCGGGTACGGCGCCTGTTGCCACTGAACCTGTTGTACCGCTTAAAGTTTTGCATTTGGGTTTGGCATTGGGGGGCGGTGCTGCGCGAGGATTTGCGCATGTGGGTGTCATACAAGTCTTAGAAGAGGCGGGCATTCAACCCGACTTGGTGGTGGGCACTTCTGCTGGCAGTTTGGTTGCGGCTTTGTATGCCAGCGGCAAAAACAGCACTCAGCTCAGGCGTGTGGCCGAGACCATGGAAGAAGCAGAAATTACAGATTGGATGATGCCTATTTTGAACAGGGGCGCTTTAAGGGGCGAAGCCTTGGCGAGGTACGTCAACACACAAGTAGGCAACCGCTTGATGGAGCAAATGAAAATGCCCCTGGGCATCGTGGCCACCGATTTGCACAGCGGCGAGCCCGTGCTTTTCAGGCGAGGCAATACGGGCTCAGCCGTCAGAGCCTCCAGTGCGGTGCCCGCAGTGTTTCAGCCTGTCAAAATTGGCAACAGAGAGTATGTGGATGGCGGCTTGGTGTCGCCCGTACCCGTCAGGCAGGCCCGAGAGATGGGGGCCAACGTGGTCATTGCAGTTGATATTTCGACAGATCCTGAAGGCAGTCCCGCATCAGACACATTTCAAATACTGATGCAAACCTTCAACATCATGGGCAAAAGCTTGAACACCGTTTTGTTGAAAGATGCTGATATTGTGGTCAAGCCGGCATTGATGGGTGTGAAGAGCGCTGACTTTGCGGCCAGGCGCAAATCGATTGAGGCTGGCAGGGAAGCCATGTTGAAGGCTTTGCCAAGGCTAAAAGAAGTTTTAAGCGGTTTCGCGGTGAAGCAGTAGCACTGCCCGGTCCTTCCAATAAAAAAGCCGGTTCAAAACCGGCTTTTTTGTCAGAGAAAGACCCAATTAATTGTGGTCTTTTTCAGATGGCGATGATTAACGCTTTTTTGTGGCTGTCTTGGCAGTTGCAACGGCTGTGTTGGTCACAGCAGCCATGTTGGCTTCTGCCATGTCAGTGGCTTGCTTCACCGCTTTTTGAACGGATTCGTAGGCGGTGTTGGCAGCGTTCACGGCGCTTTTCATCACAGCAACAGCTGTCTCAGTGCCAGCAGGTGCATTGGATGTTGCAGAGTCAACCAAGTTAGCAAACTGCTTTTGAGCGGCAGCTGTTTGGGCTTCCATTGCTTTTGTGAACTCGTTAGAAGTGCCAGAAGCAATGTCATAGAGGTGACGGCTGTAAGCTGCTGTTTTCTCAGCCAATGGCTGGAAGAGGTTAGCTTGCAATGCCATCAATTCTTGCGCGTCTTTCACGCTCAAAGCGGCTTTGGTGTTTTGTGCAGACTCGCTCAAGGCAGCTTTGGTGGCAGTCAAATTCAACTCGACCAATTTTTCCATGCCTTCAAAGGCTTTGGATGTCAAACCGAAGAGGGTTTCGACATTGGCTTTGTGTGAGGCAACGATTTGTTCTGTAGTCATCATGATTTCTCCATTGATATAAAAAAAGGACTCTTCAAGACTGCTCTGAACCGGCTTGGCTTGACGCTTCGCCTAACTTCTTGTTGCAGTGCAGCATGGGTTGAATTTTAGGGCCTTCGAAACCAATTACAAGCCCTTTTTGTTGCATTGCAACATTTTAGAGTTGGCGTTCTAGAAATTGATAACTGACTCGAAAGGTCACAATATCGGCATGAAAGCCTTCTATTCCGACCATTTTGTTTTGCCTTTGCCAGAGGGACACCGCTTTCCCATGGCCAAGTACAGCATGCTTCGTGAAAGGCTTGCGACAGAGCTTTTGGGGCTTCAAATGTTAGAAGCGCCTGCGGCCACTTTGGGAGAACTTGCCCTGGCGCACGACCCAGATTATGTGAAGGCTGTTCAAACTGGTACTTTAAGTCTGCAAGCTTTGCGAGAAATCGGGTTTCCATGGACACCCGCCATGGCCGAGCGATCTGTGCGCTCTGTCGGAGCCTCCATTGCGGCAGCGCGAGTTGCCGTGAAGGAGGGCATTGCTGGGAATTTGGCAGGCGGAACCCACCATGCCAGTGCCAACCAAGGCGGTGGCTTTTGTGTTTTCAATGACATTGCGGTGTCGGCCAGGGTGCGCCAAATGGAGCATTTCAGACTCACCAAAAGGATGCTTCAGGTATTGGTGGTCGATTTGGATGTGCACCAAGGCAATGGCACGGCCAGTATTTTTGCCAATGACCCCTCTGTATTTACCCTTTCCATCCATGGTGAAAAGAACTTTCCCTTTAGAAAGGTCGAGAGTGATTTGGATGTGGGCTTGCCTGACGATTGCACTGACAAGCCTTATTTAGAAGCCTTGGAAGGGGCTTTGGATGCCGTTTTAAGCCGTTTTCAGCCAGAATTTTTGATTTATTTGGCAGGTGCCGATGCACACGAGGCCGATCGGCTTGGCCGACTCAAACTTACGGAAGAGGGAATGAAAGCCAGAGACCAAAGCGTTTTTGATTGGGCCAAGGTGCATCAATTGCCGATGATCATTTGCATGGGCGGTGGTTATGGCCGCGACTTGCAAACGACGGTGGCCGTGCAAATGAATACTTGGCGGTTAGCTCATTCGCACTGGCTTCACTGGCAAAATCGAGGCTTATGAATACTGCAGAAACTCAGCCACAACCAGCCGCTTCGAAGCCAGAGGCTTTACCCAGAAGTGCCTACCGCGCTTTTCGTCCCATCACCACACGATGGATGGACAACGATGCTTATGGTCACGTCAACAACGTTGTTTACTACAGTTGGTTTGATACGGCGGTCAATGCGCATCTGATCGAACAAGGCGTGCTCGACATTCACAAGGGTGAAACCATTGGCTTGGTGGTGGAAACGCATTGCAACTATTTTGCCCCTTTGGCTTTTCCGCAAACCGTTGAAGCGGGCATTCGGGTTTCGCACCGTGGCACCTCCAGTGTTCGCTATGAAGTGGGTTTGTTTGCTGAAGGCGAACCCCTCACTGCCGCACGCGGACACTTTGTGCATGTTTACGTAAACAAGGAATCGCGACGCCCACAGCCGTTGCCCAATCATTTTATTCAAGTCTTGGAGAAACTCACATGAAAGAACTCACTACACCCCAAGTCAGCACCCAAGTGGCCGACGGCCACAGCGTCGATGCTGCGATCTTGAGCCGTTTTTCGGCGCGGGCTTTTTTGGACAAACCCGTCGATAAAACAGTCCTAGAAGATCTGATTCAAGTGGCTGCCCGCGCACCCAGTGGCACCAACACACAACCCTGGAATGTTTACGTGCTTCAAGGCGCTGCCAAAGACAAGCTGGTGAATGAAGTCTGCGACGCCCACAATGCCATGGCAGCCAACCCAGCCTTGGCAGCTGAATATGCTGAAGAATATGACTATTACCCCAGCAAATGGGTCAGCCCCTACATAGACCGTCGCCGTGAATGCGGATTTGGTTTGTATGGGGTGCTGGGCATTGCAAAGGGTGAAAAAGAAAAAATGCATCTGCAGCAACAGCAAAACTTCCGTTTCTTTGGTGCGCCTGTTGGCTTAATTTTTACCATCGACAAGGTCATGGGCCGCGGCAGCTTGCTTGACTACGGCATGTTCTTGCAAAGCGTGATGGTGGCCGCCAGGGCACGAGGTTTGCACACTTGCCCGCAAGCTGCATGGAATAATTTTTCAAAAATTATTTACAAACATGTGGGCGCTGGTGAAAACGAAATGATGGTTTGTGGGATGTCATTGGGCTATGCCGACGAAGCGGCGCTGGTCAACACTTTCAAAACAACGCGCATTGACACCAGCAGCTTCACGCATTGGATTGAATGAGTTTTTGGCTGATTCAGTGCTTGAATGGTCTCAGTCACGCAAGCACATTGTTCATCATGGCTGCAGGACTGACGCTGGTGTTTGGCGTCACCCGCATTGTTAACTTTGCGCATGGCAGTTTTTACATGTTGGGTGCATTGCTGGCCGGCACGCTCGTCACCCAATGGCAGCCCAGTTGGTCAGAACAAGCCCACACTTACCTGTTGGCGATGGTGATTGGCGCACTCTCCGCAGCATTCTTGGGGGGCTTGACTGAAGTTTTTTTATTCAGGCCCTTGCGTCATTCACCCCCCTTGTACCCACTGGTTGCGACCTTTGGTTTGAGCTTGGTCATCCACGATGTCTTGCTTTGGATCCTAGGTCCTGCTGAAGTTTTTGCACCGCGCTTTCCCGGCTTGAAGGGCGCTGTTCAAGTGGGTGAAGATTTTTTCCCGCAATGGCAAATGGTGACCCTCTGCTTAGGACCCATGGTGTGGTGTTTGCTACATTTGCTGCTGACCAGAACTCTTTGGGGTCAACGCGTTCGTGCAGCCACACAAGACCGCGACATGCTGGATGCTTTGGGTGTCAATCCTGGGCCTCTGATGTTGAGTGTGGTGGTCTTGGGGTGTGGCTTGGCTGGCTTGGCGGGTGCTTTGCAATTGCCCAGAGAGCCAGCCCATTTGCAAATGGATTTGCAAATGGTGGTGGAGACCTTTGTGGTGGTCGTGATGGGGGGGCTTGGCAGCATTGCGGGCGCTTTTTTTGCGGCCATCTTAATTGGCTGTGTGCATGCCTTTGGCATCCACTTTTTTCCACAGGCAACGTTGGTATTGGTTTTTTTAACCATGGCTTTGGTGCTGGCCTTGCGGCCTCAAGGCTTGATGGGCGAGTTGCCGGGTGCTGCTCCTCGCGAAAAAGTGGTACCTTTTGATTTAGGCGATGCCTATCGAGTTTTGCAAGGCTTAGGTTGGTTGGCCTTGGCTGTCATTGCGTGCAGTCTGCTGGTCGCCAATGACTACACCCAACGCGTGTTGGAAGATGTGCTCATCATGATGCTCTTTGGATTGAGTTTGCAGTTCATGATGGCTTTGTCGGGGTGGGTGAGTTTTGGCCATGCAGCCTACTTTGGGCTGGGCGCCTATGCGGCGGCATTGAGTCATTTGCAATGGCATTTCAGCGCGCTTGCCGCCGCCTTGAGCGGGCTTATGCTTGCCATGGCTGCAGCGCTGTGCATGGGAACATTGTTAAAACGCAGCGCGGGTGTGTACTTGGCCATGTTGTCGCTGGCATTTGCGCAAATGGTGTGGGCCAGCGCCAGTCAATGGGTGTCATTGACGGGCGGAGACAACGGCTTGATTGGCCTGCAATTTTTAAAGGATTTGCCGCGCTGGATTTTTCAATGCGCGCTTGTCTTTGTGTGTCTGGTGTCAATGCTGGGATTTTCACGCTTGGTTCGCTCCAGCTTTGGTGCTGCTTTGCAGGCGGGTCGCGATGCCCCTCAAAGGGCGCAAGCCAGTGCCATTGATGTTGCCAACTTGACTCAGCGTGTTTTCCTCATGAGTGCGGGCTTGGCTGGTTTGTCTGGAAGCCTGTGGGCCATTGCCAAAGGTGCCGTATTCCCCTCTGCGGCTTCCGTGGCCAACTCGGTAGATGCTTTGATGCTTGTTTTATTGGGTGGTGTTCACCACCTCTGGGGTGCATTTGCAGGCAGCGCTTTTTGGGTGGGTGTTGGCTCTGAAATGGGTCGCCATTTTGAGTACTGGCGGGGCAGCTTGGGGCTGCTCATCATGCTGTTGATGGTCTTTGCGCCCGAAGGTATTCTGGGGCTTCGCAAGCACCCATCCAAGAAGACGGGAGGTGACGCATGAATGCCGTGCTCACCGTGAAGGGGCTCAGACAAAGCTATGGGGGTGTTCAGGCCCTGAGGGGCATCGATTTTGAATTGAATGGCGGTGAGTGCGTCGCCCTCATTGGCCCCAACGGCGCTGGCAAGTCAACCTGCTTTGCCTGCCTAGCGGGTCAACAAAGGCCCTTGGCGGGGCGCATGGTTTGGCGGGGTCAAGACTTAGACAATGTACCGGTTGAGCACCGCAGCAGCTTGGGTGTGGCGCGAACCTTCCAAGTGGCGCAAGTGTTTGAGGCGCTCACTGTTTTGCAAAATTTGCAATTGGTCTTGCAGGCTTCTCGCGGTTTATCCGTTCGCGATCTTCTAGATGAGTGCATGCTTGACCAGGCCATGCAGTGGATCAAGGACGCGGGTTTGAACCACTTAGGCATTGAGGTGCTTCGATCGCCGGCAGCCTATCTTTCCTATGGCGGCAAAAAACGGTTGGAATTGGCCATGGCCATGGCCGGTTTGCCGGCTGCAACAGAAGGTCTGATGTTGTTAGACGAACCTGCCGCAGGGCTATCACCTGAAGAACGTTCAGACATGATGGCCAGCGTGAAGCGCATGACCCACGGGGGCACAACCGTTTTGTACACCGAACACAACATGGACGCTGTGTTTGGGGTTGCTGATCGCGTGTTGGTATTGATCGATGGCCAACTGGTGGCACAAGGCTCACCGCAAGAAGTGGCTAACAACCCTTTTGTTCGAGAAAGATATTTGGGTCAAAACTTTGACATGAACCAGGAGTCTGGGGGTGCTTGAACTTCAAAACCTCAATGCCAGCTATGGCCAAGCGCAGGTCTTGTTCAATGTTTGCTTGACGGTGCCTCGCGGCCACATGTTGTTGATACGGGGTCTGAATGGCGCTGGAAAATCGAGTTTGCTCAAAACGGTGATGGGTTTGATGGCTCAATCGACAGGCCACTTGTTTTGGAAGGGCGAAGCCTTGCACCCCTGCAGCCCGCATGAGCGGTCGCTCAAAGGCCTGGGTTATGTGGCTGAAGACCGCAGACTTTTTTCTGCTTTGACAGTCCGGCAAAATTTAGAAATTGCCATACCCCGTCAGCCCAAATTAAGGCCCAACGGACAGCCTGGCCTCCAGTTACAAGAAGTTTTAGACTTGTTTCCAAGCTTGGCAAACATGCTGGCTCGCCCAGCAGCGCAAATGAGTGGCGGCGAGCAACAAATGCTGGCCATTGGCCGAACCTTGATGACCCAAGCAGATCTGCTGATATTGGATGAGCCTTGTGAAGGCATTTCGCCTGTTTTGGTGCAAGCCATTGCCAGAGCACTGGCCAGCCTGAAATTGCAGGGCTATACCTTTTTGATTGCAGAGCAAAACCAAACACTGACTCACTTAGCGGACAAGGTGGTGTCATTGTCCGGTGGGGTGATTCAAGACACAGCTGCTTCACGTACACTTCCAAAATCCTTACAAAAAAGCCTTTCTTGAAATGATCATTACCAGTTTGCTGGACACAGACCTTTACAAGTTCACCATGATGCAGGTGGTGCTGCATCAATTTCCAGGTGCGCAAGTGGAATATCGCTTCAAGTGTCGAAATGCAGGGGTCGATTTAGCGCCTTATGTCGATGAAATTCGAAGCGAAATCAAATCTCTTTGCAGTTTGCACTTCAAAGAAGATGAGTTGGCTTATCTGCGGTCTTTCAGGTTCATCAAAAGTGACTTCGTTGACTTTTTAGGTCTGTTTAGATTGAATGAAAAATACATTCAAGTCACTCCCAACTTAACCGGCGAAATTGACATCGTCATTCAAGGTCCTTGGCTGCACACCATTTTGTTTGAAATTCCGGTGTTGGCCATTGTCAATGAGGTTTACTTCAGAAATACACAGCGGCTGCCCGATTTGTTGGAAGGTCGCGCGCGGCTGGATACCAAAATCAAACAGTTGCAAACCGATGATTTAAAAAGTTTGAAGATTGCCGATTACGGCACAAGGCGTCGTTTTTCCAAGGCATGGCACGAAGAAATACTGAGGGTGCTCATTGGCCGCTTGGGCTCGGGGCCTACTGGTCAATTTGCTGGCACCAGCAATGTTCATTTTGCGCACATGCTGGGGCTCACACCCCTTGGCACCATGGCGCACGAGTATTTGCAAGCGTGTCAGTCCCTAGGCCCTCGACTCCGCGACAGCCAAGTCTTTGCCTTTGAATCTTGGGCGCGGGAGTACCGCGGCGACTTGGGCATAGCTCTGAGTGATGTCTATGGCTTCAATGCCTTCTTGCGCGATTTCGACATGTACTTCTGCAAGCTGTTTGATGGCGCTCGGCACGACAGTGGCGACCCCTTCATTTGGGGCGAGCGCATGATTGCGCATTACCGCGCCAACCGCGTTGACCCTCTTACCAAAACACTCATTTTCAGCGATGGCCTCACTGTGCCCAAAACCATTGAACTGTTTCGACAGTTCAATGGCCGCTGCCAGTTGGCCTTTGGGATTGGTACCAACCTGACCAACGATTTGGGGTATGAGCCTTTGCAAATTGTCATCAAGATGGTGAACTGCAATGGCCAGCCTGTTGCCAAGTTGTCTGACTCGCCGGGCAAAGGCATGTGCGAAGACCAAAATTATTTGGCTTACTTGCGCCAAGTGTTTGAGATTGAGGCTGTCCAGTGAACACGATTCTGATTGCTATTTTTGTCATGACCTATGCGGCCATTGCATTTGAGCACCCTATCAAAATCAACAAGTCAGCGACGGCCCTTATTGGTGCTGGCTTGCTATGGACCGTTTATGCCCTTGCAGGGCCTGATGCTCAATCGGTGAATGAGGCCATGGGTGAATCTCTCATGTCGACGGCGCAAATTGTGTTCTTCCTGATGGGTGCCATGACCATAGTCGAAGTGGTCGATGCGCACGATGGATTTGAGGTGATCACTTCTCGCATTCGCACCACCCAGCTCTCAACACTGATGTGGCTGGTAGGTTTTGTGACCTTTTTCCTCAGTGCTATTTTGGACAACCTCACCACCACCATTGTCATGGTGTCCCTGATGAAAAAGTTGCTTGAGAAGCGAGAAGACCGTTTGTTCTTTGCGGGCATGATTGTCATTGCTGCCAATGCGGGCGGTGCTTGGACCCCCATTGGCGATGTCACCACCACCATGCTTTGGATTGGCGGACAGATCACGGCACTGGAAATCATGAAGGGTTTGTTGGTGCCTTCCTTGATCAATCTCTTGGTGCCGTTGACGGTCACGGCTTGGATGTTGCGGGGGCGCACTGTGGAGGCCCCCAGTCGAGAAGTCAATGTCGGACAAATTCAAACCACTGACTTTGAACGACAGTTGATGTTCTTCATGGGCTTGGGCGTTTTGGTGGCAGTGCCTGTGTTTAAAACTTTGACGCACCTGCCGCCTTTCCTTGGCATTTTGTTGGGGCTTGGATGTCTGTGGCTGTTGGGCGATTTGGTCCACCGAGAAAAGTCAGATGAAGACAAGCAGCACCTGACCTTGGTCAGAGCGCTTTCGCGAATTGACATGAGTGCAATCCTTTTCTTTGTTGGTATTTTGCTGGCAGTGGCCACCCTGGAGCATGCCCATATTTTGGGCGCTGTGGCGCAATGGCTGAACGACACAGTAGGGCGCCTCGATGTCATTGTGTTGCTCATAGGCTTGGTGAGTGCTGTGGTCGACAACGTGCCCTTGGTGGCCGCCGCCATGGGCATGTACAGTTTGACCGATTACCCACCCGACAGCTTTATTTGGGAGTTCATGGCCTACTGCGCAGGTACCGGTGGTTCTATTTTGATCATTGGTTCTGCCGCCGGTGTAGCCGCCATGGGGCTGGAAAAAATTGACTTCATTTGGTACATGAAGAAGATCAGTTTGTTGGCATTGTTGGGCTATTTTGCTGGCGCCATTTTCTACATCTTCCAATACCAATTGACACACTGAAACACATGAAATTTGTCAGTATCCAAAATTGAGAACCCTAGTATGAAACCCAAACTACTCGTTGCACGACCCATTTTTCAATCTGTCATTGATGACTTGTCTGCTTTTTTTGACGTCACTAGCAACCAGCCTGATACGCCATGGACGCCTGATTCATGGCAGCAAGCCGTGGCGGGTCACGACGCAGCTTTGACCACCGGCTCTGATCCCATCAACGGCAATGTGTTGGGCACCAACCCGCGTTTGAAAATTGCAGCCAACATGGCTGTGGGATACAACAACTTTGATGTGCCCGCCATGACAGCCTTGGGCGTCACCGCCACCAACACCCCCGATGTCTTGACAGAAACCACGGCCGACTTTGGTTTTGCGCTTCTAATGGCGACGGCCAGGCGCATGACTGAAAGTGAGCATTACTTGCGCGCAGGGCAATGGAAGCAATGGCGCTACGACATGTTTGCTGGCGCTGAAGTGCACGGCAGCACACTGGGTATTTTGGGCATGGGCAGAATAGGACAAGCCATCGCGCGCCGCGGTGCTCATGGCTTTGGCATGAATGTCATTTATCACAACCGCAGTCAGTTGGACGCTGCCATCGAAATCGAGTGCAAAGCCCGCTTTGTTGACAAAGAAACTCTGCTCAAAACCGCCGATCATTTGGTTTTGGTGTTGCCTTACAGCGCTCAATCGCACCATGCCATGGGTGCCGCTGAAATCGCCCTCATGAAGCCAAGCGCTACGCTGATCAACATTGCCCGCGGCGGCATCGTGGACGATGCTGCTTTGGCAGTGGCACTCAAAAACAAGCAAATTGCAGCTGCCGGTTTGGATGTGTTTGAAGGTGAACCTGCGCTCAACCCTGCACTGCTGACTGTGCCCAATGTGGTGCTGACGCCGCACATTGCCAGCTCTACCGTTCACACGCGCATGGCCATGGCCAAGTTGGCTGCAGACAATCTTGTAGCCTATTTCAAAGCTGGAAAAGCGCTCACGCCATTGAACCAACTGGCGCCCAAACAAGTGGATCTGTCGAGCTGAATTGATGGAATCTTCCTTGATCATTTGGCTGTTGTTTGCGCCCTTGGGCGCTATTTTGGCTGGTTTGTTTTTAATTTCAAGACAGCTTAAATCTCAATCCAAAGATGAACAACAGGTGGCCCAACTTGCAGCCTCTTTGCAGGTTGCCAATGAGCGCTTAGAGCGTGAGTTGCGCAATGCCATCAATGAGTCTGCCAGGGGCGGTCGCCAGGAACTTATTCAAACCTTAGGCACCTTTCAGCAAAGCTTGGTTCAGCAAAGTGCAGAAGCCACTCGCACTCAAAATAGCCAAATGGATGCATTTGCACAGCAGTTGGCGTTGCTACAAAAAACGCTTTCAGACACGCTCACCTTTCAAGTTCAACAATTATCGGAGACCAATGCACGGCGTCTGACTGAAATGCGAGGCACCTTGGAAACACAATTGGCGCAGCTTCAGCAAAGCAACACGGCCAAACTCGATGAGATGCGCCAAACAGTGGACGAAAAATTGCAAACCACCTTGCAAGCACGCTTGGGGGAAAGCTTCAAACAAGTGGCCGACCGATTGGAGCAAGTGCACAAAGGTTTGGGAGAAATGAACACGCTGGCGCAAGGCGTGGGCGATCTCAAGCACCTGCTGACCAACGTCAAAACGCGGGGCATGTTTGGCGAAGCTCAATTGGCATCCTTGCTGGAACAGGTGATGGCCCCCGATCAATATGCAACTCAGCATGCCACTCGGCCAGGCAGCAAGAACCGTGTCGACTTTGCCATTCGCTTGCCCGGTCGATCTGATGATGGCGAACCTGTATGGTTGCCTATTGACGCTAAGTTTCCCAACGAAGATTACGAACGTTTGCTCGATGCGCAATCTCGCGCCGATGTCATTCAAGCAGAGTTGTGCAGCAAAGCCTTAGAAGCTCGCGTTCGCTTGGAAGCCAAATCCATGACTGAAAAGTATGTGGAGCCGCCTTACACCACCGACTTTGCCATTATGTTCTTGCCTACAGAAGGTTTGTATGCCGAAGTGTTGCGCAGGCCAGGTCTGATTGAATCACTGCAACGTGATTTCCGTGTCACCCTGGCGGGCCCTACAACCCTCATGGCCATGTTGAACTCATTGCAAATGGGCTTTCGAACTTTGGCGCTCGAAAAACGCTCCAGTGAAGTCTGGCAAGTTTTAGGTGCTGTTAAAACTGAATTTGGAAAGTTTGGTGATGTTTTAGCCAAGGTGAAAGAGCAAACCCAAACGGTCTTGAACACACTCGACAAAGCCCAAACGCGAAGCAATGTGATGCACCGTGCCTTGCGCCAAGTGGAAGCCTTGCCAGAAGGCCAAGCAGCTGGTTTGCTTCCCAACGAATCCGATGTCGCTGATGGCGAAAATGTGTGAAGCGTGAACTCGCCAAACTGATTGTGGGTCAGATTTTTTTGCATGCCTGTATGACTGGCATGCGTTTGGCAACACCCTTGCTGGCGCTTCAGCAAGGCTATAGCACCATGGCGGTGGGCGTCTTGTTGGCCTTGTTCTCTCTGACGCAAGTTTTCATGGCCATTCCTGCAGGTCGGTTCACGGATCGACATGGTCTGAAGCCTCCAGTGCGAATCAGTGTGGCCATGGCTTGCTTGGGTGCAAGCCTTGCTGTCGTGTGGCCCGTGTTTCCTATTCTGTGCATTGGCGCTCTCACGACGGGTGGCGCAACAGGCGTCACTGTCATTGCCCTGCAAAGGCACGTGGGCAGAATTTCTGCAGACGCCAATCAACTGAAAGAAACATTCAGCTGGCTGGCCATCGGCCCGGCTGTCTCCAACTTCATCGGGCCTTTTTTTGCAGGCTTGATGATTGACCATGCGGGTGCCATGCCTGCCGATGCCGATGGCTTTCGCGCCACTTTTGTGATGCTGTCTCTTTTTCCGCTGGTGTCATGGTTTTGGATTCGCAACATCCAAGAAAAACCCATTGCGCCTCAACTTGCGGAGCATGCCAATTTGCGTGTCTGGGATTTACTGCATGAACCCTTGATGCGGCGCTTGCTGTTGGTCAATTGGTTGTTGTCTTCGTGTTGGGATGTTCATACCTTTGTGGTGCCAGTTTTGGGTCATGAACGTGGCTTCAGTGCTTCGGTGGTTGGAACCATTTTGGGTTCCTTCGCCGTGGCATCCGCCCTCATCCGGGTCGTCTTGCCATGGGTGGCTCGGCACTTGCAAGAATATCGATTGCTCACAGGCGCCATGATTTGTGCAGGTTCCATTTTTGCCGTCTATCCTTTGTTTGACTCTGCATTGGCCATGGGCATTTGTTCGGTTTGTTTGGGCGTGGTCTTGGGCGTCGTTCAGCCCATGGTCATGAGTACATTGCACCAAATCACGCCGCCCCACCGACAAGGCGAAGCGCTTGGTTTGCGTATCATGACCGTGAATGCTTCCAGTGTGGTGATGCCCTTAATTTTTGGCGCTGCGGGTGCTGTGGTGGGCGTGTCAGTGGTTTTTTGGGTGGTGGGCTCTGCGGTTGCCAGCGGTGCCCCCCAAGCTTGGCGATTACGCCCCAAATTGAAAGCACCTGCGTCCCATTAAGTGAGCTTATTCTTGCTTAGCTCGGCATCAATTTCTTGACTTCTAACCAAGCTTCTTGAGGTGAATCAACATATTTGAAGCACTCAAGGTCTTGTTTGGAAATGGTGCCAGATTCCACCATCCACTCAAAGTTAATGAGTTTTTTCCAATACCCTGAGCCGTAAAGTAACACGGGTGTAGTTTTCACTTTTCGCGTTTGAACCAGAGTGAGAATTTCAAACAACTCATCTAAGGTTCCGAAGCCGCCAGGAAATGCAATGAGCGCTTTGGCACGCATGGCGAAGTGCATTTTGCGCAACGCAAAATAGTGAAACTCAAAACACAATTCTGGTGTGACATAGGGATTGGGTGCTTGTTCATGGGGCAGTGAAATGTTCAAGGCCACTGATGGGGCACCTGCTTCATTGGCGCCGCGATTGGCTGCCTCCATGATGCCCGGGCCACCACCGGTGCAAATGACCAAGCGCTCAGACTTTGGCAGTTTGACGCAAGCTTCAGATACAATTTTTGCAAATTCGCGCGCTGCCTCGTAGTAGGTGGCGTTGCGCAAGTCGATGTCTGCAGCCCGCAGCAGGTCAGAATCGAGTTGGGTTGTGTTGTGGGCACGCAGTTCGTTCAATTGGAACGTGGCTTGCTCTAAACTTTTAAATCGTGCACTGCCAAAAACGACCACCGTTTGGTCGATACCAGCTTCCGCTTGAATGAGATCAGGCTTGAGCAGTTCAAGTTGAAATCGAATGCCACGGGTTTCGCGTCGCAGCAAAAATTCGGGATCCTGAAAGGCGAGTCGATATGAATTGGCGATTTGGCCAGCTTCGTGAAGGTCTTGGGTAGATTGCATCGGTTCATTGTGAACCAATCTGGCCGCATTTCAAATCAAAAAAAGACCTCCGAAGAGGTCTTGATGGTGAGAGCAGCAAAGGCCGCTGAACGAAATGAATTAAACGCGCTTGCGATACTCGCCTGTGCGGGTGTCAATTTCAATTTTGTCGCCTTGGTTGACGAACAATGGCACGGGCACTTCAAAACCTGTGGCAATTTTGGCAGGCTTGAGCACTTTGCCTGAGGTGTCGCCTTTGACGGCAGGCTCGGTCCAAGTGATTTCACGCTCAACGCTGGTGGGCAATTCAACTGAAATGGCCTTGCCGTCGTAGAAAACCACTTCAACGGACATGCCATCTTCTAGGTAGTTCATGGCGTCGCCCATGTTCTCCGATTCAACTTCGTATTGGTTGAATTCTTCGTCCATGAAGACATACATGGGATCTGCAAAGTAGGAATAGGTGCACTCTTTTTGGTCCAAAATGACTTGGTCCATTTTGTCGTCGGCTTTGAACACAGACTCAGTGCCCATGTTGCTCAACAAAGCCTTGAGCTTCATGCGGACGGTGGCAGCACCGCGGCCGCCTCGGCTGTATTCAGTGCGCAAAACGATCATGGGGTCTTTGCCCTGCATGATGACGTTGCCGACGCGAATTTCTTGAGCTACTTTCATAATGTGTCCATTGTTGTCCCAAGAATTGATTCTTTGGGGTTAAGCCTGTAGTGGCGATCCTTTAAGGTGAACCCCTGAAGGACCCTTGAAATGAAGGGCTCAACACCGATGTGGCCCAAAGCCAACGATTTTAGCGCTTTTCTGCGACAAATTGAAGCAGTTGACTGACCAAATCCGTTTGTTGCATCAAACGCGCCCTCGCAGCCCTGGCGCAAGCGTGCCAAGCGGGCAGATCTATCTCGGGCAGCGGTTCTAGGCTTAGTCCGTTCCATCGAAGGTGAAAGCGCCTAAGGCTGTCTGGCGCATTGAGCCAGTCTAAAAATGCATTCAATTTAGGTCCATGAGCACCGTCGTCTTGCGGGTAAATGTGCCAAACAAAAGCCTTGCCTGCCCACAGGGCCCTGACCAAGGAGTCCTCCCCTCTCACGAAGTTCAAGTCGCATGAAGCAAGAAGTTGATCGAAATTTGTTTGGCTGAGAGGTGGGACGAACTGATGATGGGGCTGATCAACACAGTCAGGCAGTAACTGCAATGCTTGCTGAAAGGCCAAAGCCCCTCGTCCATGTGCCACCTGCCATTCATGTCGATCGGTGTTCAATGAGGCCAACTGCATGGCCTCAAGCAAGGCTTCCGGTTCGTAGCAAAAAAGTGAGCTTTTTTGAGGGAAAGCCTTTGCGGTCACTTGATCGGAACCTAGAGTTTCGTTTGAAGCTGTTTTTTCAGGAAGCCCAAGTTCTCGGATCAAACCGCCTGTCTTTTTGGTAAAGCCAGGATAAAAAAACCATTTGATCCGGCCCTTCATGGGGCCGCTCATCACGGGCGATGGCAGTTTGTGGCTTCTGTCCACGTAAGACTCGGCGCTCAAATACTCTAGATTCAACCAGACAGGCTCTGGCGCTAAAGGGGCATCGGCTTGAGCAAGCTGGGCCCAATCTAAGAAATGGTGGGGCAGGTCGCACCCAAATGCTTCAATCCATACATCGGAGGGCAAGTCCTGTGAACCCAAGGCTTCGTGCCAAGGTCGAGTGAGAATTTGTCCAGTTGATGTGTTGAACTGGGCACGCCCCTCACCAATGGGTGTTGCTTGGGGAGCCATCCAGACCAGTGCGCTGGCATCGTCTACCCATAGCCGAATGCTGTGACCCCTGGCGGCCAAATCGGCACTGAGGCGCCAACAGACTCCCAAATCTCCATGGTTGTCGATGACGCGGCAAAAAATGTCCCAAAGCATGCGTGATATTGTCGCGCGCTTCGAGACACAATAGTGCCTATGTCGAGTGTTCATCCAGAATCTTTGTTGGCCGAAGTGGCTGCACTTCCCAGCTTGCCGGGGGTTTACCGCTATTTCGATGCGGAAGATCAGGTTTTGTACGTCGGAAAAGCCCGAAATTTAAAAAAACGCGTCAGCAGTTATTTTCAAAAAGACCATGGTGGCACCCGCATTGGGCACATGATTAGCAAAATTCGGCGCATGCAAACTACCGTTGTGCGTTCAGAAGCGGAGGCATTGCTGCTAGAAAATAATCTGATCAAAACATTGAGCCCCAAATTCAATATTTTGTTCCGTGACGACAAAAGCTATCCTTATCTCAAAGTATCTGGAACGGGGGTGGTGCACCCAAACAAACCATCTGCAAATGTAGGTGGTGTAGATAAGATCGTTGTCAAAGCAGACGACTATTCAAGGATCGCTTATTACCGCGGGGGCGTGGAAAAAAAACACCGCTACTTCGGTCCTTATCCGAGTGCTTGGGCTGTGAAGGAAACCATTCAGTTATTGCAAAAGGTTTTTAGGCTGCGCACCTGCGAGGATACGGTTTTTTCCAATCGTACCCGGCCGTGCTTGTTGTATCAAATCAAGCGATGCTCTGGGCCGTGTGTGAGTGCAGTGTCAGTGGCGCAATATGCGCAAGATGTGGCGCAAGCAGAAGCTTTTTTGCGCGGTGAAACACAGGCCGTTTTAAAGGCCATGGAAGCTCGGATGATGGCGCACTCAGACAAGCTGGAATTTGAATTGGCGGCAGAAGTTCGCAACCAAATGACTGCTTTGTCGAGGGTGTTGCATCAACAATCGGTTGACAACGTCTCAGACACCGATGTGGACATTTTGGCTGTGAAAGTGCAAGGCGGAAGAGCGTGTGTCAATTTGGCCATGGTTCGAGGGGGGCGACATTTGGGCGATCGCCCCTATTTTCCAACGCATGTGGAAGACGGTCACGCCATGCTGAATCAAGCACTGGAGGATGATGTCAGTACGGTTTCGCAAACCTTGGAGGTCAAGGTGCTAGAGGCCTTCATCGCGCAGCATTACTTAAGCATTCCTGTGCCTGCGGCTTTAATTACCAGCGAGAAAATCGACCGAAAAGTGCTAGATGCCGTGACTTTACAGTCAGGCATTAAAGTGAACGCAGTGCACAACCCGCGTGAGCAAAGAAGATCTTGGTTAGAAATGGCAGAGAAAAATGCAGCCATTCAATTGGCCCGTTTGTTGGCCGAAGAAGGCTCTCAGCAAGCAAGAACCAGAGCTTTGGTGGAAGCACTCGACCTGACGCCGGATGACATGGACACCCTGCGGATGGAGTGCTTTGACATTTCTCATACCTCTGGCGAAGCCACCCAAGCTTCCTGCGTGGTTTTTCAAAATCACAAAATGCAGAACAGCGAATATCGCCGTTACAAAATTGAAGGCATCACACTGGGGGATGATTACGCAGCCATGCGGCAGGTCTTGATGCGTCGCTACGGCAAGGTGGCAGAAGCCATGAAATCAGGCCAGTCTGACCTCAAGTTGCGCATGCCTGACTTGGTGTTGATTGACGGCGGCAAAGGACAAGTTTCCATGGCCAGAGAGGTCTTTGAAGCGTTGGGCCTGGATCTGGCTTTGATTGTGGGTGTGGAAAAAGGCGAAGGCCGTAAAGTGGGCCTTGAAGAATTGGTCTTCGCCGATGGTCGAGACAAAGTTTATTTGGGCAAAGATTCAGCAGCCTTGATGTTGATTGCCCAAGTCAGAGACGAGGCGCACCGATTTGCCATTACAGGGATGCGCGCCCAACGTGCCAAAGTTCGCGTGGGGGGGGGGCGTTTAGAAGAAATTGCAGGCATTGGCCCGAAAAAACGTGCCAAGCTGTTGCAGCGGTTTGGTGGGGTCCGTGGGGTGGAGAATGCCAGCGTGGAAGACCTGATGTCGGTCGATGGCGTTTCCAGGGAATTGGCGGAGAGTATTTACCAGGCGCTTCATTGAGGAATACGTTGGAGTGTCAGCAAATTGACTTCAATGCGTGACACAATACCTCCCATGTTTTTCACCATCCCTACCATCATGACTTGGACGCGCATTATTGCGATTCCTTTCATTGTGGGGGTGTTCTACACAGAGTTGCCTGTAGAGTCCCGCAATTTCTTGGCCACCATCATGTTCGTGATCTTTGCCATCACCGACTGGCTAGATGGCTATTTGGCTCGAAAACTCAATCAAGCCTCCTCATTCGGTGCATTTCTAGACCCTGTCGCCGACAAGTTTTTGGTGTGTGCTTCCTTGTTGGTGTTGGTTCATTTGCACCGAGTCCATGTCTTGGTTGCTCTGATTATCATTGGCCGTGAAATTGCAATCTCCGCCTTGCGCGAGTGGATGGCGCAGATTGGCGCTGGCAAAAGCGTCGCCGTCCATTTTGTGGGCAAGCTCAAAACAACGGTGCAAATGGTGGCTATTCCCTTCTTGCTCTTCAATGGGCAATTTTTAGGCGTCATTGACACCCACTTATGGGGCACGGTCTTAATTTGGATTGCTTCCATCCTGACCTTTTGGTCCATGATTTACTACATGCAAAAGGCCTTGCCTGAGATCCGTGCGCGAGTGAAATGAGTCACTCAGATTCATCAGCTGCTTGGGTGCGGGCCATGCCTGCGGTCTTTGTGCTCATCTGGAGCACAGGCTTCATTGTTGCCCGATTTGGCATGCCCAATGCGCCCCCATTTTCCTTTTTATGGCTTCGTTACGCTTTTTCTATTGCCTGTTTTGTCATCTGGATCAAGATGTCGAAAGTGCGGTGGCCGCAAAGCCGTTTTGAATGGTTCCACTTGTCCGTCACGGGCGTGCTGATGCATGCGGGTTATTTGGGGGGCGTTTGGGCGGCTGTGAAGGCGGGCATGGGTTCTGGTTTGTCGGCACTCATTGTGGGCCTGCAGCCCGTGCTCACCGCCATTTGGTTGTCTTCTAGAGACAACACCGCAGAAAACAATGTAAGTCGCCGACAGTGGATGGGTCTGCTGCTCGGATTTTTCGGCTTGCTTTTGGTGGTCTGGCACAAACTGACTCAGGGGAGTGCCTTGGACCATGTCAATCCGCTCAATTTGAGTTTTGCCATCATGGCGCTGCTTTCCATTACTTTGGGAACTCTTTATCAAAAAAGCTTCGTCAAGCCCTGTGATGTTCGCTCTGCCAATACAGTGCAGTTGATGGCTGCATTGATTGTCACAAGCCCTTTGGCGATGTTAGAAACTGAAGCCGTGCAGTTGAATGCCGAGTTCATGGGTGCCATGGCATGGTCTGTACTGGGATTGACCTTGGGCGGTAGTTCACTGTTGTACATGCTGATTCAAAAAGGTGCTGCTGCCAGTGTGACCAGCCTGATGTACCTTGTACCGCCCTCTACGGCCTTGCTGGCTTGGTTCTTATTTGATGAGCCGATGACTGCTTTTACACTTGTTGGTATGGCGCTCACTGCTTGGGGTGTGAGTTGGGTGGTTCGGCCCGTACAAAAAACTGAGCAAAAACTGAGCAAAAACTGAGCAATATATTGAAGGAGAGAAACATGACGAAAAAACGCATTGCAGTCATTGCTGGAGACGGTATTGGAAAAGAAGTGATGCCAGAGGGTCTCAGGGTCATGGAGGCTGCGGCTTCCAAATTCAGTCTCGATTTGCAATTTGATCATTTCGACTTTTCAAGCTGGGACTATTTTGAAAAGCACGGAAAAATGTTGCCCGATAACTGGAAAGACCAAATTGGTGGCCACGATGCCATTTACTTTGGCGCAGTAGGTTGGCCAGAGAAAATTGCAGACCACGTGTCTTTGTGGGGTTCCTTGCTTTTGTTCCGTCGTGAGTTTGATCAGTACATCAACTTGCGTCCAGCCAGACTGATGCCAGGCATCATTGCACCGGTGGTCAGAAAAGATGGCTCGCCTAGGCAGCCAGGCGAAATTGACATGTACATCGTGCGCGAAAATACCGAAGGCGAATACTCCAGCATTGGGGGGCGCATGTACCCAGGCACTGAGCGCGAAATTGTCATGCAAGAAACCGTGATGTCACGCATTGGTGTCGATCGCGTTTTGAAATTTGCTTTTGAGTTGGCGCAGTCTCGGCCCAAAAAGCATCTCACCAGCGCCACCAAATCCAATGGCATTGCCATTACCATGCCTTATTGGGACGAGCGTGTTGTCGAAATGGCGAAGAACTTTCCCGGTATCAATGTCGACAAATTTCACATCGATATTTTGACGGCCCATTTCGTTCAGCGCCCTGACTTTTTTGATGTGGTCGTGGCCAGTAATTTGTTTGGCGACATCCTCAGCGATTTAGGTCCAGCCTGCACAGGCACCATTGGCATTGCACCTAGCGCCAACCTCAATCCCGATCGCAAATTCCCATCCTTGTTTGAACCTGTTCACGGCTCTGCGCCAGACATTGCAGGCAAGAACATTGCAAACCCTATTGGGCAAATTTGGTGCGGTGCAATGATGTTGGAATTTCTAGGTTGCAAGCCCGCGCACGATGCTGTGTTGGCTGCCATTGAGAAAGTACTAGCACCAAATAGTGGTGCGCCACGCACCGGTGATATTGGGGGTTCTGCTAATACGCAAGACCTTGGAAAAGCCATTGCGCAAGCTATATGAGAACTTTTGAGAACCAGTTTATACGAATGTTAAAAAATTTTTAGAGATGCGCCCCCGCATACATTCAGTTTGCGTCTAGAATTCAAATCGCATTGCGGTTTGTAGACGTAAAATCAATTGTCAGGCGCGTTTTGTCTGTCTATACTGGAGTCGACAAATTCATTGCGGAGACATTGTTGTGTCCCAGAAGTTTTCAAAACTTCAATCAAAAAATTTTTAACAATCATGAGTGACTCAAATTTTGAGTCTTCTTATTTTTTCTAGGGTTCTCAGTATGAACAAGACAGAATTGATCGAGCACATTGCCAAACAAGCCGACATCTCTAAGGCTGCTGCTGGCCGCGCATTAGAAGCCACCATTGGCGCTGTTCGCACCACATTGAAAAAGGGCGGCACTGTCGCTTTGGTTGGTTTCGGTACCTTCGCCGTCACCAAGCGTGCTGCTCGCGCGGGTCGCAACCCCCGTACTGGCGCTGCCATCAAGATCAAGTCTGCCAAGGTGCCTAAGTTCCGTCCAGGCAAGGCCCTTAAAGACGCCCTCAACTAATCTTTGATCAAGGGGGTGATTAGCTCAGTTGGTAGAGCGGCGCCCTTACAAGGCGTAGGTCGGCGGTTCGAGCCCGTCATCACCCACCACCCCTCAAGCAAAGGCGAACAAATTGTTCGCCTTTTGTCTTTTTCAAGACTTTGACTGCGCAACTTTACTGAGAGTTCTCACATGTTTGATTTTGTCCGCAACAACACCAAGATCATGATGGGCATATTGTTCCTGCTCATCATTCCCTCCTTCGTCTTGTTTGGTCTTGAAGGCTATAGTCGCTTCAACGACAAAGGCACTGTTGTTGCCAAAGTCAACGGCAACAAAATCAGTCAATCTGAATGGGATGCTGCTCACAAACGGGAAGTCGATCGCATTCGTGCCTCTATGCCCAACATTGATGCCAAATTGTTCGATACACCTGAAGCCAAATACGCCACGCTTGAGCGATTGGTTCGTGACCAAGTTATTTCTGCCGCCGCACAAAAACTGCAATTGACGGCCAGCGACACACGTTTGGCCCGCGAGTTGCAACAAAGCCCTGCTATTGCAGCGCTGCGCAACGCCGATGGCAAGCTTGACATGGAACGTTACAAACAACTGGCTGCCTCGCAAGGCATGACGCCTGAAATGTTTGAAATGCAAGTTCGTTCAGATTTGTCCAATCGCCAAGTGATACAAGGTGTTCAGGCTTCTGCCTATGCCACTGCTGCGCAAACCCAAACGGCCATGAATGCCTTTATGCAGCGACGCGAAGTTCAAATTTTAAATTTTCCGGCTTCCGATTACCTTGGCAAAATCACTGTGTCTGAAGCAGACATACAGGCTTTTTACGAAAAAAACAAAGCCAAATACCAATCCTTAGAAACAGCAGACATTGAGTACGTGGTTCTCGACATTGAAAGCCTACGCTCATCCATTACTTTGAATGAGCAAGACTTGAAGTCTTACTATGAGCAAAACTTGCAGCGCTTGTCTAGCAAAGAAGAGCGTCGAGCCAGCCATATTTTGATCACGGCAGCAAAGGATGCACCTGAAGCAGAGAAAAAAGTGGCACGCACCAAAGCCGAAGAACTGCTTAAACTGGTCAAAGCCAAGCCAGCAAGTTTTGCCGATGTGGCTCGCAAAAACTCGCAAGACCCGGGCTCTGCAGTCAAAGGTGGCGATTTGGACTTCTTTGGCCGCGGTGCCATGGTGAAGGTTTTTGAAGATGCTGCTTTCAGCATGAAAAAGTCTGACATCAGCGATTTGGTTGAGTCTGAGTTTGGCTTCCACATCATTCAACTCACCGACATCAAGGCCGCAAAAGTGCAAAGTTTTGAATCACTGCGACCTTCCTTGGAAGCCGACTTGAAGAAGCAACAAGCCCAGCGCAAATATGCCGAGTTGGCCGAAACATTTTCCAACACGGTCTACGAGCAGTCTGACAGCTTGAAGCCAGTGGCTGACAAAATCAAACTCAGCATTCAAAAAGCCAATCAAGTGGCGCGCCAACCCGCGCAGGCAGGGCAAACCAAAGGTGTTTTGAACCACCCAGCTTTATTGCAAGCATTGTTTGGTGAAACATCTTTGCAAAAACAGCGCAACACCGAGGCCATTGAAGTGGCGCCTAGCACGCTGGTTTCTGCCCGTGTTGTCAAACATCATCCTGCAGCGACATTGCCTTTGGCCGATGTCAAAGAGCTCGTCAAGCGTGCTTTAGCTCAGGAAAAAGCCGCTGAAATGGCCAAGACTCAAGGTCAGCAACGGTTGTCTTCAATCAATGGCAGTGCAGGTGCCGATAAGTTGCCCAGTGCCATTGTGATTTCTCGCGAAAAAACACAAAAACAATTGCCCCAAGTGGTTGATGCCGTTCTCCGCGCAGATCCCAACAAACTGCCCGCAGTCAATGGGATCGATCTGGGAGACCAAGGATTTGCAGTCGTTCGCGTGATTCAAGTTTTACCGCCAGAAGCAGAAAACAAAGAACTCATGATGCAAGCCCAACAGCAATTTACCCAACTTTGGGGAACCGCTGAAACGCAGGCCTACATTGCTCAGCTCAAGGCCATCATGAAGGCTGAAATATTGGTGCCCAAGCCTGGCGCTGCCAAGGCTAAATCGGAGGGTCAGGGCGCCTAAGAGAAATTAGTTTCGGCTATAATCCCGCTTCTACGGTGGCTGTAGCTCAGTTGGTAGAGTCCAGGATTGTGATTCCTGTTGTCGTGGGTTCGAGCCCCATCAGCCACCCCATATAAAACAACAACTTAGCCTCACTTTGAACAAGTGGGGCTTTTTTGTTTCTGAAATGTTGGCCATTACAGTGCAGAATTTTTATGCCATTGTTTAAGTTAGAAGGGTTTTAAATTTCATGGCAAACGAACGACTCAATCAAGCACAAATTGAAGAGGGCATGCAAGTCCTTCATCAATGGCGTTGTAATTTATCGGATGCCAGCATCTCCAAGGAGTGGCGATTTGAAGGCTACAAAACAGCCATTGCGATGTTGGTTAAAGTGAGTGAGCTGGCCGAAAACCAAAATCACCATCCTGAAATGACCTCTGTCTACACAACGGTTCGCATCAAATTGTGGACGCACGATGCCAATGGTCTGACCCGCAAAGACTTTGAACTTGCAGAGGCCATTGACAAAATGGTAGAACAAGAATTCTGATCAATGAAATGAAGGACAAGTTAGAAATGGTCGCTCTAAGATCTCCATCTCAATCAAAAATTTCTTCCAAACAACTCACCGTTGAGTTGATGTGGCAACTTCAACGTTTGGGTGCGCCCAGCATCAGCCCAGATGGTGCGCAGGTTGTCTGTGCAGTTGCACAACCATCTGTCAATGAAAACACCATTCAAAGTGCCATCTGGCTTCTCTCCACCTTGGGTGGCGAACCCAGACAACTGACGCAATGCGGTGACAAAGATGGCCGCCCGCAGTTTTCACCCCAAGGCGATTGGGTGGCTTTTGTAGCCAAGCGAGCACAAAATGGCAAGAAGGACGACGAGCTACAGCTCTACCTGATCCCGCCCGATGGCGGTGAAGCCAAACGTGCAGGGGACGTGCCAACCGGTGTGGTCGATTTCAAATGGTTTCCAGACGGCCAACGCATTGCCTTCATCACTTGGGCTTGGCCTAAGTCAATAGGCTTGCAGTCACAAGCCGACAAACTCAAGGAAACGAAAGCGCGCAAAGACAGTGCCTTTGCCACAGAAGATGCTGTTTACAGACACTGGGACCACAACTTGCCCGAAGGCCGAGTCCCTCACTTGTGTCTCTTGAACCTCGCCAACGGTCGGGTGGTGGATTTGCTTGAGGGCACTGACTACGAGCTACCGCGCCGGGATCCCAGTGCCAATGAGTTTGACATTTCGGCCGATGGCAAACAGATCAGCTTCGTGTTTGACCCAGACAAGGGCCAGAAAGCTGCCCCTCGCATGGCCTTGGCTGAAATTCAGTTGAAGGGTGACAAAGTCGTTACCATCAAAGACTTGGTCAGGCATGAGGCTTGGGACTTCTCCGGGCCTTCCTACAGCCCTGCTGGCGAGCAATTGGCTTTTTTGGCTTCACACCAAGCCCTCAAACACACACAACCCAATCACTTGGCTTTGCTTGAGCTCAAAAAGCCATCAACGTCTCAATTGAACAAGCAAGCAAGGCCTTGGAAAACCATCAGCGCCAAGTGGGACCGTGAACCGCAAATGCCGCTGAAGTGGAGTGAGGATGCCACTGCATTATTTTGCAAAGCAGAGGACAGGGGACGACAACACGTCTGGCGTTTTGACATTGCCAAATCCCAAGCAACAGTTGTTTGCGAGGGCGGCACTGTCCATGCCTTTGATGAGGCTGCAGGCCAATTGGTCACCCTCATGGACAAGGCCATTCACCCTGGCCGCATTCAGGTCAGCAAAGTGGATGAGGCTGGTCGCTCTTTGACTTCAGAGCCAATGCGCATTGAGCGTTTCAATGATGATTTACTTAAGGGTGTTGCTTTAGGAAGAACCGAAGAGCATTGGTTCAAAGGCGCCCAAGGGGACGATGTTCAAGTGTGGTTGCACTATCCACCGGGCTTTCATCAAACCAAAAAATATCCCTTGCTTCACACCATTCATGGCGGACCGCACACAGGGCCGGGCGATGTTTGGCATTGGCGTTGGAACTACCATGTATTTGCAGCCCAAGGCTATGTGGTGGCCAACGTCAATTACCACGGCTCATCTGGTTTTGGTTTGAAGTTTCTTGATTCAATCACGCACAAATGGGGTGACTTGGAGTTGCAAGACATGGAGGCATGCACCGACTGGCTGCGCAAAAAAACATGGATCGACAAAGGGCGGGTATTTGCCACCGGCGGAAGCTATGGCGGTTACATGGTGGCGTGGATGAATGCCCATGTCAAACCAGGCCGCTATCAAGCTTATGTGTGCCATGCTGGCTGCTTTGATTGGGTGGGCATGTTCGCTGACGATGCCTACGGCTGGCATGCCCAAGAATTGGGTGGCTGGTATTGGAACGATATGAAAAAGGTGCACTCGCAAAGCCCACTTGCTTATGCGGCTACCATGCAAACGCCCACACTGGTGATCCATGGGGCCAAAGACTATCGCGTGCCAGATGCGCAAGGCCTGGCCTACTACAACACCCTCAAAGCCAAGGGCGTGGATGCGCGCTTGCTTTGGTACCCCGATGAAAATCATTGGATCTTGAAGCCTGCCAACAACGTGATTTGGTATCACGAGTTTTTTGACTGGCTAAAGCGCTATGACCCAGCTTTCAAAAAGAAAAAATAAGTCTGTCAATGGCGCTGGGCTAGGCTTGGTGAAACTCAGCGCCATTCGCTTAATTCACCATCACCAATTTGCCCATCACCCCCCGTGAACCCATGTGGGCATAAGCCGCTTTCAATTCGCTCATGGGCATGGTTCTGTCGATCACGGGTTTGACTTTGCCTTGGGCATACCACTGGGCCAACTCCGCCATCATGGCTGCGTTGGCTTGAGGCTCGCGCCTGGAAAAGTCACCCCAGAAAACGCCCACAATGGAGGCGCCTTTGAGCAAGGCCAAGTTGAAGGGCAGGGCAGGAATAGGGCCTGCTGCAAAACCCACCACCAAGTAACGACCGCGCCACGCGATGGACCGGAAAGCAGGCTCGGCAAAATCGCCGCCTACGGGGTCATAAATCACATCGGGGCCTTTGCCTTGCGTGATTGTTTTTAACGCTTCGCGCATGTTTTGGGTGGTGTAGTTGATGGTTTCATCGGCACCCAAGGACTTGCAAAGTGCGCACTTTTCGTCGGTCGATGCCGCTGCAATCACTCGAGCACCTGCAGCTTTGGCAATTTGGATGGCGGCTGTGCCCACGCCACCTGCGGCGCCCAAAACCAAAACTGTTTCCCCAGCTTTCAAAGCCGCACGATCGATGAGTGCATGGTGCGAAGTGGCGTAGATCATGATGAACGCGGCAGCATCTACGGCGGGAAAGCCAGGGGGCAAGGGCATGCACAACTTGGCTGGCGCAAGGGTGTGTGTGCCAAAGCCACCCGTACCCGACAAGCAGGCAACAGACTGACCCACCTTCAGGTGGGTCACGCCTTCACCGACTGCCTCTATGACACCCGCATATTCTGACCCTGGCACAAAGGGCAGGTCGGGTTTCATTTGGTATTTGTTTTGGACAATGAGCAGGTCGGGGAAGTTCAAACTGGCCGCCTCTATTCGAATGAGGACCTGACCTGATTGGGGGGCTGGCGTGGGCATTTCTTTCCAATTTAAAGCCTCAACACCGACAGGGTTTTCACAGAGCCAAGCGTGCACAGAAATTCTCCTCAAAAATCATTCAATTCGTTGAATATAAAGGCCAATCTAGCCATTGTGATGTCTCGGTAGCGACCTACAATTGAGTCATAGGAAACGCCCATGAAAATTCTGATCTCCAACGACGATGGCTACCGCGCTGAGGGCATTGTGGCGCTTTACCACGCCTTGAAGCAAGTGGCCGAGGTAGAAGTGGTTGCCCCTGAACACAACAACAGCGCCAAGTCCAATGCGCTCACCCTGCATTCCCCACTCTATGTGCGGCAAGGAGAAAACGGGTTTCGGTATGTCAATGGTACGCCCGCCGATTGTGTGCACATTGCCCTGACCGGCCTTTTGGGTTATCGCCCCGATTTGGTGGTGTCTGGCATCAACAATGGTGCCAACATGGGCGATGACACCCTTTACTCTGGCACGGTGGGTGCAGCCATGGAGGGCTTTTTGTTTGGTATTCCAGCTTTGGCTTTTTCTCAAACCGAAAAAGGCTGGGGGCACCTGGATGTCGCTGCTGAATTTGCCAAAAACATGGTGGCGCAATTTGAACAAGCACAACTGATTGGCAAATCGCCATGGTTGCTCAATGTCAACATTCCCAATCAGACGGCCGATTACAAGGCCGCCACTTTGTGTCGCTTAGGTCGCCGTCATGCGGCAGAACCTGTGATTCAGCAGCTCAGTCCGCGCGGAGAAACCATGTACTGGATTGGCAATGCGGGTGAGGCCATGGACGATGGCGAAGGAACTGATTTTCATGCGGCCAAAAACGGCCATGTCACCATCACGCCCTTGAAAGTTGACCTGACGGACCATGACAACGCAGGCTTTTGGTCCCAAAATTTGTCCAAGCTCAAAGTCTGGGAGGGTTGATGGCGCAACGCCCTGGTTTTCCAATCAAGCTCAGCAGCCAAGCGCAAGCATCGACTGCCAAAACACCTGGCAAAACCCCTGCTAAAACAATTGCCAAAACAATTCACCCGTCGCCCGCCACAAAGGTCGCCATCAAGCCCGCTGGTTCAGACCCGCAGGGGCTTGGGTTGGATTCAAGTGCAGTGAGGCAACGCATGGTGCAAAAATTGGCAGCACAAGGCCTCAAGAACCCTATGGTGTTGCACGCCATGGGCACCGTGGAGCGCCACCGCTTTGTTGAAAGTGCTTTGGTCAATCAAGCCTACGAAGACACCAGCTTGCCCATCGGTTTAGGTCAAACCATTTCCAAGCCCAATGTGGTTGCGCGCATGATCGAGTTGCTCTTAGAAGGCGCAACTGGCAAGTTAGGGCGCGTGCTAGAAATAGGCACTGGTTGCGGCTACCAAGCTGCTGTGCTTAGCCATGTAGCCACCGAGGTTTACAGCATGGAGCGCTTAAAAGGCTTGCATGAGAAAGCCCGCGCCAACCTCAGGCATTTTCGCTTGGCCAATGTGCATTTGTTGTTTGGCGACGGCATGTTGGGCTATCCCAAAGGCGCACCTTATGCCGCCATCATTTCTGCAGCTGGCGGTGAAACCCTGCCTCAGCAGTGGCTTGAACAGTTGGCAGTAGGTGGAAGGCTGGTTGCGCCCACCGTCACAGCCAGTGGCCAACAGGCCCTCTTGGTTGTCGACAAAACGGCCACAGGCTTTAAGCAAAATGTTTTGGAGGCAGTTCATTTTGTCCCTCTAAAATCGGGCATCTCCTGAAGGATTTGGAATGAAATTGTTGAGTGGCCGCCAAAGTTGGATGGTGATCTGTGTGTTGTGTGTTGGCTTGTTGGCGGCATGTACGTCGCGCCCGCGCGGGCCTGTTCCAGTCGAAGATCGCGTTGCTGGGCAAAGTAGTGCTCGCCCTGTTCAAAATTCACAGCCGCAAGTGGCCAGCGCACCCGTCGCTACCTCTACGCCCATTTCAATGGGTCCCTCAAGCACGGGTTCAGAAAATGCCGGCAAGCCTGGTTATTACAGTGTGCGTCCTGGCGACACCTTGACCAAAATTGCCCTAGATCATGGACATGCATGGCGTGACATTGCCAAATGGAATGGTCTAGACAACCCCAATGTGATTGAAGTCGACCAGGTGTTGCGAGTGACACCGCCTGCCGCTGTGGTCGCTGCCAACAGGCAAACGGGGCCTCTCACTGCACAGAGTCCAGTGCCAGTTAACACGGCTTCTCCTTCTGCAGCGACAACACCAAACCCTCAGACTGCCAATGCCAACGACGATGGCATGATTTTTTCATGGCCACACTCTGGCCCTGTTTTAGCGGGTTTTGATGAAACCAAAAACAAAGGGCTTGATTTTGCTGGCAAATTAGGCGACCCCGTCTTGGCTGCCGCCGACGGCAAAGTGGTCTATTCTGGCTCGGGTCTGAGGGGTTATGGCAACTTGGTCATTCTCAAACACAACAACACCTACTTGACCGCTTACGCGCACAACCAAACACTCTTGGTCAAAGAGGATCAAGCCGTGACCCGAGGCCAACGCATTGCCGAGATGGGCAGTTCTGATGCCGATCGGGTGAAGTTGCACTTTGAAATTCGCAAGCAAGGCAAGCCAGTCGATCCCGCCAAATTTTTGCCAGCCCGTCCATGAGCAAACAGAACGACACCACACGAGAAGAGCAGACGCAAGAAATTATCTTAGGACGTTCAGATCTACCCACTGGTTGGTTGCACATTGATGCGCTTGACATGGAAGCCCAAGGCATTGCCCGTCGGCCAGACGGTAAAGTTGTTTTTGTAGAGGGCGCTTTGCCCTTTGAAATGGTGTCTGTCAATGTGCACCGTAAGAAAAACAACTGGGAAGCCGGCGTTCTTCAGACCCTTCACCGCGAGTCTTCGCAACGCGTCAAACCAGGATGCCCTCACTTTGGCTTGCACGCCGGTGCTTGTGGCGGGTGCAAGATGCAGCACTTGGAAGCCAGTGCGCAGGTGGCAGTGAAGCAGCGTGTCTTGGAAGACAACTTGTGGCACTTGGGCAAAGTCAAACCCGAGAACTTGCTGAGGCCCATGGAGGGTCCTGCGTGGGGCTACCGTTACCGTGCTCGCATGTCGGTTCGGTATGTTCACAAAAAGGGCGAAGTGCTCATAGGCTTTCATGAGCGAAAAAGTCGCTATGTGGCCGACATCAAAACCTGCCGCGTGTTACCTCCCAAAATCAGTGCACTTTTACTGCCCTTGCGCGAACTTATTTTTGGCATGGATGCACGTGAGACCGTGCCGCAAATTGAATTGGCTCAGGGCGACACCGTCACCGCTTTGGTGTTGCGCCATCTCGAGCCCTTAAGCGCAGTTGATCAAGATCGACTTCGCGCGTTTGCCCAACAGCACGAGGTGCAGTGGTGGTTGCAAATCAAAGGCCCTGACACTGTGAAGCTGATGGACGAGGGCGGCACCGAACTGTCTTATGACTTGCCAGATTTTGGCATTCACATGCCCTTCAAGCCTACCGATTTCACCCAGGTCAATCCCCACATCAATCGGGTGTTGGTCACGCGGGCTTTGCGGCTTTTGAAACCGGAAGCACACGAGCGAGTGATAGATTGGTTTTGTGGTCTGGGTAATTTCACCTTGCCCATTGCCACCACCGCCAAAGAGGTGGTGGGCATTGAAGGCTCAGAAACCTTGGTGGCACGCTCCCTTGAAAACTATGAGCGCAACCAAACGCTTCGCAAAGAGGGTCAAGGTTTAGCCCCAACGTCATTCATCGCACGCAATCTGTTTGAGATGACCCCCGAAATGCTCATGGCAGATGGCATTGCCGAGAAATGGCTTATTGATCCGCCCAGAGAAGGGGCCTTTGCCTTGGCCAAGGCCCTTGCTGAACTACAGGAAAACGAAACACTTCGAGGTGACTGGCAATTTCCAAAACGCATTGTCTACGTCAGTTGCAATCCTGCCACCTTGGCCAGAGACGCAGGCTTGTTGGTGCACAGAGCAGGTTACCGTTGCTTGACCGCTGGCGTGGTCAATATGTTTGCGCACACGGCGCACGTTGAAAGCATGGCAGTATTTGAAAGACGCTAAAAAGAGTGCTGTCAAAAGGCGTGCCTGAAAAGCTGCATTCAAAAAGCACTCTTAAAAAAAAGCACCCGAATCCTATTGGACTCAGGTGCTTGATGTTGAAGCTTGAAAGCAGTGCCAGTAGCGCCAAGGCTACTGTGGGCAATTAGTCGCGCTCACCACCCCAAAGGCCTAGCAGTGCCAAGAGGCTTTGGAACACGTTGAACAAATCCATGTACAGCATGAGGGTGGCGCTGATGTAGTTGGTTTCACCGCCATCCAAGATTTGCTTCAGGTCGTAAAGCATGTAAGCACTGAAGATACCAATGGCAGCCACAGACAAAGCCATCATGCCAGCAGTGGAGCCCACAAACATGTTGACGATACCGCCTACCATGAGTACCAAGGCGCCTACGAACAACCACTTGCCCATACCAGACAAATCGCGCTTGATGACGCTGGCCAAAGTGGCCATGACTGCGAAGACACCGGCGGTGCCAGCGAAGGCGGTCATGATGAGGTCGGCGCCGTTTTTAAAGCCCAACACCATGGCAATCATGCGAGACAGCATGAGGCCCATGAAGAAGGTGAAGGCCAACAAAACCAACACGCCTGTGGAGGAGTGTTTGGTTTTCTCAATGGCAAACATGAAACCAATGGCGCCGCCTAAAAATACGACGAGGCCTAAACCACCACCCAAAGCTTGGGTGATGCCAGTTGACACGCCAAGCCATGCGCCCAACACGGTGGGCAAAAGGCTGAGGGCCAACAACATGTAAGTGTTGCGCATGACCTTGTTGCGCTCTGCGGGCGTGCTGACAACGTTACCCCAGCTGGGTTGCTCAATGTTTTGAAGATCGCTCATGTGTGAACTCCTGTTAATCCACCCTGAATCGGGTGAGCAAATTGTAGGGCTTGTAAAGCTTGATGCCCTATTTGCCAAAGTTTTCAGGGTCTTTTGTGTTGTGACTTTCCATTGGCCAATGCCCAGAGCGGGCTGAGTTATGCTTGTGGGTCAATTTTTTACCCCTTAGAGCCTTATGAAAACTCAATCTACCCTCGAATTGTCCGACGTTCAAGCCATCGCGGCCGCAGCCCAAGCGGAAGCTCAAAAAAACCATTGGGCCGTGAGCATTGCCATTGTGGATGCAGGTGGCCATTTATTGCATTTCCAGCGCTTAGATGGCGCAGCACCCATTTCTTCGCACATTGCACCCGCCAAAGCCAAGACGTCGGCTTTGGGTCAACGTGAAAGCAAAATTTACGAAGATGTGATCAATGGTGGCCGTTACTCATTCTTGTCAGCCCCCACCATTGAGGGCATGCTCGAAGGTGGCGTGCCCATTGTGAAAGACGGCATTTGCATTGGCGCTGTGGGCGTCAGTGGCGTGAAGTCAACAGAAGACGCACAGATTGCCAAGGCGGGCATCGCCGCCATTGGCCTCTAATAGGTTGAAAGCGCAATAAGCGCTTTTCAAATCAATACAAATCCAGCACTGCACCTTTGCTGGCGCTGGATGCGTTGTTGGCAAACTTGGCCTGAACTCCCCGTGTGTAGCGGGGTTTAGGCGCAGTCCAATTGGCACGGCGTTTGGCAATTTCTGCCTCAGGCACGTTCAATTCCAAGATGAGTTTGTGTGCATCGATGGTGATTGAATCGCCTTCGTTGACAAATGCAATGGTGCCGCCAGCAGCAGCTTCTGGCGCCACGTGACCCACTACCATGCCCCACGTGCCACCCGAGAAGCGGCCATCGGTAATGAGTCCCACGCTTTCGCCCAAACCAGCACCAATGAGGGCACCGGTAGGTGCCAACATTTCGGGCATGCCAGGGCCGCCTTTGGGACCGAGATAACGCAAGACCATCACATCACCCGCTTTGATCTTGCCATCCAAAATAGCTTGCAAGGCAGATTGTTCATCGTCAAATACACGGGCAGGACCTGTAATGACGGGATTCTTCAAGCCCGTAATTTTGGCTACTGCACCTTCGGGTGACAAGTTGCCTTTCAGAATGGCCAAGTGGCCTTCTGCGTACATGGGCTTGTCAATGGTGCGAATCACATCTTGGTCGGCGCGTGGCGCATCCGGAATGTCTTTCAAGTTTTCTGCCACTGTTTTGCCGGTGATGGTCATGCAATCGCCGTGCAACAAACCAGCCTTGAGCAAGACCTTCATGACTTGTGGAATGCCGCCAGCGCGGTGCAAATCGACTGCCAAATATTTGCCGCTGGGTTTCAAATCGCAAATAACGGGAATCTTCTTGCGCATGCGCTCGAAGTCGTCAATGGTCCACTCAACTTCAGCCGTGTGCGCAATGGCCAAAAAGTGAAGCACTGCATTGGTCGAACCGCCGGTGGCCATGATGACAGCCACGGCATTTTCAATGGCTTCTTTGGTCACGATGTCGCGTGGTTTCAAATTGTTTTTGATGGCTTCCAGCAAAACTTTGGCCGATGCTTTGGCCGAGTTTTTCGTTTCATCATGGGGGTTGGCCATGGTGGAAGAGTAGGGCAGCGACATGCCCAAAGCTTCAAAGGCAGAAGACATGGTGTTGGCCGTGTACATACCGCCGCATGAACCGGTGCCAGGAATGGCGCGTTTTTCAATTTCTTTCAAATAGAAGTCGCTTAAATTGCCTGCAGCGTTTTGGCCCACCGCTTCAAACACACTCACGATGTTCAGATCTTTGTCTTGGTAACGGCCCGGCAAAATGGTGCCACCATAAACGTAGATGGCCGGCACGTTGGCCCGCAAGATGCCCATCATGCCGCCCGGCATGTTTTTGTCGCAACCACCCACCACCAACACGCCATCCATCCACTGGCCCTGCACGCAGGTTTCAATGCAGTCCGAAATCACTTCACGGCTTATGAGGGAGTATTTCATGCCCTCGGTACCCATGGCCATGCCATCAGAAATGGTGGGAGTGCCAAAAATTTGGGCATTACCACCTGCCTCTTCAATGCCCTCCACCGCGGCATCGGCCAATTTTTGAAGGCCACTGTTGCAAGGGGTGATGGTGCTGTGCCCGTTGGCCACACCCACCATGGGCTTCACAAAGTCACCTTCTTCATAGCCCATGGCATAGTACATCGAGCGGTTAGGCGCACGTGATTTGCCCTGAGTGATGTTGGCACTGCGACGGTTGCTAGGGGTGGCAGGGTGAATGGGGATGATTTTGTCTGTCATATTGGCACTTTTCAAAGGGCGTATAGGAAATGGTTGGCTTATTCTAATTGAGCCCCCGCCAGAAATTTCATGGGCCATGAACTCAGCCTTTCAAAGCCCTTCCTCGACACCTGCTACCAACTTAGGGCTAGCACCCTGTCCATTTGGGTAGCGAAGGGTGCACAATCGGTGTCCATGTTGATTCACCCTCAAATTAACCCCGTTGCATTGCAATTAGGACCCGTCGCAGTTCATTGGTACGGTTTGACCTACTTGGCCGCGTTTGCGCTGTTCTTCTTTTTGGCAACCAGACGGCTCAGGCACCTGCCTTATGCGCGCCTTACCCATTGGAACGTACGGGATGTCGAAGACATCTTGTTTGCGGGAGTCTTGGGTGTGGTCTTGGGCGGACGCATTGGTTACTGTGTGTTTTATCAGCCGTCCTATTATTTTTCTCATCCTCTCGAGGTGGCTTACGTTTGGCAAGGCGGCATGAGCTTTCACGGGGGCTTGCTCGGTGTCATGGCCGCCATGGTGTGGTTTGCCAAAACCCGTCGGCGCCCATTCTTTCAAGTCATGGATTTTGTGGCGCCTTGTGTGCCAACTGGCTTGGCTGCAGGTCGAATCGGTAACTTTATCAACGGCGAGTTGTGGGGTCGACAAGCCGACCCTGAACTGCCCTGGGGCATGATTTTTAGAGGTGCTGGTGATTTTCCGCGCCACCCCTCACAGCTTTACCAGTTCTTGTTAGAAGGCTTGTTGCTTTTTGCCATTCTTTGGGTTTTTGCCCGAAAAAACCGTCCAATGGGTCAAGTATCTGCGGTGTTTTTAATGGGCTATGGTATTTTGAGGTTTGTGGCCGAATTCTTTCGGGAGCCAGATGCACATCTAGGACTGCTGTCTTTGGGATTTAGCATGGGTCAGTGGTTGTGCGTTCCCATGATTTTGGCTGGCCTGTTTCTGTATTTTGCAGTCAACAAGCCCAGAGTCGTTTAGAGACAGTTGCTATTTTTTTCAGGTGAGACAGTAGGACATTCAAACAATTAATCAAAGGAGACAAACATGCAGCAATCTGATCATCAAGTTCAGCGCCGACATCTTTTGCAATGGAGTGTGGGTGCTTCACTGGCCGCTTCGCTGCCAGCTTGGGCTCAAGCCACTTGGCCCACAAAACCTGTCAACCTCGTTGTTCCTTTTCCAGCGGGGGGTGGAACAGATGCATTTGCGCGTCCTCTTTCGGCTATTTTCTCTAAACTCACCGGCAAGCAACTGATCATTGACAACAGGGGCGGCGCTGGCGGTACTTTGGGTGCTGGCATCGCTGCCAAGGCAGCCCCAGATGGCTACAATTTTTTCATGGGCGCCGTACATCACACCATAGCACCCAGCATGTATCCCAAACTGGAATATGACCTAGAGCGTGATTTGGTCCCTCTCATTTTGGTAGCCGCCGTGCCCCAAGTTTTGGTGGTCAATCCCAAAAAAGTACCGGCCAACAACTTGCAAGAGTTTTTGGAGTTTGTCAAAAAGAACCCAGGTCGATTGAACTATGGCTCTGCGGGTGGTGGCACTTCGCACCATTTGGCAGGTGAGTTGTTCAAGCTCCAAACTCAGACCTTCATTACCCACATTCCTTACCGAGGCGCAGGCCCTGCATTGCAAGACTTGATTGCAGGCAATGTGGACATGATGTTTGATGGGCTGGGTTCTTCTGCGGCTCATATCAAAGGCGGCAGAATCAAGGCGCTGATGGTGTCGGGCACTAAGCGCAACCCTGCTTTTCCAGACGTGCCCTGTTCTTCAGAATTGGGCTTGCCAGATTACACCGTCAGTACTTGGTATGGCCTCTGGGCTCCCAAAGCTACGCCTGCTGAAGCACAAACTCGAATGGTGGAGGAAGTGCGCAAAGCCAGCCAAACCGATGAAGCCAAAGCCGTTTGGGCTGCACAAGGTGCAGAATTCCCTAATCTTACCGGTGCACAATTTGAGGCATTCATTAAAACCGAATTGCGTAAATGGAGCCAAGTGGTGAAAGCCTCTGGCGCAAAGTTGGACTAATTATGGCACAAGAAAATTTGTTTGCAGCCCTGAGAGCCGCATTCCCCGCAAACCTAGATTCAATTGCGGTTGAAACAGACCAAGGCTTGAACTACACATGGCGAGATCTCGATCGAGCCAGTGCCATGATGGCCAACTTGTTCAATGGCTTGAAGTTGCCCAAGGGCAGTCGCGTTGCTGTGCAGGTTGAAAAGTCTGTCGAGGCGCTCATGCTGTACTTGGCAACGCTTCGCGCGGGGTATGTTTTTCTGCCACTCAACACCGCCTATCAAAGCTCGGAAATTGAATATTTCATAGGCAATGCCGAGCCAGCGGTGGTGGTGTGTTCGGGTGCCAATTTTGGTTGGGTTAGCAAAATTGCTTTCAAAGCAGGGACGCAGCATGTGTTCACTTTGAATGACGATCGCTCGGGCACTTTGCTAGAGCGAGCAGCACAGCAAAAAGATCAGCACAAAGTGGCTGTTCAAACGGCCGATGATTTGGCTGCCATTTTGTACACCAGTGGCACCACTGGGAGAAGCAAAGGGGCCATGCTGACCCATGGCAACATGCTCAGCAACGCACAAATGTTGAAAACCTATTGGGGTTGGAAAAAAGGCGATGTGCTCATCCACGCTTTGCCTATCTTTCACGTGCACGGTTTGTTTGTGGCCATTCACGGCGCCCTGATCAATGGCAGCAAGATGATTTGGATGGCCAAGTTCGATCCCAAATTGGTCATTGCCAAAATGCCAGAGGCTACGGTGTTCATGGGAGTGCCCACGCTTTATGTGCGCATGTTGGCCGAACCCACCCTGAACAAAGAAGCTGTTCGCAACATGCGTTTGTTCATTGCAGGATCTGCCCCCTTGCTCATTGAAACTTTCACGGAATGGCAGCAACGCACCGGCCACACCATTTTGGAGCGCTATGGCATGAGTGAAACCGTCATGCTCACATCCAACCCCTATGCCGCTGACAAGCGCCATGGTGGACAAAGTGAGCGACGTGGCGGCACCGTGGGATTCCCCTTGCCAGGTGTCCAACTGCGAGTTCAGGGCGACGATGGCAAGAACTTGCCAGTGGGTGAGATTGGCAACATTCAGGTCAAGGGCCCCAATGTGTTTCAAGCTTACTGGCGCATGCCCGAGAAAACAAAAGAAGAATTTACGGCCGACGGTTTTTTCAAAACAGGCGATGTGGGCAAGTTCGATGAACGAGGCTATGTGGTCATTGTGGGTCGCAGCAAGGACTTGATCATCAGTGGTGGCTACAACGTTTACCCCGCTGAAATTGAAGGCTACATCAACGAGATGACGGGTGTGGCCGAAAGTGCCTTAGTGGGTGTGCCGCACCCAGATTTTGGCGAAGTGGGCGTGGCCGTTGTCATTGCAAAACCTGGTGCCCAACTGAATCCTGAGCACATCATTGCGAGTTTGAAATCGCAGTTGGCTAATTTCAAGATACCCAAAAAATGTTTCGTGGTCCCTGAGCTCCCCCGAAACACCATGGGCAAGGTGCAGAAAAATTTATTGCGCGATCAGCACAAAAATTTGTTCTTAGCGTAGTACCAAAACGGGCACTTGGCAGTGGGTCAGCACTTGTTGTGTTTCGCTACCCAAGAGCAAGCGCTTGATGCCTTTGCGGCCATGCGAGGCCATGACCACCAAGTCAGCCTTGTGTTTTTTGGCGCCTGCAATGATAGCGTCTGACACAATGTCCGAGCGGCTCACAACGCCTTTGGCGATGAGGCCTTTGGCGGTCGCAGCTTTTTGCACCGCATCCACAGCCGCTTGAGCTTCTTCGGCCCATTGCGCTTCAATGCGCGCCACATCTTTGGCGTTCAAAGGAATGCTGCCTTCAAAGTAGGCCTGTGGGTAACGCGGAACCACTTTCAGTGCAATGAGCTCAGCGCCGCATTTGACGGCCAGTCCGATGGCGCTGGCAACGGCTTTCTTTGACAACGAAGATCCGTCTGTGGCAACCAGAATACGTTCATACATGATGGGCTCCTTTTTGAATTGATGCGCAAAGCTTAAAACTCTCAAATTTGCGCGTCTTGATTTAGATCAAGTTCTTGGCAAGCTTTTTGGCATATCTTCTGCGCATGTCCACTCCAGCAATCTCATTGGATGTGCAGGCTTTCAACACACCGAAGGTTTGCACCACAGCATGGACCTTGCTAGACCATGAGCAAGAGTGGTCTGACTTCAGCCAGCCGATTCAAGCCAGCCCGAATGTTTGGGCTTCCAGTGTGGTGTTTGAGGGCATGCATTGCACGGCTTGTGCCATCAACATTGAAGAGGCCTTGCTGACGGTTCCTGGCGTGATCTCAGCGCAAATCAGTGCCGGAAGTCACAGGGGCCGAATTGTGTGGTCTTCAGACACGACCAAGCCTTCTCAGTGGATGCAGGCGGTTGCCCACATGGGCTACCGCACAGTACCTGCCAATGATTCATTGGCCAACGAAGTCAGGCGTGAAGATGCACGCAAGATGCTGTGGCGCCTAGGGGTTGCTGGACTTTGCATGATGCAGGTCATGATGTATGCCACGCCCGTTTACCTGAGTCACCCCGCCGACATGGCGCCAGACATGGTGCAACTTTTGAGATGGGCCTCTTGGGTCTTGTCTTTGCCAGTCTTGTTTTTCTCATGCATGCCATTTTTCACGTCGGCTTGGCGTGATTTAAAACACCAAACAATCAGCATGGATCTGCCTGTGGCCATTGGCATGTTGGTGACTTTTGGGGTGAGCACCCTTGGCACCTTTGAACCCTTTGGAACGTTTGGCGCTGAGGTTTACTTTGATTCTTTCACCATGTTTGTTTTTTTTCTGCTCATGGGACGATGGTTAGAGCTGCGCATGCGAGATCAAACGGCGGGTGCCTTGGAAGCGGTCATGAACCGTTTGCCTGATGCCGTTCACCGAAAAACAAGTCAGGGACACTGGGAATTGATCACCTTGCGCCACGTCAGATTGAATGACGTCATTCAAGTGTTAGCCGGTGAAGCCTTTGCCGCTGACGCGCAAATTGTCAAAGGCGAAACTCAGGTGGACGAAGCGCTTTTGACGGGTGAGTCAAGACCCTTGCGAAGGTGTACAGGTGACGGCGTTTTAGCGGGTAGTTTGAACCTGACTGCAAGCGTCGAAGTTCAAGTGCAATCACTTGGCAAGCAAACTCGTTTTGGTCAGATGGTGGCTTTGATGGAAAGTGCGTCGGTGTCAAAACCCAACATGGCATTGATGGCCGATCGAGTGGCCAAGCCATTTTTGTGGGGCGTGCTTTTGGCAGCTGGCTTTGCGGCACTTTGGGGCTGGCAACAAAGCCCTGCACACGCACTCATGGTGGCGGTTTCTGTGCTCATTGTGACTTGCCCTTGCGCTTTGTCTTTGGCAACACCTGCCGCCATGTTATCGACTGCGGGTGCATTGGCAAAGGGCGGTGTGTTGCTCAGACGCTTGCAAGCTTTGCAAACCTTGGCCAAGGTCAATACGGTTATTTTTGACAAGACAGGCACATTGACACAAGAGAATTTCAGTTTGGAGCACATCACCACCCGAGCAGGGGTGTTGCCAGGCCAGGCTTTGCGGAGGGCAGCCGAATTGGCAACGCACTCATTGCACCCTGTCTCAAAGGCGTTGGTTCAAGCGAATTTACATTCTCATTTCAATGTGAATGTGAATAGGAGCGACCAGCCATCGGTGTTAGAAAATCTTCAAGAATTTGTGGGCCAAGGTGTGCAAGCCACACTTGTCAATGTAGATTCAATATCGGGCGCAGAGGATCGCAAAACATTGCGCTTGGGCTCTGCAGCTTTTTGTAGTTTGCCATCGAACCCACCAGAAGTTTTGCATGCCTGTTTGAGTGACGAAGAAGGCTGGCTCGCAACATTTGAGTTTTCAGAGACGGTGCGAGCAGAGGCTCAAACCACGCTCCGCGCGCTTGAAAAAATGGGATTGCGTGTTCGTATTTTGTCGGGAGATGGTCCGGCGTCTGTTGCGCAAGTGGCGCAGCGTTTGCAAATCAAGGATGCACAAGGCGCTTGCTCCCCCGAAGAAAAACTGAGGCAAGTCAAGCTTGCGCAATCGCTGGGTCATTGTGTGGCCATGGTGGGCGATGGTTTGAACGACGGCCCCGTTTTGGCAGGTGCAGATGTATCGTTTGCGCTAGGGCAGTCGCTGCCCTTGGCACAGTCCAAAGCCGATTTCGTTTTCATGGCCAGTGATTTGAAGCCACTGGTCGCAAGCATCCAAGTCAGCCAACAAACCATGCACATTGTGAAGCAGAACCTTGCTTGGGCTGGGGTCTATAACTTGGCATGTGTGCCCTTGGCGATGTTGGGTTACCTGCCCGCCTGGTTGGCAGGCTTGGGCATGGCTTGCAGTTCAATGGGCGTTGTCTGCAACGCCATGCGACTTGCAAAACCACTTCAAATTGAATAGACAGGCAACACGTCATGGACATTCTTTATTTGTTGATTCCTTTGTCGGTTGCCTTGGTGTTTTTTATATTGGCAGGCCTGTGGTGGGCTGTCAACCAAGGTCAATTTGAAGACATCGAAGCAGAGGGCGAGCGAATTCTTCGAAATGATTGACGCAAGTCAAAGTCGATTGTGACCTTGACTGCGAAACTGGCCTCGTAATTTTTGACGAGGTGAAAATGAAATTTGCCAATGCGCAGGCAACGGTCTACAACGATACGGTTGTCAGACAGTTTGCCATCATGACGGTGGTGTGGGGTGTGGTGGGCATGCTGGTTGGCGTGATCATTGCAGCCCAATTAACTTGGCCTGAATTGAATTTAGGAATTCCATGGCTCAGCTATGGCAGGTTGCGGCCCTTGCACACCAATGCTGTCATTTTTGCATTTGGCGGTTGCGGGCTCTTTGCTTCCTCTTACTACGTGGTGCAACGAACTTGTCACGTTAGATTGTTCAACGACAAGCTGGCCAGTTTCACTTTTTGGGGTTGGCAATTGGTCATTTTGGCTGCTGCGATTTCACTGCCCATGGGCTACACCAGCGGCAAAGAATATGCTGAACTCGAGTGGCCCATTGACATTCTGATCACCTTGGTTTGGGTGTCCTATGCGGTGGTGTTTTTTGGTACGGTGGGTACGCGCAAGGTTCGCCACATTTACGTGGCCAACTGGTTCTTCGGCGCCTTCATCATTGCAGTGGCGCTTCTGCATTTAGTGAACAGCGCAGCCATGCCTGTCGGTCTCATGAAATCCTATTCTGCCTATGCCGGTGTGCAAGATGCCATGGTGCAATGGTGGTATGGCCACAATGCGGTAGGTTTCTTTTTAACCGCAGGCTTCTTGGGCATGATGTACTACTTCATTCCAAAGCAAGCCGAAAGACCCGTCTACAGCTACCGCTTGTCGATCGTGCACTTTTGGGCACTCATCTTCACCTACATGTGGGCGGGCCCTCACCACCTGCACTACACCGCGTTGCCCGATTGGACGCAGTCGCTTGGCATGGTGTTCTCCCTCATTTTGTTGGCGCCCAGTTGGGGCGGCATGATCAATGGCGTCATGACTTTGTCTGGTGCATGGCACAAACTGCGCGACGACCCCGTGCTTCGCTTCCTCATTGTGTCCTTGTCCTTCTACGGCATGTCCACCTTCGAAGGCCCCATGATGTCCATCAAAACGGTCAATGCTTTGTCGCACTACACCGACTGGACTGTGGGTCACGTGCACTCTGGCGCTTTGGGTTGGGTGGGCTTGGTCACCATGGGCACCATGTACTACCTGATTCCGCGCTTGTTTGGTCAGAAAAAAATGTACAGCGTGAAGGCCATTGAAGTGCACTTTTGGATTGCCACCGTTGGCATTGTGATTTACATCGCAGCCATGTGGATTGCCGGCGTGATGCAGGGTTTGATGTGGCGTTCTGTCAATCCAGATGGCACCTTGACCTACACCTTTGTTGAGTCCGTCAAAGCCACGTACCCCTTCTATGTGTTGCGATTTTTAGGGGGCCTGCTGTATTTGAGCGGCATGCTGATCATGCTGTGGAACACCCTGAAAACTGCCACCAACGGCAATGCGGTGGATGTGCCCATTCCCGCCGCTCACATCCACATGACAGTCCCAGCTGGGGCATCCGCTTAAGCGCATCAGGAGAAAAATAAGATGTCTGATCCTTCAAATTCCGGTGGCGGTTTGTCCCACGAGAAAATTGAAACCAACAATTTCCTCATGATTGTGTTGATCTTGTTGGTGTTGTTGGCGGGCGGTATGGTTGAAATCGTGCCCCTGTTTTTTCAGAAATCAACCACGCAAGCCATACCAGGCTTAATGCCTTACACCGCTCTGCAAGTGGCGGGCCGCGATATTTATGTGCGTGAAGGTTGCTACAACTGTCACTCCCAAATGATTCGCCCCTTCCGTGCCGAAACCATGCGTTATGGGCCTTACTCGGTCGCTGGCGAGTTTGTGTACGACCACCCCTTCCAATGGGGCAGCAAGCGCACTGGCCCTGATCTCGCAAGGGTGGGCGGCAAATACTCTGATGAATGGCACCGAATTCATCTCACCAACCCGCGCGATGTGGTGCCTGAATCCAATATGCCTGCTTATTCTTGGTTGGAAAAAACCCCCGTCGATGGCGTCAGTTTGCCAACGCACATGCGTGGTTTGCGGACATTGGGTGCGCCTTACAGCGACGAAGAAATTGCCAAGGCCACTGAAGAAGTTCAAGGCAAAACAGAGTTAGATGCCGTGATTGCTTACTTGCAAGTCATGGGCATTCACCGCAAGTAAAGGTCGCACCAACCATGGACGTCAATACCCTTCGATCGGCCGTGACCGTGGTCACCTTCATTCTGTTCATTGGCATTGTGGTTTGGACCTTGTCTAAGCGCCGTACCGCTGAGTTTGAAGAGGCAGCCAAGTTGCCTTTCGGCCAAGACGACTGAAGACCCCAGATCAACGAATAGAAAGAGAATCTGAAATGAGTGACTTCACCAACAATTTCTGGTCTGTGTATGTGGCCGGTATTTCATTGGTCGGCATTGTGGCCTGCTTGCTGCTTTTGTACTTCAGCGGCAAAGCCAAGGCCATGACCGACAGCGACACCACCACCGGCCACGTTTGGGACGGTGACTTGCAAGAGATGAACAACCCCTTGCCACGCTGGTGGGTTGGATTGTTTTTAATCACCATCTTCTTTTCATTTGGCTATTTGGCCTTGTATCCAGGCTTAGGATCGCACCCTGGTCAATTGGCTTGGACGTCAAATGGCCAATATGAAGCAGAGGTGGCCAAAGCCAACAAAGAGCTTGAACCGATGTATGCCAAATTTGCAGGCATGCCACCCGAAGAAGTGGCCAAAGACCCACAGGCCATGGCCATCGGTGATCGCTTGTTCATGAACAACTGCGCCCAGTGCCATGGCTCAGATGCTCGCGGCAGCAAAGGCTTTCCCAATTTGACTGACAAAGACTGGCTGCATGGCGGATCGCATGAAAACATTCAAGAAAGCTTGCTCAAAGGGCGCATTGGCAACATGCCCCCCATGGCGGCTGCAGTAGGCACTCCCGAGGATGTTCGCAATGTGGCGCAGTATGTGTTGAGTTTGTCTAACAGTCCTCACGACTCTTTAAAAGCGGCATTGGGCAAGCCTAAGTTCTCAACCTGTGCAGCTTGCCATGGTACCGATGGCAAAGGCAATCAGGCTTTGGGCGCGCCTAACTTAACCGATGACATCTGGTTGCATGGCTGGGGTGAAAACGCCATTGTGGCCATGATCAACAATGGCAAAGTGAATCAAATGCCTGCGCAAGCTGGCAAGCTGACCAATGCCCAGTTGCATGTGTTGGCCTCCTATGTTTGGGGCTTGTCCAACAATGCCAACCAAGTGATCACCCAATAAATAGGTGGCTGATGATGGTAACGCCTTCAGATGATTCAGGGCAGGGGGCCTGGGGTGAGCTTTACCAAGCGCATCAAAAAATTTATCCGCGCAGCGTTCAAGGCATTTTTGCCAAGTGGCGCTGGGTGTTTATTTTTCTGACGCAAATCATCTTTTACGGCCTGCCTTGGTTGGAGTGGGGACATCGTCAGGCCGTCCTGTTCGATTTAGAAGCTCGTCGCTTTTATGTGTTGGGCATTGTTCTTTACCCTCAAGACTTTATCTACCTCACCGGCTTTTTGGTCATTGCTGCTTTTTCATTGTTTTTGTTTACGGCCATTGCGGGTCGGTTGTGGTGTGGCTTTGCCTGCCCTCAAACCGTTTACAGCGAAATTTTCATGTGGATTGAGCGCAAAGTGGAAGGTGACAGAACCGCACGCATGCGCCTTGATTCGCAAGATTTCTCGCTCGAGAAACTTGTCAAGAAATGGTACAAACATTTTCTCTGGATTGGTTTTTCGATGTGGACGGGCTTTACCTTTGTGGGTTATTTCACGCCCATTCGCAACCTCGGTATGGCGTTCTTTTTGGACACGATGTCGTTTTGGGAAGTTTTCTGGGTTTTCTTTTATGGCTTTGCAACCTATGGCAATGCGGGTTTCATGCGCGAGCAGGTGTGCAAATACATGTGCCCCTATGCGCGCTTTCAAAGTGCCATGTTTGACAAAGACACGCTGATCGTCACTTACGATTCAGAGCGAGGTGAGCCTCGGGGCTCAAGATCCAAAAAGGCAGATATCTCTAGCCTGAATTTAGGTGCCTGCGTCGACTGTAGTTTGTGTGTGCAGGTATGCCCCACAGGCATTGATATTCGAAATGGCTTGCAATACGAATGCATTGGCTGCGGTGCCTGTGCCGACGTGTGCAACACTGTCATGGACAAAGTAGGCTACCCGCGCGGGTTGGTTAAATTCTCTACGCAACACGCGATGGAAAATCATTGGACCCCGAGCCAAACAATGCGCCATGTATTCCGGCCACGTGTCCTTGTTTACTCAGGCATTTTGGTCTTGGTTCTTGCACTTTTATTTGAAAGTTTGCACGAACGCAATTCTTTCAAAGTTGATGTGGTTCGCGATCGCGCCGCGTTGGCTCGCATTGTGAGTGGTGGCAACATTGAAAATGTGTACCGACTGCAAATTATGAATTCTGCAGAAAAGCGACACCATTTCAGAATCACCGCTAAAGGAATGCAGGGCTTGAAAGTGTTCACTGAGTCAGAAAACTTTGTGGTTGAGTCAACCCAATCACGTTGGGTGTCTGTTCGGTTGCAAGTTCCATACGAATCGGCTGCAGCGGGAACTTACCCCGTGCTTTTTAGCATCCAAGCATTTGGCGATGATGAAATGAGCCAAGAAAAAATTGAAGAAAAATCGGTATTTCTTGTACCCCGCTAATCATGGAAAGAAACTCATGAACTCAAGTAGGCTCACAAACTTAAACACTTCAAACCCAAGCACTTCAGAGTCCAAACCTTGGTGGTCATTTGGCATGGTTTGGATGGTCATTGCGGGCCCCGCGATCGTGGTGGTGGCTGCCTTTGCCACCCTTTACTTGGCCATCACCATTCCGGATCCCGTGCTACCCACAGAGACACTCTATCCGCGCAATGCATTGGAAAAAAAGGCGAAGTTAGAAGCTGCCATGGCCCCTGCCATGCAAGCCCGCAATCATGCCAGCACCGGTGTTGTGCCTGAGCCAAAAAATAAGTACTGATCGCGTTCACTGACAAACATCGACAAGGAGACAAACATGCTTGCTCAAAGGCTCATGTGGATCGTATGGCCCGCATTTTTAGTAGCGGGACTTTTAGAGGCGGTAGTGTTTGGCATGTTTGACCCCGAAAGCATGCACTGGTTTGGACAATACATGCCGCTTTCCCGGCAAGGAATTTATGCCGTGTCCTTTTTTGTATTTTGGGCGTTGGCCATGCTGTCTAGCAGCCTGACCATCCTGCTTTCATTGTCGCCCTTTGAAGTCAATCATTGAGCATTGACTTTAATGGCATTGCGGATGTGAGTTGACAATGCCCTGAAGTGCTTCTGTGTCCAAGATGCGCACGTGCCGCTGTTTAACTTCTACGATGCCATCGTCTACAAACTTAGAAAATGTGCGGCTAACAGTTTCAAGCTTGAGGCCTAGGTAACTGCCTATTTCTTCGCGCGTCATTCTTAAAACCAATTCGGTTTGTGAAAACCCACGGGAGTGCAAGCGCTGAACCAAATTCAACAAAAAAGCCGCCAAACGTTCCTCAGCGCGCATGCTGCCCAACAGCAACATCACCCCGTGCTCACGCACAATTTCACGCGACATGATTTTGTGCACATGGTGTTGCAGGGCCGTCACCTCGCGTGAAATTTCTTCAATGCGGTCGAAGGGCATGACGCAGACTTCTGCGTCTTCTAAGGCCACGGCATCGCAGCTGTGTTGATCGCTCACAATGCCGTCGAGGCCAATGATTTCGCCTGCCATTTGGAAGCCTGTGACCTGATCGCGTCCATCTTCGGATGCCAAGCAGGTTTTGAAGAAGCCTGTGCGAATGGCATACAGCGACGTAAATTTGTCGCCATTGCTAAAAAGAGTTGTGCCTCTTTTGACTTTGCGCCGTGTGGCGACCAAATCGTCTAAGCGTTCTAAATCGTGTTCAGACAAGCCCATGGGCATGCAGAGTTCGCGCAAGTTGCAGTTGGAGCATGCGACTTTGATGGCTTCAGGTTTCATGGCGTTCTCGATTTGAAAAGTTTGACATTGCGGCAAGTCAAGGCTTGAGCTTAAACCTAGTTACTGCTTTTGATTCATCTCAAACTTTCACAAAACTCATTTTTGCGCGTCAATTTGTTCAAAACTTGATTTATGTCAAGTTTAGGCCATGAAGTAAAAGGCACATTAAACCCATCCTAGAAAAATGTCAATCTTGGAAAAAAATCTGTATGTCCTTCTTAACCACCGAATTGCTTACTCAATTTGATGTCCCTGGTCCTCGTTACACATCCTATCCAACGGCAGATCGATTTGTTGAGGCCTTTTCGCAGGTCGATTTGAAGCATGCGCTTGAATTTCGCACGCAAGGTATTGGGTCAACAAACAAGCCGTTGTCACTTTATGTGCACATTCCTTTTTGCGAATCACTTTGTTATTACTGCGCTTGTCACAAAATCATCACCAAGCACCACGAGCGGGCAGCGCCTTACTTGCAATGTCTGAAGCGTGAAACAGGACTTTACACAGACGCCATGGGAGTGGGGCAATCTGTGAGCCAGTTGCATTTGGGTGGCGGTACGCCCACTTTCTTAAGCGATGCTGAATTGGGTGAACTCATGGCCATGATCAAGGGAAGCTTTGACTTGACGGCAGGTGGCGAATATTCTGTCGAAGTCGATCCACGAACGGTCAACCCAGAACGCTTGGCATTTTTGCACATGCTAGGGTTCAATCGCCTGAGTTTTGGCGTTCAAGACTTTGACTTGGCTGTGCAAAAAGCGGTGAACCGAATTCAACCCGCTAAGCAAGTGTTTGACTTGGTGAGATCTGCACGCCAGCTCGGTTTTGATTCAATCAATGTCGATTTAATTTATGGACTACCTCAACAAACTCCCACTTCATTTGAGCGCACGATGCAACAAGTCACCGACTTGCGACCCGATCGCATAGCCCTGTATGCCTATGCGCATTTGCCCGAGAGATTCAAACCCCAGCGCCGAATTCTGGCAGCAGAATTGCCAGCAGCTGCTCACAAAATTGCCATGCTTTCTAAGTCGATGGAGACTTTGATGAATGTCGGTTATGTGTATGTGGGCATGGACCACTTTGCATTGCCAGACGATGCCTTGGCTGTGGCCAAGCGACAAGGGCGCTTGCACCGAAATTTTCAAGGTTACAGCACACAAGCAGATTGTGATTTGATTGGCCTTGGCGTGTCGGCCATTGGGCGCATGGGGGCCACGTACAGTCAAAATGCCAAAACCATGGATCTTTACGTGGACATGCTGGAACAGGGGTCGCTGCCCGTCATCAAAGGTTTGACTTTGTCGCGCGATGACATGATTCGCCGTGCATGGATCATGACCATCATGTGCCAAGGCAATGTTCATTTTGAATCTTTCAGCGAGTCTTGGCTGATCGATTCGAAAAAATATTTTGCGCCTGAATTGAGTCAGTTAGAAAATTTTCAAACACAAGGCTTGGTGGACTTGTCTGCCAGCAGTTTACAAGTCACGCCCCTAGGCTGGTTTTTTGTGAGAGGCGTGGCCATGGTGTTTGACAAATATCTCCAAAGCGATCGCAGCCGAACTCGATTTTCCAAAATCATTTAATGCAGACTTCTTTGGCGGTCACCGCTTTGATCATGGGATTGGCCGGTGGACCACATTGCGTGGCCATGTGTGGTGCTGCCTGTGCTGGTATGGGCCGTGTTGCTGGCCAACATCCAACGAGGGTGCTCGTTTCATTTCAGCTAGGCCGCTGGGCAGGTTACAGCCTCATGGGTGGTTTGGCGGCTTTCAGTGTTCAAGCTTTGGGTTGGCTCACGGTGCAGTCGGCAGTGCTGCGGCCAGTTTGGAGCATGTTGCATGTGGCGGCTATGGTGTTGGGTTTGCTCTTGGTGTGGCAAGCCAAGCAACCTGTTTGGCTTGACAAAAGCGCTCAACAACTGTGGTCCAAAATTCGAGGTCGAAATACCCATTTAGGCAAGGTGGCACCTTGGGCGGTAGGCGTGCTATGGGCTCTCATGCCGTGCGGTTTGCTTTACTCAGCCCTGATGGTGGCCGCGCTGACGGGCAATGCTTTGGAAGGCGCAATCACCATGGCCTGCTTTGCTCTAGGAAGTGGCGTCACTTTGGGCTTGGCACCTTGGTTGTTGTTGCAAATGAATGCGCTTGGTGATGGCGCTTGGGGAGTTCGCTTGGCTGGTGCGGCCTTGGTGGCCACTTCAGGCTGGGCCTTGTGGATGGGCTTGTTTCATCAACAAGCCCCATGGTGCATTGTTTAAAAGAAGACAAGCACCTGTCCAATCATTCAGACCGATTGTTCAAGCCGCGTTGATGCCCTTGTTGAACATGTACATGGCCAGAAATACCAAGAAGAATGCAAACACCCTTTTCAGTTTTTTAACCGGCAGACGGTGTGCAGCACGTGCACCAAAAGGCGCTGTGACAACGCTAAAGCAGGCAATGACCAACATCCCCGGCAACCAGATATAGCCCAGTGCGCCAGGAGGGAGATTGTCTAATTGCAGGCCACTGATGACAAAGCCAGTGACGTTGGCCAACGCAATGGGAAAACCCAATGCGGCACTGGTGCCAATGGCGTTGTGAATGGCCACGTTGCACCAAGTCATTAAAGGCACGCTGACAAATGCGCCGCCCGCACCAACCAAGCCAGACAGCATGCCAATCAGACCACCCATGCCCAACTGCCCGACAAAGCCAGGCATTTGCCGAGAGGGCTTTGGCTTTTTGTCCATGAACATTTGAAAAGAAGAGTAGGACACAAACACGCCAAACAAAATGGCCAATGTGGCGCCTTTGACAGCAACAAAAATCCACAAGCTCGCCATGGAACTGCCTAGGACAATGCCCGGCGCCAATCCTTTGACCAAGTCCCAACGCACTGCACCCAACTTATGGTGTGTTCGCACACTGGAGATGGAGGTGAACAAAATGGTTGACATCGAAGTGACGATGGCCATTTTGATGGACAGGTCTTCAGCGACACCCATGTTGCCGAGGATGAAGCTCAATACGGGAACCATGATCAAGCCACCACCCAAGCCCAACAAGCCCGCCATGAAGCCAACCACTGCGCCGGTGATGCCCAGCTCTAAAAAGGTTTGAATTTCCATGAGGCTTAAGCCAGTCCGAGCTTTTGAGCCATGCCAATGCGCTGCAATTTACCGGTGGCACCTTTTGGAATTTCGTCCATGAGCAATACTTTGCGAGGTACTTTGAAATCAGCCAAACGGGTGGCTGTGTATTCGCGAAGTTCTTTTTCGGTGGCTGTCATGCCTTCACGAAGCACCACCGCCGCACCGACTTCCTCACCCAGTTTGTCGTGCGGAATGCCAAAGCAAACAACTTGGGCTACAGCAGGGTGGTCCATCAAAACCTCATCGACTTCGCGAGGGCTGATTTTTTCGCCACCGCGGTTGATGATTTCTTTGAGCCTGCCAGTGATGCTGACATAGCCTTCGGCATCCATCACACCTTGGTCGCCCGTTCTGAACCACCCATTCGTAAATGCTTCAGAGTTGGCCTTTTCATTGTTCTCATAGCCTGGCGTGACGTTGTTGCCACGGATCACAATTTCACCGGTGCTGCCGGTGGGCAATAAATCACCTTCAGCATTCATGATGGCTATTTCTGGGCCCGCAGCCAAGCCCACTGTGCCAGGCTTTCTTTGGCCAGGCGGAAGGGGGTTGCAAGCCATTTGGTGTGCGGCTTCGGTCATGCCATAGGCTTCAATGACCGGTGCTTTGAAGGTGGCTTCCAGCTCTGCCAAAACTTGTGGGGGTAGGGAAGACGAAGAGGAGCGAATAAAGCGAAGTGGTACTCTGGCAATGACCTCTTTGTTGTTGTTCGCGCGGGACAAAATAGCCTGGTGCATGGTGGGTACGGCTGTGTACCAAGTGGGCTTGACTTCGTCCATTTGGCTGAAGAACTTCAAGGCATTGAAGCCGCTGGTGCAATAGACTTCACCACCCTGAGACAAAGGCGCCAAGATGCCCGCAATGAGACCATGAATGTGAAACAGAGGCATGACGTTCAAGCCGCGATCAGTACTGACAAACCGCGTGCTGGTCGCAATGTTTTGTGCGGAAGCACTGACGTTGCGATGTGTGAGCGGCACAATCTTGGGCCGTGAGGTGGTGCCAGAGGTGTGAAGAACCAAAGCCACATCGTCTGGCTGAGCATCGCCTGGATGCTGGGCAGCTTTGGGTGCAAGCCCATTCATGTTCAAAGTGAAGGAGCCAGCACCCAGTGTGGGCGTGGGTTCAAGTTCAATGAGTGCAATGCCCATTTTGGCCGCGACAGCAACTGCTGGGCTGGTGGAGCCCTTCTCAACCACCAGAGCCTTGGCGTTCAAGTCGTTCAAATAAAACTCAAATTCGTCTGCACGGTAGCTGGGGTTTAAAGGTGCCGATGTACAGCAGCAGGCCACCGTGACAAAGCTGGCGGCCATTTCAGCGCTGTTGGGCAATACCAAGGCCACTCGATCGTTGCGGCCTATGCCCACTTGGTTGAACTGAGTTTGGACGTATTGGCTCAGTTGACGCAAAGCTGAGTAAGAAAGAGGCGCGCTGTTGGCGGCAGATAAACAAGCTGATTGAGGGTTTCCAGTTGCCAGAAGTTCTATTAGGGTTTTCATCAGTTAGTGAAAAAAAGTTGAATTTAGAGGATTTAGGTCTCGACAGAATACAGTTTATTCTATTACGATACTTTCCAGTTTATTTAAATACCAAGGAGTTCAATGTGAAAAATCGCCTATCGATAGCCCTTAAGTCAGCTGCCTTGGTAGTTGGCAGCCTTTGTTGTTTAAGCTCTTTTGCAGAGGCAAATTGGGAGCCCACCAAAAGCGTAGAGTTCATCGTGCCAGCAGGCACAGGTGGGGGGGCCGATCAAATGGCGCGTTTTCTACAGGGTGTCATTACCAAGCACAAACTCATGGCTCAACCCTTGGTGGTGGTGAACAAAGCGGGCGGTGCTGGCGCTGAAGGTTTTTTGGACGCCAAGGGCGCTCGCCCTGACGGTCACAAAATCATCATCACGCTGTCAAATTTATTCACAACACCCTTGGCAACGGGTGTGCCCTTCAATTGGAAAGACCTAACGCCCGTGTCCATGTTGGCTCTGGACGAGTTTGTGCTTTGGGTCAATGCCGAGTCACCTTATAAATCGGTGGCTGACTTCAGCAAGGCCATGAAACAAGGTGAGGCTGGTAAATTCAAAATGGGTGGAACAGGTTCCAAACAAGAAGACCAGATCATTACGGTTGCCATTGAAAAAGCCATCGACAAAAAAATGATTTACATCCCCTTCAAAGGCGGAGGCGATGTGGCGGTTCAACTGGTGGGTAAACACGTAGACACTACCGTGAACAACCCCATTGAAGCGGTGGCCCATTGGAAAGGCGGCACTTTGAGAGCGCTGTGTGTGTTTGATGCGCAAGTCATGCCGTACCCCAAAAAAATTACCCCCACACAGTCGTGGAAGGACATTCCCACTTGCAAATCGCAAGGGCTTGATGTGGAGTACTTGATGCTGCGAGGCATTTTCATGGCACCTAAATCTACGCCAGCGCAAGTTGCCTATTACAACGATGTGTTTCAAAAAGTACGCCAACTTCCCGAGTGGAAAGAGTTCATGGAAACAGGTGCATTCAAGGACACCTTCATGAAGGGTCAAGAATTTCAAGAATGGTTGCTCAAAGCAGAAGTGGAGCATTTCCGCCTCATGCGTGAAGCCGGCTTCTTGGCCAAGTAAAACTTCCAAAGGATCTCATCATGAAATCAAGTTCACACCTGCAAATGCGGTGGATGGAGTTGTTGGTGGCTGGATGCTTTATGGGTGTGAGCTTGTTGGTCATCACAGACAGTATTCGCGTAGGCAAGTCATGGGGCAGTGATGGTCCAGAGCCTGGCTACTTTCCTTTTTATATTGGTTGCCTTTTGTTGGGCGGCTCGGCTTGGGTTATTTTGCAAACCTTGCTGACTTGGAAAAAAGACAACGGCCAAGAAGTCTTTGCTGAAAAGCATGAGTTCAATTTGATGCTGCTCATGCTCATTCCCACAACGGTTTTCACAGCGGCCATTTTTGTCCTGGGCATTTATGTGTCTTCACTTATTTTTGTTGCAGCTTTTATGGTCTGGCAAGGAAAGTACAGCTATGTCAAGTCAATCACTGTCGGCTTTGGGATCAGCGCGGCCTTGTTTGCCTTGTTTGAACTATGGTTCAAGTTGCCCTTGCCCAAAGGCTTCATTGAAACTTGGATGGGCTATTGATCATGGATGAACTCAATAACCTGTTTCACGGCTTTGCAGTAGCGCTGACATTGCCCAACATTGGCTTCATGCTGATTGGTATTTTTTTGGGTGTGTTGATTGGTGTGTTGCCGGGTTTGGGCGGCGCCAATGGCGTGGCCATTTTGCTGCCGCTGACCTTTGGCATGTCACCGACTTCTGCCATCATCATGCTGTCTTGCATCTATTGGGGCGCCTTGTTTGGTGGCGCCATTACGTCCATTCTGTTCAATATTCCTGGAGAACCTTGGTCTGTAGCCACCACCTTTGATGGCTACCCCATGGCGCAAAAGGGCAAGGCCGCTCAGGCCTTAACTGCGGCCTTCACGTCGTCATTTGTAGGCGCTTTGGTCGCTGTTCTGATGGTGACATTTTTAGCGCCTGTAGTGGCTAAATTCGCGCTTAACTTTGGACCGCCTGAATTTTTTGCAGTTCAGTTGCTGACATTTGCAAGTTTCATTGGCATGAGCAAAGAGCCTCCCGTCAAAACCTTGTTGGCCATGATGTTAGGTTTTGCGCTGGCTGCAGTGGGCCTGGACAGTGTCACCGGCACGTTGCGCATGACCTATGGTCAAGAAAGTTTGCTCAAGGGTTTTGACTTTTTGATCGCCGTGATTGGTCTCTTTGGCATTGGCGAAATTTTGCTCACCATGGAGGAAGGCCTTGCCTTTAAAGGACAGAAGGGCCGCATAAGCCTAAGAGACGTGCTCGACACTTGGAAAGAGTTGCCAAAATATTGGGCTACTTCCTTGCGCGCTTGCTTAATTGGTTGCTGGATGGGCATTACGCCAGGGGGCGCTACGCCTGCTTCGTTCATGAGTTATGGCACGGCCAAGCGCATCTCCAAACATCCAGAAAACTTTGGAAAAGGTGCAATCGAGGGGGTGATTGCGCCAGAAACAGCGGCCCATGCTGCTGGCACCAGCGCCTTGTTGCCCATGCTCACGCTGGGAATTCCTGGCTCACCGACAGCGGCTGTTTTGCTAGGTGGGCTTTTAATTTGGGGACTTCAACCTGGCCCCTTGTTGTTCACAGAGCAAAAGGATTTTGTGTGGGGTTTGATTGCCTCTATGTACTTGGGCAATATTGTGGGTTTGATTGTGGTCTTGACCACAGTGCCTTGGTGGGCAGCCATCTTGAGAATACCGTTCTCGATCATTGCGCCCGTCATTGTGGTGATTTGCGCTGTGGGGGCCTACACGGTTCACAGCAGCTTACTGGATGTCGCTTTGATGCTGGTCTTTGGCTTGATGGGCTATGCCTTCAAAAAGCTCAAGTACCCCATGGCCCCTCTGGTCTTGGCCTTGGTGCTGGGCGACATGGCAGAAAGCAGTTTCAGGCAGTCCATGCTCATTTCCAAAGGCAGCCTGGAAATTTTTGTGGTCACGCCTTTGGCCGGCTCAATCACCGGCTTGGCGCTGATCATGCTGTTCTGGCCAGCTTTGGGCCTCTTGAAAAAACTCAGTCGAGGCTAAGTCCCTTGCCTTTTCTCAACACACTTAGCTCGAGCAAGCGCGTCATGGCGTAAACCGAGTCGAGTGTGGGGGTAGGCATGTTGCAAATTCTGCCCAGCTCTATCACGCTGCCTAAGAGGGCTTCTAGTTCCAAAGCTTTGCCGTGTTCAATGTCTTGCAGCATGGAGGTTTTGTGGGCGCCCACAGCTTGAGCGCCTGCAATCCGTTTGTCGATGCTGATTTTGAATTGAACGCCCAGTTTCTCACCCACAGTTTGTGCTTCTGCCATCATGCGTGCCGCTAAATTGCGGGTGAGGTCAAAATTGCAAATATCTTCCAGGGTGGCATGCGTTAAGGCAGACACGGGGTTGAATGTGAGGTTGCCCCACAGCTTGACCCACAACTCGCTGCGAATGTCAGTCGACACAGGGGTTTTGAATCCGGCCGCAATCATGGCCTGTGCCAGAGCGGTCACACGCTCTGATTTTTCGCCACTGGGCTCGCCCAAGGTAAAGCGGTTGCCCTCAATGAGTTTGACAACGCCAGGCGCAATCAACTCAGCAGCGGGGTAAACCACTGCGCCAATGACACGCTCAGGGCCAATGTGCTGCCACTGTGCGCCACCAGGGTCGATGGAACTCAATGGGCGGTCTTGGTACTCGCCCACCAGGTTGTAAAAGTACCACCAAGGAACGCCATTTTGCATCGTTACAACAGCCGTTTTGTCATGACACAGTTTTCCAATATCGACAGCCACAGGGCTGACTTGGTGCGACTTCATGGTTAAGAACACATAGTCGTGGGGTGTAGCTTGGTCGATGGTGCACGCTTTAACTTGAGGGGCATGCAGCGATGTGCCGTCTTCCAAGTTGAGGGTCATGCCGTTGGCTTGAATGGCTTTGAGGTTTTCACCGCGTGCAATAAAGGTAACGTTGTTGCCTGATAAGGCCAACTTGACACCCAGGTAGCCTCCAATGGCGCCTGCGCCCACAATGGCAATGTTCAAACTCATGCTGACTCTTTCATGGTGTTGGAGAGGGTGCCAATGCCTTCAATCGACACCTCGACGACTGCGTCATTTTGCCAAGGCATGGCACCAAGTGACGTGCCGCAAGAAATCACATCACCAGCTTCTAGGGTCATGCCTCTGGAGAGTTTGGCGACCAATTCGTGCGGTGAAAAAAACATGTCACTGACGGGGTAATTTTGGCGCTCGCGCCCATTCACTTTAGCGCTGACCACGGCTTGGCTGCAATCTAGGTCTGTTTCGATCCAAGGCCCCAATGGCGTAAAGCCATCAAAGTTTTTGGCACGGGTCCATTGTTCAAAGCTGGCGTCTGATCGCAACAATTCAACTGCAGTGACATCGTTGACACAGGTGTAGCCAAAAATATAGTGCGCTGCATCTTCAACAGCAATGTCGCGTCCGCGCTTGCCAATGACAATGCCTAACTCGGCTTCATACACCACCCGGCCCACATCAAGTTGGGGCCGAATGACAGCTTGCAGGTGATGAGAAAATGAATTGGGCGACTTGAGAAAGTAAAGCGGCTCGGAGGGTGCATTCCAGCCATTTTTTTCGGCAGCCGCTTTGAAGTTGTTCCAAAGCGCCAAAACTTTGGTGGGTTGGCAAGGCGCCAAGATCTGAACGTCCGACAAGGGCAAAATTTGTCCAGTGGGTTGGGGATTTTCAAACAGATTGCCTTGATGTACATGGAGGGTGTCACCCACCAACTGACCCAAGCCAACTTGGCCTTGGTATGAATAGCGCAGCCACTTCATGTGGATCTCCTACCGGCGGATTCAAATTGTTTTAAAAAGGTGTCTGCAAGTGCCACTGGACCGGCATCCTGAACCGGGGTTCAGGTGGGCGAGGGCAGACTGGCGTTGGGTTCATCTGACGCGAGACGATCACGCTCACCAGACAATGTACCAAG
>JAIYCG010000014.1 GCA_027488115.1 Comamonadaceae bacterium | reverse complement strand
CCCATGAACACATAGGTGTGGTGGTCGACGATGCTGTGGTTGGGGCGGTTGAACTCGGCGGCCAAGAGTTTTTCGGCCAGCGCCATGCCCACCGCATTGGTGATGCCTTGACCTAAAGGACCCGTGGTGGTTTCAACGCCGGGGGTGATGCCTACTTCGGGGTGGCCGGCAGTTTTGCTGTGCAATTGGCGGAAGTTTTTCAACTCCGTCATGGGCAAGGGGTAGCCTGTGAGGTGCAACAAGGCGTAAATCAACATGGAGCCGTGACCGTTGGACAACACGAAGCGATCGCGGTTAGCCCAGTGGGGGTTCTTCGGGTTGTGTTGCAAATGCTCGCCCCACAAAGCCACAGCCATGTCGGCCATGCCCATAGGCGCACCTGGATGACCCGAATTGGCTTGTTGAACAGCGTCCATGGCCAGGGCACGGATTGCGTTGGCCATTTGATGCGCTGCGGGTTGGGTGATTGCCATGGGGGCTCCAAAAAATAAGTCAGGTGAGTGAGACAATGTCGTTGGCAATGAAATTACCAATCAAGCCAGATATTTTACTGCGCGGGAGCTTGCGCAATGCCTACAGCGTGGCAACATAGCGGCATGCGTTTGAATACCTTGGATTCCGCTTCAGAACCGACCGCCGCAAATGATTGGGTGGGCACCTCTGAGCAAAGCTTGGCCACCGTCATGGTGCTGGCTGCGGGTCGCGGTGAGCGCATGCGGCCCCTCACCGATCGAATGCCCAAACCCCTCTTAACCGTGCACGGCAAGCCATTGATGCAATGGCACATGGAGGGCTTGGCACAAGCCGGAAACCATGACCAGCTGGTCAATACGGCCTGGCTGGGCGATCAGATTGAGTCTCGATTTGGCCTGAACCCTGATCTGCCGCAGGTCGGGCACATTCGGCTACGTTACTCGCACGAGGGCAAGGATTTTGGATATGCCCTTGAAACTGCAGGCGGCATTGTCAGGGCGTTGCCTTACTTGGCACCTGTATTCTGGGTGGTGGCCGGCGATATTTTTGCGCCAGGCTTCAATTTTTCAAACGAACAACTTGCCGCTTTCGAGCGCGGTCGCAACTTAGCCCATATTTGGCTGGTGCCCAATCCGGCGCACAACCCTGGCGGAGACTTTGGTTTGTCTGACAACGGACAAGCCCTGAATTTGCCAAAGCCCGACAAGCTGTTCACCTTCAGCACCTTTGCCTTGTACAAAAAAGAGTTTTTTCATGCCAAATGGACAGACATGCCAGAGGGCAACCCACAAGGTAAAGCCGCGGCATTGGCGCCCTTGTTGCGATCTGCCATGGACCGAGACCTCGTGGGTGCCAGCCTTTACACAGGCGCTTGGACCGACGTCGGTACCCCTGAGCGACTCAGGGAATTGAACCAAACCCAATCCGCCCCTTAAACTTCATCTTCATTCATCACGTCGATTCAACATGACCTTTGATTCAAATTTGTACGCCAAGCGCCGTGCCCAATTGGCAGCTCAAATGTCCGCCCTGGCCCCCAACAGCATTGCCATCATTCCGACAGCGCCTGAGCGCCAGCGCAATCGAGACAGTGATTACTTGTTTCGTCACGACAGTTATTTTTATTACCTCACAGGCTTCACCGAGCCCAATGCTTGGCTGGTGATCAGCTCCGATGGGCACACAAGTTTGTTCTGCCAACCCAAAGATTTAGAACGTGAAATTTGGGATGGCGTGCGTTTGGGCCCCGAGGCAGCGCCTGCAAGTTTGGGTGTGAACCAAGCCTGGTCTATCTCTGCGCTAGATGCTCAGTTGCCCTCCTTGCTTGAAAACAAGTCAGTGGTTTGGTACCCCTTTGCCACCCACAAAGATTTGTCTGCACGCATCGAAACGGGTCTCAATGCGGTTCGAGCGAGAGTTCGATACGGCGCACTCTGCCCTGAACAACAACGCGATGTGTGCGGCATTTTGGATGAAATGCGATTGGTCAAAGATGCGCATGAACTGGACATCATGCGCCGTGCCTCTCAAATCAGTGCGGGTGCTCACATTCGCGCAATGAAAAGATCTGCGGCCATGTTGCGAGCAGGCCAAGACGTTCGTGAATACCATCTTGATGCTGAACTCCTTCACGAATTTCGCCAGCATGGCTCACAATATCCTGCCTATGGCTCGATTGTGGCGGGCGGTGCCAATGCCTGTGTGTTGCATTACCGGGCTGATGCGGCCCCAATTTTGAGCGGTGATTTGGTTTTGATCGATGCGGGCTGTGAGCTCGACGGCTACGCCAGTGACATCACGCGCACCTTTCCCGCCAACGGCAAATTCAGTGCTGCCCAGCGCGAACTTTATGACTTGGTGCTGGCATCGCAAGAGGCTGCCATTGCCGCCACGCACGAGGGTGCACGATTTGTCGATCCGCACGAAGCAACAGTCAAGGTCTTGGCGCAAGGCATGCTCGATGTGGGTCTGTTAGATGCCAACAAAGTTGGCAATGCGCAGGATGTGATTGCCAATCGAAGCTATTTCCAGTTTTACATGCACCGAACCGGCCATTGGCTTGGCATGGATGTGCACGATTGCGGCAGTTACGTTGAGCCGACGGAGGTTGGTACCTTCAGCGAGCGCAAAGACCCCTTGAGCGGCGAGCTCATCAAAGACCGTCCTAGCCGAATTCTGCGCCCAGGCATGGTGCTGACCATTGAGCCAGGCATCTATGTCAGGCCTGCACCAGGTGTGCCAGAGCGTTTCCACAACATTGGCATTCGCATCGAAGACGATGCGCTTGTAACGGCCAAGGGCTGCGAGTTGATCACGCGGGGCGTGCCTGTGAAAGCCGAAGACATTGAAGCCATCATGCGTGACTGACTCTTTAAATAGTCATTCCTGGCGTGCTTCAGTTGTGCGCCAATGTTAAAACACTGCAGACTTTGTCAGCGGTTTTCCACAACCAGACCCTGCCCTTGGGGGTCTAGAATCAGACCCAGCAGAACGCTGGCCCCTTCACTCTGTGAAGCCAGCAGTGTTTGCCCTTAAGGAGATGAAATTGAACCAAAACAATGCCGAAGAGCGCCGTGCTCAATTGCGCCGTGCTGCCCTCGAATACCACGAATTTCCGACGCCAGGCAAAATCTCCATTGCTGCTACCAAGCAACTCGTGAACCAACACGATTTGGCCCTGGCTTATTCGCCGGGTGTTGCTGCACCCTGCGAAGAAATTGTCAAAGACCCTAATGCAGCCTTCAAATACACCAGTCGGGGTAATTTGGTTGGCGTGATCACCAACGGAACAGCCGTTCTGGGGTTGGGTGACATCGGCCCTTTGGCAGGCAAGCCCGTGATGGAGGGCAAGGCGGTCCTCTTCAAAAAATTCTCTGGCATTGATGTGTTTGACATTGAAATCAATGAAAAAGACCCAGAGAAGCTGGTCGAGATCATTGCAGCCCTAGAGCCCACTTTTGGCGGCATTAATTTAGAGGACATCAAGGCGCCTGATTGTTTTTATGTCGAGCGCAAATTGCGCGAACGCATGAAAATCCCCGTTTTTCACGACGATCAGCACGGTACGGCCATCACGGTCGGTGCTGCCATTCTGAACGGTTTGAAGGTGGTTGGAAAAGACGTCAGCAAAGTGAAGTTGGTCACCTCTGGCGCTGGTGCTGCAGCTTTGGCTTGCCTTGGCTTGTTGGTCAAGTTGGGCATCCCGCGTGAAAACATTTGGGTCACTGACTTGGCAGGCTTGGTTTATGAAGGCCGTTCAGAGTTGATGGACGAAGACAAAATTCAGTTTTCGCAAAAAACATCGCAACGCACTTTGGCAGAGGCCATTGAAGGTGCCGATGTGTTTTTGGGGCTTTCCGCAGGCGGCGTTTTGAAACAAGACATGGTGAAAAAAATGGCCGCCAAGCCTTTGATTTTTGCCTTGGCCAATCCGAATCCTGAAATCTTGCCTGAAGACGTCAAAGCGGTTCGCGATGACGCCATCATGGCAACGGGGCGAACCGATTACCCCAACCAAGTGAACAACGTTTTGTGTTTTCCCTATATTTTCCGAGGCGCCCTAGACAGTGGTGCCACCACCATCACGCAAGAGATGGAAATTGCCGCGGTCTACGCCATTGCAGAATTGGCACAAGCAGAACAAAGTGAAGTGGTGGCCGCGGCTTACGCGGGTGAGCCCTTGGTCTTTGGCCCTGAGTATTTAATTCCAAAGCCATTCGATCCGCGTTTGATGATCAAGATTGCGCCGGCTGTGGCGCAAGCTGCGGCTGACAGCGGTGTGGCCTTGCGCCCGATTGCCGACATGGAGGCCTATCGCGAGCGTTTGCAAAGCTTTGTGTATGCCTCTGGCACGACCATGAAGCCAATTTACACGGCAGCCAAGCGTGGCCTCAAAAAGCGCGTGGCCTACAGTGAAGGTGAAGATGAACGGGTCTTGCGTGCAGCTCAAATTGTGTCGGATGAAGGCTTGGCACGCCCAACCCTCATTGGCCGCCCTGCAGTCATTGCTGAGCGCATTGAGAAATTTGGTTTGCGTTTGAAAGAAGAGCTTGATTACGACATCGTGAATGTCGAAGACGATCATCGCTATCGAGACTTCTGGCAAACCTACCATCGCATGACAGAGCGCAAAGGCATCACGATTCAAATGGCCAAAATCGAAATGCGTCGCCGCTTGTCCTTGATTGGCGCAATGCTGTTGCACAAAGGCGATGTCGACGGCCTTATTTGTGGCACATGGGGAACCAACGCAACTCACCTGCCTTACATAGAACAGGTGATCGGCAAGCGCCCTGGCGTCAATACCTTTGCCTGCATGAACGGTTTGTTGTTGCCAAACCGCCAAGTTTTCTTGGTGGACACGCACGTCAATTACGACCCTACGGCAGAGCAGTTGGCAGAAATCACAGTCATGGCTGCGCACGAAATGAAGCGCTTTGGCATCCGTCCGAAGGTTGCCTTGTTGTCGCACTCTAACTTTGGTACCTCCAATGAACCCAGCGCTGTCAAAATGCGTGACACCTTGGCGTTGTTGCAGAAAAACGCAGCTTGGTTGGAAGTCGATGGTGAAATGCACGGCGACATCGCTTTGGATGGTGAAGCACGTGCGCTGCAAATGCCCAACGGCACTTTGCACGGCGATGCCAACCTTTTGGTCTGCCCTAACATCGATGCTGCCAACATTTCCTACAACCTGCTGAAAACCGCTGCGGGCGGCAACATTGCAGTGGGCCCCGTTCTTTTAGGAGCCGCCAAGCCGGTTCACATCCTGACTCCCAGTGCCACGGTGCGCCGTATTGTGAACATGACCGCCCTGACGGTTGCGGACGCTAACGCTGTTCGTTAATTCAGGTAAACGATTTATGCTTATTCGGGAAAGTACTTGCATTTTTTAGCGCATTGCGGCACACTAGCGGCTTCGAATTTCCGGGTTTACCCGTGGGTTTTGAAGGTCAAAAAGTGGGTGTGCGGCTTAGCTAAACAGGAATGAAATGCGCTTTAAAACGCTTGATTTTGCTGCAATAGCCGTCTGTTTAGGCCTCTTTCTTGCGCCTTGCACAAATTTGGTGCAGGCCAAGTCGGTGTCTGAAGCAGTTGAAGTTGCCCCTATTGCTTTGCAGGATTTGCCTAAAGAGGGCCAAGAAGTCTATCTGCTCATTCGTCAGGGTGGGCCGTTTCGATACGAAAAAGATGGTGTTATTTTTGGCAATCGAGAACGCCTTCTGCCTCAAGCAAGGCGTGGTTTTTACCGCGAGTACACCGTCAAAACCCCAGGTGAAAGAAGCCGTGGAGCCCGTCGAATTGTGTGTGGAGGGGAAGAGCCCCGCGTACCAAAACATTGTTTTTACACGCAAGACCATTACGCAAGTTTTCGGGAAATAGTGAACGTACCGTGAAAACGGAAGGCGACATGGCCAGAGGTCATTGAAGAGATGAGTGTTCGCAAGCGAGCATTTCTAGTGTGTCAATCAAAAGCCCAAAAGGCTGGTTTAAAAAATTAGAGAGTGAGAACGGCGATGGACAAGCCAATTCGACAGGACCAAGAAACACCTTTGAAGGGTGTGCGGACAAACATCGTCCAGTCGATTCGTGCATTTCGCGTGAGCGACCTGCAAGAAGCGGCAGACGGTTTGGGACAACACTTTTTGTATGCCAATTTGTCAAAGGCACAAAGCAAGCAAGATGTGCTCGATTTGATCGCAGCGCAATTCACTTTGCCCTCTCACTTTGGCAAGAACTTTGATGCTTTGTATGACAGCATGACCGATCCTTTGCACAAGTCTGGCCCACAGCCTGGCTTCATTGTGGTCTTGGAACACATTCCTGCTAATTTAAAGTTTGACAAAGAAGCTCGCGAACAGTTGCTCGATATTTTCCGCGATACAGCTGATTACTGGGGTGATCGCAAAGTGCCGTTCCGTTGCTTCTATTCTTTCTCGGTTGCAAGAGCTGCAACTGCGGGTGACGAAAAGCCAGCTGATGTGACACCTGAGTTGGATGCTGATGGTGTCGAAATGATTGCTGAAGAGGGCGAAAAAATGCCAACTGACAAGTTGGTTGATGTTTCTCCCTTGGCGCTTCGCATGAGCAGCCCATTCAATGCAGGCTATTGGCTCGCAGCCGCTTAATTGATGCCTATGCGTTGACCTGCAAACATAGATTTGAACAACACGTCATCAAAGCGCCCAAGCTGAAAAGCTTGGGCGCTTTTTACATGGTGGCTGAAGCATTCAAGGCTTTGGCCAAGCGTAGGTATTCTTCAACCGGCACTTCTTCTGCGCGGCGCTGTACATCAAAACTGCCAGCAAAATTCCGCTCTGTTAACCAAGCGCCTAAGGTGTGCCTCAGCAGTTTTCGGCGCTGGCTGAATGCCACCTGAACCATTTTTTCTAAGAGCTTGCTGTCAATGTCTGCCGGCTCACTGCGAGGCACCATTCGAACGACTGCGCTGTCCACGCGCGGGGGAGGATCAAAGCTTTCGGGGGGTACGAAAAGTACATTTTCCATCTCATACCGCCATTGCAGCATGACAGACAATCGGCCGTAGTCAGACGTTGCGGGTGAGGCCACCATTCGATCGATCACTTCCTTTTGCAGCATGAAGTGCTGATCTTCAATGGCGTCTACATGCTCTAGCAAATGAAACAAAATGGGCGTTGAGATGTTGTACGGCAAGTTGCCCACCACGCGGAGTTTGAGTCCTGCAGCAAGATCTGTGAAGTCAACGCGCAAAACATCGGACTCCACCACAGTCAATTGCTTGTGCAGACGCAGGCGAAAGGCCAAATCACGGTCAAGCTCAATGACTGTCAGGTGACCTAAGCGTTCAACCAAGGGTTGCGTGAGCGCAGCAAGACCAGGGCCAATTTCGACCATGGGTTGGCCAGCATGGGGCTGAATGGCATCGACAATAGCAGCAATGATGCCGCCGTCGGATAGAAAGTGTTGACCGAAGCGTTTGCGTGGAATGTGCTTCATTGGGGAGGGTCGCGCAATTCAATGTATGCGCGTCCACGAAGTTCCTCTACCCATGCTGAATAAAGCTCTTCAATTTTCTTTTCGCGCAATTGTGTGCGAACCATTTCTCGTTGCTCGCGAATAGACAAGGGAACTTCGCGTCGCTCCATCACTTGAATCAAGTGCGCACCAAATCTTGAAATGAGGGGCTCGGAAACCTGCCCAGGTCGAAGGCTTGCCATGACCTCCTCAAACTCAGGCACAAATTGACCAGGGCTTGACCAACCTAATTCGCCGCCAGCAGCAGCACTGCCATCTTGAGAAAACTGGCGTGCCAAATCGGCGAAGTCAGTACCCGTTTGAATTCTTTGTTTGTAGGTCAGCAAACGAGCGCGTGCCGCGGCCTCCGTTAGGTCGGCACTCATTCGCAACAAAATATGGCGCGCACGCGTTTGAACAATTAACACGTTGCTCGCACCACTTTGTCTTTTTTCCAATACTTTTAAAATATGGAAACCAGCGCCAGACCGAACAGGATCCGTCACATCGCCTTTGCTGAGACTTTGTGTGCTCTCAATGAAAAGTGTGGGATATCGGTCAGCACTGCGCAGCCCCATTTCGCCGCCGTTGGCGCCTTTGTCGGAAGCTTGTGAGAAGGTTTGAGCCAACGTCGTAAAACTCTCGCCACGCTTGGCTCTTTGAGAAATTTCTTGCGCTTTGATCTTCAAATCGGCCACTTCTTTGTCAGAACCATTTTCTGGGACGGCTATCAAAATCATGGCCAGATTAATGTCAAGCTGATTGCTTGTCACGGACTTTCCAGCTTGCTGACTTTGAATGTATTGTTCGACATCGGTATCGGAAATGCGTGCTCTGTTATCGACTTCGCGTTCACGCAGACGGCTGATCATCAATTGGGTTCGCAACTGGTCGCGAAATGCATTGACGCTCAAACCTTCTAGGCCCACCCGTTTGTAAAGCTCTTCTTTAGAGACCTGATTTTGGCGCGCGATGTTGAGCTCGGTTTGATCAACTTCTGTGTCGTCTATGCGAATACCGTTGTCGCGAGCTTGTTGCAGTTGCGATTTCTCATTGATCAATTGATCGAGCGCTTGTTGCGCCAAAACTTGTGAGCTCGGTGCAGGCGTACCGGGTTGCAATTGCTTTTCCAATCGCAGTTTCAGATTTTGAACTTCGTTGTTGGTGATGGGTTCTGAATTGACAACTGCAACAATGAAGTCAACTGGCTTAGCTTTCGCATTGTTTTGAGCTTGCGCCAGACCTGAGCAAATCAGCGCACCTAAAAGGCTTGCTGTGATGCCCATTCGCAAGAACACTTGGTTCAGACGCCCGCTTGCTGGTTGTAAGCTTAAGTTTGAAAAGCGCGATGCTGAGTTTTGTGCAAGAAATTTAGTCATATGAGGTGAATCTGCTAGTAGGCGCTAAATCTTCGCGGAGATATTGGTAACGTGGGATATTGTCGCGCAATGTTTTCAAAGGACTAGAGCCGACGCGGGCCAATCCCACAAATTCAAGCTGAAAAAGAATTCGGCTGCGTGAGGTACTGGTGGTGCTTTGAAGGCGCTCGTACACCACCCGACCCAGCCAACAACCTGCGTCGTACTCAAGCCCTAGCAATGTATCGACCATTCTGCGATCTTTCAGGCTGAAGTTCATGCGCCCCACGCTGTACCAACGATCAGCGCCTAGGCCCTGACCAGGTGCCAATACAGGCGCGTTGGCTGCAGCTTGGTCATTGGTAAAAGTGAAGTCGCGCAAAGGCCATTGCCAGCCTAAGTCAATTTGCTCGCTTTGATCGCGGGTGAGTCGGTAAGCGGTGTTGAAGACGCGGTAAGGCGTGGGGTTGAACCGCGTGCTCAGGGTGGTGCGTGTGGTGCGGTGTGTTTGTGCATCAAACTGAAGCGTTGAGTCAAAAGTCCAGCGGTTGTCCCAGCGGACTCCGGCTCCTAACAAGATGTCGCTGAAGCCAGAAGCAACCGGCAACTCACCTGGCAAGCGCACCAATTGGTCTGAAAATCGATACCTTTGTGCAAAACCAAAACGAGCCAACTCTGCGCCACTGGTGGCATCAAAAAAACGGCTGCTCACCCCTAAGGTCACCAAGTTGTTGTCTGCAATTCTGTCTTGCCCAACATAGGGATTCTCGGCGTAAATGGTGGTGAGGTTAAAGTCAGTGGCGCCGCTGTCGTATGTGGGCAGTAAGCTTTGATCTTTGTAAGGGGTGCGTACAAAAAATGCGCGAGGCTCCAAGGTTTGTCGAAGATTGCGTCCAAAGTAGGACGCGTCTCGTTCGTAAACCAAGCCAGTGTCCAGACTAAAAGTAGGCAGTAGGCGATTGGTTTCTAGTTGACCATTCGCAAGCGCAGTGTCTAACTGATAACGAGTGCCGTGCAATTGAATTTTGGGAATGACAAAGCCCCAAGCTTGTAGCCATGGGCGGCTGATTTGAGCTGCAGCAAAGCTTCGCTGACCATTTCTTAAAATAGTGCGGGTCCCGCCAGGAATGCGACTGTAGTCAGCCTCAAATCGTGTGGTGTCTGCCGTTAGGCTAACATCGAATCCGTTCAAATCCCACTTGCTATATTGTGCCAACACTTGAGGCGAGCGGTTGTAGGGCGGTGTGATGGGTGAACTGATGTCCTGCAAGGTTTGAAATTGTAGGACTTGGGTCATCATGGACCAATCGCCTTGTGCCCAGTAAAGACTGCCTGAAGCGGGCAGCAAGCGCTGTGTTAAAGACAAACCGGCCCGTGGAAAATCACGCCAATAATTTTCATCACTGACTCTGTTTAAGTTGACGTTGACACCCAAGCGCCCTAAGACCGAGGAGCCTGTCTCAATCCCGCCTGCATGCTGCGAAGACAAACCCCAGCGCGACTGCTGCCGCAGCGGGTCATTGGGCATCAGGTTGAATCGAGTTTGGCCCTGGCTGTCTGACTCCAAATAGCGAAACTCTGAGTCAAAAGCCACACCGCGCTTGCTCATGACCGTGGTGGTCAGGGTGGCATCGCGATTTGGCGCAATGTTCCAGTAGTAAGGTGAAGAAACCTCGATGCCACTCACTGTATCCAGGCCAATCAGTGGGGCGAGTAAGCCAGACTGTCTGGTGCTGCTCAGCGGGAAAGTCAGTGAGGGCGCGACCAATAGCGGCATATCTTGAAAGCGAAGTTGAATGTCCTTGGCTAGGATGGTGTCATCCTCCTCATTCACTTGCAGACTAGCCGCTTTGAGCACCCATTCAGGCAACCAACTTGGCCCTGGCAAACGCGCGCAAGTGGTGTAAGTCGCGTTGCGAATGATGGCGCGTTGCTGATCGATGAACTCAATTTCAGAGGCCTTGCCATGACCGCCACCCTTGAGCAAGGTGTACTCGGGTTGCAAGAATCGGCCCTGAAAGGAGTCGGCCTGTAGGTTCAATGCTGTTCCTTGGAAAAGATTTCCTTCTCGATTGATGGTGACATCACCGTCGGCTTTCAAAGTGTCTCGAGATTGGTCGTATTCGATGCGTTGAGCCTTTACGGTGAGTCCTTGCTTGCGCAGCAAAGCGCCGCCCTCGATGACCAAGTCCAGGTCAGGGCGAGCGTCGATGCGTTTTCCTGATATGAATAACGGCGATTGTTTTCGTTCGATTTCGGAAATTTTCTCTTCAAGGCGGATGCTGTTTTGAAGAATGAGCGTGGGAGCTTCGGCCGGTGGGCTAAGTACAACGGGGCTTTTCGCTTGAACCACAACTTGACTCGTAACTTGGGCCAAGACAGGTGCAAGCCCAAGTAACATACATGCCAAAGCTAAGCCTTGCAAAAGCTTGGGTGTCTGAAATGTGGGGCGTGTCTTCAAAGGTTTAGCGTCCAAGTTGACGGGTATTTGTAGAATGGATTATCCATGAGTGCCGCCCAACATGGCACTGCGAAGATGCCACAAGGCATGGCTTGATTTTTAAAACTGGAATGAGAACTTGAATTCTGATCAAATTTCGACGTCAAATGTGACTTGGGCAGACTCTCAGCGTCAATTGGCGTGTGGTGCTTGGCTAGAGGCTTTGAAGCAAACCCATGGCGTTTTGCCTTCTAGCTTAAGCGTTGCTTCAGCCGATGCCAGCTTCAGACGGTATTTGCGTGTTGATACGCAGGCGGGAGCCTCTCTGATTGTGATGGATGCCCCACCTGACAAAGAAAACTGTGAACCCTTTGTCAAAGTCGCCAAGCTCATGCAGCTGGCAGGGCTTAAAGCGCCAGAAGTGTTGGCTTGGGACGCGCCGCAAGGCTTCATGCTGCTCACTGATTTGGGTGACCAGACCATGATGTCCGCCATCAACCCGAAAAACCCTCAGGCCAACCATGCGCTTTACATGCAGGCCGTCGATGTGTTGATTGAATGGCAGCTTTCTTCGAAGCCAGGTGTTCTGCCCCTCTACGATGAAGCCTTGCTGAACAGAGAGCTGAACTTGTTTCCAGATTGGTACCTTGAGCAACATCGCCAAATCAAAGTTCAAGGCAAGATGAGAAACACGCTAGACAGCACTTTCAAAATGCTGGTGGCCCGTAACTTGGCCAGTCCTTCGGTGTTTGTGCACCGCGATTTCATGCCACGCAATTTGATGATGCCCACAGGAGGCGATGCCGCTTTGGGCGTCTTGGATTTCCAAGATGCGGTGTATGGCCCTGTGACTTATGACGTGGCCAGTTTGATGCGCGATGCGTTTCTGACTTGGGAAGAAGATTTTGTGCTCGATGTCACCATTCGATATTGGGAAAAAGCCCGCAAGGCAGGGCTGCTAGACTTCGAAGATTGGCACCAAGATTTTGGTGTTTTTTACCGCGCTGTAGAGTGGATGGGTTTGCAGCGCCATCTCAAAGTGGCTGGTATTTTTGCCCGCCTGACTTTGCGTGATGGCAAAGAAAAATACTTGGCTGATGCACCCCGCTTCATTGCGTACATTCGCGCAACGGCCACCAGGTACATCGAACTCAGGCCCCTGCTTCGCCTCATTGAAGAGGTCGAAGGCACCGATGGCATGACGGGTTTTGCGTTTGGACGGATGTAAGTGCGTAAAGTGAACCATTGATGTCAAATCTGCCACGCTTTCATTGCCCAATTTCGCTTAGCACAGGGGAAGACTTGAGCTTGCCGGCGGGTACTGCGAGGCATGTGCAAGTCCTCAGGCTCCAACCCAAGGATGAAATCACGCTTTTCAATGGCCACGGCGGTGAGTTCCACGCGGTCATCACGCACATGGGGCGCAGTGATGTGTCTGTGCAGGTGGGTGATCACAAGAAAATAGAACGTGAATTGAACATCACTGTGAACTTGTGGTCAGGCATCACAGCCAATGAGCGCATGGATTGGCTGCTAGAAAAAGCCACCGAATTAGGCGCCGCCACAGTTTTGCCTTTGACTGCCGAGCGCAGTGTTTTGAAGCTGAAGGGTGAACGTGCCGATAAAAAATTGGCACATTGGCAAGCCATTGCGGTGGCCTCCAGTGAGCAATGTGGTCGCAACCAAGTTTTGCAAGTTCGTTCAGCTTCTACACTGACACAAGCCATTGCGCAGTTGCCTCCTCAACAAGTGCATCAAGCACGTTGGATTTTGTCGCTGTCCGAAGGCGCGCACTTACTGCAAGACATGATGCAAGCTCTCAAGACGCGCCAAACCGATGGCCCACTCGAAGTCACTTTGCTCAGTGGCCCGGAGGGTGGTTTGAGCCCTACGGAGGAGTCGCTGGCCCTTGTTGCAGGGTTTCTGCCTGTGAGTTTGGGAAGCAGAGTGCTGCGCGCAGAAACAGCCCCTGTCGCCGTTTTGTCTGCCCTGAGTTGCTGGAATTAGATACACTGCGGTGTATGAATGCCAATCTTCTGTTGCTGGCCTTGTGCCAAGGCTTGTTTCTCACCAACAACGTCACTTTCATCGCCATCAACGGCTTGGTTGGTTTAAGTCTTGCACCAGTGGGTTGGATGGCAACGCTGCCTGTCATGGGTTATGTGGTGGGCGGGGCTTTGTCTACAGGCTTGGTGGCCAAGTCGCAAGCCAAGTGGGGCCGCAGAGTGTCTTTTCAATTGGGCTTGTTGGTCGGTTTGTTGTCGGCCATCTTGTGCGCCTTTGCGGCTCACACCCACAACTTCGCGCTGTTGGTCTTGGCAACGGTGGTGGCAGGCTATTACAGCGCCAACGGCCAGCTCTACAGATTTGCCGCCGCTGAATTGGCAGAAGCATCTTTTCGCGAAAAGGCTGTTTCATGGGTCATGGCCGGTGGTTTGATTGGCGCCATCGTGGGACCCAATTTGGCGTCACAAAGCAAGGGGTGGTTTGAAACGCCTTTCATGGGTGCCTATGTGGCCCTCACGGCCGTGGCGGTGTGTGGCATGGTGCTGATGCATTTTGTGAAATTTCCGCCAGTGGTTGAGAAAGTCAAAGGCAGCGCCGAAGGTCGGCCCTTGAGTGAGATCATGAAGCAACCGGTGTTCATTGTGTCTGCGGCGGCGGCAGCCCTCAGTTATGGCGTGATGAATTTGTTAATGGCCGCCACACCGCTGGCCATGCAAGTGTGCGGCTATCAGTTCAGTGATGCCGCATTGGTTTTGGAGTGGCACGTCATTGGCATGTTTGCGCCAGGCTTTTTCACGGGCCACCTGATCAAGAAATTTGGCGTGATCCCCATCATGGGGGTGGGTGTACTCTTGAATTTTGTCTGCATCGGCATCGCGCTATCTGGCACAGAGTTGCATCAGTTCGTGTTGGCATTGTTTATATTGGGCGTCGGTTGGAACTTTGTATTCACCGGCAGCACCACTTTGTCCATGACCGCTTGGCGACCAGAAGAGAAAGACCGCGGTCAAGCCGCCATCAATTTCTGTGTGTTTGCCACCATGGCTTTCACCTCATTTGCCTCGGGCGCCTTGGTGACCACTCAAGGCTGGGCTTGGCTGAACTATGGCTCTGCGGTGCCAGTGGCACTCACAGCGCTTGCCTTGACGTGGCTGATTTGGATTCGCAAAAGCCAGCCAACCACGTCAAAATAATTCAGGGCATGGCGACCATGACTTCGGCCACCGAAGCGGTGAGCTTTTTCGCATATGGCACATGCAAAAACTCGTTGGGACCATGGGCGTTGCTCTTGGGCCCTAACACGCCACACACCATCATCTGCGCCGTTGGAAAGCCCTGACTCAACATGTTCATGAGAGGGATGGTCCCGCCCTGCCCGATGTACCCCACCGATGCACCAAAGTGCGATTGGCTGGCGCGTTGCAACGCACTCTCAAACCAAGCAGTGCTGCTCGGAGCGTTCCAGCCCGTGGCGCCGCCCTTGGATTCAAAGGTCACGCGCGCTTGATAGGGTGCGTTGTCTTCTAACAAGGCTTTCATTTCGGCGACAGCTTGGTCAGCATCAATCAGAGGCGGCAAACGCAAGCTGAGTTTGAAGGCTGTGTAGGGGCGCAACACATTGCCTGCGTTTTCTAAAGTGGGAAACCCTTCTGCACCCGTCACACTCAGAGTGGGGGTCCAAGTGCGATTCAGCAGTGCCTGCAGAGGATCTGTGGTGGTGGGCAGTGCAAAGGTGGTTGAGCCTTCGCAGTCATAATGTGCCCAAGGAAAACGTTTGTAAATCTCTTCACCCAAAATGCTGGCAGTGGCTTTGGCTTGTGCCAATCGATCGGCGGGCACTTCGCAGTGGAAGCTGGCTGGCAAAAGGCGGCCAGACTTGCTGTCTTCTAAGCGGTCCAGAACTTGGCGCATGATCCGAAAGCTGGAGGGCACCAAGCCAGAAGCATCACCAGAATGTATGCCTTCCGTTAAAATTTCGACCTTCAATGTGCCGCTGGCCATGCCGCGCAAACTGGTGGTAAGCCACAACTGATCGTAGTTGCCCGCGCCACTGTCTAAGCAAATGACCAAACCCACATCGCCCAAGCGAGGGCGCAGTGCATCGATGTAGGGCAACAAATCGTAAGAGCCCGACTCCTCGCAAGTTTCAATCAAGCCCACAATGCGGGGGTGTGGCGTATTTTGATTTTTCAAGGCCTGCACAGCGGCAATGCTGGCGTAAGCGGCATAGCCGTCATCTGCACCGCCACGGCCATAGAGCTTGCCGTTTTCGTATTTGGGTGTCCAAGGACCTAAGTCATTGCGCCAGCCGCTGAACTCGGGTTGTTTGTCTAAGTGGCCATACATCAACACTGTTTGGCCAGAGCTTTCAGACGCAGCACGCGTAGCTGGAATGTCAAAAAACAAAACAGGTGTGCGGCCGGGCAGACGCAAAATTTCTAAGCTCAGTCCAGCCACTTTTTGCGCCTCAATCCATTCGGCCGTTTGGCGCAGTACGGTGTCGAGGTAACCATGGGCTTCCCAGTTGCTGTCGAAAGAAGGTGACTTGGCGGGTATTTCAATGTAGCTTGTGAGCTCTTTCAAAATGCTGCTGTCCCAAGATTGGGTGACATCGCGCAAAGCGGCCTCAGCGTTTAAAAAGTGTGAGGGAAGTTCTTTGTGAATGGGTGCGTTCATGATGATCTCCAAAAATTCAGTTTGATTTCAGCCAAGACAAGCCGCGTGATGTGCCACCCGAGGTGGTGTCAGCGGGGACGTATTCACAACCGATCCAACCTTGCCAGCCACATTCTGCAGACAGACGATCGATCAAGTCAAATAAATACGGCCAATTGAGCTCACCAGTGCCCGGCTCATGGCGCAAAGGCACATCGGCAATTTGAAGGTGGCCCACTTTGCCAGTCGGAAGATAGCGCTCTAATTTGGTGGTGACATCGCCTTCTACAATTTGGCAATGAAACAAATCCATTTGCACTTTCAAGTTAGGCTCGTTCACTTGCGCCAATATTTCGTGCGCATGGTCTTGGCGGTTGACAAAAAATCCCGGAATGCCGCGCAAATTAATGGGCTCTAGCAAAACGTCAAGGCCTTGTGCGCGCACTTCTTGGCAAGCCCACTTTAAATTGGCCACCAAGGTGGCTTGCGCCTGCTCGCGCGAAACACCCTGGGGTAAAACGCCGGCCATAGAATGAATGCGGGGGCAGCTCAGTGTCTCTGCGTATCGCATGGCGCGTTTGACGCCCGCTTTGTATTCCGCTTCACGGCCAGGCGAGCAAGCTGTGCCGCGATCGCCCTTCTCCCATGCGCTCAACGTGCTTGGATCGTCAATGCCACCAGGCGGCATGTTGAACAAAACTTGCTGAAGGCCGTTGCCTTTGAGTCGTGCGGCCAATTCTTCGGGTGCGAAAGCGTAAGGGAACAAATACTCAACGGCCTTGAAGCCGTCTTTGGCCGCAGCTTCAAAGCGGTCTAAGAAATCCATGTCGGGGTACATCATGGAAAGATTGGCAGCGAATTGAGGCATGTTCAGCTTTCAAATAGCAAAAATGGGTGCAATGTAAACAGGTCGTTGTGACGTCGGGCAGTGAACTACCAAGTCGCATGAAAATTTTGACGCAGTTCATCAATCTGTGCATCCGATAAATTCTCAAGGGCGACAGCACCTGCCATTTGAACAAGCTTGGCCGTCTCTTCCAATTCTTCTAGGGCCGCCATGGCACTGCTCAAATCTTGATGCCAAACATTGGGGCCCAGTTTGGACAACATCACAGCTCGAATCGGTGTGTCCAATTGAGCGTAGTGAAGAATTGCATCGGCCACGGCATCGGCCGCCAAGGGGTCGCCTGGTCGAAAATAGGGGATCAAGGGTACATGCCCCACTTTCATCACAAAGTAGGGCGTGATGGGAGGCAGAAGCTCGGGTCCCTTTGCGGTCAAACTCAAAGAAACACAATGGGTGCTGTGGGTGTGAATCACACATTGAGCGGGCCAGCTGCCCAGTGCATGGTCGGTGGCCTCGTATATTTTGCGATGCAGCGCCATTGTTTTGCTGGCGCGCTTGCCACTCAATTGCGTTCCTTCTGGATCCAACAGCGCCAGATCAGTTGGGTTTAAAAATCCCAGACATGCATCAGTGGGTGTGATCAAGAAGCCCTCTTCAAGTCGAACACTGATGTTGCCAGCAGTGGCATGCACATAACCGCGATCAAACAAACTTTGCCCGACTCGGCAAATCTCTTCACGGGCTTGAGCTTCACTCAAGTAAAGGGAGTCAATTTGTTGATTGTTCATGAGCATGTTTCCGCCAAATTCTTCAATGCCTTGGTGAAGAAATCGGGAGTTCCAAAGTTGCCAGACTTTAAGGTGAGGTGCCCAGCTGCATGCTCTGGCGCGAAACACCAAGGAACACCTGGATCAATTTGCGGTCCAATTTGCATTTGAGAAATATTCAAAGCTTGAACGCAAGCGCCAGATGTTTCTCCGCCAGCAATCACCCATTGCTTCACGCCCAGTTCTAGCAAGCCCAAACTGACTTGTGCCAAGGCAGACTCCATCCACTCACCTGCTTGCTCGCGTCCAAATTTCGCCTGCACCTGTTGCAGCGTGTCGGCATCGGTGGTGGCATAAATGAGAACTGGCCCTTTGCTTAGAAGCGGCTGTGCCCAAGCCAGAGCTTGCGCGACGTTTGAATTAATTTGGGCAGGTACATCATGTGTTGACCAGCTTAAAGGGCTGAACTGCCAACTGGGCAAACCCAAACTTTTGTAGTGCGCTACTTGGCCTTGCGTGGCCATGGAGCAACTGCCCGAAACAATGGCCTGAAAGCCTGTAGCCTTTGGCAGTGTAGCGGCACTGGCCGATGCATGTAAATTCCAGTTGGCGGGCAAGCCAATGGCTACGCCAGAACCCGCGGTAACCAAGGGCCTATTTTTCAAGGCGGGGCCCAGGGTTTTCAAATCCTCATTGCTGGTGGCGTCGACAATGGCGACACCCACACCTTCCGCCTCAAGTTGTTTCATTTTTTCTGCAATCGCCGCGGTACCCTTGGCCATGACGGTGTGATCGATCAAGCCCACTTTGCGTTTGGTTTGCGCCTGCATGACGCGAACCAAATTGGCGTCTGTCATGGGCGTGAGCGGATGGTTTTGCATGCCGCTTTCATTCAAGAGAACGGCACCCGCAAACAAATAACCCTTGAACACCGTTCTGCCGTTGTCGGGGAATGCCGGTGTGGCAATGGTGAATGTGCAATCAAGCGCCTCCATGAGGGCCTCTGTGACAGGGCCGATGTTGCCTTCGGGTGTGCTGTCAAATGTGGAGCAGTATTTGAAATAAATTTGCTCTGCGCCTTGCGCTTGAAGCCATTGCAGTGCGTCAAGTGATTGTGCAATGGCTTCCTTGGCCGGAATGGTGCGCGACTTCAAAGCCACCACCACCGCATCGACATCTTTGGAGAGCGGCGTTTGCGGCACGCCAAAAGTTTGCATGACCCGCATGCCTGAGCGAACCAAGTTGTTGGCCAGGTCTGTGGCGCCTGTGAAGTCGTCCGCAATGCAACCCAATTTCATGTTGTCTCGCCTTTGGTCCTTAGCTCAGCGCAAGCTGCAAAATAGGCAAGCCTGCGAACCGATTATTCGGCTTTAGGCAATTCAATGCCTGGGAAAATTTTGATGACAGCGCTGTCATCCTCTTTGGCAAAGCCAGCCGTGCTGGCCTGCATGAACATTTGATGCGCAGTACTAGAAAGTGGCAGCGGAAATTTGCTTGCGCGTGCCATGTCCAACACCAGACCTAAGTCTTTGACAAAGATATCGACAGCCGACAAAGGTGTGTAATCGGCAGCCAGCACATGGGCCATGCGGTTTTCAAACATCCAACTGTTGCCAGCGCTGTGTGTGATGACTTCATAAAGTGCACTTGGATCAACGCCTTCTCGCAAGCCCAAAGCCATGGCTTCTGCGGCAGCGGCAATGTGAACACCGGCCAGCAGTTGATTGATAATTTTGACTTTGCTGCCGGCGCCCGCACTGTTGCCTAATTTGTACACCTTGGCAGCCATCGCGTTGAGGAAAGGGTCTGCCTTGGCATAAGCATCAGGCCTACCGGCAGTCATCATGGTCATTTGACCTGAGGCGGCTTTGGCAGCACCCCCCGAAATGGGAGCATCGATGTAGAGAAGACCTTTGTCGTTCAACTTTTTCTCTAGACCGACTGAGAATGCTGGTTCGACGGTTGAGCACATCACAAAGACGCTGCCAGGCTTGAGGTGCTTGGCACAACCAGATTGCGTACTTCCATCGCCGAACAACACGGACTCGGTTTGTGCGGCATTGACAACCACTGAAACCAAAATGTCAGATGCTGCAGCAATGGCCTCTAAAGAAGTGCATGCAATGCCACCCTCTGCTGCAAATTTTTGCGCGACTTCTGTTCGCACATCAAACACATTCACAACATGCCCAGCGCGGCGCAATGATTGCGCCATGCCCATGCCCATGGCACCTAAGCCAACGACGCCAACCGATAAATTGGATGACATGAAATTACTCTCCCGCAACCGTTAGCATGATTTTGCCGATGTGTTGCGATGACTCCATGAGTGCGTGTGCTTGAGCGGCGTCCTTCAAATCAAAGACTTGGTAAATGACAGGCGCTACTTTGCCAGCGGCCAGCAAGGGCCAGACGAGTTCATGCAGCTCATTTGCAATTTGCGCCTTGTCTTGTGCACTGCGGGGTCTCAAAGTGGAGCCAGTGAAAGTGAGCCGCTTGGCCATGAGAGAGACCCAGTCTACTTCCACTTTGGAGGGTTGTAAAAATGCAATTTGAAGCAAACGCCCTTCAATGGCCAAGGCTCGCAGATTGCGCTGCATATAACTGCCGCCCACCATGTCCAAAATGGCATTCACACCGACTTGGTCGGTCAGTTTGAGTACCTCTTCCACAAAGTCTTGGGTCTTGTAATCAATGGCGGTATGCGCGCCCACTTTCAAGCAAGCTGCTACTTTGTCTGAATTGCCAACGGTACAAAAAACTTTGGCGCCAAATGCATGGGCCAGTTGAATGGCGGTCAGGCCAATGCCAGAAGATCCGCCGTGAATCAAAATAGTTTCACCCGACTTTAATTTGCCACGCTGGAAAACATTGGTCCACACTGTGAAAAAGTTTTCAGGCAGTGCAGCGGCTTGAAGCATGGAGTAGCCTTGTGGAATGGGCAGGGCCTGTCCTTCTGGCACCGTCACGTATTCTGCATAGGCACCGCCGTTGGTGAGTGCGCAAAGCTTGTCGCCCAAACGCCATTGGGTGACACCCTCTCCCAATGCCACCACTTCACCTGAAACTTCGAGGCCCACGATGCTTGAAGCGCCGGGTGGCGGTGGATAACGGCCACTGCGTTGCAAGCAGTCAGGGCGATTGACGCCAGCATAGGCGACCTTGACCAAGACTTCACCCGCTTTGGGCATCGGTGTGGCGCAGGAACTGGGTGTTAAAACCTCAGGTCCTCCGCCAGTGCCATGGTCAACAAAATGCATGGTGTGAGGGTATGACATCGTGTTCTTTCTAAGGGTGATGCGACGAGTGGTTCAGCGCTGCAATTTGAAGACCGCGGTACCCGCCATGAGGTTGGGCTGCGAGCGGATCTCTTGGCCTTCTTGCAAGCCAAAGCTGTCGATGATTTTCAAATGATTTTGCAATGCCAGTTGGGCAAAGTCGGCAAATGTACCCACGCGGATATTGGGCGTGTCGTACCACTGAAATGGCAAACGCTTGGTCACTGGCATGCGCCCCATCAAGATGCTGAAGCGATTTGGCCAGTGCGCAAAATTTGGGAACGCCAAAATACCCATGCGTCCCACGCGAACCGTTTCGCGCAGCATCACTTCGGCGTTTCTTAAATGTTGGAGGGTGTCAATTTGTAACACCACATCAAAGGACTGGTCTGCAAACATGTTGAGACCTTCGTCCAAATTCAATTGGATGACGTTAACGCCGCGTTTGACACATGCTTGAATATTGCGGTCATCAATTTCAACGCCATAACCTGCGCAACGGCGGTGTTTTTGCAGGTAGTCAAGCAAGGCGCCATCGCCACAGCCTAGGTCCAAGACGCGCGAGCCTTCTGGCACCAAACGCGCAATGGCTTGCAGGTTCACGTGCTCGCTCATTCAGCACCTCCTGCAGGGTGAGCTTGTGACATGTTGTCAAAGTAAGACCGCACCACATCCAAGTAGCGGTTGTCGTTCAACAAGAAGGCGTCGTGGCCATGTGGCGCGTTAATTTCTGCGTAGCTCACATCGCGTTTGTTGTCGAGCAAGGCGCGAACCATTTCGCGACTGCGCGCAGGAGAGAAACGCCAGTCGGTCGTGAAACTGATCAATAAAAATTTGCAAGTGGCTTTCGCCAATGCCGCAGTGAGGTTGCCACCAAATGTGCGAGCCGGATCGAAATAATCCAGAGCCCGCGTGATCAGTAGGTAGGTGTTGGCATCAAAGTACTCACTGAATTTGTCGCCCTGATGGCGCAAGTAGCTTTCGATTTGAAATTCAATGTCTTGCGTGGAATAGCGATAGCCTGTTGCATTGTGAGTGACGGCATTTCGCAATTCTCGTCCGAATTTTTCATTCATCACATCGTCGCTTAAGTAGGTGATGTGACCAATCATTCGGGCAATGCGCAGGCCCCGCGCGGGCACCACCTTGTGCTTGTAAAAGTGGCCCCCGTGGAAGTCTGGGTCTGTGACGATGGCGCGCCTTGCAACTTCGTTGAAGGCGATATTTTCGGCGGTCAGGTTGGGTGCACTGGCTACCACCACCGCATGGGCCACGCGCTCTGGGTAACGCAGCGTCCAAGACAAGGCCTGCATGCCACCCAAGCTGCCGCCCATGACGGCAGCCAAGGTTTGGATGCCCAATGCATCGAGAAGTCTGGCTTGCGCGTCGACCCAATCTTCTACCGTCACAACGGGAAAATCGGCGCCATAAATTTCACCGGTGTCGGGATGCGCATGCATGGGTCCGGTAGAGCCGAAGCATGACCCTAGATTGTTCACGCCGATGACAAAAAAGCGATTGGTATCGACGGGTTTCGCAGGGCCAATCATGTTGTCCCACCAGCCTTCACTCTTGTCTTCACCTTCGTAAATGCCCGCCACATGGTGCGAGGCATTCAAAGCATGACAAATGAGAACCGCATTGGATTTGTCGGCGTTGAGGCTGCCATAAGTTTCGTAGGCTAGGTGGTAGGCGCGGATGGACGCGCCACTTTGCAAAGCAAGCGGCGCGTCAAAAAACATCGACTGAGGCGTGGCGATCAATGGCATGAATGGGAGCAAAACTATAAAACAGCTTGATGAATTATCGGTGCATTAAAGCCTTGCCGGTGAGGTATCCGTGGCGATGACCTTTGGAGGTGCTTCGGCAGGGGTCTCGTTTTTTTCAATGTTTGCAGACCCGCCCCATAAAGCCAAGCCGCCAAGCACAGCAAAAACCACAGCAGAAATTCTGTGGACCCACTTGAGCGAAATTTTGCGGGTGATGGCTTCGCCTAGCCAAACCACGGGCGCATTGGCCAGCATCATGCCCAAAGTCGTACCTGCCACGACCCAAAACCAGCTGTTGAATTGAGCTGCCAACATGACGGTGGCCACTTGTGTTTTGTCCCCCATTTCGGCAATGAAAAAGGCGACCACTGTCGTGGCAAAAATGCCAAATCGTGGATTTTTGTCTTCTTCCCCATCGTCTAATTTGTCAGGTACCAAAATCCAAATGGCCATGGCTAAAAAGGAGCCACCCAAAACCCAGCGCAAAGCTTCAGGACCCAGCTGTGTGGTCACCCAACTGCCCACAGCACCCGCCAAGCCATGGTTTACCAAGGTGGCGACCAAAATACCCCAGACAATGGGCCATGGCTTTCGAAAGCGAGCAGCTAAAAGGAGTGATAAAAGTTGTGTTTTATCACCCATTTCAGCCAGGGCAACAATACCAGTAGAGACGAGAAAGGCTTCCATGAGCCGATCATAGTCACCTCGGAAAACGGTATTGGGCGCGCTTTTTGCTTAATTTTGGTGCGAAATCCAAAAACTAGGATTTTTTGCACCAAATTAATTCAAAAATAAGTAGAGATCAAAATGGAAGCACTAAAACAGGGCGCGGATGCGCTCTTTATTTTGTTGGGCGGCATCATGGTTTTGGCCATGCATGCAGGATTCGCCTTCTTGGAGTTGGGCACTGTTCGCAAGAAAAACCAAGTCAATGCGTTGGTCAAAATCTTGGTCGACTTCTCAGTTTCTACGGTGGTTTATTTTGTGGTTGGGTACAGCGTCGCTTACGGGACTAACTTCTTTGTGGGTGCCGAACAATTGGCAGCAAAGAATGGCTACGACCTGGTCAAATTCTTCTTTCTCTTGACGTTCGCGGCGGCCATCCCAGCCATCGTCTCTGGTGGCATTGCCGAGCGTGCTAAGTTTTGGCCCCAACTCATTGCCACGGCTTGCATTGTGGGTTTTGTCTACCCTTTCTTTGAGGGCATCGCCTGGAACCAGCACTTTGGCGTGCAGGCTTGGATCAAGGCCACCACTGGCGAAGAGTTTCATGATTTTGCGGGCTCGGTGGTGGTGCATGCCATGGGGGGGTGGATTGCGCTGCCTGCGGTCATCTTGTTGGGCGCCCGTTACAACCGCTATCGAAAAGACGGTGCTGTTTCTGCGCATCCTCCATCCAACATCCCTTTCTTGGCATTGGGTGCTTGGATTTTGATTGTGGGCTGGTTTGGTTTTAACGTGATGAGCGCCCAAACACTGGACAAAATCTCAGGCTTGGTGGCCGTCAATTCTTTGATGGCCATGGTCGGCGGCACCTTGTCCGCCTTGCTCTTGGGTAAGAACGACCCAGGCTTTGTGCACAACGGGCCATTGGCTGGGCTGGTTGCAGTTTGTGCGGGCTCTGACCTCATGCATCCTTTTGGCGCGTTGGCCGTAGGTGCAGTGGCTGGCGCATTGTTTGTGGTGATGTTCACGCTGACGCAAAACAAATGGAAAATTGACGATGTGCTTGGCGTTTGGCCTTTGCACGGTGTGTGCGGTGCTTGGGGCGGAATTGCGGCTGGCATTTTTGGCCTGCAGTCCTTTGGCGGTTTGGGTGGCGTGAGTTTTCAGGCACAGCTGATTGGCACAGCCTTGGGTGTGACTTGGGCATTGTTTGGCGGCATCTTGGTCTACGGTATTTTGAAAATCACGATGGGACTTAAGATGACACCCGAAGAGGAGTACGAGGGTGCCGACCTCACGGCCCACAAAATCAGCGCCACGCCAGACCGCGAAGCGAGCTGGTAATTCATCAAAAACACATCTAATCCCAAGTATTTAAAGGCCTTTCGAAGAATTAACTTGCCAAACCCTTTAATTTGTGGCCCATAATGGCTTAGCACACGTCTTAAGGCGTGTGTTTTGTTCGCGGTGTACAGGTGTCAGTTTCGCTTCCTTCCGAGGTTTTTAGGTTTGTTGATGCGTTTTTGGGGCTCCATCGCTTTTGTTTTTGTGTTTAGAGGAGTCCCTTTCAATGGGCAAAAAACTATACGTCGGCAATCTGCCGTACTCGGTTCGTGACGGTGATTTAGAGCAGGCCTTCGGTCAGTTCGGTTCTGTAACCAGCGCTAAAGTCATGATGGAACGCGACACAGGTCGCTCAAAAGGCTTTGGCTTTGTGGAGATGGGTTCTGATGAAGAAGCTCAATCTGCAATCAATGGCATGAATGGTCAGCCCTTGGGCGGTCGCAGTGTTGTTGTCAACGAGGCACGTCCCATGGAAGAGCGCCCCCCCCGTTCCGGTGGTGGTGGCTTTGGTGGTGGCGGCGGTCGTCGTGAAGGCGGCGGCGGTTATGGCGGCGGCGGCGGTGGTGGCTACGGCGGCGGCGGCGGTGGCGGTCGTCGTGAAGGCGGCGGCGAGTCAGGTTTCCGCAGTCCCTATGGCTCAGGTCCACGTGGCGGCGGCGGTGGCAATGGTGGTGGCGGTCGTCGCGAAGGCGGCGGCGGTGGCTACGGCGGCGGTTATTAATCGCTTGTCACAACCGCACTCATTCATACCAGAGTGAGTCAAAAAAGAAGCCCTGCATGCAGGGCTTTTTTAATGGGCGGCAAATACTCAAGACTGCGTTCGCAAAACTTCAGTCTGTCGAGCGATGTTTCCGCGGCACATTTTTAAACGCGCGATCAAATAAAGTGTTTGGCAAGATTCGCAAAACTCGCGCAACCCAAGCCATCGGCGTTGGGATGACTTTGAAACTATGGCCCTTTTCAATGGCTTGAAAAGCAGCTTCGGCAAAGTCCGTTGCGCTCATTAAGAATGGCATTGGGAACTTGTTCTTTTGCGTCAATGGCGTTTTGATATAGCCTGGCGCCAAGGTCACAACTTTGAAGCCCTCCGGCTTCAGTTCGCCACGCAAGCTTTCGCAATAGCCAATGGCCGCTGCTTTGCTTGCACAATAAGCGGCGTGACCTGGCATGCCGCGTATCCCTGCAACGCTGGCTATCCCTACCAAAGTGCCCACATGTTGCGAATGACCCATTTGTACGGCACGATTTTTCATGGCGTGCAAAAAGGGATGAAATGTAGCCGCCATGCCCACTACATTGGTGTTCATCACTTGTTGCAACACCTCTAAATCTTGTCGCACTTGGGTGTCCATGCCTATGCTGATGCCTGCATTTGCAATGACCACATCGGGAACGCCTTGTTCAGCAAGGCACTCATTGGCCGCTGCAATGATGCTGTTGACGTCGCTCACATCAGCGAGGTAGCAATGGGCCAGCTCTGGTGAAACTCCGTGGGTTTCAAGCCATGCTTGCATTTCAGGCACTCTGCGTGCAGCCAGAGCAAGTCGCCATCCTGCGTGGTGGTACCTCAGAGCAAGCGCTTGGCCAATACCGCTTGAAGCACCAGTGATGAAAACCAAAGGGCGCATAGATGTCTTTCAGAGTTTCTCGATTTGAGAAAAAAGGTGTGATTAAGGTTTGCCAGTTTGAACAAGGCCGCGAACTTTGCCAATCAATTCATACTCGCCAGTCTTGCTGTTCATTTGCATTTTTTCAGCAGTGAACACATCTTGTCCGCGTCGAATTTCAATGGGCACGTCGCTGACCAAGCGCTCCTCTTTGACAAAGGCTTTGACCTCTTGACTTCGCATCTCGGTTGCAGACTGACTTCCGTTGGCGCTTTTCGAAGCGGGTTGAGTGATCTGCACATTGCCGAAAAAAGTGACTTGCGTACCATCGCCTTGGGCCAGCGCTTTGTCTGCAAGTGCCGTAACTTGTTGACCTTCCTTGTTGTGACCGCGCATTTGAACTTTTTGGATGTCTAGCGTGTCTGTATCTGGAAAGTGTTGAGCATGATCCCCACTTAACTCTCTCATCAGGCGTCCACTGCTGTCAAATGATTTGACTGAAAAATCTTGCAAAAAATAATCAGGTTCGTGTCGAACTGTTGGGGGTGTAGCCTCATTGAAAAAACTGGGTAGACTTCGCACAAGCCACCAACTGCCCAATGCAAACACGGCCATCAGAAGTGCTGGCAGGTACAGCGCCAAGCGATCTAAGGCTCGCCGAAATCCATTCATCATGCGGCCGATGAAGAGCCAACCTGTGCCAGCAAAGTGGCGTAGTGCCCACTTGCAACCACCAGCAAATCACAAAACTCTCTGGCAGCGCCAAAGCCGCCTTGGCGGCTTGTGACGAAGTGTGCAAGCGCCAAAGCTTGGGCGTGTGCATTCAGGGGTGCGCATGACAGGGCAGCGCGTTGCATGACAGGCAGATCGGGCCAGTCATCGCCCATGGCGGCTGCTTGGTGCCAGTCAAGGCCAAGCGCTTTTAAATACGCTTCGGCAGCAGGCAGCTTGTCCTCTGTGCCAAATTTGGCATGTTCAATGCCAAGGGCTTTGAGCCTTACTCTAAGGGGCGCAGAGTCGCGCCCTGTGATGATCACGGGTGTGATTCCCGCGTGCTTTAACAGTTTGAGACCATGGCCGTCCAAGGTGCTGAAACGTTTCAGAGTTTCGCCTTGTTCAGAAAAGTACAAGCCGCCATCTGTTAAGACACCGTCCACATCCAAAAACACCACCTTGATGCCTTGCGCTTGAAGCAGCAACTCAGGCGGAAAATTGAGCACGGGCTGAATGATTTGCATGGTGAAGGGGTGTCAAGTGCAAGCTTGTGAAGATGTCGGTTTAGATCACTTTAGCGCGCATCAAGTCATTGCTGTTGAGGGCACCACACAAAGCGCCCGACGCATTCACCACCAAAACGCTGGTGATTTGAAATTGCTCCATGAGCTCAGCTGCCTCAACAGCCAAGGCATCTTTTTGAACTGTTCGCGGATTGGCATGCATCACCTCTTTGGCTTGCAGTGCTCGCAAGTCAACACCTTTTTCAATTAGACGCCTTAAATCACCGTCTGTGAAGATACCTAAAATTTTGTCTTGAGCATCTACGATGGCCGAAGCGCCCAAACCCTTTTGACTCATTTCACGCATCAGCTGGGTAAAGCTGGCGTCAGGCAACACATGTGGCACTTGATCCCCTTTGCGCATCACGTCTTCCACATGCGTCAGCAAGCGACGACCCAAGGAGCCACCAGGATGAGAGCGGGCAAAGTCTTCTGCTTTGAAACCTCGAGCGTCTAAAAGCGCGACAGCCAAAGCATCACCCAGAGCCAGTTGAGCTGTGGTGCTTGCGGTGGGAGCCAAATTCAGCGGGCAAGCTTCTTTGTCGACGCTGCTGTCTAAGACCACGTCAGCGTGTTTGGCCAGTGCCGAGCTCATGCCACCGGTCATGGCAATCAAAGGGACGCCTTGTCGTTTCAAGACGGGCAGTATGGAGACAAGTTCGTCGCTTTCTCCACTGTTCGAGATAGCCAGGACCACATCGACTGCTTTGATCATGCCAAGATCACCATGGCTGGCCTCACCGGGGTGAACAAACATGGCAGGCGTACCGGTAGATGCCAAGGTGGCTGCAATCTTGGAGCCGATGTGCCCACTCTTGCCCATGCCGGTGACCACCACGCGGCCTTTGACGTTGAGCATCATTTGAACAGCTTGGGAAAAGCGATGATCCAATCGGGATTTGAGTCCCATCAGGGCTTGTGCCTCAATGTCCAAAGTCTCGCGTGCGAGTTGGAGGGCTTGGTCTGAGTTAAATGACATGGGCTTATTTTAACGAGTGATGGCCTAAAGCGTGTCTATGATGCTGGTTTCGACAGGTTGTCGTTGTGGAGTGAGTGTGATGAGTCAAGGATGGGGTTCAATGAAGCTTGGGCAAGCAGGTGGCGCCAGCGATGAAATGGCTTTGTCGGTGAACGATTATTTAAGAAACAACATCCGCACAGTGCCCGATTGGCCTGTAGCGGGCGTGCAATTTAGAGACATCACGCCTTTGCTCCAAAACCCAAGGGTGTTTCGCGTCTTGATCGATGCCTTCGTGCATCGCTACATGTCACCCGCCATGCGGCCTGATGTGGTTGCGGGCCTTGATGCGCGTGGCTTTATTTTGGGGGCCGTTGTGGCTTACGAATTGAATGTTGGCTTTGTTCCGGTTCGCAAAAAAGGAAAGTTGCCTTTCACCACGGTGGAAGAAACCTATGAGTTGGAATATGGCACAGCCACTGTTGAGTTACATACCGATGCGGTCAAGCCGGGCCAGCGGGTCTTGTTGATTGATGATTTGATTGCGACGGGGGGAACCATGATGGCGGGCATGAAGCTTTTGGAGAAACTGGGTGCCGAAGTGATCGAAGGTGCTGCCATTGTCGATTTGCCTGAACTAGGGGGCTCAGAAAAACTCAAAGCGGCAGGCTTGTCTTTATTCACACTGGTGAACTTTGCAGGGCATTGAAACTGAAGCACTGATGCAAGGTGTCACCAGGTACTGGCTTTACCATGAGGTACTTAAGCGTTGAACTGAAGCGCCGCCAACCCTGCATAGACGCCGCCCATTTCAACCAACTTCGCATGTTTGCCTTGCTCCACCAAGCGTCCGTGCTCTAAGACCAAAATATTGTCAGCTTGTTGCACGGTGGCAAGTCGGTGCGCAATGACCAAGGTGGTTCGTCCCCGCATGGCCGACTCCAATGCTGCTTGAACCATGCGCTCGCTGTGTGCATCCAAAGCGCTGGTGGCTTCGTCTAACAGCAAGAGCGGTGGATTTTTGAGCATGGCTCTTGCGATGGCAATGCGTTGGCGTTGGCCGCCTGATAAACGCACACCGCGTTCACCCAGAAAGGTGTTGTATCCCTCGGGCAGGTCGACGATGAACTCATCTGCAAATGCCGCCACTGCTGCAGCCCGAACTTCGTCGTCTGTCGCATCTGGTTTCCCATAACGGATGTTGTCCATGGCACTGCTTGAGAAAAGCACAGGCTCTTGCGGCACAATGCCAATGCGTTGCCGAAGGTCTTGCAGGCTGAAGTTTTGAATGGGCACACCATCCAACACAATCTGTCCTTTTTGCGGGTCGTAATAGCGAAGCAACAAACCAAACAACGTGGTTTTGCCAGCGCCACTGGGGCCTACCAAGGCCACCGTTTGACCCGCTTCAATGTCAACCCCGAAGTCTTGAAGCGCAAGCTGTGAAGGGCGAGAAGGATAGTGAAACTGAAGTGACTCAAACTTCAAAGTGCTGCCTGTTGATGGCGGCATTGAGGTAACCGGATTTGCGGGCGATTGCACAGGCGATACGCTGCTAAGCAACTCCATGAGCCGCTCTGTAGCGCCAGCTGCACGCAGCAAATCGCCATAGGTTTCACCCAATACAGCGACTGCGCCAGCAAAAATAATGACGTACAAAACGGCCTGACCCAATTGACCTGCAGAGAGTTCGCCTGCAAGCACCGCTTGCGTGCCCTGATACAAACCCCACAGCAAAAAAGCAGCATTGGCAATGATGATGAAGGCAACCAAGACCGAACGGGCGCGCGTGCGCCGAATCGCTGTTTGGAACCCCTGTTCTGTGGCGCTTGAAAAGCGTGCAGCCTCTCGGTTTTCGGCAGTGTAGCTTTGCACAACCGGCATGGCATTCAAAATTTCGGTGGCAATGCTGCTGGCATCGGCCACGCGGTCTTGGCTGGCGCGTGACAAACGGCGGACGCGTCGCCCATAGAGGGTGGCTGGCCAGACGACCAAGACCACCGTGACGACCAATTGCAGCATGACAGTAGGGTGTGCCCATACCAACATGCCCATGGCACCCACACCCATGACCGCGTTGCGCAGGCCCAAGGACAAAGAACTGCCAACCACAGTTTGAACCAAAGTTGTGTCTGCAACCAAGCGGCTGATGACTTCACCAGTGGGTGTGGTTTCAAAAAAAGCAGGGCTCTGCTTTAGGACATGTCCATAGACGGCATTGCGCAGATCTGTGGTGACGCGTTCACCCAACCAACTGACCGTGAAAAATCGCGCTGCAGAAAATAAACCCAGTGCTACAGCAACACCAAACAGCATCAAGAAATTGCCCCGCAAGGCCATGGCCTGTGCACCAGGGTCAGGGTGTTGTAACCCATTGTCGATCAATTGACGCAAGGCAACAGGAAAAATCAAAGTTGAAGCAGCAGCCAAAACCAAAAAGACCATGGCCAAACCGATTTGCAACTTGTAAGGTTTTAAAAATGGCAGCAAGCCACTCAATGACTTTGGATTTTGCGGCGCAGGTCGATCAATGACGGGTGTCTTGGCCATGTGTTATTTACCAATGCAAAAGCTGGAGAAAATAACGCCCAGCAAATCGTCTGCGTTGAACTCGCCTGTAATTTCATTCAGAGCTGTTTGCGACAAGCGCAGCTCTTCTGCCAACAAGTCCAATGATTGGGCTTGCGCGCGCAACTGAGCATCTGCCATTTCAAGATGCGATTGAACTCGCTTCAATGCTTGAACATGCCGCTCTCTGGCCAAATACAAACCTTCATTCACAGCTTGCCACCCAGCCGACTGCAGCAACTGGGCTCGAAGCTGGTCGATGCCAAGGCCTGTTTTGGCTGACAGTTGAATGTCATTCAAAGTGCCGTCCATACGGTCAGTTGTTTGTTTGGCAGGCGCAAGGTCGCATTTGTTCCAGACATTCAACAAGCTCACCCCAGAGGGCAGTTGCGCTAAGAGGCTTTCTTGAATTTGCAGGTCGGCCTGCACGTAGTCAGGCTCACGGCTTCTGGTCAGATCATGTAAAAACAAGACAGCATCTGCGCCAGCGATTTGAGCCCAAGCGCGTTGAATGCCAATTTGTTCGACTTCATCGATACCCTCACCTTCGCGCAGACCTGCCGTATCAATGATGTGAATCGGCACGCCCTCAATCTGAATGGTTTGTTGCACCACGTCGCGTGTGGTGCCAGCAATGGGCGTGACGATGGCCAACTCAGCGCCCGCCAAAGCATTGAGCAATGAGCTTTTCCCGGCATTGGGTTGGCCTGCTATGACGACCTTGATGCCCTCACGCAACAAAGCACCTTGCTGGGTTCTTAGCAAGACATTTTGAAGTTGAGTTTGCAAGCGCTCAAGCTGACCTTGTGCATCAGCCTTCTGCAGAAAATCAATTTCCTCTTCTGGGAAATCCAAGGTAGCCTCTACCAACATGCGCAAGTGAACCAAGCTGTCACGCAAAGCGTGAATTTCTTGAGAGAACATGCCCGCCAAAGATCGGCTAGCACTGCGTGCAGCTGCGCTGGTAGAGGCGTCAATCAAATCGGCAATGGCTTCGGCCTGTGCCAAATCAATTTTTTCGTTCAGAAAGGCGCGTTGTGTGAATTCGCCAGGCTGCGCCAAGCGAAGACCTTGAAGCATCACCTTGCCGGTGTGCGGGTCAAGAGACTCGGCCAGCTCTAGGCATCGTGCAAGCAACAATTGCAAGACCACCGGCCCACCATGTGCCTGCAGCTCTAAGACGTCCTCACCCGTGTACGAATGGGGGCCAGGAAAGAAGATGGCTAAGCCCTGATCGATGGACTCGCCCTTGTCGTCGTTGAATGGCAGGTAATGCGCTTGCCGAGCCTGCAGTGACTTGCCGCAAAAAGCTTCTGCCCATGTCTTCAAGTGTGGCCCTGAAATTCTCACGATGCCCACGGCGCCTCTGCCCGCTGCCGTGGCAATGGCAATGATGGGATCCTGGTGGCGAGACAGCATGGTGAAAATCTGGTGGTATGAAAAGAAACACGCTTTCAAATCATCAGGGCCGCAAGAGCGGCCCTGATGATTTCATGTCAGCGCAGGTGAACAGAACCTGCTGTTGAACCTTGTTGGGGCACTCAATTGAATTTTGGCAGATTGAACTGCGGCGGTACACCCATCCTGGTGTTGATAACCCATTGCTGAGCAATTGACAAAATATTGTTGGTGATCCAGTAGAGCACCAATCCGGATGGGAAAAAGAAGAACATCACGCTAAATACCAAGGGCATGATCCACATCAATTTGGCTTGCATGGGGTCTGGTGGTGCAGGGTTGAGTGCGGTTTGTAACATGGTTGACAAGGTCATCACCACTGGCAGGATGAAATAAGGGTCGGGCGCTGACAAATCGTGGATCCAGCCAATCCATGGCGCATTGCGCATTTCAACCGACGACAGCAAGACCCAATACAGGGCGATGAACACGGGGATTTGTACCATGATGGGGAAGCACCCGCCCATTGGGTTGACTTTCTCTTCACGGTAAATGCGCATCATCTCTTGCTGCATTTGCTGTGGGTTGTCTTTTAGACGCTCACGCATTTCCATGATTTTGGGATTGATGGCTTTCATCTTTGCCATGCTGGCATAGGCCTTCGCATTGAGCCAATAGAAAGCCAGCTTGAGCAAGAACACCAGAGCCACAATGGCCCAGCCCCAATTTTGTAAGAAGCCAAACAACCGATCAAGCAACCAATAAAGAGGTTTGGCCAACACGGTGAGCCAACCATAGTCTTTGACCAACTCAAGGCCGGGCGTTAAAGCTTCCAGCATTTTTTCTTCTTGAGGCCCTACAAACAGGGTGGTGTCTAGCGTTTTGGATTGGCCTGGGGCGACTTCATTGAAGGGGGTGATCATGCCAACAGAATACAAATTGGCATCCACTTTGCGCACAAAGTTTTCACGCGCCGTGTTGGCGGGCAACACCCACGCGGATGCAAAGTAGTGCTGAACCATGGCCACATAACCTTGCTGCGTGGTCTTCTCAAACTCAGCCTTGTTTTTTTCAATGTCAGTAAATTCAATCTTCTGGTATTTCTTGGCGTCTGTGTAAACAGCAGGCCCAGTGAAAGTGGAATAGAAAGCAGATTCGCCTTCTGGCTTGTTGCCATCCCTGACCAGTTGGACGTACAACTGAGGAGCAGCAGGGGCCGTGCCAGTGTTAACGACTTGGTGCGCCACTTTCAAAGCATAGCTGCCGCGAGCCAAGGTGTAAGTTTTGATCAATTTCAAGCCACCGAGGTCGTCAGACTCAAACTTCAGCGTCAACTCTTTTTGACCTTCTTTGAGTTCCCGATCACCTGTGAACTTCATGGGCGTTTTGTGGGTGGCAAAAGGGCCACCAATCAAGCCTGTTTGGGCCACATAAACACGAGATTTGCTTTCATCCAATAAAACGAAGGGTTTTTGGCTGTCTAACAGATCCCCGTATTTCAGGAATTCAGTGTGCAGCAAAGAGCCGCCTTCAGAATCAAACTTGAGTTTCAGGACGTCGGTTTTGACTTCAATGCTTTCGCGTGCCATGGCGGTTGCTGGCGTGGCAACACCAGGGACTTGAGACGGGCCTGCCGGATTAGGCGTCGAAACTGCTGGTGGCGTGGTATTGGGCGAAGCCGTGGGTACATCTGCCGGTGTCGCATTGGACGTCGCCGGCTTTTCGGCACTGGCGACAACGGGCTTAGGGAAGAAAGTGGCTTTGTGCCCGTTGTAAAGTTGCCATTGGTCCCATAAAAGAACCATGGAGAAGCCAAAAATGACCCATAAAAAGGTGCGGCGAATATCGTTCATGAAGACTTCTTCGAAAAGGGATGAGTTAACGGGTGATGCAATAAACGCGAAAGCCACTTCGGTGCCTGTTCGGGCACGGGGTCGTGGCCGCCGTTACACCATGGCTGGCAACGGCCTAAACGTTTGAGGGTGAGATAACTGCCAACTCCGGCACCGTGTTGCTTTAAGGCATCGATGGCATACAAGGAGCAGGTGGGCTCAAACCGACAGGCCGATCCTAACCAAGGGCTGAGAAAAAGGCGATAAGCTTTCACAATACCGATCAATAGTCTTTGAATCATGGCTTGTTGGCTGCGCGCTCGAAGAGTTGCTCTAACTCAAGCCGGACAGCCTGCTTGAGAAGTGTCGATGTTGCGCTGATAAATTGTTGTCGATCAAAACCCGAGCGCAACCTCACAACGTGTGCTGCACTGGGCAATCTAACTTCAAACTTTTCGCTGATGGCATAAATTTGACGCTTGATGGCGTTGCGGGTGACGGCGCGACGGGCCCAACGTTTGGGCACCATGGCACCAAGCCAAACAGCATGGGGTTGAAACAGAGGGGCGTGTGCAGCGCCAGCAGAAAGGCTGACAGCTGAAGGGTCTGACTCACTGAGGCTGAGACGGTGCAAAGCAAAATGTGGGGTGCGAGCAACCGTACCGCCGGCGAGGGCAGCTTGGAATTGAGGGCGGGTTTTTAATCGCTGCACACCACTGCCGAGTCATGAGATTGCGCAATGACCAGGTCAAAAGACCAAGTCAGTTGACCGAGACAAGCGGGCAATCAGATCAAACAAGGTGCAATGACCGGGCTTAAGCGGCCAGGCGTTTACGACCTTTAGCGCGACGTGCATTGATCACGGCACGGCCACCACGGGTTTTCATGCGAACCAAAAAGCCGTGTGTGCGTGCGCGGCGTGTTTTAGAGGGTTGGTAAGTGCGTTTCATTTTGAGTCGTTCCTGATATCGATCCCCCAACCACATGGTTATTTTTGGGGGGAACCGGCGATTATCGCAAACTTTCTGATGGCTGGCAAACCCTGTCAGTATTTGTCCGGAAAAAATCCAGTACCCATGGCAAAAATTCTAGTTTATGATGAGCCCAAGCTGTCCACCCTGCATGTGGATAAACTCTTGATAAAGTTACTTTTGAGTCGAATGAAACAACCATCTGTCCACACCCTAGGCGCTTGCCAATGAGCAGCGGACAGCATCCTTCCGACGCGGACGAAGCGGGTCAAGCGCTGTGGCAAGTGTGCCTCGACGAGCTCGCCCAGGAGATGCCTGAGCAACAGTTCAACACTTGGATCAAGCCGCTCACTGCGCATGTCTCCGAGGATCTGTCTAAGGTCACATTGTTTGTGGCCAATCGATTTAAACTAGATTGGATACGCGCCCAATACAGTGCTAAGTTGGCCGATGTCTTGTCGCGACTCCACGGCCAAAAAATCTTAATCGAGTTGGCACTTACTACCAGAGAGGCGCAAGGTAAAACTGCTTTTTCTATGGCTAAAGCTGCATTAGAGGCGCGCCCCGAAGCGGCTGATGCACCCGACGAAGTGCCCGCAGATGGACATCGCCATCGCTTGAATACTGCGCTCACTTTCGACACCCTGGTGGAGGGCTCTGCCAACCGCATGGCGCGTGCTGCAGCCATGCATGTGGCCACCATGCCCGGTCACTTGTACAACCCCCTTTTCATTTATGGTGGGGTGGGTTTGGGCAAGACCCACTTGGTCCATGCCGTGGGCAACAAACTGTTGGCAGACAGGCCCGATGCCAAAGTTCTCTACATTCACGCAGAACAGTTTGTGTCGGATGTGGTTAAAGCCTACCAACGCAAAACATTTGACGAATTCAAGCACCGCTACCACTCGCTCGATTTGCTGTTGATTGACGATGTCCAGTTCTTTGCCAACAAAGACCGGACGCAAGAGGAATTCTTCAATGCCTTTGAAGCTTTGCTGGCCAAGAAGTCGCACATTGTCATGACCAGTGACACCTATCCCAAAGGTTTGGCCGATATTCACGAACGTTTGGTTTCACGTTTTGATTCAGGTCTCACGGTGGCCATCGAGCCGCCCGAACTGGAAATGAGGGTGGCCATTTTGATCAACAAAGCCATCAGCGAGGGCAGCGTCATGCCCGAAGAGGTGGCTTTCTTTGTGGCCAAAAACGTGCGTTCCAATGTGCGTGAACTGGAAGGCGCATTGCGCAAAATCTTGGCGTACTCAAGGTTTAACCAGAAGGAAATCTCCATCCAGCTGGCGCGAGAAGCCCTGCGCGATTTGTTGTCTATTCAAAACCGTCAAATCAGCGTCGAAAACATTCAAAAAACGGTGGCCGATTACTACAAGATCAAGGTCGCCGACATGTACTCCAAAAAACGCCCAGCCAGCATTGCACGGCCGCGCCAAATTGCCATGTACTTGGCCAAAGAATTGACGCAAAAAAGCCTGCCAGAAATTGGTGAACTGTTTGGCGGGCGCGATCACACCACAGTTCTGCATGCCGTTCGAAAAATAAGTGCCGAGCGTCAGCAATTGACCGAGCTGAACCAGCAATTACACGTTTTGGAACAAACCCTAAAAGGTTAGGCCAGGTGGTCTTTCTGGGGGAGTTTTTGGGGCTCGGCTGAAGACCCCCCAAAGAATGCTGAATTAAGGCGGCCAAAAGCTCAATTTAAGGCAAAAAATCAGCGAAAATCTAGCGGTGCCCGAATTCCAAATCGAGGCCCCCTAAAACAGAGGAAGACATGATCGTACTGAAGGCCACCCAAGACAAATTGCTGTCTGTTTTGCAATCCGTTTCTGGCATTGTGGAACGCCGTCACACATTGCCTGTTTTGGCCAATGTATTGATTCGCAAAACTGGCAAAGCTTTGCAGTTGACCACCAGCGATCTGGAAATTCAAATTCGCACCACAGCCGAGATGGATGGCGATGCAGGCGACTTCACCACCACGGTGGGTGCGCGCAAGCTGATCGACATTTTGCGCACCATGCCTTCCGATCAAACTGTCAGTTTGGAATCTAGTCAAAGCAAACTGATTTTGAAGGGCGGCAAATCCAAATTCACATTGCAAACATTGCCAGCCGAAGATTTTCCGTTGGTGCAAGAAGCTGCTAGCTTTGGCCCTGTGTTCAGCGTGCCGCAAAAAACCTTGAAGCAGTTGCTCAGCCAAGTGTCTTTTGCCATGGCTGTGCACGACATCCGTTATTACCTCAACGGCATTTTGTTTGTGGCGGAAGGCAAGCAGTTGTCATTGGTGTCCACCGACGGTCACCGTTTGGCATTTGCCTCGGCCACCTTGGACACCGATGTGCCCAACAAACAAGAAGTGATCTTGCCCCGCAAAACCGTGCTCGAAATGCAACGCTTGCTCAGTGACGCCGAAGGCGCCATCGAGATGCAGTTTGCCAATAACCAAGCCAAGTTCAGTTTTGGCGGCATGGAGTTTGTGACCAAACTCGTGGAAGGCAAATTCCCCGATTACAACCGCGTTATTCCCAAAGGCCATCGCAACAACCTCACGCTAGGTCGCCAAGCCTTGCTGTCTTGCTTGCAGCGAACCGCCATTCTCACCAGCGACAAATTCAAAGGTGTGCGCCTTAATTTGGATCCTGGCACATTGCGTGTGGCGTCTACCAACGCCGAGCAAGAAGAGGCCGTGGACGAACTCGACATTGATTACGGTGGTGACAGCATCGAAATTGGCTTCAACGTGACCTACATCATCGATGTGCTCACCAACATGGGCCAAGACATGGTGCGCATTGATTTGGCCGATGCCAACAGCTCTGCCCTCATCACCATCCCAGAAAACGACCAGTTCAAATACGTGGTGATGCCCATGCGCATTTAAGGCCTGAACTGATGGAAGGTGATTTAAAAAACACCCCCAGAAGAGCCTTTCGAAACCCGCGTTGATTCGCGGGTTTCGGCCATTCAAGAGATTGAGAAAAGTAAAAATGAACGAAGAAAACAAGCCCAACGCAGAAGATTTCACCACGCTGCAACCCACCATCGATACCAATCAAGCGGGTGCATCAGAGGGTTATGGCGAGGGCTCCATTCAAATTTTGGAAGGCTTGGAAGCTGTTCGCAAGCGCCCTGGCATGTACATCGGCGATACGTCCGACGGTACCGGTCTTCATCACTTGGTGTTTGAGGTGGTCGACAATTCCATCGACGAATCATTGGCCGGCCACTGCGATGACATCGTGGTCACCATGCACACCGACAACTCCATCAGCGTGACCGACAACGGCCGCGGTATTCCCACTGGCGTGAAAATGGATGACAAGCACGAGCCCAAGCGCTCGGCGTCTGAAATTGCGCTCACAGAACTGCACGCAGGTGGCAAGTTCAACCAAAACAGCTACAAAGTGTCGGGTGGTTTGCACGGTGTGGGCGTCAGCTGCGTCAACGCGCTCAGCAAATGGTTGCGCCTCACAGTGCGCCGCGAAGGCAAAGTGCATCAAATTGATTTTGCAAAAGGCTTTGTCCAAAACCGCTTGCTTGAAATGGTTGATGGCGTCGAAGTGTCTCCCATGCGCGTCACGGGCGCCACAGAAAAACGCGGCACCGAAGTTCACTTTTTGCCCGACACCGACATCTTCACGCAGAACCACGACTTCCATTACGAAATTTTGGCCAAGCGTTTGCGTGAACTCAGCTTCTTGAACAACGGTGTGCGCATTCGCCTCAAAGACGAACGCAGCGGCAAAGAAGACGACTTTTCTGGCGCCGGTGGCGTTAAAGGCTTTGTCGATTTCATCAATGCCAATAAAAAAGTTTTGCACCCCAATGCCTTCATTGCATTGGGCGAGCGTCCAGCAGACTCTTACGGCGGCATTCCTGGCACCAGCATTGGCGTGGAAGTAGCCATGCAGTGGAACGATGGTTACAACGAAAACGTTTTGTGTTTCACCAACAACATTCCACAGCGCGATGGCGGTACCCATCTCACAGGATTGCGCGCGGCCATGACGCGTGTCATTGGCAAGTACATTGAGAAAAACGAAATTGCCAAAAAGCAAAAGGTCGAAGTCAGTGGCGATGACATGCGTGAAGGTTTGTGCTGCGTGCTCAGCGTCAAAGTGCCCGAGCCTAAGTTCTCTAGCCAGACCAAAGACAAGTTGGTGTCCAGCGAAGTGCGTGCACCTGTAGAAGACATTGTGGCCAAAGCCCTTGGCGACTTTTTGGAAGAGCGCCCCAACGACGCCAAAATTTTGTGCGGCAAAATTGTAGAAGCAGCACGTGCCCGTGAAGCGGCGCGCAAAGCCCGCGAAATGACACGTCGCAAAGGCGTGCTCGATGGCATGGGTTTGCCTGGCAAATTGGCCGACTGCCAAGAAAAAGATCCTGCGCTTTGCGAAATTTACATCGTAGAGGGCGACTCCGCCGGGGGCTCTGCAAAGCAAGGACGCGATCGTAAATTCCAGGCCATCTTGCCACTGCGCGGCAAGATCTTGAACGTTGAAAAAGCACGTTATGAAAAATTGCTCACCAGCACCGAAATTGTCACCCTGATCACAGCCCTTGGCACGGGCATTGGCAAAGTGACAGCCGACTCTGGCAAGAGCGGCACCGACGACTTCAACGTCGACAAGTTGCGCTACCACCGCATCATCATCATGACCGACGCCGACGTTGACGGTGCCCACATTCGCACTTTGTTGCTCACCTTCTTCTACCGCCAGATGCCAGACCTGGTAGAGCGTGGCCACATCTACATTGCACAGCCACCGCTTTACAAAGTGAAGGCAGGTAAAGAAGAGTTGTATTTGAAAGATGCGCCCGCACTCGACAGCTTCTTGCTTCGCATCGCATTGAAAGACGCCAGCATTGCCACCGGCGGTGCCTCACCGCAAGTACTCAGTGGCGACACGCTCGAGTCCTTGGCGCGAAAGCACCAAGTGGCCGAAGCCGTCATTCATCGCCTGTCCAATTTCATGGACGCTGAAGCCTTGCGCGCCATTGCCGATGGCGTGAGCCTTAACTTGGACAATTTGGATCTCGCAGCTGAATGCGCCCCCGCATTGCAATCCAAACTGCGCGAACTCAACACCACGGGTGTGCCTGCCGAAGTGAGCGCAGAGTTTGATGTGCGCACCGACAAACCACTGCTGCGCATCAGCCGACGCCATCACGGCAACATCAAAAGCAGCGTCATCACACAAGACTTTGTGCATGGTGCCGATTACGGTGCATTGGCTGAAGCTGCCAACACCTTCCGCGGCTTGCTGGGCGAAGGCGCCAAGGTGATGCGCGGAGAAGGCGAAAGACAAAAAGAAGAAAAGACCAGCGACTTCCGCCAAGCCATGCATTGGCTGATTGGCGAAGCCGAGCGCACTACCAGCCGTCAGCGTTACAAAGGCTTGGGCGAGATGAACCCCGCTCAGCTGTGGGAAACCACCATGGACCCCACCGTGCGCCGTCTGCTTCGTGTGCAAATTGACGACGCCATTGAAGCCGATCGTGTGTTCACCATGCTGATGGGCGACGAGGTGGAGCCTCGCCGCAACTTCATTGAGAGCAACGCACTTCGTGCGGGCAACATCGATATCTAATGGCTGTCTTTGCTGGGCATTCGCTGACCTGCGGTCATGGCGCTTCCCATCGAAGCGGCCATGATCAGGCCAATGGCACCGAGTTGTTGCGTGCTCAGTTGCTCTGACAGAACGACCCAGCCTGCCAAGGCGCCCACAGCTGGCTCTAAGCTGAGCAAGATGCTGAAGGTTTGTTTGGGCAAGTGTTTGAGTGAGTACATTTCCAAGCTGTAGGGAATGGCACTAGAAAGCAATGCAATGGCCAAACCAGCCAACATCCATTCTGGGTTTAACAAAGAAGTACCCGCCACACTGATGCCCACAGGCAAGACCACCAATGCCGCCACCAACATGCCCATGGGTGTGGCCAATGCCCCGATGCGGTCGGCAACACGTTGACCTACAACAATATAAACAGCCCAACAAAAACCTGCGCCCAGTGCGAATGCAATGCCGATGGGGTCGATGGAAGCAATCTGCGAGTCAGCTCCGAAAGAGCTCCCAAGTGGCAATATCAAGCCCATGCCTGCAACGGCCAAAACAATCCATACAAAGTCGAAAGGCTTTTTTGAAGACCACAAAGCGACAGCCAATGGTCCCGTAAATTCAACGGCGATGGCCAATCCAAAGGGAACGGTTTGAATGGCGCTGTAAAACAGCAAGTTCATGAGGCCCAGTGTGGCGCCAAACAGCACCAATATGGGTACATCTGCCCATGTCCAAGCGCGCCGCCAAGGGCGCCAAAATGCCATGAGCAACAGCGTAGAAAACACCAGCCGATAGGTGGTGGTGCCCTCTGCACCGACAAAGGGAAACAAGCCTTTGGCCAAAGAAGTGCCAGCGCACAGGGTGACCAAACTCACCATGAGCGCTGCAACAGGAAGAAAGGGAAATTTCAAGTTTTTATTTTCCGAAAGATGAGCGCATCATAGCGGTGTGTTTGTTTTCAGAAAGAAGTCGGTCATGTTCCAAAATAATGCTTACGCCATCTTTGCCAAAAAAGTTGCACATGTGTGTGGCAAGCCTCGAACTTTTTCAATGGCCTTTGGGGTCATTTTGATTTGGATTCTGACTGGGCCCTTGTTCGGTTTCAGCGACACTTGGCAGTTGGTGATTAACACGGGCACCACCATCGTGACCTTTTTAATGGTCTTCTTAATTCAAAACACTCAGAACCGAGACACTGAGGCCATTCAATTGAAATTGGACGAACTGATTCGAGCCACACAAGGTGCGCACAATGCGCTGCTGGACTTAGAAGAGTTGGAAGAGGAAAACCTTGATGTCTTCAAACGAAAATACCAAGCCTTGGCTCAATTGGCACGTCAACAGTTGGTCCAGGGTCAGTTGGACACCGATACCCCAGAGCCTTGATTGTCTAAAACGATGGGCTGGCCGTGCGGTGTTCTAGCTGCCGCAGCCTCCCAAGCATGCTCAAAATCATGAATTTGATCGGCTGTGCCCAGTTGTTTGGCCAGCACCATGGCTTCCAATGCGTTGAGCCAATGCGTGTAATAAGTTTTGCCGGTGTCTGTATCGCCCGTCGCTTGTGCATCCCGAATTTCCTGCGTTAGCGCAGCAGCCCACTCTGGCCAAGAGAATAAGCCTTTTTCGTGCAACTGCAGCGTCATGGCGAAGGCATGCGCTTGCCAAGGCTCTGCAAAGACAATGCCGTGGGTGGCTTCAGCGGGCATTGGCATGTCGCCGCCGCAATGCTGAGCAATGTCTTGAAGGGTCAGATGGGTGTTTTGCATGGCTGAATTCGCAATGATGTCAGGCAACTGCTTCTAAATAAGGCTCCCATGCATCCACGGTCACCTCCACGCTAGGGTCGCTGCCGTCACCCCACAAGGTGGGGCCATCAAAGACCACGGTGTAGAGCCACTCAACAGCCACGGTGAAGGGCGGCAATGCGCGAAGCGTGTGCTGGTCAGGAAAAATATGACCGCCGTGAAGGCTCACCACGGTGCCCACATGGCCGCGAACGTAGCGTGGCAAACGGGTATGACCTTGCGGATGCACATTGAGTGCGCGCACTTTTTGGCCGACTTTGAACAATGCGGGCTGATCGATGGCGCGCTCAGTGGGGCTTCCCGCTTTCAAGGCGGCGTCCACGGTGTCAAGGGTTAGAACCTTGCTGACTTTGATGGGCGGCGTGATCAATTGGCCCGCATCCAACTCCGCCTGCGTCACCATGCTGCGCTCCAACATGAGTTTTTCCAATGCCCTGAGCCATATTTCGTAATAGCTGCTGGACAAATACACCGCCGGGGACAATGATTCTCTGGCCGAGCGGCTCAGGTCAATGTTCCATTGACCGCTGGCACCCATGGCCACTGTCATGGCCATGGCCCGACTTTCCCAATCTGCGTGAAACAAAGGCTCGGCTTTTTCACACAAAACGCGGCCAAAACCTTGTTGGCCGCCCATGTCGTGAACGCCGTTCACAGGAGGGCCGTCCCAATCATGGCGTCCCGAGTCACCAAAGCCGCAAGCGCTGTTTGCGACAAATGGTCTGTGTCAGGGGGGCGTTTGGGCAAGACCAAATAGCGAACTTCAGCGGTAGAGTCCCAAACCCGAATGCGGGTGCTCTCGGGCAAGGACACGCCAAAATCTGCCAAGACTTTGCGAGGCTCTAGAACGGTGCGGGACCGATAGGCAGCACTTTTGTACCAAACCGGCGGCAGGCCCAAGATCGGCCAAGGGTAGCAGCTGCAAAGGGTGCAAACCACCATGTTGTGCTGATCGGGGGTGTTTTCCACGGCCACCATGTGCTCACCTTGGCGACCCGTAAACCCCAATGAGGCAATGGCGGCAGTGGCGTCTTTCAATAGCAAGGCTTTGAATTCGGGCTCGGCCCAAGCCTTGGCCACCACCTGGGCACCGTTGTGAGGGCCAATTTCGGTTTCGTAGGTTTCGATGATGCGGTCAATGGCCGCGGGGTCGATGTAGCCTTTTTGAGTCAGCAGGGACTCCAGGGCGCGAACCCTGACGTCCATCTCACTCAGCGTGGAATGTTCGTGATCGTGATCATGAGAATGGCTGGCCATGGTCGTCTCCCGAGTTGGACAAGGTCATTGGATGCCATCATAGCCCCGCATACAATCAGAGGTTGGCCTAGGAAGGCGGCTTGAGGCCGAATTTTTGGGAATTACCGTTAATTTATTCGTGGAGTTCGTCGATGTTCATTTCATCCGCATTTGCCCAAACTGCCCCAGCCGCTGCCGCCGGTGGCGACATGCAATCTTCTTTAATGAGCATGTTGCCCTTGCTGTTGATGTTTGTGGTGCTGTATTTCGTCATGATTCGCCCTCAAATGAAAAAGCAAAAAGAGCACAAGGCCATGATCGATGCGCTTGCCAAGGGCGATGAAATCATCACGGCGGGTGGTTTCTTGGGCAAGGTCAGCAAGTTAGGCGATGGCTTTTTAAGCATTGAAATTGCCAATGGCGTCGAAGTTCAAATGCAACGCTCAGCCGTTGTGCAAGTTTTGCCTAAAGGCTCAATGAAGTAATTACCAAACAGCTCTTGGTACCCATGGTGCCAGGGTTTGCGGGTTGCTATTTTCTTTTCTTTGAAGCGTCTGCCATCATGAACCGTTATCCGGCGTGGAAATTTGCGATCATCGTGATCGCTTTGTTGTTGGGTGTTGTTTACACATTACCTAACTTTTTTGGTGAAGCGCCTGCAGTGCAAGTGTCATCTTCAAAGATGTCGGCCAAGGTGGATGACGCTACTTTGTCGCGCGTGGCACAGGCCCTTGAATCAGCCAACGTGCCTGCTGCCGCACTCACCTTAGAAGCAGGTTCGATCAAGGCGCGCTTTGAAACAACAGAGCAACAGTTGAAAGCCAAAGACGCCATCCAAAAAGCCCTCATCCCAGAAGGCACAGACAATGGCTACGTGGTGGCTTTGAACTTGTTGTCTCGATCGCCTGCTTGGTTGACGGCTTTGCACGCGTCCCCCATGTACTTGGGATTGGATTTGCGTGGTGGCGTTCATTTCATGCTTCAAGTAGACATGAAAGCCGCGTTGACGCAAAAAACAGATTCACTGGCAGGCGATATTCGCACTCTTTTGAGAGAAAAAGATGTCCGCCATGGCGGCATCACGCGAAATGGCGCCAACATTGAGATCAAATTGCGAGACCAAGCGCAGCTGACGGCGGCAAGACGTGTCTTGACCGACCAGTTTGCAGATTTGCAAGCCGTGGATGCGGCCGAAGGCAGCGAATTCAAAATCACGGCCACCATCAAACCAGATGCAGCGCGCCGTGTGCAAGATCAGGCCTTGAAACAAAACATCACCACCTTGCACAACCGAATCAACGAGTTGGGCGTGGCTGAACCTGTCATACAGCAGCAAGGGCTTGACCGCATTGTGGTGCAGTTGCCTGGCGTGCAAGACACTGCCAAGGCCAAAGATATTTTGGGCCGTACAGCCACCTTGGAAGTTCGATTGGTCGACGAGAGCAGCGAAGCGCGGTCTGCAGAGCAAACAAATGGTTTGGTGCCTTTCGGCTCTGAGCGCTACTTAGAGCGCAATGGCCAGTCTGTGATTGTCAAGAAGCAAGTTATTTTGACCGGCGACAACCTCACCGATGCACAGCCAGGTTTTGACAGCCAAACGCAAGAGCCCGTTGTGAACTTGTCTTTGGATGGCAAGGGCGCGCGCATTTTCAAAGATGTCACGCGTGAAAACGTGGGCAAGCGCATGGCCATTTTGTTGTTTGAAAAAGGCAAAGGCGAAGTGGTCACAGCCCCTGTCATTCGTTCTGAAATTGGGGGCGGCCGGGTTCAAATTTCAGGTCGCATGACCACCAGCGAAGCCAACGACACGGCCTTGCTGTTGCGTGCAGGTTCCTTGGCTGCGCCCATGGAAATCATTGAAGAGCGCACCATTGGCCCAAGCCTGGGTGCAGAAAACATTGCCAAAGGTTTCAACAGTGTCATATGGGGCTTCTTGGTCATTGTTGCCTTCATGAGCATTTATTACATGATGTTTGGCATGTTTTCTAGCATCGCCTTGGCCGTCAACTTGTTGTTGTTGGTTGCGGTGTTGTCGATGCTGCAAGCCACACTGACTTTGCCTGGCATGGCTGCCATGGCGCTGGCGCTGGGTATGGCCATTGACTCCAACGTACTGATCAATGAGCGTGTCCGTGAAGAGTTGCGTTTGGGCGCATCGCCGCAAGCCGCTATTCACACCGGTTATGACCGTGCGTGGGCCACCATTTTTGACTCCAACATCACCACCCTGATTGCGGGCGTGGCGCTGTTGGCTTTTGGTTCTGGCCCAGTGCGCGGATTCGCTGTGGTTCACTGCTTGGGCATTTTGACCAGCATGTTCTCTGCGGTGTTTTTCTCACGTGGATTGGTCAATCTTTGGTATGGCCGTCAGAAGAAACTCAAGTCAGTGTCGATTGGTACGGTATGGCGACCTGAAGGTTCTGCCGTGCGTGCCACGCCCGACAACAAAGCCGACGACAAAGCATAAAGCGGAGCTGCATCATGGAATTTTTCAAAATCCGCAAAGACATCCCATTCATGAAGAATGCGTTGATCTTCAACGTGATCTCATTGGTGACCTTTTTGTTGGCGGTGTTCTTTCTGTTCAGCCGTGGTTTGCATTTGTCGGTGGAGTTCACTGGCGGTACCGTGATGGAAGTGAGCTACAGCCAAGCAGCCAACCTCACTCAGGTACGGGGGGTTGTTTCGGGCTTAGGCTACAACGATGTGCAAGTGCAAAACTTTGGCTCAGCGCGTGATGTCATGATTCGCTTGCCTGCTCAAAAGGGCGTAAGTTCTGCGCAGCAAAGTGAAGCCTTGATGACCGCATTGAAAGCTCAAAACCCAGAAGCCACCTTGCGTCGCACAGAGTTTGTGGGCCCTCAAGTGGGCGAAGAGTTGGCCGCCGATGGCTTGAAGGCCTTGGCTTTCGTGGTGATCGGCATCATGCTGTATTTGGCCGTTCGCTTTGAGTGGAAATTCTCGGTGGCGGCCATCATTGCCAACTTGCACGACGTCATCATTATCTTGGGCTTCTTTGCCTACTTTCAGTGGGAGTTCTCTTTGGCTGTTTTGGCCGCGGTGTTGGCCGTCCTTGGCTATTCGGTGAACGAATCGGTGGTGATTTTTGACCGAATTCGCGAGAACTTCCGACGTTATCGCAAGATGAGCACGATTGAGATCATTGACAACGCCATCACGTCCACCATCAGCCGAACCATCATCACGCACGGCTCCACGCAAATCATGGTGCTCTCCATGTTGCTGTTTGGTGGTGAAACACTACACTACTTCGCCATGGCCCTCACCATTGGTATTTTGTTCGGCATTTACTCTTCTGTGTTTGTGGCGGCTGCCATTGCCATGTGGTTGGGCATTCGGCGTGAAGACTTGATCAAAGCTGCACCGAAAAAAGACGAAGACCCTGATGACCCTAACTCGGGCGCAGTGGTTTAGAGAACTTCATCGATGTGGGTTGAGTTTTTGGTAAAGGCCACCAGGTAGGCGGCCCAAGGCACCGTTCAATTCCATTTGAAACAATTCAGCTTGTAATTGCGATGCACTCAAGCCGCTTCGCATTTGCAGCTCATCCAAGCCCACAGGGTCTTGGCCCAAATGTTCTTGCAGTTTCAAAGTTAGCTTGTGGTCTTGTGACACTTGAAGCAAGGCCTCTGCGGTTGAAGCTGTGTCATTGAGCTGTGAGGGCAATCTTGGTGCGTCATGCCACTCTCTGTGGGGCAAGTCTTTCAACTCTTCCAAAATATCTTGAGCGCAGTCGACCAATTTGGCACCTTGTTTGATGAGGTCATGGCAACCCTTGGACACCGTGGTGTGAATGGAGCCCGGTATGGCGAACACCTCTTTGCCCAAGTCCAAGGCTTGTTTAGCAGTAATCAATGAACCGGATCGTGTGGCAGCTTCTACCACCAAGCAGCCCTGAGACAGGCCGGCGATGAGGCGATTGCGTTTTGGAAAATTTGACGTAATGGGTGGCGTGTTGAGCGGATATTCGCTGATTAACAAACCGTTTGCCGCAATGGCCAAGGCCAGCGCATGATTTTGATGCGGATACACGCGGTCTAAACCTGTGCCCACAACCGCCACCGTGTGCAAGGGATGGTGGGCATTGCCACCTTTCAACGCGCCTTGATGCGCTGCGGTGTCAATTCCCAGAGCCAAGCCAGAAACCACCGTGAGGCCAGCTTGTGAGAGGTGAACAGCAAAGTCGTGTGCGTTCAATCGGCCTTGTGGCGTGGGATTGCGGCTACCGACCACCGCCAGTGCGCGTGGCGCTTTGTCAGGGGGGGGGCTGAGCAAATGCAAGTGCTGTGTTTGCCCTAGAACATACAGCAGCAAAGGGGGGTCGGGAGTGAGAAAGAGGCTGCTGGGATATTCGGCGTCTGCCAAGGTGAGGACGCGGGCGTTCGCAATTTGAGAAGTTCCTATTTGAACCTGGTTGTGCAACCACTGCCAAGTGGTCTCAAAAGCTTTTTCTAAACCGACAGGAATGACACGAAGTTGCTGGCTGATGGCTTTGCTGACAAGTGCTTGCAGTTCGGCGGCGCTTCTCTCAAAGATGGCCTCGGGCTGTCCGAACTCTTGAAGCAATGCGCGGGCAGTGATGTTGCCCACACCTGGCGTGAGACTCAAACGCAGCCAAGCTTGGAGGTTTTCTGGAGACGAAATCATTTTTTTCCTAAACAATGCCCAGCAGCTGTGGGGAGGCCGATTTTGGGTACGATTCGAGACTTGGGCAAGGCTTCTTCAAATTAGAGAAAATAGAGGTATTGCTGAATAAAACACCATGTCACTTTTAAACATTCTTTGCTATCCCGATCCCCGCCTTCACAAGGTCGCCGTCCCCGTGACCGAGTTTGATGACAAGTTGCGTCAGCTTGTCGCCGACATGTTGGAAACCATGTACAAGGCAGAAGGTGTGGGCTTGGCTGCTACCCAAGTGAATGTGCATCAGCGTTTGGTGGTGATGGACACATCTGAAGAGCGCAACCAAGCCATCGTCTTAATCAACCCAGAAATCACTTGGTACAGCGAAGAGCGGGTGAAAGGTGAAGAAGGTTGCTTGTCGGTACCAGGCATTTACGATGGGGTTGAGCGCGCCGTTGCCGTAAGGGTGCAAGCCGCCGATGAACATGGACAAGTACGTGAGCTTGAAGCGAAGGGCCTCATGGCAGTTTGCGTACAGCACGAACTGGATCATTTGATGGGCAAGGTTTTTGTGGAATATTTGTCGCCTTTAAAGCGCAACCGCATTAAGACCAAAATGCTCAAAGCCCAAAAAGAAGCCGCTTAAACCTTCATTGAAAGAATTTGTATGCGCGTGATATTTGCGGGCACGCCCGAATTTGCCCGCAGCGCATTGGCCGCACTGCATGAGGCTGGCCATGACATCGTGGGAGTGTTGACACAGCCCGACCGGCAGGCAGGCAGAGGGATGAAACTTCAGGCCTCTGCCGTGAAGCAATTTGCTTTGTCAAAAGGGTTGGCGGTTGTGCAGCCACACAGCCTGAAATTGGATGGCAAATACCCAGAAGAAGCCCAAGCAGCCAAAGACTTTATTTCAAATGCGCAAGCCGACGTCATGGTGGTGGCGGCCTATGGCTTGATCTTGCCGCAGTGGGTGCTTGATGCGCCCCGATATGGTTGCTTGAACATTCATGCTTCATTGTTGCCCAGGTGGCGTGGCGCTGCACCCATTCACCGCGCCATAGAAGCGGGTGATGCTGAAACGGGTGTGACCATCATGCAGATGGATGCAGGACTCGATACGGGTGACATGTTGCTAGAAGAAACATGCCCTATCACCGCACAAGAGACCACAGCCAGCTTGCACGACAAGTTGGCAGAAATTGGCGCGCGCATGATCGTGAAAGCGCTCTCGCAAGTGGGCCAATTCAAACCGGTTAAGCAAGCTCTTGAAGGTGTGACTTACGCCCACAAAATTGAAAAAGCAGAAGCGGCCATCGATTGGCAACAAGCGGCGCAAGTGTTGGCGCAACGCGTGCGGGCGTTTGACCCGTTTCCTGGCATGACTCTGCAATGGGGCGACGAAGTGGTCAAGGTTTGGCAGGCACATGTTGAGCCCTTAGCGCTTGAAGCTTTTCGGACCACCACACCGGGCACTTTGCTGAGCCTGCGCGAAGATGGCCTGCGAGTCGCTTGCGGTGAAGACGTTTTATGTCTGACGCAACTGCAAAGAGCGGGCGGCAAACGCCAATCAGCAGCAGATTTTGTGCGCGGCTTCAAGGCTCAGGTGGGCGATGTTTTTCAAAGCTGAAAATTACCGTCACCCCGCCTTCATGGAGGCCGTGCGTGATTTGGCACCGCAAGCGCCAGGCGTGGCCGCATGGGGCTTGATGACGGGCGTGGCCATGGTGAATTCGGGCTTGAGTGTGGTGGAGTCCATTGCCATGACGCTGTTTGTGTATGCCGGCAGTTCTCAGTTAGCTGCATTGCCTTTGATCGCTGCAGGTGCGCCAGCTTGGATCATCTTGGCCACAGGCTTTTGTGTGAACTTGCGCTTCATGGTCTTCAGTTTGCATCTACGCCAATACCTCATGCATTTGCCGCGTCTTGAAAGAATGCTGCACGGCTATCTCACGGCCGACCTCAGCTATGTGATGTTCACACGGCGATTTCCAAATCCAAGTGAGGCCCCTGAAGATCAATTGACGCAAGCTGCGTCTCTTGCAGGTAACACCTTGGTTGTCTGGGGAAGTTGGATCGTGGCCAGTTTCTTTGGTATATTTTTGGCCAAAGCCATTCCTACTTCTTGGGGCCTGGGTTTTGCTGGCACTTTGTGTTTGGTGGGCATCTTGTGCTCCCTGGCCAGCACGCGCATGCGAATTTTTGCAGCAGGTGTGGCCGCTGTCACCGCCATTGCAGCCTACCACTTGCCCTTGAAACTCAACATCGTCATTGCCATTGGTGTGGCCGTTGTCTTAAGCATGAGCCTAGAGCGTTTTCAAAAAATGCGTGAGAGACAAACGGCATGAGCTTTTTCGAAGGCACCGATTTTTGGACCTTGGCCGTGATTGCGGGCTTGACGGGCATCACCGTTCTCACCCGCAGTTTCTTTTTCTTTTCTAGCGAAGAATGGGCCTTGCCCGATTGGGCTCAGCGCGGCTTGCAATACGCACCAATTGCGGCCATGGCCGCTGTGGTCTTGCCCGAAGTCTTGATGCACCAAGGACAGTTTTTGCAGACCTGGATGGATGCCAGGTGGATGGGCGCCGCTGTGGGTGCAGTCGTTTACTTTTGGCGCCGCGATGTGCTGCTGACCATTGTGGCGGGCATGTTGGCCTATTTGCCATTGCATCTGCTGTTGGGTTGGTAAGTGTCTCTTGCGCAGGTAAGTTTGCGCAAGTTTGCGGGTCTAAAATTCTTTTAATTTCCAAGCAGCCTCGATGAGGATTTGGATCTTTTTCGTCATTCAAGAAAGCTTTCATGAACGTCATTCGTTTTTCAGATTTGTGCCAGCAAGGCAAAGTCAAAGGTCAGCGTGTTTTCATTCGCGCAGATTTGAATGTGCCGCAAAACGATGAAGGCGATATCACCGAAGATACACGCATTCGGGCCTCTGTGCCCTGCATTCAAATGGCGCTAGATGGCGGCGCTGCTGTCATGGTGACAAGTCATTTGGGACGCCCGACAGAAGGTGAATTGAAGGCCGAAGACTCGTTGGCGCCAGTGGCCAAGCGACTGGCCGAATTGTTAGGTCGAGATGTTGCATTGAAAGCCAATTGGGTTGACGGCGTCGATGTGTCCGCAGGTCAAGTCGTGTTGCTTGAAAATTGTCGCGTCAACAAGGGAGAAAAAAAGAACAACCCAGAGCTAGCTCAAAAAATGGCTGCACTCTGCGATATCTACGTGAACGATGCTTTCGGTACGGCACACCGTGCGGAGGGCACGACCTATGGCATTGCCGAATATGCCAAAGTGGCTTGTGCCGGTCCGTTGTTGGCAGCAGAAATGGATGCCATTACCAAAGCACTGGCGCACCCGGCTCGACCTTTGGCGGCCATTGTGGCCGGCAGCAAAGTGTCTACCAAGCTCACCATTTTGAAGAGCTTGGCTGACAAAGTAGATCAATTGATTGTGGGTGGCGGAATTGCCAATACTTTCATGTTGGCAGCTGGTTTGAAAATCGGCAAAAGCTTGGCCGAAGTCGATTTGGTCGACGAGGCCCGTGCCGTCATCGGTATCATGAAAGCACGCGGTGCCGAAGTGCCCATTCCCACCGATGTGGTCACTGCCAAAACTTTTTCAGCAGACGCAGTGGCCACCGTGAAAAAAGCGACCGAAGTGGCGGATGACGATTTGATTTTGGACATTGGTCCAGAGACTGCAGCTCAATTGGCGGCGCAACTCAAAGCGGCCGGGACCATCGTGTGGAATGGTCCTGTGGGCGTGTTTGAGTTTGCTGCATTTGAAAATGGCACGCGTGTGATTGCTCACGCGATTGCCGAATCCAAAGCCTTCAGCATTGCCGGCGGTGGTGACACCTTGGCCGCTATCGCCAAGTACGGCATTGAAAATCAAGTGGGTTATATTTCCACGGGTGGGGGTGCTTTTTTAGAAATCTTAGAAGGCAAAACCTTGCCAGCTTTTGAAATTTTGTCGCGCCGAGCACAATGAAAAAAGCGCTTCGTGAGAAGCGCTTTTCTGGATCGGCATTGACCATCAGGTCAAGTCAAATGGCTTTAAGACTTTGCAGGTAAGTTGCCGCGCACGGGGCTGGTCATGCGACCTTGGAAATCGGTCCAACATTCGCGGGTGAAGTCATACAGCTTGCAAGCCTTGGCGGTTTTGAAATACCAGCCCCAAGAAAAGGGCTGAACGATGATGCGGCCAGGCAGCATTTCTTCCAACTTGGCTTGAGCTTGTTTCAATCGGTACAAGGGAATACTCATGTCGACATGGTGGGCAGTGTGTTCCATGATGTGATGCACCATGTTGCCAATTTTCATGGGAAAAGTGAGGTGCACGGTGGTTGACACAAAGGGCTGGGCTTTGGTCCAAGCTGATTTGTCGTTGTGCCAAGACACCCGAACATGGGTGTGGTGAACATACACTACAAAGCCAATCATGGTGTTCCAGAACAAAAAAGGTACCAGCACGCCCATGAGCAATGTCAACCAGACAGATTGACCTGTAGCGACTGCAGCATAGACCATGAAGCCAATCCAAACGAGTCCAAACACGGTGACCAACATGCTGTCTTTGACAAAGATGGGGCGTCGAGTTGGCATGTGTGTTTTGTTAGGGAAAAACTCGCGCTTCCACCAAATCTCAACCAAGTAATACAAACCTGGCGCCCAACCACTGCGGTAAAGGTATTGCATCAAGCGGCCAAAAGGGCCGAGAGCCGCAAATTCCTCAGCCGTGAGCGGCGTCCAGACAAAGTCAACACCTTTCAAATTGGTGTAGCCATGGTGCACCACATTGTGGCCCGTATCCCACAGGCTAAAAGGTGTGAGCGAGTACAGGAAGGCGTAACGACCAATCCATTTGTTCAGTTCACGGTGTGGCGTGAGGCTTTGGTGGCAGGCGTCATGGCCAATGATGAACAAACGGCCAATGACGAAGCCAGCCGCCATGCCGCACAACAGTTTGAGCCACACAGATTCGACCATCACCGTACCCGCCACCAGACCCATGAACAAAGCGGTGTCAAGCACCAAGAGAACAAACGCGCGCAAGGTCGAACGGTCAGACAAAGGCTTTAACCACTCGCGAATGATTTTGCGATGAGGCATGTCCTGCTCTGGAGGAATCGGTTGCAAATTGTCAGGTGTGGCGTTGGTAGTCATAAATAAGGCGAAGAACTCAGGGCGCAAAGACCCTGCTTGGATGCCATCGAACTAAGAAACCCCGAGTCTAAACCGAGTGGCTTTTCCCGTGGCTGACATGGGTCAATGGGCCTGGTTATCAATGGCGTCTGAGGCTTGCCAAGCAAGACCAGCCTTGATTGTGAGGAAATCTCAAGCCATTCTCAGTGGTTTGTTCGGTTTTTGGGGGGGCGGCTTGTGAGCGAACGCTAGAAAATCCCGCGATTCCCCTATGATCTGCCCTTCTTTTGACTAAATAAGTGGCTTCAAGCCCTGATTTCTTATGACCGCACGAAATACCACTGTCGTTGCCGACGCCAATGCGCCTGCCATCACCCAACTTTTGGCTGAATTTGTCGCCAACCATCCCTCTAAAGGCTGGTCAGATGCCGTCGAAGCTCAAGCGCACCGCACCTTTGCCAATTGGGCCGGCTGTGCCGTGGGCCCCAGCACCCATGAAACCATTGAAGCTGCATTGGGTGCCGTCAAAGAGCTGGCCCCATCAGCGCAAGCTTCTGTGTTGGGCCGCAGCGACCGCGTCGACATGGCCAATGCGGCCCTGCTCAATGGCATCAGCTCACACACCTTTGATTTTGATGACACACATTTAAAAACCATCATTCATCCTGCTGGTCCAGTGGCTTCTGCCATCTTGGCATTGGGAGAGCATTTGGGTGCCACAGGTCGTCAACTCATCGACGCCTTGGTCCTGGGCGTGGAAGTGTCATGCCGTGTTGGCAACGCTGTGTATCCCAACCACTATGACCGCGGTTGGCACATTACCGGCTCAACGGGCATGTTGGGCAGTGCTGCAGCATGCTCTCGCCTCTTGGGTTTGAATGCCAAGCAAACGCAAATGGCTTTGGGCATTGCGGCTTCACAGCCCGTTGGTTTGCGCGAACAGTTTGGCACCATGACCAAGCCTTTCCATCCCGGTGGTGCTGCCAAGGTGGGCTTGATGTCTGCCTTGATGGCCAAGCATGGTTACACGGCTTCGGCCCGGGCCTTGGAAGCCCCAAGAGGTTTGATGCAAGTGTTTTCAGATAAAACCGATTGGAAAGAAGTTACAGAAAACTTAGGCAAGACTTGGGAAATTGAGCTCAACACCTACAAGCCTTTTGCATGTGGCATTGTGATTCACCCCGCCATCGATGCTTGCGTGCAATTGCGCGAGAAGCACAATTTGAAGCCTGAGCAAGTGGCCAAGGTGACTTTGAAAGCGCACCCTTTGGTGCAAGAACTCACCGGCAAGAAAACACCGACCGACGGTTTGCTGGCCAAATTCAGCGTGTTCCATTCATGTGCTGTGGCCCTTGTTTATGGCCGCGCTGGTGAGCATGAGTACGCTGATGACGTGGTGCGCTCACCTTTGGTCATTGGCGTTCGCGACAAGGTTGAATTGATTGTGGACCGCAGCATTTACGAAGCTTCGGTCGATGTGACACTTGAAACCACCGATGGCCAAAAACACCATATCTTCATTGAGCGCGCCATCGGCAGTTTGGAAAAACCCATGAGCAATGAGCAACTCAAAGCCAAGTTTGTCGATCAAAGCACACCTATTTTGGGCGCTGCGAAAACGGAAGCAGCCTGGAGTTTGTGCATGAATTTGGCAACGCAACCCAACTTGAAAGAACTGCTTCAGAGTTTGACAAAGTAAGTGTCTTTAGCCCCGTCCCGTTGCAAATGACAAGGGGACTTTTTCGAACAAGGTAGATCTCAATGAACCGCACTGTTTTTTTAAAAACCACATTGGCACTTGGTTTGGCATGCATTGCCACCACCCACGCGTTTGCGCAATCTGGCAACTCGGCAGCCTATCCCGTGAACCGTGTGACTTTGGTCACTCATTCGAGTCCAGGTGGTGGCACGGACGTTTTCTTGCGTGAAATGGCCAAATACATTTCCCCCATCATGAAGACCAACATGGCAGTTGAAAACATTCGAGGTGGCAGTGGCGCTAAAGCAGTGGCGCATGTCGCCAAAGGCCCAACCGATGGTTCGATGTTTTATGGCACAACGCCTACTTACATTCAAACGACCTTGCTTTCAAAGCCATCTGTTGGCTATGACGGCTTAGACCCTATGTTGATTGTTTTCATTGATCCAGAAGTTATTTTCACGCGTGCAGACTCTCCTTTCAAAACCCTGCAAGATGTGATGGCGCACGCCAAAGCCAATCCTGGCAAATCTCGTTGGGGCGCATCTAACCCTGCCTCCTTAGAGCGCATTGGCATGGAAAAATTAGCGCGCGCTGCAGGTGTCAAAGTGCCCATCGTGAGTCATGAAGGGGGTGGCGATCAAATGATTGGCGTGCTGAATGGCACCTATGACATTGGCATTGGCGAAATTCAAGAATTGCAAGGTCAATTAGAGGCGGGCAAAGTTCGCCTGCTCGCTACGCTTTCAGACAAGCGCTTGGCAGGCCTGCCACAATTGCCCACAGCCAAAGAGCAAGGGTATGACGTTGTGATTCGCAAATTCAGGGGCTTGGCTAGTCCGAAGGGTGTGCCTGACAACATTGCCAAAGCTTGGGAAGATGCTGCTCGAAAAGTGCTCGAGTTGCCTGCTTACAAAGCGGAATATCAAAAAGATCATTTGACGCCGATGCTTTTGGGCCGCGAGGCTGCGCGCAAATTCATTCAAGAGGTCGCGCAAGAAACTGCCGCTGATTTTAAAGAGATGGGCCTGATTAAATGATCACTCAACATGCAGATCGTTTGACCGGCGTCTTGGGCATTGCGGTCTCCTCAATGTATGTGTATCAGGCCAGTCAAATTGAAGACAGTTTGTTGGCCGATGCAGTGGGTGTTGCAGGTGTACCTACCGCCATCGGGTATTTGATGTTGGCGGCTTCAATTTGTCTGTTTCTGAAATCTTGGTTGAAGACAAAGCAAAAGGCCGAAGCGAGCGAAGAAGAAACCGAGCCAGGCGGCAGCGATCACCCGCATTTGAAAGCGGTCGGCTTGCTGGCCATCTTGGCTGCTTTTGTGGCCATCGTTTCAGTGTTTGGGTTTGTCGTGAGCATTGGCTTGTTTGTGGCGGCCGTCGCTTATTACGCAGGGGCTCGAGATGTCAAAACATTGCTCATGTGTGCCTTGATAACGGGGCCCATGTTGTGGCTGTCGTTTGACTTCGCCTTGGAAATTCACTTGCCAACAGGTATGTGGTCACAGTGGATTGGAAAATAAACATGGACAGCTTTTTATTGGCACTTTCTAACCTGTCTTCGGGCTGGGTCATTTTGTCGGCGTTTGCGGGTGTTTTGTGGGGAATTTTTGGCGGCGCATTGCCAGGTATTTCGCCCTCTATTGCCATGGCTTTGTTGTTGCCTTTTACGGTTGGCATGGAGGCCACCAATGCCCTGGTGTTGCTGGCCAGTGTGTACGTTGGCGCTGAATATGGGGGCTCCATTCCTGCTATTTTGATTCGCACGCCTGGCACCAATTCAGCTTCTGCAACCGTCATCGATGGCAACGAAATGGCCAAGCGAGGACTGGCGGGTGAGGCTTTGGGCATCTCCCTGATGTCTGGCCTGTATGGCGGCTTGTTTGGCCTGCTGGTATTGGTTTTGTGTACTGAAAGCTTGGCACAAGTGGCCTTGGCATTCACGCCAGCGGCCTATTTTTCATTGGGCATCTTAGGACTGTCTGTCATTGCCGGTTTGTCGGGTGGCTCTTTGCTGAGGGGTTTGATTGCCGCATGCATGGGTTTGATGATTGCTTTCATTGGCAGCGACCCCGTCTCTGGTGTGCAGCGCTTTACCTTGGGTTCTGAAGATTTACTGGATGGTGTCAAACCCATCTTGGTGATGGTGGGTTTGTTTGCCGTGACAGAAATGCTGGTTCAAATTGGTGAGCCACCATGGGCCCGGGGTGGTTCATCATCGACTCGTTTGAAGTTGCCCAACTGGGCCATGAGCAAGCGCCTTTTCAAGCCACAAGCAATTGGTGCAGTGATCGGCACGGTTGAAGGTGTGACACCTGGTGCCGGTGGCACGGTAGCCGCCTTCATGGCTTACACAGAAGCCAAGCGCTGGTCCAAACACCCAGAAGAATTTGGCAATGGCTCCCCTGAAGGCGTGGCTGCGCCCGAGTCTGCCAACAATGTGGTCACAGCAACAGCCTTGGTCCCCCTGTTGAGTTTGGGCATACCGGGTTCTAATTCGGCCGCCATTTTGTTGGGTGGTTTTTTAATTCATGGTCTGCAGCCCGGCCCCATGCTGTTTCAAAAAGCACCTGAAGTGGTCTACGGTTTGTATGGTGGTTTGTTCATCGCCAACATTGCCATGCTGCTGATTGGCTTGGTCATCTTGTCGCCTTGCATGTGGCTTGTGAATCGCCCGAAGCCCTACCTGATTGCCTTCATTTTGGCCTTGGTGATGGCGGGTGTTTATGCCATTCACCAAAGCATGTTTGATTGCGGTTTGGTGTTGCTCATCGGATTTTTAGGCTACGGCATGCGCTTGGTGAATTTGCCCGTACTGCCGCTGGTTTTGGGCATGGTTTTAGGCTACATGGTGGAGTCTAATTACCGCAGAAGCTTGCTCATCTCTGGAGGCGACCACAGTATTTTTGTCACCGATACAGTGTCTGCAATCTTATTGGGCCTTGCCGCCATATTGTCGGCCTACACCTTGTGGAAAGAAATTGCAGATCGCAGAAAGTCAGTTTCATGAGCAGCTCACCCAATTCAGTCCCATCTCTGACGATTGCGGCACAACTCGCCAAGGGCATTGTCAACGCGCGCCCTGAAAAGGAAACACTTGGCCAGCACGTGGGCCAACGTTTGATCATGGACGTGGCAGGCATTTGCATTGCTGCGCGTCACGAGTTTTATGTTCAAGCAGCACTGAGCTCGTTTGAGCAAGACGGTCACTGCACGGTGTTTGGTTTCGAGCAAAAGTGTGGCGTTGAAGGCGCGGCATTTGTCAACGGCATTGCCGCGCACGGCGAAGACTTTGACGACACCTATGAAGGCGGCCCTGTGCACGCCGGTGTGGTCATTGTGCCGGCATTGTTGGCAGCGGCCGAGCGCCACGCCTTGTCAGGCGAGCAGTTGCTGCGCGGCGTGGCCATTGGTGTGGAAGTCATGTGCCGCTTGTGCGCCGTGGCCCCTACGCGTGTGCACAAAGCAGGCTTTCACCCAACGGCTATTTTTGGAGTGATGGGCGGGGTTGCAGGCTTGGGGGCCGCACTCCACTTGAGCGAAGAACAATTGGTGAATGCCTTTGGCATTGCAGGCAGCATGGCTGGCGGCATCATCGAATATTTGGCGGATGGTTCTTGGACCAAGCGCATGCATCCAGGCTGGGCTGCACAGTCGGCTTATCGTGCGGTGCGCATGGCGCTAGCAGGCTTCAAAGGACCCGCCACCGTGTTTGAAGGCCATCATGGTTTGTTCCATGGCTTTGCCAACACCACCGATGGCAACTTTGAAGCCATGATGAAAGATTTTGGCGAAACTTGGATTTGGACCACCATTGCTTTCAAGCCCTATGCATGCGGCACCATGGCCCATCCGTTCATTGATTGTGCGCGCTTGATTCGTCAAGAACTGACAACGCAAGGTGTGGCTTTGTCAGAGATTGAACGCATTGAGTGCGACACCGCAGAAGGCATTGTGCATCGCTTGTGGGAGCCTTTGTCGTTGAAGCATTCACCGCCCAATGCGTATGCGGCCAAGTTCAGTATTCCCTATGCCATAGCCGCCGGCCTGATGCTGGACGATGCAGGTTTAGAGGCTTACACCGAAGCTGTGGTTCAAGGCGCAGACATTCGCGCTCTGGCTGCCAAGGTGAGTTACAGCGTCGATCCCAACAACCCGTACCCCAAACAATTCACGGGCCATGTTCGCTTGTATTTGAAAAACGGAAAAGTGTTCGAGCAGCGTCAAGGCTTTTTCAAAGGTGGCGTGGACCATCCCATGTCGGATGCCGACCTCTTGCAAAAGTTCAGAGCCAATTGCAAATTTGGTGGACTGGATGCGGCGCAAACAGACGCCATTTTGTCGCAAGTGAACGGCTTGTTTAAAGCCAGTGCTGTGTCTTTGACCAGCCTGGCCGTGAAGTAATTCATGCAACTGGCAAAATTTTTCTGACAGCCTTTCTCAACTCACTTGGTACTGAATGATGACCCCTCTCACGCCTGATCAAAAGGTGGCTTTGGTCACGGGCGCTGGCCGCAATATTGGCCGTGCCATTGCGCACACATTGGCAAAACAAGGCTTTGCCTTGGCCATCAATGTGCGTGCCTCCGTCAGCGAAGGCCAAGCGGTGGTGGACGAACTGTTGGCGCTTGGTACGCCCTCTTTGTTGTGTGTGGCCGATGTGACCGACAGGCACAGCGTGCAAGGCATGATGGACCTGATTCAATCAACTTGGGGGCGCTTGGATGTGCTGGTGAACAACGCGGCCATTCGCCGCGAGGCTCCGATCGATCAGGTGTCTGTCGAAGATTGGCGCAATACGTTAGCCGTTGTACTCGATGGTGCTTTTTATTGCAGCCAAGCTGCGTTGCCCCTGCTGCGCCAGTCGCCCATGGGTGCGGTGATCAACATCGGTGGTTTAACGGGGCACACGGGCGCCATGAACCGGCCGCATGTGGTCACCGCCAAATCGGGCTTGGTGGGCTTGACCCGCGCTTTGGCGCATGATTTGGCGCCGGCCATTACCGTCAATTGTGTCTCGCCCGGCATGATTTCAACACAACGCAACAGCCCTTCCACCTCTGCACAGCCTAACCATCACGCCAAACACCAGCCATTGATGGAGAGGCGCGGGACCGCTGACGAGGTGGCAAACATGGTCAGCTTTTTGGCAAGCGATCAAGCCCGTTTTGTCACAGGTCAAGTGATGCACGTCAATGGCGGCACTTACTTGGGCTCGTGATGCCGATGGATGTTGATCGTTTGGCAAGACTGGCTTTAACCATTGCCGTTGCCCTGTTTGGCGGCTGGGTTGCATTTCATTGGCATGTGCCTCTGCCTTGGGTGCTCGGCCCGATGGTGGCAGTGGCTTGCGTGAGCATGGCCAACAAAGTGCATAAGCAGCCTGTGCTGGCGCGCAAGTCAGCGCAAATCTACATTGGCGCCTCGATTGGTTTGTACTTCACGCCAGCGGTTTTGCAATTGATTGGTGGCTTGGCGCCTTGGATGGTGTTTGGGGCTTTCGTGGGCATCTTCATGTCGGTCGTGTCTGCGCGCGTCCTTCAAAAACTGGCCAAAGTCGATGGTGCAACGGCCATCTATTCGGTGGCTTTAGGGGCTTCCTCAGAAATGTCGGTGCAGGCCCAACGAGCAGGCGCTGACGGTGCCGTGGTGGCTTCCGCGCACGCGGTGCGCATCATGATGGTGACTTCAACAGCCTCTTACATTGCGTGGGCCAGTGGCGCGACGCCCATCATGCCCACACCCGGAATTGGCGTTCTGAGTTGGCCCCTGACGGTTGGCTTGTTGGCAACAGCCACGGTCACAGGCTGGGGCTTCCAAAAACTCAAAATGCCCAATCCTTGGGTCTTGGGGGCCTTGCTGATCGCAGCCATTTGTGCCAACCATGACGTTGTTGGGCGCTTGCCCGACCTGGGATTGATTGCCGCCCAAGTGGTCATCGGTTGGGGTTTAGGGCAGCACATCAACCGCGCTTTTTTCATGCGTGCGCCTCGCACATTGGCCTCGGTAGCGCTTGTGACTTTGGGTATTTTGGCGGTGTGCATGGCGGCGGCTTGGTTGATCGCGAGGGGTGCCGATGTGGCCGTGATGACCGCCTTTTTGTCGATGGCACCGGGTGGCATGACCGAGATGGGCATTTTGTCCAAGGCCTTTGGTTTGGGTGCGCCCATCGTCACGGCCTTTCACTTGACCAGAATTTTGACCACCATCTTTTTGACCAAACCAGTGTCAGAAAAAATGCTTTCAACAGGCTGGGTGAAAGCTTGAAAGATTCGACGGTCTGAACGGCCCAGAGCCTGTGAGAATTGCTCGTTCTCTCATGAGGAACATCGGTTCTCTATGCTTGACAGTCTGACCCGTTTCACCGAAAGTCAACCGAAAATGACTGATTAATTTGCTTGAAGGATTTGAACTTGAAACGCTTTTCTTTGATTCACGGAATGATGCCTAGAAATTTTGATACCAGTGCTCAGAAACTGTTGCTTGTGAGCGCCAGTTTGATCGCCTGCTTTGGCGCTAGCATGGTCATGGCCCAGGACACAGCTTGGCCTCAACGCGCAGTGAAGATCGTTGTGCCCTACGCTGCCGGTGGCAGCTCAGACACGCTGGGTCGACTTATTTCAGTGGGCTTGTCGGAAGCTTTGAAGCAGCCCTTCGTGATTGAAAACAAAGGCGGTGCGGGCGGCATGATTGGCTCGCAACAAGTCTCCAAATCTGCGCCTGATGGCTATAACTTGGTCATCTCGGGTGTCGCTTCGCATGTGATTGGCCCATCAGAAAATCCAAAGGTCTATGACCCTCTCAAAGATTTCACGCACATTGCCATGTTGGGTGGCCCGCCCATTGTGTTGGCTGTCAATGCGCAATTGCCGGTCACCGATTTAAAAAGCTTCATTGCTTATGCCAAGGCCCATCCAGTCAGCTGGGGTTCACCCGGCAAGGGTACCCATGGCTACTTGATTGGTGAGGCTTTTGAAGTCATGGCCAAAACTGAAATGCAGCATGTGGCTTACAAAGGTGGAAGCCCTGCTGTGGCCGACACCATTGCGGGTCACATTCCTGCTTTGTTCACTACACTTTCCACGGCCAGTGCCCAAATTCAAGCTGGCAAGCTAAGGGCCTTGGCCATCACTTCCTCTAAGCGCATGCCCGAGTTTCCCAACGTGCCCACCTTCGCTGAGCAGGGCTATCCCAAATTGGTGGCGCTGACATGGTTCTCTTTGTCAGGCCCGCCAGGCATGTCACCCGCCGTGGTTGATAAATTGAACAAAGAAACTCGCAAGATCATGCAAAGCCAGATTGCCAAAGACACGCTTTCGAAACAATCTATGGAAACCTTCGATTGGGACTCTGCCAAATTCACGCAATACGTGGGCGAAGAACTGAAACAATGGGCGCCGATGATCAAGATCGTGAAGCCTGAAAACTGATGCCAAAAAGACTTGGCAAATGAGCTTCAAAAAAGGCCCTTTGAAGGGCCTTTTTTTTCACGATGGTGTGAGGAAAATGCAAGCTGATGCCGCGTGAAGCTCAGGCTTCAATTTCAATTTCATCGCCTTGTAAGCGCGCTTTGTAAGTTTTGAGTGGGATCATGCAGGGCGCAGCAACAACGGCACCTGTTTTGATGTTGAAGGCGCCATTGTGAAAGTCGCATTCGACCACATCACCCTCGATGGGGCCCTCTGAGAGTGAGCCAGGGCCGTGTGTGCAGGTGTCATCTGTGACGAAGTATTCGCCTTCAATGTTAAAGACAGCCAAGGTGAGGCCGTCTTTTTCCACCTTGATGGCTTTACCTTCAGCAACCTCTGCGGCTTTGCACAAAGAGAGAAAACGGCACGCACCCGACATAGAGAATCTCCAGTTGACAATGACAAGGCGCTGATGATAACCTCGTTTCTAATGAAAGAACAATGTTCTTTTATGCGGAACGATTTAATCAGCGAAAATTTCACACAGAAAAACCCATTATTTTAGGACCCCGTGCGAAGGCACCTGAGGAGAAACTTGCATGTTGAAAAAAGAACTCAATGACTTGGTCACCCAAACCGGACCGGGCACCCCGATGGGCAACCTGTTCCGTCGGTATTGGTTGCCAGCCCTGTTGTCCGAGCAGTTGCCAGGCCCTGATTGCGAGCCCGTTCGCTTGGAATTGCTGTCAGAGAAAATGCTGGCCTTTCGCGATACCGAGGGCAAGTTGGGTTTGATCGATGAGTTTTGTGCACACCGGGGCGTGTCTTTGTGGTTTGGCCGCAATGAACAAAATGGTATTCGTTGCCCCTATCACGGTTGGAAATACGACGTGAATGGCAACTGCACCGAAGTGCCATCTGAGCCCACCTCTGGCTACTGCGAGCGCATCAAATTGAAGTCCTACCCCATGGTGGAGCGCGGCGGTGTCATTTGGGTTTATATGGGCCCTGCAGGCAAGACGCCAGCCTTGCCGGAGTGGGAATTTGCCACCTTGCCTTTGGAGCACTCCTACATGTCCAAGCGTGTGCAAGCCAGCAATTGGTTGCAGGCTTTGGAAGGCGGCATCGACTCGAGCCATGTGTCTTTCTTGCACAGTGCATCCCTCAGCCGCGACCCATTGTTCAAGGGCGCCAAAGGCAATCAATACAACTTGAACGACTTGAGCCCCGTGTTTGAAGTGGTGGAAGCCGAGGGTGGTCTGTTGGTCGGCGCACGTCGCAATGCCGAAGATGACCAGTACTATTGGCGCATCACACCCTGGGTCATGCCCAGCTTCACCATGGTGCCCCCACGCGGTGATCACCCTGTTCACGGCCACTTCTGGGTGCCAATCAACGACCACAGCTGCTGGACTTGGAGCTTTGATTACCACCCCACACGTGCACTGACCACAGCAGAAGTCGACGCCATGAAGGGCGGCGCCAGCATTCACGTGAAGGTTGACAAAGATTACGTGCCATTGCAACGCATGGACAACGACTATTTGATGGACCGTAAGGCCCAGCGTGAAGGCTTGTTGTACAGCGGTATTGAGGGCATTGGCATGCAAGACGCCTCTTTGCAAGAGAGCATGGGCGCTATTCAAGACCGTACCAAAGAAAATCTGGTGTCGACCGACAACGGCATCATCATGGCGCGGCAGCGTCTGATCAAAATGGCACGCGCCTTGGCTGAGAACCCTGATTTTGCACTGCCAGGTTTAGATCCTGAGCATCAAAAAGTTCGCTCTGTGGCCATGTTGATCAAGCGCGATGTGCATTACAAAGAAGGTGCCAAAGAGCACTTCAAGTCTGCACCTGGCAAGCCACACGCTAGCGTTTAAAAAAGGGTATTCATGGGACACACATTCAAGGCCGCCGTGGCCATGCCCAACGGCACCATCGAGATTCAAAGCTTTCAAACGCCCGATCCCAAACCGGATGCAGGTTTGTTGAAGGTGGCGGTCACCGGTGTCTGCGGCAGCGATTGGATGTTCTTCCAAGACTTCCCCAAGATTCAAGGCCCTGCCATTTTGGGTCATGAGACGGTGGGTTATGTTCAAGAAGTTGGCGCCATTGCAGGTCCCAAATGGGGCGTCAAAGAAGGCGACCTGGTGGCATTGGAAGAGTACCTGCCATGTGGACACTGTGACTTTTGCCGCAGCGGCGATTTCCGTTTGTGCAATGCCACCGATTGGCGTTTGGGCGGTCCTCGTTATGGCGCCACAGGTTTAAGCCGTGGCTCTGGTTTGTGGGGTGGTTTTGCCCAGTACCAAGAACTGCACATGAACACGGTGTTTCACAAAGTGCCTGCAGGTCTTGAGCCCAAGTACGCGGCCTTGGCATTGCCGATGTCGAATGGCATTGAGTGGACATACCTTCATGGTGGCGCTGGACCTGGCCAGACCGTGTTGATTCAAGGCCCTGGCCAACAAGGTTTGTCGTGTGTGGTGGCTGCGCGCGAAGCGGGCGTCGACAAAATCATTGTGACGGGCTTGAACACACCTTCAGACAAAAAACGTTTGGCCATGGCCAAGCACTTGGGTGCCAGCCACACCGTGGCCATTGGCGATGAAGATTTGCTGGAGTCGGTGGCTGAAATCACCGGCGGCCAAATGGCCGACTTGGTGATTGACTGCGCATCCGGTGGCCCCGGCTCCGTGATCAGCGCCATTCAATTGGCACGCAAAAAAGGTCGCGTGATTTTGGGCGGCATCAAGCGCCAAAAAGTACCGCAGTTTGACAGCGACATGATCATTGCCAAGTTCTTGACCGTCAAGGGCATGCGGGGTCACAGCTACGAATCTGTCGAGTTGGCACTGCAATTGATTGCGGGCAACCGTCACAACGTGAAGTCCATGAGCACGCACATGTTTGGTTTGGATCAAACCGAATACGCCATCCGTTCTTTGGTCGGCGAAGGTGCAGAAGACGCCATTCACATGACCATCGATCCTTGGAAATAAAAGCTGAAAATCATCAGGTCTTGGCGTCACCATCCAGGCTTGAAATACCTTGTTCTACAAGGTATTTCGCTGAAGCCTCAGGCAAGTGACTGCTAACGATCACCGTCAGACCACTGCGCGTGGTGTCTGTCCAAGCCAATTCATCGGCACAGACTTCTGCATGTGTTTCAAAAGGCGCCAACTGAATCACATACCGACCTTCTGCTGTTTGAACTCGACCTTTTAAGCGCAGCAGTGCTGCACCCAATGTGTTTTGCAATTCACTCACCTGCGCTTGCAAAGCTTCGCTTGCAATGCTGGAAACGATGGGCCACCACAAGGCCTGTGCAGAATGAACATGTTCATGTTCGTGCTGGCAGATTGCACAGTGTTCGCCCGGAGTGTGCAAGTGCAAAGCGTGCGAGGGCGTTGTGACAGTTTGCAGCGCAAATGCTTGAGCCGATGGGTGGGTTGCTTCATGTCCTGAAGTGCGTCGCTGTTCCAAACTGCTTACTAATTCTTCTGCAGACAAATCGGCCCGCGCAGAGGTCAGCAAAGAGGGTGGCTTTTCAAGTTCTAAATGCGCCAACTGATGTTGCACGCGCAAATGCAGTGCTTCTAAATTCTCTGAACTGACCAAATCTGTTTTGGTGATGATCAAGACGTCTGCACCCGCCAATTGTGCGCGTGCTTCGGCGTGTTGCTTGAGAACTGCATCGGCCGTGCTGGCGCTAAGGCATGTGATGACGCCCGCCAATCGATAGCGCTCTTTGAGCAAGTCGCTGCTTCGCAAGGCCTCAGCCACGGGTCCAGGTTCTGCAAGGCCAGTGGTTTCAATGACCAAGTTGGGAAAGCGAGGCATGCGCCTTTCTAGGCGCGCCCAAAACAAGTCTTCAAGCGCTTCGGCCAAGCCCGGCAAACCCGTGCAGCACACGCAAGCATTGGCCACCAGTGCGCTGCTTTCGGTAGCACCACTCAAGAGTTGGTTGTCAAAGCCCACCTCCCCCAACTCATTGATGACAAGTGCGGCTTCTTTAAATTCGTCTTGTGCCAGCCACGATTTGAGCAGACTGGTTTTGCCACTGCCTAAATAGCCTGTGAGCAAATAGACCGGAATGCGTTTGTCGGGGGTAGGGTCGTTCATGAGACAGGTGTTTTTGATCTGCGTATCATCCTGCCATTCGCTGACTATTTCTGCAAGGCACATTCATGGAACGCATCACGATCTCACTGGAAACGGAATTGGCTGCCATTTTGGACCAATTGGCCGATAAAAATGGCTACGCCTCGCGCTCGGAGGCCATTCGAGATTTGATTCGCGGGTGGCACTCACAAGAAACTTTGCGGCAAAACGAGAGCGAGCATTGCATTGCACATTTGGGTTATGTGTACAACCACCACGATCGCACCATGGCAGAGCGCATTGCCAACTTGCAGCATGACCATCATGACCTGACGGTGTCGAGCATGCACTTGCACTTAGACCACGACAACTGCTTGGAAGTGGCATTTTTACGTGGCAAAACCAAAGAGGTGAGGCAGTTTGCGCACCGCATTGTGGCCCAAACAGGCGTGCGACACGGTTCGGTTCAAATTGTGCCGGTCACTTTGGAAAAAGGAGCGAAGGGGCACGACCATGGTGATGGTGTTCACCATGTGCATCTACAACCTGCCAGTTGAGATTCTTTGATTTGTAAATTCGGGCGCTGACCAAGTAAACCAACAAGGCAATGCCTGTCACACCCACACCAATGTAGCCACCCCAGGCATCCCAAATTTCTTCCAGTTGCGTGAAGTGCTGACTGCTGTGGCCCACAGCAACAACCATCAGAGACAAAGTGGCTACAACGCCGCTCATGATGCGGCCGGCTTGATGTGCCAAATGGTGGCTTCGATTGACCAACCAATGCATGAGCAAGCCATTGCTGGTGTCGGCCAGCATCATGCCGGCACCAAAACTCGCTGCCAAGGCCACGATAGCAAAAAACCCACCCAACTCATGACCCTTGGCCGCCATCAAGCCAGCTTGCGCCAAAGAGTCAAATGAAATGGCAAATCCGAAACCAACACCCATAGGGTGAGCAAAGGGTCCCATGGCTTGCAGAATTTTGCGTTGAACAGGGCTGCCAGCGTGGTGATGTGTTTCGTGGCCAGAAAAGCAAAACTTGAAATTTCGGTAAGCCAACCAAACCAAGAAAAAGGTGGAGATCCAAAGGCCCACGGCATCCAACCAATCAGGCAACTGAACGCCATACAGATAAAACACAAAGGTGGCTAACAAAATGGTGAGGCTGTGACCGGCTGCGAATTGAAAGCCAGTGAGGCGTGCTTTCCAATAAGCGCTGCCGTTGTGGCGCAGTCGTGTCATGCCATCAACCACCGCAATGTGGTCTGGGTCAAGACCATGCCGAAAGCCCAAAGCGAGCAGCAAACCGGACGTAGCGAGCAGTGAGGTGGTGTTCAAATCCATGGTGTGATTTTCTTCTAATTTGTCATACTTGCTTGCGAAAAAAAAGCACAGGGGTTGCGCTTTTTAGTGGCGAACCTTCCCTATGGCTTGGCCTTGTGGGCCAAGTTGAGGGCGTGTTGAGTCTCGTGGGTGTGATCATGAGAATGGTCATGACCGTGACCGTGACCGTGATCATGACCGTGCGCATGGTCGTGGCTGTGTTCATGAGCGTGCTCATGACCATGGCCGTGCGTGTGTGGCCTCTTGTGATCATGCCGGTGCATCTTGCCGTCTTCATGGGCATGCCATTCACCAGGATCAGACTTGCCATGGGCGCGCGGGTCTTCGTTGAAGACAAGCGATTTGACGGTGACGGGCACGGTCCAGGATGGCATGCGAATGCGGCCAAGATCGACAAAGTCAAAGCCCCACAGCGTGACGCCATCAATGACCAAGACTTCGCACTTCACGCGCTCGTCTTCTTTGAAAAGATGTCCTAAGTTGTGGGCAATGTCGCCATCGGTCACGATGTACAAATGGCGTTGCTGCTTCAAGGTTTCGGGCAAGCCATTCAAGATACCTTGTGACAGAGCGTTCAAGCGTGTAAACGAAGGAGCACCTAACCAACGCAGCGAAATGGCCACATCTTGTGCGCCTTCTACCAAATCGTGCCTGCGGAATGACTTGCTAAGAGCTTCTGCAATGGCTGCAGGTTCTATGGTTTCCTCGAGCTCAAGGTTCAAAGGAATCACTTGCAGGTTCTTGCGCGGTAGCAAAGCAGCTGGCTCAGAAATAAAGGTGGTGTTGCCACTCAATTGCACACTGTATTCGGAGGCACCCAAGACCGTGGCCCGAATGCATTCACCAGCAGGCAACAAAGGCACAGGCACGGCATTTTGGTCAAGCCGCTGGCGCACTGCTTCACCAAACAATTTGCCCAGATCGCCAAAGTCACGCATCTCGCGGCGGTAGACATACTCACCCACACCGCCCGAGAACATGATGCCGTCCAATGGGCCCCAATCATCCACAGGGTCGGTTAAATACAAGCTGGACAAGTCTTCGCGTGAAAAAGTTTGAGTGAGCACTCGCACCAAGGCGTCAGCCATCCACTGCGCTACCGTGGCCAAATCTTGTCGAGATACTTGGTCGCCCAATTTCCAATCAAAGCCAGCTTGTTTGGCCAAGTAAGCCCCGGCAGGGTCAAGGCGCGTAAGCAGATTCTTTTCATTCACCACCATGAGCCGGCCACCCAAGTGCACAGCGGCTGTGGCCACCAGTTCGCCGTTTTGAACAAGGCCCAACTTGGTGGTACCACCGCCAATGTCGATGTTCAAAATGCGATGTTTTTCATCGTAAGAGCGTTTGGCTGCGCCAGAGCCGTATACCGCCAGCATGGCCTCCATGTGGTGGCCTGCAGTGGCGCACACAAACTCGCCGCCTTGCTCTGCCAACACGGCCGCAATCGATTCGCTGTTCTCGCGTCGCAGGGCTTCGCCTGTCAAGATGACTGCGCCTGCGTCAATTTCATCGGGGTGCAAGCCAGAATCTTGGTAGGCTTTGTCAATGATGACGCCCAGTGCTTGAGCGTCCATCAGGCTGTCGTTCAAATAAGGCGTAAGCGAAATGGGTGATTGGTAAAGCGCTGTGCGCTCAACCACCGCATAACGGCTCGACAAATCTTCGGCAATGCGCCGCAGGTGGATGCGTGAGAAGACCACCTGTGTGCCCGATGAACCCACATCAATGCCCACACTGTGCAGAATCACATTGTCTTGGCGCCACAAAGATTCTTGTGAGGGATCGTCACCCGCAAAGTCATGATCATGGTCGTGATCAGCCTCGCCATCGTGGGTGTGATAGGTGTCAGCGCCGTATTGATGGTCTTGTACGCTGTGTTTGTTTTTAATGTCTTCGCTGCTCATGCTCATCGTTCAATAAAACTGATCAAAGTGCACTTGGTCCATGGGCACTTTCAGGTCAATCAATGTTTTCAAAAGGGATTGGCCCATCAATGCGGGGCCAGCAAAATAAATTTCCATTTGCTGCAAAGTTTCGCCAAAGGTTTGTGCCACCGTATCGTGCGCAAAACCACGCAAATAGCCGTTGGGCAAAGGGGTCTCCTCTGGCTCACCAGAAATGACTGCTTGGTAATTGCCTCGTGAAGACCAGTTGGGAAGTGTTTGCAACATGTCCAAGCCGCAAACATCTTGCAAAGTACGAGCGCCATAAATGAAATGCATTTTTCTGGCACTCATTTTGGGGCTGTTGAATGCACCTCTCGCAATGGAGACCATGGGCGCTAAACCAGAGCCACCCGCCACACACAAAATGTCACGCTCAACATCTTCACGGAGGTAGGCCATGCCATATGGCCCATCTATTTCAACTTGATCGCCGGGCGCCAATTGATCAAACAAATGCGCACTGCCTTGACCGCCGGGGACGCGTCTAACTTGGAATTCCATCCAATGACCAGCTTGATGGTGACCGTTGATCAAGCCCACATTGCTCATGGAGTAGGCACGCGGGCCCGCAATACCAGCCATTTGAACCAGGGCGTATTGACCACTTAAAAATGCAACAGGTACAGCGGTTTCAAATTTGAATTCAGACAAATCGTGTGTGATTGATTTGGACGAAACGAAGCTTGCCATGGTGCGAACAGGCCGATGCTGAGGCGCGTATTTTTCGCTGGTGCGAAGCTTGATCTGCAGTGGGCCCGAGGGCTTGCTTTGGCAGCCAAGGCCTCTGTTTCTAGCGCGATCTTTGTCAGACAGTCCAGGTGCTTCTGGCCAGCAGGAAGACATCACGCCTTCCAGCAATTCAAATTTGCAATTGCCGCACGAACCTACATTGCACTCGTAGGGAAATGCAATGCCGCTTCGAAGTGCTGCCCGCAGCAAGGTGTCGTTGTCTGCGCAAGGAAAGGACTGATCGGATCCAGCCAATTGAATGAGGTGAATGGCTTGAGACATAAATAATTAAGCGCGATAGCCCAATTGAGTTGATATGGCCTCAGCGGTGCTGAGCAAAACGGGCGCCAAGCCGCGTAACTTTTTAAGTGTCAGGCGCTGGCTGGGGCCGCCAATTCCAATGGCTGCGACCACTTGTCCTGTGATATCGCGCAGGGGCGCGCTAATGCCGCGCATGCCCTGCTCAGACTCTTCGTCATCGATGGCATAGCCGTGTGTCCGAATTTCGGCAAACATTTTCATCAGTTGCGCGGGTTCTGTCTGGGTGCCGGGGGTGCGGGCCACGAGGGGTGCACTTAAAACCTTGTTCATCAAATCAGGGCCACCAAAAGCCACGATGGCCCGACCTTCGCAGGTGCAGAAAGCTGGTTTGATGGTGCCGATGTAGCTCTTCATGCGAATGGCTTGGCGACTTTCGAGGTTGTAGAGGTACAAAATATTGGTTTCATTCATGACCGCCAAGTGGATGGTCTCACCTGTGCGTTCTCGGAGCACATTCAAAAAGGGCTGCGCCATGTTGGACACATCCAAACGACGGCGAACCAGAGCGCCCATGACGAACAAATTGATGCCCAAACGGTAGCGGCCTGTTTCGGGGCTTTGCTCTAAAAGACCTTCACTCGTGAGCGTGACTGCCAAACGATGTACCGTGCTTTTGGCCAAGGACAAACGTTTGGCCAAACTGCTGATGCCAATTTCGGGCTCCACTTCAGAAAAACATTTGAGCACGCGCACAGCTGCTGCCACGGAAGACAGGCGTGAGCTTTTGGAAGAGGTTGTGTCTGTGGTCATGTTGAGGGTTCAATTTCAAAGGATCGCTTAGAAATGAGCTGGCTTTGTGAGCCTGCTGGCAGGGTTTAATTCAGAACAAGTCTCTAAAAAGCCCCGTCAGACCTTGGCTACGACGGCATTTTGCACATCATATCTATTTTCCGCTAAAAAGAACATCGTTCCTTATAAAAGAATGATGCAACACGTGAAGGGAGTTGAAAAGTGCCCCGCAAGAGTTGACTTCTTAAAATGCCAGAGGAAAACTCTTGATAGGGTAAACCCGCCCACCCATTGCTTGACACTTTGATTTGAATCTAGCCTAATGCTAGTTGTGCCTTTATATGGACTGTAGTTCCATATAAAAGAACGGTCAAATGGTTGTGAAACGATGCTGTTTTGATCGAAATAATTCTGGAGAACTCATTCGTGCAAAACTCAGTCGCAGAAACTGCAAGTCCCAAGTTGGGGTCGGCGTTCGATGCCAAGTGGTTGGTCATTGGCGTCTGCTTGGCCATCGTGGCCATTTTGGCCCTGGTCCCTTTCTGTTTCATGATTTGGCAGAGCTTTCACACACCAGAAACGGCCAGCTCCCCCTCCACCTTCACTTTGGGTAATTACGTAACGGCGTATACCAATCCAGAGACTGTGGCCATTTTCTGGAACTCAGTTCAATTTGCGCTGGGCACTTCTTTGTTGGCGTTTGTGATCGGTACGGCATTGGCTTGGATGAACGAACGAACCAATACCCCATTGCGTCGTTTGTTTTTTGCTTTGTCCATCGTGCCGCTCATCATTCCAGGCATCTTGTTCACCATCTCTTGGATCATGTTGGCCAGCCCCAAAATTGGTTTGCTCAACACGTGGGCGATGGCCATCTTTGGCCTTGATTCACCGCCTTTCAACATTTACTCCATGTGGGGAATGATTTGGGTAGACGCCTTGCATTGCTCGCCAATGGCTTTTTTGCTCATGTCCTCGGCATTCAAAGCCATGGACCCTTCGCTTGAAGAGTCGGCCGTCATGAGCGGCTCAAGCATCTTGAACACGTTGCGCCGCATCACCTTGAAGTTGGCTTACCCTGCCATCATGGCTACGGTGCTGACATTGTTTGTCAACACCATTGCCTCTTTTGAGGTGCCGGCATTGTTAGGTTTGCCTGCAGGCATTCAAGTTTTTACCTCAGCCATTTACCAAGCCATTCACCAGTACCCGAGCCAAATTGGTTTGGCGGCCAGCTACTCGGTTATTTTGCTGTTGCTTACCACGGGTGGCATTTATGTGCAGTCCCGCATCTCCTCAACGGGCACCAAATACGCCACGGTCACAGGCAAAGGTTTCCGCCCTCGCACCATTGATTTGGGTGTGTGGCGTTACTTGACCTTGGCCATTTTCATTGCCTATTTCTTGCTCATTGTGATCCTGCCCTTCTTGGTGCTTTTGTGGTCATCCTTGCAAAAGTTTTATGCCCCTCCTTCCATCGAAGCCTTGTCGCGCATTACCTTGGATGGCTACCGCTACATTTTGGGCTCTGACTCCATTCGAAACGCCGTGCTAAACAGTTTGTGGATGTCCTTTGCAACAGCCACAGCGGTGATGTTGTTGGCCGCGGTTGTTTGCTGGATTGTGGTGAAGACAAAAATAAGGGGCCGCTGGTTGTTGGACAACTTGGCTTCATTGCCCATGGTGTTTCCTGGCCTGGTGCTGGGTGTGTCAATCATGATTTTCTACCTCACATTTGACATCGGCATTTATGGCACTTTTTGGATCATTTTGCTGGCCTACGTCACGCGATTCTTGCCTTACGGCTTGCGCTACACCACCACATCCATGTTGCAAATTCACAAAGACTTGGAAGAGTCAGCGGGCATGAGTGGGGGCAGTTGGCTGACGGTGTTCACCCGCATCATCTTGCCTTTGCTCAAGCCAGGCTTGGTTGCTGGATGGATTTACGTGATGATTGTTTCTATTCGTGAGCTGTCGACTTCCATTCTGTTGTACAGCCCTGGCAATGAAGTGATCTCCATCGTCATTTGGGAATTGTGGGAGAACGGGCAGTATGTTGAGTTGTCTGCTTTGAGTGTTCTCTTTATTTTGCTCTTGCTGGTTTTGGTTGGCATGGCGCAGATGGCCGGTAAACGCTTTGGTGTCAAAGAAAGCTAAGGAAGTTTCAGGTTGGCCAAGGTCAAGGCGGCTTTGTCTGACTTCATTTAAAACAAGGAATCAATGTGTTAAATGTCAGTGGATTGCATACAGAATATGTCAGTGACAAAGGCGTCGTTGTCAAGGCTGCGCAAGATGTGAGCTTTGAAGTGCCTGAGGGCCAACTGTTTACCTTGCTTGGCCCCAGTGGTTGTGGCAAAACGACCACCTTAAGATCCATCGCAGGCCTCGAAAAGCCAACAGAAGGTGTGATCACGGTCAGTGGCTCAACCGTTTACAGCTCCGCCAGCAAAGTCTTCATACCGCCAAACAAGCGTGGCTTTGGCATGGTGTTTCAGTCCTACGCCATTTGGCCCCACATGACGGTATTTCAAAATGCCAGTTTTCCTTTAGAAGTTGGCCAAAAAAATTACTCGCGCAAAGACATTGAAACCAAAGTGATGCGAGTTTTGGAATCGGTCGAATTGGCGCAGTATGCCGATCGCGATGCCACTCGACTTTCGGGGGGACAACAACAGCGCTTGGCTTTGGCGCGTGCCTTGGTCATGGAGCCCAAGCTGTTGCTGCTCGACGAGCCGCTGTCTAATCTGGACGCGAAGCTGCGTGAAAAGATGCGTTTTGAGTTGAAGAAAATTCAACGTGAGCTTGGCATCACAACCATTTATGTCACCCACGACCAGTCTGAAGCGCTCGCTTTGTCGCATGAAATTGCAGTCATGCGAAATGGCCGTATTGTGCAAATTGGTTCGCCGCGCGAAATTTATGAAACCCCAAAGAGTGAATTTGTTGCAGACTTTGTGGGAACCATTAACTTCATCAAGGCCACCGTCAGGTCGATTGATTCGACAGCCCAAGCCATGGTCGTTGATTCAGAAATTGGTATCATTCAAGTGCCGATGATCAACGATTTTCATGTGGGCGAAGAGGTGCAAGTGTGCATTCGACCCGAGGACGTTCACCTGAGCGACTCCACGCCACCGGTCAACCACACCAACCATTATTTGGGTTCAGTATTTGCCAAGATCTTCTTGGGTGAAGTGCTTGACTTCCAAGTTCAAGTGAATGACAAAGTCATGTTGGCCCGCGTTCACCCGAGTCAAAAAACACCTGTCGGAGCGCCCATTCACATTGTGTTGGACCCTTCTGACTGCATCGTCTTGAAACACCAAAATTAATTCTTGAAATCTAAAAAGGAAAACCATGAGTGCTGATGACAACAAAGCGCCCACTGCGGAATTCGTTCCCAATGAGTCGCACTACCACAGTAAGAAAGATCGCACCTTCGTGCGTGCCATTGCTGGCCCTTACAACTTAGGCGATGAACTCAAGCGTTTGCGCGCCATGCCGCGTGTTCGCAAAGGCAAGGACATCAAATTCAACGATGGCCCACAAGCCTTTAGCCGTCATTATGTCGAGCCCAAAGACGGCATCACACAAACTTTTCACATGCACTTGGAAGAGTACGGCCCAGGTGGCAACTCACAAAAACATGGCCATGTGAATGAAGCAGCGTTTTACATTTTGGATGGCACGGGCTACGAAATTCATGACGGCATCCGCTATGACTGGAAAGCCGGCGACATCGCCGTGGTTCACAACAACTGTGTGCACCAACACTTCAACGCCAGCAGCGAGCGCCCCGCGCGTGCTTTGGTGATCAAAACCAAACCCATGTACATGTTCATGAACATGTTGTTCCAACACCAAGTGGAACCCCGCCCAAGCGAGCCCGCACCAGGCGGTGAAGGCTTTGTGGCCCGCAACGACGAAGAAGACTTTAACCATCCAAAGGGAGGCTACTGAGATGGCTTGGGACGAATCAAAATCATGGTTGCAAGGCAGCCAACAAGGCAAGTACTACCAAGGCTTGCTAGACGATGCAGAGCAAATGCCTGCACGCAATTCCAAGCGCCACAAAGTGGTGCGCCCCGAAGACATGCCATGGGAAATGGCGCGTCAAGGTTTGCTGAAGCACTTGTTGAATGAATCGATGAACACGCGCATCGAAACGGTTGATGCCTACATGCAAATCATTCCTCCAGGTAGCAAGTCTGGCAAACATCGCCACTTGGCTGAAGAGTGCGTTTATGTACTCGAAGGCCGTGGCTACGATTTGCACCAAGATTGCGACGTGGAAATTACAGATACGTACCATTGGAAGCCCCAAGACGAAATCAAACGTTACGAGTGGGAAGCCGGTGACGTGATCTACATTCCACCAAACACCATCCACCAACACTTCAATGCAGACCCCGATCGCCCAGTGCGTTTGATCTCTTCAATCAACCGCATTTTCAAATATTGCGGTTTGAATGATTTGGAGCAAATTGAGAATGCGCCAGAGTTTGATCCTGCGATCAAGTTGGACGGCGAAGCAATTTTGAAATATTTGCGCAAATAAAAAACTGTGGGCGCTTGATGCGCCCACCTTGACTCATTACAAATAAAACAGAGCAGCACATGGCAAAAGACGCACTTGTATCGGAAGACCTCGCTTCCAAATTCGCCACTGAAAAAGAAACACCTTACACCCGTTGGGTCAAGGCTGAAGGTTTGGACATCATCAGTGCCCATTACATTCGCAGTTTGAACACAGTTGATTTGAAACCTTGGGCGCGTCGCGGTGGCAAAGGTGTTTACATCAACCACGAAGCCTCACGCACTTCCAACGATTGCTACGTGTGCGAAATTGCCCCAGGCAAACAACTCGAACCACAGCGTCAAATTTTTGAAGAAATGATTTATGTGTTGTCCGGCCGTGGCTCCACCACAGTTTGGAACGACGAAGGCCACCGCATCACGTTTGAGTGGCAAGCGGGCGCTTTGTTTGCCATTCCTTTGAACTGCATGCACCAGCACTTCAATGGTTCTGGCAAAGACGCGGCACGTTTTGTGGCGGTCACCAATGGGCCTCCCGTCATTAATTTGTACGAAGACTTGAACTTTGTTTTCCACACGAAACACGACTTTGCCAATCGTTTCAATGGCGAACCAGATTATTTCAGTGGCAAGGGCGAGCAAAAAGGTTTGCTGCTCGAAACCAATTTTGTAGCCGATGCAGTGAACTTGCCCCTGATCAGTGCCAAAGAGCGCGGTGCAGGCGGCGGACACATTCGCTTCAACATGGCACGCGGCTCCATGAACAGCCATATCTCTCAATTCCCGGTGGGCACATACAAAAAGGCCCACTGCCACGGACCAGGCGCCCACGTGATTATTTTGAGCGGCGAAGGCTACAGCTTGATGTGGCCTGAAGGCGAAGAGCCGCGTCAATATGATTGGGAGGTTGGCGCCATGATTGTGCCGCCCAACATGTGGTTCCACCAGCACTTCAACACGGGCCAAACCCCCGCACGATACCTTGCTTTTAAACACGAGGTGGTGTCTGTGCGAAATGCCCAAGGTGTGCCTAAGGCTTGGATCAGCCGACGTGTGGGCGGTGATCAAATTGATTATGCTGATGAGAGTCAAGCAGTGCGAACCCGCTTTGCGGAATCCTTGGCCAAGCATGGCATGTCGCCACGCATGGAAGAGGCTTACGAGGCGGAATTGCCAACACTCCCCCCTAAGTCCTAATTGGAGATCTCGAATGAACCATGCTCATTTTTCACGTCGACAACTGATTCAAGCAGGTGCAGCTACTTTAGGTGCTGCAAGCTTGGGCTCGTTGATGGCACAACCTTCAGCCGCCACAACAGCCGCTTTGGCTGCATTGACGGGCGCAGAGCGCCAAAAGCGCTTAGCGGAAGGTGCCAAAAAAGAAGGCGTGGTGAGCATCTACACTTCGATGCCGCAAGACGACATGGCTGCCCTCACGACAGCTTTTGAAGCCAAGTACGGCGTGAAGGCCAAAGTATGGCGAAGCGGCTCAGAAAAAATCTTACAGCGTGGTTTGCTGGAAGCCAAAGCCAGTCGCTTTGAAGTGGATGTCTTCGAAACCAACAGCCCTGAAATGGAGGTGTTGTCGCGCGAGAAGGTATTGATTGCGGCCAACTCTCCGTTTTTGAACGAGCTCATTCCCCAAGCCATTCCCTCACACAAAGAATGGATTGCCACGCGCTTGAATATTTTCACATGTGCCTACAACACCAAGTTGGTTAAAAAAGAAGAATTGCCTAAAACCTACCAAGACCTGCTTGATCCAAAATGGAAAGGCAAATTGTCGGTCGAGGCCGATGACAGCGACTGGTTGGCCGAAACCGTCATGAAGATGGGTGAAGAAAAAGGCATAGCCTTGTTCAAAGAAATTGCACGCAAGAACGCAGTGTCGGTTCGCAAAGGACATACCTTGTTGTCCAACTTGGTGGCATCCGGTGAAGTGCCCATGGCGCTCACTGTTTACAACTACAAAATTGAGCAAATGAAAAACTCTGGTGCACCGGTCGATTGGTTTGCTTTAGATCCCACCATTGCCAGGCCCAACGCCAACGGTGTGGCACGCAATGCACCTCACCCGCATGCAGCGCTTTTGTTCCAAGATTTTGAGTTGACAGAAGGTCAGCACATTTTAGGCAAGCGGGATTTCATTCCAACCAGCACCAAAGTGCCCTCAAACCTGAACAAGATGCCACTGACATTCGCCAACCCCAAAACAACCTTGGACGATGGCCACAAGTGGAACAAACTCTACGACGATATTTTCAACCGCAAAGGTTGATGCGCAACACATTCACAGCACCCAGGGTGCCTACAACAAAGGATCACAGCATGCTGAACTCCAAACGTTTGACTGTCACCCCATTGCGCCACCTGGCCCATTTGGTGGCCTTGTGCTTGTGTTTGAGTGGCAGTTTGACCAGCTTGGCTCAAGCCCAAAGTGCAACCGATGTGGCCTTGCTCAAAAGCACTGCACCCGACCGGGCAGTCAAGTTGGCTGCTGCAGCCAAATTGGAAGGCAGCATCACGCTGTACACGTCCATTGCAGAAAAAGACCTCAAGCCCCTGATTGATCCGTTTGAAAAAAAATACGGTGTGAAGGTCACCACTTGGCGTGCCAGTGGCGACAGCGTCATGAACCGCACCATCAACGAAACGCGGGCTAAACGCTACAACGTAGACATCGTTCATGCTGGCACCGTCGAGTTGGAAGTGCTGCACCGCGAAAAAATGTTGCAGGCAGTGGCCTCCCCACATTTCACAGAATTAATGCCCGGTAGCGTGCCTGCTCACAAGGAATACGCCACCACCATCTACTCCATGTGGGTTCAGGCTTACAACACCGGATCGGTGAAAATTGCAGAGCTGCCTAAAACCTATGAGGATCTGCTTGATCCCAAATGGAAAGGCCGTTTGGGTTATGAAGTTGAAAACATCGATTGGTTTGTCACCGTGGTCAAGTCCATGGGTGAAGCCAAAGGGCTTCAATACTTTCGCGATCTGGCCAGCGGCAATGGCATTTCAGTGCGCAAGGGCCATACCAATTTAACCAACATGGTGGCAGCAGGTGAAGTGCCCGTGGCTCTAACGGTTTACAACTACATGCCCGAGCAGCTCAAGAAAAAAGGCGCACCCATCGATTGGTTGGTGCTGCAACCTGCGGTGGTTCGGGGCAATGCGGTGGGCGTTATGAAAAACGCCAAAAACCCAGCTGCTGCAGCATTGTTCATGGATTACTTGTTGGGTGAAGGCCAACAAGCCTATGCCGACTTGGCCTACTTGCCGGCCAATACCAAAATTACATCGTCTCTGCGCAACTACAAAATGTTGGTGGTTGACCCGCAAGAAAGCTTGGACGGCCGCGACAAATGGCGCAAGCTTTACGATGAAATCATTATCCGCGGAGCAAAACCATGAGTCCTTCACAAGCCACTGCAGACAATGCCTTGCCCCTGTCCAAGCTGGACATTCGCAACATGGGTCTCATTACGCTAGGCCATTCTTTGACGCACTGGTACCCTGCCACATTTTTCATGTTGTTGCCGCTCATTGGCAACGAAATGGGTCTGACCTACAGTCAAATTGGCTTCATCATGACGTGTCAATATGCAGCAGGCGCCATTTCTAATGTACCCGGCGGCATGCTGGTGGATGTGTGGGGTAAGAAGGGCCAGTTGATGGCCCTTTCGCTTTTTTGGGTGGGCTTCCCGTACCTCATGATGGGTTTCAGTTCGCAGTATTGGATGGTGCTCATTTGCGTGATGCTGGTGGGCATTGGCAACAACTTGTGGCACCCCACCGCCATTCCTTTGTTGGGCAGCATGTTTCCCAAACGCAAGGGCTTGGCGCTGTCATTGCACGGTATGGGCGGCAATGTGGGGGATGCGTTGGCACCCTTGGCCGTTGGCGCGCTCTTAACCACTTTGTCATGGCGCGAAATTGTGGTGCTCAATGTGGTGCCCGGCGCTGCCATGTCCATGTTGATTTTGTTTTTCTTGGGCACCATGACATTTGCACCTAAGCAAAAAGCAAAACCTTCGGTTGAAGTCAATGATGCTCATCCTGCCAACGCTGCCAATACGGCAGATGCAGCAAATTCAAAAGGTCAAAGCATGCGCAGTTATGTTGCGGGATTGCGCACTTTGATGCAAACACCGGGCTTGTTCTTGCTCACCTTGAGCTCTGGGTTCAGATCGATGACGCAAGGTACCTTGCTTACCTTCTTGCCTTTGTATTTGGCCAATGAAATGCATTACAACGTGTTTTGGGTGGGCGCTGGCATGGCCTTGTTGCAGCTGACAGGCTTTATTGCTGCACCCATAGCGGGGCACCTGTCTGACACCATGGGACGCAAGAACATTTTGATGGCATCGTTTGGCATGAGTGGCGTGGTCTTGTTGCTCATGACCTTTGCGGGTGGCTCGCCTTGGTTTGTGTTCCTCATTGCGGTGTTGGGGTTCTTTCTCTATGCAGCTCGGCCCATCATGCAGGCTTGGATGCTCGATGCCACCCCTAAAAACATGGGTGGCACTGCCATTGGTTTGATGTTTGGCATGCAATCTGGTGCACAAGCCATTGCCCCTATATTGGGCGGCATTGTGGCGGATCAGTACGGTTTGCTGGCCGCGTTCTATTTGTTAGCCGCCACCATCATCATTGCCAACATCATGGTGGTCTGGATTCCTGCCCAATCAAAGGATGCCTCACATGCATGAACAGAATAAGTCCACAAACTCTGCAGCAGAGCCTGAAAAATCAGAAGCGATTTCTGGCCGTCGTGATTTTCTCAAAGGCGTTGCCACAGCATCTGCTGCGGGTGTCGCCATGGTTCAGCAAGCCCAAGCGGCTGCACCCGCTGTCAATGCTGCCACGGCTAAGCTCAGTGAAGTCGATGCCAAAGCGGTGGAAAGTGGACGCCTCATTCCGCGTCCAGGCTCCGACTTCATGGTCGATGTGATCAAGAGTTTGAACTTGGAATATGTTGCTGCCAACCCGGGCTCCAGTTTTAGAAGTTTGCATGAATCTGTCGTGAACTATGGTGGCAACAATGCGCCCGAGTTGATCACCTGTTTGCATGAAGAATCGTCTGTGGCCATTGCCCATGGTTACGCCAAAGCCGCGGGCAAACCCATGGCCGTCATGGCGCACGGCAGTGTGGGATTTCAACATGCGGCCATGGCTGTTTACAACGCATGGTGCGACCGTGTCCCGGTCATTATGTTTGGTGGCAACGGCATTGATGCCGACAAGCGCAGGCCTGGTACCGAGTGGTCACATTCTGTACAAGACCCCGCACTCTTGCTGCGCGATTATGTGAAGTGGGACGATGCACCTGGTTCATTGCAGCACTTTGCGGAATCTACGGTGCGCGCCTATCGCGTGGCCACCACCGGCCAAATGGGTCCGGTGGTCATCATGGCCGACATTGATTTGCAAGAAGACGCCATCCATGGCAAAACGCCCACCATTCCCAAACTGCGCCCTAGCTTGCCACTGCAAGGCGATACAGGCGCACTTCAAGAAGCCGCCAAACTGTTGCTGAATGCCAAGAATCCCCTCATCTTGGCAGACCGTGCAACGCGCAACCAAGAGGGCGTCAAGGCGCTGGTGAAATTGGCCGAAAGTTTGCAAGCACCCGTGGTTGATTTGGGCGGGCGCATGAATTTTCCCAACACCCATCACCTGTGCTTGAGCGATCAAAAGCGCGCCTTGGTGCGCGATGCCGATGTCATTTTGATGTTGGAGGTGTTCGACCCTTGGGGTCAGGTCAATGGCTTGAGCGATCCTTTTAAAACAGTTCGGCCTGAAGCCAAGCCCGATGTGAAAATCATTACCATTGGCATGAACGATGTGTCCATTCGCTCCAACTACCAAGACTTCCAACGCTTCTTGTCAGTTGAGATGGCCATCCCTGGTGAAGCGCAAGCGTCCATGCCCATCCTCACAGACTACATTTTGAAGAACGCAAGCGCTGCGCAGAAAGCCAATCTAGATGCGCGCCGAGAAGCCATGAAGAAGCGGTGGGAACAGCAACTCAAAGACGCTAAAGAGGGTGCGGCGCTGGGCTGGGATTCAACGCCCATCAGTACCGCCCGCTTGGCCATGGAAACCTTCGAAGTGATCAAGAACGAGCCTTGGTGTTTGGCCGTGAGTGATCGCATTGCATGGGCGCGCAAGTTATGGCCCACCACCGAGTACCATCAAATGTTGGGGGGCTCTGGCGGGCAAGGTGTGGGATATGGCCTGCCAGCCTCGGTGGGTGCGGCTTTGGCCAACAAAACCTTGGGCCGCATGACCGTGACATTTCAGCCAGATGGCGATTTGTTGTACGCTCCTGGCGCACTGTGGACCGCTGCACACCATAAAATTCCACTGCTCATGGTGATGCACAACAACGGTGGGTATTACCAAGAGGTGATGCACTTGCAGCGCATGGCCTCATTGCACAACCGGCGTACCGACCAAGCTTGGATTGGCAACAGCTTGCGCAATCCCGACATTGACTACGCCAAAATTGCGCAGGGTATGGGTGTTTGGGCAGAAGGTCCGATCAAAGATCCTGCCCAGCTAAAGGGCGCGTTACAGCGTGCACTTGCAGAGGTGAAGCAAGGACGGCCTGCTTTGTTGGATGTGGTTTGCCAGGCGCGTTGATTCAATTCAAGCTATCAACAACAGAATTGAATTCAACTATCGCATTGCATTGCTGAGCAAAGGAATCTTTGCTGCAGCTGGGCTCACCTGCATGTTTTCAACAAAGGCGTACAAGTCTTTAAGTTGTGCTTCGTTGATGTTTTGCACGGCATAGCGCGGCATCAAGTTGCGCGGGGTTCGCATCTGTAATTCAAACGCTACAAAGGGTGTTGGGTTTGGAAAAATTTGCGGGCCTGCATTGCGCTCACCCCCTTGACCGTTGGTGCCGTGGCAGCTGTAGCATTGGTGTTGCATGTAAAGCTTCTCCCCCCGCTTGGCTGCATCCAAGTCGGCAGCGTTGGTCACAGCACTGATTGAAAGGCTGACCAACACACTGACACCCATCAAAGTCATCTTCATTTCTAGGTCCTCATTCGACAAGAAAAAAGCAGGTGCTCTGCGAAGAACACCTGCTTGCTCATAGCACCTCAGTGCTTAGATTAGAAGCGAGCTTGAATGCCCACTGCGACTGCGTTGATGGTGCCGCCGATGGCTGTTCTGCCAGCGCCGCTGCCCAAGGAAATGGACGCACCAGAGTTGGCAGAGCCTTTGGCTGCCAAAGCAAAGAGGGCAAAGTTTTTGTCCAACTTGTAGTTGGCGCCGAAGCCCACCAAGGTGCCGCCCAAGCCCACGGTAGAGCAAGAAATGGTGCCGTTCAAAGCGCAGTTGCCAGCGCCGTTGTTGGCGTACTGAGCAGCCAGCGAAATCTTGCTGTTCAGATCGTATTCACCAGTGATTTGCCAAGAGTTTGTCTTGTAGCTTTGGAAACCATTTGCTTGGGAAGATGTTTCTGTGTAGTTCAGTGTGGAGGCATCTGCACCAATGCGAATACCTGATGCGCGGTAGCCGAAAGACAAGCGAGTGGCTGTGTCTTTAGAGCGCAGGCCAGTGGCGGCGTTGTAAATGGAACCGGCTGCTGCTGTTGAAGCAGCGCCAGAGAATGCATAGTAGTCGTCATGAACTTCTTGTGCCAAACCAACGTAGTAAGTTTTGTCTGTCCAGTTGATACCCACAGAGCTCAAGCCTTGGTTGCGTGTAGCGGTTTTGGTGGGGTCTTGACGCAGTGAGTAGCCCACTTCAAAGCCACCCATGCGGGGGCTGGTCCACAACAACTGGCCATTGATGCGGGTGTTGAATGAAGTTGATGTGCCTTTGTTGCTCCATGTGGGGTTGGACACCACGTTGGATGTGGACACGAAATTGCTGGAAGACACGCCCAGCATGCGCACTCTGTCGCCGTAGGATTTGTAGATGGTGTCTTGTTGACCAGCTTGGAAAGTACCAAACAGGGCGTGGCTAACGAAGACAAATGCATCGCGTGGCTCAGACATGAAAGAAGGGTTAGAGGCTGTGCTGTCAATGTTGATCACGCCTTGCAAGTCATAGCCCAATGTCAAACCATCAACGGTTTTCTTGCCAGTGAAACCAATGTAAGAGTTCACGGGTGTGAGCTTGTTGGTGCTGACGGCAGCTGCTTTGAAGGTGTTGGTTTGCACACCTGTTTTGCCAGCGGTCAAGGTGCTGACGGCTGCGCCTGTTGGGGAAGAATCACCAAACGTCACGGTTTGGTACTGGGGGTAAACGTTGCCGTATACCTCGAGCAACTCACCGGCAATTTGAACAGCCTGTGCGGTGCTGGCCAAACCCATTGCTGCGAAGCAACCCAAAGTGAGGGCGCGGTATTTGAAAGTCATGTGGATCTCCAAGTAATAAAAAGTGAAATCATTGAGCCCAGTGATCTGGGGGTTCAGCCGCCTGTTCCGGCATGAAGAACACTGTTCTCTTTTGAAAGACAGTGGTCCTATTAAGCGAAAAATCAGGCATTCCACACATTCGTGAATACCCTAGACGTCAGATTCATTTGCGCCATAACAACACTTTTTGGTGTCGCGCCTTGTGAGAAAAAGCCACAGCGCTCAAGGCACTTTCAAAGGCGAACCCTGTTGACGGTACAAGAGGGGTGGTTTAGCATAGTAGAACGCCGTTCAATATAAAAGAACGACTTTGGACGGCCTTTTCTAAGCAAGCTTTTGCAACCCTTCAATTTTGGACTAGAGACATGCCCCACGACAAAGACACCAGCCATTGGCACGAGCCAGCGGGTCACAAAAAAGCCGGCTATGGCGTTTTCAAAAAGCAACCCACGCCTTATGACGCGTTCATGGAAGCCGAAGGTTTACCGGTGTTTCGCGATGTGGGCATCAACAAGGTGCAAAACTTGCCCTTGGTGCCTTGGAAGCGTACGGGCGGCAAAGGTCACTTCATACAGCTGTACGGCACAGAAACCAAGTGGGGTTGCTATGTGGTCGAGGTGCCAGGTGCTGGTGCATTGCACCCTGAAAAGCACATGTACGAAGAAATTTACTTGGTTGTGGAAGGCCGAGGCACCACCGAGGTCTGGCAAGAGGGCGACACCAAGAAGCACGTGTTTGAGTGGCAAGCCGGCTCCATGTTCTCCATCCCCATCAATGCATGGCATCGCATTGTGAATGCCACTTCAAGCGGCGCTTTGTTGCTCGCTGGCACCACCGCACCCAATGTGTTGAACATGCTGCAAAGCACCGAGGCTGTTTTCAACAACCCCTTCGTGTTCCGTGATCGCTTCAATGGTGCCGACGACTTTTACCAAGCCCGCGATGAAGTGGAAGCCGACCCCGTCCGCGGTTTGGCCATGCGCAAAACCAACTTCATTCCAGATGTCATGAAGTGCGAGTTGCCATTGGACAACCGCCGCTCTCCCGGTTACCGCCGCATTGAGCCCTTCATGACCAACAACTGCTTTTATTTCTGGATTGGCCAACACGAAAATGGTCGCTATTCAAGGGCGCATGCTCACACCTCTGCTGCTGTGCTCATTTGTTTGAATGGCAAAGGCTATACCTACACATGGCCTGAAGACGAAGGCGAGACCCCTTGGAAAGACGGCAAAGAACATTTGGTCCGTCGCATTGATTACGAGCCCGTTGGCTTGGTGTCGGCAGCCCCAGGCGGCGCACGCTGGTATCACCAGCATTTCAGTGCAGGCGAAGAAGCTTTGCGTCTTACAGCATGGTTTGGCCCACACAATCCAGGCCGCGATCCTGGTGCACCGGGCTCTAAGCACACGGACTACACCGCACAAGATGTGACCGAAGGTGGCACCACCATACCCTATTGGTTGGAAGACCCGCATATTCGCAAAGAGTACCAAGAACTCTTGAAGAAAAACAGTGTGCCCGATCGCATGGACCCCGATTGGTACAACATTCCCGCTGAGTTCATGGCAAAGTTTGGACCGAAAAAACAATGAGTGTCGACGTGATCGCATCACAACAGCAGGAAGCTCCTGTTGGCGGTCGCGTTTTCTTCAGCAATGTTCGCCGCAGTTTGGAAGGCGAAGATGAAATTATTTTGGTCAGTGTGGGCGTTGACATCGGTTCCTCGACTTCGCACTTGGTATTCTCGCGCTTGGTGCTAGAGCGACTTGACAACAGGTACATCGTGAGCGAGCGCACCGTACTGCATGAATCGGATGTGCTTTTGACACCTTATGCATCCGATCAAAGCATTGATGCTGCGGCTTTGGGCAAGTTCATTGAAGCGCAATATGAACAAGCCGGTATTGCGCCCGACAAAATTGACACAGGCGCCTTGATTCTGACGGGCGTAGCAGTAAGGCGAAGTAACTCGCGGGCCATTGCCGATTTGTTTGCAGCACAAGCTGGTAAGTTTGTATCGGTCAGCGCGGGTGATGCTTTGGAAACCACACTCGCTGCTTTTGGCTCCGGTGCAGCTGCTCGCTCGGTGCGTGAAACCGCGCGCGTCATGAACATTGACATTGGCGGCGGCACCACCAAAATTGCGGTGTGTGAAAACGGTGAGTTGGTTGACTTGACGGCTGTGGACATCGGCGCACGCATTGTGGCGTTGGACGCCAATGGCTGCTTGGTTCGTTTGGAAGAAGCTGGCCGCAGATTTGCGCAAGAAGTAGGCCTGAATTTACAACTGGGCCAAGCTGTTGCTGCGACAGATTTAGAGCGCATGGTTGAGCGCATGGCCGACAGAATATTTGAAGTGGCTGGCACTTCTGCACCAGACGCCATCAGCCAGTCCTTGCTCAGGCTCGAGCCGTTGCTGGCCGAAAAAATGCCCGATGTTCTGACGTTTTCCGGCGGCGTTTCGGAGTATGTTTACGGCAGAGAAACTCAAGCCTATGGCGATTTAGGCCCCTTGCTGGCCAAGGCCGTGAGAGCCAAAGCCCTGACATGGGGGCCTAGGCTCGAGGTGCCAGATCAAGGCATACGCGCCACAGTCATTGGTGCATCTCAGTACACGGTTCAAGTGAGCGGTAGCACCATCTATGTGGAGCCTGCCACCATTTTGCCGCTGCGCAATGTGCCTGTGATTGCGCCTCAATTGGATTTGACGGCAGAGACATTGAACGGCGAAGACATTGCAGAGCACATTCGACGCGCCCTCAGGCGTTTGGATTTACACGAAGGGGTTCAAGCAGTGGCTTTGTGCTATCGCTGGCAAGGTTCGGCCACCTTTCAAAGACTGGATGCCTTTTGCCGTGCCGTGGTCGATGGCATGGCATCCGTATTGAAGCAAGCTCATCCGCTGTTGTTGGTGGGAGAGGCTGACTGTGGCGGCCTGATAGGCATTCATTGCCACGAAGAGTTGCACATCGACAGTCCAGTGCTTTCAATCGATGGCATTACCCTGAAAGAACTCGATTTCATTGACATTGGCGCCATGCTTGAAACCTCTGGCGCTGTGCCCGTGGTCATCAAGAGTTTGGTTTTTCCTGGCTCGTCTGGGCTAGGCCGAGCGGCATTGCAAACATGACCCCTTTGTACCCGGCCACCATTCCCTACAAGACAGGCTTGATGGAGGTCGGTCACGGTCATCAGGTATATTGGGAGGAGTGTGGCAATCCACAAGGTCGACCTGTGGTGTATTTGCATGGCGGCCCTGGCGGTGGCTGCACACCCACTGCCAGACGCTTGTTCGATCCGCATCGGTACCGCATTATTTTGATGGACCAACGAGGCTGTGGCAGATCAATGCCCCATGCCGAAACAGCGCATAACTTTTTAGCAAACTTGGTGGCCGACCTTGAGCAACTGAGAGTCTTGCTGGGCATAGACAGGTGGTTGTTGTGCGGTGGTTCATGGGGCTGCACCTTGGCGCTGGCCTATGCCAAAAAATTCACAAACCGTGTATCGGGCATGGTCTTGCGAGGTGTCTTTGCAGCACAAGACCAAGAACTGGATTGGCTGTACAAAGAAGGCGGCGCATCGCGCATTTTCAGAGCGCAATGGCAGGCTTATGTTGAAGCTGTTGCTGCGCTGCGGCCTTTACAAGCGGACCCAGCCCATGGCCAGTCATGTGAGATTTTGCGCGCATACGACGACGTACTTCAAAACGCTAAGCCAGATCAAGTTCTGGCCATGGCTAAAGCCTGGTGTCAATGGGAGGATGCTCTTAGCAGCGTGCATCCCAGTGAGCCTTTTTTGCATCCTTACTTCACGCAAGAAGATGAGTTGCATTGTTTGGCCATGGCCAAAATATCGGCGCACATGTTTGCGCATGATCCTGGCTTGGGCAGTCGGGGACAGGTTCTGCCCAGCACGGCCAATGACTTTCTCAAAGACATCCCCGGCATCATTGTGCAAGGCCAATTCGACATGGTGACACCTGCCGAAACTGCTTGGCAACTCAAGCAAGTTTGGCCACTGGCTAAGTTGCGCGTGGTGCATACAGCAGGCCACTCCAGCCAAGACCCGGAATTACAGCGTGCGCTGGTGGCAGCTTTGGATGAAATACTTTCAGAAGACTGATCAAAATCAACAGGAGGCAACATGGCTTTAACACCTTTTCAAGTAGACGGAAAATCCGTCCAAATCGACAGCGATCCGCAAATGCCATTGCTTTATGCATTGCGCGACGATCTGAAATTGAACAACCCCAAATTTGGGTGTGGCCTCGCCCAATGTGGCGCATGCACGGTGCACATTGACGGCCAAGCGGTGCGCTCGTGTGTCATGCCGGTGTCTGCAGTGAAGGGCAAAAAAGTGACCACCTTGGCCGGACTGGGCACCCCCGAGAAACCACACCCCATTCAAGCTGCATTTTTAGAAGAGCAAGTGCCGCAATGTGGCCATTGCATCAATGGTTGGGTCATGACTTCTGCCGCATTTTTGAAGAAAAATCCGAAAGCCAGTGATGCAGAAATCAAAACTGCGCTGGAAGGTTTGAAGTGCCGCTGCGGCACGCATGTCGCCATCTTGCGTGCCATCAAGCGCGCTCAAACTTTGATGGCTTAAGGAGATCCCATGACACACAAGTTCAATCCAGACAGCCCCCAGCCTATTGACATGCAACAAGGCTCATCAGAATTGGCCAGTGGTCCTTCAAGGCGTGATTTTTTAAGTGCAGCCGGCGCGCTGGTTGTTTCAGTCGCCAGTGGCAGCTTGTCAACCGAAGCGTTTGCGCAAGCGGCGGGCAATACCACCGCTGCTGCTGCTTCAGGCAGCACTGTGGGTGCAGTGGGGACAAGCTTGGCAAGCATCAGCGCCATCAAGCCTGCGTTGACAGCGGAAGAGCTAGACTCATGGGTGGCCATTCAACCCGATGGCCATGTGGTGGCCTATTACGGCAAAGTAGATTTGGGTCAGGGTTTGGATGTCGCCATTGGCCAAATCGTGGCAGAAGAATTGGATGTGGCTTATCGCAAAGTCAAAATTGTGATGGGTAACTCGGCCACTTCTTTGAATCAAGGCGGCGCCTCTAGCGCTTTAGGCATCCAAGCGGGCGCTAAACCGCTGCGCAATGCGGCTGCAGAAGCGCGTCGCATTTTGCTCAACCTGGCCAGTGAAAAACTGAATGTGCCGGTGGCCAATTTAAGCATTTTTGACGGTGTTATTTCTGTCAAAGGCAATGAAGCTCTGAAAGTGACTTACGCAGAACTGATTGGCGGCAAGTACTTCAATTCCAAAGTGGTTTGGAACAAGCAAATAGGCAATCAATTGGATGTCAGAGGGACCGCCAAATTGAAGACGCCCTCTGAGTACAAGGTGGTGGGATTGTCCTTGCCACGCAATGATGTCGCGTGGAAAGTTTTTGGGACTGAAGGCAATATTGCCGATGTCAAAGTACCCGGCATGTTGCATGCACGTGTCATACGCACCCCTGTTGCTGGCGGCCTCGCAGACAAGGTCGACGAGTCTTCCATCAAGCACATCCAAGGGGCCCGTGTGGTGCGCGAAAAGAACTTCTTGGCGGTGGTGGCCGCGCGTGAGTGGGATGCCGTGAAGGCTGCCAAAGAATTGAAGGTGACGTGGGTGGCTCCAAGCAAGCCATTCCCAGAATTTGAAAAACTGCATGAGCACATTCGTCAAGCGCCCACACGCAAGCGTTCTGAGGACATCAAAAACGGTGATGTTGCCGCGGCTTTGAAGTCTGCTGTGAAGTTGGTGGAGGCCGAATATTTATGGCCCTTTCAATCGCATGCCAGCATGGGCCCCGCCAGTGCAGTGGCCGATGTGAAGGCAGGCCAAATTACCATTTGGACAGGCTCACAAAAGCCACACTATGCGCGAGATGGCGTCGCCAATTTGTTAAAAGTCCCGGTTGAAACTGTTGAAGCCATTTGGGTTCAAGGTCCTGGCTCGTATGGTCGCAACGATGCAGGTGACGCCGTGCTAGATGCGGCCATGATCTCAAAGCTGGTCGGTCAACCTGTGCGCGTGCAAGGCATGCGACATGACGGCACCGCATGGGATCCGAAAGCGCCTGCATCGGTGCACCGCGCAAGAGCAGCCATTGATGCTTCTGGCAAAGTGGTGGGCTACGATTTCACAACCCGTGCATTTTCACGTGCAACGATTGACAGCAACGAGTCAGATCCACGCGACAGTTTGGTGGGCATGGAATTAGGCTTGCCTCCCAAAGGTGGCATCACCTTTGGCACGCCTGAAGAAAGCTATGCCTTTGACCACAAAATGTTGGCATGGGAAGTGATTCCCGATTTGATTGCCAGCGCCTCCCCCATGCGCACCTCGCACATGCGAGACCCTGTGGGTTTGCAAATTCAATTTGCCAGCGAACAATTCATCGATGAACTGGCCCACGCAACGGGAGAAGACCCGGTGGCATTTCGCGTGAAATATGCCAAGGCACCCCGTGACATTGCCGTCCTCAAAGCCGCTGCTGAAAAGTCGGGCTGGGAGCCTCGGGGTCATGCCAAGCGTGACAGACGCGGCCCTGTTTTGAGTGGCCGCGGTATTGCTTATGCACAACGCGCAGGCACCATCGTGGCCGTGGTGGCTGAGATTGAAGTGGATCGAAAGACAGGTCGAATTTGGGGCCGTAAATTCACGGTGGCCCACGATTGCGGCCTGATTGTGAACCCGCAAGGTTTGCGCTACACCATTGAAGGCGGTCTCGTTCAAGCACTTTCTAGAACCTTGTTTGAAGAGGTGCAGTTTGCGCCCGACAAAGTCAAAAGCGTCGATTGGAACAGCTACCCTATTTTGGAAATCAAAGATGCGCCACAAGAGATTGACATCGTGCTGATCAATCGGCCAGAAGCACCTCCCACAGGCGCGGGTGAAGCAACTTGCAGGGTGGTGCCAGCGGCAGTGGCCAATGCATTTTTTGATGCAACGGGTGTCCGAATGCGACAAGCACCGTTGAACCCCACGCGAGTGAAATCTATCTTGGCCTCAATTTGAAGGAGAACTTCATGCTGCAAGTTTGTCTTGACCAAGCGTTGGAATTTTCTAGTGCCATCACGCGAAGGCTGGCGATTTTTTGGGTCACAGCGTCTCTCTCACTGGCGGCTGTGGCTCAAACAACAGCGCCGCAGAATGTGGGACCGCATGATGCTATTTTGATGAACAAGGCGCTAGACCGCGAAGCTTGGTTGTTAGAGCGTGCACGCAAAGAAGGCGCAGTCACGCTTTACACCTCTTTGGCACCCACCGAATCGGGTCCTTTGTTGGCTGAGTTTGAAAAAAAATATGGCATCAAAGTGACGGTGTGGCGAGGCCTGAGCGATGGTGTGGTGCAGCGCGTTGTGAACGAAGGTCGCGCCAAGCGCCATACGGTAGATGTGGTGGAGACCAATGGACCAGAAATGGAAATGTTGGCGCGAGAAAAAATGTTGTCTGAATTTCACAGTCCCCACATTGCAGATTTACCGCAAGGCATGATTCCCAAACACCGCATGTGGTTGCCCGACCGTGTCAACTTCTTTGTCGTTGCTTTCAATACGCAAAAAGTGAAACGCGAAGACTTGCCCAAACACTATGAAGGCTTTACAGAGCCAAAGTGGAAAGGCCGCATCGCCATTGAGTCAACCGATGCTGAGTGGATGGGTGGCCTGGTCAATTCGATGGGCGAACAACGTGGCATGGCGTTTTTCAAGAAACTGTCTGATCAAAAGCCAGATGTGCGCAAAGGCCATATTTTGTTGGCACAAATGGTATCGGCGGGAGAAACCGATGTGGGCTTGACCATCTACAACGCCAATGCTCAGTCTTTGAAACAACGGGGTGCCCCAATCGATTGGGTGCCTATCGAGCCGACACTGGCACGTCCTCAAGGTGTCGGTGTTGCTCGCAACGCGCCGCATCCGCATGCTGCTGCTTTGTTGGCAGACTTTTTTCTTTCACCCGAAGCGCAAACGCTGTTAAACAGCATGGGCCGTCCACCTGCCAATCAAAAAGTCAAATCTAATTTGAACAACTTTAACTATGTGCTGACCGATCCTGGCATCGTCGTTGACGAAGCCGAGAAATGGAATCAGCACTGGACCCGTTTGTTCTTAACAAAGTAATTAGCAAGCCCCATTCACACAACAAGAAAACCGCCATGTCAACTTCCCCTGCAATTCAACAACTCTTAGAAGACTTGGCCACGGCCAATCAAATTTTGGCCAACGAAGGCGTCTTTGACGGCTTTGGCCACATCAGTGTTCGCCATCCCGACAACCCAGAGCGTTTTTTCATTGCGCGCAGCATGGCGCCGGCATCGGTCACTGCGGCTGACATTGTGGAATGCGACTTGAATGGCGACGTGCACGATGCTCAAGGCCGAAAATCTTATTTGGAAAGATTCATCCACAGTGCGATCTTGAAAAAACGCCCAGACGTGAACTCTGTTGTGCACAGCCATTCACCCGCCATCATTCCGTTTGGCGTGACGGGCGCGCGCCTGCGCCCCATTTGCCACATGAGTGGCTTCTTGGGCAGCAACGTGCCTACCTTTGAAATTCGCGATACGCTGGGCGAAACCTCTGACATGCTCATTCGCAATCAAAGCATTGGCGAGTCATTGGCCGACACGCTGGGCAACAACACCGTGGCCTTGCTGCGAGGTCATGGCAATGTGGTGGTGGCCAACTCAATCCAACTTGCAGTGTTTCGTGCCTACTACACAGAAGGCAATGCCAAGTTACAAGCGGATGCGATGCGCATGAGTTTCGGCATGGGTGCAGGCGAGCCTGTGTACCTGTCTGATGACGAAGCCCGCAACTCCGCCGAAACCAACGCAGGTCAAGTTGAGCGGCCTTGGAATGTTTGGAAAAGCAAATTACCCCGATCCTAAATTGAAGCACGCGATGACACACTCCTCTTTTGTCTTTTCATACAAGCGTCTGGCCAGCTTGCGCATGGCTGCTGCCCTTTGTTTGGCAGGCTTCTCGCTTGGCATTGCCAACGCACAAACAGCGGGTGCTAGCAATGCAGCCAATGTTTATCCCAGTGGACCAGTGACTTTGCTGGTGCCCTTTACCACCGGAACCGGTGCTGATTTGATGGCGCGCCTGCTCGGCCCCAAATTGGCCGACAAATGGAAAGTGTCGGTTGTGACTGACAACAAAGCGGGTGCGAGTGGCTCGATTGGCACCGGCATGGCGGCCAAAGCAGCACCCAATGGCCTCACGGTACTGGTCACTGCCACTGCGCACGGCACGTTTCCGGCACTGATGCCCAAACTGCCTTTCAATCCGCATCAAGCCTTTGCCCCCGTTATTCTGCTGGGCACCAGTGCGCTGGGTGTGGCTACATCGGGCAAGTCGGCCTTGAACACCTTCAAAGACTTTCAAGAGTCTGCCAAAAAACAGCCAGGTGTTTTGAATTACTCGTCTCCCGGAACAGGCTCGCCGCAACATTTGGCCATGGAATTGTTAGCCCAAGAAACGGGCCTTAAGCTTTTGCACGTGCCCTACAAAGGAACCTCTGGTGCGCTCACCGATCTAATGGGTGGGCATGTTGACGCCAGCATTGTGGCTTTGCAAACGGCTGCGCCGCATTTGCAAAATGGCTCTTTGCGCATGTTGGCCTTAATGAGCCCAGAGCGCTCACCAGCATTTCCCAATGTGCCAACCTTGAAAGAGTTGGGCGTGGCCAACGGTGTGGTTGAAACTTGGTATGGCGTCTTTGTGCCCGCGGGCACACCCCCTGATGTGGTGGCTAAACTGAATGCCGACATCAATGCCTTGCTGCAATTGCCCGATGTCAAAGAAACCATGAACAAGCAAGGCTTGGTCATAGCCGGTGGCAAGCCTGAGCGCATGAGCGATTTGGCCAAAAACGAATTGAGCCGTTGGGCGCGCGTGGTTGAAAAAGCAGGCATCAAAGGCGACAACTGATCATTTGTTCTCGGGATGTAACTCATTTCGTGGGAAAATTGAAATTAAATTACACCGGAGACTTTTCCAAATGCCAACCCGTGCTACCAAAATTGTTGCCACCTTAGGCCCCGCCTCCAGCGATCCTGCTTTGCTCGAAGCCATGATTCGCGCAGGGGTGAATGTGGTTCGTTTGAACTTCAGTCATGGCAAAGCGCAGGACCACATTGACCGAGCTCGGTTGGTGAGAGAGGCGGCAGCCAGGGCTGGCCGAGAGGTGGCCATCATGGCCGATTTGCAAGGTCCCAAAATTCGCGTGGGTAAGTTTGTCGAGGGTAAAGTGATGTTGGAGCCAGGTGCCAAGTTTGTGCTTGACGCCTCCCGCACCGAACCTGGCGACTTAACAGGGGTCGGACTTGATTACAAAGAACTCCCCCGCGACGTGAAGGCCGGCGATGTGCTGCTGTTGAACGATGGCTTGATTGTGCTGACGGTTGACGCCGTACAAGGTGAAAAAGTGAACACCACCGTGAAGTTGGGCGGTGAGTTGTCCAACAACAAAGGGATCAACAAACAAGGTGGCGGCCTCACTGCACCGGCCCTCACAGGCAAGGACATGGAAGACATCAAAACGGCCATGAGTTTTCAAGCCGATTACGTGGCTGTGAGTTTTCCCAAAAATGCCACCGACATGGAAATGGCCCGACAGTTGGCCAATGTGGCCGCTGCCGAGTACAACCACAAGCCTGGCTTGATTGCCAAAATTGAGCGCGCAGAAGCCATTCCACGCTTAGAAGAAATTTTGTTGGCCAGCGACGGCATCATGGTGGCTCGGGGCGACTTGGCCGTTGAAGTGGGCAATGCCGTGGTACCTGCTCTGCAAAAGCGCATGATTAAATTGGCCCGTGCGCACGACAAGGTGGTCATCACGGCCACCCAAATGATGGAGAGCATGATCACCAACCCAGTGCCTACGCGCGCTGAAGTCAGTGATGTGGCCAACGCTGTTTTGGATGGCACCGATGCCGTCATGTTGAGCGCAGAAACAGCTGCCGGCAAGTACCCGCTTGAAACCGTTGTAGAAATGGCCAAAATTTGTTTGGCTGCGGAGGCCGCCGAAGAGTATGAACTGGATGCCGATTTCAGTGGGCAAACCTTCAGCCGCATTGACCAATCGATTGCCATGGGGGCCTTGTTTACGGCGCACCATCTCAATGCCAAAGGCATTGTGGCCCTGACCGAATCGGGCTCAACTGCTTTGTGGATGAGCCGCCATCGCGTCAAAATTCCAATTTATGCTTTAACCACCAAGGTCAGCTCGCAAAGAAAAATGGCTTTGTACCGCAATGTTCGCCCCTTGTTGATGGACACCAGCACAGACCTCGACACAGCCTTGTCGCAAGCCGAAATGCATTTGAAGAAGCGCAACATTGTGTCAACGGGAGATATCTATGCCATAACCTGTGGTGAGCCTATGGGCACACCAGGGGGTACCAATATGCTCAAACTGTGTCGTGCTGAGTAAAGATTAACTTCCTCAACAAGCGCCAATCTATCAGGGGTACAAATTTTTGAATTTGGACCCCTTTCCATTTTTTTAAATGGTGCGCAAGGGATTGAAAAAACGATGAAACAAAGCGTGGCTCAGCCAACCCACGGTCCAGCAAAGCCAGGCGGTCCAAAGCGTATGGCTCATGAAATGAGCGCCCCGCATTTGTTGTGAAATGCCCAGGACAAAGCCAATGACCAAGGCGCATAGCAACCATTTGGTCGCAGCGCTTGGCCTGTTTTGCTTCAAACCAAAATAGCTCGCCATAAAGGCAAAGCCTGTTGATGCGTGACCGGCAGGAAAGCAATGACCCACGCCACCATCGCGAACCCAAATATTCCAATGTGATACGTAAGGAACTTGCCCCCCAAAGACTTGCAAGTCCCAAGGGCAGCTGGTTTGGCTGAACCCTTTGAGCAACGTGACAGACAGCAAAGCACACACAACACTCACAAAAAGGGCGGCTCGCTCTGCGCTAGCCAAGGACCGGAGGGTGCCCCAAGGCCGCCAAATGCCGACCAGCAGCCCCAACAAGAAGAGCCATCCCAATGTTCGAGCGCCTTCATGCATCACCTTGACCATCCACCAATGCTGGCGCAAAGCAAAACCTGCACTGTCACCCCAGAGCGCGGCCATCTTCATGTCTCCACCCGAAAAGTCCCACGCCAATAAGAGCAACATCAAACCGAGGCTGATGGCGGCGGGAACTCGCCAAGTTGGCGCTGATTGGTGGTCTTGCATTGGGGGAAGGTTTGCGAACATCACTTAAATCATAGTCGGACTGGCCAATAAACTCAGAATTTTCACAGACGCTTGTTAAAATCATGCCCAGTTACAAGCCAGTTACATGTCTTTTTTCAAACCTCAGTGCTTGAGAATGGATGGCGACAAGTTGGCTTGGGAAATATTCATTCAATCTGGGACTTTTCAATATGGCACTCGTATCAATGCGTGAGTTGCTGGACCATGCTGCCGCCAATGGCTACGGCATTCCTGCTTTCAACGTCAACAATCTGGAGCAAGTCCAGGCCATCATGGAGGCTGCCAAAGAAACGGGTGCGCCTGTGATCATGCAAGCTTCTGCTGGCGCTCGCAAATATGCGGGTGAAGGCTTTTTGAAGCTCCTGATTCAAGCAGCCGTCGAGTCCTACCCTGATATTCCTGTGGTGATGCACCAAGACCACGGCCAAAGCCCTGACGTGTGTCAAGGCGCTATCAATTTGGGTTTCAGCTCCGTCATGATGGACGGCAGCTTGGAGGCCGATGGCAAAACCATTGCCAGCTATGACTACAACCTCGAAGTGACGCAAAAAGTGGTGGCCATGGCGCACAAGTTGGGCATTACGGTTGAAGGTGAGTTGGGCTGCTTAGGCTCCTTGGAAACCATGCAAGGCGACAAAGAAGATGGTCACGGCACCGATGCCGTCATGACACACGAACAGCTCTTGACCGACCCTGAACAAGCCGCCGATTTTGTCAAGCGCACACAGCTTGATGCCTTGGCCATTGCCATTGGTACCAGCCACGGCGCTTACAAATTCACGCGCAAGCCCACGGGCGACATTTTGGCCATTGACCGCATCCAAGCCATTCACAAACGCATTCCCAACACCCACTTGGTGATGCACGGCTCTTCCAGCGTGCCACAAGATTTGTTGGCCATCATTCGTGAATATGGTGGCAACATGAAAGAAACCTATGGCGTGCCGGTCGAAGAAATTCAAAAGGCCATTCAGTTTGGTGTGCGCAAGATCAACATCGATACCGACATTCGCTTGGCCATGACAGCCGCAGTGCGCAAGTTCATGGTGCAAAACCCCGAGAAGTTTGATCCTCGCGAATGGCTCAAGCCTGCACGTGAAGCCGCTAAGCAAATTTGCAAACAACGCTACATCGAGTTTGGTTGCGTTGGACAGGCGTCCAAAATCAAAGGGCACAGCTTGCAAGTGGTCGCAGCGCAATACGCAAAAGGCGAATTGGCGCAAGTTGTTCACTGAAATTGGCTCGATAATGCAGGGACTATGAAGACCGTTTCTGCATTGCACACTTCCGCGCTCACTTCTCTCACCTTGCTCGCGCGTGGCAAAGTCAGAGACAACTATGCGGTAGGCACCGATCGCATTCTGATGGTGGCCTCCGACCGCATCAGTGCCTTTGATGTCATCATGGGCGAGCCCATTCCAGGCAAAGGCGTGTTGCTCACACAAATGGCTTTGTATTGGTTTGACAAACTCGGCCCCAAGGGCTTGAACCTCTGCCCTATTCACTTGACAGGCGATGCGCCTGAAAGTGCTGTGAGTGGGGCAGAAGTATCGCAAGTTCAAGGTCGCTCTATGTTGGTGAAGCGTTTGAAACCTCTGCCTGTGGAGGCCGTGGTGCGAGGTTACTTGGCTGGCAGCGGTTGGAAGGAATACCAAGAATCTCAAGCCGTGTGTGGTGTGAAGTTGCCTGCAGGTTTGAAGAACGCTAGCAAATTGCCAGAGCCCATTTACACACCCGCCGCCAAAGCCGCCGTGGGCGAGCACGATGAAAACATCACGTTTGAAAAAACAGTGGACATGATTGGCCTTGACTTGGCCACGCGCATCAAAGACATCAGCATTGCCCTCTACAAAGCAGCCAGTGCCATTGCAGCCGAAAAAGGCATCATCATTGCCGACACCAAATTTGAATTTGGACTCGATGCCGATGGCACCCTGGTGTTGATGGACGAGGTGCTCACGCCCGATTCTTCCCGCTACTGGCCGGCTGAAAGCTATGTAGAAGGTGTGAATCCACCCAGCTACGACAAGCAATTTCTGCGTGATTGGCTTGAAAGCACCTTGGTCAACGGCAAGCCTTGGGATAAAACGCCTCCCGCTCCTCGTTTACCCCGTGAAGTGATTGAGAAGACCTCGGCAAAATACGAAGAAGCACTGCTGCGTTTAACGCGTTAATTTGGCTTTGCTTCTAATCTGGGAGAAGCTTTTCATGATCAGTTTGTTTCGCTCAGCGTCTGAGCTGATGGTGCAGTACGCGCACTACCATCGCGACCGTCGCAACATCGTTACGCACTTGGTGGGTATCCCCCTGATCGTCTTGTCCATTGGCATGTTGCTGTCCTTGGTATCTTTCGACATTGCAGGCCAAACGGTCACCTTGGCGGGCTTGCTTTGGGTGCTTTCAAGTCTTTGGTACCTTTCACGAGGCAACTTGTTGCTTGGGCTCGCCACCAGCTTGGTGAATGGGGCTCTGATTGCATTCGCTCATACGCCCGATGCGGCAATGGGCTGGGGCATGAATGCGCTTTACGACGCTGCTTGGTTACCTGGCCTGATTGTGTTTGTGATGGGTTGGATCATTCAGTTCGTCGGCCACATCTTTGAAGGCCGCAAACCGGCCTTTGTAGACGATGTGGTGGGTCTTTTAGTGGGGCCTATGTTTGTGGTGGGAGAGGCTTTGATGATGGCCGGCATGCTTCGCAGCATGCACAGCCTGATTGAGGCGCAGGCGGGCGCCACCAGATAATCAAGTCAGCACCAAGTGTTGATGAACTTAACACGCCGTGCGCATCAGTTCAGCATCATGCTGAGCTTGCGCCGATAGCTCGACACCATGGCCGCTTGCGGGTCTTCTTGAATGGCACTTTGACCCATGAGTTCAATACCGCCAGCTGTTTTGCCCGTGTGTTCGGCGCCGCCTTTAGGCGCTACCGGCGTGAGCAACTCCAACAATCCCACCATGGTTTTGCGCGCAGCTTCGTCACTCCACTTTTTGTCGCGCATGATAATTTCTAAAAGCTCGTCCATGGCGCCTGTCCAATCGTCGCTGGCCAACAGCACTCGGGCTTTGGCATAGCGAGTGTCGAAGTCACGTTTGTTGACAGCAATGAGTTCGTCAAACTTTTCCAAAGGCCATTGGCCCATCGGATCGGTGGTGACAAATGCCAAAGCATCGAGCCACTGTTTCAAGGCTTCAAAGCGCAACTTGAGCGGAATTTGAGACAGGCAGGGGCTCAGCACAGTGGAAGCTGTTTGGAGCTGGCCCATGCTGATGAGCAGTTTGACCAAGTCAAAGCGCGCATCGTCATTGTCGGGGTTGGCTTCAAGCGCTTGCATCAGTTTGGCTTGAGCCGTCTCTAGGTCGCCTGATTCCAACAAGGCTTCAGCCTCTTGCACTTCAGCTTCAGCCAAAACTTCGTTTTCACCGGGTACGTGTTTGTCGAGGAATTCGCGCAATTTGCCTTCTGGCACAGCGCCCATAAAGCCATCTACAGGTTGACCGTTTTTGAGCAAGACGCAAGTGGGAATGGAGCGGATGCCAAAGGCAGCAGCCAATTGTTGCTCTTGGTCAGAGTCAATTTTGACCAACTTGAAGCGCCCGCCATAGGCGATTTCTACCTTTTCCAAGAGGGGGCCTAAAGTTTTGCAAGGACCGCACCAGGGCGCCCAAAAATCGACCAAAACGGGGGTGGTCATGGAGGCCGCAATGACCTCAGCTTCAAATGTTTCTACGGTGACATCAATCATATTTACCAGACCTATGGCCTAAACCTTAAAATTCAAGGATTCGGCTGAAATTCAGCCGAAACAGTTTTTCCATCTTACCTACTGCGTCTAGACGCTTGAGCAAAGCCAAACATGCCAAACACAGCATCCAAAGCCAAAACACGCATTGGCGTGGTCATGGGATCCAGCTCTGACTGGGACACGATGCAGCACGCAGTCCAGATTCTCCAACAGTTTGGCATCGATCACGAGGCTCAAGTGGTTTCAGCCCACAGAATGCCCGATGAAATGTTCAGATATGCCGAAACGGCCCTTGAACGTGGGTTGATGGCCATCATTGCTGGCGCAGGGGGTGCAGCGCACTTGCCTGGTATGTTAGCGGCTAAAACAGTGGTACCGGTGTTGGGCGTGCCTGTGTCCAGCAAACATTTGCAAGGGGTTGATTCCTTGCACAGCATCGTGCAAATGCCCAAAGGCATTCCAGTGGCCACCTTTGCCATTGGTGCGGCAGGGGCGGCCAATGCCGCATTGTTTGCGGTGGCCATGCTGGCTCAAAACGATGCGCCATTGCAGGCCAAACTGGAACAATTCAGAAAAGATCAAACGGCTGCGGCGCAAGCCATGACCCTGCCCCCTGTAGGTGGTGCATGAGTGGCATGACACAGTCTGTAGCTTTGTTGCCAGGAGGTAGTTCAAGCAATGGCCTTTCCTCTACTGCTGAACCTCTCACATTGGGTGTGATGGGCGGTGGCCAATTGGGGCGCATGTTTGTTCATGCAGCCCAAACCATGGGTTATTTCACAGCGGTGCTTGACCCCGATGCTCAAAGCCCGGCAGGCCGTGTCAGCCATCGCCACATTCAAACAGATTACACCGATTCAAGTGGCTTGAAAGAATTGGCAGCGTGCAGTGCTGCCATTACCACTGAGTTTGAAAATGTGCCTGCTCAAGCTCTGCTTGAATTGGCCAAGCTCAGGCCTGTGTCTCCCGGCGCCGATGCGGTGGCCATTGCACAAGACCGTGCTGCAGAAAAAGCGCACTTCGTGAAATGCGGCGTCCCTTGTGCCCCTTATGCTGTGATTGAGACGAAAGACCAATTGACAGTGGCCTTGAATCAAAACTTGCTGCCCGGCATTTTGAAAACTGCGCGCATGGGTTACGACGGCAAAGGCCAAGTCCGTGTGAAAGATGAAACGGCTTTGCGCGATGCATGGCAAGCGTTGCAGCAAGTCCCTTGTGTTTTGGAAAAAATGTTGCCATTGGACTTGGAGTGCTCTGTCATCCTGGCCCGAGGCCGCGATGGGCACATGGTGAATTTTCCGGTTCAGCGCAATTTGCACCGCGAAGGGATCTTGGCAGTCACTGAAGTGTATGAGGGTCATTTGCCTCAAGCTTTGCAGCAGCAAGCCGTAGCTGCTGCACGTTCCATTGCAGAAGGCGTCGATTATGTAGGCGTTTTGTGCATTGAATTTTTTGTACTTCAAGATGGCAGCATGGTGGTCAATGAGATGGCGCCGCGTCCGCACAACAGTGGGCATTACACGCTAGACGCTTGCGACCAATCGCAATTCGATTTACAAGTTCGGACATTGGCAGGTTTGCCTTTGACGCAACCCAGACAGCACAGCGCTGCCGTCATGCTCAACTTAATGGGCGATGTCTGGTTTGATTCACAGGGCGCGGTGCGTTTGCCGGATTGGGCTGCTGTTTTGGCATTGCCTGGCACCCACTTGCATTTGTATGGCAAAACTGAAGCGCGCAAGGCACGCAAGATGGGTCACCTGAATGTGACCGGCGCAACATCGGAAGAGGTCCGCAAAGTAGCTTTGAAGGCAGCGGCTATTTTGGGCATTGAAGCTTTTTAAGTTGCACGCCAAACACATCGCACCCCAACCGCACTTCGACATCACCTCTATCTGACCCATCAGTCCATGATCATTTCAGGCAGCAACCCCGTGCACGTGCAGCAAGCAGTCGAAGCTTTGTGTGCAGGCGAACTCTTGGGTTTACCAACAGAAACTGTTTATGGTTTGGCCGCCGACGCCAGCAACCAAACTGCCGTTGCCAAAATTTTCAAAGCCAAGGGGAGGCCTTCCAATCACCCTTTGATTGTTCATGTGGCGTCTGCAGGTTCAGTGCATCAATTTGCCAGTTCAGTCCCCGACTTTGCGCAAAAACTGATGTCGCAATTTTGGCCGGGTCCGCTTACGCTGATCTTGCCACGTCGGGAAGAAATGGCCGCAGCTGCAGCGGGCGGACAAAATTCTGTCGGCCTGCGTTGCCCTTCTCACCCTCTAGCCCTTGAAGTCCTGAAGGCTTGCGCCGCAAAAGGTGTCTGGGGTGTGGCGGCGCCCAGTGCCAATTTGTTTGGCCGTGTGAGCCCTACCAGCGCTGCGCATGTGCAAACTGAATTTGGACCTGAACTTTTAATTTTGGATGGGGGCGAATGCGAGGTTGGCATTGAGTCCACCATTGTCGATTGCACCCGCGGGGTCCCAGTGCTGCTTCGACCAGGGCAAATCAGTCGCACTCAAATCGAGCAAGGATGCGGCTTGAAACTGGTCAGTCCAGAAGCACTTCACACACAAGCTCCTCGAGCCTCGGGCACCTTGGAATCCCATTACGCGCCCACAGCCAAAGTTCGCTTGATGAGTTCTGCTGAGTGGCAAAAGGCGCTGTTAGCCTTAGGGCCGCATACCCAAAACTTGGCATTGTGGTCTGTCCAAAAACCTTCTCACGAAAGCATGGGTGCTGGCTTGATTTGGCGCGCCATGCCCTCCAACGCAACGCAAGCTGCGCATGACTTGTTCAATGTGTTGCGCAATTTTGATGCGCGAGGTGTTCGAACCATTTGGATTGAGACACCCCCCGAAACCCCCGAGTGGGAAGGTGTGCGAGATAGGCTCAATCGCGCAGCAGCCTGATTCGGTGGGCATTCGCAATCAAATGCATTGACAGCCTTTGTAGGTTGACATACTATAAATGGTATGTAACGATGATCTCATGTGGGAAATCCAAGAACACCGTCATGTCGAAAAGCAACTTTCAAAACGCGTGCCCACAGAGATATTGAAGCGGTATGAAACTTGGAAAAACATTGCGACACTTTCTGGCCCTGCAGGGCTACGGCGCATCAAGGGATTTCGCGATGAAGCGCTCACTGGCAAGTGGACGGGCTATCGCTCATCTCGTTTAAGTTTGCAGTGGCGAGTCATTTACCAAGTGATCGCCAAAGTTTTAAGGATTCAGGTTGTTGAGGTAACCCCACATGACTACGAAAAGAACTGACATGTCAGAATTTAAACCCGCAAGAAAAAGAGTTGAAGTTACCGTTGGCGAAACGCTCCGAATCTTGCGAGAACTCCAAGAACTTAGCCAAGGGCAATTGGCAGAGATCACTGGTATACCTCAACCGACCATTTCGGCCATCGAAAATGACCGCATTAATTTGGGTATAGATCGTGCAAAAATTTTTGCGATAGCCCTTCAATGTCATCCAGCAGTTCTTGTGTTTCCAGGATGGGAAAGTCCTGCACAAAAGAAGACCCACAGTCGGCGGCAACCTAAAAATAATTTCAAAGAACAAGCTGTAGGGGCTTAAAACAAAAGGACTTGACCAAAAAAAACACCCCTAGGGGTGTTTTTTTCATTCGCTTCGTAACGCTTAGTAACGCATGCCCACGCCCAAGCTAATGCCAATGGGGTTAAGGGTGATGTCCAAGGTTTGACCGGTGGACAAAGTGTTGCGAGTTTTCAGCGGCGTTTTGGTAATTGCACCATCTACAAACCAACGCTCATCAATTTTGTAAGAAGCACCCATTTGCATGGTTGCAGCCAATTTGGATTGAATAGACAGCGTGGTTGGCGTAAGCGGTGTGCCACCTGTGAGCCCAGAAAGTGCAGCGGTGGTGTGCTCGCCATCGAACTTGGCATAGGTGACGCCCAAGCCTAAGTAAGGACGAAACATGCCACTGGACTCACCAAAACGGTATTGCACCATGACAGTGGCGGGAATGGCTTTGGTATCACCAATTTTGCCAACGCCTGCGATGCTGCCAGCACCATAGAGGTTGTGTTTAAAAGGCAAAGCAATTGGCAAGTCAATGGCCACACTGTTGCTGAGCATGTAAGTGATGCCACCCGCATATTGAGTGCTGTTGCTGACACTTGATTGTGCGCCTGGAAGTGAGGGGGCCGTCAAGGTGCCGCTTGTGACTTGCGGCGCAAGTTGCATGATGCCGCCTCGAACCAGCCAGCTGCCCTGTGATTGAGCTTGAGCCACGGTACCAAAAGTAAGTGCAGAGAGTGCTGTGATCGCTGACAGCGCAAAGCAGAATTTAGATTTCATGATTTTTGTCCTTCGCTGAGATTTACAACCAACCTGCTGTGGCTAAAGACTTTGCAACCAACTGGCTCAGCAGCTGATAGCCCAATGGTGTGGGATGGAAGCCGTCTGAGAAAGCATAGGTTTGCCACCAGTTGCTGCCACCCGTTGCGCCTGCTGGCGGTGTCATGGCCGACAATGCAGCCGCTGTACAAGTTTGGAAGTTGTACAAAGGCAAGCCGTCGGCACCCATGCCAGTGATGGGGCAAGCAGGGGTGGTGACATTGGTTAAACCATATTGCGCTGGGTTGGCCACTTGGTCATTGAATGCCGTGTAGAAGTCGACCAACACAATGCGTTTGTCGTTGGCCACCAAAGTGGCAAGGCGCGCATTGAAGGCCTCTACCCATGACTTGAACAAAGCCTCTGATTGGGCACGAGCACCTGCACCGGCAACCCCGCCGCCATAAGATGCAGCAATACCGCTCAACACCATTTGGAATCGAGGCGTGTTGGTAATGCCAGGCATGTTGAGTACAGCGATGCGCTCTGCACCTTTGTCTAAGGCGTTGGCTTTGATGCTGCCGTAAAACTTGTCTGCCAAGGCCACCATATAGGCTCCGCCTGCTTGTGCCATACCTGATTGGCCGCCCGCCAACATGGGGCCTAAGCTTGCTGCTGGAATGAGCGTGCCCGTCATGGCTGCATAACTGGCGCCACCATCTTTGGCGGCGTTGAGGTAAGCGCCTACCAAATCGGCTGCATCGTTGCCACCGCCATCAACGAGAAGCAAATCGGTGCTTTTGTAGTTGCCTGCAGAAGATGCAACTTGCAATTGATAAGTGATGGAGAAAGGTGAAGCACCGCCACCCGTTTGAGGGTTGATGTTGTTGATGCGACCTCCGCCCACAGCATAGCTAGAGCAACCGGGCACCAGGGAAAATGGGGAAGCTGCAGCACCCGTGTATTTGAAAAAGTTGCAAAGTTGAGGGGTGCCCAAAAGTGCAGCAATGCGTTCTGTCCAAACTGTGTTGGGCTCACTGGCGCTGTCTTGCACCGAAAAAATTCGACCGTTGGTGGGAATGCCTTTGAATGTGCCGCTGTCTGCCAGGCTGTCGCCCATGACTTTCACGGATGTGATGCCTGCGCGTTGGCTGGTTTGATCGGCGCCACCACCACCGCAACCCACCAAAAAGGCGGCGGTTGCTGTAGCAAGCAGTGCAAGTTTCCACTTTATGGATTTCATCTTTCACCTCTTTGTATGAATTGTTTTGATTTGCTAAAAGACGCAATAAAAAAGAACGCCCGTTCTTTTGTGATTCATCTTAAGCAGACCGCCAAGCAAAGGTGATGGGGTAACTACTAGGCTGAGCTAAGACTTTTTCTCATCCCTCACGGTCCATTCCAGCAGCCTGTCGAAGGCGGGGCGAACGGCATTGGCGTTGGGGTGGTTGACAATCACCACAAAGACATAGCGTTGGCCACTCAAACCATCCACATAGCCTGCCAAGGAGGCGACATCTTTCAGGCTGCCAGATTTGAGAAGCGCTCTGCCAATGGCGACAGAATTGGGTTGTCTGTCTTTCAACCGTGCCATGGTGCCGTCGATACCCGCAATGGCCAACGAGTTTTGCATGGCGTTGGCATAGGGGCTTTGGGCTGCCAAGTGCAGCAAGGCGCTGAGAGCTTGCGCATTGCTTCGCTCTTCTCGCGAAAGACCCGAGCCGTTGTCTAGCACGGGAACACTTTGCCCTTTTAAGTTCTGCGACCACCACTTCAAAACCGTCTGCCGAGATGCCTCAAAACTGCCTCTGTTTTGCTGGCTAGAGAGACTGAGAAACAGCTGCTGTGCCATGACGTTGTTGGAAAACTTGTTGATGTCCGCCACGATATCGGTCAATGGGAGTGAAGAGGCTTCATGCCACAGCGTGCCTTGAGTTGGCGTGAGGCCATGGCGTACCTGCCCTTTCAGTTGGCCGCCTGCTTGACGCCACATGGCTTGGACCATCCTGAGTCCAAAGGATTGCGGCTCCACATAAGCGACGGGCCATTTTTGCTCGCCACAGGCTTTGGGGTAGGTGCCGTTGAATTGCACCTTGTCTGGTTTGGAAAAGTCGGCCCTCAGTTGGATTCTCCAATCCTGGCATGGCCCCCCCGACAACGGCACGCTGCTGGGCCATTGAACATTGGCAAGCGGTGGCTCGCTTTCAATGGTGGCCTCGCCTCGCGCGGCATCGGGCGTGAACTTGAACAACATGGCATTGAAGTTCAATAAAAGACCTTGCGGTGCAACGTTGTAGGGCCTCAGAGGCTCATCGTCAAAGCTTGCAGGATTTTTTGCGGGCAGGTCAAAAATACTGCCATCCAAAATGATGTCGCCTTTGACTTCTCGAATGCCCTTGGCCATCACATCTTGCAGCAAGGTTTGAAGGCGTTCTAAAACCAATTTGGGATCGCCGCTGCCTTTGAAATACAGGTTACCTTGCAAGATGCCCTCTTTCACGGGGCCATCCACCCAGACTTGATTGCGCCAAGTGAAGTCTGGCCCCAACAGGGACAAGCCTGCCGACGTGGTGATGAGTTTCATGACGGAAGCAGGGTTCATCTCTGCATTGGCATGAAGGCTTAACCTCGGCTTGGGGGGCATTAAAGAAGCCGTGTTGGGGGTCAAAGGGGTGACCATGACACTGACAGCGCTCAGTGGAACATTGGCTTGTTTAAATGCCAGAGCAACAGGCTCAGGCAACTGCGCAATGTCAGGTTTTTTGACAAGAGGCTTGGCCATGGCGGTGAAGCTTTGCAAAGCCAAGAACAAGGCCATGGCCCAAGCCGTCTGGATAGAAAGGGGAAAGCGAGAACTGAGCATCCCTGAAGTCTAGCCGTCCTTGCCCGCTTGCACCATTGTCAGGACGTATCATTGGGACATGGCTTTCTCACAACTCAGCATTGGCCGTTTAGCGGCCGTGATCACGGTTCTCATTTGGACGTCCTTCATCATTGTGGCCCGGGCCTCAGCATCTCATGTGCTCTTGCCTTTGGACATTGCATGCGCCCGTATTCTGGGCGCTAGCAGTGTGCTCTTGCCATGGGCCTGGTGGCTGATGCGGGAAGCCCGGCAGCACGGTGAAAAAGTGGGCTCCCTGTTTGGTTTGTCGCCATTGCCTTTGAACATCACGGTGCAGGCGGGCATGGTAGGCGGCTTCTTGTATGCCGTGCTGGCTTACATTGGATTTTTCTACGCGCCTGCGGGACACGCTTCTGTGCTCATGCCAGGGAGCTTGCCGCTGTGGACCAGTTTGCTGATGTGGCTTTTTTTGCGTGAGCAAATTGGTGCCAACCGAGCCATTGGTTTGGCCATGATAGTGTGTGGCGACATTTTGGTGGGTGGCATGAGTTTGCTCAAAGCCTTTGAAGGCGGGGATGTTTGGATGGGCGACCTGTTGTTCATGATGGCTGCATTCTGTTGGTCTGCCTACAGCGTCACGGTGCGTCGATATGGTTTAGATGCAGTGCGCGCCACGATGGCCATTACTGCATTTGCGTTGGTGAGTTTTGTGCCCGCTTATGCCTTGCTGGTGAATTTCAATGTGCTGCCAAGTCACATGGCACAAGCTTCATGGTCAGAAATTCTGTTTCAAGCCGCCTTCCAAGGCATTGGTTCGGTGGTCATCTCGGGCATCACCTTCACGCAAATGATTCGTGCATTTGGCCCCGTCAAGTCCACCATGATCACTGCCTTGGTGCCAGGCTTGTCTGCGCTCGGTGCGGTTTTTTTCTTGGGTGAGCCCTTGTCTTGGAATTTGTGGGCTGGTTTGGCCCTGGTCACGGGTGGCATTTTGTTTGGCGTGCGCCAAAGCATGCTCAAATCTTGATCCTTGAAACGAAGCCGCATTGAACTGATGAACCAAGCATTGAAATTTTTGGCCTTTGACACCAGCACCGACATGATGTCGGTCGCCTTGTCGAACGGCCAACAAACTTGGCATCACCATGGCTTGGGGGGTGCCAATGCCTCGGCACAATTGATTCCCACGGCCCATGCTTTGCTTGCGCAAGCGCAATTGCCATTGTCTGAGTTGACAGCTTTGGTGGTGGGCCAAGGGCCTGGTTCTTTCACAGGCCTCAGAACGGCCTGTGCGGTGGCTCAAGGCCTTGCTTTGGGCGCCAATTTAAAAGTCATTCCCATCGACAGTTTGAAGGCAGTGGCCGAAGACGCGCGCTACAGACTGGCCCATGAGCAAAACAGCGCAACACTCGATTCGCCGCCTACGTTAGAAGCTTCGCCAGATGGGTACATGGCGTCTGTGATGGACGCTAGGATGGGCGAGGTTTATGTGGGGGTGTATGAGTGGCAAGGCGCCACTTCTCAATGGACATCCGTGCGGCCCTTGCAGGTGGGGCCGCCAGAAGCGATGGCTAAACTTCTGAGCCAGTTGGGCTTGCCTAACTTGGTGTTGGCCGGCAATGGATTTGAAGTTTACAAAGACCGCTTTCCTTTGCAAGAATTTGAATCAAACGGCGTCTCCTTGCTCTGTATTTCAGCAGTGCCCCACGCTTTGGCTTTGCTGCGCATGGCGCCTGTCTTGTGGGCCAGCCAACAAGCTGTTGCACCAGAAGCGGTTCAGCCGCTCTACATTCGCGACAAAGTGGCACAGACCACCGCAGAACGCGAGGCCATCCAACGGGCCAAAACCAAGCCCGTTGCTTGACACCTGACCCCCATTCACCATGAATTTGTGGCCACCAGAGCTGAAGCAATTGCTGACACCGGAGATCAGGGTGCAGCTGCTCACCATGACCGAAGCCGACTTAGAAGCAGTGTTGGCGATTGAACAAACGGCATACAGTCACCCATGGACATTGGGCAATTTCAAAGACGCCTTGAAGGCTGGCAATGTGGCGCATCGGTTGGTGGCAGAAGAACAGCTGGTCGGCTACTTTGTGGCCATGCAAGTGATTGACGAAGTCCATTTGCTCAACATCACCGTTGCGCCAGCCTATCAGCGACAAGGTTGGGCGCGTTGTTTGTTGCAATTTTTGTGCTTCTGGTCGCAAACCCATGGCGCCAGTTGCTTGTGGCTCGAGGTGCGAGAAAGCAATGCACCCGCCTTGAACTTGTACAAAAGTTTTGGCTTTCAACAAGTTGGTTTAAGAAAAGATTACTATCCTGCTGGTCGAACCACCCGAGAGTCTGCGGTGGTCATGAGCATGCCTCTAAAAGCCTAAGCAATGACTGAAGAAACAAGTGTCCCGGTGGACGACAACGCCACCCATTTTGAATTGGACGACCGCCAGCGCGCCATGCTAGCGGAAATGGGTGTGCGAGTTTGGATGCCGCCAACAACACGCGCCTTGTCTGACGTGGCGTCCTCTGATGTCAAGCTTGTAGAGCCTGTCGCTTCACCAGTTCACAAGACTGCTGCAAAACCTGCTGCCACATCTGCAGCCAGTGCATCCCAATTGCTGTCAGTCCCCATTGTGGACATTTCGAATTTGCCAGAAGGCATTGCCCGCATGGACTGGGTACAAATTCAGACGGCTGTGGCTTCTTGCACAGGCTGTGGCCTCAGCCAATCTCGCCAGCAAGCCATTTTGGGCGAAGGTTTGGCTGCAGCCGATTGGATGATTGTGGGCGATGCGCCTGGCGACGATGAGGACAAAGAGGCGCGAAGTTTTGCAGGACCGGCAGGCCAATTGCTAGACAATATGTTGAAGGCACTCAGCCTCACGAGGGAGCAAGTTTATTTAACGCATGCCTTGAAATGCCGCACGCCAGTGGGTCGCAATGCCAGTCAAGTCGAGGTGTCGCATTGCGCCACTTATTTGGCGCGTCAAGTTGAGTTGGTTCAACCCAAAGTGATTTTGGCCATGGGCAGAACGGCTGCGCTGGCCTTGTTGCAAAGTTCAGAGCCGTTAGGCAAGTTGCGCTCACAAGTGCAAAGTTTCAAGGGCATTCCTGTGGTGGTAACCTATCCGCCAGCTTACTTGCTGCGCAACCAAGCAGACAAAGCCAAGGCTTGGGCCGACTTGTGTTGGGCTGCCAGTTTGATGCAGCCAAACAGCGCCTAAGCTGCTTCAGGTTTGGCGGCTTGCGATGGCCACAGCACACTGGCAATTGAAACGACCATCAGGCCCATGGCCGCCCAATCTTGCCAATGAAGTATTTCATTCAAAGCCCATGCCCCGCTGAACACCCCCAAAATGGGGATCATCATGACGCTCAAGGTGGAGGCCACTGGCGGTAAACCACGGGCCAAATAAAACCAGGCGGAATGAGCAAACCCGAACACCAACAAAGCGTTGTAAAGAATAGAGACCCAATGCGTGGGCGTGGGTTCTTGCCAGCGATCTGATTCAAAAACAAAGGCCAAAACAACCATCACCACGGTGGTCATGGCCGTCATCCAAAACGACAAGGTGAGCGTTGGCAAAGGGATTGTGGTTCGGCGTAGCATTTGTGTACCAAGCGCCCAAGTGCTGGCAGCGACCAAGGCCAACAACACGCCCACAGGCTTGCCAGTCAGATTGGCCAATTCGTGCCAAAGCAAAAGAACAACGCCTAATGCTGCAGCGGCAACGCCACCCCAAGCACGCTTGCTCAGTTGATTGTGAAATACAAAAGCGCCAATCAAGGCCGAAAAGATAGGCATGGTGTACCCCAAAATGGCCGATCTGCCACTGGACAAATACTGCACGGCCAAGATGATCAAGGCATGCCAAATGAACATGTTAAAAATGGCCAGCACCAACAATTCACGCCAGTACTGCTTGGGAATTCGAAAAGGCACCTTCATAGCCAAAAGGCCAAGCCCCAAAACGGGGGTGCCAATGAGCAAGCACAGCATCCGAAATGTCAGGGGTGGAAAGCCCGTGACGCCTAACTTCATCACAGGCCAATTGAGCCCCCAAACCACAGTTAAGAGCGCCAAGACCACCCATTGTCGTGTTGTCAGTGAATGCATGGGGGGATCTTAGTGCCAAATGACCGATAAGCTTGTGAGATTGGGTCTTGCCACTTGAGCCTTTAAAATCGAGCCATGACCTTCTTAGAACAACTGCAAAGCGCTGAGCGCCAAAACGGCTCCCTCTTGTGTGTGGGTCTCGACCCCGAGCCCAGTAAGTTTCCCGCTGGCATGAAGGGCGACGCTAGCAAAATTTATGACTTTTGCGCGCAAATTGTTGATGCCACGGCCGACTTGGCCATTGCCTTCAAGCCCCAAATTGCTTACTTTGCCGCGCACCGCGCCGAAGACCAATTGGAAAAACTCATGGCACACATGCGCCGCAGTGCGCCGCATGTACCGGTCATTTTGGACGCCAAGCGAGGTGACATTGGCTCTACGGCCGAGCAATATGCCAAAGAAGCGTTTGAGCGTTATGACGCGGATGCAGTCACTTTGTCACCCTTCATGGGCTTTGACTCTTTGCAACCCTATTTGAAATACCACGGCAAAGGTGCTTTTTTGCTCTGCCGTACCTCCAACCCTGGTGGTGATGATTTGCAAAACCAACGTTTGGCATCTGTGGAAGGCCAGCCTTTGCTTTACGAGCACATTGCAAAGCTAGCGCAGGGTCCCTGGAACTTGAATGGTCAATTGGGTTTGGTGGTGGGTGCCACCTATCCTGCTGAAATTGAGCGAGTGCGAAGTTTGGCGCCCACCTTGCCCTTGCTCATTCCGGGTGTTGGTGCCCAAGGCGGCGATGCAGAGGCTACCATCAAGGCAGGTTACCGACAAAGCAATGGCGCGACCACTGGCGCTGTCGTTGTGAGTTCTTCGCGCGCTATATTGTATGCGTCATCGGGCGTTGATTTTGCGCAAGCGGCCCGCCATGAAGCTTTGCGGACGCGCGATCTTCTCAAAGCAGCCGCGCAGGCTTGATTATTTTTCAAGCAAACGTTTTAAGTAGCGTCCTGTAAAGCTGGCAGGGTTCTGCGCCAGTGATTCGGGGGTGCCTACACCCACCACTGTGCCACCCCCTGAGCCACCTTCGGGGCCCATGTCGATCAACCAATCGGCTGTTTTGATCACATCCAGGTTGTGCTCAATGACCACGATGGTGTTGCCCGCATCGCGCAGTTGGTGCAAGACTTTGAGCAACAAGGCAATGTCTGCAAAGTGCAAACCTGTCGTGGGCTCGTCCAAAATATAAAGCGTACGGCCCGTGTCACGCTTGGACAATTCCAGTGCCAATTTCACACGCTGTGCTTCACCACCCGACAAGGTGGTGGCGGCTTGGCCTAATCGGATGTAGCTCAAACCTACATCGAGCAAGGTTTGCAGTTTTCGAGCAATGGCAGGCACCGCATTGAAAAACTCAAACGCCGCCTCTACCGTCATGTCGAGCATTTGTGCAATGTTTTTGCCTTTGTACAAAATCTCCAAAGTCTCGCGGTTGTAGCGTTGGCCGTGGCACACGTCGCAAGGCACATAAACGTCAGGCAAGAAGTGCATTTCAACTTTGACCATACCGTCGCCTTGGCATGCTTCACACCGACCACCGCCATTGGATGCGTTCACATTGAAGCTGAAGCGACCTGGACCGTAACCGCGTTCGCGCGCAGCCGGCACCTCGGTCATGAGGTCGCGAATGTGTGTGAACAAGCCTGTGTAAGTGGCCGGGTTGCTGCGGGGTGTGCGGCCAATGGGAGACTGGTCAACGTTGATCACCTTGTCGAAATGGTAGAGACCCAAAATATCTTCGTGGGCAGCAGGCTCATCGTGCGCACGGTGGATGCTGCGCGCAGCAGCGGTGTACAAAGTCTCGTTGACCAAGGTGGACTTGCCTGAACCCGATACGCCTGTGACGCAAGTTAAAAGACCGACGGGAAAGGCCGCTCGTACATTTTTTAAATTGTGTCCTTGAGCACCCACAATTTCAATAAAGTCTTTGCTGGGTGCATGCCGCTTGGCCGGCACTTCAATGGCTTTGCGCCCCGACAAATACTGGCCCGTCAATGAATCAGGTGCTTGCAAAATATCATTGCAAGTGCCTTGTGCCATCACACGACCTCCATGCACGCCAGCGCCAGGGCCCATGTCAATCACATGGTCGGCAATGCGAATCATGTCTTCGTCATGCTCCACCACCAACACACTGTTGCCAATGTCGCGCAAATGTTGGAGCGTGCCAATCAGGCGATCGTTGTCGCGTTGGTGCAAACCAATGCTGGGCTCGTCCAGCACATACATCACACCCGTGAGGCCTGAGCCAATTTGGCTGGCCAAGCGAATGCGCTGCGCTTCGCCGCCCGAGAGGGTGTCGGCACTGCGGTCGAGGCTTAAATAATTCAGACCCACATCGTTCAAGAACTTCAAGCGGGAGCCAATTTCAGACACTACTTTGTCGGCAATTTCGGCTTTGGCGCCACGCAGTTTCAAACTTTGAAAATAGGTCTGGGCTTCGCCTAAAGTAACGTGGCTCACTTCGTAAATAGCACGCGCTTGTGGGCCCTCGCCCACACGCACATGACGAGCTTCGCGGCGCAAACGAGTGCCCTTGCAATCTGAGCAAGCATGGTGACTGCGCATGCGCGCCAAGTCTTCGCGAACCACGCTGGAATCGGTTTCTTTGTACCTGCGCGTGAGGTTGGGAATGATGCCTTCGAAGGGGTGCTTTTTAGACACCTTTTTGCCCTTAGATGCACCCGACTCCATGATGTAACTGAATTTGATGTGTTCTTCGCCCGAGCCCCACAAAATGCTGTGGCGCACTGCATCTGGCAGAGATTCGAAGGGTGCTTCCACATCAAATGCGTAATGCTTGGCCAAGCTTTCCAGCATGCTGAAGTAAAAGCCATTGCGCCTGTCCCAGCCCTTGATGGCGCCACTTGCCAAACTCAGACTGGGAAATGCCACCACGCGGTCGATGTCAAAAACTTCGGTGGTACCCAAGCCATCGCAGGTGGTGCAAGCGCCCATGGGGGAGTTGAAAGAGAACAATCGTGGCTCGAGCTCAGCAATGGCATAGTGGCAAACTGGGCATGAAAATTTGGCGTTGAACAGGTATTCCTTGCCCGTGTCCATTTCTACCGCCACGGAACGTTGCTCGGCCAAGCGCAGAGCGGCTTCAAAACTCTCGGCAATGCGCTGGCGCAATGCATCGCGTGCAGGCGCTTCAGCTTCATGGCGAATTTTCAGTCGGTCAACCACCACATCGATGTCGTGCTTTTCGGTCTTCTTGAGGGTGGGCAAATCTTCCACCTCATAGGTTTGACCATTGATGCGAAAGCGCACATAGCCCAGAGCCTGCATTTGCTCGAAGACTTTCTCAAATTCGCCTTTGCGTTCGCGCGCAATGGGTGCCACGATCATGAGGCGAGTGTCTTCTGGCAACTCTAAAACGGCGTCAACCATCTGGCTCACGGTTTGGGCTTGCAACGCCAAGTTGTGATCAGGACAGTAAGGCGTGCCAGCGCGTGCAAACAGCAAACGCAAGTAGTCGTGAATTTCAGTCACGGTGCCAACGGTGGAGCGCGGGTTGTGACTGGTGGCTTTTTGCTCGATGGAAATGGCAGGCGAAAGGCCCTCAATCAAATCGACATCGGGCTTGTCCATGAGTTGCAAAAACTGGCGGGCATAAGCCGACAAGCTTTCAACATATCGGCGCTGACCTTCGGCATACAAGGTGTCAAAGGCCAAGCTCGACTTGCCCGATCCACTTAAGCCTGTGATGACCACCAGCTGGTTGCGGGGGATGTCGAGGTCAATGTTTTTGAGATTGTGGGTGCGGGCACCGCGCACGCTGATGTGCGTTTGGCGCAGGGCGCTGGCCAAATAGGCCCCATCTTGTGGGGTATCTTTTGAACTGATTCCAGCCGCTTTTCTGGCTTTTGCCAAATCGGCTTCTAGCTGGCGAACTTTTTCCCTGGCCGTTTCCAGTTCAGTGAGACTTGCGGGGGCGTGGGGTGCGTTCAAAATCGAGGTGCCAGACAAAACCCTCGATTATCGCTAAAGAAGTCAAGTCTGTCCTTGACAGACTCAAAAAACCGCGTGATCGCCGCGTTCTAGAGTGATCTTTCCACTGACCAAGGCTCGGTAGCAATCCCACAGGGTGTCTTGCCCTGTAGAAGGCGTGGCATCGGCGTCGTAGCGGCCTTGCGATTCGTCCCAGACCAGCATTGACTCGGTGGCGTAGTAACGGCCAATTCGAGCCAGTTCAGCTTTGTTGGCCAATGACGGCATGAAGCGGCCCAAAAAAGACAAAGTGCCGATGATCACATCCATCATCTTGACCGGCACATGGCTGTATCGAGGTGTTTTGCCGAGCAATGCAAAAAGATACTCGCCTTGTTGCAAAGGCGTGATGGCCGGATCGGGCCCACCAATGGGCAAGATTCGGTTGCGCAAAGCAGGGTCGCTGACGCACTGCGCCAAGTAATTGCCCAGATCGTGGTCGCTGATGGGCTTGCAAGCGGTCAGTTGACCGTCGCCAAACAGCAAAAAGGGTTTGCCTTTGCGCACCCTTTCAATTTGACCGCACAGCGATTTGAAAAATGCGGTGGGCCTGACGATGGCATAGCCCATGCCCGACTTCACCAAGGCGTCTTCAAAAGCCAGCTTGGCATGTTGAAAAGTAAGCAAAGGTTTTTGGACGCAGATGGCCGAGAGCAGCACAAAGTGTTTCACGCCAGCGCCCTGCGCCACTTTCAAGGCCAACATGTGGGCTGCATGGTCAATGGCCCAGGCATCTTGGGGGTTGCCGGTGCGAGACGCCAAGCAAGACAGAATCGTGTCAAATTGCTCGCCTGCAAACCCATCACGGGTTAAGGAATTTAAGTGGGTCACATCGCCTGTGCGAAAAACAGCGCCTGGCAATTTGGCCTGCCAATCTTGCAAGCTCAGTTTGCCATTGACGCCAGCTTTGGCGCGAATGAAGCACACCACCTCGTGGCCTTCTTTCAGCAAAGACTTGACGCTTGCTTGCCCAATGGTGCCCGTTGCACCCAGGACCAAGACACGCTGGCGCTTTGGAGGGTCTGATGGGGCGTCAATGACCATCTTGCTTGGCTTTGGCTCGTGCTCTTAAATCAGCCCCATGAGCGAGGCCCGCTGTGATGAGAAACAAGGCCATACCGGGCCAAAGTCCGGGTGTTAGCGCACAACGCAGAGCAAGCATGAGTGACAAGCCCGAGAGCACAGTGAGTAAAAAATCTTGAATAGCCAAACCACGACCGGTGATTCGGTGAAAGGCCCACAAGGCGGCAGTCTCGATCAGAATAAAACCAATGGCGATGTCAACCACCCAAGGGGTTTGATAAATGTCTTCGAGGCTCACACTTTCGCCATGCCCAACAAGTGCGCCATGTCTTTGAAGAAAATACGCACGTGCGCCATGGGTTTTTTGCGTACCAATTTTTTATTCATGTAAGACTCAAACGTGAGTTGCTGCACATCGCGGTCTTCGCAAATTTTGACAAAGCGCTCGCGCCGCTTTTCAGTGCTGTACCAGAACCATTGCATGATGCCCAGCACCGTGAACACCGTGCGGTGCTCTTTCATAAATTGTTTGCGCGCCATCTGTAAATTTTTGGCATCGCCTGTGTGCAACACTTTTTCAACCGCGTGAGCCGCTAACTCACCGCTGTACATGGCGTAGTAAATGCCTTCACCTGAAGCGGGGGCAACCACGCCTGCTGCATCTCCCGCCAACACGACATCACGGCCGTTGTCCCATTTTTTCAAAGGTTTCATGGGCAAAGGTGCACCTTCGCGCCTGAGCACTTCGCTGTCACCCAGACCGGATGCTTTGCGCAATTCGCTCACCGCATTGCGCAGCGAAAAACCTTTGTCGGCACTGCCTGTGCCAATGCTCAAGGTGTTGCCATGGGGAAACACCCAACCGTAAAAGTCAGGTGACAATTTACCTTGGTAATACACATCGCAGCGTGTACCGTCATAGCCAGCTGGCTTTACTTCTGGGGCCTTCACAATCTCGTGGTACGCAAAAACGTACTGAGTTTCTGCGGCACCCGTGACGCCCGCATGCCTTGCCACTTGTGATTTGGCGCCATCTGCCCCAATGATGGTGCGGGCCTTGACCATGGCGGGCTTGCCGGCGCCCCGTTGCTGATGCTCACGTGCTTCAAAATGCAAGATGCTTACACCGTCTGTGTCGCGGGTTAGTTTTTCAAAGGTGCCAATGCGCCTCACAGCGCCTGCACTTGCGGCACGCTCGCGCAACCATTCGTCAAATTCTGCGCGATCCACCATGCCCACAAAACCGTTGTCGATGGGAATATCAACGCCGTGGTTGCTGGGTGCAATCATGCGTGCAGATTGCGCCTTGGCCACCAACAGATGGTCTGGAATGTCATAGTCTTTGATCAACCTAGGCGGGATCGCACCGCCACATGGTTTGATGCGACCTGCTCTGTCCAATAGCAAAACAGAATGTCCCCGCTGGGCCAACGTGTGAGCGGCTGTAGCACCTGCAGGACCACCGCCTACCACCACCACATCGAAAGTTTCGATAGAGCTCATGTCATCACCTTATGAAAGTAAACCGCGCAGGGCGAAGGCACTGACCATCATCCCTGCCACAAAAAACGGCACACCAAAGCCGCTGTACCAGAGGGCGCGTTGCATTACCCGCGTTAAAAAATAGTCCATCATCACAAGCTGAACGCCCAGCAAGACAGTCACTGCCAAGGCTTGCGACGGACAGCCCCATGCAAACAGCAAAATGATCACGATGACTTGCGGCAAGGCCATGAACCAACAGGCCACGCCTGCAGCCGATTGAACACCCAGTTGGACGGGCAGCGATCGCACGCCCATTTCGCGATCGCCTTGCACCGCTTTGAAATCATTCAAAGTCATGATGCCGTGGGTGCCGATGCTGTACAAAAGTGCCAGCAACAAAGAACGTTTGTCGGGCATTTGCCCACCTGCCATCACTGCAGCCCCCGTTGTCCAAGCGATGCCTTCGTAGCTGATGCCGCAAGCCGCATTGCCCCACCAGCCGTTTTCTTTGAAGCGAAAAGGTGGTGCGCTGTAGGCCCAGGCCAAGATCAAGCCGACCACGGCAGCGCCAAAGCCCCAAGGGCCTAAAAGGCTGGCAACCCCTAAAGAGACCAAGGTCCACAGAATGGCGATGTAAAGACCCCAGCGGCCAGGCATGCGGCCCGAAGGTATGGGGCGTTGGGGTTCGTTGATGGCATCGACATGGCGGTCAAACCAATCGTTCACCGCCTGGCTGGTGGCGCAAACGAAGGGGCCTGCCAAAGCAACGCCTATGGCTGCCAAAACCCACTTGCCATCCATGGCCACGCCAGAGGCGATCACACCGCAAGCGAAGGCCCACATCGGTGGAAACCAAGTGATGGGTTTGAATAACTCAGTGACTGCGGACAGTTGAGGGAGGGCCATGGTATGTGTTTTACTCATGACACACTGGGGTGTCAAGTTAAATTTACACATCCTATGGTTTACACCGACGGCGCCGTGGTCAAGGCGCCTCAATGTCTTGGGTGCGGTTTAGACTTCCGGCTCGTTGTCTGGTACGTTGATGCCGAAACGGCGCAGTTTGACGTACAAGCTTTGGCGCGACAAGCCCAGCATTTCTGCGGCAGATGAGCGATTGTCCCCAGTGAGCTCCAACGCGGCTTCGATGCACATTTGTTCAATCAGATCGGTGGTTTCGCTCACAATGTCTTTGAGAGGAACACGTCCTACCAATTCGGTCATTTGCCCCCTGGAGCGGAACACATCGTTGCTGGATTTGGCTTCTGCGCCCAAACGCAAGCTGATATCTCGGATGGTGAAGCCCAAACAAGGTTGCTCACCGCTGGTGACGGACACAGCAGAAATTTCAACTTCAGTGGCAGAGCCGAGATCTCCGCGCATGCGAGTTGCAAACAATCTGACAACATCGCGCTGTTTCAGGTTTGACAGCAGGACCTTCATTTCGACGCCAGCCCGACCAAGCCATCGGTCTAGTGGCTCGCCTTGAACCAGGGCCTCGTTGCTGACCTGGGCCAATTGCAAAAAGGAGCGATTGGCTGACAGGACCATGCCATTCGTGTCAGTGACAACCAAGGCGTCGGGCGCACTCTCCATCACCTCAGACAACAACTGTCGGGTTTGGTTGTTGGCAGACAAAGACGGGCGCGTCTGGTTAGGAATAAGGCGAATGAGAAAGTGAGCTGACTTTTCTTGCCTAAACAGTGAAATATGGGCCAATACTTTGATGCCTCCTTGCGGAAGGGTCAAATTGATGGGCGCAGTTTGGCCGCTGGCAAGAAGCTCAGCGAATGCTTTGCTGAAAGCGACCGAACTGGCTTTGTCCAAACCGGAGGCGATGGACCAGCCAGATTTGTGCAGATCGCCGCCCAACAACTCAAAAGCAGCAGGGTTGCTGTCTTCTAACTTTTCAGTGTCTGCGTTGAGAATCAGCATGGCCTCAGACGAAACCTGAAACAACAAGCGGTAACGGGTTTCTACGTTTTTAAGGTGCCAATAATCGCGCTCCATGGCGCGTTGGGCGTTGAGCACTTTTTGTTGAAGCGCTGCTTGGGGCCTCAGATCACGGCCAAAGGCCAAGGCACGAACGCGGCCATCTTGTTGGCCTGATGGCACGGTGACAACCGAATAGGACAAGGGCAAGTCGGTGCCATTTTCAGCCGATTGGTTGAGTTGGCGCCATTTGGTGCTCTTGCCGCCACTCATGTCTTTGAGCAAGGCGTTGACTTTGTTTTTGCTTTCCTCGGTGACTGTTTGCCCCCATGGCTTGCCAATCCAATGGGCTCGACCAATCTTCAGCAACTCTTCGTTGGCAAATGCGGCGTCTTCAATGAAGCCATTCTCGTCCATCACGAGCACCACGTCGGCGGTGGTGGTGATCAAGTTGGAAATGACATTGGCATCTAAGTGACCCAATAGACTTTGTGCATTTCCAAATCGCCCGGGCGATTGCTCCGATGCTGTTTGAAAACTGGTGTTCATAGGGAATACTTCACAAAGTTAAATTAATTGGAGGACACGTTGGCTTGAATGTACTTTTGGACCATGCCAGGGGCTAAATTGGCCTCTTGGACAAAGAGGTCGGCACCCACAAGGCTGACTTTGTCTGGGTTGTCTACGAAAAAAGGGCCACCAACAATTATGCACAATTTGTCTGGGCTGACCGTTTTTCGAATGGCTGAAATGCAGTCTTGTAAACGGTTAAAACCCAGGCCAGTTGCCAATGAAAATCCGACGGCATCGTAACGTTTGGCCTTGACCAAGAGCGCTGGATTGTCGGCGGCTGCAAAAGTGCCGCCATCGACTGCCCAACCATCCCGCTGGAAAAATTCGGCCACCATGGCCAAGCCAAATGTATGCTGGTCACCGGGCGAGGGCATGAGCAAAATCGACAAGCCATTGGGCACGTATTGTTTGTGCAACTCGCTCATGGAAGGCAACACGTGCAAAATTTTGTGCAGCTCGGCCAAGCCCAGGGTGACCTCGGTGAAGTCGCGTTCGTCATCTTCCCATAGCTCGCCCAATTGCCGCGCAGCTGGTGCTAACAGGTTCAAAAAGATGGACTCGATGCTGACGCCCTTGCCACGGGCTTCTTCAATCCAATCCAGGCCATCAGATTGTCTTCCTTCTAACAAGAGATTGACAAAGTTGGTGACATCTGCACCGCTGATGCTGTAGGGAATGACCAAATTGGGCATTGCACACTCTGTGGGTGTGCGATGGGCCATCATCAAACGGGGGATGATTTCGTTTTGAATGGTACGTGCCAAAACAGCCACGGTTGTGGCGGATGTGGCCGCAACGATGGGGGCAGAACCCGGGGTGCCATCGAACCGGCTGTTGGCTGGCGCACCGAATCCTCGCCAATGCCCTTCCTCGCTGTTTTCAGGGAAATGGGGGCTTTCCGCCCTGTTGCCATTGCTCTGATTTGAGTTGTCCATTCCCGTGTCTCCTGCTTGGTGAAAGAACATTGCACAGCAGCGTGTTCATTTCGATTTTTTCCATTTAACGCGCTGACTTGACTTTGGTCAAAGCTTATTTTTGTCCTACTAATCGAGTCGGGTATTTATTTGTATGTAACTAAGTGTTTACGTCAATCTAAGTTGACAATTCAGGAAAGAGGGAATAAATTGCCCCCATGGCTGAAAAAATACCAACTTTGACACACGCAATCGACAGCAGGGTCTTGGCGCGCCGACCGCTTTACACCCCAGAAGAAAGACTGCGTCGTGACAGCACTTATTGGACTTTTGTTCAGGGATTGCTGGCGCCCATTCAGTTTTTCATTTTTTTAGGAAGCTTGTTCTTTGTCTTGAGGTATTTGTTCACCGGTCAGGGCTTGGAAATTGCCAACCAAAGCGTGGTGGTCAAAACCTTGGCGCTTTACACCATCATGATCACAGGTTGTATTTGGGAAAAAGTGGTCTTTGGGCGCTACTTGTTTGCGCCCGCTTTTTTTTGGGAAGACGTCTTCAGCATGCTGGTGCTGGCGCTTCACACCGCTTATTTGTACGCAACCTTTAGCCAAAAATTGCAAGGTGTTGAGTTGATGTATTTGGCATTGGCAGCCTATGCCACTTACCTTGTCAACGCTGGGCAATTTATCCTCAAGTTGCGGGCGGCACGCTTAGATCAAGAGGCGCAATTGCGCGCTGCATCAGCTGACCCTCATGTGTATCAGGGGGCTTTGGCATGAGCGTGGTGAGCTTTCCCATCCCAGTGAAAACGGCAGGTGGTTGCAGCGATGCGCCCGTGTTGCGCGAACGTGGCCAACACGAGGTCTTCTGCGGCTTAACTGGCATCATCTGGTTGCACCGAAAGATTCAAGACGCGTTCTTTTTGGTGGTGGGCTCGCGCACCTGCGCCCACCTCATTCAGTCGGCAGCAGGTGTCATGATTTTTGCAGAGCCCCGCTTTGCGACAGCCATCATTGATGAGCGCGATTTGGCAGGGCTGTCAGACGCCAATACCGAACTCGATCGGGTGGTCAATCAACTGCTGGCGCGTCGTCCAGAGATCAAGTTGCTGTTCTTGGTGGGCTCGTGTCCATCCGAGGTCATCAAGCTTGATTTGTCACGTGCAGCCGCCAGACTTTCAGTGCAGCATGCATCCTCAGTGCGTGTGCTCAATTATTCGGGAAGTGGTATTGAAACCACATTCACACAAGGCGAAGATGCCTGTTTGGCATCGATGGTGCCAGGTCTGCCCAAGGCGATTGAAACCGGAGCACAGGAATTGGTCGTTGTCGGCACTTTGGCTGACGTGGTGGAAGATCAGTTTTTGCGCATCCTGAATCAAATGGGCATTGAGCGAGTTCGCTTTTTCCCACCTCGTCGTGCCGACGACATGGTGGCCATCGGCCCTGGCACGCGCTTGTTGCTGGCGCAACCGTTTTTAGCTGACACCGCCAAGGCCTTGCAGGCGCGGGGTGCCAGTTTGTTGCCTGCTCCTTTCCCACTTGGCATTGAAGGCACTACGGCATGGTTGCAATCTGCTGCCAACGCGTTCAATGTGCCTCAAGAACGATTTGAAGCAGCAGTTGCAGGCCCGATGGCCAGAGCGACCACGGCCTTAACCCGCGCCAAGCTGCAGTTGGCCGGCAAGAGCATCTTTTTCTTCCCTGACTCCCAGCTTGAAATTCCTTTGGCGCGGTTTTTGTCGCGTGAACTGGGGATGAAATTGTTGGAAGTCGGCACACCCTATTTGCACCGCCAACACATGGCCATGGAGCTGGCCATGTTGCCTGAGGGCACGTTTTTATCGGAAGGCCAGCACGTCGAGAAACAACTTGATCGCTGCCGCGCTTTGCACCCCGACATGGTGGTGTGCGGCTTGGGCTTGGCCAACCCCCTGGAGTCTGAGGGCATGACCACCAAGTGGGCCATTGAGTTGGTGTTCACGCCCATCCAAGGCTATGACCAAGCGGGCGATTTGGCCGAACTTTTCACCCGTCCCTTGGTGCGCCGCATGCGCCTGGCCGCTTAAAGGAACCAGAGCCATGCAACTCACTCTCTGGACTTACGAAGGACCTCCCCATGTCGGCGCGATGCGAATCGCCACGGCCATGGAAGAGGTGCATTACGTGTTGCATGCACCGCAGGGCGATACCTACGCAGACTTGTTGTTCACCATGATTGAGCGTTTGCAAAAACGCCCACCTGTCACCTACACCACGTTCCAAGCACGTGATTTGGGCGGCGATACCGCTGAATTGTTCAAGACAGCAGCGCGCGAAGCCTTTGAGCGCTTCTCGCCCAAAGCCATGTTGGTCGGTGCATCGTGCACCGCAGAGTTGATTCAAGACGATCCAGGTGGCTTGTGCAAAGCACTTAACTTGCCAGTGCCTGTTGTGGCCTTGGAATTGCCTTCGTATCAGCGCAAAGAAAACTGGGGCGCCTCCGAAACTTTTTACCAATTGGTTCGGAACTTGGCGTTGCCAGCCGATCAGATTGAAAAGACACCCGGCAGCAAACCGCGTTGCAATATTTTAGGCCCCGCTGCATTGGGCTTTAGACACCGTGATGACCTCACAGAAATTCGCAAGCTGCTCACCGACATGGGCCTTGAAATCAATGTGGTGGCCCCTTTGACGGCCACACCTGCAGACATTGCACGCTTGGCAGATGCGCAGTTCAATGTGGTGCTGTATCCTGAAATTGCCAATTTGAGTGCGCAGTGGTTGCAGCGTCAATTTGGCCAAGCCTTTACCAAAACCATTCCCATTGGTACCACAGCCACGCGTAACTTTGTTCGTGAAGTGGCGCAACTTGCAGGACTTGACCCTGAAGCTGCTTTGGCCAAAGCTGAATCGCGAGCTGCTTGGTACACGCGTTCAGTTGACTCTACTTACCTCACCAACAAACGGGTGTTTGTGTTTGGTGATGCGACGCATGCAGTGGCTGCTGCCAAAGTGGCTGCCGATGAGATGGGCTTTACCGTCGTTGGCATTGGTACTTACAGCCGTGAATTCGCTCGCGAGGTGCGCGAAGCCGCCAAACTGTATGGCGTAGAAGCTTTGATCAGCGACGACTATTTGGAAATTGAAGCACGCATCGCAGAGTTGAATCCTGAGTTGGTGCTTGGCACCCAAATGGAGAGACACATTGCCAAGCGTTTGGGCGTTCCTTGCGCGGTCATTTCAGCGCCAGTTCACGTTCAAGATTTTCCCGCACGCTATTCACCGCAAATGGGTTTTGAAGGTGCCAATGTGCTCTTTGACACATGGGTCCACCCCTTGATGATGGGCTTGGAAGAGCACCTCATTGGCATGTTCAGAGGCGATTCAGAATTTCATGAAGATGCAGCACCCTCTCACTTGGGGGGTGGTGTGCATGTTCAAACCTTGCAGCCGGCAGCCGCAACTGCGGCAGTGCCAGCGGCCATGGCGGCGCCTGCCATGCAACAAGCCGGTGCTCAAAGTTCACCCATCATTCAGGCGGCGTCATGGGATGCTGGCGCAGAAAAAGAACTTAAAAAAATACCATTTTTCGTACGTGGCAAGGCCAGACGAAATACCGAACGCTACGCGCTTGATCGCGGCGTGACGGTCATCACGATGGAGACACTGTATGAATCTAAAGCTTACTACTCACAGTCTTAAGCCGACCATTCGTGACACCACACCCATCAAAATGGTGGTGGTCACCATGGACACGCATTTTGCGAGTTCGTTCAACCGTGCCAACCATCAATTGAAGAAAGACTTTCCAGGCCTGACTTGGAGCCTTCATGCAGCCTCCGAATACACAGGCAACGATGCCCTCATTGCTAAATGCAAGACCGACATTGCTGAAGCCGACATTGTGTTGTGTGGCATGCTGTTCCTCGAAGATCACTTTTTGCCCATCTTGGACGATCTGCGCGCACGTCGCATGAATTGCGATGCCATGGTGTGCATGGCCAGTGCCACCGAAGTCACGCAACTCACACGCTTCGGTCAGTTTGACATGAGCAAACCCGCCAGCGGCCCCATGGCTTTGCTGAAAAAATTGCGCGGCGGTGGTGGCAAGGACAAGCCTGCAACAGGTGGTGCTGCACAAATGAAAATGTTGCGCCGCTTGCCCCAATTGCTGCGATTTATTCCTGGCACCGCCCAAGACGTTCGAGCCTACTTCATCACCTTGCAATATTGGTTGGGTGGCTCTGACGACAATGTGTTGAACATGGTTCGTCACCTGATTGATCGAGGCGCCAATGGTCCCCGCAAATCATTGCGTGGCAAGGTCAAGGTTGAAGCACCCGTTGATTATCCTGAAGTCGGTGTCTACCACCCTCGCATGGCTGGCAGGTTCAGTGAAGACGCCAATGCATTGCCATTGCCTGCAGGGATGCCCCTCAGGGGTACGGTGGGTGTTTTGTTGTTGCGTTCGTATTTGTTATCTGGCAATGCAGGCCATTACGACGGCGTGATTGCAGCCTTAGAGGCCAAAGGTCTGCGTGTCATTCCAGCCTTTGCAGCTGGGTTGGATTCTCGCCCCGCCATTGATGAATTTTTCATGAAGAATGGCCAAGTGTGTGTCGATGCTGTGGTGTCGCTCAGTGGTTTTTCCCTCGTTGGCGGCCCTGCCTACAACGACGCCAAGGCCGCAGAAGAAGTGTTGGCCAAACTTGATGTGCCCTATGTGGCCGCACACCCCGTTGAATTTCAAACACTCGACCAGTGGGGTGGTTCTGAGCGCGGTTTGCTCCCAGTTGAAAGCACCATCATGGTGGCCATTCCAGAACTCGATGGTTCTACCAGCCCCATGGTTTTTGGGGGTCGCCCTGGTGCTGCTGGTGTGACCTGCACCGGCTGTCACCATGCTTGTACTTTTGGTGAAAGTACCAGCGCACAAGACATGCACTCTTGCCCAGAGCGCGCCCTCATGTTGGCCGCGCGCGTCAGCAAAATGGTGGCCTTGAAGCGCAGCGATCGTAAAGACCGCAACGTGGCCATTGTGCTGTTCAACTTCCCACCCAATGCAGGCAACATCGGTACAGCTGCATTCTTGTCTGTTTTTGAATCGTTGTGGCATACCCTCACCGCCATGAAGGCACAAGGTTATCAAGTCGATGTGCCAGCCAATGTGGACGAATTGCGCGATGCATTGTTGTATGGCAATGCTGCCCAGCATGGCGCTGATGCCAATGTGCATGCATTGATTTCTGCCGACGATCACGTCAAGCGTGAGCGCTGGTTGAAAGAGATTGAAGCGCAATGGGGCCCAGCGCCTGGCCGTCAATTAAGCAACGGCAGTTCGATCTTTGTGTTGGGTCAAAAGTTTGGCAATGTGTTGGTCAGTGTGCAGCCTTCGTTTGGCTATGAAGGCGACCCCATGCGGTTGTTGTTTGAGAAAGGCTTGGCACCAACGCATGCCTTCTCGGCTTTCTATCGCTATCTGCGCGAAGATTTTAAAGCGCACGCCGTGCTTCACTTCGGCACCCATGGCGCGCTTGAATTCATGCCTGGCAAACAGACGGGCATGAGCGGCACGTGCTGGCCTGATCGTTTGATTGACGATTTGCCCAATGTGTATTTGTACGCTTCCAACAATCCTTCAGAAGGAGCGATTGCCAAGCGTCGTTCTGGTGCAACCTTGATCAGTTATCTCACACCGCCCATTGCACAAGCAGGCTTGTACAAAGGTTTGAACGAGCTCAAGTCATCGCTTGAGCGCTGGCGTTCATTGGAAAGTGGCAACAGTGAGTGGGTTGATTTGACCGCAGTCATTCAAGCGCAAGCTGCAGAACTTGACTTGGTGGCTGCAGAACCTGCATGGAACCCAAGCAGCATGGGCGCTGAATTAGATCGAGTCATGATGCGGTTGGGCGAAGAAATGCTCGAACTGGAATACACCCTCATTCCGCATGGCCTGCATGTGGCGGGTCGCGCACCCAGTGCAGCCCAGCAAGTGGACATGTTGCTGGCCATGGCTGAAGCCAATCACGGCATGCAACTCGAGCGTGCATCCGTTGAGGCTTTGGTGGAAGGTCATACGCCAGAGCTCGCTTTGAAGCTTGCTGGTCTGAATCGCAACCACGCCAGCTTAGAGGTGTTGCGCCAACTGGTTGAGCCGCAGGCCCATCTGGCTGTTGACACAGAAGTCTCTGGCATTCTGCGCGCATTAGACGCTTGCTACATTCGACCTGCGCCAGGTGGCGACATTTTGCGCACACCCGCCGTATTGCCCTCAGGTCGCAACATTCATGGTTTTGACCCCTTCAGAATTCCAAGTGCCTTGGCCGTTAAAGATGGCAAAGTTCAAGCACAGTTGCTCATTGAGCGTCACTGTGCAGATGGCAATCCCCTGCCAGAGTCCATTGCCATGGTGCTGTGGGGCAGTGACAACTTAAAGAACGAAGGTGCACCCATTGCACAGGCGCTGGCCCTGATGGGTGCCATGCCCCGCTTTGACAGTTACGGTCGCATTGCGGGTGCTAGCCTCATACCTTTAGAAGAATTGGGTCGTCCTCGCATTGATGTGATCATGACTTTGTCGGGCATCTTCCGCGACCTCATGCCCTTGCAGATCAAGCTGTTGGCCGAGGCTGCTTTTCTGGCTGCGTCGGCTGACGAGCCATTGGAAATGAACTGGATTCGAAAGCACACCCTTGCCTATCAGCAAGAACACGGTTGCAGTTTAGAAACAGCCTCTTTGCGTGTCTACGGCAATGCTGAAGGTGCCTACGGCTCTAATGTGAACAACCTGGTGGAAAGCAGTCGCTGGGAAGATGAAGGCGAGCTGGCTGAAACCTACAAGCGTCGCAAAGGTTTCGCCTACGGTCGCACGGGTCGTGCTGTGCAGCAGACGGCACTCTTGCAAACGGTGTTGGCCGATGTTCAACTGACCTACCAAAACCTCGATTCTGTCGAGCTGGGCGTCACCACAGTCGACAACTACTTTGACACCCTGGGCGGTATCACCCAAGCGGTCAAGATGGCCAAGGGTGGCCAAACACCGCCGGTCTACATTGGCGATCAAACCAAAGGCAACCCAGGTGTTCGAACGTTGAAAGAACAAGTGTCGATTGAAATTCGCACCCGCATGCTCAACCCCAAGTGGTACGAAAGCATGCTGGAGCATGGTTACGAAGGTGTGCGCCAAATAGAAGCGCATGTGACCAACACCATGGGCTGGTCTGCCACAACGGGCCAAGTACAACCTTGGGTTTACAAGCAACTGTCTGAGACATTCATGCTTGACCCTGCCATGCGCGATCGCATGGCCAAACTGAATCCAACGGCGTCTGCCCGCGTGGCAAATCGTTTGATCGAAGCGTCTGAGCGCAACTTTTGGCATCCCGATGCCGAGACCTTGCAAGCGCTTCGCCAAGCAAGTGAAGAATTAGAAGACCGCTTAGAAGGCGTCTATGAAGGAGTATCCGCATGACCGTCGAAACATTACCTTTCCCTACCGTCAAACGCCATTCAAAATTGGACGGAGAGGGCAGCTTGCAAGTTCAGCTGGATCCCAATGTGAAAATTGGCAATGCCAAAGTCTTTGCCATTTACGGCAAGGGCGGTATTGGCAAAAGCACCACCTCGTCTAACTTGTCAGCTGCGTTTTCCAAAATGGGCAAACGTGTTTTGCAAATTGGTTGCGACCCCAAGCACGACAGCACGTTCACGCTCACTAAGAAAATGCTGCCCACCGTCATTGACGTGCTTGAAACGGTTGACTTTCATGCCGAAGAATTGCGCGTTGAAGACTTTGTCTTTGAAGGCTACAACGGCGTCATGTGTGTCGAAGCGGGTGGCCCACCCGCTGGCACAGGCTGTGGTGGTTATGTGGTGGGTCAGACGGTGAAGTTGCTCAAAGAGCACCATTTGCTTGAAGACACCGACGTGGTGATTTTTGATGTGCTGGGTGATGTGGTGTGTGGCGGTTTTGCAGCGCCTTTGCAACATGCCGACCGCGCCATGATTGTGACCGCCAACGATTTTGACTCCATCTTTGCGATGAACCGCATTGTGCAAGCCATTGGTGCCAAGGCCAAAAATTACAACGTGCGACTGGGCGGTGTGATTGCCAACCGCAGTGCAGCCACCGATCAAATTGACAAGTACAACGACCGCATTGGTTTGAAACTGGCAGCGCACTTTCCAGACCTGGATGTGATTCGCCGCAGCCGTTTGAAGAAGTCAACGCTCTTTGAGATGGAACATTCACCAGAGTTGGAAGCTGTGCAAAAAGAATACTTGCGGCTGGCTGCCAACTTGTGGCTGGGTGGAGAAACCTATTCCGCGGTTCCCATGAAAGACCGTGATATTTTTGATTTGTTGGGTTTTGATTGAGACCAACACCATGAATGAAATGACCTACGAACAACGGCGTGGACAGATCGAACATTACTTCGATCGGACAGCGGTCGCGGCTTGGGAAAAACTCACTTCTGACGCGCCTGTGGGCCGCATTCGAGCAAGCGTGCGTGCTGGCCGTGATCAAATGCGAGCCACCCTTGTTTCGTGGTTAGGTGAAGACCTGCGAGGCAAACGCATTTTGGATGCAGGCTGTGGGACGGGTGCTTTGGCTGTTGAGGCCGCGCGGCTTGGTGCCGAAGTTGTGGCCATTGATTTGTCACCTACTTTGGTCAACTTGGCGCGCGAAAGAATTCCAGCCGAGGTGGCCCATTTGGTGGCGTTTCACAGTGGTGACATGCTCGACAAGAACTTGGGCCACTTTGACCATGTGGTGGCAATGGACTCCATCATTCACTATGACACGGAAGATGCTGTCAATGCATTGGCGCAGTTGGCTGAGCGCACTCGCCAATCCATTGTGTTTACATTTGCACCCCGCACCCCCATGTTGGCGCTCATGATTTCTGTGGGCCGTTTGTTGCCACGTGGCGATCGGGCACCATGGCTTGAACCCATGGCTGAAACGCGAATCGCCAATCTCATGAAAACACACGAATCATTGAGCAGCTGGCAGTGCGCCCGATCGCACAAAGTCTCCAGTGGTTTCTACAAATCCAAAGCCATGGAGTGGGTTCGCTCATGAAAGGCAAGAATTTTTCCAAGTTCGTCAAGCAGCTGCCTGCGACTTGGTTGCCGTTCGCCGACGTGGCCAGCGCCGGCTTGCCAATGTCTCGGCTGTTGCGCTTGTCCTTGTTTAAATTCACCATGGGCATCACAACCGCCCTCATGATTGGGACCTTGAACCGCGTCATGATTGTGGAGTTGGGTGTGCCAGCTTGGTTGGTCGCCATGATGTTGGCACTCCCTTTGCTGGTCGCACCTTTCAGGGCTGTCACAGGTTATCAGTCGGATGTGCATGTTTCAGCATTTGGTTGGCGCCGTGTGCCTTATATGTGGGGTGGCACGGTGATTCAATTCGTGGGATTGGCGATCATGCCGTTTGCGCTGTTGGTGTTGTCTGGTCGCGGCCAAGTGCCTGTGCCTGACTGGGTGGGACAAGGTGCTGCCGCGATGGCCTTCTTGATGGTGGGTGCTGGTTTGCAAACTTCGCAAACGGCTGGCTTGGCGCTTGCAACCGACCAAGCCAGTGAAGCAACACGGCCACGTGTGGTGGCACTTTTGTACACCATGCTGTTGGTGGGTGCTGTTTTTGGCAGTTTGGTGTACAGCGTGTTGTTGTCCAACTTCACACCCGAGTACTTGGTTCAATCGGTTCAAGGTACCGCGTTGGTGGTCTTGGTTCTCAACGGCTTTGCGCTTTGGAAACAAGAGCCAAGAAATCCTGCGCGAGTCGCCGCATTGAAAACTGAAATTCGCAGACCCTTCCGTGAAGTTTGGGCTGAATTCATGGCCATCCCGCATGCACGCCGATTCTTGTGGGCCACCGCGTTTGGCACCATGGCTTTCAACATGCAAGACATTATTTTGGAGCCTTATGGTGGCGAAATCCTCAAACTGAGCGTGGGCGCTACCAGTGCATTGACGGCCATGTTGGCAGGCGGAGGTTTGCTTGGGTTTTATGTCGCGGGTCGCAAGTTGGCCAAGGGCGTTGACCCCATGCGATTGGCAGCTTATGGCGCTTTGGCTGGCTTGCCAGCGTTCTCTGCTGTGATTTTCTCGGCACCCCTAGAAGCTGGCTGGCTCTTCAGATTTGGCGCGTTTGGTGTGGGTTATGGCGGCGGCTTGTTTGCTGTGGGCACCTTGTTTACCGCCATGCGCATGGAATCGGCCTACGTTGGCTTGGCCTTGGGTGCATGGGGCGCTGTGCAATCTGCAGCAGCTGGCTTGGCCATGTTTTTTGGCGGTGCGCTTCGAGATGGCATCACCACACTCAGCCTTGAAGGTGCTTTGGGACCCGCATTAACCGACCCCTCAGTGGGTTACAGCATGGTCTACCACGTCGAAATGCTTTTGTTGTTCTTGACCTTGATTGCGGTGGGCCCTCTGGTCAAACGCAGAAGTCGTTCTTTTTCACCCGCAGTCCCCCAAACTCTCGGCTTGACCGAGTCTCGTATTTAGTTGTTCACAAGGAGAAGTCGTTATGCAAACCGTAGGAAACATTACTGGCTACGTCGATCTAGCGCAAATACTTTTGTATGTGTTTTGGATCTTTTTCGCTGGTCTCATTTATTATCTTGTTCAAGAAGGACATCGCGAGGGTTACCCCTTGGAGTCCAGCAGCAGCGGCCGCGCTGTGGTCAAGGGCTTTCCGATCCCTGAGCCCAAAACCTTCTTGTTGGAAGGAGGCAGAAGTGTCACTGTGCCTGACCTGATGCGCAAAGAGCCCGCTTACAACGCGGTGGCGACCAGCCCAACTTCTGGCGCTCCAATTGAGCCCACAGGTGAAGGCATGCTGGCCGCTGTCGGCCCAGGCGCTTATTCCAACCGTGAAGATGTGCCAGAAATGACATCACATGGCAGGCCTTTGATTCAGCCGCTGCGGGTGGTCAGCGAGTACACGGTGGCTTCCCAAGATGTTGATCCTCGTGGTCTGCCCGTAATGGCGGGTGACGGTAAGCAAGGCGGAACTGTCAAAGACATTTGGATTGACTCCGCAGAGATGATGTTCCGTTACTTGGAAGTAGAAATCGCCAATGGCAAAACTGTTTTGCTGCCCATGATGTTTTCTAGGATTCGCAGAAACCAGGTAGAAGTGAACTCTATTTATGCACGCCATTTTGCCGCTGTTCCTGCCCTCAGAAATCCCAACCAAATTACCAAGTTGGAAGAGGAAAAAATCAGTGCCTATTACGGTGGTGGTACGTTCTACGCTGATCCAAAGCGCAGCGAACCGTTGATCTGACAATCAGACCAGCGTCAATTGAAGTTGAATTGAAAGTCTGTTGAGGAAAAGAAAATGGCAATCGAAAATTCAGGTCATGAATATGAGTTTGAGCCGCAGTTTGGCTTGCCCGAGCGCTTGCCCAGCGATGAGTTCATTGTCTGGCAGGGCTCGCCCGATGCTGGTGCATTGGCCGCTTCAGCCTTTCATTTCAACAAGCTGATCATGTATTTCGCAGCTTTAATTTTGGTCTGTGCATGGCCTGCTTTAGAGTCGGGCGCTGGCATGATGGCCATTTTGATGGCCATCAAATGGATTGCACCTTTGGCAGCAATTGGCTTGATCTCAGTGTGGTTGCTGGCTTCTACAACGGCCCGCACCACGGTTTACACCATCACCAACAAGCGCGTGGTCATGCGTTTGGGCATTGTGCTGACGGTTTCATTCAATCTCCCTTTTAAGCAACTCGCGTCTGCAGATGTGCGTGTGCTTCCAAAGGGCTTCGGCGACATCACATTGGCATTGAAAGGCTCAGACCGGATCGGATGGGTTCATTTGTGGCCCAGCGTTCGCCCTTGGCGCTTCACAAAGCCTGAGCCTACTTTGCGTGCGATACCGGATGTTCAGCTGGTGGCAGACAAGTTGCGCGATGCATGGACACAGAGCACAGGTCAGACCGCCAACGCCAGCGCCGTCCAAAACGATCCTAAAGAAGATCGCCCATCCGATCGCCATGACAATCGGCCCTTGCAAGTGAGACCCATATGAGTCAAGCTTATTCTGTTCAGCCATCTCGTGCTGCCGCATCAGTCGCACCCGACAGCTTTCCCCGCTGGATTCTCTATTTCGCCGCTGGCATCATTGTGTTTTCTCTCACATCAGTGGGTCTTATTCGCATCACTGGCAATGGGCCTGATCAGCGTGCAGCTGCGCCGACGGTTCAGCGCTCATTGGTCTTTCAAGATCAAAAGGATGGTAGCGTTCGCGTTGCAGATGGAGTTTCAGGTCAAACCTTGACGGTCTTGGTTGGAGAGCAAGGTTTTGTGCGAGGCGCTTTGCGTGCATTGTCCCGTGAGCGTTATTCCCGAGGCATTGGTTCCGCCGAACCTTTTGACTTGATTGCCCGCGTCGACGGCAGGTTGACCTTGATGGATCCGAGCACCGGTCAGAGGGTCGACTTAGAGTCATTTGGTCCGACCAACACGGCAGAATTTGCTCGATTTTTAGCCATGCAACCTGAATGAATCAGGTTTGAATTGGTCAACCATTTATAAAGCAGGAGCTTCACTTTCATGCAAGCGAATACAACCATAGACAGCGCCGAAAAAGCTTCTCAAAAAGCGGTCGAGAGCACCATGCTCAGCCCGCGTTTTTACACCACCGATTTTGCCGCCATGGACAAGCTAGACATGTCTCCCATGCGTGCTGAGTGGGACAAAATGATGGCGGAATATGAGGGCGACAATAACCACGATCACTTTCAGCGCGACGATCAATTTGCCAAGGAAGTTGCAGAGCGATTTTCTCAGGTCAGCCCAGAGATGCGCCAGGAATTTTTAGATTTTTTAATCTCCTCGCTCACTTCAGAGTTTTCGGGTTGCATTTTGTACAACGAAATTTTTCGAAATGTGGAGAACCCAGATATCAAGCAACTGATGCGCTACATGGCCCGCGATGAATCGCGCCACGCCAGTTTCATCAACCAGTCCTTGAAAGACTTTGGATTGGGCATCGACTTGGGCGATTTAAAACGCACCAAGGCCTACACCTATTTCAAGCCCAAATACATTTTCTACGCCACGTACTTGTCTGAAAAAATTGGCTACGCACGCTACATCACCATCTACCGTCAATTGGAAAAGAATCCTGACAAGCGCTTTCACCCCATCTTTCGTTGGTTTGAGCGTTGGTGCAACGATGAGTTCCGTCATGGCGAATCGTTTGCACTGATCATGCGCGCCCATCCGCATTTGCTGCGCGGTGGCAATGTGTTCTGGATTCGCTTTTTCTTGTTGGCCGTTTACGCCACCATGTTTGTGCGTGACCACACGCGCCCCATGCTGCACCACGAGATGGGTTTACAGTCGTCCACCTACGACTACGAAGTGTTCCGCATCACCAATGAAATTACCAAGCAAGTGTTCCCAGTGAGCTTGGACATTGACAACCCTGCCTTCAGGGTAGGTTTGTCGCACTTGTTCCATGTGCAAACTCAAATGGATGCAGCCAAAGCCCGGGGTGGCTTGATGGGAAATCTGCAACGTGCACGCTGGGCCATTTCAGGTGCCATCACCTTTGTTCGCTTGTACTTTTTGCCTGTCAAGCACCATACCTTGCCAGCAGAAGTTCGCATGGTGCCTGCTTGGTAAATTGGTAGCCAACAGACACTGAAAGCCAAGAATGACCGACTCTTTCGTTGCGTTGGGATTTGCGATTTTTATCTGGTGGTTTAGCACAGGTATCGTGATTCTCTTAAATCGCATGTCGCGCACGGCGGTCGTCATGAGCTTGGTCATTTCCACAGCGCTTGGCCTTGGTGCGCTGGCTGGATTGGCGCATACCGCGCAACAAACCGGTGTCACGGGGGCCTACTGCGCATTCACGTGCGCTCTGTTGGCTTGGGGTTGGAATGAGCTGAGTTTTCTCACGGGTTGGATCACAGGGCCACAAAAAACAGCCATCTCACAAAGCACAAAGGGATGGCCGCGTTTTGTGGCCTCTTTCAATGCGGTGGTGTGGCACGAGTTGGCGATACTCTTGGTGGGTTTGGTCATTGTGCTCATCACTTGGGATGCCCCCAACCAAGTGGGCACAGGAACCTATTTGGTGCTGTGGATCATGCGCACCAGCGCCAAGTTGAACCTGTTTTTTGGGGTTCGCAATTTGAGTGAAGAGTTTTTGCCAGCGCATTTGGCCTATTTACAAAGCTTTTTCAAGCGCCGCCGTATGAATGCATTTTTCCCCTTTGCGGTGGTGTCAGCCAGCGCCTGTTTATGGGTTTTGGTCGACTTTAGCAACCAAGCCATGACCTCGCCCGCTCAAGTGGTGGGTGCGGTTTTGGTGGGCACCATGTTGGCATTGGCCATTGTTGAACATTTGATGTTGGTTCTGCCACTCGATACCACTGCATTGTGGCGTTGGGCCATTCGCAAACATCACACGACAGAAACGCCTGCAGCCTTTGAAGCACATGTGCCTCCGGTTTTGCCTGCACATTTGGATTCGCATGACAAATCTTTACAAGTCAATTAACACCGATGGTGGTTCGGGGGGCAGTGGCGGCGGTCAAAACCATCCGCTGGGCGCAAGTTCTGAACTTGGCGATCGCGCGCCAACCGCCATCGTGATTGGCACAGGCTTTGGCGGCTTGGCCGCAGCCATTCGTTTGAGCGTCAAAGGTTATCGCGTTCAAATGTTGGAAAAGCTCGATGCCCCAGGCGGTCGCGCTTATGTTCACAAGCAAGATGGTTTTACCTTTGATGCAGGACCCACCATCATTACCTTGCCACACCTCATTGCAGAGTTGTTCACATTGTGTGGTCAAGACATGAAAGACCATGTCGACCTGCGTTTGATGTCGCCTTTCTACCGCATTCGGTTTGACGATGGCACGCACTTTGATTACAGCAACAATGACGAGCTGATGCTCGACCAAATTGCCAAATTCAGCCCAGAAGATGTCCAAGGTTTTAAGAACCTCATGGTGGCCTCGGAGAAGTGTTTTCAGCTGGGCTTTGTAGAGCTTGGCATGGTGCCTTTTGAGACCCTTGGCGATGTGATCAAGGCCATGCCCAATTTGGCTCGCATGCAAGCTTGGCGTTCTATCTACAGTTTGGTGGCGCAGCACATCAAGCATCCTAAGTTGCGCATCGTCATGAGTTTTCATCCGCTGCTCATTGGCGGCAACCCGTACTCGGTCACCTGCGTTTATTCCCTTATTCACTCATTGGAGCGACGCTGGGGTGTTCACTCAGCCATGGGTGGCACCGGTGCCATTGTGAGCGAGTTGGTGAAGCTACTGGATCAACGCCAAGTGCCTATTCGTTACAACGCACCAGTGACGCGAATCCGGGTGGAGGGTGGTCGTGCCAAAGGGGTGGAACTGTCCAATGGCGAGTTTTTACCGGCCGATATTGTGGTGAGCAATGGCGATGCCGCTTGGACTTACCGCCACCTCATTGAGCCGCAACACCGCAAGCATTGGACCGACAAACGCATTGCCAAGGGCAAGTACTCATCAGGCTTGTTTGTTTGGTATTTCGGCACCAATCGCAAGTACGAAGATGTACCGCACCACATGATGGTGCTCGGCCCACGCTACAAAGGCTTGTTGCAAGATATTTTTAAAAATCACAAACTGTCCAAAGACTTCAGTTTGTATTTGTACCGACCTACCGCCACCGATTCTTCCCTGGCACCTGAAGGTTGCGACAGTTTTTATGCACTGTCGGTGGTGCCCAATTTGAGCAGCGAAACAGATTGGCCAGCCATCACGGAACAGTACCGCGATGCCATTGCCACGGTGCTGCAAGAAAGTGTGCTGCCTGACTTGAAGCAGCATGTGGTGTCCTCCAAGGTGACCACGCCGCAAGATTTTCAAGATCGCTTGTGGTCTTACAAAGGCGCAGGTTTTGGCCTAGAGCCCATCTTGGTTCAAAGTGCATGGTTCCGTCCGCACAACCGAAGCCAAGATGTTGAAGGTTTGTTCATGGTGGGTGCCAGTAGCCAGCCGGGGGCTGGTGTGCCCAGTGTGTTAATGTCTGCAAAAATGCTTGAAACGGTTGTTCCCGATGTCAAATCATTTGCCTGATCCAAGCTTGAATGCAACGCCGGTGTCTTTGCCCTACGACTTAGAGGCTTGCACCGAACTCATGCGCGGTGGCTCAAAATCCTTTTTTGCGGCCTCTCGTTTGCTGCCCGCTCGTTTGCGTCCACCCGCCATTGCCCTTTATGCGTTTTGCCGTTTGGCAGACGACGCCATTGATGAGGGGGACGATCCGGTGTTGGCCATGGCCGATTTGAAGTCGCGTTTAGCTGCCATCTATGCCGGACGGCCAGGCGCCGAAGACGCTGACCGCGCTTTGACCATTGTGGTACATCGCTATGGCGTTCCCAGCGGCCTGCTTGAAGCCTTGCTAGATGGTTTTTTATGGGACTCGCAAGGCCGCCGATATGAAACCCTGGCCGATGTGGAAGCCTATGGCGCCAGGGTTGCTGGCACTGTAGGCGCCATGATGTCGATCATCATGGGTGCCAATACCGATACGGCGATAGCCCGCGCCAGCGAGCTGGGCGTGGCCATGCAACTGACCAACATTGCCAGAGACATTGGCGACGACGCCCGCATGGGGCGCCTGTACATTCCTCGCGCTTGGTTCCGCGAAATTGGCATGGACGCTGATGCTTGGTTGGCCGATCCTGTTTTTGACTCTCGCATTGCCGGTTTCACGCAACGGCTGTTGTTGCGTGCAGATGCACTTTACCGGCGTGGTGAATTTGGTTTGGCAGAATTGCCATGGGACTGCCGCCCTGCCATTCAAGCTGCGCGCTTGGTCTATGCCGAAATTGGCAAACAATTAGAACGTGAAGGCCTTAATTCTGTGAACCACCGCACCGTGGTTTCAACCGCGCGCAAGCTGGCACTCATTGCCCGCGCTGCCGCGGTGGCGCTGAAGGCGCCCGCCGTTCCTGATGTCACGCTAAGTCCTGTTCCTGCTATCCATTACTTGGTTGACATTGTGAGCCGTGAACGCAGCCTCTTGGCGCTAGACAAACCATGGAAACTGCCTGTTCGAAGCTTTGATGAGCGTGTGGTGTGGATGGTGGAATTGTTCAACCGTTTAGAACAACGCGAGAAAACGTCGCGTTAACAAGCGCTATTTCTGTGAACTTGAAATTCGTTGAAGTTGGCGTATTGCTGGTGGCAGGCATCTTGTTTGTGGCTTGGCAATTCCGTGATTTGCAACGCGCCAAAGAAATCACACGTTTAAAACGTGAGGCAGAAAAACAAGCCAATCAGCGCAATGAACAGGTGGCTACCCCAAGGGCTGCGTCGCCCCTGCAAAATGACCGCCTATGACGCCTAACCTCAAAGTCATTCACTTGGTGTGCGCTTGCTTGTTTTTGGGCAATGTGATTGTGAGCGGCGTTTGGGCCTTGTTGGCCGAGCGCACGCGCAATCACGCCATCATTCAATTTAGCAACAAGATGGTTCTAATCACCGATGCCATGTTCACTTTGGTGGGCGCGGTGGGAGTGGTCTGGACGGGCCATGGCATGGCAGAGAATTTTGGTGGCGCTGCCAGTCACCCCTGGATTCAGTGGTCTTATGGCTTGCTCACATTTTCAGGCTTGATTTGGTTGTTTGTGCTGGTGCCGATTCAATTCAAACAACGAGCTTTGCTGCAGCAATATTCAGAGATCACGGATGATTATTGGCGCCTGTCTCGCATCTGGAAAATTGCCGGTGCGATATCCACGGTGCTGCCCTTGCCCATTGTGTATTTCATGGTCACCAAGTCTGTTTGACGCAGGTGGTCGCTTGACAGATCACATGAGAGGCTGGCTTGCAGATCCGTAAACTGATCGGCTATTGAATCGGCTAAAAATCGGCTAACTTTCGGAACGCAATGTCTTCTTCAAAATCCTCATTAGGCGGGCGCGTTGTTTTAATCACTGGCGCCGCCTCTGGCATTGGTGCCGCGACTGCGCTTGAAGTTGTGGCCAATGGCGGCACACCGGTCTTGGTGGACTGCGACGAAGAACCGCTTGTCCAAACGGCCCAACGCTGCGGTATTCAAACTTTGCACCTCGTGGCCGATGTCACAAACCTGCTAGCCATGCAAGCGGTGGTTGAAAAAACCTTGAGCAAGTTGGGCCGCATCGACATCGTATTTGCCAATGCCGGTGTCGCGGCCTTTGGCCCCATTGCTTACATTGATCCTGTTGCCTGGAAGCGCTGCTTCGAGGTCAATGTGTTTGGCGTTTTCAACACCATCCGTTCGGCCCTTCCAGCCATCGTGCAGCAACGTGGCTATGTGCTCATCAATGCGTCCTCGTCGTCCTTTGCGCACCCACCGGTGATGTCCGCTTATGCAGCCAGCAAATCTGCTGTAGAAGCGATGGGCAACTCTTTGCGCATCGAAATGGCTTCGCACAAGGTCGGTGTAGGCGTGGTGCATGCTGGCTGGGTTCGCACGCCGCTTGTCACGGAAGGTGCTTTGCATCCGGGCTTTGTGAGGCTTCGCGCCACCATGCCCGGTCCCATGAACAGCGAAACTTCTGCAGAAGACACTGCGCGTGTCATTGTGCAGGGCATGCTACAGCGCAAGCGCAGAGTTTGGGTGCCAGGGTGGTTGCGAATTTTGTTTGCGCTCAGATCTTTGTTGCACATGCCCTTTGCCGAACGTGAACTTTTGCGCGCTGCCCCAGACATCGAAAAAATTTACCTGGAGGGCTTAGAAGCAGAGGGCGCTCTGGCTTCTAGCTTTGGCCCTAGAGAAAGGGAACGAAGCTTGGCACGCGCTCGTCAAATTAACTGAACCAAACAGACAAGCAAAACGGCGGCCTTAAGCGCGTCTGGGCATTCTCCATGGCAGCATGAACCGAACTGGCAAGGACACCAACCTGGGGATGTCCAAGGATTCGTGAACCGCGGTAACGCTTTCGCCGAGCAACTGGGTGCGCAGCAAAGACCGAACATAAAACGGGGTGTCTTCGAGTGTACTGATCACCTCGGGTGCTTGGCGAGACTCACTGCACATACCCCGCGAAAGTAACCAGCCCGAAGCAGGTAACTGGTGCCGTGAAGGTGGTGTGAAAGGGGTGTAACGACCATCCGGTGAAAAGCGTTGTGCCACAACCCGTCCTGGCCCTTTTTGGGGCCGCACATCGTAGACCACACTGGTATCGCCATTGGCCATTTCGGCACGTGCCCAATCCCAATCTTGAAAACCGTTTTCTACGGGCTCATCGCCTTCATTGGAATCCATATAGGCATGGCCACGCCAGTTGAACTTGGGGTTGTCCATGGCCACCTCCACACGCGAGCATGGCGCGATCGGTCCCCATCGATGCAAGCCCTCGTTGTCCAGTGGCGTGACAAAATGACAGAGCCCTTCAGGCCGAACTGTGACGCGGCCGCGAACGCGCATGGGAACAGGGACATTGATTTCATCAATGTCAATGGTGAGTGCTTGGCCATCCCAGTGCAAGCTGCTGGGGCCAATTTGATAGTGCTGTGCATTGCGCGAAACATGCGAGCGGCCCCGCTCTGTCATGGTCCAGCGCTTGCCGCCCTTGCCGTACAAAGCCACATTCAACGCGCAGAAATTGTCTGGATCGGCTGCGCCGCCTTGACGCTTTCGCGCCCAAGCGTAATAGGGGGAGAACACGCTGCCTACAAAGGCAATGATCGAGAGCCCGTACTCGCCGTCGTCGCTTAGCGCGTCGACATACCACCAGAGATAACCACCCGGCGGGACGACTTGGTCAAACCGAGGTCCGCCATCAGGGCCGCGGCCGCCAAACGTCCCGACATGGCTGCCATCGGCACGCCCGGCCCCGGGTGCACGCTGCCCCCCGCCGTGTAAAGGCCCGGTACTTTGCTGCGCGATGACGGGCGCGCGAAGGCCGACATCCAGCCGTGTGTCGCTTGGCCATACAGTGCGCCCCCACTGCCCGGAAACAGGCGCGCAAAGTCCTGCGGCAACGTTCGAACCACTTGTTGAGGTGAGGCCTCGATTTCTAGGCCACAGCGACGCATCAGCGCCAGACTGCTGGTTTCGCATGCGTGTATCTCCGATGAATTGAAGGAATGAGTGTCGCCATCTGCGGGCGCATTGACAAGGCACAAAAGCCGTTCCAAGCCAGGTTGAGCCAAACCGTCGTCGCCTCGATCTTGTGCGCAGACATACACCGTGCCTTGCTCAGGCAACCTGCGTGTTTGAAAAATATCATCAAACTCGCGCCGGTAATCTTGATTGAAAAAGACGTTGTGCCTGACCATGGGGAAGCCGCGGCTTTTCGCATGCATGGACAGGGTGAAAGCAGACAAGGATCGATGGTGAGAGGGAACTGCTTGGAAACTTGGCTGCACCGATGTGCCCAACAAGCCTTGCGCCAAAGCAGCCACATCGCCGTTGAAAACCACATGATCGGCTTCCATGATATCGCCCGACTCAAGCTGCACGCCACTGACTTGACCGTTCAGCGTCAGGATGCGTGAGCAGGCTTGCCCATAGTGAGGTTTCACCCCCCATTTTTCGCCCAACAAGGCCAGCGCTTTGGCTACTTCAAACATGCCGCCCGAGACCGACCACACACCCTCTAATTCGACCTGAGCCACCAGCATCAAAGTAGCAGGCGCCTCCCATGGCGAAGCGCCGCAGTAGGTGGCATAGCGACCAAAGAGTTGCTGCAAGCGAGGGTCGTGAAAGTGTCTGCCCAAACTGCGCCACAAACTGGCGAAGGGCCCCAATCCGGTGAGTGTGGCCAAGCCTTGAAACCCCAAATCGCCCACCATGCTCAAAAGGTCGGGCCGCTCGCTTCGAATGTAGGGCTTCTCAAGCGTGTCATACAGGTTTCGGGCTTCCTTGCAAAAACCTAAAAATCGCTTTGCTTCTTGCGGGCTGCTGAACGCGGCAATGGCATCGGCCGTGCGTCCGGTGTCAGACAGCAAATCGAGCGTCTGTGGGCTGCCATCCCAAGCATGTCTGGCCAGCACACCGATGCTCTCAAGTTTTAAAATTTCTGAGAGGGATGTGCCCATCTCTTGCAGCATTTGGTCCAAGACCCAGCGCATGGTGAACACGGTCGGGCCAGAGTCAACGCCCACGCCGTCGACTTGGACCTGCCGAATTTTGCCGCCGGGCGTTGCAGCGCTTTCAACCAGCGTGACATCCAAGCCGCGGTGTGCCAAGATCAGCGCGCTGACCAATCCGCCAATGCCCGCTCCAACCACCACCACTCGAGGAGTATCACCTCGCTTAGGCATAGTCCTTGCCATGCCATTGGCCCTGCATTTGCAAGGGCACAAATCGAGCAAACATGGATTCAGAAAAGTAATCGTTTTGCGCAGCTTCTTGAATGGCTTCTAAGTGCGCGCCCGTGCGTGCATAGGCATTCATATCGGACACACTGTCCCAAATGGTGAAAGTAGCTTGCCTTACAAAAGGCGCTTCCCCCAAGCCAACTGCCAATTGGCAGCCTTTGGCATTGTTTAAAGCGTTTTGAGAGGGAGGTGCATGCCGCCAAAATGCGGGCGCTTTGGCCAGCCTGATGGAGGCTCTTGTTAGCGCGGCCACAGGGCCCTTGATGGGTTGTGCTGTACACACATCAAGGGATTGGCCATCCCAGCTGCCCCGGCATGACCAAGTTTTGAGGATGACCCAAAAGAATTCGTCGGAGCGCTGTTGGTAATCCTGCAGCAAACTGGAGCTTGCAAGGAATTCTTGGGCTGTTTGCAATGATTCAAACAAACCAAACACGCCTTGTCGTGAAGGACTGGGACGCAGTCCAAAGCCACCCTCATAACCACTGCCCATGACTTTTGAAAACAGCAAACCAGGCGTGTCTTGAAGTCCTTGTGGGCCTTTGACAATTCGCGTCCAACCCCACAGTCGCGATAACTGCGCAATATCAGCCAACAACAAAACGACCACTTGGTCGTTGTTGTTGGCTGATGGTTGCGCAAGCATGTCTGAATCTCCAAATAAAAAAAGGCCTGAACCGCATCGGGTGCAGGCCTTGTGAGTCTCAGGGTTTAAGGCTTTGCCAAGGCCTGAAGTTCTGGGAAGTCCTTGGCCATTTGCGCACCGTAAAGCGGTTTGTAAGCGCCTTGGTGGCAGGTGCTGCAATTGACCTTGGCCACATCACCCTTGGGTCCGAGGCGGTTTGCTGGGAACTTGTCGGTCAGCGGAATGATGTAGTCATTGTTCAAGTCACGTGCCATGCGAATGCCGTGCCATGCAGTGACGCGTTGCGGCCTAGACTCTTCCCAAGATGCAAAGTTGCGCGTGTTGTGGCAATAAGTGCAGTTCACACCCAAGGACTCAGACATGTGCACCATCAGCGAATAGGTGAACTCAGCTTGCTTGGTCGATGCGCGGTTGGCGTAAGCGCCCGCACCGGTCATGGCTGTGTCACTGTTCACACGAATAGGCTGTGCATTCATGAGGTAAGGCGAGAAAGGATCCGACGGCAATGACGTCAAACCGGCTGCTTTGGTCGCCATGTTTTGTCCTGCCAAATCACCCAGCAAGCTGTTGGCATACAGTCGATCCTTGGGCGCTGTCCAAACTTGCGTCGGAACGTTGTTACCACGGTGACATGTGTAGCAAGTGACGCCGGTTTCTGCCACGTGCGACTTGTAGTCTTGATTGACCTTTTGGGTCATCTGAATCATGCGCCTGGCCACCACCTTGGTGTACTTTTCATCGTCCGCAAAATTTTGAACATTGTGGCAGTATGCGCACCCCGCATCTGGTGCAACCCATTGGGTAATGGAGGCCATGTGGCGGTTGAACTGGCCAACGCTCAAATCGCCCAAAACTTGAACATTTTTGTAAACATCCTTGGCCTTGGGTCCGTCGGCATCGGCAGCTTCTGCTGCTGCGGGCGCGGTGTTCAAAGAAGCCTGCTTGGCAAGTGTTCGAGGATTGTAGATTTGTTCCATGCCGGTCCCACGGTAACCCGTTTGAACGGTTTCAATGGGTGGTCTTTCACAACCCGCCAAGATCACAGCTGCCATCAGGCAAAGTGCAGTTTTAAAAATTATTTTCATGGTTTCACTCCCAGAATAGCTGGATCGACCACAACAGGGCTGCCCAATGGATAAGCAGGCACAACATGGTGTTTGACAGACCAGAGGTACCAGTTGTCAACGACGGTACCTGTGAGCAAGATACCGACACCACCGACCAATGGGGAAAGCACTGCAAACCACCAAGCCCAGCGGTGAATAGATTCCATGGTGGCGTTAAAGCCCATGGTCCAGCGCCAGAATAAACCCGCACGCTCAGAGGCTGTACCGCGATCTACAATTTGTTCAATCTCACGCTCACCGCCGTAGCGGCCGACTGCCAAGATGGTGGCACCGTGCATGGCGAATAACAGCACTGAGCCATACAAAAATACAATCGACAGCGCATGGAACGGGTTGTAAAACAAGTTGCCGTATCGCAGGGAGATGGCCGAGACCCAATCTAGGTGCGGAAAGATCCCAAAGGGTACCGCCTCAGACCAGCTGCCCATCATGATGGGGCGGAAGAAACCGCAAACCAAGTAAAGCCAAATGGCGGCTGCAAAGGCCCAAGCGACGTGGGTGCCTAAGCCAAGTTGTCTGGCACGTCTGTAGGTGCGAACCCACCACAACATAATTGATACCGTGAGCAGGAAGCCCACCAAAAGCCACCAACCGCCTTCTGCCAAAGGTGGAATGCTCAGACCATAAGCTGGTGGTGGTGGCTCGAGTGCCAACCAGAACAACTGACGCAACAACTGAATGGGATTCCAGTCAACAGAAGCCAACATGTTGAAGCCAATGATGTTGAAAGCAGCGATGCCGAAAATCAAGGACGCTACACCGAGCGAGCCGAGATAAACAGGACCGATTTGTGCATTGCCAATGCGACCAAAGAGGTGCACCAGGAAGGGTTCTCCCGTGCGCTTGTCGTCGCCGCGGGGTAAGTCAACGCCATGGTGCAAGGGCCCTACGGGCTGCACCGAGGTGAAAAGATTTTGGTATTCGGCCATTTCGATTTCCTCTCTTTAATTAGGTGCGCCAGATGGGCATGTTGAGCCACCAGCCCCACCATTCAGGCCAAGCGCCAGTCCAAAACGGGCCGCTTACCACAATACAAACAATACCGAACCAAACACCGGCCAGTGCTAAGAAAAGGCCTAAGCGGTGAATGCCCAAAGTACCCACGGAGTAACCAATGAGGTCACGGAAGAACGTGTCTTCATGTTCTGGCGACTTGACCACTTCGCCCTTGCCAGGGTTGGTAGCTGACAACACCAAGCCACCGTGCATGGACAGCGCAAGCGTTGTTGCAAAGAACAAGCTGGCCGCAATCATGTGCCACGGGTTGTAGTGAAAGTGCAAGTACTGATAAGCCGTGTTGCTGATCCAGTCGAGGTGACTGTAGATGCCGTAGGGGAACGCATGGCCCCAAGCACCCATCAGCACAGGACGAATCACTTGCAAACTGACATACGCAAGAATGGCCATGCCGAAAGCCACTGGGACGTGCAATCCCATTCCCAACTTGCGGGCAATTTCAACCTCGCGCAATGCCCATGACACAAACGAGCCAATGGCACAGACGGTGATCAGTTGCCAGAGGCCACCTTCCATCATGGGCGCAAAGCGCAAGCCATAAGAGATGTCAGGTGGCGCAATGTTAATTTGCCAAACATTCCAAGTAGGGCCCATTGCTGCGCCCCACAAAATCATGGTGGTGCCCGTGAGGACAAAAAACAATGTCGTGATTCCAAAAAATCCGACATAGAAAGGACCGACCCAAAAATCAAACAGGTCGCCCACAAAAAGTGTGCCGCCGCGTACGCGGTATTGGCGTTCAAAACTCAGCATGGACATAGTTGCATCCTCCGACCGATTGACTGTTTGTGAGGTCTTGTAGGCTTCAAATTAAAAACAAAAGGACAGACGCATCGTTCAAATGAATTGAGCGAGGTGCGTCTGTCGACATAAAGACCAGTGGTCCTTATTTTTGCGGCAGAGCCGCATTTTGTGGCTGTGCTTTCGCCGCTGCGGCCTTGGCCGTATCGGGATGCCAGCTGTTGATGTTGTACCGATCGCCGCT
>JAIYCG010000044.1 GCA_027488115.1 Comamonadaceae bacterium | reverse complement strand
TTTGGCGGATTGAACCACTCGTTGATCCAGACCACTTTGGTCTTCACTTTGGGGTTCACGGATTGCGCACCCAATGTGAAGGTGTTGATGTTGCGAATGACTTCAGGAATTGGGATGGAAGCCACCACGCCCAAGGTATTGGTCTTGGTCATCTTGCCCGCAATCACGCCCGCCATGTAAGCACCTTCATAGGTGCGGCTGTCATACGTGCGCATGTTATCGGCTGTTTTGTAACCGGTGGCATGTTCAAACTTGATTTCTTTGTTGTCTGCGGCCACTTTGAGCATGGGGTCCATGTAACCAAAAGTGGTGCCGAAAATCACCTTGTTGCCTTGGCTGGCCAAGTCACGGAAAACGCGTTCGGCATCGGCGCTTTCAGGTACTTTTTCAACAAAGCTGGTGACGATCTTGTCGCCAAATTGTTTTTCAACTTCTTTGCGGGCGTTGTCGTGTGCAAATGTCCAACCACCGTCACCCACAGGGCCAACGTAGGCAAATGCCACTTTCAGTGGCTCGGCCTTGGCAGCAGGCGCCGCTGGCTTGGCCTCTTCCTTTTTACCGCAAGCCACCAAAGCGGCCGCTGCGACGATGGAGATGGCGGCGATTTTGAGAATCGATCGCTTGTTCAGAACTGTCATGAAATTTCCTTTTTGGATGAACAGGGTTGCACGAATAAAAACATTATGAACTGGGTTGGAAGGGTTTGCCTAGTGATGCGGGCATGTTGATCCTTATCCAGGCTGGATTTCTGGATATCAAGGCCAAAACCACAATGGTCGCTATGTAGGGCAGTGCCGAAAGCCACTGACTGGGCACTTGAACCCCCAAACCCTGAAAATGGAACTGCAACATGGTGACGCCCCCAAACAGATAAGCACCGAGCAAAATTCGGGCTGGCCGCCAGGTTGCAAAGGTGGTCAAGGCCAGCGCAATCCAACCTTTGCCTGCCACCATGCCCTCAACCCATAAAGGCGTGTAGGCGACGGAGATGTAAGCCCCTGACAAGCCGCACAAAGCGCCCCCTGCGATGACCGCATACAAACGAATCCGGCTTACCGAATAGCCCAATGCATGCGCCGATTCGGGAGACTCCCCAACAGAACGCAGCACCAAGCCGGAGCGAGTTTTGTAAAAGAACCACATTAAACCAAACACAAAGGCAATCACACCATAGACCAGAGGGTGTTGCTTGAAAAATGCAGCCCCGACCAGGGGGATGTCGGCCAAGAAAGGAATTTCAAAGGCAGGACGTTGCGGCAATTTTTCTTGGACATAGCCAATGCCCACAAAGGCTGAGAATCCAACGCCAAACAAACTCAAAGCCAGGCCTGTTGCATACTGGTTGGTTCCGAGGTAGATGACCAAAAGTCCAAACACGGTAGCCAACACTGCGCCAGCCGTCATGCCTGCCAAAAAGCCCATCACATCGCTGCCCGTGTGGACCACCGCGGCAAATCCTGCAATGGCAGCGCAGAGCATCATGCCTTCAGCGCCCAAATTCACAATGCCCGCTTTTTCATTGATGAGGAGGCCCAAGGCCGCAATGGCCAAGACGGTCCCTGCATTCAGCGTGGCGGCAATAAGCAATGCATAAGACTCCATCACACGCTCCTGCTCTGCCAACGCAGGCGGTAAGTCATCAAGGTATCGCAGGCCAACAGACTGAAAAGCAGCAAGCCCTGAAAAACGCCCGTGATGGATTTTGGCAAACCCATGCGCGACTGAGCCAGCTCACCACCGATGTAGAACATGCTCATGAGCACTGCCGAAAAAACCATGCCAATGGGATGCAGTCGACCCACATAGGCCACAATGATGGCGGCAAAACCATAGCCTGAAGGCACATAAGGTGTGAGCTGACCCAAAGGCCCCGCAACTTCCAGAGCACCCGCCAAACCTGCGGCCCCACCCGAGACCAAGAGAGCCAACCACAATGCTTTGCGCGAAGAAAACCCGGCATAGCGAGACGCCGCAGGCGCAAGGCCTCCCACTTGCTGCGCAAAGCCAGCACGTGTTCTGAACAAGAAAATCCAAACAGCAGCGACACCCAACAAGGCAATGATCAGCCCCACGCTCATGCGTGAACCGCTCATCAAACGAGGAATTTGGGTCACCGTTTCAAAGGTTTTGGTTTGGGGGAAGTTATAGCCAGCAGGATCTTTCCAAGGGCCATACACCAAATACCCCAAGACCATGTCGGCCACATAGACCAACATCAGGCTCACCAAGATTTCGTTGGCGTGAAATTTATCTTTCAACCATGCGGTGATGGCTGCCCAAAACATACCGCCCGCAACGCCGGCCAAGATCACAGCCAACACAATCCAGCGGCCTGTTTCTTTGTCAGCCAACAAAGCAACACCCCCCGCAGCCACTGCGCCAATGACAAACTGTCCCTCTGCGCCAATGTTCCACACATTGGAGCGATAACAAACCGCCAAGCCCAGTGCAATGACCAACAAAGGCGTGGCCTTCACCATGAGCTCGCCCAATGCATACGCTGACTTCACAGGCTCCCAAAAAAACATTTGCAAGCCGCGCAGCGGGTCTTTCCCAAGCAAGACAAACAAACCAATGCCCAAGGCCACCGTGATCACCAAAGCCAACAGCGGTGAACCATAGCGCCAAAAGTTAGAGGCTTGCGGGCGCAATTCAAGTTTCAGCATGCGACTCCCACAGGCCACTCATCCACTCGCCAATTTGGGCCACCGTGGCATCCTTGCGCCCAATGGAGGGTGAGAGTTTGCCATTGGCCATGACATACATGCGATCCGAAATTTCAAACAATTCGTCTAACTCTTCGCTGACCACCAGCACGGCACAACCCGCATCCCGCAAGGCCAAAAGCTCACCCCTAATTTGGGCTGCAGCACCCACATCGACCCCCCAGGTGGGTTGGGACACCAACAACACTTTAGGCTTGGCATCAATTTCGCGACCCACAATGAATTTTTGCAAATTACCGCCCGACAGGGATTGCGCAGCCGCTTGCGGCCCATTGGCTTTGACGTTAAATTGCTGAATGATTTTTTGCGCTTGCTCTTGCAGCGTTTGCGTCTGAATCCAGCCACTTGCTGAGATGGCTTCACTGCGCGTGAGCAACATGTTCTGAGCCAAGCTGAGTGATGGCACGGCGCCTCGGCCTAATCTTTCCTCTGGTACAAAATGCAAGCCTGCTTGACGACGCTGCGTGGGGCCTTCTTGTCCAATGGCCCTTCCCTCTAGTTGAATGGCATCTGGCTGCACTCGATTGTCTTCGCCGGACAAGGCAAACAGGAGTTCTCGCTGACCATTGCCAGAGACACCGGCAATACCCACAACCTCGCCCGCGCGAACTTGCAAATTGACGTCGACCAAATTAACCCCAAACTGGTTTTCTTTTTCCAAATTTAAATGGCGCGTCTCCAACAAAACATGGCCTGGCGTGCGATCCTGGTGCAACAAGGCGGGAGGTTCTGCACCGATCATCATGCGACTGAGCGAAGCGTTGGATTCTTCTCTGGGATCGCACACACCTGTGACTTCACCAGCGCGAAGCACGGTACAAGCTGAGCACAACTCTCGAATTTCATGCAGCTTGTGACTGATGTACAGCAAACTACAACCCTCACTCACCAGTTTTTTCAAGACAACAAATAATTTGTCGACCGCTTGCGGCGTCAAAACAGAAGTGGGCTCGTCCAAGATGAGCAGTTTGGGTTCTGTGAGCAAGGCGCGAATAATTTCAACCCGCTGCATCTCGCCCACGCTGAGCGTATGAACGGGTCTGGAGGGGTCAATGGCAAGTCCATACTCAGCGGCCTTGGCGCTGATGCGCGCAGAAACTTGGTCCAAACTTAATGACGGCTCCAAACCCAAGCAAACGTTCTCTGCCACACTGAGGGTGTCAAACAAACTAAAGTGCTGAAACACCATGCTAATGCCCAAGGCCCGAGCTTGCTGTGGGTTTCGAATTTGAACTGCTTGGCCGTTGTAATGAATGGCGCCTTCATCTGGTTTGACCGCGCCATAGATGATTTTCACAAGGGTCGATTTGCCGGCCCCGTTCTCGCCTAGCACGGCATGTGCTTCACCAGGTTTGACAGACAACGAAACCGCGCGGTTGGCCACCACACCCGGATAGCGCTTGGTGATGTTGGAAAGTGACAGGCGCAATGGCTCGTTGGAGGGCATGGATTTCTCTTAGTTCGACAAATTCTATCGAGCTTTGAGACGTCTTTTAGCCTATGGAAAGCGAATGAGCCTAAATACCTGCCAAAGACTGTAATCCGCTTGGGTCAAGCAAGTTCAATATCCGACCACCGCCACTGATCAGTTTGCGATCTCGCAACTGTTTCAGAACGCGAGACAAGGTTTCAGGCGCAATTCCCAGTTGCGCCGCGATCAGCCGTTTTCTGTCTCGCAAAACCACAGCCAAAGTGCCCTGAGCGTCTGCGGGCTCTGCATGCCTTAACAACCACTCTGCCAATCGAGCGTCGGCATCTTTGGCCAAGCGGCTAACGGCCACTTCAATTTGTTGCCTTTGGGCCTTGGCCAAATCAAGTAGCCAAGTGTGTACAGGCTCGGGTAATTTTTTGAGATAACTTTTGAATTGTCCAAGTGGCATGGTTTGAAGCGTGACCGGGCTTTCAGTCAAGGCATCTACTGCATGCGGAAGACCCAACATGGCCGCCGCAGACTCCAACCAAAATGGGCCTTCAACAGCGCCCAATTGGTGTACCAAAACCCCCTGCTCGATCACTCCAAAGGCAACGCGGCCACTGAGCAGATGAAGCGCTCTGCTGGCAACCTGGCCTCGGCGCAAGAGGACTGTGCCGCAAGGGACTTCTTGTGTTGGTACAGGAACAGGAACAGGGGTTGGAACACGATTCAACATGGGCTCCAATTTGCCAGAGGCTGGTGCCCTCCGCGTTGACGCAAATCAATACATGTTCACAGCACCAAAATGGCGCGAAAGTCATTCACATTGGTGTGCGTTGGCCCAGAAAAAACCAAATCATTCAGGGCCTGAAAATAGCCGTAGGCGTCATTGAAAGCCAAGTGTTCGTCCAAATTCAAGCCAATTTGAGCCGCTCTTGCAAGGGTATCTGGCGTGACCAACGCTCCCGCGTTGTCTTCAATGCCATCGATGCCATCGGTATCGGCCGCGAGTGCCCAAACATTGTCTTGGCCCTGCAAAGCTTGCGCCAAGCCCATGCAAAACTCCCCGGCTCTGCCGCCACGCCCCTCGCGGTTTTTGGCGTCAGCCTTGTCGGACTTGGATGCCCGAACGGTGACGGTGGTTTCGCCGCCACTCAAAATAACGCAGGGCTTGATAAAGGGCCCATGACCTTTTGCACTGGCGCGCGCAAGCGCAGCATGTACTTTGCCCACTTCGCGAGACTCTCCTTCAATTTCATCGCTCAACACATAGGCCCTCAGTCCTTTTGACTCTGCCAAGCTGGCCGCGGCCAACAAAGATTGCTGGGGTGTCGCAATGAGATGCACCGTGCTTCGTTGAAACACAGGGTCCATGGGTTTGGGTGATTCCCATGTTGCATTTTGAAGCGCCGCCAGCACATCGTTTGAAATTTCAATGTGATAGCGCATCAAAATTTGCAGGGCATCTGCACAGCTGGTGGCGTCTGGCACTGTGGGGCCACTGGCAATGACGGAGGGGTCATCGCCAGGCACATCGCTAATGGCCAAGGTAAGCACTTGCGCCGGCGCACAAGCGGCCGCCAAACGGCCGCCTTTGATGCGCGACAAATGCTTTCTAACGCAATTCATTTCACCGATGTTGGCGCCACTTTTGAGCAAGGCCTGATTGATGGCTTGTTTTTCTGTCAAGCTTAAACCGTCCGCAGGCAAGGTCAACAAAGCCGAACCCCCACCTGAAATGAGGCACAGCACCAAATCATCTTGGGTCAGACCTTGCGTGAGTGACAAAATTTCTTCGGCAGCGGCCAAACCTGCGGCATCAGGCACGGGGTGAGAGGCTTCCACAATTTTCAGTCGCTCAGGCACGCCATCAGGCCTCTTGGGTGTATGGCCGTAACGTGTCACCACCATGCCAGACAAAGGGGCATCTAGAGGCCACAAAGCTTCCACCGCATGGGCCATGGCACCTGCAGCCTTGCCAGCGCCCAACACCAATGTTCGGCCCTTGGGCGGTTGGGGTAAAAAGGCGGGCGTGTTGTGAAGTGGCAAGGCCCTTTGAACAGCCTGATCAAACAATTGCCTTAAAAAGGCCCTTGGATTTTGCTGAATATCGCTGTCCAGATGGTACTTAGAAGTCATGATGTCAGAGTGTAGTGCCTGCCATGGGCACCTGCAATTTCTTCATGCAAAATCATCCTTATGACCACCTTGCTTATTCACAACGCTCACACCATTGCCACGCTCAACGACGCCGGCGATGAACTTCGCAACGCCTCTGTCTTTGTCAGAGACAAGCGGATTGAGGCCATTGGCCCAGCAAGCCAACTGCCTCACACGGCCGATCGGGTGATTCAGGCCGAGCACCATGTCGTCATTCCAGGCATGGTCAATACGCACCATCACATGTCGCAAAGCCTCACACGTGCCATTCCAGGTGTTCAAAACGCCGAACTTTTTAGCTGGCTCACAGGTCTTTATCCCATTTGGGCAGGCCTGCAACCCGACATGATTTACGCCAGCACCCAAACCGCCATGGCCGAGTTGTTGTTGTCAGGGTGCACCACCAGCAGCGACCACTTGTACATCTACCCCAATGGCGTGAAACTAGACGATTGCATTGCCGCTGCCCAAGAAATTGGCATGCGTTTTGTGGCCACACGCGGCAGCATGAGTGTGGGCCAGTCCAAGGGAGGCTTACCGCCCGATAACGTGGTGGAGCAAGAAGATGCCATCCTCAAGGACACTCAGCGCCTGATCGAGCGCTACCACTATGCTTCGCACGGTGCCATGACACAAGTGGCGGTAGCCCCCTGCTCGCCCTTCAGTGTCAGCCAAGACCTCATGCGTTTGTCTGCCGAGATGGCCAGGCACTATGGCGTGCGCCTTCACACGCATCTGGCAGAAAATGACCATGACATTGCTTACAGCCTCGAGAAATTCAATCGCACACCCACGCAATACGCAGAAGATTTGGGCTGGTTGGGACACGATGTGTGGCACGCTCACTGTGTGAAATTGGACGATGAAGGCATCTCGCTTTTTGCAGCCACTCGCACAGGCATTGCGCACTGCCCTTGTAGCAACATGCGTCTGGCCAGCGGCATTGCACCTGTTCGAAAAATGATTGAAGCGGGCGTGCCGGTGGGCTTGGGCGTTGATGGCAGCGCCAGCAACGATGCCGCCCACATGGTGAACGAAGCGCGTCAGGCCATGTTGTTGGCGCGCCTCAGAAAATCACTGGAGGGCCCCCGATTGAATGCAGAAGGCAAAACCATTTTTGGTTGCGACACAGCGCCCATGGAAATGACGGCACGCGATGCCTTGCGTTTGGCCACGCGTGGCGGCGCTGAAGTATTGGGTCGCAAGGACATCGGTCAACTTGGTGTTGGATGGTGTGCCGACATGGCCTTGTTTGACCTGCGCAATTTAAGTTTTGCGGGCGGCGCTGTGCACGATGCCATAGGCAGTCTCATGCTGTGTGCCAGCGCGCCAGCCGCTTACACCGTGGTCAATGGCCGCGTGGTGGTCAGTGAAGGTCAGTTGGCCAGTGTTGACCTGAGCAATGTGATTGAACGACACAACAAGTTTGCCGTTCAACTGGCCGCAGGTCGATAAAGTGATGAAGAGAACTGACGGCGTGGGCTGATTGACAGGACCCACTCAAAGAACTCAATCAAAGCGCCCAATTACTCATCTATTTTGGCGCCAGCCAAATACCAACTGGCCACAATTTGCCTTTCTTCAGGCGTGATGCCTGTGGCGTTGTTCATAGGCATTTGCTGCGTCACACTCACTTGCTGATAAACATTTTGCGCATGGAGCTTGATGCTTTGTGAAGTGTCCAAACGAACATTTTTCATTTGAACCCGCTCGCCATGGCAACTCAGGCAGCGCTGGTCAATGACCGATTTCACTTGTGCAAAAGTAGCAGGTGTGGCTTGCGCTTTAGGCGCAGCATCTTTGGCGCCCCACGGTGCCATGGCCGCAATGACAGCCAAAATGAGCACCACACCCACGGCAGCAAAAGGCCAAGGATTTCTTGCCCGACCTAAGTGGTAGCCATGGCGTTGCACAAAGAACTGACGGATCAGGGCGCCCGCAAACATCATGACAAACAAGATGAGCCAACGCTGTGGATGCGTGTACAAGAAACTGTAGTGATTGCTCAGCATGGCAAATATGACGGGCAATGTGAAATAGGTGTTGTGCACACTGCGTTGCTTTCCTCGCTTGCCATGAATGGCCAAGGACATGGCGTCGTATTTCTCGCCAGACGTCATGGCTGCCACCACTTTGCGTTGGCCAGGAATGATCCAAACAAACACATTGGCACTCATGGCCGTGGCAATCATGGCGCCCACCAACAAGAAGGCCGCCCGGCCTGCAAACAATTGACAAGCCAACCAAGAGGCAAAAGCCACCACGCACAGCATGAGTGTGGCCACAATCAATTCGCCGTTTTTGCGAAATCCAAACAAGCGGCAAATGGCGTCGTACACGAACCAAAAAACCACAAAAAAACTCAACGCCGCCGTGATGGCTGCAGCGGGCGACCAATCCATCAGTGATTTGTCAATGAGGTAGGTGCTGGCGTTGAACAAATACAAAACGGTGAACAAGGCAAAGCCTGTTAACCAAGAGGAATAACTTTCCCAATAAAACCAATGCAGTTTGGTATGGATTTTTTGAGGCGCCACCATGTATTTTTGAGGGTTGTAAAAACCACCCCCGTGCACAGCCCACATGGCACCGTCCACCCCTTTTTCGAGCAAGTCGGGGGAATTGGGTTTCAAAAGGTTGTTGTCTAAGAAGACAAAGTAAAAAGACGAGCCAATCCAAGCAATCACGGTAATCACATGGACCCACCGCAGCAGCAAATTAACCCAATCTAGCAAATACGCTTCCATCAATGCGGCTCCGAACTGTTTACCGAAGTGTATACAATTTTTAGACTTGCAAAAGTTGAGCGGCCACGGCAACCGCAATCACCTCAGGCTCTTTGCCCTCAATGCCTGGCACGCCAATGGGGCACGTGACCTGTTGGCACTCAGCTTCTGAAAAGCCGCGCTCTGCAAGGCGACGCTTGAAAGTGGCCCACTTGGTGGCACTGCCAATGAGGCCTATGTAGGGAAGGTCTTTTTGATCTCGCTGGCGTCTCAAGCATGCGGCCACCACATCCAAATCCTCTGCGTGGCTGAAACTCATAATGAGAACTCGGCTCCTAGGCGCTAAATCGGGCACGGCAGCATGCACCGGATTGGAATGCTCACACACCACTTGGGGCGCTACATCGACGGGGAAAATTTCATCTCGACTGTCTATCCACCTGACATGAAAGGGCAAGGGCGCCAAAACCTTGACCAAGGCTTTGCCCACATGGCCTCCGCCAAACAAGGCCACAGGCTGGCATTGTTCAAGGGCTTGTGCTGCCAAGATGGCTTTGAGACGATGCTCATCAGAAGCAGTCACTCGTTCGAATTTCAACACCAGAGCACCGCCACAACATTGCCCCAAGCTGGGTCCAAGTGCAAATCGTTTTTCCAGTGGCAGAACCTGCGCGACTGAAGGATCTTTCAAATAACGCTTAGATTCTGCAATGGCCTCAAACTCAAGATGGCCGCCGCCAATGGTGCCTAAAAACTCATCCTCAAACACCGCCATGACGGTACCTTGGCCACGCGGCACCGAGCCTTGGGCTTGTTGAACCGTGATCCAAATGGCTGGCTTCTGAGCCAACTTCAATTTCAATGCGGAAGACCAATGCACCTGCTTCTACTTTCAATTCAATTAATTTTCAAACCACACTGTACAGTGACAAAATGGCACATGTTGTTTTGGAGGCCATTGCCCAATGACTCACCCCCTCGCCCATTTTCTAAAATCTTCCTACGCGGTTTGCACCGCAAGCTTGCTTGCTTTGTGGCTCAGCGCTTGCAGCAGCCCACCTCCCGCGCCACCCCAGCCCATTTCACCACCGTCAGCGCCTGCCAAGCTAACCCAAGCACCTGTGCCGGCTAAACCCGCTGAGCCATGGGTGCTTCCTGCAAATCCCGCTAAACCCCCATTGCCCACTTCAAGTGCGCGAACGGCTCACGAGTACAGAGTTGATGCAGCCAAACACCTCTACACCCTCAATGGCGCCCGCATCTTTAAAGGGCGCTTGCCTCCCATGCTTCATGCTGTAGGCGTATTGGATGTAGAAGTAGACAAGCAAGGCCAAGTCACCCGAACCCATTGGGTGCGCGCGCCAAGTCATGCGCCAGAGGTGATGAAAGAGATTGAAAAAACCGTACGCCAAGCAGCGCCCTATCCTGTCCCTGCTCATTTGGGCAAGGTGGTGTATTCAGACGTTTGGCTGTGGCACAAAAGCGGCAAGTTTCAACTCGACACTCTGACTGAGGGTCAAGACTGAAGCCTTAAACCGCCGACTTGGCTTTCTCGCAGCTCATCAAAATCTTTTCGGGGGTAGCAGGCGCGCTCATGTGAACCACAGATTTGTGATCGGCACTGGCACTGACCGCATCGCGCAGGGCAAAGAAAGTAGACAAGGCCAGCATCAAGGGCGGCTCACCCACTGCCTTTGAGTTAAAGGGAGTTGGCTTCAAATTGCTGCCATCGAACAGGGTCACATTAAAGTGCTCAGGAATATCGCCTGCCACTGGAATTTTGTAGGTGCTGGGGCCGTGTGTCAGGAATTTGCCCTTTTTGTCCCAGATGCACTCTTCCATGGTGAGCCAACCCATGCCCTGCACATAGCCGCCTTCAATTTGGCCTTTGTCAATGGCGGGGTTGATGCTCTTGCCAGCGTCGTGAACAATGTCTACGGCTTTGATCCAATACTCGCCAGTGCGAGTGTCAATTTCCACTTCGCTGACCGATGCGCCGTAGCAGTAGTAATAAAACGCGTGGCCAGTCAGCGTGGCAAAGTCATATTTAATTTCAGGCGTCATGTAGAAGCCTGCCACTGACAGGCCCACACGGTCAAGCCAAGCTTGCTTGGCCACTGCCGTCCATTCAACCGACTTGCCACCACCATGGGCCATGCTATTGGCAAAGTTCACTTCGGTGTCTTTGCAACCCAGCATGTTGGCAGCCACAGGTGCAAGACGTGCACGCATTTGGGCCGTTGCATTCATGATGGCAGCGCCATTGATGTCAGCGCCGCTTGATGCAGACGTGGCAGATGCATTGGGTACCTTTTGCGTGTCGGTGCCAGTGACGCGAACATACGACAAATCGATGCCCAAACCATCGGCACACACTTGAGCCATTTTGGTATTCAGGCCCTGACCCATTTCAGTGCCGCCATGGTTGACGCTGACTGAGCCGTCCATGTAGATGTTGAGCAAGGCCCCCCCTTGGTTCAACATGGTTGCGGTAAAGCTGATACCAAACTTTAAAGGCACTAAAGCCAAACCACGCTTGCGGCGCTTGTTCACTTTGTTGAACGCATTGACACTTTCGCGACGCTCGCGGTACTTGGCCTCTGAGGCCACTTGGGCGATGACCTTGTCGCCCACCCAATCAGCAATGGTTTGGCCATATTGCGTCACCATGGTGGCAGGGTTGCCAGACACAGCAGGGTCTTGGTAGATGTTGAGCATGCGAACATCCAAGGGATCTTTGCCAATGTCGTTGGCAATTTGCTCGATGATGGTTTCAATGCCAAACATGCCTTGTGGGCCACCAAAACCGCGGAAGGCCGTAGCGCTTTGGGTGTTGGTTTTGCAGCGGTGGCTGATGAGTTTTAAGTTAGGAATGTAGTAGCAGTTGTCGATGTGCAAACAAGCGCGGTCATTCACGGGGCCTGAGTAGTCGGTGCTGTAACCGCAACGCGATAACAAGGTGATGTCGGCACCCAAAATATGACCTTCATCGTCGTAGCCCACTTCGTAATCAATGCGGAAGTCGTGGCGCTTGCCCGTGATCATCATGTCGTCATCGCGGTTCACGCGCAACTTAACCGGCTTTTGCAGTTTGAATGCAGCCAAAGCAGCGCTCTGACTGAAAATGCTGGCATTGCCTTCTTTGCCGCCAAAGCCACCCCCCATTCGACGGCAAATCACTTCGACATCGTTGGTGCTCAAGTTCAAGGCAGCAGCAGCCTCTCTCTGGTTGCCGTCAGGGTGTTGCGTTGACGAATACAAAGTGAGTTGGCCATCTTCACGCGGCACCGCGTACGTAATTTGGCCTTCCATGTAGAACTGCTCTTGCTGGCCCGTTTCGGTGCTGCCCTTCACTTTGCGGGGCGCTTTGGCTATGGCTTCTGAGGCATTGCCACGGGTAATGCCCTTGGGGGGCATGACAAAACTTTGCGCCGCCATGGCTTCGTCAATGGTCAGAATAGGCGGCAGTTCTTTCACCAACACTTTGGCTTTGTGCGCTGCTTCGCGGGCATACAACATTTCGCGCGCTACCACCACAGCCACCGCCTGACCCAAAAATTCAACTTTGCCGACGGCCAAGAAGGGGTCGTCGTGAACAATAGGGCCGCAATTGTTTTCGCCAGGAATGTCTTTGGCCGTGTAGACCGCTACCACGCCGTGTTCTTTCAAAATGGCTTCGCGGTCAATGCCATCGCCAATGAGTTCACCGTGTGCCACTGGTGACTTGATGATCGCGGCATACAAAGTACCCGCCAACTCAGGCATGTCGTCTGTGAAAGTGGCGCTGCCGGTCACATGCAAATGGGCAGACTCATGAATGACATCGGTACCTTGCTGAATGCCCGAAACGGGCAACAAATTGTGCAAAGAAATGGGCGCGTTCATTTAAGCCACCTCCGTGGTTGTTTGAGTTTGTTCTTCAATGAAATCGATCACCAAGTTTCGCGCTACCAAGGAACGGTAGGCCCATGTGGCGCGCAAGCCGTCTCGCGCCACAAAACTGGCGGCAATGGCGACATCCAAATCGGATTCCTTCACATCGGCAGGGGCTTTGCCTTCCAACACGGCTTCAATTTTGGGGGCTCTGCAAGGCGATGGGGCCAAGCCGTTGTAAGCCAGCTTCACGCCGCTTAGCTTGCCAGCCTTCAAGGTGTAAGTGATGGCGGCGCAGGTGGCAGAAATGTCTTGTTCAAAACGCTTGCTCACTTTGTGGGCACGAAATACTTGGCCCGCTTGTGGCTTGGGCAACACCACAAACTCAATGAACTCACCCGCTTGCAGCACAGTTTGTTTTTGGCCTGTGTAAAAATTGTCCAAAGAAACTGTGCGTGTTTTGTCGCCGCGGCGCAGGGTGAGTGTGGCGCCCAAGGCCATGAGGCAAGGCATGGTGTCACCAATGGGAGAACCGTTGGCAATGTTGCCTGCCAGCGTAGCCGTTGAACGAATGGGGGGCGAGCCAAAACGGCGCAGCACCTCCGCAAAATCAGGGTACACCTTGGACACCAATGTCTCGACTTCAGTGAGCGAGACCACCGCACCAATGTGCCACGCTTGGTTCGTGTCTTTCACTTGCTTGAGTTCAGTCACATTGCCCAAATACACAATGTGATCAGGCCGTGAGTATTGCTTGTTCACCTGCAAGCCCACTTCGGTGCTGCCTGCGAGCAATGTCGAGGTGGGGTGCTTAACCAAGTAGTCGGCCACTTCGGCAATGGTGGCGGGCGATACAAACTCATTGCCTTTGCGGGTGCGAACCACGGGCTGAACAATGATGTCGCCTTCTAAACTGAGTGTGGGTGTAGACGCACGTTGAATTTCCTTGAGCAAAGGCACATCGGCCGCATCGTCAAGCTTCAAAGCTGACTTGTTGCTGCAAGCTTTGGCAGCCGCATCCAAAATGGGGGCATAACCCGTGCAACGGCAGAGGTTGCCGCTGAGAGCGTCACTCACCTCTTGGCGTTTGGGCGATGGATTGAGCTGCACCAAATTGACCAAGCTCATCACAATGCCAGGTGTGCAGAAGCCGCACTGAGAACCGTGGCAATTGACCATGGCTTGCTGCACAGGATGCAAAGAGCCATCTGGTTTTTTCAAACTCTCAACGGTTTTGACCGACTTGCCGTCGAGCGTTGGCAACAATTGAATGCAACTGTTCACGGGCACGTATTCGACACCTTGGCCTGCCGCATTCAAAGAGCCCACCATGACGACACAAGCTCCGCAATCGCCTTCAGCACAACCCTCCTTGGTGCCTGTGCGATGCAATTGTTCGCGCAAGTAATCTAAAACGGTGGTGGTGCGGCGTTCGCCTTGGGCTTCAACGACTTTGCCGTCAAGCACAAAACGAACTGTATTGGTCACTTGGCTCATGAGGAGGGGTTGGGTTAGGTTCTAAACAAAAGTTGATTTTATTGATTTACCACCCCTCAAGGGGAATTTCTACTAGAAATAAATGTGAAATCAAGAGCCACGGTAGGTGGCGTAGCTCCATGGACTGGCCAAGAGCGGCACATGGTAGTGCTGCGTGACATCGGCCACTCCAAAATCTAAGCTCACTAAATTGAGAAAAGAGGGTTCTGGCAGCTTCACACCTTTGTCTTTGAAATAAGCTGCCACATCAAACACCAAGCGATAAGTGCCTGTTTGCAAACTTGCATTGTCATACAAAGGGCCATCTGGGTTGCGCCCGTCTGCGTTCAATTTAAAGCTTTTCACCAAGGTGGCAAATTGCCCCTCGGTGGTGTAAAGACTCACCTGCATGCCGGCTGCGGGACAACCGTGCATGGTGTCCAAAACGTGTGTGCTTAAACCCATGATCCATCTTTCCTTCAATTGGTCGACTGAAAGTGTATACACTTTTGGCTTTTAAAGCTATCATCCTTCAACATGGAAACCTCTTCAACGCACGCCATCGTCAGCGCCTTGACCAAAGCCATTGTGGAACACCGGTTGTTGCCTGGCTCCAAGTTGGCTGAGCAAAAATTGGCCACCCACTTTGGCGTGTCTAGAACGCTGGTCAGGCAAGCTCTGTTTCAGCTGTCTCAAAACCGGCTGATTCGCATGGAGCCCGCCAGAGGCGCCTTCGTGGCGGCACCCTCTGCCGATGAAGCCAAACAGGTTTTTGCCGTTCGTCGCATGCTCGAAGTTCAAATGACACGTGAATTTGTGCGCGACATCACTTCGGCCAAAATTCGTGCCCTGAAGGCGCATATCAAACAAGAGAAAGAAGCGGTTACACAAGAAGACGTCCATGGCCGAACAGAATTGTTGGGTGATTTTCATGTGCGCATCGCCGAGCTCATGGGCAACCATGTGTTGGCTCAAAGCCTAGGCGAGCTCATTTCTCGCTGTGCTCTGATTACCCTCATGTACCAGTCGCAAAACGCAGCGCAACACTCTGCCGATGAACATGAAGCCATTGTGGATGCCATGGCCAAAAAAGACGAAAACTTGGCCGCGCGCCTCATGGAAGAACACCTCATTTTTGTAGAAAGCAGTTTGAGCTTCGACAAAAAAGTACCCACTCACGACATTTCAATGGCCCTTTCATGACGAACCCTGCCTACGACGCCACTGCCGCCTATCCACGCGACTTAAAAGGCTATGGCCGAAATCCACCTCACGCTCAATGGCCCGGCCAAGCTCGAGTGGCGGTGCAGTTTGTTTTGAACTACGAAGAAGGTGGCGAGAATTCTGTCTTGCATGGCGACGCAGGCTCCGAGCAATTTTTGTCAGAAATGTTCAATCCAGCAGCCTACCCAGATCGGCACATCAGCATGGAGGGAATCTATGAATATGGCTCGCGTGCAGGCGTGTGGCGCTTGTTGCGCGAATTTGAACAACGCCAACTGCCTCTGACTGTGTTTGGTGTGGCCACTGCGCTTCAAAAGCACCCCGATGTGTTGGCTGCCTTTCAAGAATTGGGTTATGACATTGCCTGCCATGGCTTGAAATGGATTCACTATCAAAATATCGATGAAGCAACCGAACGCGCCCACATGGCCGAGGCCATGGACATCCTGCAAAAACTCAGTGGCGAAAGACCCTTGGGTTGGTACACCGGCCGCGACAGCCCTCGCACGCGTCGCTTGGTTGCGGACTTTGGCGGCTTCGAATATGACAGCGACTATTACGGTGACGACCTGCCGTTTTGGATGAAGGTTGAAAAAAGTGATGGTCAGGTGGTGCCTCAACTTATCGTGCCTTACACCCTAGATTGCAACGACATGCGATTTGCCTTACCTCAAGGCTATTCGCATGCCGATCCATTCTTTCAATACATGAAAGACAGCTTTGACGCCCTCTACAAAGAAGGCGATCCGCAAGGACTGAACCGACCCAAAATGATGAGCATTGGCATGCATTGCAGGCTGCTGGGAAGGCCTGGGCGGATCACTGCCCTTCAGCGATTTTTAGACCACCTCCAAGCTCATGACCATGTCTGGGTCTGCCGTCGCCTTGACATTGCGCGCCATTGGAAAACCACCCACCCTTACACACCATGACCCTCAGCCTCAAACAACTCAACACAGCTTCTGCTCAAGAAGCCCTGCAACTGCTTGACGGTTTGTATGAACACTCGCCATGGATTGCCGAAGGCGCACTCAAGCACCGGCCGTTTGTATCTTGGGCGCACTTGAAACACTGCATGGCCCAGGTGCTTCAAGATGCAGGCAGAGAGGCTCAGCTGGGCCTGATTCGCGCCCATCCCGAACTGGCAGGCAAGGCCATGGTGCGCAAAGAATTGACGGCAGAATCGACCCATGAGCAAAGCAAAGCAGGCCTCACAGATTGCACCCCGGCTGAATTTGAAAAAATTCAAAGTCTGAACGCCGCTTACAAGCAAAAATTTGGGTGGCCTTTTATTTTGGCCGTCAGAGGACCGCGTGGACAGGGTCTGAACAAGCATCAAATCATTGCCACGTTTGAAAGACGCCTGAACGGCCACCCCGAATTTGAACTGCAAGAGTGTCTGCGCAACATTCACCGCATTGTTGAGATTCGCTTGAATGACAAAACCAATTGCCATCCCCTTCAAGGCCAGCAAGTGTGGGACTGGCAAGAAGACTTGGCGCAATACAGCGACCCTGGTTTCAAAGAAGCAGGACAACTGACAGTGACTTACCTCACAGAGGCTCATTTGGCTTGCTCAAAAAGCATCCAAAGCACCATGAAATTGGCGGGATTTGACGAAGTCTTGGTGGATGCAGTGGGCAACGTGGTGGGGCGTTACCACCCCGCTGTGTCTGGCGCCAAATACCTCATGACCGGCAGCCATTTCGACACGGTTCGCAATGGCGGTAAATACGATGGCCGATTGGGTATTTATGTGCCAATCGCCTGTGTTCAAAAATTGTCGCAAGCGCAGCAACGTCTGCCCATCGGCCTTGAAGTGGTGGCGTTTGCAGAAGAGGAAGGTCAGCGCTACAAAGCCACCTTTCTAGGCTCTGGCGCCTTGGTTGGGCAGTTCAATTCAGATTGGCTTTCGCAGACGGATGCCAATGGCATCTCCATGCGCGATGCCATGAAAAATGCAGGCTTGAATGAACACGAAATTCCCAATATCCAGCGCAAGCCTGGCGACTATGTGGGCTTCATTGAAGTGCACATTGAACAAGGCCCCGTGCTCAACGAACTGAACTTGCCTTTGGGCATTGTGAGCTCCATCAATGGCAGCGTGCGTTATGTGTGCGACATGGTGGGCATGGCCAGTCATGCAGGCACCACCCCCATGGACCGCAGGCGCGATGCAGCTTGTGCAGTGGCAGAACTTGCGCTTTACATGGAAAAACGGGCCGCTGCAGATGGCGATTCCGTGGCCACCATTGGCCAATTGCAAGTGCCTAATGGCTCCATCAATGTGGTGCCCGGCAAATGTACTTTTTCCATGGACATGCGCGCGCCCCTAGATCCTCAGCGCGATGCTTTAGAAAAAGACGTGTTGAATGCGCTTGATGAAATTTGCAGCCGACGCGGTCTTGTTTGTCATCGCGAAGCAACGCTGCGCGCCCCTGCGGCCCCGAGTGCGCCTGAGTGGCAACAGCGCTGGGAAAATGCCTTGAAAGACATGGGCGTGCCCCGCTTTGTCATGCCAAGCGGCGCAGGCCACGACGCCATGAAATTGCACGAGGTGATGCCTCAGGCCATGCTCTTTGTGCGAGGAGAAAACAGTGGCATCAGCCACAACCCCCTTGAATCTACAACCGCTGATGACATGCAACTTTGCATCGATGCCTTTGCACATGTCTTGCATCAACTCGCTTAAATCCAAGCCCTTCTATCTTCACGCTTGAACTCTGAAAACAATGACCACGCCACATTCCAACTACCAACAACTTGACCAATGGATCGATGCCCACTTTGATGAGCAAGTGAAGTTCCTTCAAGCTTTGGTGCAAGTGCCCACCGACACGCCGCCTGGTCACAATGCACCTCATGCTGAAAAAACCACTGAGCTGTTGGAACACTTTGGCTACAAGGCAGAACAATTTCCTGTGCCTGAAGCAGAAGTGAAAGCCTACGGCCTCACTTCACTCACCAACCTCATTGTGCGCAGGCCTTTTGGGACTGGCGGCAAAACCATTGCTTTGAATGCCCATGGCGATGTGGTGCCACCTGGCGAAGGCTGGACCCATCCACCTTACGGTGCTGAAATTGACAATGGCCAGATGTATGGCCGCGCCACAGCTGTCAGCAAATGTGATTTTTCGACTTTCACCTTTGCCCTTCGTGCTGTTGAGGCCTTGCAAACCCAAAACAATTTGCCACTCAAAGGCACTGTTGAATTGCATTTCACTTACGACGAAGAATTTGGCGGCGAAAAAGGCCCAGGTTGGTTACTAGACAAAGGCTACACACGCCCCGACTTGATGATTGCAGCAGGCTTTAGCTACCAAGTTGTCACGGCTCACAATGGTTGCTTGCAAATGGAAGTGACTGTGCACGGCAAGATGGCGCATGCGGCGATTCCCGATACAGGGGTGGATGCGCTTCAAGCCGCCGTTCATATTTTGAACAACTTGTATGCGCAAAACAAACTCTACAAACAAATCAGCTCCCAAGTAGAAGGCATCAATCATCCGTACTTGAATGTGGGCCGCATTGAAGGCGGCACCAACACCAATGTGGTGCCCGGCACGGTCAGTTTCAAACTAGATCGCCGCATGATTCCAGAAGAGAATCCCGATCAGGTTGAAGCCCATATTCGGCAGGTCATTGCTGATGCAGTGAACGACTTTAACCAAGGCCGGTCTTCTGATGCGCTGGTCAGCATTGACATCAAACGCCTCCTGATGGCGCATGCCATGAAACCACTGGCTGGCAATGCGCCCTTGGTGCACGCCATTCAGAAACACGGCAGCGAAATTTTTGGCGAACCCATACCCGCTACGGGCACCCCTCTTTACACAGACGTGCGTTTGTACGTAGAAAAAGGTATTCCAGGGGTGATTTACGGCGCCGGCCCTCGCACAGTTTTGGAGTCTCACGCCAAACGTGCTGATGAACGACTTCGTTTAGAAGATTTGCGAAAAGCCACCAAAGTCATTTCACGCACCCTTTTGGATCTTCTGAACTGATTTCAGGCCATTTTGGGGCGAACAAGGGTTTTTACGAGGCACAAATTGGCTCAAATTGTATACACTTTATAAAACAAAGTGGCTTTTCACACACTTCATAATGGCATCGTAATTGCTTAGCTCAATTCATAAATCAATCTCATTTTTTATTCGGAGCCTCTATGAAAAAACGTATCCTTCTGAAGACCACAGCTGCTCTGTTGGCCACTTGCGCTTTTGGTTTGGCTCAAGCTCAAAATACCCCCATTAAATTTCAACTCGACTGGCGCTTTGAAGGCCCTGCTGCTCTCTTTCTCACCCCTGTTGCCAAAGGCTATTTCAAAGATGCCAAGTTAGACGTCACGGTTGACGCTGGCAATGGTTCTGGCGGCGCTGTCACACGCGTTGCTTCTGGCAGTTATGACATTGGTTTTGCCGACTTGGCAGCCCTCATGGAATTCCACGCCAACAACCCTGAAGTTCCTAACAAACCTGTGGCCATCATGATGGTCTACAACAACACGCCCGCTTCGGTCATGGCGCTCAAAAAATCAGGCATCAAAACTCCCGCCGATTTGGCAGGCAAGAAACTGGGTGCTCCAGTGTTTGACGCAGGCCGCCGCGCTTTCCCCATCTTCCAAAAAGCCAACAACATTGGCAATGTGGCTTGGACCGCCATGGACCCCCCACTGCGTGAAACCATGCTGGTTCGTGGCGATGTTGATGCCATCACAGGCTTCACATTCACATCGCTGCTGAACATCGAAGCCCGCGGTGTCAAAGCCGACGATGTGGTGGTCATGCAATACCCCGACTTTGGCGTGAAACTGTATGGCAACGCCATCATTGCGTCACCCAAAATCATCAAAGAAAATCCTGCTGCAGTCAAAGCTTTCTTGGCCGCCTTCACCAAAGGTGCTAAGGACGTCATCAACAACCCTGCAGCGGTCATTGCAGATGTCAAAGCACGCGACGGCATCATCAACGTTGAACTCGAAACACGCCGCTTGCAGTTGGCCATCGACACCGTCATCAACAGCGCTTCTGCGCGAGAAGAAGGCTTTGGTCAAATCAGAGGTCCTCGTTTGTCCTTGATGGCTTCTCAAGTGTCTGATGCGTTCAACACCAAAACCCGTGTGAAGGCCGATGACATTTGGAATGGCTCATTCTTGCCAAGCGCCAAAGAACTCGACATCTTGCCAAAACCTAAAAAGTAATTTTTCCGATTGAACGAGGCGGCCTGTTTTGACCACTGCAAATTTCGTTGATTTCCAAAATGTTTGGTTGGCCTACAACGACGAGTTGTTAGCGCAAAACCACTTTGCAGTTGAAGACATCAACTTGCAAGTCAAACAGGGCGAGTTCATTGCCATTGTGGGCCCTTCGGGTTGTGGCAAGTCCACCTTCATGAAGCTCACAACGGGCCTAAAAAAGCCTAGCAAAGGTCAGATTTTTGTAGATGGTCAACCTGTCACAGGCCCCCTGAAAATCAGCGGCATGGCGTTCCAAGCGCCATCGCTGTTGCCATGGCGTACCACCCTAGACAACGTATTGCTACCCCTTGAAATTGTTGAGCCCTATCGCTCCCAGTTCAAACAACGCAAAGCAGAATTTGCAGAGCGCGCCATCAAGTTGTTAAAGACGGTTGGCTTAGGTGGTTACGAAAACAAATTTCCATGGCAACTCTCTGGCGGTATGCAACAGCGCGCTAGCATTTGCCGCGCGCTCATTCACGAGCCCAAAATGCTGCTACTTGACGAGCCCTTTGGTGCGCTCGACGCCTTCACGCGTGAAGAACTGTGGTGCATCCTGCGTGACCTTTGGACCGAACAAAAATTCAACGTCATATTGGTCACTCACGATTTGCGTGAATCCGTATTCTTGGCCGACACGGTGTATGTGATGAGCAAGAGCCCAGGCCGCTTTGTGGTGAAGAAAGAAATTGACTTGCCACGCCCTCGCGATTTGGAAGTCACTTACACGCCCGAGTTCACCCACATCGTTCAAGAGCTGCGTGGCCACATTGGTGCCATTCGCAAAGCCGGCGCTGTCATTAATCAATAAGCAGGTGATTTGTGAATAAAAAAACGCTAGAAGCATCCGCACCCTGGATTTTGTTGGTGCTCACGCTTGTCATTTGGCAAGCCATTTGCAGCCTCTTCAATGTTTCAGAATTCATTTTCCCCAGCCCCTATCGCATCGCCCAACAAACCGTTGAATTCAGCGGTGTCATTGCTGCACACGCTTGGCGCACTTATTGGGTCACCATGGCCGGTTTTGGCTTGGCCATTGTGGTGGGTGTTTTGTTGGGCTTTGTCATTGGTAGCTCGCGTTTGGCCTATGCCGCCGTCTACCCTCTCATGACAGCCTTCAACGCCTTACCCAAGGCAGCCTTTGTACCCATCTTGGTCGTCTGGTTTGGCATCGGTATTGGCCCGGCCATTCTGACTGCCTTTCTCATTAGCTTCTTCCCCATCATGGTCAACATTGCCACGGGCTTGGCGACGCTAGAGCCCGAGCTTGAAGACGTGCTGCGCGTTCTGGGTGCAAAGCGTTGGGATGTGTTGGTCAAAGTGGGCTTGCCCCGCTCCATGCCTTATTTCTATGGCTCACTCAAAGTGGCGATCACATTGGCCTTCGTTGGCACAACAGTTTCCGAAATGACCGCCGCCAATGAGGGCATCGGATATCTACTGATCTCTGCGGGCTCTGCCATGCAAATGGGCTTGGCTTTCTCTGGCCTGGTGGTGGTAGGCGCCATGGCCATGGTGATGTACGAACTATTTAGCTACATTGAAAAACACACAACCGCTTGGGCTCACCGAGGTACCAACAACGAATGATGTGAATTCATTCATTTTGAAGTAAGTGGTGCTCTCAAGGCTTGACCTTTCGAGCCGATTCCTTAGGATGCACTGTTGCATCGAAGTGCCTACTTGGCATTCACATGGTTTTTTTAACCCTAAGGGAGCGCGTTCTTATGACGGAAAAAGTTCAGTCTGTTGAAACTGCTCAGTCAGCACCTGCCCATTCGGGCGCGCCCACTGTTTGGGACATCGCATTTTTCATATTCCTTGCTTGCATGTTGGTTGGCGTTGCTTGGGTTGGCGTTTTATCGCATGAAGAGGGCTCGAAAAACGAGATCACCAAACGCAATGGAGAAGCTTGGGTTAAGTGGTTCAAAGACAACAGCGAAGCTCGAATGCAAGATGACTATGCCCTTGAATCTTGCGCAGTCAGCGGCATGGAAAGACGAAGATGGGGCGATTGTTTTCAAGAAATAATGGACAACGTGGCCGTACTCCAAAAACTAAACAACCCTTTCAGCCTCAAACCACCTGTTTTCGTTGCCAAATGTGACCCCAAAGATCGTGAGTCCGTTGGCAACATCGTGTTAGAAAAAGTTGTCGCAACGCCTGCAGGTTCAGCCATACCCTCCGTTTCATCGCAATTGGTTGAAATAGATCCCATTGACACCAAAATGACTCTCAAGTTGACTGTTTGCGACAAAGGTGGCTATGCCATCAAAGTCGACGAGTTTGAGTTCTAAACAGGGGCTGATATGCAAGAAAAAGATTTAGATGAGCGATTACTCAGCCACCTCTCGGCCAACATTTCCAGTGATTTGCCCCTCAGAAAATGGTTGCACGCGTGGTTACTCGACCCGCACATTGAAGGCAACCACCACAAGAGCGTTGACAAATGGATTGGATTGCTCATTGTTGCCAATTTATTTGCACTGATTTTTGAGCATGTTCCTGCCATTTATGAACCTTATGAAGCGTTCTTTCACTACTTTGACATCGTCTCGGTAGCCATCTTTTCCATTGAATATCTCCTTCGACTTTATCTGGCGCCAGAGGACGAAGAATTCAAAAAGAAACGCTTTGCTAGAACCAGTTATGTCACAAGTCCGTTTGCCATCATTGACTTGTTGTCTATCCTGCCATTCTTCCTCCAAGCATTCATTGCCATTGACTTGCGTTTCCTCAGACTGCTCAGACTTCTTCGCATCTTGAAGTTGTTCAGGGTTCTCATTCCAGCCATCAAAGAATTCATTGCGGTTAACCGAGGCAGAACATTCAGACAAAAGGTTCATGCGGTGGTGTTCCCCAGTGAATATGGCGGTGAACTGCATGCCATGTTTGATACGTTCATTGTCATCTGGGTCATCATCTCCGTACTGGCTGTCATATTGGAGTCAGTCCACAGTATTCACTATTTACTGAACCTTGAATTCCTTATTCTGGATGCTGTAGCTGTCAGTATTTTCACCGTCGAATACTGCTTAAGGCTTTACTGTTGTGTTGAGGAGCCTGGCTACCAAAAGGCCATCAGTGGTCGCCTGCGTCTGGCGAAATCGCCCTCGGCCATCATCGATCTGTTAGCCATTGCGCCCTTTTTCTTGGAAGTGTTTTTACATCACCTGTTTGACTTGCGCTTTATGCGAGTCTTCAGACTCTTGCGACTTTTAAAACTCACGCGTTACACGGGTGCCACAAAATCACTCTCGCAAGTGATTGTTCGAGAGTGGCCTGTGATGGCAGCTTCCGCTTTCATCATGTTGTTGTTGGTGGTCATGACGGCCAGCTTGGGCTATTTGTTTGAGCACGAGGCCCAGCCCGATAAATTTGAAAACATCCCTCAATCAATTTACTGGGCCGTCATTACGTTGGCTTCCGTCGGCTATGGTGACATTTCACCTGTGACCCCCGCAGGTCGGGCCATGACCATTGTGTTAGCTCTGATTGGCATTGGTATTTTTGCCATCCCGGCAGCGCTGTTATCGGCCGCATTTGCAGACCAGCTTAAATCTGACCGCGATGCGCTGGTCAATGCCATCTACGAAATGCTGGCCGATGGCTCTATCGATGACGAAGAGGCTGCATTTATCAAAGCTGAAAGCAAACGCTTGCACTTGTCAGACACAGATTTACAAAGGTTGATTCAAAAAGCAAAGAGAGAGCGGGAATTGATGGACGATGTGTCGGTGTTGCCTTTGCATAAAATTGCAGCCAACCCCTACCATGCCTTAGAGCACTACAAATATTTACTGGGTCAAGTGAGGCAACTTAATTTGTTGAGCAATCAAGAAGCCTTGAATCAAGCGATGACCAAACCCGATCAGTTGACGGAATCAGAGAAACAATTGTGGCGATTGATCAACCGACAAGAAACACCTCCCACCTAAAGGCTCTCCACCATGGCATGGCGCGCTGAACTACAACTTGATTACACGCTAGAGACTCAGCGCACCGTAGCCAGATACACACACCAAGGTCCGCTGCGCATCTTAAAAAGCCTTTACCCCGAAGGCAATCAAATTTGTCACAATGTTTTGGTACATCCGCCCGGTGGTTTGGTGGGGGGTGACACGCTCGACATTCAAGTCAAGGTGGCAACGGGTGCGCATGGCTTGGTGAGCACGCCAGGTGCCACACGTTTTTACAAATCTGGTGGGTATCCGGCCATGCAGCAAGTGATGGCCGATGTAGCAGATCAAGCACGCCTTGAATGGCTCCCCTTAGAAGCCATTGCTTACAACGACTGCGAAGCCACCAATCGAGCCGTTTTTCATTTGGCACCGAAGGCGGAATTGATCACCTGGGATGTGACGGCACTGGGGCTGCCCTCCTCAGACCTGGCCTTCAGACAGGGCCACTTTCAACAGCACATCGAAATTCCAGGCGTCTGGTTAGAGCGCGGCAACATTCGAGGCAATGATGAACGTTGGCTTAACAGCCCATTGGGTTTGGCAGGCCAGAAATGTTTTGCCAGCTTGGTCTTCGCCTGCGGTTCTCCCATCGCCTCAGAACGCATAGAAAGCGCTTTAGAAACCGCCAGAAGCATCATTGAAGCCAACCCACTCCAACTGCAAGCAGGCATTACCTGCGTGCATCCACAGGTCATTGTGATGCGAGTTATATCACCCTTGGTCGAACCGACCATGGATTTACTCAAGCAGGTTTGGGCAGCTTGGCGACATGCGCTCTGGCAGTTGCCAAGCGAGCCGCCTCGCATCTGGAGCGTTTAAATCGCAACCAATTGTCGAATGCCTTTGGACTGCATTTCGTGGCCTGGGCCTTTGGCAATCACTTCGCCGCGCTCCATGACCATGTAGGCATCAGCCAACTCTTCGGCAAAGTCGTAGTACTGCTCGCACAATAAAACGGCCATGCGTTGGCCTTGCATACCCTCATCGGCCAACTTTCGAATCACCCGACCAATGTCTTTGATGATGCTGGGCTGAATGCCTTCAGTAGGTTCGTCCAAAATGAGCAACTTGGGTTTGGCGGCAAGCGCACGCGCTATGGCCAATTGTTGCTGCTGTCCACCAGAGAGGTCTCCGCCACGGCGATGCAACATTTGTTTCAAGACCGGAAAAAGATCAAACAATTCGGCAGGGATGGGCGTGCTGCCAGGCTGAGTGGCCAAGCCCATTTGCAAATTTTCTTCAACTGTGAGCCGTGCAAAAATTTCACGGCCTTGGGGCACATAGCCCACACCGGCTCTGGCCCGTTCATAGGGCGTTGCATGGGTCAGGTCCTGCGTTCCCAAAATCACTGATCCGCTTCGGATGGGTACAACGCCCATCAAAGATTTCAACAAGGTGGTTTTGCCCACACCATTTCGGCCCAACAAGACCGTCACTTCACCCCGCTTGGCCTCTAGACTTACGTCACGCAAGATATGCGAGCCGCCGTAATACTGCTGAATATGTTGTACCGTTAAATTCATCGCATTGCCGCTCAACGGCCCAAATAAACTTCAATCACACGCTCATCCGCTTGAACTTGGTCCAGCGTGCCTTGCGCCAACACTGAGCCATCACACAAGACGGTCACGATGTCGGAAATGGTTTTGATAAAGCCCATGTCGTGCTCCACCACCATCAAAGAGTGCTTGCCTTTGAGCGTTAAAAACAGCTCTGCTGTGCGTTCTGTTTCGTGGTCTGTCATACCGGCCACGGGTTCGTCCAACAACAAGAGCTTGGGGTCTTGCATAAGCAACATGCCAATTTCTAACCATTGCTTCTGGCCATGGCTCAAATTGCCAGCCTGGGTGAGCACACTGTCCGCCAGGTGAATGGTGTGAAGCACTTCGGCCAAACGATCTGATTGCAAAGAATCGAGTTTGAAGAACATCGAAGCCTTCACGCCCTTGGGTGTTTTGAGCGCCAACTCCAAGTTTTCAAATACAGTGAGTTGCTCAAACACAGTCGGCTTTTGAAATTTTCGACCAATGCCCAGTTGTGCAATTTCGGGCTCGGTGTGACGCAGTAAATCTAAGGTGCTGCCAAAGAACACTTGGCCTTCATCAGGGCGTGTTTTGCCGGTAATGATGTCCATCATCGTGGTCTTACCGGCACCGTTTGGGCCAATGATGCAGCGCAATTCACCTGGCGCAATGTCAAGCGAAAGTTTGTTGATGGCCTTGAACCCATCAAAACTCACGCTCACATCTTCTAAGTACAAAATGCGGCCATGCGATACGTCTACCTCGCCTGGCTTGTGAAGACGCCCGTAGCTGGCGTCTCGCCCACCCGACTCCGTTTGAGTGCTGTCTTTTTCCAAGCGCTTGGCCACACGCTGTGCGCCTTGTTTTAGCAAGTCAGGGGTCATGACCGACCTCCCTTGAAGCGCTGCACCAAGCCCACCACGCCCTTCGGCAAAAACAAAGTAACAGCAATGAACAAGGCACCTAAGAAATACAACCAAAATTCTGGTGCTGTGACTGTCAACCAGCTCTTAGCACCGTTCACCAAGAACGCACCCACCACAGGGCCAATCAAACTGCCTCGGCCACCCACGGCAGCCCACACCGCAATTTCAATGGAGTTGGCTGGGCTCATCTCACCCGGGTTGATGATGCCCACTTGCGGTACATACAAAGCACCTGCTACACCACACATCATGGCAGAAATGACCCAGATGCTGAGTTTGTAAGGCAACGGCGAATAGCCAGAGAACATGACGCGCGACTCAGCATCTCGAATGGCTTGCAACACGCGACCGAACTTGCTGCGAATCAGCCAACGGGCCATGAGGAAAAATCCAAGCAAGGTCAGTCCAGTCAAGACAAACAAAATCATGCGCATGTTGGGTGTAGCCAACGGTAAATTCAAAATGCGTTTGAAGTCTGTGAAGCCATTGTTACCGCCAAAGCCAGTTTCATTGCGAAAGAACAACAACATAGCCGCAAAGGTCATGGCCTGCGTGATGATTGAAAAGTAGACCCCTTTGATGCGCGATCTGAAAGCAAAGTAGCCAAACACACCAGACACCACGGCAGGCACCAAAACAATCAAGAACAAGGTGGCCACAAAGCTGTCCGACAGCGTCCAATGCCATGGCAACTCTTTCCAATCAAGAAACACCATGAAGTCAGGCAAGTTGCTTTTGTAATTGCCATCGGTGCCAATTTGACGCATGAGGTACATGCCCATGACATAACCGCCAATAGCAAAGAACAAACCATGGCCTAGGGACAAAATGCCGGTGTAGCCCCAGATTAAATCCATGGCCAGCGCACAAATGGCGTAGCACATGATTTTGCCAATCAAGCTCACGGCGTAGTCGCTAAAGTGCAACCAATGGCCTTGCGGCACCACCAAATTCATCAGTGGTACGCAAAGGCTCACCAACACCAGCGCCACCAAAAAGGCCGTCCACCCCTTAGGAGTGAACAAGGGCTCAGGTTGGGGCAGTTCAATTTTGGAATGATTCAAAGTCGTCATCTCAAGCCTCCGCGCTCCGACCCTTCATGGCAAAAATACCTTGCGGTCTTTTTTGGATGAAGATGATGATGAACACGAGGACACAAATTTTGGCAAGCACGGCGCCTGTGATGCCCTCCAGTAATTTATTGACCAAGCCAAGCCCAAGGGCTGCATACACCGTACCGGCCAACTGACCCACGCCGCCTAAAACAACCACCATGAAAGCGTCAACAATGTAGTTTTGACCCAAATCAGGGCCCACATTGCCGACTTGGCTGAGGGCACAGCCCGCCAAGCCTGCAATGCCAGAACCCAAGGCAAATGCATAGGTGTCAATGCGTGCAGTGTTGACGCCCATGCAAGAGGCCATTGAACGGTTTTGCGTCACACCACGAACAAACAAACCCAAGCGGGTCCTGCCAATGACCAAGGCCATGGCCAACAGCACGGCAGCCGCAAAAGCAATGATGACCAAGCGGTTGTAAGGCAAACTTAAATTAGACATCACTTGAATACCGCCACTCATCCAAGAAGGGTTTTCAACACCCACGTTTTGAGCACCAAAGAGGGAACGCACGGTTTGCATCAAAATCAAGCTGATGCCCCATGTGGCCAGCAAAGACTCAAGAGGACGGCCGTACAAAAAGCGCAAAACAGTTCGTTCTAAAAATGCACCCACTAGGGCCGATGTCAAGAATGAGAGCGGTACGGCCAACAACAAATAAGCATCAAAATAAGCTGGGAAGTATTGCCGAAACACAATTTGAACCACGTAAGTGGCATAAGCGCCAATCATCATGAGCTCGCCATGGGCCATGTTGATCACACCCATGAGGCCATAGGTGATGGCCAAACCCAGGGCCACCAACAACAAAATAGAACCTAAGCTGGCGCCCGTGAACAAAGCGCCTAAACGTTCGCCAGTTTTCAAGGCGCTTTCAATGGCCGTGACCGATTTTTTGAGCTGAGCCTTCACTTGTGCATCGGTCTCTTCGGCCAAGCGCTGGTTCAAAAGCAATTGCGTGTCAGGGGTTTGGCTTTCAGCCAAACGCTGCGCAGCCTCTAATCGAACGGCCACATCTGCATCGCTCAGTTGGGCGGCTGCCTTGGCCAGCTGGAGAAGTTTGAGTGTCTTGTCATCCTTCTCTTGTGCAATGGCCTTGATCAGGATGGGGAGCTTGCTTGCGTCTGGCTCTTTCAGCAACGCTTTAACGGCCTGCTGTCGCAACTTCAAGTCACTGCTGAACAGTTTCAAAGCAGCCAAGGCTGTTTCAATTTCACTTCGAAAACGGTTGTTGCTGACGACGTCTTGTGCATCTGCAGGCAAATCTTGTTTCTGGCCCGTCAGTGGGTCAAGGGCTTTGCCTGCACCCAAACTGTCTCGAACAATCCAAATTTTGTCACCTGCAAGTTTGACGGCATCGTCGGCCAAAGCTTGCAGAAAAACCAAAGTATTTTCATCCCCCTGTGCAACCACTTTGTTCAGGGTCTCAATTCTTTGATCGGTTTCTCCTTCAACCAATCCCTTCATTTCTGCCAGGCTCATGGCCCTTGCAGGGCTGGCTAGAAAAGCCATTGCCAAGCAGGACACCAGTAGAAAAATCACTGGCCAAGTTCTTAATCGATTCATTTTTTCGTCTGTGAGACAACCAAAAAAAGAGGAAGGACGAAGTCGTCCTTCCTCTAGGACGAGCTTCAAAAATTACTTCTTAGCGGGTTCGTCAGGCTTCGTGTCATTGCCTGGAATGTAAGGGCTCCATGGCTTGGCTTTGACAGGACCTGGTGTTTTCCAAACCACATTGAACTGGCCGTCGGCTTTGATTTCGCCAATGAACACTGACTTGTGCAAGTGGTGGTTTTTCTCATCCATTTTGGATGTGATGCCGCTTGGCGCGGTGAAGGTTTGGCCGGCCATGGCTGCAATCACTTTGTCCGTATCGGTAGACTTTGCCTTCTCAACTGCTTGTTTCCACATGTTGATACCAATGTAGGTGGCTTCCATCGGGTCGTTGGTCAAAGGCTTGTCTTTGTGACCGGCAATGTTCTTGGCCTTGGCATAAGCAGCCCACTTCTTTGTGAACTCATCGTTGGCAGGGTTCTTGATGCTCATGAAGTAGTTCCATGCAGCCAAGTGACCGACCAATGGCTTGGTGTCCACGCCGCGAAGTTCTTCTTCACCCACAGAGAAAGCCACCACTGGCACGTCTTTGGCCTTCAAGCCAGCGTTGCCCAATTCCTTGTAGAAAGGCACGTTGGAGTCACCGTTGATGGTCGACACCACAGCGGTTTTACCACCCGCTGAGAATTTCTTGATGTCAGCCACAATGGTTTGATAGTCAGCGTGACCGAAGGGTGTGTATTTTTCGTCAATATCGGAATCTTTCACGCCTTTGCTTTTCAGGTAAGCACGCAAAATTTTGTTGGTGGTGCGGGGGTAGACATAGTCGGTACCGAGCAAGACCCAACGCTTGGCAGAGCCACCATCTTTGCTCATCAAATAGTCAACAGCGGGAATGGCTTGTTGGTTAGGTGCAGCACCTGTGTAGAACACGTTTTTGGAGAGTTCTTCACCTTCGTATTGCACGGGGTAGAACAACAAACCATTCATCTCTTCGACCACTGGCAATACAGACTTGCGTGACACAGAAGTCCAGCAACCGAAAATCACGGACACTTTGTCTTGACCCAAGAGTTGCTTGGTTTTTTCAGCAAACAAAGGCCAGTTGGAAGCGGGGTCAACCACCACGGGTTCGAGCTTCTTGCCCAACACACCGCCTTTGGCGTTGATCTCATCGATGGCCATCAACACGGTGTCTTTCAACACGGTTTCAGAAATAGCCATGGTGCCAGACAAACTGTGCAAGATGCCCACTTTGATGGTGTTAGAAGTTTGAGCTTGTACAGAAAAGGACAAGCCACCTGCAACCAGGGCAGATGCAAGGGCCAAGGCTTTGAGATTGCCACGACGATTCAACATAAGAGCACTCCAATCAAATTAAAGAAGGTTTGAAAACAAGCGAAGAACTGCAACGCTGCATCACCTTCTGCAAGGGCTGTGCCAACTCTTTGTCTTTCCCTTGGTTTCAGAGAGAACAAAAATAATTGGCTTCTAAATTTTTAAACTTAATACCTAGAGCACATCAAGTGACATGCACGGGACATCGCCCTGAGTGACCCAATTTTGTGCACACCCATGAGATTTGCACCAAAAACGACCCGCACAATTGCGGTGCGAGACTTAGCTTTCAGAATTTCTTGGGGCATGCTAGTTGCTTGAGTTAAGCTTGAATCTGATTTTCTAAAGAGTGCACCATGGAACTCACACCCCGCGAAAAAGACAAACTACTGATATTCACCGCTGGCCTGTTGGCTGAACGGCGAAAAGCCCGAGGCCTTAAGCTGAACTACCCCGAGGCTGTGGCCTACATCAGTGCCGCAGTCATGGAGGGCGCTCGCGATGGCAAAACGGTGGCGCAATTGATGAGTGAAGGGCGCTCCCTGCTCACGCGTGCAGATGTGATGGACGGCATCGCAGAAATGATTCCCGACATTCAAGTCGAGGCCACTTTTCCAGACGGCACCAAACTGGTCACCGTGCATCAACCCATTGTTTAAGGACGCTCATGATTCCCGGCGAACTCATCACAGACGAGGGCGTGCACACGCTCAACCCGGGCCGAAGAACCCTAAGCTTGGTGGTTCAAAACGGCGGCGATCGACCCATTCAAGTGGGCTCGCACTATCACTTTGCAGAGACCAACAGCGCCCTCTTGTTTGACCGAGAAGCCGCCAATGGCATGCGCTTGAACATTGCAGCAGGGACCGCTGTTCGATTCGAGCCTGGCCAGCAACGGACGGTTGAGTTGGTGGATTACAGCGGCAAGCGCGAAGTCTATGGGTTCAGAGCGCTCGTCAACGGCGCACTGCCAACACCCATCGCACAAGCGAAAGGAAACTGATCATGGCAACCATTGGCAAACGCGCTTATGCAGAGATGTTTGGCCCTACCGTGGGTGATCGTGTTCGATTGGCCGACACCGATTTGATTGTAGAAGTTGAGAAAGACTTCACGTTGTTAGCGGGTGGTTATGGTGAAGAAGCCAAGTTTGGCGGTGGCAAAACAATTCGCGACGGCATGTCGCAATCGCAGCGAACACGCGATGGCTCGGGCTCTGGCCCTCAAGGCGGAGGCGCAGTGGACACCGTGATGACCAACGCTTTGATCATCGATCACTGGGGCGTGGTGAAGGCCGACATTGGTTTGAAAGATGGTCGCATTGTGGCCATTGGCAAAGCGGGCAACCCCGATACACAACCTGGCATTGACATCGTCATTGGCCCCGGCACTGAGGTGATCAGTTGTGAAGGCAACATCGTGACTGCCGGTGGTATTGACACCCACATCCACTTCATTGCCCCCCAACAAATTGAAGAGGCTTTGGCCAGCGGTATCACCACCATGATTGGCGGCGGCACTGGGCCTGCAACGGGTACCTTTGCCACCACCTGCACACCAGGTGCTTGGAACATTGAGCGCATGATGCAGGCGGCCGATGCCTTCCCCATGAACTTGGGTTTCTTGGGCAAGGGCAACGCCGCATTGCCAGGCGCTTTGCACGAGCAAATCAATGCTGGCGCCATTGGCCTGAAGCTTCACGAAGACTGGGGCACCACCCCAGCCGCCATCGACAATTGTTTGAACGTAGCGGAAGAAACAGACACACAAGTTGCCATTCACACAGACACCCTGAACGAGTCTGGTTTTGTGGAAGATACGGTGGCAGCCTTCAAAGGCCGCACCATTCACACCTTCCACACAGAAGGCGCAGGCGGCGGACATGCCCCAGACATTTTGAAGGTCGTGGGCGAAGCCAATGTGCTGCCGTCATCGACCAACCCCACCCGGCCCTACACCATCAACACGCTAGACGAACACGTTGACATGCTGATGGTGTGCCATCACCTTGACCCCTCCATTCCCGAGGACCTGGCCTTTGCGGAAAGCCGTATTCGCAAAGAAACCATTGCAGCCGAAGACATCTTGCATGACCTCGGTGCCATCAGCATGTTCAGCTCAGACAGCCAAGCCATGGGCCGCGTGGGTGAAGTGATATTGCGATGCTGGCAAACCGCACACAAAATGAAAGTACAGCGCGGCAAGTTGCCAGGCGACACCAATCGCAACGACAACGCCCGTGTCAAACGCTACATTGCCAAACTGTGTATCAACCCAGCCATTGCGCACGGTATCAGCCACGAAGTGGGTAGCATTGAAGTGGGCAAATGGGCCGACTTGGTCATTTGGAAACCCGCCTTCTTTGGCGTCAAGCCCGCCGTCATTTTGAAAGGTGGCTTTATTGCGATGGCTGCCATGGGCGACCCCAACGCATCTATTCCAACGCCCCAACCGGTGCACTACCGCCCCATGTTCGGAAGCTATGGCGGCGCATTGGCACGAGGCTCGCTCACCTTTGTCTCGCAAGCAGGACTTGCGGCAGGGATTGGTCAAAAGTATGGCTTGCAAAAAACATTGTCGGCTGTCAAAGGCATTCGCGGTGTGGGCAAGCGCCACATGATTCTCAATGACTACACCCCTAAAATGGAAGTGGATGCGCAAACCTATGCAGTGCGGGCCGACGGCTTGTTGTTAACTTGCGAACCTGCGGTGAGTTTGCCCATGACCCAACGTTACTTTTTGTTCTAAGCAACACACAATGAAATGTTTTTTGAATGTTTGAATGGCTGAATGCTCACTTGCACTAAATTAATTTCTGGTGGCCAAGGTCTGGCGCAAGCCTTGATCAAACGCGCTCCCTTTATTTCTTTGGATTGGGACGTGCGACAAAAAAGCCGTTTTCAAGTCACCGATTCAACGGGTCGCGTTTTGTCTGTGTTTTTGCAGCGCGGCCATGTGGTGCGCGGTGGCGATGTGTTGGTGGCGGACGATGGCAGCTTGGTCAAGGTGGAAGCAGCGAAGCAAACCCTTTTGCGAATTACCGCGTGTACAGCCCATGGCTCGCCTTTTGACCTGACACGGGCAGCTTATCACTTGGGTAATCGGCATGTGCCCATTGAACTCAAGCCAGATCATTTGAAGATTGAGCCCGATTCAGTACTGGCCGACATGCTCAGATCAATGCACCTTATTGTGAACACCGTAGATGAATCGTTTGAACCTGAAAGTGGCGCTTACGGTTCACACCATGGGGGCTCGGGGCATAGCCATGGCCACTGAGCTGCTTCAACTCATTTGGTTAGCCTCGCCTGCTTTGCCAGTGGGCGGTTTTTCGTATTCCGAAGCCCTTGAAGCAGCCATTGACCATGAACTCGTTCATGATGAAGCTTCATGCGCAGAGTGGTTAGCAGATCAACTTCATTTGTCTCAAGCTCGGGGCGACATGGCTCTCATGGCGCAAGCCATTCCCGCTTGGCAAGCCATGCACACAGCGCGCTTGAAATATTTAAGCCAGTGGGTTCATACCACCCGCGAAACACACGAAATGCGCTTGCAAACAGAGCAAATGGGGCGCTCACTTTTAGATTGGTTGCGAATTCAAAACAAAGCCAGTCCTCAAGCCCTTGCACTTTGTAGCGAGCTCCGTCCCACCTACCCTGTTGCCATGTCCTTGGCTTTGTCTTTAGCCAATGCGCCGCTTCAAAGCGCACTTCAAGCCTATGCCTTCGGCTGGGCCGAAAACATGACGCAAGCTGCCCTCAAAGCTGTGCCCCTGGGCCAGGTGTCTGGTCAAAAAATACTGGCACGTTTAGCCCACGAAATTCCCCAAGCTGTGCAACACGCCATAGGCCTAAGCGATGAAGATCGTCAAGCTTTTTGCCCCATGCTGGCCGTCATGTCCGCCAGACACGAAACCCAATACTCTCGACTCTTTAGATCATGACCGTACTGCACCACATTCCCAACCGCACCAAAAAACTGCCACCTCTTCGCGTGGGCATTGGCGGCCCCGTGGGCTCTGGCAAAACCACACTGCTTGAAATGCTGTGCAAAAGCATGCGCTCAAAATGGGACTTGGTGGCCATCACCAACGACATCTACACCAAAGAAGACCAGCGCTTGCTCACCGTCAGTGGCGCGCTGGATGCCGATCGCATCATGGGCGTCGAAACGGGTGGTTGCCCCCACACCGCCATTCGCGAAGATGCCTCCATCAACCTAGAAGCCATCGACCGCATGTTGGAAAAGTTTCCCAACGCCGATGTGGTGTTTGTCGAAAGCGGTGGCGACAACTTGGCTGCCACCTTCAGCCCCGAACTGTCCGACCTCACCATCTACGTGATTGACGTGGCAGCTGGTGAAAAAATACCCCGCAAAGGCGGCCCCGGCATCACCAAAAGTGACCTCTTCGTCATCAACAAAACCGACCTGGCCCCTTACGTAGGCGCCGACCTCGAAGTGATGCACGCCGACACCACCCGCATGCGCACCAATGCCAAGGGCCTCAAACCCTTCGTCATGACCAACCTCAAAACCCAAACCGGCCTGGCCGAAGTCATCGCCTACATCGAAACCCAAGGCATGCTCGTCAACTAAATTGGGGTCAGATCAACATTAATTTCGGCCGCTTCAGCCACGCGCCGCCTTTTTGGACTGAGAACAAGGTTACAATCCCACCGCAGGAAGTGTGGCAGAGTGGTCGATTGCACCGGTCTTGAAAACCGGCGACTCGAAAGGGTCCGTGAGTTCGAATCTCACCGCTTCCGCCAAATGCCCTAAAGCCGTTGATTTTCCAACGGCTTTTTTTATGTTTGGTGCTTCTAAAAGGATTTGACATGTTCTTCTCTTTATTCAGAAATTGCCTTCTGAGCGCACTCATTGCTTCTGCCAGTTCCCTTTGCATGGCCCAGCCTTCAACAAATTGGCCCACCAAACCCATCAAACTCATCGTGCCCTATGCAGCAGGCGGTCCTGCCGACGTGGTCGCGCGTGAATTGGCCTTGGTTCTGAGTGCTGATATCAAACAACCCGTGACAGTAGAAAACCAAGGCGGCGGCATGGGTGTTCCTGCTTTGGGTGTTGTGGCCCGAGCAGAGCCCGATGGCCATACCCTGCTCTTAGCGGCCTTTGGCAACATGGTGCTTCAACCCATGCTCAGCAAAAAGGGGGGAGCAGATTTGGTGGCCAAACTCAAGCCCGTGTCCACCATTTCAACAGGCCCTCACGTGTTGGTCGTTTCTGCCAAACTGCCGGTCAAAAATATTTCTGAGCTCATTGACTATGCGCGTGCCAATCCAGGCAAAGTGAGTTTTGCATCTGCTGGAACTGGCGGCACCGCGCACTTGGGCATGGAAATGTTCAAAGCACTTTCTAAAACAGAAGTAATTCACGTGCCCTACAAAGGCAGTGCAGGTGCTGTGAACGATTTAATTTCAGGCGAAGTCAGCGCCATGTTCAGCAGCTTGCCATCGCTCCAAGGTTTGGCCGACAAAGGCTTGGTCAAAGTGTTGGCGGCCACAGCACCCAGCAAGTCAGCGGCCACCAAATCATTGCCTTTGATTGGCTCGGCCCTGCCCGGCTTTGAATACACCACGTGGTATGCCATGTATGCACCGTTGGCCACGCCCAAGGCCACTGTAGACATCATCAATACATCGCTGGGCAAAGCCTTGAAAAATCCGGCCATGGTGACCAAAATTGAAGCGGCTGGCACTGAGCTGCAAGCCGGCTCACCCGAGGAAGTTCTGGCATGGACCCAACGCGATTCAGACAAATGGTCGCGTGTCATCCGTGATGCCAAAATTTCTGTCGAATAAGCATGTCGAGCGCCATAGAAACCGACGTTCTCATTGCAGGAGGTGGGCCCTTTGGTCTCATGCTGGCCAACGAGTTGGGCAGAAGAAACATCCGCTGTCTGCTGGTCGATCCCAAACCCAGTACAGCTTTCAATCCGCAGGCCAATGCCACGCAAGCACGCACCATGGAGCACTTTAGGCGCCTGGGCTTTGCCAATGAAATTCGGGCGCAAGGCTTGCCACCGCACCATCCAACAGACATTGCCTACCTCACCCGCTTCAGCGGAATAGAGCTTGCCCGGCTTCGGTTGCCTACTGCTGCTGCCGCGCCTCAAGCCATCAAAGCCATGTCGGGGTCATGGAGTGCTGCCGAATTGCCACATCGGGTTTCGCAAAAATTTGTTGAGGTCTGTCTACGCAAGCACGCAGAGCAATTTGCAAGCAACGACATCCGCTATGGATGGAAGCTCGCATCATTTACAGACCAAACTGGCATCAGCCATTCCAATCAAAACGCTTCGTCCAAACCTATACAGGCCCTGATTGAACGAGGCTCAGAATCAAATTCAAACCAGTCTGCGGCCTCTGAAAAAATCGAAGTTCATGCGCAATACCTCATTGGCGCTGATGGCGCACGCAGCTTCATACGTCATCAACTTGAGATTCCATGGGGGGGAGCCACAGGGTTCAAGCGCAATTTCATGGGCGGCAAAATGTTGGCCGTTTACCTCAAAGCACCTCGGTTCTACGAACGCAATGTCAACGACAGAGCTTGGATGTATGTGGCCGTGAACCCCGAGCTTCGCGCTTTCATCATGTCGGTGGATGGCGAAAGTGAGTTTGCTTTTCATGTCCAAATGTCTGACGATGCAGCCACAGAAGCCCTCACCTCTGACGATGCCAAACGACTTTTTGCGCTGGCTTATGGGCAGGCCATCGACATTGAAATTCTTTCAATGGCCACATGGCTGGCAGGCCACGCCTTGGTGGCCGAATCGTTTCAAAAGGGGCATGTGTTTTTGGGCGGTGATGCCGTTCATTTGTTCACACCCACTGGCGGCTTGGGCTACAACACGGCAGTGGAGGACGCTGTCAATTTGGGCTGGAAGTTGGCTGCTGTCATCAAAGGAACAGCACAGCCACAGCTTCTAGACAGTTACGAGTTGGAGCGAAAGCCTTTGGCCGTTCGCAACACATCGTATGCGCGCCAGTTTGCCGACTCTATTGGCCTGTTTGACGCAGACCCCCAACTAGAAGCGGCCACCTCAGAGGGCGAACAAGCTCGAAGCATTGCCTCTGATTATTTGAATGGCCATGTGCGCCGAGAGTTCAACATTCCAGGCGTTACCTTCGGAGGCAGATACGATCAGTCCCCCCTCATTGTGACCGATGGCACACATGCGCCAGAGGACGCTGCCAACACCTACACACCCAGTGCATGCCCAGGAGGACGCCCCCCTCACGCATGGATGCCCGATGGCAGTTCTCTGTTTGACAGCTTCAATTTTGAATGGACCCTACTGGTTTTGGGTCAAGCAACTGAAAACACAGAGAAATTTGTTCAAGCCGCAGCAAAGCACGGTTTAGATCTGAAAGTGGTCAGGCATTCTTCAAGCGAATTGGCACAACTTTACGAAGCCCATTTGGTATTGATCAGACCTGATCAAATTGTGGCTTGGCGCGGAAGCAATGCAATTCACGCTGAAGCCATTCTCAAACAGACTTGTGGTTTTTAATGCTATTTCAATTGATTCAAAAAGGCTTGAGTTCCTTTTCTTGATCCATGAAGGCTGGTGGCTAGCATTGGAAAACGATGGATGCCGTCAAGTAGGCACCAGGGATCTCACTTATTCTGCAGGCCTTCCATCAAGGAATCTGATCCTTGATTTCCAATTTCAAACCTTTGGCCCCAACCTTCACAGGACCTAAACTGGCCGATAAATCTCCCGGTTGCGGCATGGCATTGCCGGACTTAGACACACGCACCTTGACCATCACCTCGCCTGCCGCTGACAGCTTGCGATCTGGTGCCATGGCGGTTGAATCGTCGAGCGTGAAATTGAAAGGCAACTGCGCTACCGTGGTCTTGAAAATGGCCAGTGGCATTCTGTCGCCGTTGGCGGGCGTTGCATAAATAAACACCACATCATTGGGGCTGGCCTTGGCTTTGACCGCTGCCGACAAACTCACTTGCCCCGAAACGCTAAGGCCTGCCACACCCATGCCAGAGGATGAGGCACTGGCAGAAGAGACTGTCGCAGCAGGCATGCCCAACTTGTCACGCACCGTGGCAATGGCATTGTCCAAACCTGGCAAGTCAGGGTTGTTGGCGTCTAAGGGCTTTCGAGCCTTTTCCCAATATTTCAAGGCATCTGCAAACTTGCCCTCAGCGTAAGAGGCGCTGCCTGCAGTCAGCAATGCACCAAAATGCTCGGGGTCTTTTTGTAAAATTTCGCGAATGACGCGCCAAGGCTCACCGTCGAATTGCCCTTGGCGTTGCATGGCAATGACCTCAATGCGTTCCAACTTCAAGTCATCGTCATCAGACAGCTTAAGCGCTGTGTCGTAGGCATTGAGTGCACCCTCAAAATTTTCCAAGGTGCGGTAGGTTCGACCCAACATCACCCAGCCTTGCAAATTGTCGGGTTTCTCTTTCAGTTTTTCTGCCAAAGTTTGTGCCAATTTAGCCAGATCTTTGGGGTCAACTTGATCAGGCGATTTCAAGGCCAAAGGGTTCAAGGCCTCTGGCTGTCCAACCCACATGTAAAGGCCCATGGCACTGAGTGGCAGCGCCACCGCGAGCACCAAGGCTGTCAGGGTGGCTGGCTTTTCTGCTTTGGCCGCAGGGTCATCTACAGCAGAGGTGTCTTCTAGCAAACGCAGGCTGAGTTCGTCGCGTGACTGCTGCCATTCTTGATCACTGATGTGGCCACTGTTGTGCTCTCGGTCTAAATCTAAAATTTGATCTCGGTAAACCTTGGCGTTGGCACTGGCTTGGCTGGCTTGGGTGACGGGTTTTCTTTCACGCAACAAAACCCAAAGCAACACGACGGCAACACACAGCACAATGCCAAGCGCTATCACAACAAACAACATGCTGGCGTTCATGGTGCATCTCCAGATTTCAAAATTTCTTGCACTTTGCGTCTGTCCTCATCGCTCAGCACAGACTTGTTGGCTTGCTCGGTTTGACGCTGTCGCAAGTAATAAACCATGCCAATGAGACCCAACACCATCAACAAAAAGGGACCAAACCAAAGCACCCAAGTGAGGGGTTTCACTTCAGGTCGGTACAACACAAAATCACCATACCGCGTGACCAAATACTCTTTGATTTGTGAATCGCTTCGGTCTTCGCGAATGAGCTTGCGCACTTCTTCACGCAAGTCGTTGGCTAACTCCGCGCGCGAAGAAGCCAGAGATTCGTTTTGACACACCAAACAACGCAACTCTTCAGAAATGTGTACCAAGCGCTTCTCAACCACTGGGTCTTCGGCCAAAAGGGCGGCCTCTTTGGCTTGCAGGGGTGCAACAACTGACATCACAAGCCAGCTTGCGACACACACATGCTTTAAAAATACAGATTGCAAATTCATGCTGTCTTTCAAGCCTTAGGAGGCATTCAATTTCTGCACCAAGGGCAAAATGGTTGACTGCAGCAATTCAGGCGTTACAACACCCACACGCTTGTAACGAATCACACCTTCTTTATCAATGACATAGGTTTCTGGCACCCCATACACACCGTAATCAATGCCCACTCTGCCATCTAAATCGAAAGCTGACAGCACATAGGGGTTGCCATGCCGCTTCAGCCAAACTGCGCTCCGATCGCGAGCCAGTTGCAGCTTCTCTTGCGGTTCAAGCTTTTTGCCTGCAGGTTCATCTTGCGGCTGAACTTCCTTGTAGCTCAAACCCACAATGGGCAATTGGTTGGCTTTGGAAAATGCCACCAACACTGGGTGCTCTTCTCTGCACGCCACACACCAAGTGGCCCACACATTCAGCATCCAAACCTTGCCCTTCATATCTTGAGGGCCAAATTTGGGAGCGTTGGCATAAAGGGTGTCTAGAGAAAATAGAGGCGCAGGCTTGCCAACCAAGGGCGATGGAATTTCTTTGGGGTCTCGGTTTAAACCTATCGCCAAAAAAATGACGAGTCCCAAAAAAAATCCTAGCGGAATTAAAAACTTTTTCACGACAACTCTCTCAATCTGATTGGCTGCAGGGGCTTGCGTTTCATGGCCTTAACCCAAGGTGTTTGCAGACTTGCGATAACGTCTATCACTGACCGCCAACAAACCACCCAGCACCATCAAAATGGCGCCATACCAAATCCAAGACACAAAGGGTTTGTAAAACACACGCACACTCCACTGGGGTTTCTCCCCAGCAATGGATTCACCCAAGGAGACATACAAATCGCGGAACAAACCAGTATCGATGGCAGCCTCGGTCATGGGCATGGCCGAGGAAAAATATTTTCTCTTTTCAGGGTGCAGAACTTCAAGAAGCTTTTGGTCCTTAGAGACCTTGACCTCGCCGCGCAGGGCTTTGTAATTGGGACCATTGACTTCAGATACGCCCGTCAATTCAAAACTGTAGTTTTCAATGGTCACGGTATCGTTCAAGCCCATTCGAACATCGCGCTCAACTTCATAGCTTTTCACCATGGTGATGCCAATGGTAATGACCGCAATGCCCAAATGGGCCAGGTGCATGCCCCAGAACGATGGCGGTATACGGCCAGGCTTTTTCAAGCGTGTTGCAATTTGCATGATCAAGCCGACCACCACCCAAGTGGCCAAAGCCAATCCCATGGCAGTCAGCCATGTGCCACGCTCAGTGAGCGCCCAAACTGCTGCACCTGCCAAGACTGCGCTCAGTGCAGGCACGCGCAAATCGTGTCCTAGCTCTTTCCATCGGGCTTCTCGCCAATGCGCAACGCCGCCCGGCACCATCAAAAAGACAACGGGCACCATGAGCGGCACAAAAACAGCATTGAAATAGGGAGCGCCTACAGAAAGTTTACCCAAGTTAAGCGCATCAACAATGAGCGGGTAAATGGTGCCCAACAGCACGGCACCTGTAGCCACCACCAACAACACACTGTTGGCAATCAGCATGGATTCACGCGAGACCAAACCAATCTTGCCGCCCAGTGTGGCTTTGGGTGCGCGCCACGCAAATAAAGTCAGAGAGACCCCCACAACCACTGCCAAGAAAATCAGAATAAAGACGCCTCGCTTAGGGTCGGAGGCAAATGCATGAACCGATGTGAGAACGCCCGAGCGAACCAAGAATGTACCCAACAATGAAAGCGAGAAAGCGCCAATGGCCAACAACACCGACCAGGCTTTAAAGCCACCCCGTTTGTCGGTCACCATGAGGGCGTGAATGAGGGCCGTACCAAACAACCAAGGCATGAGAGAAGCGTTTTCGACAGGATCCCAAAACCACCAACCACCCCAGCCCAATTCGTAATAAGCCCACCATGAGCCCAAGGCAATGCCAGCTGTCATGAAAATCCACGCCACAATGGTCCATGGGCGAGACCATCTGGCCCAAGCCGCATCCATGCGGCCCGACAACAAAGCCGATACAGAAAACGCAAAGGCCACAGAAAAACCTACATAGCCCATGTACAACATGGGCGGATGAATCACCAAGCCAGGGTCTTGCAACAAGGGGTTCAAATCGCGACCGTCGGCCGCCGCAGGCAAGAGTCGCTCAAAGGGGCTGGATGTAACCAGAATGAACATCAAGAAGCCGGTTGAAACCAAGCCCAAAATACCAATGACCCGGGCCACCATGGCCAGCGGCAATGTGCGTGAAAAAATGGCCACTGCCACAGTCCACCCTGACAACATGAGCACCCACAACAACAATGAGCCTTCATGGCCACCCCACACCGATGCAAACTTGTACTGGGTAGGAAGCAAAGAGTTGGAATGCTCCGCGATGTATTTGATTGAAAAATCATCGGTCAGTGCACCATGCGCCAGCACGGCAAACGAAAACGCAATCAAGACAAACTGAAGAATGGCCGCGGGCTTGGCCAACTCTTGCCATCGCTGAATATTGTTGAATGTGCCGGCCAGCGGAAGCACGCCTTGAACCAGCGCAACACAGGCTGCCAGCATGAGGGCAAAGTGACCAATTTCAACAATCATTCCAAACTCTTTTCAATTAATTAGATGGCTTGACAGATTGCGCAGCCTTGGCAGCAGCAGCCTCATCCAATGCATGCTTGGCCTCTGGCGGCATGTAATTTTCGTCGTGTTTGGCCAAGACTTCTGAAGCTGCAAACATCTGACCTTCAGACAGTTTGCCCTGGGCCACAACACCCTTGCCTTCTTTGAACAAATCGGGCAACAAGCCTTTGTAAGTGACAGGCACTTCGTAGGCAAAATCGGTCACCACAAATTGAACGTTTTCGCCGTCTTTTTTCAAGCTGCCCTCCTTCACCATGCCGCCCACACGGAAGGCTTTGCCTTTGGGCGCCTCGCCTTTAGAAACTTGGGTGGGCGTAAAAAAGAAAACCAAATTGCTTTGAAAAGCATTCAAGACAAAAGCACCTGCAATGGCCAAAGCAGATACACCCGCGGCAATCAATAAAAATCGTTGATGTCTAGGTTTCATCAGGACCACTCCTTGCCGTTAGTTTTTGCAGCCAATTCGTTGGCAACTTGGGTCAGTGCATTTTCTCGCGCACGCTTGACCCACACCATTTCCACAGCGATACACAAAGCTGTGACACCGAAGCTACCCCAAACATAAAGACCATAGCCACCCATGGCCCAAAAATCGTTCCAGCTGTTCCAAATCATACGTTGGCACCCCCCGCAATTTTCTGAGCCATTTGGGCTTTCACTTCAGGCAGATCGGCAACCCACTGAGCATGTCGTTCGCGGACCAAAATAATGCTACGAACCCGGTAAAGGGCCATGGCCACTGCAAACATCCAAAAAGCGACGCCCATGATGAGCATGGCCTCAAGCATCACTTGCGCCATGCTTGAGCCTTTGGTAAGCGACACAGAAGCGCCTTGATGCAAAGTGTTCCACCATTTCACAGAAAAATAGATGACCGGCACATTGAGGGCACCCACCAAGGCCAAGACACCGCCCGCTTTGTCTGCCCGTCGTGGATCATCAATGGCACTGGTCAGCGCAATGTGACCCAAATACAAGAAGAACAAAATGAGCTCAGAGGTAAGCCGCGCATCCCATACCCACCAAGCGCCCCACATGGGCTTGCCCCAAAGTGCACCTGTCCAAAGCGACAAGAAAGCAAAAATAGCACCCGTTGGTGCCAACGCTTGGGTCATCATCCCCGACAAGCGCGTATTGAAAGTGAGGCCAAGTAAAGCCCAAAATGCCATGGCCAAATAAATGACCATGGACATCCATGAAACTGGCACATGGACAAAAATGATGCGGTAGCCCTCGCCCTGTTGGAAATCGGTGGGCGCTACAAACATGCCCAACCACAAACCCCAAACCGAAAGGGCTGTTGCTAAGAATGCAAACAGCGGCCAAAGCCTTCCTGCCAAGGGATAAAAGTTCTGAGGCGAAGCGTAAATAAATAGTTTTTGAATCATTGAAAAATACTTAGGATTCAAGCGCAATGCGAAGCGAAGCGGCGCTGGCCCAAGGGCTGAACACTGCCGCTACCAAAACGAGTGCAGCCAATACAGACAAATGGGCCGAAGCACCCAAACCACTGATTTCTGCTTGAACGGCGCCAGCACCAAACACGAGCGCAGGCACATACAAAGGCAAAACCAGCAAAGAAAGCAGCACATCGCCGCCACGAACACCCAAGGTGAGCGCAGCGCCTACAGCACCTATCAATGAAAGCACGGGCGTTCCAAGAAGCAAACTCAAAGTCAAAACCCAAAGCGCGTTAGTGGAAAGGTCAAATTGCAAACCCAAAATGGGGGCCAATAAAACCAAAGGTAGGCCAGAGAGTAACCAGTGTGCCAATATTTTGGCGGCCACAAGCAAAGATAAACTGTTGGGAGATAAGGCCATTTGCTCTAAAGTGCCGTCTGCGTAGTCGGTGGCAAACATTCGACCCAATGACAACATACTGGCCAACAAAGCCCCCACCCACAAAATACCGGGTGCCACCAGTCGGAGCGTGTTCAGTTCAGGGCCAATGCCCAATGGGAAAAGGGCGGCCACCACCACAAAGAAAAAGACCGACGTGATGACCTCGTTTTTGCGCCTGAAAGCCAAGACCAAATCACGCTTCACGATGGCCACAAAAGCACTCATGCAGACAACCTGTAGGATCGGCCGTCGCCTTGAAGTGCAACCGTCTGGTGGCTGGTTAGCAAGACCATGCCTTGATTGTTCAGGTGGGTATTCAGTACGCCCGATAGCACTTGCTGGGCGGCAAGGTCGAGTGCCACAAAGGGTTCATCCAAAATCCAGAATTTGGCTTTGCTGATGATCAGACGCGCTAAAGCTGCGCGTCTTTTTTGACCTTGTGACAAAACCCGCACAGGCAGATGCTCTCTGCCTCGCAATCCCAATTGAGAGAGTGCTGCCAAGGCCTCAGCCGAGGGCAATTGCTGACCTGAAATGGCGGCACTGACACGCAGGTTTTCAAGGGGACTTAAGTCTTCTTTGAGGGCCAGTTGATGGCCCAAGTAAGCCACATCTAGTCGAAAGTCGTCTGGGTTTTGGGCCACAGATTGGTTCTTCCAGGTGATTGCACCCTGTTCTAGAGCGCTAAGGCCACACAAAATTCGAAGCAAACTGGTCTTTCCAACCCCATTGCCGCCTTCTAAATGCAACCACTGCCCTGGCGCCAGTGTGAAAGATACGCCTTCAAAAAGGCGCCTGTCACCGCGAGAGCACGAAAGGTTGGAAACACAGAACATGAAAAAGAATATTAGCTGAACAGGCCCATTCAAATTTGATTCAGGTCAATCAAGAAGGGGCAAAAAGAACACAGTTAGACCATTCTATCTGCGTCAGATCAGGCACCCCTAAAAAGATCCAAGGTTCCTGAAAGTTGAATTTCAATCAAGCTGATGGTGAATTGGCAGAAATTTTTTCGGACTGATTGGTCAATGCCAACTCATTGTCTGGGGTCATTTCAAGGGCTGTTTTTTCAGCTTCTGCCTTGCGATACAAGGCCAAAAGGATAGGCAAACGATCGAGCATCTCGGCCCATTCGTATTCAAATGGCATACCAACCCAGTCCCCGTTGGCCTTCAGACCCGCAATGCTTGTCTTTATTTGGTGGCGTGACACGTCGAATGTTTTGATTTCCTCTTCGGTCAGAGATTCACGCGGGGTTTTGGCAAGATCCGCCTCCAAAACCACCAACTTATCGTGGAATGAGGCCAAAGTTCTCTTAAGGGAGTCGCTGTGACGTGAACGCTTTGGGGGATGCTGAATTTCTTCTAATTTTTTTGCAATGTCTTGAAAATTTTGTTGTGTTTGAAAATAAAAAACCAAAAAGGCTGCCAGCAAAATAAAAAGTACACCAATGACCAACAGAAAAAAATTGTTCATCTCTGACCCAGCATTGTCAACATGGATCCTCATCCTACCCAACTGTCACACATGCGGCAACTCAATCCATGGCTTAGCAACCAAGATTGTGCAGAAAATCGACATCAAAGCTACACTTTCACCATAGGAGAAATTGTCTGTGAACTCACCATCTGCCACCCTTTTGAATGCAAGCCCCCAAGAAAACACTCGTTTTGGCAGTGGAAAATCAGTCAAACGGCTTGAGGATCAACAACTGCTCATTGGTGCAGGTGTCTACACCAACGACGTCACGCTGGCCGATCAAACCCATCTGGTTTTTTTACGCTCGCCATACCCCCACGCCAAATTGATCAGCATCGATGTATCTGCTGCAAAGAGCTTGCCTGGCATCAGAGGGGTTTTCACGGGCGCCGATTTGCAGGCAGCTGGTGTCAAACCGATGGCCCGGGCCATGAACTTCAAACGAGCTGATGGCAGTCCCCTGTCGAGCACCACCCGATTTCCTTTGGCCATAGACACTGTGAGGTTTGTGGGTGAACCCATTGTTGCGGTCATTGCAGATACAGAAATGCAAGCACGTGATGCTGCAGAGGCTATCCAAATTGACTTTGACGCACTGCCCAGCGCCACCAACCTCACCGATGCATTGGCTCCCAACGCCCCGCTGTTCACAGAAGCTCCAGACAACCGAGTGGCCGAGACCCGCTACGGCGATGCCAATGCAACCCAAGAGGCCTTCGCAAAAGCAGCGCACGTGGTCCATTTGGACATTGTGAACCAACGTGTGGCGGCCCTTTCTATTGAACCTCGAAGCGTTTTGGCCTACCCAGAAAATGGTCGATTGACCATTCGGATGAGCAGTCAAATGCCGACGGGCGTTCGCAACACGGTCTCAGATTTGATCGGCATTGACAAAGAAAAGATCCGCGTCATTGTGGGCGATGTCGGTGGTGGTTTTGGCATGAAAACGGGTGCCTACGCTGAAGATGTGGTCACCGCTTTTTGCGCCCACACACTAAGCCGTCCCGTGAAGTGGATTGCCGACCGCGGCGAAGAATTTTTGAGCAGCTCGCATGGCCGCGACATTCAAACCAAAGCGGCTTTGGCCTTGGCCCAAGACGGCAAAATTTTGGGCTTGCGCATCGAAACTTTGGCCAATGTGGGCGCGTACCCCACCATGACCGGTTTGGCCATCCAAATGCTCATCGGCCCATGGGTGCAAAGCAGTGTTTACGATATTCAAACCATTGATTACCATTTCACGGGAGTCATGACCAACACTGCCAGCACAGGCGCTTATCGCGGAGCAGGCCGTCCCGAAGCCATCTACAACATGGAACGCTTGATGGACGAGGCTGCACGCGTGAGCGGTATTGACCGCGTTGAACTGCGCCGCAAAAACTTCATCAAGCCAGATCAAATGCCCTACAAAAATCCAATGGGCCAGGTCTATGACACTGGCTCCTTTGAGATGATCATGAATGAGGCCTTGGAAAAGGCCGACTGGCAAGGGTTTGCCAATCGCGAAGCACAGTCCAAAGCAAATGGCTTGTGGCGCGGTCTGGGCATCGCCACCTTCTTGGAGTGGACGGGCGGCAATGCACTAGAAGAAAACGTACAGGTCCAAATTTTGCCCGATGGCATGATTGAAGTGGCCTCGGCAGTCAATGCCATGGGACAAGGCATTGCCACTTCCCTTGCGCAATTGGTGGTCGATGTGTTTGGCGTCGACATTTCCCAAGTGCGTGTCATTTTGGGCGACACCGACCGCGCCAATGGTTTTGGAAGTGCTGGCTCTAGGTCGCTCTTCACAGGCGGTTCAGCCATGCGCGTAGGCGCAGAAAAAACCTTGGACAAAGCCCGCGACTTGGCGGGTCAGGCCCTGGAAGCCTCTCCGGCAGATTTGGCTTACCAAGGAGGCACTTTCAGCGTCAAAGGAACTGACCTGCAAATTTCACTGGCCGAATTGGCCAAGCGCCAACCCGATGCACGCATCGAAGTGCAGTCCAGCACCACCGCCAGCGGGCCCACTTGGCCCAATGGCTGCCATATTTGCGAAGTTGAAGTTAATCCCGCCACAGGCGAAACCAAGGTGGTGTCCTATACCTCCATGAACGACGCCGGTCGCATTGTGAACCCCATGATTGTAGAAGGGCAACTCGACGGCGGTGCTGTGCAAGGCTTGGGTCAAGCCTTGTTAGAAGGTTTGGTTTACGACGCAGAAAGCGGCCAATTGCTCACAGGCAGTTTGATGGACTACGCCGCGCCCCGAGCCGACATCATGCCGGAAATGTTCCAAACATTCACCAACCAAACGGTTCCAAGCACCAACAATGTGCTGGGCGTGAAAGGTGTGGGCGAGTTGGGCACCATTGGCGCAACACCTTGCGTGGTCAATGCCGTAGCAGATGCATTAGCTAGAAACGGTAAAGCCGACAAATCTGTGAATATTCAGATGCCGATGACACCGTTCCGCCTATGGGAATTGCTTCACGCAGCGTGAAAAAACCTCTTAAGCTTTACAAATAAAACAAGCCTCATTTTCAAATCAGGGCATAGAATTGGGGAATGGATTATCAATGCAAATCAGCGTCGGCCAGCGCATACATGCGCTTCTTGCAGTTGGCCAAGTCAGTCCAACAATTACCTGATGCGCCGCAGTTAGACGCCAATGAAAAAGCTTTGCTTGAAGAAATTGCTTTGCGTTGGTTTGAAAACCGTGTCATGACAGTCCGCGAAGCCATTGGCTTGTCCCAATTAGGCTCTCCCGCCACTTTGCACAAGCGAATCACTCGCTTGCGCCAAAAAGATTTGCTGAAAACTTTTAACCAGCCAGAAGACAAACGCGCCAAATACCTCATTCCTACCGACAAAACAATCGCCATGTTTGGCAATTTCGGAAAGAGAATGAATTCGGCCATTGCCACGCCCACCTAAAAAAAATTGGCCCTGTTCTGGCCTTTGTTCTTCGGCCCGAATGTTGGTCCATTTTCAGATTTAAGCGTTCAGCGTTCAGCTAGAAATAGTTCTTGCAGATCGCTCAAAAAATCAAAGCCTCTCTCTGTTGGCCAAACTTTGGCAAGATCCCTGCCGATCAGGCCTTTGACCTCAGCTTGCATTAAACCCTTCTGAATAGAAGTCATGGCCAATCCGGTTCGGGCCATGTAATCCGTCAAGCTAAAGCCTTCCCTCAAACGCAATGCATTGAGCATGAACTCAAAAGGCAGCTCTTCGCGCGACACTTCTTCATGTTGCGTGACAGGCTCTCCCTTGAGTGCCTGCATCATGTAGAGCTGCGGCTCCCTAAAACGCACCTGACGGGTAATGCGATGCGCAAAGCTCAACTTGCTGTGAGCGCCAGCACCAATGCCCAAATAATCACCAAATTGCCAATAGTTCAGGTTGTGCCAACATCTGTGCCCGGGCTTGGCATAAGCAGACACTTCGTACCTTTGCAAACCCTCGGTACCCGTCATTTCTGTGATCAAGTCCATCATGGCGTAGGCATCATCGTCCTCCGGCAACACGGGTGGGTGTTTGGCAAACATCGTGTTGGGCTCGATGGTGAGGTGGTAGATGGAAATATGAGGTGGCTTGAAGCTCAAAGCCGTTTCAACATCTTGCTTCAAATCTGCAAGGCTCTGACCCGGCAAGGCATACATCAAATCCAAATTGAAAGTCTCAAACGCAGTCAGGGCCTCTTGAACAGCCGCCATGGCTTGATCTCGGTTGTGCACACGACCAAGCGCCTTCAAATGCTCATCATTGAAACTCTGCACTCCAATAGACAAGCGCGTCACTCCGGCCGCATGAAAGGCTTTAAAGCGATCTTTTTCGAAGGTGCCAGGGTTGGCTTCCAGCGTAATTTCAGCCTCGGCCTCCAAGGGCAACCGCGCCCTGATACCGCTGATCAACCGATCGATGCTGCTGGGTGTGAACAAGCTTGGAGTTCCACCGCCAATGAAAACACTGTGAACAGGCCGACCCCAGACTAAGGGCAAGCTGGTTTCTAAATCGGCCATCAGAGCATCGATGTAGCGCTGCTCTGGCATGGCCTGTGAGTTGTCACGCCATTCGTGTGAATTGAAATCGCAATAAGGGCATTTTTGAATGCACCAAGGCAAGTGCACATACAAAGAAAGCGGAGGCAAGGCTTGCAATTGCAGCAAGCCAGGCCGCATGGCATGCACCACATCAAACGGGTTGCTCATGCTTCAAAGACCCCAACGATCGCGCATCAAAGCCAGCATGGCTTGAGAAGAACGGCCTCTGTGGCTGTTGGCGTTTTTCAATACTTCTGGCAACTGCGCAAAGGTTTTGCCAAACTCAGGGACAAACAAAATGGGATCGAAACCAAAGCCGTTATCTCCGACAGGTTCGCGCGCAATTTCAATGACCACTCGGCCCACGGCGATCAAGGGCTCTGGATCATGAGCACTTCGAAGCGCCACCAAAGTGCTCACCATGGCTGCACGGCGATTTTCAATCTGGGCCATTTGCTCAACAACGGCACGTACATTGTTGGCATCTGATTTTTCATAGCCAAACTGCATGCAGTAGTAGGCTGTGTCGACACCTGGCAAACCGCCAAATGCATCGATGCACAAGCCCGCATCGTCAGCCATTGCAGGCAGGCCACTTTGTGCAGAGGCGTGGCGTGCTTTGGTCAAGGCGTTTTCAACAAAGGTTTTGTAAGGCTCAGGTGCCTCTGAAATGTTCAATTCAGATTGGCGCACCAACTGCACGTCTAACACACTGAACATGCTTTGCAATTCAGCCAACTTGCCCGCGTTGTTGGATGCCAAAACCATCTTCATGAATTTAAGCTCCAGCGTGCACGTGGGTTTCGCGAGATTGCTTTTGCAATTGCACCAATTCGGCAATGCCCTTTTCGGCCAGAGCCAACAAGCTGTCCATTTCTTTGCGTGTGAAAGCCACCCCTTCAGCTGTGCCTTGTACTTCCACAAAATTGCCTGCACCCGTCATGACGACATTCATATCGGTATCGCAAGAAGAGTCCTCGGTGTAATCCAAATCGAGCAAAGCTGTGCCATCTTTAAGGCCAACAGAAATGGCTGCAACTGAATCCAAAATGGGTGACTCTGTCAATTTGCCTTGGTGAATGAGCCAATCCACAGCATCTTGTGCCGCCACAAAGGCGCCAGTGATGCTGGCAGTGCGCGTGCCGCCATCGGCTTGCAGCACATCGCAATCGAGGTGAATGGTGCGCTCCCCTAATTTTTTCAAATCAAACACGGCCCGCATTGAGCGGCCAATGAGCCGCTGAATTTCTTGAGTGCGGCCACTTTGCTTACCGCGCGCAGCCTCACGGTCTCCGCGGGTGTGCGTTGCGCGGGGTAACATGCCATATTCAGCAGTGACCCAACCCTCGCCGCTGCCTTTTTTGTGGCCAGGTACTTTTTCTTCCACCGATGCTGTGCACAACACGCGGGTGTCACCAAACTCAATGAGCACCGAGCCTTCTGCATGCACGGTGTAACCCCTTGTGATTTTGACGGAACGCAATTGATTTTGATTTCGGCCATGGGCGCGTGTTGAAGCTGTCGAAGAACTGGTCATGGTGAGGCGTAGTTTAAGTTTGAGATAATGGGGCATGGGCAACAGACAAAGCGTCCAAGCCCCAACAGATCTGCAGTTTTTGACTGCTGTACCCAAGAAAGAATCCATGTCAGTTTACAGTATGACCGGGTATGCCAGTGTGCAATCCAGCACGCCAGTTGCACAAGGAAGCACTGATTCCTCAGCCACACCCACGGTCCGTTTCGGTTTGGAAATTAGATCGGTCAATAGCCGTTTTTTAGACCTGAGTTTTCGCCTGCCCGATGAACTGCGCCACACAGAGCCAGCGCTGCGTGAGCACATCGTGCAACACATCAAGCGAGGCAAGGTCGAGGTTAGGGCCGTCTACCACAGCAGCCAAGAGACCGAGCTGACCGACCCCGCCATTGGCACCCTGCAAAAACTCTTGAGTTTGCAAAACAAAATTCAGAGCTGGTTGCCCGATGCGCGTGAATTGAGTGTGTCCGATGTCATCAAACTGGCCTCCCATGAGAAATCAGGAATCGGCCTGAGCGAAGCAGATCTCATGCCTTTGGCCACCCAAGCGGTCAAAGCCCTGAAAGACGCCCGCGCGCGTGAGGGCTCAAGACTTGCTGACATGTTGCTAGACAGAATTGGCCAACTTCGCACATTGGCAGAACAGGCCGGTCCCCTTCTTCCCAAATTGGTTGAGCAGCAGCGCCAGCGCTTCATTGACCGCTGGAACGAGGCCATGGCCTTGTCTGAAGGCACTATTTCTTCAGACGTGGCCAAGGACCGTGCACTGACGGAGGCGACGGCCTTTGCCATTCGCATTGATGTGGCCGAAGAACTTACCCGATTGGCCTCCCACTTGGATGAAATTAGCCGCTTGATCAAAAAGGGCGGTGACATTGGCAAGCGCTTGGACTTTCTCATTCAAGAAATGCACCGAGAAGCCAACACCCTGGGGTCTAAATCGGCAGCCCTGGAACTCACCAAGATATCGGTCGACATGAAGGTGCTCATTGAGCAAATGCGAGAACAAGTGCAAAACATCGAATAAGTCGACTGACAGATCCACCACACGCCTCAGACCCCATTACACTCCTTGCCATGGAATATCCTGGAAACCTCTACGTTGTAGCCGCTCCCAGTGGAGCGGGCAAGTCCAGCCTGGTCAAGGCCCTGATGGAGCTAGATACCCGTGTGCTGCCCTCGGTCTCACACACCACCCGAGCTCCCCGCGGCCAAGAAAAACACGGCCGCGAGTACTTCTTTGTCTCACAACAAGAGTTCGATGCCATGGTGGCAGGAAACGCCTTTGTGGAATGGGCCAATGTGCATGGTCACAGGTACGGCACCTCCAAGAAAATGCTGGAAGAGCGCATGGCACAAGGCTCCGATGTCATTTTAGAAATTGATTACCAAGGCGCCATGCAGATCCAAAAGGTTTACGCCAATGCCATTTTGATCTTCATACTACCGCCTAGTTGGGAAGAATTGCGAAGCCGTTTGGAGCGCCGCGGCGAGGACAGCACAGAAACCATCGAATTGCGGCTGCAAAATGCGGCCATTGAGCTTGCTCAGGTCAAAGAATTCGACTTCGTTATAATCAACGAAGTTTTCGATCGCGCCTTGTTTGACCTCAAGGCTATCGTGCACGCTCAAAGGCTGAAGTACGTAGCCCAGCACCGAGCCCGTGCCGAAACTTTCGAATCCCTCCATATCACCTGATTTTTTACCGGAGACCGTCATGGCCCGCATTACCGTTGAAGATTGCCTCGAACAGATTCCTAACCGCTTCCAATTGGTTTTGGCTGCCACCTACCGCGCTCGCATGCTGAGCCAAGGCCACACGCCCCGCGTCGAAAGCAAAAACAAGCCGGGCGTAACAGCGCTTCGCGAAATTGCTGCTGGCAAAGTTGGCTTGGAAATGCTCAAAAAAGTAAACTAATTGCTACACTCCGCTAGTGCCATCAAGGCCTAGCATGCAAAAGCCCCAAAGTTTCAAAACTTGGGGCTTTTTCACGTCGACAGCCGACCGCAGATTCTGCTCAACCACCAGGGCTATTACAAGCTTGGCCAGTGGCGTTACATTTATGCCATGCGCGCAGCTTTTTCATCTATTTTTAACCACTCCGGTCCTGCTACAAAACCCGGAAAGCGCGACAACGCTCACGATATCCAAATAGGCATTGCCTCCGTCAGTGCCGCCAACGCAGCCGCGGCCAGTTTTGCCGCATTGGTGGCTCGGTTGGGCTATCTCTCTAAATCGGACATCGAATTGGTTCGCAAAGCCTATCGTTTTGCCGACGAGGCACACCTTGGCCAGCTTCGCAAAAATGGCGAGCCCTACATCACCCACCCCATTGCTGTTGCCACGCAGTGCACCGAATGGAAGCTCGACGCGCAAGCATTGATGGCCGCTTTGATGCACGACGTCATGGAAGATTGCGGCGTCACCAAATCCGACTTGATTGAAAGGTTTGGATCTTCAGTGGCGGAGTTGGTCGATGGCTTAACGAAGTTGGACAAACTGGAGTTCAACACCCGCGAAGAAAATCAGGCCGAATCGTTCCGAAAAATGTTGTTGGCCATGGCACGTGATGTTCGCGTGATCTTAATCAAATTGGCCGATCGCTCGCACAACATGCGCACCATGGCAGACATGCCCCGCGAAAAATGGAGCCGCATCTCGTCAGAAACAATAGAAATTTACGCACCCATTGCGCACCGCCTAGGCTTGAATCAAACCTACCGTGAATTGCAAGACTTGTCATTTCGCCACTTGAAGCCATGGCGCTATGCCATTTTGTCCAAGGCTGTTGCCAAAGCTCGCAACAGAAGGCGAGATTTAATTCAGAAAGTTCATGCTGAACTAGAGTCCACTTTCTCAAAGGCCGGCATCGAAGTTCAAATTTCCGGCCGCGAAAAAACGCTCTTTTCTATCTACAAAAAAATGGATGGCAAGCATCTGAGCTTTGCCCAAGTGACCGACATTTATGGCTTCAGACTCATTGTGCCTTCGGTCATTGATTGCTACACAGCCTTGGGCATTTTGCATCAGATGTACAAGCCCGTACCCGGGCGTTTCAAGGACCACATTGCCATTGGCAAAGTGAATGGCTATCAGTCATTGCACACCACCTTGGTGTGCCCATCTGGCGTCAATGTTGAGTTTCAAATGCGCACCGAAGCCATGAATGTGGTGGCCGAATCGGGTGTTGCAGCCCACTGGCTCTACAAGGACAAAACATCGACTGGCATGGAAGCAGAAAGATTGGGCACGCAGTGGCTACAGTCACTGTTGGACATTCAAAAAGAAACACGCGATGCGTCTGAATTTTGGGATCACGTCAAAGTTGATTTATTTCCAGATGCCGTCTATGTCTTTACGCCCAAGAGCCAAATCATGTCACTCCCAAGGGGTGCAACGGTCGTTGATTTCGCCTACATGATTCACACCAACCTAGGCGACCATTTGGTGGCGGCCAAAATCAACAACCAGCAAGTTCCTCTGCGCACAGAGTTAAAGAACGGCGATGTGGTGGAAGTCATGACCGCACCGGTTTCCGCACCCAACCCTTCTTGGTTAGGTTTTGTCAGAACTGGGCGCGCACGCTCCAGAATCAGGCACCACCTGAAAACCATGGCGCACAGTGAGTCGATCGACTTAGGTTTGAAACTTCTCACCCAAGCCTTGCGCGCAGAGGGCATTGAAAAAATGCCTGAAGATCCCTCACGTTATCAGGCCATGTGGGAAAAAGTATTTCGCTTCACGGGTAACCGAAACAAAAATGATCTCTTGGTCGATGTCGGACTTGGCAAACGCATAGCCAGTATTGTGGCCAAACGAATGGCTGCACTTCTAACAGAGATGGGTGAGAAACCTGATCCGTTGCTCATGACGCGTGAAAGGTTCATGGCCAACGACACGCTGTCACAGGGCGCTATCTTGTTGGATGGCACCGAAAACGCATCGGTTGTCTATGCACATTGCTGCCGCCCTTTGCCAGGCGACAAGATCATTGGCTACTTGGGCAGGGGAGAAGGTTTGGCCGTTCACACATCAGATTGCAGCGTTGGCATGAAGCTCCAGCAGAAAGACAGTGAGCGCTTCATTGGGGTGGAGTGGTCCGATGAAATCATGCGCGGCTTTGAAACCAGCATCAAAGTCACTGTAGTCAACACCAAAGGCGTCTTGGCCAGAGTGGCTGGCACACTGGCCGACTCAGAGGTTGACATCGTTCACGTGGAAATGGGACAAGCCAGTGTGCAAGATGCTGCCGAAAATACTTTCGTCATTTCTGTGCGCGATGTTAGCCATCTTGAAACCGTTCTTAAAAACTTGAAGCGCACTGCTGCTGTTTTGAACGCGGAACGAATTACCCACCGATTGCGCGGTCAAGGTTCATCATAAGCATAGTCAGTGTTCCTCAGGCCTGGGGTAAGTCACATTGAGCACTTCGATCTCGCGCCAGCCTTGCGGCGTGACAAGCTTCAGCACATCGCCAGTGCTTGACTTTAACAAGGTGCGTGCAATCGGTGAGACCCAACTGACCTCACCCTTCAAGCTGTCGGCCTCATCCATACCGAGAATGGTGACCGTGCGCTCATCGCCGTTTTCTTCCACATACGTCACCGTGGCCCCGAAAAAAACTTGGTCTTTGCCATGGTGTGTGCTGGGGTCTGTCACTTCTGCAATTTCTAAGCGCTTGGTTAAAAACCGTATGCGCCGATCAATTTCGCGCAAGCGCTTTTTGCCGTAAATGTAATCTCCGTTCTCAGAACGATCACCGTTGCTGGCGGCCCAATGAACAATGTCCACCACCTTGGGACGCTCATCGTCCATGAGCGTGAACAACTCGGCACGCAAACTGGCATAGCCCTGAGGGGTCATGTAATTGCGCGTACCCGCCGGCAAGGGCGGCAGACTGGGATCTTCGCCATCGTCTTCTGGCTCGTGGCCTGTTTCGCGAGTAAGAACTTTGCTCATGGTGTGTTTTCTCAGGTTCAACTCCGACAGTATGCTGCGCAACTTAAACATGTGGAGCAGAAACCCTTGGTACTTCGAGCACAAAGTGGCAAGGCGTAGCCCATTTGCCTAGTGCACTGACGACTTATTACCGTCATATTGAGACATTAACATTCATCCGTTTATTTGTAACACAACTGACAAATCACTTTTCACCAACCCCACGGGAGCATCTCTAGCATGATCAGCAAAAAAGTTTTTTCATCCTCTTTATTTTTAAGCGCTGTGCTGACATTGAGCGCCTGCGGAGGTCATAGCGCTCTTAACCTCGAGGGCGCTGCATCTGAGTTTTCTAATAAATTTAGCAATTACCTTTCTGCGTTGGTCAGCAGCGCTGGTTTTGACACCAAAGCTTTGCCCAGTCTCTTCAATGAAAAGTTTCTGGACAGTGGATTCACAAAGTCTGATCTTGAGAATTCGCTGAATGCCAACTCAACAGCCCTTGGAACAAATCCAGATTTGTCTTTGTTCCCAATGGCTTCTGTCACCAACGCTAAATTGTCAGGCTGCGACAGCAGTAATATTTGCACACTGAGTGCCACCCTCACCAATTCAGACGCTGACACAACATCAGTCGAATTCAGCACCAAAGTTTTAGTCTCTCTTGGCGTTGTCTATTTTTACGGTGATCAGTCATCGACCTCATCGATTTAACTCACAACCAACGCATTAAAAGGTATTTTCCATGAGCAAAAAATTCGCCCTTCGTCACACTACAGTTGCTGTAGCTTCTTTGGTAGGTTTGATGTCTGTTGCTACAGTGCAAATCGCAACAGCAGCTGAAAAAGCCAACACCAAGCCTGCAGGCACCTACGTCACCGGCGACTTTCACAACCACACGACTTGTTCGGATGGTCAGATTTCTATGCAAAAGTTGATTGACAAGTCCGTTAAAACCTTCGGTCTGGACTGGTTTGTTCAAGCGGACCACGGTGGCAGCAGCGCCAGAAACTGTACGCTTCGTGAAGACCCGTTTGAACCGGTTGTGAATGGTGGTCAGCCCGCCAGTTCGCTCAAAGGTCCTAACCAATCTTGGGAGTCCACACTGCCAGGCGGCCGTGCAGCCATCAAAGGTGACGGTACAGCTACGCCAAAGGCTATGTGGCGTTGGCAAGAAATTCAAGAATTTCAGTACAAGGTCACTGAAGACGAAAGCCGTGCACGTCAAAAGCCCATCTGGATTGGCTTGGAGCAAAACGCACCGGGTCACGAACACGTGTCTATGGTGGTTCTGCAGGGCCAACGGCCTTGGCCACAATCTGGTGTGTCTGGCAATGCCAACCTTCAGGCTCAGTACGAATATTGCTTTGACCGCTCAGATACGGACACCAGCCGCGGCGCAGAAAACCAATGGGACTGCTCTGTGGCAGGCACCACCAGCACAGATGCTTTGAGCGCTACTGCACGCAAAATCACAGGCTCCAACTCAGCTTCAACGCTTGACCTCGGACACCGCAAAACCGTTGAAGGTATCAAGTGGTTGAAAGAAAAAGCGCCTACAACGAGTTACTTTGTTCCCGCCCACCTGGAGCGCGCTGGTGTTTACCTCGCAAACAACAACAGGGGTTTCAACATCGAGCATTTGCGTAACTTTAACAACGCGGCACCTGACATTGCTTTCGGTTTTGAGTCCATGCCTGGCCACCAGGCCTCTGAAAACAGAGGTGAATACGCTCCCAACCGAGGCGCTTCTTTGGCTAACCCTACTGGTGGTTTTGACAGCGTAGGACTTGGTACCTATGGCGGCACAGGTATTTATGCGGCCAAAATTGGCGGCGTGTGGGACGCTCTCTTGGGTGAAGGTCGTAAGTGGTGGTTCTTCGCAAGTTCTGACTACCATAACCGCGGCTCCTTTGGCCCCGACCAGCGTGAGTCCGACCAAGACTTTTACCCTGGTGAATACCAAAAAGACTATGTGATGGCTCGCAAAGGCACTAACAACTTGACAGCTGAAGCCATCATTGACGGTTTGCGTTCAGGTAACAGCTTTGCTGGCAGTGGCGACTTGATCGACCGTTTGGCCTTCGTTGCTTGTGCGGCCAATCCAGCCATTCCTCGCCCAGCTTTCAAAGCGCTGGTGGAAAAAGCAGCGGCCAATGCTGCACTCAAAAATGCAGAGGTTCGCATCAACGGCTGTGCCACCATGGGTGAAAAGCTGGTGGTAGCACCTGGTGCAGATGTGGTGGTGGCCATTGCTGTGCGCGATCCAATCGGCAAAAACTTCTCACCTTATAGCTTTCCCAATCCTTCGCTCAAGCAAATTGGTATCACTCAGCCTCTAGACCAGCCTGTCCTCGATCACATCGATGTCATTGGCGGCAATGTGACTGGCTTTGTGAGCCCCACAGACACAGCGAAATACGCAGGAATTGAAGGCACTGCTGCTGCTAGCAACCCGTCCGCAGGTATCAAGAAGGTGTTCAACAGCACCAACTGGACAGCCACTGCCGATGGTCTGCGGGTGATGAGCTACCGCATTCCCGCTGTGAAGGTTTCTCAGTACGTTCGTTTGCGCGGCACCAACCTGCCCGCATCCACACCGTTTGAAACCGATGCAAACGGCAACCCCTTGAACGACTATGACTTGTCACCGTTTGTTGACCCGGCTAAGGCTGAGGCTCAAAAACCTGGCAAAGTGATTTGTTCTGATGCTGCTTGCCCAGCACACATGCGGACTGTCAACGGCGTCAAGTACTCTAGCCTGGACGTCGCCGCATGGGCAGACCTGTGGTTCTACAGCAACCCTGTTTACATTGAAGTGACCAACTCAGTGAAGGTTGTAGGCGCTAAATAAAGCGTGCTAGCAAGACGTGCAAGTCCGGATCTCGGACTTGCACACCCGGCTATAGGCCGGGTTTCTTTTTTTTGAAAGTACATGTTTTGACGGCCGAAATTTCGATGTCCACCAAGGCGCAGAAGCCAGTGATGGCAGGACAAGCTCAATCAGGGCTGGCATTTCTTCTGATGTTTGCATCTGGTGCGGGCGGCTTGGTCTGGCAAATGGTCTGGACGGCGCAGTTTGGCTTGGCACTGGGACATGAAATCATTGCTGTTCTTTCAGTGTTGGCTGCTTTCTTTGGTGGCATTTCGGCAGGCTCACTGTTGCTAGCCCACCGTGTGGAACGCAGCCCATACCCTGGTCGTTGGTATGCTGGTCTAGAGGCATTGATTGCAGTTTGGGCACTGCTTGTGACCTTTGCATCACCCTTGGTCTTACCGCATTTGTCTCAATGGATTGGCGCCGAACCATCGGCAGTTTGGCATTGGACCCTTGCTTTTTTCATTCCTTTCATTGCTTTACTTCCTGCCACTTTGGCCATGGGCGCAACTCTGCCTGCCATGGAGCGTTTGCTAAGGCGAAGTCAAACTCAAGTCCTTGGCAGTTTGTATGCCGCCAATACATTAGGCGCCGTGGCGGGCCTGCTGCTTGGCGTGTTCTATTTTGTGCCTCACATCGGACTGCTTGGCACCAGCATGGTCTTTGCAGCGTTCAACGCTACTTGCGCCCTCTTGGCATGGAAAATTTGGGGTGAGCAGGTGAATCTTGATGCCAGCTTGCCGGCAGCTGAAACTGAACCGCCTCAGATCCAGGCTAATGACTCACCCTTACAAATGCCCTCGCAGCAATCAGTTGCGCTACGCCTTTTCTTCACTGGACTGCTGGGCATCGGTTATGAGGTACTTGCTGTTCGCGTGATCAGCCAAGTGACAGAAAATACGGTCTACACCTACGCCATGTTGCTTGCGGTTTTTTTGGTGGGTACTGCCTTGGGCGCTGTCATCATCAAGCGCGCAGTCGTCACTTTGAATGACTCAGCTGAGCGCATAGACCAAGCACTTGGTGCGCTCATTGTTTCGATTTTTTTGGGTGGCATCAGCCTCTGGTGGGCAGATCACAGCTACGCTCTGCCTGCACGCTGGCTTGGCTCCGACGCAGCCGCAGCACTTGCCGGCGAGTGGGTTGCAGGAATGGCCGCCATGCTTTTACCTGCCATGGCCATGGGCGCGCTTTTCACTTTGTTGTGTCGCCAGGCCCAGCAAATTGGCATGCCGCTAGGCATCGCTTTCGGCATCAACAATTTGGGCTCGGCCCTTGCGCCGGCTCTCGTTGGCCTTCTTTTGATACCTTTTGCCGGTGCAAGAGCTGTTCTGTTGATATTGATTTCAGGGTATTTGGCGCTTCGATCCATCAAGAGTTGGAATCAACCCGCAGGCTGGGTGGCATTTGGATCTTTGATGCTGATGGCTACTTTTGCGGGCCCTCTTCGATTTGTGGACTTGTCTGCGGGCGGGCGTTTGTTGTCCTATCGTGAGGGTGTGATGGCTACAGTGAGTGTGGTATCCGATGCCGACGGTGTGGCGCGATTGCACATTAACAACCGCGTCCAGGAAGGCAGCAGTGCCAGCGGCCAGGTAGAGACACGTCTGGCACAGATGCCCCTGATCTTGCATCCGTCACCTCGAACAGCTTTGTTTCTAGGCTACGGTACAGGCTACACGGCCAACGCTGCAGCCCTTGACCCCAAGGTCAAAGTGAAAGCTGTTGAGCTTTTGCCTGAAGTCATTGAGGTGGCAGGCATTTTCGCTTTGAAAACTGGCGCACCTGCTTCTGCCAGCCCTGTTGCAACTGTGGCCGCTGACGCTCGTCGCTATGTTCAATCCACAACTTATCGCTACGACGTGGTCGTAGCCGATCTTTTTCATCCAGCCAGAAACGGGGCTGGCAGCTTGTACACCGTCGAGCACTTTTCTGCTGTGCGGTCCCGTCTTGAGCCCGGTGGTCTGTTTTGCCAATGGCTGGCATTGCATCAAATGGACATCGCGACACTTCGCAGCATCGTGGCCGCTTTTGTAAAGGTTTATCCCAATGCTGTGGCCGTGCTTGCCAGCAACAGCCTAGACACGCCTGTGATTGGCTTGATCTCCCGACCCGATCAGCCGGCGTGGCAAGTTGAAGCTGTTCACGCCCGAATGACTGCAATGTCGCCGCGAATGGCAAGTGCGTTAAAACGTGCCAAGCTCGATGATGAGTTTGCGGTGCTTGGCAGCATCATTGCCGGGCCTCAGACACTGAAGGAATTTGTGCGTGACGCTATCCTCAACACGGATGACCGGCCGGTGGTAAACCACAGGGCACCTTGGGTCAGTTACTCGCCCCAAGAGGCGCCCAGGAGCAGGCTGGCCACACTGATGCAAGAGCTTGCTCCTCGCACGAACGATGTCATAGGCTCTGGCCAGAGTGCTGAAGCGCTAAGACTTGAGGCTTACTGGGCTGCGCGCACCAAGTACCTTGCTTTTGGCATGGCTGTGCGTCCCAACCCCGACCCTTTGGTCATGCTCGAACAATTGCGCGCGCCGCTCTTGGACATGGTGACCATAAGTCCAGATTTTCGCCCTGCTTCTGAGCCGCTTCTGGCCTTGGCTGAAGCGGTTCGAGAAACAGATCCAAAGCTTTCTGCCCAAGTAAAATCTGCAGTGCAAGCCGCCCTTTCATCTGCATCCTTTTCGCCATCTGGCAAACCTCTTGTCAATTTGAACTAATCGCCATGGAATCTTCAATTCATCAGACACCATCAACTTGGCTTCAGCGCGCCTTGCGTGAACCGCTGACACACTTTATTGTGTTGGGTGCCCTTATCTTTGCAGCCGATGCTTTGTTTCTGTCCGTGCGGGGCGATCCACAAGACATCGTGATTACCAAGGAAATTTACGCCGAGGCTCGCGGTGCCTTTGTGGCTGGCATGAAAAGAGAGCCTACCGCTGCCGAACTCAAAGTGCTCACCGACCGATGGGTGGACAACGAAGTTTTATTCAGGGAGGGGCTTGCACTTGGTATGGACCGGGGTGATCAAGCGATGAAGGACCGGGTGGTGTTCAAAGTTTTGACCGCTACGCAGTCTGGGCTGGTCTTGCCAAAAATCGACGATGAAGGTTTGCGCAAATGGTTCGATTCGCGGCGCGATCAGTATGACCTGCCTGCACGTTATAGTTTTGAAGAAGCCGTGCTGGCTGCCAGTGATTCAACCCCTGAAAAGTTGAATAAGTTTGTGACAGCCCTGAACGGTCAACAGACGCCTGAACTGGAGGCGAGTTTGCGTATTTTCAAAGACAGGCCCAGGCCCAATTTAGATCAAAGTTATGGCACGGCATTTGCCGATGCACTTACAAAGCAAACCATTGGCACTTGGGCGGTGCTTCAAAGCCAAGAAGGATATCGTGCAATACGGTTAACTGCGTTGACGCCTGGCCGTGAGGTCAACTACGACGAAATGAGAGAGCGTGTGTTCACAGAATGGAAGGAATTCACTTCCTCGCAGTTAACCAAAAACGCCATTCGCGAGTTAGGCAAAAAATACCGCATTCGCGATGAAGGAAAGAATTCGTGATGGATTTCCATGTCAGTCAGTTGATCAAGCGCGCATTCTTGTCCATCGTTTTGCTGGTGAGCGGCGCACAAGTTGACGCTCACGAGATGACAATGGCCGATCTGACGATGCGGGAGGTCGCTCCTAAAGAGTTTGTGTGGGCGTGGGGCGTACCCGGCAAAAACACACCTATTTCTCAAGACTTAACGCCGGTCTGGCCAGAAGGATGTGTTGGTGATGCAAATACTGTTCGTTGTGGCGAACGCGGGCTAGCGGGAAGCCTGGCAGTCAATGGCATAGGAAAGAACTACTCAGCCGTCATTTTACGGATCACTTGGCAAGGAGAGCAACGCAGTACGTTTACCTTGACCCAGAACCAACCTGCAGCGCGCTTGTTTGGCTCTGCGCGCGACGAGCGCGACGCATGGCAAGTGGCGCAAACTTATGTTGTGCTGGGCATAGAACATATTATGAGCGGCATTGATCATTTGTTGTTTGTCATCAGCTTGTTGTTGTTGGTGGGTTTTCGGCGTCAACTTTTGGCAACCATCACATTGTTCACAGTTGCCCACAGCCTGACACTAGCCGCCAGTGCGTTAGGTGCATTGACGCTAAGGCCACCACCTGTAGAGGCCGTCATCGCTTTGTCGATTGTTTTGGTGAGTGCGGAAGCCTTGAATCAAAAGGACACAATCACCCGCCGTTGGCCTGGCATTGTGGCTTTTGTATTTGGACTCATACACGGGCTGGGCTTCGCAGGTGCACTCAAAGACATTGGACTGCCTGAACAGCATGCCAACATAGCACTGTTCACCTTCAATCTGGGTGTGGAGGCTGGTCAATTGGTGGTCATCGGTCTGGCATGGCTGGTGGTTATAGCTTCCCGAAAATACACTTGGACCTCGACCGCGCGGCAAGTCATTTTGTACGGCATTGGCAGCATCTCGGTGTTTTGGACGCTATCGCGCATCGCAGTGATTGCGGGCTGACAGACTATGTCTGAAATCTTTGAGTTGTTTCCCACCCCGGTCCTGCGCATACCCGCATTGCTCTCTCCAGAAGCAGCCATTGCCTTGGGACAACGCTTGTCTCTAGCGGCTTCGGTGGCCAACCAACGATCCACCCAACTGTCGCACACGCGCATCCTCAGGCCGGGCGAAGACACCACTCTGGATGCAGTCGTCCGGCAGATCGGGCCTCACTTGCAGGCGTTCGGTCAACTGCTTTTTGGTGAGTCACTGCGATGGCTTGTGAAAGAGATTTGGGTGAATGTACTTCAGCACAATGGAAGCCAGTCGCTTCACAACCATTCCAACTGTTTCGCATCTGGCGTCCTTTATCTAAGCACCTGCGACACTTCCGCGTGTACCCGTTTTAGCCGCCCGCTTGGCGGTGCAGAGTTTGTATTTCGCAATACGCACGCGGGCATGAAGTCAGGTCCCTTTAACGCCGACAAATGGAACGCCCCACTCCCTGAACCTGGTGACTTGATTCTTTTTCCAAGCCACCTTCTGCATGAAGTACCTGTCAACCTAGGGGCCGAGCGAATTACCCTTGCTTTCAATGCCATCCCTGATCGGCTGGATGCATGGGGCTACGCTATTGGGTTTGAGGCTTGAGTTTTGTCATGACGCCGGCAGAACCGGTGCAAAGGGATCGTCAATGAATAAGCGCGCTGGGATCATCTGTATTTTTTTAGCGATTGTCGCCACGGCAAGTCCAACTTATGCCGAGGATGTGTTGGCTTGTGAAACCCAATCGGCCAACTTCAAACGGCGAGAATATCGATGCCCAGTGACTTCCACCGGACGCGAGCAACAAATCCATTTCAAGGCGGACTTCTCGGGAAGTCATGACGACACGCTGTTGTCCATGAACCTGACCTTGGACGGGTTGCCGGTCTCATGTCGCAAGGGTAGCAAGACTTGGCTGAAAGGCGAGGACGGAGAGGAGGGCGACGTTAGTTTGGAATGCCACCTTGTCATCAACGATATTGCTGGCACCAAAAGAATGCTGCGTGCCACTGTCAACATTTATCATGCCGAATTTGTTGGGATTAGACTCAGCGCCCGCTGACCCATGCCTTATCGATCAGCAAAGCCAAAAAGACGAAAGGGTTAGTAGACGTTCATCTACTAACCCTCTGATCATTTGGTGCGGCTGGCAGGAATCGAACCCACGACCCCTTGGTTCGTAGCCAAGTACTCTATCCAGCTGAGCTACAGCCGCGAAGCATCGGATTGTAGCACGGCTTTTTTCGCTTCCAAAGCCCATTTCGCAAGATTGTCTAGGAACATTTGACTCACCCTGGCTTCATTTCCCGCAGAAAACCCTGCGGAATGGGGCGTCACAATCACATTCGGCAGGCTCCACAATGGTGACGTTTGGGCCAGTGGTTCATGCTCAAAAACATCCAAATAAGCGCTTCCTAAGGCACCGTTTTGAAGCGCATCAATTAAGTCTTTTTCAACCACCACTTCGCCGCGAGCCACATTCACCAAGCCAGCACCAGGTGGCAGCAAGTTCAGCCTTTGGGCATTGATCAAGCCGCGAGTTGTGTCAGTCAAGGGGCACATCAGTATGACCCAATCGGTTGATGGCAAAGCTTGGTCGATGGTTTCAAAGGTCAGCATTTCTGGCTGCGAAGAACCGGCGCCTAACTTCACTTCATGTTGAGCTGGTAATTTCTGGCGCACCACTTTCAGACGAAGACCTAACACTGACAGAAACTGTGCCACCCTTTGTGCAATAGGACCCCAGCCCACCAACAGAGCCGTTTGACCTTTTAAATCTGGCGGCAATTGTGAACCAAGCAATGGCGCCCACTTTTTGGCATGCATGGCGTGCACCAATTCTGGAAATTTTCGCGACAAAGCCAGCAAGCCAGCCAAGGCGGTTTGAGCCACAACTTCGGCGTTGGCGCCTGAAGATGTGGCAATCTCAACACCCTTGGCATTGAGTCGAACATAAATTTCGCGATCTGCGCCAGCAGAGTGAATGTGAACCCAACGCAAGTTGGGCGATTCATCTAAAACTTTGTAACAAGCCTGAAGGCTGGGTGCCAGCTCATGTTTGGTCGACAAGCCAGTGACGTCGCGCGATACAAAGGCCACATCAAAATCTCGCCGCCCCGAGCTGACAGCATGCTCAAAGCTCACGCATTCAAAAGGCAGCGAACCCATCACTTTGGCAATGTCTGGCAACAAGGCATCCAATGCCAAATGAGACAGCAATATCTTCATACGGTCAGTTGGCTGGCGTGTATTGAATCAAAGCCATTTAGGTTCGGTAGCTAGGGTCGAGGCGATCTAATTTTCGCAACAGCGCTGGCCACTCCATCAGGCCGTAAGGCCTGCGAGTACTTGGCTGGTAGTTGTTCCACGTTTCTTCTAAAACATCTGGCGCTACTTTGGTCAGCGGCGTGTTGCAAGCCATGGCAGCCAATTGCGAGTGGCAGGCCAACTCTAATCTGTGCGCCCAATTAAATGCTTCTCCCACGCTTTGACCCACTGTCAGTGCACCATGGTTGCGCAAAATCAAAGCTTCGCCCTGCCCCAAGTCTTTGAGCAAAGACACTTTCTCGTCGTTGTTCAAAACCACGCCTTGGTAATCATGGTAGGCAATTTTCAAAAAGCGCATGGCCGTTTGAGTCAAGGGCAGCAAGCCACACTCAAGTGCAGAAACTGCCATGGAGGCCCAACTGTGTGTGTGAATGATGCACCTGACTTCGGGCCGAGCCTCATGAATGGCGCTGTGAATGACGTAACCTGCTTTGTTGATGCCGTAGTTCAGGTCTCCGAAGTCAGGCTTGTCCAAAATGTTGCCATGAATGTCAATTTTGATCAGACAGGATGCGGTCATTTCTTCGTACATCATGCCGTAAGGATTGATCAAAAAGGCGCCCTCTTCACCCGGCACACTGCATGACACATGATTGGCCATCATGTCGGACATGCCATAGAGGTCGACCAAGCGATAGCAAGCAGCCAAGTCAACTCGGGCCTGCCACTCTGCTGGCGTACAGCGATTTTTCATCGACTCAATTTTCAAGATGCCATTTTCAACCATTGAATGACCTAGCTAAATGATTTAAAAGAATTCTGAGGGCCCATTTTGAACCAAACTGCAGACAGCAGGAGGGCTAGGAAAACGAGCATCAGTGCCAAGCCTGAAAGCAAGGCTGTGATTTCTGTGTCTCGTTTTTCCATCGTGAATTGGGTCGAGAGATGTTTGTAGACTTGTTTCAAATCCTCTGCCGAACCAGCCTTGAAATAGTCGGCCTCAGTGATCTTGGCAATGCCTTTTAATGCCTCCTCATCCACTTGGGTGAAATAGGAATAACCTTCGTAGCCTGGAATAAAGCCGTTCGGTGTGCCAAATCCAACAGTGTAAACACGAACACCTAGATCTGCCGCCCTCTTGGCTGCCAGCAAGGGGTCTGGACCTGTTGTGCGGCGGCCGTCCGACAGCAAGACGATGGCACCGCCCTTGTAAGACCCAGGGGGTTCGGGGGTTCGCTCTTTTGCAGCTGGCTTGGCATCCAAACTTTTGGCGCCACCCGACTGACTTTGATCGGTCATGCCATAGGGATTGGTGTTGTAAAGAGCCGCCTCCAAGTCAATAGATGCTTCAGGCCTGAGGGTGCTCAAGGCCAACAAAAGACCACTGCCTGTGGCTGTGCCCCTTTGCAATTGAAAACGATCAATGGCAGCCACCAACTCTTCTTTGTCTTGCGACACATGCTGCACCACCTGAGCGTTACCTGCAAAAGAAACAATTCCCACTCGAACGTTTTTGGGAAGATCTTGTAAAAATTCTTTGGCAGCCTTCTGCGCCGCCTTGATTCTGCTGGGCTCGACATCTTCTGCCAACATGCTTCGAGAGACATCCATGGCCATGATGAGCGTCATGTAGTCGGCTGGCAAAGTCACCCTGGCCATGGGTCTGGCACTGGCAAACAACAACAACGCAATGGCCACCCCGATCAAGGCCGGAGGAACGTGACGCCGCCAGGGAGACGGCAACTCCATGTTTTGCAAGATCCAAGAAACCGCAGAAAAAGTGACCACCTGCTGTCGCTTGCGCCTTAACAACCACACATAGCCCGCAAGCAAAAGGGGCAGCACCAAAAGGGACCAAAGCATGAAAGGATGTAGAAATTGCATAGCCAATAGGGTTTTCGCAAGTTCCCCCAATTTACCATTGAAGCTTGTGTTATGGTTATTTGATGAAACGAGAGGCGGTTTTTAGCAAAAGCCCGCGAACTGTGGGTTCGGTCTCGCACCCTGTTGCGGATGCAACCGCGACCTCGTCTGCCACAACTCCTGCCTCAACTTCTGCCGCCTCCAAGCCATCCCAGCCTTCAGCGCCCTCAAAAAGCAAACTTCAATTTTGGAATTCTCAATGGAGGTGGGACTTTGCCGCCGTCTTCTTTCTGGGCGTTGTGCTAACCCTGCTTGCCATGGCAGCTTTCATCACACTGAATCCTTTGCCCAAAAGCCTTACGCAAAGCGACATTGATGGCGCTGTATTGCACACGCTGCAAAACAAAGAGCTGCCATCGGCAAGCGCAAAGGCGGCGGCCTCTGTGCAAGGCGCGGTTGTTCATGTCCAGTCTTACGCTGCAGACCCCAAAAATAAAGACACTGACAAAGAAAGTGGCGTTGGCACCGGTGTGGTCATCAAAGATGACGGCACAATTTTGACCAATTTTCATGTGATTGCGGGTGCCAAAAGATTGAAAGTCACTTTTTTTGACGGCACCGAGTCAGAAGCCATTGTGATTGGCGTTCAGCCCGACAAAGACTTGGCTGTGATCAAACCGAAAAAAATTCCAGATGACCTGGAGCCCGCCATTTTAGGTTCCAGCCAGCAACTGTTACCGGGCGACCAAGTTGTGGCTGTTGGCTTTCCATTTGGCATCGGTCCCTCTGTATCCGCGGGCGTGGTCTCTGGCCTCAATCGAAAATTCAAATCACCCGATGGCAATCAAGACCTCAACGGTCTGATTCAATTTGATGCAGCCGCCAACCCTGGTAATTCGGGTGGCCCCTTGGTCAACATGTCTGGCGAGGTCGTTGGCATTGTCACGGCCATTTTGAACCCCACATCGGCCAGAACATTCATTGGCATTGCGTTTGCCACCACCATTGAAAGCGCGGGCTCTGCCGTCGGCCTACCACCTTTTTAAATTTTCAGAGGGAACCCCATGACTCAATTGAACGAAGCTTGGCGCGGTCAACACTCAACACCGCAACTCAAGAACCCAGCGGAGGCTGCTGCGCTGATGCAAAGGGTCATGTATGAAGTGAAACGTGTGGTGGTGGGGCAAGATGCTTTTTTGGAACGGGTCTTGATTGCATTGCTTGCGCAAGGTCACCTCCTCATTGAAGGCGTGCCAGGATTGGCCAAAACGCTCACAGTCAACACTCTTTCCAAAACATTGAACGGTCAATTCAGTCGAATTCAGTTCACGCCTGATTTGCTGCCTGCCGACCTTGTGGGCACGCGAATTTTCAATCAGCAAACAAGCGAGTTCAGCACCGTTTTAGGACCCGTGTTCACCAACCTTTTGCTGGCAGATGAAATAAACCGAGCGCCTGCCAAAGTTCAAAGCGCGTTGCTTGAAGTGATGCAAGAAAGACAAGTCACGATTGCGGGTCAATCACACCGAGTGCCTTCGCCTTTCTTGGTCATGGCCACGCAAAACCCCATCGAAACTGAAGGCACTTACCCGTTGCCGGAGGCGCAAGTCGATCGTTTCATGATGAAGGTTTTGATTGACTACCCCTCTGAAGACGATGAGTTTGTCATTGTTCAGCGCGTCATTTCTGGCGGCGCACAAGTCACTGGCGTGGTCACCCCAGAAGACTTGCAAACTCTGCAAGCGCAATGCCGGCATTGCTATGTCGACCCCAGCCTTGTGCACTATGCAGTCAAACTGATCTCTGCCACACGCTTTCCAGAACGCTACGGCTTAGAGAAACTCCAAACTCTGATTAGCTTTGGCGCCAGCCCTCGTGCCAGCATTGGACTGATTGAAGGTGCTAGAGCACTGGCTTTGATGCGCGGCCGAGACTACGCACTGCCCGAAGATGTGGCCTACCTGGTACCCGACGTTTTAAGACATCGGCTGGTACTTTCTTACACCGCTTTGGCTGAGGGCAAGACACCCGACGGCATCATTCAAGAAGTGATGAAGGCCATTCCCATGCCAACCCAACCCATGGCATCGAATGTCGGCTGAAGCCTTGTTGCAGCAACTTGAGTGGACGGTCCTGCGCAGGCTAGATGGCTTGTTACAGGGAGACCACCAAACCTTGTTCAGAGGGGCAGGGTTGGAGCTTGCAGACTTGCGTGAGTATCAAACGCATGACGATGTTAGGCACATTGATTGGAATGTGACGGCACGCATGCAAACGCCTTATGTGAGAGAGCACCAAGAGGACCGAGAAATCAGCGCTTGGTTTTTGTTGGACCTGTCTGGCTCCATGAATTTTGCAAGTACGGGTCAAAGCAAACGCGAACTGATGTTGTCCTTTGTGGCCATCATGGCCAAGTTGCTCATGCAACGTGGCAATCGAATTGGCGCGCTGATCTTGAGTCCTCACGAAGCTGAGGGGTATCAATACATCCCCGCCAGAATGGGAAGACGTCACCTTCTGCATGTTTTGCACACCGCTCAAACCACCGTCCTGTCCAAAGCCCCACATCAAACTGATTTGAACCAATGGCTTGCCAGAGCCAATGGCTTGCTCAAACGCCGCTCTTCTGTCTTTGTGGTGTCTGACTTCATGGGTCAATTTGATTGGGCCAAAGAACTCTCTCAATTGGGCCGACGACATGACGCCGTTGCAGTACGAATTTTCGACCCTGTTGAGACACAACTGCCCAATGTGGGCCTGATGACACTTCAGGACTCTGAATCTTCGGATCAATTGCTGATCGACACAGCCAATGCCAAATTCAGATTGCGCTATGCCAATTTGGTAGAAGAAAGGGAACAGCAGCTTCTCACCACATTTGCGCAGGCCGGTGTAGATGCCTTGGAACTTTCAACCACCGAGGACATTGCTGCGGCCCTTTTAAGATTTTCTGAATTGCGAAAAAGGAGACTCTGGCGTGCCTGACCTTCGCTCCGTCAGTTTTTTATGGCCCATGGTCTTGTACAGTCTACTTCTGGTGCCTGTCTTGGGTCTTGCCTACGCCTATGTCACCAAGCGTTTCCCTCCGATCATATTGAGTCTAGGTTTGTGTCTGCTCTGCGTCGCCATGGCACGACCCCAATCCGTCTTAATGACGCCACTCAGAGAAGCCACTGTGATGCTGGCACTGGACACTTCCGGCAGCATGCGCGCCAAAGATTTAAAACCCTCTCGCATCGAGGCTGCTCAACAGGCCGCTTTGAAGTTCATTGATAGCAAACCCGCGCGCTTGCGGGTTGGCTTGGTCACGGTGGCAGGCACGGCTGCATTGGCGCAGGCCCCCACAGAGGAAAGAGACACGCTCAGACGGGCTCTTGAAAATTTACCTTTGCAGTATGGGTCTGCGCTGGGCTCTGGCTTGTTGATAGCCTTGGAGGCTTTGCTGCCTGGCTCTGGCATCGACGCTCAAAAAATCATCAATGAAGCTTCAGACAACGGTGGACCCAGAAAACCAGCAGACTCAGGCAAATCCTTGGATGCTCAGAAGCCCAAAGAATCAGAGGCTTCTGCCAGCAGAGGTCGCAACATGGCCATCGTACTCATCAGCGACGGCCAAAGCAACATGGGACCTGAGTTGCTCAAAATGGCCGAGTTGGCTGCATCGCACGAGGTTAAGGTTTATACAGTTGGCATTGGCACAGCGGAAGGTGATGTGGTGCACATACAAGGCCGCAGCATGCGCGTCAAACTTGAAGACGAAGCCTTGAAGAAAGTAGCAGCGATCACACAAGCTGACTATTTCAGGGCCGAGAGCACGGAGGGGTTGACCAAAATTTATGACCAACTTGGCTATCGATTGCGCTTTGAAAAAAGAGCACTGAGTGAAATTACGTCTTATGTCGCATTGTTTGGCATGCTCTTCATATTGTTTGCCTGCCTGCGTAATTTTTCAAGATTTGGCCGAATCATTTGAATGCGTGATCACAGTGGCTGACTTTGCTGTTCACCCAAAGTGAATGCGATTTTTTCATTCTTCGATGATAAATAATTGTCAAATAATGACGTTAACATCGCTCACATGATGATGGATTCCAAACAAGACGTCTCGCGGCGTCACCTCCCCTTAAGTGGCGCCTCTAACTTCCGCGACCTGGGTGGCTATGTGGGTCAGGAGGGTCGTCCTGTCAAATGGCGCAAAATTTTCCGCTCTGATCATTTGGCTAATTTATCGGCAGAAGATTTGCAGCAAATTCAAAGCATCGGCATTAAAAGGTCGTTTGATTTCAGAGGTGTCCAAGAAAGTCAGGCACAGGCTTACGATTGGCCCGACATTCAACGTCACAGTTTGAGCATTGAGCCTACCGTGGTTCAAAGGTTGCAAGCTCAGCACCTTACTGGCAAACCATTGACTGCGGCAGATGCTTTGGATGCCATGCAAACCACCTACCGCGATTTTGTTCGAGTTGACTCTGGCCGATTTGCGCAGTTGTTTGAACACCTCTTAGACCAACCAGAGCCTCTTCTGTTTCATTGCACCGCAGGCAAAGATCGCACGGGCTTGGCAGCTGCTTTGGTGCTTTACGCGTTAGGCGTTTCAGAGGCTGACATTTGGCGTGACTATCTGCTGACCAACCAACTCTACAAGCGCAACAGCATTGGCGCTACCTCCCTAGCACCAGATGTTTTGAAAATTGTGTGGGAAGTTCAAGAAAGCTTTTTGCAAGCTTCTTTAGAAGAAATTCATGCCAGATATGGCAGCGTTCAAAATTATTTAAACCAAGAGCTGAACTTAACACCCGCTGCCCTGCTTCGTTTGCAATCGCTGTATTTAGATTGAAACTCGTTTTTTTGTTCTTATGGTGAAGCAGGTGCCACCGCAGCACCTTCAATTTTGTGCCGCGCCAAGGAAGCCGCCACAAAGCCAGAAGATTTCATTTCTTCAACAAATTTTTTCAAATAGGCTTGCGCTTCTGGACTGCGTGATTTTGGCAACCCCATCGCTTGTTCGATCACCATAAAGCGGCCTGGCAACAATCGCAAGTTAGGCAAGCGTTTGGCATCCATTTCCAATTGTTGCTTCACGCCAGCTGCGACCTCTAGTTTTTCAGAAATGAAGTAGTCGACTGTGGTGGGCGAAGTGGGCGCTCTTTGTAGTTCAGCATGCTTAATTTCACGGGTTAGAAACAAGTCATAGGCACTGCCCTTGCCCACTGCAATTCGAATGCCCTTTTTGTCGACCTGTTCGTTGCTGGTCAAGGGTGAGTTGTTGGCTACCAAATAACTACCCTCAATAAGCACATAAGGGCCAGTGAATGCAATGCCTTGGCCGCGCACAGGGTCAATGGCGAAAAATCCAAAGTCAGCCTTTTCGTTGGTAATGGCATCGACAGATTTGCCCGCCGCATCAAAGACAACCAAGCTCAAGGGCACACCCAAGCGCTTTGCCAACTCAGTTGCCAGATCAATCGAGACGCCGACTGGTTGTCCATTGGCGTCCTTATTGGCCAAGATGGGGTTGCCCAAATTGATGGAGGCCCGCAAAGTGCCTGTGGGTGCAAAAGCTTGCGCTAAGGAGCTGGTAGTTTGAGCGTTGCAGGACGACATGGGAATGAGTGATTGAAGAAGAGCAAAAGCGGTGGTTAAAAAAACAGTGTGGGCAGTTTTCATAGGGCAATCCAAAGGGTTGCTTGAAAGTGTGTCAGAACTTGGCTCTTAAGTCTTATGAGAGTTTTTCCGATAGCCTATGAAAAACCCTAGTACTTTAGTTGAGAAAGCCCCTTAGCATGAAGTTTCTACACACGGAGAGACCATGTTTCAATTTCAAAAAATCATCAATGTAGCGCTCTCTCTGGCCCTTGGCTTTGGCCTTGCAACAAGCTCCGCCTCTGCGCAGGCGCAAGCATCAGGCAAAACAGAACTTTTATGGCTAGGCCAAGCCGGCTTCAAAATCAAAACACCCGGTGGCAAAACCATTGTGATTGATCCTTGGCTGACAGGGGGTCCTAAAACGCCAGCCCCTTACAAAACTGACATTGCCGCATTGGGCAAAGTAGATTTGTTGCTGGTTACTCATGCACACGTCGACCACATTGGCGATGCGCCTGCCATTGCCAAAACACAAAATACGGTGTTGTATGGTCCTGCAGACATGGTGACGCCCCTCATCACCCTTGGCATCTTGCCTGCCAATTTAGGTCATCGCTTCAACAAAACTGGCCACGTGACACCCTTGCCAGGTATCAAAGTCACTGCCGTACAAGCTGAGCATTCATCCCTCTTGGTCCATCACAATCCGGCTACTGGCAAAAACGAATCTCACCCTGCTGGTGAAGCGGTGGGCTACATCATCCAAATGGAAAACGGATTCAAAATTTGGCACATGGGCGATACTGGATTGTTTGGTGACATGAAGTTCATCTATGACCGCTACAAGCCAGACTTGGTGCTGATTCCAATTGGTGGCAACTTCACCATGGATCCAGAAGATGCTGCGTTTGGCATGAAGACTTGGATTCCGGCCAAGTCTGTCATTCCCATGCACTTCGGTTCTAACCCACTCACCAAAGGCACTTCAGCCGAGTTCGTCGAAGCCATGAAAGGCGCCAACACCAAGGTGATCGTGATGACCGAAGGACAAACTGTCGAGTTTTAAATAATTGAATAATTGGGGTCAGATCAACATTAATTTTGTCAATCAAAGAGGTCTGAAGGCAAGGGGGGCTTCCTCATACTGGCGTACCAGAAATCGTTCAGCCCCCCTTGCCTTCAGACCTCTTTGATTGACAAAATTAATGTTGATCTGACCCCAATTATTTTTTCAACGCCATTTATCTGAGTGGGTTGAAGCATGCGTCAGAGCCCTTTTTTTTGAAACAAGAACAGGTTAAAGCATACGATTTCATTGTGCCTTTGACCACCGGCATGGATGCGTTTCGGGTGGATTGACCCGGTATGGCAAATTTCGGCACAAAAACCTTGCTCACTGTTTTACCGTCATTGAGTTCAACATTGGCAGCACTGCACTGAATGGGGCCTTTCAAGTCGTTGGTGACCTCAAAGATCAGAGGTTGGTCTTCTCCTTTGGCCCAACCCGCATTGACTTTGACTTTTTGAAGTTCAGCTTTAGACAAAGTCACTTCAGAAACATCCTCAATGCTGAACAGATTCCAGGCTAAGGCATTGAATGACAGCATCAAGCCCATGACAAACAGAATGCCAAGTGGGAAGTGGAGGCTAATGAGTTTTTTAAACAGCACAGATGAAATTTAACAGATTTAAATTGTGCAAAGTCCATAAAAAAGGCCCGCAGAGCGGGCCTGTAAAGTACCTTGGAAACGGAAAAAACTTAGAACTTGTAGCGAATACCAATGTGCGTGTTCTTTTGCTCAGCCTTCTTTAAGAAAGTGGGGTGTGCAATAGACTCTGTGCCATAAACACCAAACAATGTTGTGTCCTTGGCAAGTGTGTACAAGACTGCCAACTGCAAAGCATCCACATCGGCTTTTACAGGTGAGTTAGTCAATTTTGCTTTACCAGTGCCAGCTTCAGCAACCAAAGTAAAGTTACCCATTGGCGCGCGTACACCTAAAGTTTGTGTGTCAAAAGTCACCAGTGTCGCATCAGTACCTTGCTTCAGCTTGGTATCAACGAAGTAAAGCTTGGCAACACCAAAGTCATAAGTTGCGCCAAATGCTTCATTTTTGCGAGTTGCCATGGCTGTTGGAACGGCAACGCTGTAACCAGCAACAGAAACAGACTTGCTGTAATTTTTGATGGAATCGTTAACCCACTTCACAGCCAAGGGGCCATTTGAATAATTCAAACCAACTGAGCTTGAATCTTCAGATTTGCCATCTTGAGTGACAACACCTGCAGCGCTGGTGATGCGTGTAGGAGCGCCCAATCCCAACTGAACGTCTGCAGAAAAACCTGAGAAATTAGGGGTGGAGTAAGTGATCATGTCGTTGCGACGTGAATCGCGTGCATTGTCACCAATGAAGCCAGCCGTGTTGGCTGCGTCGTTGGCATCCAAAAAGTCAATCGCTACTTTGGCCAAAGTTGTGCGGCGACCAAATGTCACGGCACCAAAATCACCAGCCAAACCAACCAAACCAGCACGTGTTTTGACAATACCGGAGTCAGTTGTTTGGTCAACTTCAAATTCCATTTGGAAAGTAGCTTTCAAACCTTTTGCGATTTCGCGCTCACCACGGAATCCAACGTTGCTGGTAGACAAGCCGCCAGGAACAACCGAAGTTTCTTCCGTCTTGATGCCTGTTGTTGCTGTTTTCACGTCATTGTTGATGGCAATGTCAGCGTTGCCATAAACAGTGAAGGCCGTCTGCGCTTGTGCAGACATTGCTGCAAGCATAGACGCAGCCAAGAGAGTGTGTTTGATTTTCATGATTGAGATGAAGTTTGTTAAAAAAAAGCTGTCTAAATTAGAAGCAACACGTATTTCAAACAACTTCAATGACGAATTCATGAAACAAAAAATTGACGTCATTTTTCCACCACAACCGTTCTTCAAAATGTCACATACATCTGCTAGATTGAAATATTAAAACACTGATTGAATCTGAATCACACTATGAAAAAAACACCATTTATTTCTCTCATGGGCGCATTGGCCCTGACGCTGTCTCTCTCTTCGCAAGCTTCGTCTTTCTCATTTGGTCTTTGGGGCGATATGCCTTATGAAAAAGCCGGAGACGCTGCCAAAATGCCGGCCATCCTGAACAGCTTGAACAGCGCCAAAATTGACTTCAGCATCTATGTAGGCGATATCAAAGATGGCAGTTCAAAGTGCACAGACAATGTCTTTACAGATGCCATCAAAATGTTCGATGGCATGAGTCACCCAGTTGTCTATATTCCTGGTGACAACGAATGGACGGACTGCCACCGCCTGAACAACGGTGGCTACGATTCTCAAGAGCGTTTGGCCCATTTGCGAAAAGTCATGTTTACCAAGCCATTTAGTTTTGGTCCTAGGGCAATTGCTTTGGAAAGCGCCAAGGATCAAGACAGCATGTACATTGAAAACAAGCGCTTCAGCAAAAACAACGTGATGTTTGTCACGCTCAATATTCCTGGCAGCAACAACAACAAAATTTTGGATGAAAAAGACTGCAAAAACAAAAGTGCTCGTACGACACTTCAGTGTGAGCAAGGCAACGCCGAATACGCTGCGCGGGATGTAGCCAATATCAACTGGATGAAAGCCAGCTTTCAAAAAGCCAAGGAACAAAATGCTCGCGGCATCTTGCTGGCTTTTCAAGCCGATCCAGGTTTTGACTTGCCAGAAACCGAGGACATTGATGAAAGCAAGGCGCCCAATGTCAGTGGCTACCAAGCTTTCTTGCAAGCAGTGGTGAAAGAGACCGAAAATTACAAAGGGCAAGTCCTTTTGGTCCATGGCGACACCCACTTTTTCAAAGTGGACAAACCACTTTACAGCCCTAGCAAAGTACTTCCTAATTTGACACGTTTGCAAACTTTTGGAAGTCCCAACTTACATTGGGTCAAAGTCACTATAGACGATAAGCGCGAGTCAGTTTTTGACATTGAGCCCGTGATGGTTCAACACACCAAATAAATTCTCATTGAAGATTACAAAAGCCCTTATAAATTCACCCCAATTGGATGACAGGTTCACAGAACTGTCATCCTTTTTTTTTTAAATCGAGGTTTTCAACCACAAAGGACTTCTTCAATGAGCCACAACACTTACGACGATAACGAAATTGTCAATTCATCAGCCAACCTGCACATGGATGACCTGTTGGCCATCCGTTTGAGCCGTCGTCAAACACTTAAAGGTGGTATTGGCCTCACCGCCTCCACCTTGTTGGGCGGCCTGAGTTTGACTGCATGCGGTGGCGTAAGCTCTAGTGGTTTGAATTTGGGTTTTGCTGCAGTTGCAAAAAATAAACTAGACGTTGTAACGGTGCCAGAAGGCTATCAAGTCAGCATTTTGCATGCTCTAGGCGATCCCATGATGTTTGGCGATGAGTCATGGAAAGACAACGGCTCAGAAACTGCAGAATCCTACAATCGCCGCATTGGCGACGGCCATGACGGTATGTACTACTTTGGTATGTCCGATGCGGGCACTTACCAGGCTGAGCGTTCAGATCGGGGTTTGCTCTGTGTCAACCATGAGTATGTTGTTCAACCTTACGGCCTGCACGCCAATGGCATGACTGCAGGCGCTACTCGTGTGGCATCCGAAGTTGAAAAAGAAATTTATGCACACGGCGTGAGCGTGGTTGAAGTGAAGCGCAACATTGGTTACGACATGGGTATGGTGCGTGGCTCCAAGTTCAACCGACGCATTACCTCCGCCACTGAAATGGTTTTCACAGGCGCTGCAAAAGGAAGTGCACAACTCAAAACGAAATTCTCTACCGACGGCACCAAAACACGCGGTACCAACAACAACTGCGCCAACGGCTACACACCCTGGGGCACTTACCTGACTTGCGAAGAAAACTGGCTCAACGTTGTGAGCCGTGGAGCTGGCGATAACGCCAAGCGCACCGCCAAAGAAGTGGCTGCATTAAACCGCTACGGTCTGCCAGAAAATCGCAAGAGCCCTTACCTTTGGGACTCAGTTGGCGCTGACGATCTGTATGCACGCTGGTCATCCACCGTCACAGGCGCCTCAGCCTCTGAAGACTATCGCAACATTGCCAACACATTTGGTTGGGTTGTCGAAATTGACCCTTTCAATGCCACTTCAACACCTGCCAAGCGGACTGCGCTGGCCCGTATCAATCACGAAGGCGCATGGCCAGCACCTGCTGTAGTTGGTCAACCTATCGTGATTTATCAGGGCGATGATGCTCGCAATGAATACATCTACAAATTTGTTTCTAAAGCATTGTGGGATGCCAAAGACGTGGGAGGCGGCATGGCTGCTGGTGCAAAGTACTTGGATGAAGGCACCATGTATGTAGCCAAATTCAATGCAGACGGCTCCGGTCAATGGGTTGAGTTAGCCTTTGGCAAGAATGGCCTTGATTCAAAGAACGCCACCTACGCCTTTGAAGACCAAGCGGACGTGCTGATTAACATTCGTTTGGCCGCAGACATTGTTGGTGCTACCAAAATGGACCGTCCTGAGTGGGGTGCCGTGAACCCCTTGAATGGCGAGGCTTACATGACCCTCACCAACAACAGCAATCGCGTTCCTGTCTCTGCTACACCGACTGGTAGCCAACTGAAGCCTGATGCAGCCAACCCCCGTTACTACGAAGACACCTACACCAACCCTGATGGTTCTACGAGAGTCAACAAGGGAAATCCTTTTGGCCACATCATTCGCTGGAAAGAAGATGCTGCCAACCAAGCCGCTGTGAAATTCACATGGGATATTTATTTGTTTGGCGCAGAAGCCACCGACAAACCCGATGTCAATTTGTCTGGCCTTACTGCTGTCAATGACTTTGCCAGCCCAGACGGTTTGTACTTTGACCCACGCGGCATGCTCTGGATCCAAACCGACGACGGCGCTTACACCGATGTAACCAACTGCATGATGTTGGCTGCTGTGCCTGGCAAAGTTGGCGATGGCGGAACCGCAACTGCAGCAGGGGGTACAAGCACCATCAAAGGCGCGAATGCCACACCAGAAACAGTTCGTCGCTTTTTAGTTGGACCTAAAGACTGTGAAATTACAGGCATTGCTGTCACACCCGACGGCAAGACCATGTTCTTCAACGTTCAGCATCCTGGCGAAAATGGAACGCTTGCAAAGCCAACCAGCGCTTGGCCTGATGCTCAGAGTTCAGCCACTTCAATCAAGCGTCCTCGCTCGGCCACCGTTGTGGTGACGCGCAGGGATGGCGGCAATCTTGGATCCTAAGCGTCCAAGATATCAAAAAGGGCCCAATGGGGCCCTTTTTTTTCTTCAGACCTAGCAGGTTAATTGAGCTATATTGAAATATTGCTCCAATTCAAAGAGTTATTCTGACCTTATGTCCAAAGAAAAACTAGTCGCCATCCTAGACAAGCAAAAATTGATCGACGGCATGGTCAAAAAACAAACCTCCCCCCATTCGCAGAGAGTTGAAACTGTTTTACTCAAGCAACATGATGCTGAGTTGCAAAACTACATTCAAGCAAGCGCCTCGCATGAATTAGCTACTACGCTTGAAGCTGTCAGCCTAGAACAAGCCCAATGGGTCTGGGCAAGGGTTCCGTCCAAACGTCAAAATGAAATTTTGTGGGAAATGTCAAACGAGCGCCGAGAGCAACTTGCTCAAGGAAGAGAGCCCGACTTTGAAAACAGCAAGCTCAGTGTTTTCGAACTGGCCGATGGGCGACTCAAACAAATTCCCATACAAGGCCGTACAGACCTAGAGAATATCAAGCCTATTTGGATCGACTTACTGAACACGAGCAAAGCAGAGCGTGCGTTCATTGGCGCTCACTACGACATAGAGCTTCCCGATCCTTTGGAAGAAACAGAGCTTGAGGTTTCCTCACGGTTTTTCATTGACCCTAAAGATGCCATTCACCTGCATTCCAATTTTTTACTTGAGCGACAAGGTGAGGCTCAAAGCGTATCCGTAGCATTCATTTTGCACGGCGGCATCATTTTCTCCATTCGCGACGAAGAGTTACCCGTTTTTAGATTGCAAAAAAGACGCGCTTTAACGCAACCCGGTTATGTGACAGATTGTGTCGATGTACTGTTAGACCTTTATGCAGCCGATGTTGAATGTTCAGCCGACTCTTTGGAAAGAATTTACGCAACACTTAATACTGTGGGCAAAATGGTCCTGAACGAACATGTGAGTGACGAGCAAGCTGCTTTGACACTTTCCAGCATTGCCGAAGAAGAATCAGAAAATGGCCGAATTCGGGGCAATATTTTGGATACCCAAAGAGCACTGAATTTCTTGCTTCGTGCACGTTTGCTCAAAGATTCTCAAATTGAAGATGCCAAGCAAGTGATGCGCAACATCGAATCGCTCAACAGTCACACAGCGTTTTTATTCGACAAGATCAACTTTTTAATGGACGCAACCATTGGTTTCATTAACATCAATCAAAATAAACGAGTGAACCAACTGACGGTTTTCAGTGTCGTGTTCATGCCGATCAATATCCTGGCAGGCATGGGCGGTATGTCCGAATTTTCAATGATGACGCAAGGGATTGAATGGCCCATTGCCTATGCGGGCTTTGCCACGGCATCCATCGTCATTGGCTATTTGACTTTTTTAGGCTTAAAACGTTTTGAAAGAAAAAAACTGATCCGAGTTGCAAAGCGCTAGACAGATTCAGTTTCTTGAAGGACTCGTGAGGCGGGAAAAATCAAAGTGAATTTGGAGCCTTTTCCAACTTCACTTTCAATTTTCAATTCGCCGCCATGTCTTTGCATCACATGTTTTGCAATGGCCAATCCCAATCCAGTACCACCAGATTCTCTGGATCGACTGCGATCGACTCTGTAAAAGCGCTCCGTTAAACGGGGTAGATGTTCGGATGCAATGCCTGGACCTGTATCTGTCACACTGAATTGAATTCTCTGGTCTGGCAACAAAGTCCAGCTTGATGTGATACGACCACCCGAAGGGGTATAACGGACAGCGTTGTTCACCAAATTTGAGATGGCGCTATGAAGTTCTTTGTTGGCACCACTCAATCGAACACTTTCTGGTGTTTCAAAATGTAAAATTTGAGGCGCTTCAAACTCTTGCAAATTAGAAGCAGAAAGTCCGCGTGCTTCCGACTCAATGCCAGCCATGAGGCCTAGCAATGATATGGGTTCATTGATTGAAGGCAAATTGCTACCTTCCAATTGAGAAAGAATCAATAAATCATTGACCAAATCTTGCATACGGCTTGCTTGCAACGACATCAAATCGAGGTATTGATCGCGCTCATCTTTGTTCAAATTGAGACTTTGCAAAGTTTCAATGAAGCCACTCATCACGGTCAAAGGGGTGCGTATTTCATGAGACACGTTGGCCACGAAATCACGGCGCATGGCTTCTGCTTGGGCCACTGCGGTGACATCACGGGTGAGAAGCAATTGTCTGTTTTCACCATAATTGTGCAGTTGCACAGACAGCTTAACTGCCTTTTGCAACGATACACTTCGGCCATCTATGATGACCTCACCTTCATGTGATTCACTGGTGAAATACTTCTTGAAAACAGGGTCTCTGACCAAATGAACAACATGCTGCATCAAGTCTCGCTTGGCATCCATGCCTAAATGCTGGGCGGCCGTTTGATTGCACCATTCAATTCTGCCTTCAGGGTCTAACAAGACCACACCGTTAGGTGATGCTTGGATGGCCAATAAAAAGTCTTGCAGCTTTTGAACTTCGTTTTGCGTCTGCTTGCGTTGTTCATTCAGGATGCGACGCATACGGTCAATCAAGTCACCCCAAATACCACCCATTTGTGGCGGCTCTTGGACATTGTTATGCCGCAGCCATTCTGTGATTTTTTGGCCTTTCCAGAGGTCTTTGAGGACCGTGAAAAAACATATAAAAAAAGCACCGAGTAAATGACCTGAATTTGAGTTGAGCCAATAACCTGCCAACGCGGCCAATCCCATCCAAAAGAACAGGCTTATTGTGCGAGAAAACATATCAGAGGCTCGGATGGCTATGTGAACCAGCCCAATTAGCCTACTGCAGTCGTATTTGTGATTTGAGTCAGTTCAGTGAAGCGATAGCCCGCACCACGAACAGTTTCAACCATGTTGCCTGCGGCACCTAATGCTTCTCGGAGTCTTTTCACATGCACATCGACCGTGCGCTCTTCAATGAAGACATGATCGCCCCAGACTCTATCAAGCAATTGACCACGACTGTGGACTCGCTCTTTGTGCGTCATGAAATATTGAAGCAATTTAAATTCAGTAGGCCCAAGCTTCAGGGGCTGTTCTTGATAGCTGACTCGGTGGGTATCCGCATCCAAAAGCAATTGTCCCAATTGAAGTCGACCCGCAGACTGCTCAGGCGAGCGTCTGCGCAGGACTGCCCGAATTCGAGCCAACAATTCTTTGGTTGAAAACGGTTTCACGATGTAATCGTCTGCACCAGCATCCAAGCCAGCAACACGGTCTATTTCATCACCCCTGGCTGTGAGCATTAAGATAGGGATGGTTTGAGACCGCTTGTCACCGCGCCACTTTTTAGCAAGTGACAATCCACTTTCCTTTGGCAGCATCCAATCAAGCAAGATAACGTCTGGTAGCACGTCGTCCAACTCCTTTTGGGCGGTTTCACCGTCCATGGCCCAAATAGGTTGGAAGCCGTTGTGACGCAGATTAACTGCGATGAGTTCTGCAATAGCAGGCTCATCTTCAACAATCAATATACGCGGCAAGCTTCTCATTGGACAACAGACTCCACATCGGCCAAAGCAATGTGACGCACGTCAGCACCTTTAACCACATAAATAATGAACTCCGCAATGTTCTTAGCATGGTCACCAATTCTCTCAATGGCCTTGGCTACAAACAACAGATCTAGGCTGGCAGAAATGGTGCGAGGGTCTTCCATCATGTAAGTGACCAATTTGCGCACAAAACCGTCAAACTCTGCGTCGATTAAGTCGTCTTCTTTCAAGATTGAAACTGCTTCAGTGACGTCAAGACGCGCAAATGCATCAAGTGCTTTGCGCAAGAGACCGGATGCTAAATCAGCTGCTATGCGCAACTCTGAGGAAGGCAATGCACGTGAATTTCCGCTGCTGATGATGGATTTCACCATGCGAGCAATTTTTTCTGATTCATCGCCAGCACGCTCTAAGTTGGCAGTGATTTTGGAAATTGCAATCAAAAGGCGAAGGTCAATTGCAGTAGGCTGCCGGCGTGCAATGATGGAAGACAAGTCGCGATCAATTTCTACTTCCATGGCATTGACTTGTGCTTCAGTGGCAATCACTTGGTCGGCCACTTCTGTGTTGAACTGAGACAAAGAATACACAGCATGGCGAATTTGTGATTCCACCAAACCGCCCAACTCAAGCACACGCGTTGAAACGCTGCCCAACTCGGCGTCAAATTGACTTGAAATATGCTTATCCATGATTTCTCTTCCCTAATTAGCCGAAACGGCCAGTAATGTAGTCTTCAGTTTCTTGACGTGCTGGCTTCATGAATATTTGATCGGTTTCACCAAACTCCATCAACTCACCCAAATACATGTAGGCTGTGTAGTCAGAAACGCGGGCAGCTTGCTGCATGTTGTGGGTCACGATGACCACAGTGTATTCACTCTTGAGGGTATGCACCAGTTCTTCCACCTTGCCAGTTGAAATAGGGTCAAGCGCAGAGGTTGGTTCGTCCAGTAGCAAAATGGCGGGTTTGACCGCAATGCCACGGGCAATGCAAAGACGCTGTTGCTGACCGCCCGACAAAGACAAACCGCTTTGTCCCAGCTTGTCTTTGACTTCGGTCCAAATAGCTGCTTTTTGCAAAGCCCATTCCACGCGTTCATCCATGTCGCTGCGCGACAAGTTTTCGTACAACTTCACACCAAATGCAATGTTGTCATAGATCGACATGGGAAACGGAGTTGGCTTTTGGAAGACCATGCCCACACGTGAGCGCAACAAGTTCAAGTCTTGTTTGGGGTTAAGAATGTTTTGGCCATCAAAGTTAATTTCACCCTCAGCACGCTGCCCGGGGTACAGGTCATACATGCGGTTGAGGGCTCTGAGCAGCGTTGACTTACCGCAGCCAGAAGGTCCAATGAATGCCGTGACGGTATTCTTTTGAATGTCCAGGTTGATGTTCTTCAAGCCTTGAAATGCACCGTAGTAAAAGTTCAGATTGCGAACTTCTAAAATGATTTCTTTGGTGGCAGGTAATGTATTCATGATGGTAGAGAAGTTCTAAGATTAGACTGAGACTTTTTCGCGAAACGCAACACGGGCAATGATGTTGAGTGCCAAAACTGTGAGAGTGATGAGCAAAGCACCGCCCCATGCCAAACTCACCCAGTTTTCATAAGGGCTCATGGCAAATTGGAAAATCATCACGGGAAGGTTTGCCATCGGCTTGTTCATATCCCATGAGAAAAACTGGTTGTTCAAAGCAGTAAACAACAATGGAGCAGTCTCACCAGACACACGGGCAAGGGCCAACAACAGACCTGTCATCACACCGCTTTTTGCAGCTTTGAGAACCACCGTTGTAGAAACTTTCCACTTTGGCGCACCCAATGCAAAGGCAGCCTCACGCAAGCTGACAGGCACTAATTTGAGCATGTTCTCGGTTGTGCGAACGACCACTGGAATAGCGATCAAAGACAAAGCAATGGTGCCAGCCCAACCAGAAAAATGCTTGGAAGGCACCACGACCAGGGCATACACAAACAAGCCAATCACGATGGAGGGCGCAGACAACATGATGTCGTTGACAAAACGAGTGATCGCAGCACTTTTGCTTCTGTCACCATATTCTGACAAATAAACACCCGCCAAAACACCTATGGGCGTGCTTAGCAAGGAGCAAGACAAGACAATCATCAGACTGCCCACAATGGCGTTAACCAATCCGCCTCCGGGAGTGCCAGGGGCTGGCGAATTTTGGGTCAAAAGATCAAAATTCAAAGCAGAGAAGCCTTTGAACATCAAAATGGCCAAAATCCAAAGTAAAAAAACCAAGCCAATCGCCATGGCAGACATTGACAAAACCAAGCCAATCAAATTAGCACGCTTGCGCGTTGCGTAGATGGCGGGATCCATGTTGGATTTAGTGTTCATGTTTTCATGCCTTTCTTGGCTTCTGCACGAATCAGCATCCATTTAGCCAAAGACAAAACGACCAAGGTGATTAAGAACAAGGCCAAGCCCAAAGTGAACAAAGCAGCATAGTGGAGGCCTGGCTCTGCTTCGCCAAATTCATTGGCCAATGTGGAAGCAATAGAGTTGCCTGGTGAGAAGAGTGATGGCGACAATTTGTGGGCATTGCCAATCACAAATGTTACCGCCATGGTTTCACCGAGAGCACGGCCTAAGCCTAACATCACACCGCCCACAACACCCGTCTTGGTGTAGGGCAAAACAATCTTGGTCACCACTTCCCAAGTGGTGCAGCCAATGCCATAGGCTGACTCCTTCAAAATAGGAGGAACGATTTCAAACACATCGCGCATCACAGAGGCGATAAATGGCAGAATCATCATGGCCAAAATAAGGCCCGCAGCCAAAATTCCTACGCCATTGAAAGCACCGGTGAATAAAATACCGATGCCGGGAATTTGACCCAAGCTACCAGCCAGTGCTGGCTGTACATACTCAGCAAACAAAGGGGCAAAAATAAACAATCCGAACATGCCGTAGATGATGGACGGCACAGCTGCCAACAATTCAATGGCCGTACCCAAAGGTCTGCGCAATGGCATTGGGCATGTTTCAGTCAAAAATACAGCAATGCCAAAGCTCAATGGCAGCGCAATCAAAATTGCGATGGATGCTGTGACAACTGTTCCGAAAATGGCGATCAATCCACCAAATTTCGAATTGATGATGTCCCATTCAATGGTGTAAAAAAATTCAAAACCGAACGTGGTGAGCACCGGCCATGAACTGATAAACAAAGAGACGATGATGCCCGTCAGTGCCACCAAAGTGGACAGAGCAAAGACCATCGTTGTCTTTTCAAAAAAATAATCTTGCCACCGCTGCCACCGCAGAACGCTCTGCCTGTGGGGTGTCATCAAACTGTCTGCATTGTTCATACGGGTCTCTTGTGCTTTACGCCAAAGAAACACCCACCGAACGCTCAGTGGGTGTTTGACTTTTTTACTTCAAGTTGATGTTGTTCCAAACACTCTTGCGAATGAAGTCAGTTGTAGCGTCAGGCATGGGCACGTATTCCAAATCGGCCGCCATCTTCTTACCATCTTTGAATGCAAAATCAAAGAACTTCAAGACTTCAGCAGAGTTGGCTTTGTTAACTGGCTGCTTGTACATCAAGATGAATGAAGCGCCAGTAATGGGCCATGACTTAGCACCGGGTGCGTTTGTCAAATAAATGCTCATACCTGGAATCTTTGACCAATCTGTGCTGGCAGAAGCTGCTGCAAATGTGTCGTCGTCAGGTTCCACAATTTGACCGGCCAAGTTGCGCAAATTGAGGTGTGACATGTTGTTTTTCTTGGCATAAGCATACTCAACGTAGCCAATTGAGTTCTTAATGCGGGTCACGTTGGCAGCAACACCTTCGTTGCCCTTGCCACCCACGGAAGATGCAGCAGGCCACTTCACGGCAGCACCTGCACCCACGGTTGATTTCCAGTTGGCACTGACTTTGGTCAAATAGTCGGTGAACACAGCTGTCGTTCCAGAGCCGTCAGCACGGTGCACAACAGTGATGGCAGCATCTGGCATGGCAACGCCGGGGTTCATGTCAGTAATGCGCTTGTCGTTCCACTTTGGAATGACGCCTGCAAATACATCGGCCAACATTTCACCCGTTAACTTCACTTGACCTGGCTTGATGCCATCGATGTTCACGACGGCTACAACGCCTCCAATGATGGCTGGAAATTGAACCAAGCCGTCTTTTTCCAACTCTTCGGCTGACATAGGCGCATCTGTTGCACCAAAGTCAACGGTTTTGGCTTTGATCTGCTTGATACCACCAGAAGAACCGATGGATTGGTAGTTCAAGGAGTGGCCTGTCTTTGCTTTGTAGGCTTCAGCCCACTTGGCATAAATAGGGAAAGGAAAAGAAGCGCCAGCACCCGTCAGGTCGGCCGCCATTGAAGTTGCTGCGATGGCGCTTAAGCCCAGTGCAGCGACCCATGTTTTGATCTTTAGCATGTTTGAATCCTTGATTCAGGGTTGATACTTGGTGTTCGTATGTGCAATGTGAACGCCGATCTTTCATCGACAAACTTTTACATCACGCTCTCAATCTATCCGCCAATTGTGACAAAATCATGTCAATTTATAGACAATGCTTCAGTTAACTGAATAAATTTTTGCGCATGACAGTGTTTTGGTGAGCATAAAAAACCTTCTTTTTGTCATCAAATTGAAAAATTTTGTACACAAAATAAGAAAGTTTGACGGTATCGCTAAGCAAATTTAAAGAATTTAGATGCAAAACGGACAATTACTAGCAGCCATCGACTTGGGCTCAAACAGTTTTCGCTTAGAAATTGGCGTCTTAGAGCACGGACATATTCGCCGTGTTGAATACCTTAAAGAAACCGTGAGGCAAGGTAACGGCCTGGATGCTGAGAGACTATTGTCCCAAGAAGCCATGCAGCGCGGTTGGGATTGTTTGGCCCGATTTTCTGAAAGACTTTCTGGTTTTGGCAATAAATTCGTTCGCGCGGTTGCAACTCAAACGCTTCGAGAAGCCAAAAACAGGGACGAATTCCTAAGCCATGCGGAAAAACTTTTAGGCTTTCCCATAGAGGTGATTTCTGGACGCGAGGAAGCCCGCTTAATTTATTCGGGCGTTGTCAACTTACTCCCCCAATCTGAAGATAGGCGCTTGGTCATCGACATCGGCGGTAGGTCTACAGAAATAATCATGGGCAAGGGCTTCAAGCCTCACATCATGGAATCCTATCGCGTTGGAAGTGTGAAGTGGTCCATGAAATACTTTGCAGATGGCGAGTTTTCTACCTTGGCATTTGACAGGGCTGAAGTGGCTGCCAAGGCGGTTCTGGATGAAGCCCTGTCGCTTTACCCTCGAAACAGTTGGGATGTGGCCTATGGCTCGTCTGGCACCATTGGTGCTGTAACGGATGTGCTGCAAGCTGCAGGTTGGCCAGAAGAGACCATTTCGCGAGAGGGACTCATTTGGCTTAAAGAAAAATTAATCAAGTCTGGAAGCGTTGAGTCACTTCGCTTGGAAGGCGTGAAAGAAGATCGAAAACCAGTCATCGGTGGCGGCTTGTCTGTTCTGTGCGCCCTCTTCGATTTGATGCAAATTGACACGATGCATGCCGCACAAGGCGCTTTAAGGCACGGCGTTTTGTACGATCTTCTACAAAGAGAAGAGAGCACAGACCTGCGAAGCTCCATGGTCACAGCCCTTGGCAATCGATTTGCAGTTGATACAGCGCAAGCAGCACGCGTCAAACAAACAGCCATCACACTTTTCAAAGGCGTCTTGGACAAATCGACCTGTGAACCAGACCGGGCTTTGCGACTTGAAAGAAAACTAGGTTGGGCTGCACACTTGTTGGAAATTGGCACCCGTATTTCTCACAGTGATTTTCACAAACATGGCGCTTACATCCTTGACAACGCAGATCTTCCAGGTTTTTCAATGCTGGAGCTGCATCGCCTGAGTCAGCTTATTTTGGGGCACCGCGGAAAATTGAAAAAGCTAGAGATTGAGCTTAAAAACCCCGAATTCATGATCCAGTTGATGAGCCTGCGCATCGCAGCTATTTTGTGCCATGCAAGAAGAGAGCCCGATCTCAAGGGCATCCAACTCAAAATTTCAGGCGACAACAAGACTGGGTTCGTTATTCATTGCAAAAAATCTTGGATTCAGCAGTGGCCACAATCGGCTCATTTGCTCCGAGAGGAATGCATCGCTTGGCAGAAAACGACATGGCAATTGGAATTTGTTGAAATGAATGGAAAAACGATATAAACTATTTGCACGTTTAACTTTTCCCATTTTTAACATGTCTACTGAGAACACAACCCAGTCATCGGCAATTCATACGCCTGCCAAAACCGCTGAAAAATTAGCCCCTGCTTCAACTCAGACAACCCCAACTGTTGCCAAAAAGGCGGTGCGCAAAACTGCCAAGAAAGCACCTAGCAAAACAGCCGTCAAAGCACCCGCAAAGTCGAAATCCATTGTGACCAAGAAGCCTGCAAGCAAAACACCGACTGCGCCTACAAAGAAAACTGCTACTCAAACTAAGCCTAAAGCCAAGTCAATTCCCGCAGTCCCAGCCGTGACTGAGACAAAGCTCAAAAAGCCCAAGCTGGTCAGAGATAGCTTCACATTTCCAAAAGACGAATACCAAGCCATTGCTGGTTTAAAACAAAAAGCCCTTGGTTTAAAGCACAGTGCTAAAAAGAGTGAAATTTTGCGTGCGGGTCTCAAGCTTTTGAGCAGCTTAAACGACAAAGCATTTTTGACAGCCTTGGCCAATGTGCCCGCATTGAAAACAGGCCGCCCTGCAAAGTCTTAATCAAAGAAGCTCGGGTGTCTGCACACTGACTACAACTGTTTGCGTCACATTTTCTCGCACCCGACTTCTTAACCACCAGACAGCGCCCTTTCTGACTGAGCACTCACCCGCTGGAAGCCCCAAAAGGTAGGCAATTGCCTGACCCAATACTGGTTGGTGACCCACGATCAGCACAGACATTTTGGCGTCTGGCCACCCAGCAGTCAGAAGCAAATCGTCGATGCTGGCGTTGGGCAAGAGCTCAGATTTGTATTTAACTTTTCTGCCCAGCGTTTTAACAGTTTGCTCACATCGTACAGCTGGGCTAGACATGACACGAATGCCTTCAGGCAACTGTCGATCCAGCCACTGACTCATTCTGACTGCTTGCTTCTCACCTTTAGGCGTGAGGGTACGCGAGAGGTCATCTTGTCCTTCCAAGGCATCAAATGCTTCAGCGTGTCTCCAGAAAATTAAATCCATCTTTGACTCTTTTCAAGTTTTGACGAATGAGAACAACTTAACGAGGTTTTGTTTTCGCTGGTGAATATTTCTGCATCAAAAGCGCTTGCGCACTTTGAGGTTTTCGCCCTTGCTTCTCCACGCGTTGGTATTTGCCATCGGCCTCTAAAGTCCAAGCATTGCGCGTGTCATGCAAATATGCCAAAAGGCATTCATCGATGAGTCTTTGTCGCAGAGACAATTCCAAGACGGGCCAGGCCAGTTCAACACGTCGAGTCATGTTGCGAGACATCCAATCGGCACTTGAAAGATAAATGTCTTGCACGGTATCGGCTTCAAAAAAGAAGACTCGTGAGTGTTCTAAGAACCTACCAATGATGGATCTCACCCGGATGTTCTCGGTTTGTCCCGGAATACCAGCAGGCAACATGCAAGCGCCTCTAACGATCAAATCAATTTGGGCACCTTTTTGACCCGCCAAAATGAGGGCATGAATGAGCACCGGATCGGTTAGCGAATTCATTTTCGCAACAATTCTGGCTGGCAAGCCTTTGGCTGCTGCAGCACCTACAGTTTCAATTTTTTCCACCATTTTCTTTTGCAAAAGAAAAGGAGCCGCCAATAATTTACTCATTCTTCCCAAACGACTGGGGCTTGCCAAGTGAACAAACAAGGTATCCATGTCAGCGGTAATGCGCGCATCACTCGTGAGGTAGCTTAAGTCTGTATAGAGCTTGGCGGTTCTGGGGTTGTAATTGCCTGTCGATAAGTGCCCGTATCGCTTGAGAATTCGCCCCTCGCGCCTAGTGACCAACAACATTTTGGCGTGCGTTTTTAAGCCAACCACACCATAGACAACCTGCGCACCCACAGACTCCAATTGCTCTGCCCAATTGATATTGGCTTCCTCATCGAATCGGGCTTTAAGTTCAACTACTGCCGTGACTTCTTTTCCGCGCCGGACAGCCTCACGGAGTAAGTTCATCATGGCAGGATCACTGCCTGTTCGATAAATGGTTTGTTTAATGGCTAACACCTGAGGGTCTTCAACAGCCTCCTTCAGGAAAGCCAAGACGCCATCAAAACTTTCAAAGGGTTGATGAATCAGCACATCCTCTTTCTGCATGCGTGCAAAAATGGATTCCCCTTGCTTTAACTGTTTAGGAAAACTCGATTGGTAAGGCGAAAAAAGTAATTCAGGATCGGCCACCAAGTCAATCAGCTGGCTGAGTCGAACCAAATTCACGGGTCCTGCTGCACGAAATAAGGCTGATGCTGGTAAGCTGAATTGTTTGAGCAAAAAGTCTGACAAATGTTCTGCACAGCTGTCAGAAACTTCTAAACGCAATGCCTGCCCGTACTGACGATGTTGCAAGCCCTTGCGCAAAGCAGTTCGCAAGTTTTCAACTTCTTCCTCATCGACCGACAAGTCTGAATTTCGCGTGACCCGAAATTGCGAGAACTGCCCGACTTCTCGACCAGGAAATAGGTCATTCAAATGCGCACGAATGACACTGGACAGTAGAACAAACGCTTTTCCATGGCCAGCAACTTTGGCAGGAAGTGGAATGACCCTGGGCAACACTCTTGGAACTTTGACAATGGCAATGTCATTTGACCTGCCAAATGCATCCTTGCCAGACAATTGAACAATGAAATTCAAAGATTTGTTGGCGACTTGAGGAAAGGGATGTGCAGGGTCAAGTCCGACAGGAACCAATAGGGGTTTGACTTCACGTCTGAAATAATCTTGAACCCATTTCTTTTGAACCAAATTTCTTTCTCCATGAGAAAGAATTTTGATGCCTTCTTTTTGCAAACTGGGCAATAGAACAGCGTTGTAAAGGCTGTATTGTTCGTTAACTAAATCTCTTGCAGTCTGGTACACAGCCTCGAAGGTTTTTTTGCTGTACGTTCCCTTGTCGTCATCGTTTCTGAGTGCAGACATGTGCAAATCAGCACGTACTTCAAAAAACTCATCCAAATTAGAAGACACGATACATAAATACCTAAGCCGCTCTAAAAGTGGAACTTCTGGACGTTTTGCCCAATCTAAAACACGCTCATTGAAAGCCAAAATACTTACATCACGGTCTAGCAAATCGACGCCAGAATTTAAATCAATAGGAGTCAATGTTGTAGGCTTTCTCAATTGGTCGCATCCATTCTTAAATAAACTGTCTCAAAGAAAAATTTCAATCATCCTCATTTTAGTATTGATAAAATTTACTTCAATTTAATGATGATTTGGTGAAAGACGCCAGTTCGGTGCGGATTTTCTGCCTCACGTTACACATCTTGATCCAAACGTGAGACAGGAACGTTTCGATGGTGTAGTTGCCACACCCTGAATCGCAACCAAACAAGCCTAATGAAAAGATGAGAAGTCCAAATTGCAATCATTGAAAAAACAATGTCACTTAAAAAGTGCCCGCCCTGAGCAATTCTTCCCAGACCTATCACGCCTCCCACGATCAAGCCCGTTAGAAGCCAAAATTGTCGCCTCCTTCGGATACCAAACATTCCCAAAGACATGAGCGAAAAACCAACTGCTGCATGTCCACTGACGAAAGAGCAGTTTGTTTGACAAAATTGACTGGGCACAAAGACAGGCACAAAGGCAGTAGCGCCTGCAAAAACCTGCACATCTCGCGGACGAGGACGACCCATACCGTCCTTCAAAGCTGTATGCACTAAGAATCCAATACCAAGAACGACCACAAGAACCACAGCAGCTGCACGACGCCAATGCCTTCTTGAAACTTTGCTTGGCAACAAGACAGCCAATATCAAAAGAAAAATTGAACAAGCAAACAGCAAACGACCTGCCCAAGGTGTGCCGTGGTAGAGAGATTGAATCAGCAGCATCTCATTCGCCGGAAATTTTCCATTTCCCGCGTAAAACAAACCAGACACCCAAAGGTCCAATTGGGGATAAGCATTGAAGATCAATGCTGCCAAAATGAAGATGGCAATGCAACCGGGTAAACAATGAGCATGCTTATTCAAATTTTGTTTTAAAACTTGCTGCATCAGAGGGGTCATGGTTTGCTTCTCAATGGGTCTGCCGCCTTCACTATAGCAAGAGGTCCCATGACTTCAAGCGTTTCCCATTCAGAAGGCCAAATGGGCTGGATGTTCTTGACCAAGGCCAACTCACCTGGCAATGGTTCGCGCCTTGGGGCCTCTTGTTGCCTGTAAGTTGCGAAAGAAGGCAGATGAACACCCCACTGAACAATGGTGGTAGTGTTTTCACGAAACTTCAAAGCCAAGCCTTGAACGGGTGCTTGGAGTGTTTGAGACCACCAAGGCAAAACAACAAGTGCTAAAACACCGGCTTGAAAAACTGAAAAGGAGATAAATCCAAAGCCTTGAGTCCTGTTGACGGTACCTAGCTTAAAGACACGCATCACCATATTGAAAGTTGGCCCGACATAAATAAGCAATGGCAGTGCAAACAGCCAAACCTTCATTTGGGGATCTGGTGATCCAGCTAACAAGGTTTTGTAAAAAACATCCTTGACCCATTCAGGATGTTGCTGTAAGAAACTCGGTAGAAACAGAATTCCGGCCAAGCCAGACATCGCAACAGCCCATGTCAAGACCCACAAGCGACGGCTTGCTGACAAGGCTGCAGAAGTCAGCAAAAGGCACACCGCTGGGCCTGCGTAAAGCAAATAATGGGGTAGCTTGGTATTGGCTATGCTAAAGAAACAAAACACAAAGGCAAACCAAATCCATGCATATTTCAAGAGTGGTTGTTGCCATTGAGTTCGTACTTTGACAATAGCACTCAAGAACAAGGTGGACCAGGGCAACCAAAGCAATGGCAAAGCAATGAAGAAGTATGCCCAATGACCCGAGTGCCCTTCCATGCTGCCCATGAAGCGCTCGACGTTGTGCTTCAAGAGAAAACCATGGATGAAGTTTTGCCCATGCCTTGCGTAGGCATAGAGATACCAAGGACAAGCCACTGCAATCAAAGTTAACCAAGCGCCAAGATCCAAAAACAGTGCCTTCAGTGGCGCGCGCGCTTGAGGCATGAGCAAACCAAAAATAGCCAAAGTGCCAAAGGGTAAAACAATGGCGACAGGTCCTTTGACCAACAGCCCCAAGGCAACCCAAAGGGCCAACTTCCTCCGAGAAATCACGCTGTTGGTATTGATGACACGCCAGAGGTCAATAAAGATCAAGACGAAAAAAAGCCCCAACAAAGCATCTGCTGTTGCAGTTCTTGCCATTGCCCAAGGACCTAAACTGGTTGCTGAGATGACAGCAGCCAAAAGGCCAGCACGGGGTCCCCATTGCGAGTATGTGAAACGCGCCAAAGCAAGACTGGCTATCCAACCAGAGAGTGCAGAAGGCAATCTGAAAGCAAACTCGTTCAATCCAAAGACAGAAGCACTGACAGCTTGCAACCAATAGACACCGATGGGTTTGTCAAATCGATCTAGGCCATTCAGCGTGGTGTGACCCCAATCACCAGACACCAACATCTCACGAGTGGCTTCCGTGAATGCACCTTCATCCACATCAAATAAAAATGCTTTGTCTAGACCAAGCAAAAATAAGCCAAGCAAGGCAATGGCGCCCAAGAACCATTGGAGATTCAAAGGGTTTGATTTTTCACTTGATGACATGCCAGGCCTCATTGGGCTGAGCACCATACTCATTCAGCGTGTGATAGGAGTTAAATTTCCCAGCATCGTAGTAAGTGCGCATCAGTATTTCTGCAATGACGCCGGTCGTTAGAAGCTGCAAGCCACTGACTACTGCAAAGAATCCCAGAAACATCAAGGGTCGATTGCCAATCGACTCACCCAAAGCTTTCAAAATACCCAAGTAAGTCAGAATCAACAGACCTATGCCTGTGACGATACTGCCAAGTCCACCGAAGAAATGACCTGGCCGTGAACCAAACCTTAAAAAATAGTGAATAGATAAAAGGTCAAGCAAGACACGAAATGTTCGAGAAAGACCATATTTAGATTGACCTTTTGTTCGAGGAAAATGCGAAACAGGTAGCTCCGCCATTCGCATCGGTGATGTCACAGTTGCTAACCAAGCTGGAATGAATCGGTGCATCTCACCGTAGAGGCGTACTTTGCGCAGCACCGATGTTCGAAAAGCCTTCAGACTGCAACCCAGGTCTTGAAAGTTAAGTCCACTGACATTGCGAATCAATCGATTGGCTAGTTTTGAAGGAATCTTCCGGAGCCATAAGCCATCTTGACGATTCTGGCGCCAACCGGCCACCATATCGAGGTCATTCGACAGCAAGTGCTGAACCAATCTCGGAATATCGCGAGGGTCATTTTGCAAATCACCATCCATGGTCACAATCACATCGCCCCTGGCTGAGTCAATTCCTGCCTGCATTGCTGCAGTCTGCTTGAAGTTACGAAGCAAACGAATCAATCGGACATGAGGCCCCACCTCTTTCGCGGCGATATTCAATTGCGCCCAAGTGGCATCGCTGCTACCGTCATCAACCACGATCAACTCCCACGGAAATGGATAGCTCAGTAATGCAGTTTGAACAGCTTGAATCAAATCAGGTGCCAGTTCTTCTTCGTTGAACATTGGCACGACAACTGAAAGCTGATGCGCCCTCATTGGCGCTTCTAACTGTATGGTGTTTCGCTGAGAGTCAGACATGGGCGCCACGCTGCTTTGATTTGTTTTGATCATTAGAAAGTGTATTAAAGGACAAGGCCACTACTGCACCTAGAAGTGAAATGCAAAGGAAGAAAAGGTGGGTTAATAAAACACTACCCATCAGTCCCTTCATCTCTTGCCAAGTGAGGCCTAAGCCAGACCAAACGCCTGCTTCGTAGGTCCCGAGTCCCGCAGGACCTGTCAATGGCAACAATGCAGACAGTTCACCCGTCAAGGCGCCACGAACAGTTTGAAGCGCTTCTAAACCTGTCAAGTTTGAAAGCAAGAGGGCAACAACCAAGATTTTGACAATCCAATTGGCTGCAGACCAAAACCAGCCCGATGCATCGGACCTTTGGTGCAAAAACGCTCTAACTTGCCGAATTAGAAAATGGCGGGACCTCAATAAACGCAGCCACCATTTTTGGGTGAAAAAAAACAAGAACATCACAAACAAAAAAATTGAAATACGCAACTCAATGCTGGTAAAAGGCAATAACAAAAATGCCAAGGAAATTAAAACGATGCCATCTTGGAATCTCAGCCACAGAAGGCTTCGAATACATTGTTGCAATGACACATTCAGCAATTTTTTGACCAAGACCGGATAGCCTAATTCACCGACTCGAAAGGGCACCAGCACCACAGCTGCATTGTGCAAAAAAGTTAAGCTCAAAGAATCCCACAAACTGATCCTGCCTTGGGACTTCCACTCGGCCTTGAATCGAAGCGCCCGGAACAAAAAACTGCTCAACCAACCTAAAGTGCAAATCAAAAGAATGACTTTGGGAACTTCCATCAGACGTGAGAACGTCTGATTCCAATCAGAATGTCGAACCAACGCAAGCAGCAACATCAGTGCAAGCATCCAAAAAACAAGGCGGTAAAACCATTTTCGAATTCGAACATGTGATTCAAATTGCTTTTCCGAAATAACGTACTTCATTTTTTAAACCATCCAATTCATTGCGTTCGAATCAGGAAATATCTTTTAATCAAAAAAACGGCGCGCATGAGTGAAATACAAGCCAAATTGAATTGGACAAACTGCACAAAAAAGAAATCCGATTGGGGTGTCGCCAAGTGCAAGGAAATCATGATGTGCAGGACAATGAGAAATGCACCGCCTTTGGTACCTTGAAACCAAGCGTTCCAGGAATGCCGACGCTCCCACAGGTGTGCTAGGGCCACCACCGCAAAGGCCAAACCTGACCCAGCAATCACATCTGATGGCCAGTGAGCACCCACTGCCACTCGCGCCCAAGCGGTTATGCCCGCTGTCAATGCAATGAGCCAAAGATGCCAACTCTGGGCACCTCTAAGCTTGAGTACTGTGCAAACAATCAAAGCACACGAAACTGCCGCAAGGGCATGACCTGACGGCATGGATCCGCTCACCAAGGGAGGGGAATCAATGATGCTTAAATTCTGCACACCCAAAACGCTAGCTGGCCTTGGCATGGGCAACAGGTATTTGATGAGTTGCGAGACAATTGCACCTATGAGCCATGTTTTGAGTACCCAAGAGGTAATCTCGCCAGGTTTGCGCTCTACCAATAGAAGGATGAGCAAAGCCACCCAAGCGTCTCCACCGAGATTGATCAAAGCCCAGAAAGAAGTAGGCAAATAGGGTGTGGCGTGAATTCGCAGCATCCAGACTTGATTCCAACCAGATGACATCAGCAAAATACTCAGACTGACACAGGCAATCAACGCAATGGTAGAAAAAAGTACCATTTTGTAAGACGAGCAATGCTGGAGAGATTGGTTATTCATAGATGACGAGCGCAAATTGATCAATCATTTGCGACATTTTTATTTCAACCAAGTTTCATGACAGTGTCATGAAAATTTTCTAGATTGGAGATATGAAACGTAAAGTTCTGATCACTGGTGCCGCTGGATTTATAGGCTCTCGCTTGGCCGAGCACCTCAATGCTTTAGGTTACGAAGTGCTAGGTTGTGATATGTACAACTTTAGAAATCAATTTTTTGATGTGGGTGATTCAAATCATCTGATCCTTCAAAGACTCCGCTTCGATAGAATTGCTCACTTCCTGCAAGGAAATCAAATTCAATACCAAGCAATAGACCTTTCGGAACATGGTGCTGTCATGTCCCTGTTTGGTTCTTTTCAGCCAGATGTGGTAGTGCATCTTGCAGCGCAGGCTGGGGTCAGGCATTCTGTGAAATCACCCATGGATTTTGTGAAATCAAACCTGAATGGGTTTGCTAACGTATTGGACGCATGCAAACACTTTGAGGTTCAGGAATTTCTGTATGCCAGTTCTTCGAGTGTTTATGGCTCAAGAACAGATGCACCATTTCGGGAAACAGACCGCTGCGATACACCAGAATCCTTTTACGCTGCCACCAAAATTGCCAATGAAGTGATGGCACAAGCCTACTTTGCCCAGTACAAAACGCCTTCGCTTGGGCTTCGATTCTTTACGGTGTATGGACCATGGGGAAGACTTGACATGGCCCCGCTCCTTTTTGCTCAGAAAATGCGAAAAAGACAGCCCATTCAACTGTTTGGAGACGGTTTACTGAAAAGAGACTTCACCTATGTGGGAGATACTGTTTTCGCATTAACTCGTCTCATTGAATTGGGTGTTGCTCGACAAGGCGTCGACGTCGTCAATGTTGGACACTCTAGCCCCATTCAAGTCACTGATTTTGTCAGCCTACTTTCTGAGTGCCTGGGCATCGAACCCATGATTGAATTGGCGCCCATGCAAGTGTCTGATGTTCCCCTCACATGCGCTAGCGACCTTAAACTCTTGCATCTGATAGGTGAATGGCCGCATACCTCTATGAAGGACGGTTTGGCTGAAATGGCAAAATGGTTAGTGAATTGGCAGCCTGCATGACTCAAATCAGAGGGTCTCGGCATTGAGTATCTATGACTATTTTTCAAAAAAGCATTCACAAAGAACTTCTTAGGAACTTTGGGGGTTCCACAGTCATCTTGTTCACCATTGTGATGACCATCATGCTCATCCGCATTTTAGGGCAAGCATCTAAAGGACAGGCTGATCCTTCAGAAGTCATTCTTTTGATTGGACTCAATGGTGTTGGCAATGCTGGCCCCATACTCACTTTAAGCATGTTCATCTCCATTGTGTATACGTTTTCAAGGATGTACCTTGACAGTGAAATGATCATTTGGTTTTCCAGCGGTATCAGTTTGTCTAAATTTTTAAAGCCACTCTGGCAATTTTGTTGGCCAGTGGTATTGACCATCAGTTTGCTGGCTGTTTTTGCTTGGCCTTGGAGCAATACCCAAACACAATATCTGAAAGATAGATTTGCAAAGCGCAGTGACATTGAACGTGTTGCACCTGGTCAATTTCAAGAATCGGCTTCAAACCAGATGGTCTTTTTCATTGAGAAAAAGAAAAATGACAGTGATCAAGCCACCAGCGTTTTCATCTCAAAACTCGAAGGCGACACTGAATCAATTACCACAGCAAAATCTGGCAATGTGGAATTCTTAAAGAACGATAAGTTTTTAAACTTACATCAAGGTCAGCAAACTGTTTTGAATCACACAACAGGTGAAGCAAGGCAGACTGAATTTGAAAGTTTTAACTTTCTTATTGATCCTGCAAAACGTCAAATTTTGACGAATTTGCAAAGCCAAATGCTGACCACTTATGCGCTTCTTCAAAGTACGGAGCGAATCAATCAAGGCGAACTATTTTGGCGGATTGGCTTGTTTATAGCGGCATTGAACTTAGCTTTACTGGCTGTACAACTGGCAAGTGTGAACCCGCGAGTGGGTCGAAGTTATTCATTGGCAATGGCAATGCTCTGCTTTATGGGCTACTACAACATGCTGACCATCGGGAAGCGCTTGATTGCAGATGGAACGACCACTTTTGGCGGCATGATGTTAGCTGTTCACGGAATCGCCACCCTTATTGTGGTCATCTGGTACCTTCACACGGAGTTCAACCTGCACTGGAGAAGATTCTCATCTTCTCCAATACTCATAAAGCACAAAGTCAATACAGCATAGGTATTTATTTTTTAGATGAAGTCATGAAGTTAGGTTTCACCACACCCTTAACGGCAGCTTGTGCAAGGTGAAAAAAGACGTCGGTGTTGTCCATGACACCTGTGAAGGACCAAGCACCCGGGCCCATTGCTGAAATTGGAATGTCTGTTGCAGTATGAACACCACTGTTACCAGGCACTTGGCCAGTAATCATGAATTTGCCCTCTGCATCACGCACCACGGGGTCAGCCGGATAAGCTGACAACGGGGTTGCCTTTGCAAAAGGTTGCTGCGCATCTTGCATGGGCAAGGGGTTGGTGCGCCAGTCTTCATGACGATCTGAATTGGCACCATAACCTACCAAAAGTCGATAATCAATATCCGTTGTTGATGGGTATCCATCGCTGGCAATTTTGTATTTGGGGAATCCTGCTTTTTCATACACGCCCACCACTTTGTCGCGAAGATTGGAAACACCGCCCTCTTTGACCAACTCTTGCAGTCTTGCATCGGTCACGGTGGATCCACCAATGAGGGCAACTCCAGAACATTCGTGATCGGCAGTGACGATGACCAAAGTTTGGCCATCTTTTTCTGCAAAATCTTGAGCCACCTTGATTGCACGGTCGAATTCAATCATGTCCAATATCCAGCGCTCTGTGTCCATGTTGTGAGCCTGCTTGTCAATTGAAGCACCTTCAACCATCAGTACAAATCCTTTTTTATTTTTTTGTAATACGCCCAATGCTTTATGTGTCATTTCCTCAAGCATGGGCTGGTCAGGAAAGCCAAAATCATCCACAACGCGGCCTTTGATTCCTTTTGCGATATTTCGGCGGCCATCGATTTTGTCTAAGGCTACATTCATGTTGGAGTAAGCAAATAGACCCAGCAATTTGTCAGTGGTTTTCAAATCAACCGATGACAAGCTTGTGAGGTCAGATGCGTATTTAAATCCAGCCAACTGAAAATCAGCGATCAAATCACGATCCTTGTCTAATTGCCCTGGAGATGCACCCCATCTTTTGACAATATCGGCTGTGTGGCTCTCCGTGATTGAAAAGGCATAGTCATTGCCGTGAGACCTTGCCGAGCCAGGAACCGTTGAAGGCAAGAACCATTTCCGACCGCCCCCCATCAAGACCGACAGGCCCGTGAGTTTTCTGTCATCAAGGTATTGGTCAACAATGCCAGTTCCCGCGCCGCGATTGCTGGTGTGGACTGCATTGGCAGCAGGTGTCGCGTCAAATACGTCAGCCGTTGTCACCAGCCCGAGCGCCTTACCTTGTGTCCGGCTTAAATACTCACTCAAGTACTCTATGCGTGGATTATCAAAAGGATCAATGGTGTCGTCTGGAAAAACACCTTCCTCGTTGTTGTTGTTTTTATTGCCAAGTACGTAAGCCGACATGCCGGGTGCCGAGTCAGTGACCAGCGAATTCAAAGAAGCAGTTTTAATTTGACCAGAAACAGGGAACGTATCCATGGCCAATGGCGAATTGGCTTTTCCTTGCGCATACCCCTGTGCGACGATGCGAGCGGCTGTGCGTTGGGCTGCGCCCATGCCATCACCTAACATGATGATGATATTTTTAACTTTTTGACCACCCAATTGCCATGGAACAATTTCAAAATTACCGCTTGCTTTGATACTTTGACCATCACTTTGTGTTGCTTCAACAGTGAAAACATGCAAACCAGGCTTTGTATTTGAAAGCGCACGGAGCGACACGATGGCAGCATTTTTCTCAATCTTAGGCAGACATCCTGTTGCGCAAGTCTTCACAGAGACTGGCAACTTGATTTCAACACCATTCATGTAAAAAACAGCCTTGGTAATTGATTTATCGGGAGCGTCTGGAACGATGGTAGCCTGCAAATCAAACCGTTGGTCTGGTAAAAATCGTGCGATGACTGGTGCAGCATTGCCGCTGGTGAACAGCTCACTGGGTGGGGTCAGCCGGGTCACTTGGGGTGCCGCCATCACTTCTGCCCCCAAAAAGGCCAAGGCAGCCAATGAACCCAGTAAGTGCTTAGAGTTTGATAGATGAAACATATTGTGCTTTAGTGAGAATGAGAATGGTGCAATTGGCCCAAGCCATGAGGTGAACGGGCATCTGAGCTGGCAGCGTTTACAGCATCTGGCGCTAGTTTCAAGTGGAACCAAGCAACCGATCCATCTGACGCTTCAATGCGATTGAATGTGAACTGTCCCTCGACAGTCAAAAGACCAGGGACATGGGGTACGAGCCAATTTTTTTGACGATCGTCTAGGTAAACCCAACAAACTGAGGCAGGTAAGTCGTTGGCTTCACCATCAGCATGCTCGCTCATTTGCACGGGACGTGGCGCAAGCATGAAAACACCTGGCATGGGCATCTCATTTTTGACCATGTAGCCAGTCAAGCGAACCTTTTTCCCAGATGCATTCAGAACCCTGTCTGAAACCTCTAAACCTTGAGGGCCGATTGGCATCTTAAAAAATGCTTGGAATTCAAGAAGTGTTGCTTCGTTGGTTTCCATTCTGACTTGAGAGCGTACTTGGGTACTGATGGTTAACCCAAAAAAACCTGCACTGATCGTCAATAAAGCAGTTTTAAGAAATTTATTCATTCCCAGTTTGTAGACTTTTGCTGTGAATGTTTAGTGAAATTCTCAAATTTATCTGATTCACAAATTAGAGGATCGGCTGCGATCGGCACCTAATGTCACGAAAATTACATGAATTCGTCACGACATAGAAATCTTGAGTGAACAAAATTGAAGTCTCTTCTGGAGATATTCATGAAAATTTCTATTGTTGGTGCAGGCTATGTAGGTCTGGTAACAGGCGGATGTTTGGCAGAACTTGGCCACCAAGTGATGTGCATCGACAGCGATGCAGATAAAGTCGCAACACTCAATGCTGCCGGATTGCCAATTTATGAACCTGGGCTTCAAGAATTGATGTCCAGAAACAGAGCAGAAGGTCGAATTCAGTTCACCACAGACATGGCTCAAGCAGTAGAGCACGGTGAAGTTATATTCATTGCAGTGGGTACACCTTCCAAAGAAGATGGCTCTGCTGATTTGCAACACGTATTGGCAGTTGCAACACAAATTGGCCGTCATTTGAAAAAATTCAAAGTGATTGTGAACAAATCGACGGTCCCAGTGGGTACCGCATACCGCGTTCAAAAGTGTTTGCAAGACGAATTGAAAAAACGTGGCATTGAAGACTCGCTGTTTGAAGTGATCTCCAATCCAGAATTTTTGAAAGAAGGCGCTGCGATCAAAGACTTCATGCACCCTGATCGCATTGTGATTGGCCTAGACGATAGCCCCAACTACAAAACTGTGCATCAAAAAATGGAGTTGTTGTATTCCAGCTTTAACAGACACCATGCCCGCACCATCTGGATGGATGTCAGAAGTGCAGAACTGACCAAATATGCCGCCAATGCCATGTTGGCCACAAGAATCTCGTTCATGAACGAGATTGCAAACTTGTCTGATTTGCTTGGCGCAGACATTGACAGCATCCGCCGTGGAATTGGTGCAGATCAGCGAATTGGTCACGACTTCTTATACGCTGGAACGGGTTATGGTGGCAGCTGCTTCCCCAAAGACACACGCGCACTGATCCAGACTGCATTAGACTGCGGAAGCCAAATGAAAGTGGTCAGTGCTGTAGAGAATGTCAACGACCAGCAAAAAACCCTTTTAGTCTCCCGATTAACCTATCACTTTGGGCAAGACCTCCAAGGCCTCAAATTTGCTATTTGGGGCTTGTCTTTCAAGCCAAACACCGACGATATGCGTGAAGCGCCTAGCCGCATCATCATTCAAGAATTGTTAAAACGCGGTGCCACTGTCTGCGCCTTTGATCCTTTGGCCTCCAAAGAGGGATACGAAGCCGTGTCTCATGACATTCAAAATGAAGAAGAACTCAGTCGTTTCAGTTTGGCAGAAACAGCCTACGATGCAACTAACAATGCTGATGCGCTTTTGGTTGTCACTGAATGGAAAACCTTCCATCATCCAGATTTTGAATTGCTCAAAGAGCGCATGAACCAGCCTTTGATTTTGGATGGGCGCAATTTGTACGATCCCAAAATGCTCGAAGATTTAGGCATCGCTTACCAAGGCATTGGACGTCGCAATCAATTGGCGCATCACTTCAAAGCAGTTTCTCCTATCCAACAAGCAGAAACATCGGCATAAAAGATGCCCAAAGGATTCTTTTACCTGATTAGCGCTCAATTCGCTTCAGGTTTGGCAGACAATGCGCTGCTTATTTTGGGCATTGCATTTCTTTATGAGCAAGGTTATCCAGGGTGGTGGGCGCCTTTGCTCAAATTTTCATTCACGCTGTCTTATGTTTTTTTAGCGCCGCTGATGGGGCCATTGGCTGACGCGTTTCCTAAAGCCAAACTCATGGCCTGCATGAACGCGCTCAAAGTGGTGGGAGTGGCATTTATTTTCACGCCTTTTCATCCGATGCTTGCATTCGCCATCGCTGGCATGGCCGCCTCTGCCTATGCGCCTGCTAAATATGGTTTAGTGACAGAAACAGTACCCGCAGAGCAGTTGGTGAAAGCGAATGGATGGCTTGAAGTCACTGTGGTCATGGCGGTCATTTTGGGGACTGCATGCGGGGGCTTGCTTGTTGCCTCAAAAAGCTTTGGATGGATGTCAACACTGAATTTGTCATTCATTGAGATGTTAGGGCTTGATCTTGACACCCAATATGCGGGTCCATTGCTTTCCTTGATCGTGATCTACAGCATTGCAGGTCTTTTGAACTTCGGCATACCTAACCCAAACATTCGATATGTTCAAGAAAGTATGAAACCTATCGCGCTGTTCAAAAATTTCATCCAAAGCAATCGAATTCTTTGGCAAGATCCTATCGGTCAACTAACTCTCGCAGTGACCACACTTTTTTGGGGCATTGGTGCAGTGGTCCAATTCGCAGTTTTGCTTTGGGCCAAGGAAGCTTTGAACATGCCCTTGGAGCAAGCCAGCTTGCTTCAGGCTGTCGTTGCTTTTGGCGTTATTTTTGGCGCTGGCGTGGCTGGACACTATGTGGCACTTCAAAACGCTACCAGGGTTCTGCCGCTAGGCCTATGGCTGGGTTTGTCCTTACCGGCATTGGCATTTTCATCATCACTTTGGATTGCGATTCCTCTGATGTTGGTCACTGGTTTTGCAGGAGGCATGCTGATGGTGCCCATGAATGCGCTGTTACAGAACCGGGGCTACAAGCTGTTAACAGCAGGCAGGTCGATTGCCGTACAAGGTTTCAATGAAAACGCCAGCGTCATGGTGATGTTGGGTGTTTACAGCGGCCTGTTGGCCCTGGAACTACCTCTTCACTGGGTGATGCTGATCATGGGATCTGTCATGACCTTGGGCATGATTTATCTCATGCGAATGGCATCCCAAAAAACCGATTCAACTTGCTCAGCAATTTGATCCCAGTCTAAATGCACCACTTGCTGTCTGGTGCTTTGTGTAATTTGAGTCAGCGCATCTTGATTGTTGAAAATAGCGACTGCTTGAGCAGCAAACCCTTCTGGATTGTTTTCTGCAACCAACCACCCGTTGACCCCAGTTTGCACCCAATCTCTTGCTGCTGCACAATCAAAGGCCAACACAGGGATTCCACTGGCAAGCGCTTCCAAGGTCACATTTCCAAAAGTTTCTGTTTGACTTGGAAAGACAAATAAATCAGAGCTAGCATAGTAAGTAGCGAGATTTGACTGAGACAACATACCTGGAAATATGATTTCAGGATAGCGTTGTTGAAATTGCTCTTTTAAGGGGCCGTCTCCCACCATGACCAACTTGAACTCTTGGCCTTTGTGCTTCAGAGCTTCATGTATTTTTAAAACTTGATCTAAATTTTTTTCAGGCGCCATCCTGCCTACAGAAATCAGGACCGTGGTTTTATCATCAGCACCCCAGGAACTTCTCAAGCTTGTATCGCGTTTAGACATGTTGAACAATTTTGTATCAACACCTCTAGAGACCACTTTCAGATTCGAAAATCCATTTTCACCCAGTGTCCGCATCAGCTCTCTGGTAGGCACCATGGTACAAGCGGTTGCATTGTGAAATTTACGCAAATAGGCCACGATGGGCTTTCGCAACCACCCTACACCATAGTGCTTGGAATAACTCTGAAAATTGGTTCTGAAGTCAGAAGTCACCGGAAGTTTTAGAACCTTGGCCGCTTGCAGTGCAGACCAACCCAAGGGGCCTTCAGTTGCAATGTGCACCACATCTGGTCGTCTCAATGTCCAAGTTTTAACAAGTGTTTTTTTGCTTGGCAAACCTAGCTTTAACTCTGGATACCTAGGTATGGGCATACCACGCATCAACACCTCTTCAAGCGAAGAGTCATTCATCGGTGATTCGGTTTTTGTTTGGCGTGGCCGAATCAACTGAACATCATGATTTCGATGACTCAAACCTTGAACCAATTTGGCCAATGTCATGGCCACACCATTGACCTCGGGCGGCCAAGTTTCTGTGACAACTGCAATGCGCAATGAAGGCCTGGTGGCAGGGTAATCTTCAAGAACAATCGATGTATCAACTGAATTTTCCATGTGTTGATCATCGGGGCTTGATTTAACAATTTGATGACAATTAAGTTAAGAAAAAATAAATGATGAAATTTCAGTGACAAACGCATCTTGTCATTGAAATTTCATGATTTGCGATAATGATCAACGCATGCACAATGTGTGCTGCCCTTAATTTCTCACCAGGAGACGACGTGACTACCTTTTTCGAAGCCTTGAAAATACAGCGTTTTGACGACCACCGTTACTACCACCACAGTCGAATCAATCAAACACTGCACTTCATCAGCGCCATCAGTTTTGTGGTGGCCTATGTTTTTTTGTTCATTGATCCTGTGATCTCAGCATTGATTGCTTGGTTGATATCTATGACAACACGTCAGTCTGGCCATTTTTTCTTTGAACCTTTGGGCTACGACGAAATTAACCAAGCCACCCAAGAATACAAAGAAGAGATCAAGGTTGGTTACAACTTAAATCGCAAGGTTGTGCTGTTAAGCATCTGGGCCATTTTGCCCATGGTTCTCTATGTTGAACCAGGTTTATTCGGCATGATTGAGCCTTGGGATACATTGACAGAATGGGTTCGTCAAGTCGGTGCTGCATGGCTTATTTTGGGTGTTTCTGGCTTGCTTTTCAGGACCATTCATTTGTTTTTCTTGAAAGACGTTCAAACGGGCCTAGTCTGGATGACTAAAATTATCACTGATCCCTTTCATGACATCATTCTTTATCACAAAGCGCCTTTGTATTTACTCAAAGGCGAGTTAATGGACAACAATCCAAAGCAGATGTACCACTGATCTTTAGAACCAAAAAAAACCGCTCAGACTGAGCGGTTTTTTTATGTCTACAGCTGATGTGAATGTTTTTACATCAAGCTGCGTAAACGCGCTTTTCAGCGGCAACAGGCACATCCACTTTGTAGTTTCTACTTGTGATGGTGTCTATGAACAGCCACTCACCCTGAACTTGACCCGTTGAGACTGTCAATTTCAAATAACCACGACGTGAAGAATCCATCCACTTGAGATCTTTAACAACGCCTTCAAAAATGGCTTTAACTTGAGCGGGTGGGAGTGACAAATAGGCTTCGAGTCCGGGTGAGCTGACGCTGGAAGTTGCAAACTCTTCCCCCACTTTTTGTCCAGACATCAGCGTTAAATCACTGTGCCAAGCATTGTGGGTATCGCCCGCCAAAACCACCAGACGCTTTTTGAGTTGGGCTGCGGTAGACAAAAGAATTTCACGTGCAGCTGGGTAGCCATCCCATGCATCTAAGTTGTAACCCAATTTGGGTTGGTTAAGCAAGGCTGTTTCAGTCGCTGTGATGGGAAAGCCTTGCGCTTGTTTGCCTTTGGCGGTGAGGTAATCTGAAATAGCCTTTTGACCGGCAGCTTGCGCCTGAGGACTGGTGTCAGACGGGTTCAATGCTTGAAGAATGGTCAGGGGGAATTCCATTCTGGCCATCAACACTTGCTGACCAAGCACTTGCCATGTCGCTGTAGAAGCGGCCATCTGTGTTTGCAACCACTGAACCTGCTCTGCGCCCATCAATTGCCTAGTGGGTGAAGACAAAGTTGCGAATGCACTTGCTTGCTTGGCTGGATTGATCAAATCCGTAATTTCAACTTGTTGATCGCGTCCAATAGAACGCGTATCGAGCATGTGCAAGCTCAGCAAGTTGCCAAAGTTAAAGCTTCTGTAAATTTTGCTTTTGTCGGAACCTGTGCGAATAGGCATCCATTCGTGATAAGCCTGCAAGGCAGCGGCTTTACGGACTGCAAATGAACCTTCAGTTGCAGCCGTGTGATTTTCAGCGCCATCTTTGTAAGCGTCATTCGCAAATTCATGATCATCCCAAACAGCAATCAGGGGCTTGCTGGCGTGGAACTGTTTTGAATCGGCATCCGACTTGTATTGGGCATGGCGCAAACGATAGTCAGCCAAGGTCAAAATTTCGTTGGCGGGAACAGATGTGCGACCCAAACTTGCTGCTTTTTCAGAGGCGTAACCAGTAGCTGCATATTCATAAATATAGTCACCTAAGTGAATAGCAACATCTGCATCAGAACGGGCAACTTCTGCGTAAACGTTGAAAAAACCTGCAGGGAAGTTGGAACAGGATAAAACAGCCAATTTGACATCGCTCACAGCGCCAACGGGCAAAGTTTTAGTTTTGCCAATGGGTGAGGTGTGAAGACCGGCTTTAAAGCGGTAATAGTAAGTCTGATTGGGCTGAAGACCGGTTGCATCTACCTTGCATGTATAGCCCGTGTCTGAATTGGCTTGGGCTGCACCTGTGACAAGAATTTTTGAAAACTCGAGATCGGATGCAACTTCCCATGTGAGGTTGACCGCATCTGTCGAGTCTTGGTATTTGGCATGTGTCCATAAAATGACTCGGTCACTCAGGGGGTCACCGCTGGCCACACCATAGTCATAATTGACCATGGGTGATTCACTGTTACCGCAAGCACTGAGAATGCCACCGGTCGTCAAAACCGCAGAAATTGAGCTGACTTTAATCAGAAAGTCGCGACGTGGTTGAATATGTTTCAAAGTAGACACCTGTATAGAAAAATAACAGGCTTATCTTGAAACAAGGAAATGACAAGCCTATGAAATTACTTGCTCGAAACTCAATTAAAAGAAATGAGCTTAGTATTTTTCAGGAACGATCATGTTGGCCGGAACAGGATGACGAATGTAATCAGGGTTTCTGACCCGAGCAGGCATTTCAATGTGAGCATGCTCTACATCGTGGTACGCGAATTGCCCCAACAAATGATCAATGCAATTCAAACGTGCTCTTTTTTTATCAACCGCTTGAACAACCCACCAAGGTGCTTCTGGAATGTGTGTACGTTCAATCATGGTTTCTTTAGCTCGGGTGTAATCTTCCCAACGTCTGCGACTTTCTAGATCCATGGGACTGAGTTTCCACTGCTTGAGAGGGTCATGAATTCGTCCTAAGAAGCGTGCATGCTGCTCATCGTCGGTGATAGAGAACCAGTACTTGAGCAGGGTAATGCCACTGCGGGCTAACATTTTTTCAAATTCAGGAACCGAGCGGAAGAACTCTTCGTATTCTTCATCGGTACAAAAACCCATGACCTTTTCTACACCCGCGCGGTTGTACCAACTGCGATCAAACAAGACAATTTCACCAGCGGCAGGCAGATGAGAGACATAGCGCTGAAAGTACCACTGCGTTCTTTCACGGTCGTTAGGCGCAGGCAAAGCCGCCACGCGGCACACACGAGGGTTCAGTCTTTGCGTAATTCGCTTAATGACGCCACCTTTGCCCGCCGCGTCACGTCCTTCAAACAAAATGACAACTTTTTGCTTGCTTGCAACAACCCAATCTTGCAGTTTAACGAGCTCACCTTGAAGTCTTAGAAGCTCACGAAAATAGTGAGCACGTGCTACTTTTTCATCAGAGGATGGCAATGAATCATTGACATCCAAGCTGTCCTCTGAGGCCATTTCTAGCTCTTCATCAATGGAATCCAAAATGTCTTCGCGAATTTTGCGCAATTGTTCTGCATCGAGTTGTGATTTCTGATTCATAAACTTGTTTCCTTTGTTGGCTTATCTTCTTGGACTTTTATGGCAATTTCATGACGCTCATTGAGGATTAAAAATATTTGATGTCACACGGTTTTAATCTCATTGCCGTACAAAGTGTTTTCATGACCAATTCTTTGTACGCTTTGAACATAACCCGCTTCCGTGCTCTTTCTTTACCCGTCATCATTTTCAGTGCATTCACTTTCTTGACAAGCTGGGTTCACGCTCAAAGTGATTCAATATCGGCAACTGAAACTCTGGATGACTCGGATAAAATTTACTATACCCTTGGAACCCGACTGAAGTCCAACGACATTGGCAATTGGGAAAGCACTGCTCGTGTCAGGCCCGTCATTGGATTGCGCTACGGCAAGTGGCAGCTGGGCATTGGAGATGGTCGTGCTTGGCGAAATTTAGGCCAATTTGGAAGTGAGCCAACTCTCAGCTATCAACTCATGGATGAACCTGATTTGAATGTCGGACTGTCTATGCGCGTTCACAACGTGAGTACCGGTGAATCATTCGATGTATTTGAAGGTGGCAAGAATACACTGAGAACGCGCGTCATGATGAATCGAAAAATTAACAAGCGCTGGCGACTGAATTTAGATTGGACACAAGATATTTTGAACAAAGGGGACAGCACAACGCTGAACCTTGGCTTGTCTTATGCTTGGCCTGTTTTTCAGCAAAGTGAACTGATTTTGCATACTGACAGCACCTGGGCAACCGCAGAACATTGGCGCAATTCTTCTTTGCCATTCAAACCAGGGCCGGCAAACTCTGTTCCCACAGGCTTTCAAAAGATCAGTGCAGGCTTAACCTTCAAGCAATCTATCTCTAGACATTGGGCTTGGTATTCTTCCATGACTATTTCCCAACCCATCGCAGAACTCAAGAAAATTTCAGGATCCAGAGAAATTGCATCTGGCCAGGTTGGTGTTTTATATTTTCAACGCTAACAAGTGCGTACCGCTTCCAATTAGCTAGGAATACATACTTCGTCATCGCTCTGCAATACTGCAAGCATAGAATTTTCACAAACCTTCCATCTAACCGTCACTCAATCAACTTTGTTTTGAAAAATACATTCATCCGCGGCTCATCAATCGCCTTGTTGGTTCTAGCCAAATACACACTCCCAGTTTTGCCGATTGTTTTTGGTGTTATTTTTTTGAAACCAAAATACATTTTCAACTACCGCAAAACACTCCAAAAATTGCAAGTTCACCACAAGGCTGTTTCACAAGGGCCCGTTCAAAGGTATTTTGAATCATTTTTTGACATTCGATTGAATGAATCGGGTCAAATTTCAGGTGCCTGTACGCAGTGCGGAAGTTGCTGCTTGAATCAACAATGTTTTTTTCTAGAGCCTATACCGGATGACAAATTCCAATGCGGAATTTACAATTCACCTTTTCGAAGATTATCAAATTGCGGCGCTTTTCCTATTTCGGGCGAAGACATTGAAAGATACGACTGCCCAGGCTATGTTTTGAATGCCAAAACTGTGATCAAGATCAGGTTAGTCAATTAAGGCACAACGCCAAAAAGAAGAATAAATATGCGCTATAAAAATCAGATATTGGCTTCACTTTGTACTTGCTGCTTGATTTTGAGCACTCATGCTGAAGAAATCAATTTCAACTTAGAGTCACCTCACAAATGGTCTTTTGAATGGGGATGGAACAATGAGTCCTACTCAAAAAGTGACATCCACTTTAAAGGCGTTGACCACCAGTTCACGCTTTATGGCGTACACGCCACCGACACACAAAAGACCCTGACACCTCAAACTCTGTTCAATACCTATTTAAACCCAGGGAAAATCACGATTCCGCAGACTAACGCGCGAATCGCATATCAGATCAATACCGATACAGCGTTGGCATTGAATTTAGATCACATGAAATACGTCGTTTCAGATGCTCAAACTGTTGGTGCATCGGGCCAGTACTTGCAAAAGAATTACTCAAACTCAAGTCAGCAATATCTGTCGCCCGCGTTCATGCACTACGAACATACAGATGGCTTGAACGTGGTTTCATTTGAATTCGAAAAAAAATACCCCATGATCCACCTGCCAGGCAATCTGAAAGGACATTTTTTTTCCTTGATAGGTGCCGGTATTGTGATTCCCAAAAGCAATATCACCATGACCATGTTGGGTCAAGTACGCAATGACAAATTCCACCTAGCAGGAACCAACCTTGACATAGCAGGCGGTTTTGAAGTCGACTTGTTAAAGGATTATTTCGCACGCACAACTTACAAAGTTGGACGTGTCAACTTATCAGATGTGGTGACCAGCGCAAGGCAAGACAAGGCTTCTCAAAAAATCAACTACCAAGAAGCTAGCCTGACCTTGGGCATTCGTTTTTAATTTGAAATTGCCTCTCGTTTTTGAAACATTTCTTTCAAAATAGACCTGCGAATCAGTTTGTTGGACAGCTCAGGCGGCGCCCAAAACCATTGGGCTGATTTCATAGATTCACAAGCTGCCACAAATCGTGTCAACACTTCATTGAAGTCCTCATCTGTATAGTTCAAGCTGAAAATCAAGCGGCCAGTGCCCACCCAGCTGAGTGCCAAGCCCTCAGTTCGCAAGTAATACTGAAGCATCCAGTTGTAGCGGCTTGTATCCGTGTAATAAAGGCTCCATACACTGGACATATTGGCTGCCCGCAATGGCAAGCCTTTCTCAGTCATGACCCGATTGAAACGCTCGCGCCTTTGGTTCCAAGTATTGTCCAAATTGTCGTAAATGGCCGAAATTTCTGGTTGATCAATCTTTTCCAAAAATACCGACATGGCACCCATGACGTGGGGATGAGCATTGAAAGTACCCCGCGCAAAACAAATGTCAGCAGGTCTTTCAGATCGGAACCGTTTCATCAAATCGGCACGGCCGCACACCACGCCAACGGGATAACCTCCACCCAAAGTTTTACCGTAAGTGACCATGTCAGCTTGCACGCCAAAATACGCTTGTGCACCACCCTTGGCCAAACGGAACCCTAAGAAAACCTCATCAAATATGAGCACGATGTTGCGTTCACTGCAAACTTGGCGAAGTTTTTTCAACCAAGTTGTGTAGGCCTCCCGATCATAGGTCGCCCTGCGACTGCTATCGACCAGGGATGAATCGCCGGGAGCTCCTTGATTCAAATGAAGTGCTTGCAGAGGATTGATCAGGACACACGCAATGTCCGTTCTGGTGCGCAAGACTTTGAGAGAGTTTTCATGCATGTCCCTCAGGGTGTAAGTTTCTCGGGGTGGCATGGGGTTGCCGGGTCCTGGCTGAACATCTTCCCACCAACCATGGTATGCCCCGCAGAAACGTACTAAATTTTTACGGCCTGTGTGATATCTGGCTAGCCTAACGGCTTGCATAACCGCTTCTGTACCAGACATGTGAAACGAAACTTGGTCAAGGCCTGAAATTTCTTGGAGGCGCTTCACGTTGTAAGCAACACAAGGGTGATAGGCCCCTAAAGTTGCGCCTACGGCTTCAACTTTCTCAGAACCTAATTTCATGCATTCCTTGTAAAAGTCAGCGCCAAAAACGTTCACGCCATAGGAGCCAGTGAGGTCGTAAAAACGCTGCCCATCTTGATCTGTCACAAATACGCCATCTGCAGACTGTATAAAGGCACCAACTTTCAAGTGCTGACGAACCAGCGGGCTGAATTGAAATGGAACGCGGTAAGCGCCTGTGAATTGCAGATCAGAAATAATTTCACGTGCCTCTGCGGTCATTTCGATGCTTTTGGCATGACGTGTTTGTAACAAATGTGCCAACTGGTAAAAAGCAGCGCGTCGAGTGTCAGCTACAGCCCCAGGCGCCCCATCACATGAAAAGAATTGATCTTCCTTGAACTCATAGCCTGGCAAAAATGAGACCACTCTTTTGGCCATTCTAGAGTGCCCCGTTAAGGAGGGATGTTTGGCAAACGACAGTTCCAAACGTCTCTTCACAAAAGGAAACAAGAGTGCAATTGCACCAAGGGACAAAGCAAGTTGAACAGACACGTTGAATCCGAAGATGAGTGGTTGAAGTCATCTTTTTATTTAGATTTCGTGACAGGAAAATGAAAATGAAACAATTAATTCAAAGAATCACCTCACAAGAGGACCTGAATTTTCTGTTGACCAACCGAATTCCACGGATCACGCTGACACGCTTCATGGGTTGGTGGAGTCAAATTAAAAACCCCATCGTTCGGGACTTGTCGATCGGCGTTTGGAAGTTGTTTTCCGATCTAGATTTGAGCGAGGCGGCAAAAACCAAGTTTGACAGCATGCACGACTGTTTCGTTCGTGAGCTTAAGCCGGGGGCTAGAACCGTTGACATGCGTCATGAAATTCTGAGCAGTCCCTGCGATGCCATTGTGGGCGAATGTGGCACCATCGATCACACACAAGTCTTTCAGGCCAAAGGTTTTCCCTACAGTCTTTCGAGCTTGATGGGCTTTACGCCTAGAACTGGAGAGTTGGTTGAGTCATTGAAAAATGGCACCTACGTGACCTTGCGCTTGACTTCTAGCATGTACCACCGATTTCACGCGCCAGCAGATGCAACATTGACGCATGTGACGCATATTTCTGGGGATACTTGGAACGTTAACCCAATTGCCTTGAAACGAGTTGAGCAACTTTTTTGCAAAAACGAGCGGGCTGTTCTGAATTTCACTTTATCAGATGGTACGCCCATGATCATGGTGCCCGTAGCAGCCATCTTGGTCGCCAGCTTGCGCTTACACGCCGTGAATTTGATGTTCCACGTCGATTACACCGGACCCAATGAAATTCCTTGCGCCATCCAAACTTACAAAGGCCAAGAGCTTGGCTGGTTTCAACATGGCTCGACCATTTTGGTCTTTGTTCCCAAAGGTTTTAAGCTGGCTGAGGGCATTGCAACAGGTCAGCGCATCAAAATGGGTCAAGCCTTGTTGGAAAAGTTAGCATGATCATTTCGACCTGGGTCTCGAGAGCATTTGCACTCACTGGCTTTCTTTTGTGCGCCTGTGCACCAATGAACGAACCGCCCATTGCATCCAACGAAAAGATCAATGTCAGTATCTTGGCTTTCAACGATTTACATGGCCACTTAGAGCCCCCCAGCCTGAGTGTCCGGGAGCGGATTGATGGCAGTTTGACAGAAGTACCTGCAGGCGGTGCCGCCTTTTTGGCAGCGGCCATACAACATCACAAAAAGCTGAATCCACTGCATGCCGTTGTTTCTGCAGGCGACATGATTGGTGCCACGCCCCTTATCTCAGCGCTTTTTTTGGACGAACCCACCATTGAAGCGGTGAATGCCATGGGCATCGATTTCAATGCCGTTGGAAATCACGAGTTTGACAAGGGCACCCCTGAATTGATGAGAATGCGCCAAGGTGGTTGTGAAAAGTTAACTCGCCTAGAGCCGTGCCAAGTCAATCGCCAATTTCCAGGGGCCAACTTTGAATTCTTGGCTGCGAATGTGAAAAAGTCAGACCATGAAAGCTTGTTTCCAGCTTATGGCATCAAGACTTTCAAGCAGGGAAAACAAGTGATCAAGGTTGGTTTTGTGGGTATGACCCTCAAAGGTACACCCAACTTGGTGATCCCTGAAGGCGTGAAGGGTTTGAAATTTGAAGACGAAGCATCAACTGCGAATGCTTTGGTGCCCATACTCAAAGCGCAAGGCGTATCCGCCTTGGTACTGGTCATTCACGAAGGCGGTGTCATCCAAGGCGGCCCTAACGATGCTTCATGCCCCGGACTTTCAGGCGATATTGTCCCCATTTTGAACAAACTTGACACAGGCTTTGATGTGGTAGTTTCAGGTCATACGCATCGTGCTTACGCTTGCGACTACCAAAGAATCAATCCCAACAAGCCATTTCTTTTGACCAGTGCGGGTCAATATGGCACGTTTCTCACGCACATCCAGTTGTCTATCGACCCAATTTCTAAAACAGTCCAAAACAAAACTGCAAAGAATGTCATTGTTCAAAGTGAAGCCTTTGTCAACGCCTCTGGCGTCCAAGTTCAGCCGAGCTCTGCCCTGCCCTTTTTCGGCAAGCAAATGGATGTCGAAAAAATTGTGAATGACTATCGCAAGGCTTCACAAGTGCAAGTTCTCAAAGAGGTTGGTCGCTTGTCATCTTCCATGACCCGCAACGCATCCCCCTCCGGCGAGTCTGGGCTAGGCAACCTGATTGCTGATGCTCAATGGTCTGCTACGGCGTCCGCGGAACGGGGTCGATCCGATTTTGCGCTGATGAACCCTGGTGGCGTACGCGCAGATATTTTGGTTCAACCAGGTGGCAGCACTGTCAACTTTGGACAACTCTTTAAAGTGCAGCCATTTGGCAACACCCTGGTTGTGAAGCGCATGACAGGGCAGCAAGTCAAAGATTTGTTGGAACATCAATTTGTAAATCCCGATAGGCCCAAAGTGTTGTTTCCTTCTGAAAGTCTGAAATACGAAGTTGATCTTCAACAGGCCAAAGGACAACGGGTTCTGAACATTCAAATCGGTCAACAGCCACTTGATTTGGCTCGAGCTTACAACGTGACCATGAACAGCTTCTTAGCTTCTGGCGGTGATGGATTTTGGCACTTCAATCAAGCACCGACCGTATCGGGCGGTGAGTTAGACGTCGATGCGCTCTCAGATTATGTCCAGCAACGCCCTGGCTTAAAGCCCGCTCCAACAGATCGCATTCGAATGTTGTGAATTAGCACAAACCCTAGAAAGTAACAAATTTGTCACATTAATTTTCTATTCTTGCGGGTTATTCATTTCGCGGTTGAGCAACATGCGCCATTGGCAGCAAACACAAAGAAAAAAAGCACGCATTGAGATCATCCCCATGATCGATGTGATGATGTTTTTATTGGTTTTCTTTGTTCTTATCAGTGTCAATGTGATTCCTGCTTTGGGCATCAAAACTCAACAGCCAAACTCCTCGCAAGTGCAACAACTCAGAACCAAAGATGTGCAAGTTGTTGTCACATTGGGAAAAGAAAATGTCATTCAAGTCGACGGCAAAGATGTTGAGCTCAAAGACTTGTCGGCTGCCGTCAAGAAAAAAGCAGGCACTGCAGAACAAATTGCCGTGATCGTGAACAGTGACAAGGGCGCAGAAGTTCAAACCTTGGTTGACGTCATGGACGAAATCAAAAAATCAGGCTTGGGCAAAGTATCTCTTGCAGCTCGTGAGCGTCAATGATGTTACTCATCGACAGGTTGAACCAAGAGCGTCACAAACTTTCTAGTTTGGGGTCATTGCTGTTGGTCTTTGTTGTATTTTCAATGGCACAAGCCATCAAAGGACCTGCCGAGATGTTGGCGCAAGAGGCCATGGAGCTGACCACAACGCTGATTGAACCCTTGTTGCAGCCGCCACCCAAAACGCCACCGCCTCAAATCAAGCAGCCTGAACCAAGGCCCAAAATGCTCGCAGTGCCGAATGCGCCAATCACGCCCACTCCCATTGAACCTGTGAGGGAAATCACTGCCTCTGCCGCTGCCACAGCCACTGCCGAGTCACCCCGCCCTTTACCTGCACCTACACCCAGCGCGCCTGTAGTAGCAGCACCAGTACAAGAGCCCCCAAAGATTCCACCGCAGCCGCCCGTTTCAGTCAACCTAGAAAACAACTACATCGCTATCGTGCGGGCAACACTCAATGCCAACAAGCGCTACCCCACTGGCAGAGAAGCGAGTTTGCAGCGTCCTTCTGGAAAAGTGAAACTTTGGTTCGTGTTGGCTCGCAACGGTGCACTGCAAGATGCTGGCATCGACGAGTCCAGCAACTCCATCATTTTGGACAACGCTGCTTTGTCAACGCTGAGGCGCACCACTTATGCGCCATGGCCCGAAGGCAGTTGGGCCTCTCAGTCGCAACATAAATTTACGGTCACCCTCGATTTTGTTCCTCTCAATTAATTTTTTTACCAGGAGTTTTTATGAAAAAATTTAAGCCAACCCCTATCGCCTTGCTCATCAGCTTGGCTTTTGCCTCGCCCATTTTGATGGCGCAACAAGCCACGGACGTGGGCAAGATCAATGTGGAAGGCCAAGCAGGCGCCACTGACTCGGGCTTGATCTCCCAAGAAGAAACACCTAAAGCGCGCAGTTCAGTGAACCGTGCTTACATGGACAAGCTGAACCCATCTGCCAACGCCTTTCAAGTGATTGATTTGCTGCCAGGCGTGAATTCATTCAGCAGCGACGCCACAGGCCTGTTTGGCGGTGGCATTCGTGTTCGCGGCTTTGCGGGCGATCAAATGGGCCTGACCATCAATGGCGCTCCAGTGAATGACTCAGGTAACTTTGCCGTTTACCCACAAGAGTACACAGACTCAGAAAACTTGTGCGAAGTGTTTGTGACACAAGGTTCCACCGACACAGATGCCCCTCACGTTGGCGCCTCAGGTGGCAACTTGGGCATGGTGACTTGCTCACCCAAAGACAAATTTGGCATGCGTGCTGCCATTTCATCCGGTCAACTGAACTATCAACGCGCCTTTGTTCGCTTGGACACAGGTAAGTTTGGCGCCAGCGAAACCAAAGCGTTTGTGTCTTACTCCAAAACCACTGCGAACAAATTCAAAGGTCCAGGCGGCGCCGACCGTGAGCACATTGATTTGGCCGTTGAATCTCGTCCCAATGCCGATGTTTTCTTGAGCGCCAGTGTTTTGTACAACAACGCCATCAACAACAACATCCGTGGTTTGAACAATGTACAAATTGCGCAATTCGGTCGCAACTTTGATTTCAGCAGCGTGGCCCCACAGCACTTGACGCCTGTTGCTGGCACGGCTCAACTTGAGACGCCTTCTGCAGATGGCTATTACAATTTCAACATCAACCCCTTCCGCAATTATTTGTTCACCAGCAAGGCTGAATACAAGGTGAACAAAGACTTGACCGTCAGCGCAGAGCCCTATTACTGGTATGGCTACGGTACAGGCGGCGGCCAATTGACCACCCTGACAGAGGGACGCTCAGCCACCCAAACTTTCGCCCAGAGTTCACGCGATCTCAATGGTGACGGTGACTTGCTTGACCGAGTGATGGTTTACGGTAGCAGCTTGACTGAAACCAATCGTCCTGGCGTGACCTTCAAAGCCAACTACCGTGTTGAAAATCACAACATCAATGTGGGCTATTGGGTTGAGCGTGCTCAACACGTGCAAACAGGCCCACGCGTGACCATTGACAACGCAGGCAACTCCGCCAACCTTTGGCTTGACAATACCTCTGCCTACCTCTTGCGTGCCGACGGCAAGCCCTATCAGGCGCGTGATTGGAAAACCATCAGCACCGGTACTTCTTTCTTTGTACAAGACAGCATCTCATTGATGCAAGACAAGCTGAACCTTCAAGTTGGCCTGAAAAACTCGGCCATCGACCGTGACTTCACCAACTATGCCAACGCCGGCACCTTTGGCGTAGGTCGTGCTGATTTGGATTACCAAATCAAGCGTACATACAGCAAAGTTCTGCCCAGCTTTGGCGCTAAATACAACTTAGATGCTGAAAAGTCGGTGTTCTTCAATGTCGCAGAAAACTTCCGCGCTCCTTCCAATTTTGTCCTGTCCAACTTGTACACAGGCGGTACATCAGTGAACGGCACACTCACTGGCGCTACCTTGCGTAACCCCACAGTTGGCATCGAGACTTCGACCAACTTCGACTTAGGTTATCGCCTGCAGAACAAAGACACCACCTTCTCGGGTTCTGTGTTCATGGTTGATTTCAAAGACCGCATTGCATCCGCTTGGGATCCTGTTAGCTTGAGTTCATTGGATTACAACGTTGGCAATGTGACCATGAAGGGTGCTGAGATTGAGTTGGGCCAAAAGTTGAACAAAAACTTCTCGGTTTATGGCTCACTCACTTACACCGAAAGCTTGATGAAGCAAGACTTGAAAGTCAACGCGACATTGACAGAAGCCACCGCGGGCAAACAATTGCCTGACACACCAAAAATCATGGCAGCCTTGGCATTGAGCTACAAAGAAGGTCCTTTGTTTGGTCTCCTCTCAGTGAAGCACACTGGCAAAGCATTCTCAACCTTGGTCAACGACCAAGCGATGGACGCCTACGCCCTGTGGAACTTGTCAGTTGGCTACAAGTTGCCTGAAACAGCGATGTTCAAGTCACCTGAAATTCGCTTCAATGTGGACAACTTGACCAACACCGAATACAAGCGCATTAGCTCGCCAAGCGGTTCTAGCTTCACGGCCCGTGCTTTGCCCTTGGGAACTTTGGCAGGCTCAAACCCCACCTACAACATTGGTGCACCACGCTTTACCAGCGTGACATTGCGTTCAGACTTCTAAGGCCATCAGCATGATGCTTTTTTTGCACGATGCGTCCCTGTATTTGTTGTATGTCGCCTTAGGGTTGGCTGTCTTCTTGGCCATTGAACGTACGATTTTTTACTCGCACGCCAGTGGGCAAATTAAAAGCCTTCTCGATGCATTGAAAACCAAGTCCCCATTGCCTGAATTTAAAGAAGGCGATGTGGGCGAGGTGGTTGCACATGCCTTTGCCAATGGTCTGCATCCCACAGCCTCCCAAAAGCTTGCTGACGATGTAGCCGAGCAGGCCTTTATCCGTGTGCAGCATCAATTGAACCAACACCTTTGGGTGTTGGATACCATTGTGACTGCAGCACCTTTATTGGGCTTGCTCGGAACCATTCTGGGTATTTTTGACACCTTCACCGCATTGGCCAAGTCCGGCATTTCAGACCCACAAGGTGTGAGTGCTGGTATTGGAACGGCTTTGCTGGCAACGGCTATTGGCATTGGCACTGCCTTGATTTGTTTGATTGTTTACAACGCTTTTCTTGCCAAAGTAGAACGACTTGGAGATCAAACAAAATTGGCATTGCTCCAAATGTCCAATCGAAACGCATGATGAGTTCTAAGGCGCCAGTTTGTTCAATCGAATTTTCAGTTTGTTGAAGCTTATTTTCACTGGCATATTGTTGATTGCTGTACTGAGCGGGTGCTCAGTACAGCATCAACTTCTCAATCGAGTCGGCGACCTATTGTCTGCAGAGACAAGTTCTACGGACGACGATTTAGAGTTGCTGATGCACGCCAGCGCTTACCAACTGAAATTGTCTGAATCTTTGCTGCAGGAGATTCCCGATCACATCAAACTCGCAGAAGCTGTGACCCGCGGCTACACCCAGTATGCGTTCGTCTTCTTGATGGACGAAGCCGACCGAATAGAATCGGAAAGTATTCAAAAAGCAAGTGTACTCAGAGCACGTGCAGCCAAAATGATGATGCGTGCAAAAACTGTGGGCATGAAAAGCTTGGCCCATCATTACCCAGATTTGAAGGACCACCTCCAAGGCAAAGGGGTCAAGCAAGCCATCAAGCTTAAAAAGCAAGATGCTGGCTTGGTCTATTGGTCTATGACGGCATGGGCTGGTGCCATTTCCTTGTCCAAGGACTCTCCCGATGTGGTTGCAGACTTGCCAGAAGTATTGCGCTTAGCAGAATTAGCATGGCAAGCCCATCCTCAATTTGATCAGGGCTCATTGGCGAGCATGATGGGGACTTTGGAACTTTCAAAGCCTGGCGGCAAACCTGAAGTTGCAGAAAAATATTTCAATCTTGCCATTGAGTGGCGAGGCAACCAAGTTGCACCCCTGATTTCGAAAGCAGAAAACTGGGCAGTCGCCACACAAAATAAAGAAGCGTTTAAAGACCTTCTCCAGAAGGCCATAGAGCTTGGTCAAGCCCAAAATGATATAAGCAATACGGTCATGCGCCGAAGAGCCCAATGGCTTCTTGACAGCATCGAAAACCTCTTTTAATTTCAATCTAAGAACATGTACCTTCTTCGAATTCGAAGCTCAGTTGCTCAAATTGTTGCGTCATTGGCCATAGCGTGTGCATTTCCAATGTCCGCCATTGCCGCCGATCCCCAACTCAAAATTGGTTCTTTGGTTCCTAAAAATTCGCTCTATCACCGCCAGCTGATGGAGGTAGGTGAAGCTTGGAAAAAGAGCCAAACAGGATCATCTCGATTCAATGTGTTTACAGATGGCAGCCAAGGTGGTGAAGCAGAAATGGTGCGCCGAATGCGCATTGGTCAATTGCAAGCCGCATTGTTGTCTGTTGTGGGTTTGAGAGAAATTGAGCCATCCATCGCTGCTTTGCAAAACTTGCCTTTGGCGTTTCGTTCATGGGAAGAATTGGACTATGTGCGCGAGAAAATGCGCCCTGCAATGGAAAAGAAGTTTTTAGAAAAAGGCTATGTGGTGTTGGCCTGGGGTGATGCTGGCTGGGTGCGCTTCTTTTCAAAACAAGCTGCTTTTAGCCCTGATGACTACAAAAAAATGAAATTCTTTGCATGGGGTGCAGAGGCTGAGCAGCAAGAGATTATGAAGAGCATGGGCTATACACCCGTGCCCCTTGAGCCCACCGATATTTTGCCTTCGATTCAAACTGGCATGATCAATGTCGTGCCTTCAACGCCCTATTTCGCACTTGCATCGCAAATTTACAATACGGCTCCCAACATGTTGGAAATTAACTGGGCGCCCATTGTGGGGGCCTTTGTCATTTCAAAAAAATCATGGGATGAGATGTCACCTGAAACGCAAGCCGTCTTGAAAACCTCCTCCGATAAGGCGGGCAGTGTCATTCGCATGCAAGCTCGCAAGGAGGTTGAAGAAGCTGTCGATGCCATGAAAAAACGCGGACTGCAAGTGAACAAGCCCAATGCAGAACAACTGAAAGAATGGCGCGCCTTGAGTGAGTCTCTTTACCCTCGAATTAGAGGCAAGATGGTGCCAGCTGAAACATTTGACGAAGTTTTTGCACACCTGAAGGCTTATCGCGCCACTAAAACCCCATGACGCAAGCTCCTCGCGCACGCCAACTCTTCCAAAATTGGGATGCGAGTGTGGCGGCTCTTGCCTTGATGGGCATGGTTTTGATACCTGTCATCGAAGTTTTACTGAGGCCTCTTCAAGGCAGTGGCATCGACAATGCCCCAATTTTGGTTCAACACTTAGGCTTGCTGTTTTCGCTAACAGGTGCCATTTATGCTGAACGAACTGGCCACTTAACCAGCCTTGGTGCTTTGTGGCGTGACTTGGAAAACCCCAGGCTTCAAAAACTGGCCAGAGCTTGGGTTTTTCTAGGATCAACATTGATCTGCGGCGTGTTAGCCCATGCCAGTTATGAGTTGGTCATGACCGAAATTGAGGCCCAACAGACCATCGCCTACGGTCTGCCAACTTGGCTCTTCCTGTGTGCAATGCCCCTAGGTTTTGGCATTCTGGGGTTGAAATTTGGCCAAAAATGGAACGACCACGTTGTCTTTCAATGGGCTGGAACGGTGCTGGTCCTCGCCGCATCCTGGCAAGCCAGTCAATGGTTGTCATCTGCTGGCATTCCATCTCTTTGGCTGTGCTTCATGCTGTTTATTTTTCTCGCCTTAGGTGGTTCCGTTTTTTTGGTTTTAGGAGGATTGTCTTGGATTTTGTTTTCATCAGAAGGCATTCCCATGGCCTCTTTGGCTTTGTCGCATTACCAAATCACGGTCAACCCATCTTTGCCTGCACTGCCTTTGTTTACCTTAGCGGGTCTCATATTTGCCAATACGCAGGCCGCAGTGCGTCTCAGCCAATTGTTTAGCAGCCTATTTGGTTCTGGACAAAAAGGCAGTGTCCTTGCGGTAGCTTGCCTGTGCAGCTGCTTTACGGCATTGACCGGTGGCAGTGGTGTAACGATATTGGCTTTAGGCGGCTTGTTGTTGCCTCTTCTGCTCAAGGTCGGTTATCCAGAGTCAAAGAGCATTGGTTTGATTACCAGCGCAAGTTCCTTAGGCGTTTTATTAGCGCCTTCAGTGCCCCTCATCATGTATGCGATCATGGCACGGGTACCGATCAACACCATGTTTGTAGCCGGCCTCATACCAGCCGCTCTGATGGTTTTATCGCTGCTCATTTTTGGTGGGTTTTTGAGAAAACATTCAACTTCAAATCACGCCGGCTATTCATCCCAAATGGCAACTTCAGAAGCAACGGTCTTTGTGTCTTTGAAAGATGCAGTCTGGTCTGCAAAGTGGGAACTTGTTGCACCTTTGATTGCCATTGGCACCCTCATATCAGGCATAGCTACACCCACTGAGGGTGCAGCCATCACGGTTGCTTATGCTTTGATCACGCAAGGGTTCATACACCGCGAATTGAAATTTTCAACACTTCAACTTTGCCTTTATCAATCAGCCCAAATTATTGGTGGCATTTTGCTCATCATGGGAATGGCACTTGGCCTCACCAATTATTTGATTGATGTTGGCATTCCTGACATGGCGTCAGATTGGGTACAAGGCATCACGACCAACCCGTATGTGTTTCTGTTGGCACTGAATGTGTTTCTATTTTTTGCCGGCGCACTGATGGAAATTTATGCCGCCATCATTGTGCTGGTACCTTTGCTGCTGCCTCTTGCAATCAGCTATGGTATCGATCCTATTCATTTTGGTATTATTTTTCTCGCCAATTTGGAGATGGGATTTTTGTGCCCACCTGCAGGCATGAATATTTATTTTGCAAGTGCCGTGTTCAAAAAGCCATTGAAAGAGGTGATTCGATCTGTATTACCTGCTCTTCTGGCAATTTTTATTGGCACTGTTGTCTTGTCTTGGTTTCCATTTTTTGTAATGGCACTGCCGCAATGGCTGCAGCTGACAAGCTAAACTCCTAGACTGAGCTTCAAGCTCTAACGAGGGACGTGAGTTTGATGGCCGTTTTCTGCTCAGAGTAAGGATCAAAGGTCAATATTTCTAAGCGCCCATCATGGTGCTCCACCAAGGTGCTTAAACTCTCAACCCAATCGCCATCGTTGCAATACAACACACCATCAATATTGCGAATTTCAGCATGGTGGATATGACCACAAACGACCCCGTCATATCCCAACTTCTTGGCTTCGTTTGCAACTGCCACTTCAAAATCTGAAATGAAGTTAACTGCTTTTTTGACCTTCAATTTCAGGTAAGCAGACAAAGACCAATAAGGCATTCCCAAACGACCGCGCATGTAGTTCAAGTGACGATTGGCCTTGAGTGCCCAGTCGTACAAGGTATCGCCCACATAGGCAAGCCATTTGGCAAATTGAATGACCCCATCGAAATAGTCGCCATGGATGACCCATAGCTTCTTGCCGTCAGCGGTCGTGTGAACGGCGTGCTCCACTACTTCAACACCACCAAAAGAATGGTTTAAAAAGTCGCGTGCAAATTCATCGTGGTTGCCTGGCACGTAAATGACGCGGCAGCCTTTGCGTGCTTTTCGCAATAACTTTTGCACGACATCGTTGTGAGCCTGTGGCCAATACCATTTGCGCCTCAACTGCCAGCCATCGATGATGTCGCCTACCAAGTAAAGAGTGTCGCAGGAATGGGTTTTCAAAAACTCCAAAAGTGCTTCTGCTTGGCACCCTGGTGTTCCAAGATGTAAATCAGAAATAAAAATGGCACGATAATGCCGCGTTGAAGGGCTCTCCCCTGGCATGAATTCCTGAACATCTTTGAACATCATCATGTCACCGCAAAATGCTTGCGGTACCGGCTTGGAAGATCTTTAACTTGCATCAACATGGGCAAATCTGCTGTGTTGAAGTCTGGGTCCCATGCGGGAGCTCCCAAAATTTTCGCACCTAGACGCAAGTAAGCTTTAATCAATGCCGGTGGTTCTACAGGCAAGTTTGAGTCTAATTCTTCAATAGGCAGAGGCAAACGGGGCCTTGCATGAAACTCAATGGATGCCAAGTTAGATTTAGAAAGTTGTTTCCACATGCTGGCTGCAGCGTCGCCACTTACCATGCCGTTATGCAACATAGGGATGCTGGCGCAGCCAATCATGGTATCCAATTGGTTGCGAGACATGAATTCAAACAACGCACCCCAAAGGGCCAAGATCACGCCGCCATGTCGGTGATCAACATGAACACAACTTCTGCCCAACTCCACCATCCGTTCGCGCATAAACCTCAAACGCGTTAAATCAAATTCTGTGTCTGTGTAGGTGCCACCCACGCGCTTTGCCTGTGCAGGAGTCAATACACGGTAGGTCCCAATGACGGAGCCAAACACACCATCACGCACCAAAAGGTGTTCACAATAGTCGTCAAACAAATCAATGTCATGACCAGGGAGTGTCTCGGGCAGCCTAGCACCCATTTCATTGGCGAAAACGTTGAAACGCAGCCGTTGAGCTTCCCTTACCTCATCTTGGTGTTTAGCCCAGCTAACTTCGATGGCAGATTTCGAAATTTTTGTTTGGCTGGCTGAATTTTGATCTTGAGGGCTTTGATGAAGTGACCCCCGAGGCAATGCAATTTGCGAAATCGGAAATGTTGGGTTTGGTAATTCTTTCATCATGGTCTCCCAAGTTGTACTTAACTTGGAAGTTGATCATGCATTCCATGGGTTTCATTAAGATTGCAATAAAGTGAAATTTTTGTGACAAATATCGCTTCAAAAAATGGAGCCCAGGCACTGCTGCGAACTTTTTTTGAACCATTTTCTGTCAATATACCGTGATGGAAAATTCAAACCCTGTGTCTGTTTCAAAATCTGCGTCCAGAAGAATACAAGTTCGTCAATCTGGTGTTCACGGCAAGGGTGTTTTTGCGCTCAAAGACATTCCTAGAGGCGAAACCATCATTGAATACGTTGGGGAAATCATTTCAGCGCAAGAAGCTGAAGACCGACACCCACATGATCCCAAAGACCCAAACCACACTTTTTATTTTCAAATTGACGACGATCGCGTCATTGATGCCTTGTATGGTGGTAACTCATCACGTTGGATCAACCACTGCTGTACACCCAATTGCAAGCCAGAGGTCGTTGAGGGGCGCGTCTTTATCAAGGCTAAGAAACATATCGCAGTAGGTGAGGAACTCAATTACGATTACGGCCTCATCATTGATGAACCCATTACCAAGAAATTGATTGCACAATATCCATGCTGGTGTGGCAGTTCCAAATGCCGGAACACTTTGTTGGCAAAAAATTCAAACTCGCGCAAAGAAAAAGACAAAGAGAAAGCGGCTGAAATCAAAAAAACCATCAAAAAACTGAAAGCCCAATTAAAGCGGCTTGGGCACTGAGTGGATACTTTCACAGGCTTTCCCCCTGCGTCATTGAGCAAGAAGAGTTTTCATTTCTGAATAGAATGGCGTTATTCATTGCTGCATTGTTGCGGTGAACTACCTTCGAGTGATATGACAATTTATTGGGTCATTGCTTATTTTTTGGTGCTCGCCCTCACCTTGATCTACAAAACGCCCATTGTTCAAGGTCCTTGGCTTTTTTTGTTTCGATCTTTTTTCCCCAATTGGAAATTCTTCCATGCAGTCGGGTATGTGCCTCACCTTTATGCACGCGCCGCACTGGCCAACCCAAAAGCAGAGCTCACTTGGACCGAATGGGAGCATCTGTACCCCCGCACATCCCAAAGCTTTTGGCAACTGTTTCACAACCCTGTGACCAATTTGGGCTTGGCGCAACAAAACTTGATCGATCATTTCTGGGCAGATTTGAACGATGCACCTGAAGGCTGCGACCCCAGACAATTCGTTTCTTATCAAATGGTTGCGCACTTTGTTCAAGGCGTACTCAAACACAAATACCCTGAACATTCACACACCCAATTTGAATTGCGCATGTTGCTAGACAACGCTTCAGGTAATGTCCATACGCATGTCATGTTGACCTCGCCAGAAGAGGCTCGTTTGTGACAGTAGATTGGGGCACCCCCTTCGTGCTCAGCATGCCATTGGCCATTCGCAGTTTAGAACTGCTGTTTGCATTGAGCGTTGGCATTCAGACTGTGGAGTTTTGGCGCTTACGGCCCGCCATGCAAAACGATGGACTGTGGGTTTGGGCCATTCAACGAAAAGACATCCCCACCCCTTGGATTCGACTAAGCTTGGATGCACTGTTTACACCCAAGATGTTCAATGTATTGCTGCTCACAAGGCTATTGGCCCTGATCAGCATGGCTGCACAAGCCTGCAATCTTTTGAATGTAGGTTTTTTGTTTGTAAGTAATTTGGCAATGCTGATTCGATGGCGCGGTGCCTTTAATGGCGGCAGTGATTTCATGACCTTGGTTGTATTGACTGGCCTATTGATTGCACAAGTGGCAAGTTACTTCACAACTTCGGAAATGGCTTGGCGTGCTGGGCTTTGGTACATCACCATCCAGTCCATCACCTCTTATTTCATGTCGGGCTCTGTGAAGTTGCTCAAGCCAGAGTGGCGCGACGGCAGTGCCATGACCATCTTTTTAAATGCCTCGATTCATGGCCCCCTGCGAACCGGCCATTGGTTACGCAAACCTTGGCTGACTGTGACTGGGTCATGGGCGTTTATCTTGTGGGAATGTGCAGCACCACTGGCCTTGCTAGAGGCTCGAGTGGCGCTCGTATTTTGCGGCATTGCCGCTTTCTTCCATTTTCTGGTTTTTTGGTTTTTTGGTTTGAATCGATTTTTTTGGGCATGGATTTCTACTTTTCCTGCCATTGTTTGGTGTTCGGGACAATTTTGATTTGCCCCGTCCCTCAAAAAGAACCGATGAACCTAAAAATTCAGCAAACTGTGAAAAATTTTTAGACAGAGAACGCCAACGCAGACACATCATCCCGGCGCAACTCAGATCCACGCCATTGATCCACCAGTGTTTTGGTTTGCATCATGAGTGCTTCTGCGCCCAAATGGCGATGGGCTTCTAAATGATGCAACAAGCGGCGCGGACCGAAAGCAACGCTGCTCTCACCACCAGGCTGATCTAAAACCCCATCCGATGCCATGAAAAAAGTTTGGCAAGTGTCCAACGGCAGTTCATACTCTTCTAGAGGTGAGTACGGCACCTGCCCTGGATAACCCAGCGCTTGTTTCTCACCTAACAACCTAATCACAGCCACATTCTCCTTAGGAACAATGAAACAATTGGTTCGTGCTCCAGAGAATGAAGCCGTCTTTGTCTTGGTGTTGATCTTGCAGAGGCCCGCATCAAAACCGTCGTTAGACTGGCAGTCCTCACGGTCTTGATTAAGGGCGGAACGTACTAAATTCCCCAATCTTGACAATGCTTCGCCAGGCCCAATCTCGGGCTTTTCTGAATAGATGCGGTTCAGAACAGAGACGACCAACATTGACATCAACGAGCCTGGCACGCCGTGCCCCGTGCAATCGATCAATGCCAAGGTGAAGCAGCCATCGTGATCTTCTTCAGTACGCCAATAAACATCCCCCCCCACAACATCGCGCGGCTCCCACAAAACACCTACTGAGCGCAAACCTTCCTGCAAGGCCATCCGATTGGGCAGCAAGCTTGACTGGATGCGTCCTGCATAGTTAACGCTGTCCATCATTTCAGTGTGCAACTCGGCCAAAGCTTCTGCCCGTGCGTGATTGGCTTCTACCAAGTAGTTGAGCATGTCAGTGTTGATCCCAATGCCTGCATACTCACCATTTTCAACAATGAGAAAACCGCCACTGCTAAGGGACAAGCCCATTTCGAGCATCTGTTGAGATGCCTTGTCAATGCTGGTCTCAATGTCAAAAATCGGGAACTTCTCTTGAATCAACATCTTTGCACTGCGGTTTTGATACACAGAAAAATGAAGAGGATTAGAAGCCGATGCCAAGACTGACTGACGGTCGATCAGACCAATGGCTTGTTTGTTGGCGTTGAACACTGGCAACACCAGCAATTCGTCATCTTTTCGAAAGTTGGCAATGATCACGCCACATTTCTCAGTTTCCAAAATACCATCTTGATGACGCAAGATAGAACGTACTTTTTGCTCAATCATGGGACTCTATTCCTTCAAGTTTGTTGGCCATATCACGCAAGTGAGCCACTAGGCTCAATCGTTCGGGCATGGATAAATTGGCAGGTTTAATCACCAATTTGTCGATGCCCTTCAAATCGAGACGCAGATCAGATTTGTGCGAACGATTGGTGTCACTGACCTTCACAATCGCATAAGTTTTGACAGGCTCTGGAATGCCCTTGAGTTCTAACAAATCGCGCTCTGCAACCTCAACAAAATCTTTCACCTGAGCATACGTCTCGTGTGAAATCAATACACCACCGGGATCGCATTTGCCTTCAATTCGAGCGGCCAAATTAACCTCACCACCCAAGATGGTGTAGGCCATCCGACTGTGACTGCCAAAATTGCCGACGTTGCAATACCCAGTGTTAATGCCGATGCGCGTGATGAATGGATGCTGCAAACCCTCACGCTGCCATAAGATATGCAACTCGGACAAGCGCTGTTGCATTTCGTAAGCCATGCGCACACAAGACAATGCGTCTTCTTGGGGACCGCGTGTATCCGGATCGCCGAAGAACACCATCATGGCGTCGCCAATGAACTTGTCGATCGTGCCGCCGTATTTGGCCGCGATGTTGGACATTTCAGAGAAATATGCATTGATGTAATGCGTCAAAACCTCAGGCTGAATGGCTGAAGAAATGTGAGTAAAACCCTGAATGTCTGAAAAGAAAACTGTCAGCAGTTTGCGCTGCGTTTTGATTTCAATAGACTGATTGCCACTAAAAATTGAATCGTAAATTTGCTTTGGCAAATACTTGGATAACTGACCTGCAATCCCTTCAAGTTTTTGCTTTTCAATTTCCAACTCGTCTGAGACAGACTGCAATCTGAGTTCGTTGCGGTCGCTGATTCGGATAATGCGTGAGAAGTTTTTAATCAACCGTGCGTAATCGTTTGTCAGCTTTCCAAATACTTCGGGATTGACAAGCTCAGGAGTTTCGGCCAAAAGTTTTTGACACTCGACCAACACCTCCTGCTCTTTGCCTAAGAAAGAATCGCTCACGCCTCACCTTTAAAGTGGCTTAAAAAGCCACCATCGTGAACTCGGCTTTGTCTAGTTCTTCAGCAAACTCCTCGCCCAACTCTTGCATGTTGTCGTCGTCAGCAGCGTAGTGCCACTCGATCTTGAATTGGTTGCCTCGCACTGCAGACTCTTCGATGGCAATGAACAAATCCATCAAAACTTTGGCAGAAGAACTGTTGAAATATTTGAGTTTGAAAGCAAATGTTGCCTTCGTATCAACGTCAGTCTCTAAGTAACTGTAAACATGACTCAGAGGTGCATCGTAAAACTTTTTTGTATCTTCTGGATACGACTCACCTTCAAGCAAAAATGAACCAGTTTCTGGATCAAAACTCAAATGGGGAGTACGAGCGGTTGCGGCGATGTCGAATTTTTCCATGTTACATCTCATTAAAAATAGGCTTCAAGACAGAAAAAGGTGAACTCGCCGTCGGGCATAGGCACCATGTCGTATTCCCAATTGCCATTGGCTTCGCGGGCAATTGAAATGAACCCCACGCCAGCCCCTTTGGAGCCTTCAGGTGGGCCTGCTTTGAGATGCTCCCGCATCAAGCTTGTCAGCTCTTTGCGGTTTAAGCCACGAATGCTTTCCAAAGAGGCAGAAACACGTTCTACATTTTCATTTTTGATCAAATTGGCGCACGTTACAAAACGTGTGCCTTCTGGTGTTTCACCAATAGCAATCAGGCCGTAACGAAGTTCTCCGTCATCAATCGCACTCACTTCGCGTCCCTCAGAGAGGGCGGCCTCACGCTCTTGTAAGGCTCGCTCTTCTGGACCAATTGTTTCTGCCGAGTAACGAATCACGTTTTGCACTTGTTCAACGAAAGTTGAAAAAATACCACGCGAAATCTTTTGATCTGTGTGATCGATGGCCATCTTGCTTTGCAAGGCGTTACCAATACCCGACAAAATGTTTTCGTTCAAATACCCGCAGTATGAAAAAACGATGCCACGAGATTCCAGCTGTTGTCGAAGCTCTAAAAAGGAACTTCCTTTGAGTTTGTGCGTAGTTTGCATGTTAAATTTGATTCACAGTGAAACAATCCCGAATTTAGCAATCAATGATGTCAGTTCAATGAACCCTTCATTAAATTTATATTTCAAACTCTACACCCACGCGAAATCTGCCATTTTTCATTGACTCAGCCCTCGCCCTTCTGATGCCCAGTTGGCAAATTGCTGCAAACTTTCCTGAACAAGCATTGACATGACACAACAAAGACACCCTTTGGATTTGGCTACCAGCCTAGAACAAAACAGCGATGGAATTTGGTGTGGCAACACACAGCCAGACTACGGCAACATGGTGGGGCCATTTGGTGGCATCACTTCAGCTGTGCTATTGAATGCTGCACTCCTGAATGCAGATCGATTAGGCGATCCTGTTTCTCTCACGGTCAATTTTGCTGGCCCCATAGAAGATGGCCCTTTCACCATTTCGGCCCAAGCCGTTAGAACCAACCGCTCCACGCAGCATTGGTCCATGACACAGTTTCAGCACGACGGCCAAATTGCCACTACAGCCAGCGCTGTGTTTGCCATTCGACGTGAAACTTGGCAGTCAACTGAGTTAGATTTTCCAGTCAGACAGCCGGCTTTGTCATTGGCCAGAGCCGACACATCCAATGCGCCTGAGTGGACGCGCCGCTATGACATGCGGCCCGTCAAAGGTCTCATGATTGATGGGCAACAACCCACGCAAGAGCCCGACGCAATCACGGAGTTTTGGATTCAAGACGACCCACCAAGACCATTGGATTTTTTATCCCTGACGGCCATCTGCGACTCATTTGTGCCTCGTATTTTTGTGCGTCGAATGGGAAGATTTCCAGCTGGCACCATCTCACTCACCACGTATTTTCACGCCGACACAGCATTGCTGAATTTACAAGGCGGCAACCACGTATTGGGTCTTGCAAGAGCATCTAAATTTGGTCTTGGATACCATGACCAATCGGCCGAAATTTGGAGTGACCAACAGCAATTGTTGGCCACCACCCACCAAATCGTGTATTACAAAGCTTAAGCAGATTCTTGAAAGAAGCCGTGAGTCTCAGCCAATTGCCCACCGGCTTTGACCGAGACAGCACAATATTTGAATTCTGGAATTTTTCCAAAAGGGTCGAGTGCTGCATTGGTCATGAGGTTGGCAGCGGCTTCGTAATAAGCAAATGGCACAAACACAGCACCTTGCGGCGTGCCGTCGTCTCGTCTGACCCGCAAACTCACCTGCCCTCGCCTTGATGCCAAGGTGATGACATCGCCCGTATTCAAGCCCAGAGCCAACAAGTCAGTGCCGCAAAGTGAAGCTGTTGCCTCTGGCTCAATGGCATCGAGCACAGTAGCACGGCGCGTCATGCTACCGGTGTGCCAATGCTCAAGTTGTCTGCCGGTGATGAGCACGAATGGGTAATTTTCATCAGGCCGCTCGTTGGCAGGGATGAGGTCGGCTGGGACCAAGTTGACGCGGCCATCTGGGGTGGCAAAGTGCTCTTTGAAAACAGTAGGTTCACCTGGATCTTCTTCAGTCAGGCAAGGATAAGTGACGCTGGAATCGCGCACCAATCTTTCCCAGGAAATGCCACTGATCACTTCGTGCATGGCTTGTCGCATTTCTTCATACACAGCTGCCACACCGTGGTGCTCGCCTTCATAAGGCCAACTCAATCCCATGCCTTTGGCCATTTGCTGAATGATCCACAAATCGGCTTTGGCTAGGCCAGGTGCTTGCACCGCTTGCCGTCCCATTTGTACCATGCGGTCTGTGTTGGTCACAGTGCCCGTTTTTTCAGGCCACGCAGTGGCTGGTAAAACCACATCGGCCAACCATGCGGTTTCGGTCATGAAAATATCTTGAACCACCAAGTGTTCTAACGAGGCCAAGGCACGGCGGGCATGGTTGAGGTCTGGGTCACTCATGGCAGGGTTCTCACCCATGATGTACATGCCGCGCACCTTGTGAGGATCGGACTCATCGGCCAAGGCCTTGTGCATGATTTCCACCACGGTGTAACCTGGCTGGCTGTCGAGCGATGTGTTCCAAAACTTTTCAAACCAATGATGTGCATTAGGATTGTTGACCCGTTGGTAGTTGGGGTACATCATGGGAATGAGGCCGGCATCGCTGGCGCCCTGCACATTGTTCTGTCCACGCAATGGATGAAGCCCCGAACCTGGTTTGCCAATTTGACCTGTGACTGTGGTCAATGCAATGAGGCAACGCGCGTTGTCGGTGCCATGGACATGCTGGCTCACGCCCATGCCCCACAGAATCATCGATGCTTTGCTGTTGGCAAACTCCCGGGCTACTTCACGCAGTGTGGCGGCAGAAATGCCGCACAGAGGCGCCATGGCTTCGGGGCTGTAGCCCTGAATGTTCTGCTTCAGCGCTTCGAAGTTGTTGGCGCGCTGTTGAATGAAGCTTTGATCCACCAAGCCTTCTTCAATGACCGTGTAGATCAAGGCATTCAGCATGGCCACATCGGTGTCGGGCTTGAATTGCAAAGTTCGCCAAGCATGCTTGCCAATGTCTGTGACACGCGGGTCGGCCAACACAATTTTGGTACCGCGTTTGGCGGCATTCTTCATCCACGTGGCAGCCACGGGGTGATTGACGGTGGGGTTGGCACCAATGACAAAAATGAGGCCAGCATGCTCAACATCGTTCACCTGATTGCTCACAGCTGCTGAGCCCACACCTTCCAGCAAGGCAGACACACTGGAGGCATGGCACAAGCGCGTGCAATGATCGACGTTGTTGGATCCAAATCCTGTGCGCACCAATTTTTGAAACAGGTAGGCTTCTTCGTTGCTGCCCTTGGCAGAGCCAAAGCCTGCCAAAGATTTAGGACCAAAGGTATCGCGCAACAGTTTTAACTTGCCAGCACCTAAGGCCAACGCCTCTTCCCAAGTAGCTTCTCTAAACACCGACGTCCAATCGGCTGCATTCCGATTGAGTTTTTCAAGCTGCAAAGGGTCTTTGGGAACACCAGGCTTTCGGATGAGAGGCAACTTGAGGCGCTGCGGGTGTTGGATATAGTCAAACCCAAATCGACCTTTGACACACAAACGATTGTGATTGGCGGGTCCATCCCGCCCTTCCACGCTCACAATTTGATTGTCCTTGACCTTGTAGCTTAGCAAGCATCCCACGCCGCAAAAAGGGCAAACGGAATCGATTTTTTGATCAACCACTTGCGATCCAATTTGCGACTTGGGCATGAGCGCACCCGTTGGACAGGCCTGCACACATTCACCGCAAGCCACGCAAGTGCTGCTGCCCATGGGGTCTTGCAAATCAAACACAATTTGGCTGTTTGAACCACGGTTTGCGTAGCCAATGACGTCGTTCACTTGCTCTTCACGGCATGCACGCACGCAACGATTGCACTGAATGCAGGCATCCAGATTGACCGCCATGGCGGGGTGAGACAGATCGCATTCAGGTTGTTGGCGGCGAAGGGCTTGCAACTCTGGACGAACTGTAACGTCCAGTTTGTAAGCCCAATCGCTTAACTCGCCATGCTGGCCTTGCTCTGTCCATTTGTACCCTTCATCGGGCATGTCTGACAACAGCAACTCGAGCACCATTTTTTGGCTTTGCTTGGCGCGTTCACTGTTGGACAGAACTTCCAGCCCTGCGGTGACGTTTCTGCAGCAACTGGGCGCCAGTGTTCTTTCCCCTTTGATTTCCACCACGCATGCGCGGCAATTGCCATCGGCCCGCAAGCCTTCTTTGTCACACAGGTGTGGAATATCGATGCCGTGTCGCTTGGCCGCATTGAGGATGGACTCGCCTTCAAATCCCACCACCCTTTGATCGTTGAGCTTGAACTCAACGCCCGGTGGTGCCAACAACTCTTTAGACACAGGCGCATTCATTTAACTGATCTCCTGTGAAAAATACTTTTGCACACTGCGAACAGGGTTGGGGGCCGCTTGTCCCAAGCCACAAATAGAGGCATCGGCCATCACTTGGTTCAAATCCTCTAATGTGGCGTTGTCCCATACCGGCGCCTGCATCAATTGTGCAGCCTTGCTCGTGCCCACACGGCAAGGCGTGCACTGGCCACAACTTTCATGGGCAAAGAAATTCATCATGTTCAAGGCGGCATTGCGCGCTGAGTCCTGATTGCTCAGCACAATGATGGCTGCCGAACCAATGAAGCAACCATAGGGCTGCAGGGTGTCAAAGTCGAGCGGAATGTCTTTGAGTGAAGCCGGCAAAATGCCGCCAGAGGCACCACCCGGCAAGTAGGCATAAAAGTCATGGCCGTCTTGCATGCCGCCGCAATACTCTTCAATCAGTTCGGCAATGGTGATGCCTGCGGGTGCCAACTTAACGCCAGGCTTTTTCACACGCCCGCTCACGCTGAAACTGCGCAAACCTTTGCGGCCGTTGCGGCCATAACCCGAGAACCAACCTGGCCCCTTTTGCACAATGTCTCTGACCCAATAAAGGGTTTCAAAGTTGTGCGCCAGCGTAGGCTTGCCAAACAAGCCCACTTCGGCAATGTAAGGCGGCCGCATGCGAGGTTCGCCCCTTTTGCCCTCAATGCTTTCGATCATGGCCGATTCTTCGCCGCAGATGTAGGCACCTGCTCCCCGCCTAAGTTCAATGTGGGGCAATTCGAAAAACGGGTTCGTTTTTAATTTGTCTAACTCGGCTTGGAGCATGGCTCGGCAGCCGTGGTACTCATCGCGCAAGTAGATGTAAATGGCATCTATGCCGACCACATGTGCCGCAATCAACATGCCTTCTAGAAATCGATGTGGATCTGTTTCCAAGTAGGTTCTGTCTTTGAAGGTACCCGGTTCGCCCTCATCAATGTTGACAGCCATGAGGCGAGGCGCAGTTTGAGCTTGAACAATGCGCCATTTACGGCCCGCTGGAAAACCAGCGCCCCCCAAACCTCGAAGGCCTGAGTTTTCCATGGCGTTTAAAACGGCTTCCCTGTCTAAAGATTTATTTTTCAATTGCTGCAGCAATGCATAACCACCTTCGGCCACATAAGCTTCTAAATCAACGGCGGACGGCGCTGCAGCCTGAGTTTGATGGCCCTTCACAGCGGCCGACACTTTCTCAAGTGTGGCATGCACAATGGCATTCTGATGCACCACGACCGCCGGTGCTTGCTCACACCGACCCACGCACGGCGCGGCCACAACGCGCACTGACATTTCAGCCAATTTTTCAGACAATAATTGGGGCAACTTGTCTAGCAAGCCACGTGCACCTGCCATCTCACAACTGAGGCCATCGCATACCCGCACTGTGATGTCAGCAGGCTTTTCTCCATCGCGAATGATTTCAAAATGGTGATAAAACGTAGCCACCTCATAAACCTCTGCCATGGGCAGGTTCATGAGCTTGGCCAAGGCAAGCAAGTGCCGATCATGCAAACCTAAATAGGTATCGTTGAGCACATGCAGGTGCTCAATGAGCAAATCTGGTCGCTCTGCAAGATCTGCAAAGTTCAAGGTCAAAAGCTTCTTCACTTCTGCCATGCCCATTTCATCTGCCTGTCGACCTTTGAGCTGGCTTTTTTGGCGCAGTTGCTGCTTCAGTTGTTCGACAGATGCAAATCCGATAGGCTTGGATGATTGAGCAGGTGAAGATGTCATACGATCCCCATTTTATGGGAATAGTTTGATCAATGTCATGGAAGTCGCATCAGCTTACTTTACGCCATTTGTAAAATACTTTGAATCAACAATTGAAGCCATCAATTCAGACTCTGAATTGAAACGAACGATGCAAAACCTTCTCAACACGCTTTTTGTGCCACACGGCTCACCCACATTTGCGCTCGACCCCGGCGCTGCCGGCGCTGCCATGCGTGAAGTGATCAGCCTATTTGCCAAGCCCCGGGCCATCATCGTCGTTAGCGCGCATTGGGACACCGCCGTGCCCACCGTGAGCACGGCATCACAGTTAGAAACAATCTATGACTTTTATGGTTTTCCAGAAGCCTTGTACACCATCAAGTACCCCGCTGTGGGTAGTCCAGAAGGCGCCCAAGAAGTTGTACAGGCTTTGAAAAAGAGATTTGCACAAGTCAACACCGACGCCACGCGTGGCTTAGATCACGGGGCTTGGTCTCCATTGCGCCACATGTTTCCCAAGGCCGATGTCCCCATCATTCCTGTCTCTATTCAAAGCCATGCTGGCACAGCGCACGCCCTGGCCCTTGGAGAGGCTTTAGAAGAACTCACGCACCAAGGTTTCTTGGTCATCGGCTCCGGCAACATCACGCACAACTTGGGCGATTTCAGATTGGCATCGATGCAAGGCAGGCACACCCCCGCTTATGTCGAAGGATTTGCCAATTGGGTTGAAACGCAAATGACCGGCAAGCGTTGGCAGCAATTGCTTGACTACCGACTTCATAGCCCAGAGGGCGTTCGCTCACATCCTTCCGAAGATCATTTTTTGCCCTTGTTTGTGGCCATTGGTGCGGCAGGCAAAGAAGCCTCTGCAAAGGCTTTCTTTCGAGGCATCAGCAACCATGTGATTGCCATGGACGGCTACTCATTCTCTAACGGATGATGCTGTAGCGGTATTGATGCTATGAACTTCAGCCCAAAGATCATGGCTTTTTTCACAGCCATGTCGGTTGGGTTTTTGATCGGCACAGTGCGCGAAAGATTGCACCAACCTGGCGCCTTGATGGCCGGCATTCGAACGCACACAGTGGCCGCCCTCATAGGCGCTGTGGCCCTTTACCTTGGCGCGGCCATTTTTCTGGTTGCGCTTGCATTGATGGGTATTCTGATTGGCATAGGCTACGACAGGTCTTACATCAGAGACCCAGGCATGACGGGCGAGGTGTCGCTAGCCCTTACCGTGTTACTTGGCGGTTTGGCCATTGAGTCTAGCCAACTGGCCGCCGCACTGGGCGTGACTGTCGCTTGTCTTTTGTTTTTTAAAAAACCCCTGCGTCAATTTAGCCAAGAGCTCCTGAGCGAAAGAGAGTTAGAAGATGCGCTGATTTTGTTCGCTGCAGTGGTGGTTGTTTTACCCATTTTGTCGAGAGAGGCCATTGATCCTTGGGGCACTTTCAAACCATTTGCCATTTGGAAAGTGGTGGTGGTCATCATGTTTGCTGGCATGATGGGGCATCTGGCCATCCGATTGACAGGTGTTCGCTGGGGCTTGCCCCTTGCAGGCTTCTTCTCTGGCTTTGTATCCTCTACAGCCGTCATCATGGATTTGGGCAGAAGGGTCAAAGACAAACCAGAGCTAAGCGATATTGCCTGCGCAGCCTCATTGTTGTCCACGCTGGCCTCACTGCTGCTTTTTGCTTTGGTCATTGGCGCTAGCTCCCCTGCATTGTTAGGCGATGTGGTTTGGCCCTTGTTCTGTGGTGGGCTGTCACTGCTCGTGCTGGCCTTGGTCTGGTTCAAGCGCCGCCCTCTGCCTACAGATTTTTATCTACCGTCCACCGAAGGCGCTTTTCAATTCAAACATGTTCTTTTTATTGCGGTCAGCATCAGCAGTGTCAGTCTCATTTCCACGTGGATGGGCATTTGGTTTGGTGAGTCCGGCACATTGGCATCGGCCGTCATTGTGGGTTTTGCAGAAATTCATGCCGCTGCTGTTGGCATTTCACAATTGAGCATTCAACATGGCAGTGTGACTGCGCTCGCGAAGTGGGGCGTCATTGGCATTCTGGCTGCCAGCGTGGTTTCAAAATCAACGCTCAGTTACATCAGTGGTGGGGGCCATTACGGGGGGAAAGTGACCCTGTCACTCGTCATTTTCATTTCGGCAGCGGCTCTGGCCATGTTGTTCTAAAAAACTCACGGTGTGCGGGTGCTTTGCATCTTCAAAATGAACGTGTTCTCGTGTACGCTTGCAAACATTCAAAATGAGGTATTTGTATGTCTGACACGCCCTACGTTCCCCCCAAGGTTTGGACTTGGAACAAAGCCAATGGTGGCCGCTTTGCCAACATCAATCGGCCTGTGGCAGGCGCCACCCACGAACAAGAATTGCCACGTGGCAAGCACCCGCTGCAACTTTATTCATTGGGCACTCCCAATGGCATCAAAGTGACCGTCATGCTGGAAGAGTTGCTTGAACTTGGACACACAGGGGCTGAATACGATGCCTGGCTCATTCGCATCAATGAAGGCATGCAATTCAGCAGCGGCTTTGTGAGCGTCAATCCAAACTCCAAAATTCCGGCCCTCTTAGACTGCAGCACAGAAAAGCCTCAAAGGGTGTTTGAGTCTGGTGCCATCCTTTTCTACTTGGCCGAAAAATTCAAGGCCTTTTTGCCAACTGACATTGCCAAACGCACCGAATGCATGTCTTGGCTCATGTGGCAAATGGGAAGCGCACCTTATCTGGGCGGTGGATTTGGTCACTTTTTTGCCTACGCTCCCACCAAAATTGAATATGCCATTGACCGATTTGCAATGGAAGTCAAAAGAGAGCTAGATGTCTTGAACCAGAGACTGGCCAACAACCGCTTCATTGGCGGTGACGACTACACCATTGCCGACATGGCCATTTGGCCTTGGTATGGTGGCTTGGCCAAAGGTGAGCGATACGATTCAGGTGAATTTTTACAAGTTCATGAATACACGCACGTGATTCGCTGGGCCAATGAAATAGAGGCCCGTCCTGCTGTTCAAAGAGGCCGCATGGTGAACCGTGTAATGGGCCCTCTTGAAACTCAATTGCATGAACGCCACGATGCAAGTGACTTTCTTTACAACACCCAAGACAAGCTTCAGGCAAAGGGCTAAGGCTCAGTGCTCATTGCTCAAGGGGTTAGCCTAAGATCAGAATGAATGATGCGCGGCTTGGGCGGATCGCTGTTCATTCATCCTCTGAATAAATTTTCCCGCCCAATTTGAGCGCAGAATATTCTCGTTTCGACTGAAACAGCGGATAGAACATCTGGTGATACCAGTGCTCTTGTCCAAACAGTTGATCGTCTTTTAAACCGACCTGTTTGGGGTAATTGCGAGTGATGTGCGAAGAACCAAAAATGATGTCCCAAATGAACAACAGGTTGCCGAAATTACCCTTGTAATGTCCAACGCCATCTTTGTGGGTCATGGCGTGATGGGCCCAATGGGTGGCCGGCGTTGAGATGGTTCGCTCCAAGACCCACATGAGCGGACGAAGGGCTCGAATTTTGTAAAGCGGCTCGTCCCATCGCCAAGCGCAGTGAGCACCCATGATGACCAACAATTTGACGGCGATGTAAAGGGCGTAGACCATGCCATCAAGCCCCAGGTAAAGCAACATGCCGGCAAACCACAAGCCAGGCATCATGAGGTAGTAAAAGAAGTTGTTTCGATACGTGACCCGAATGCTCATGTAAGCAGCAGAGTGGTGCGCGCGATGCAATGGCCACAACAAAGGCGAATGCGATGCGCGGTGCCACCAATATTGCGTCATGTCATCACACAGCAACAAGATGCCCACCATGGCCCACCACGGCCAGTCGGCAATCACACCTTGGTACTCAGGCAGCCACCATGCACCTAATTTTGAAGTGCAAAGCATGGCCAAGGGCTGGGTAATGGCCACCAAGCTGACAAACATCAAGAGCTCGAGCTTGGTGTCGTTGGTGGTGGCCGTGACGGTGTTTTGATAACGCCTGCTGATGAGTTCAGCCGCAGCAAAACCCAGAATCATGCTGAGCACCAAAATGTTCTGGACTTGGGCGGCTGTCATGCTCATTGACTCTGTGAACCCAATTGGGCCAAGGCAGCCTGCAGGCCCGCCAATCCACCCACACGTTGATCATTGATGAAAATTTGCGGCATTTGGCGAACTGAAGGCCCACATTTTTCGTAAAAAGCCATGCGCTCTGCTTCGTCGTCAATTTTGATTTCTTCGTAAGCCAATGATTTTGACTTGAGAATCATTTTGGCTGACTCGCACTGGGGGCAGGCCGATTTGGAATAAACGACGATTTTGAGGCTCATACGAATATAAAAAAGTCCATTGAACGGGATGGTTGATCATTCACATCCCTTGATTTAAATCATATGATAACCATATCAAGAGGAAGATACTGCGTGTATCCCGACATCACCGAAGAAGCCGGACGTTCAAAAAGGACCTCAAAATGACCCAAACTTTCCAAGTTGAAGTTGAAAACATCAAATGTGGTGGTTGTGAAAACTCCATCGTCAAGGGCATCAACAGTGTGGCCAAAGTAACTGACTTGGTCATTGATCGCGAAAAGCAATTGGTCAGTTTTTCAGGTGAAGAATCTATCAAGCAGCTTGTGATCGACAAGCTCAAATCGATGGGCTACCCCGAAAAAGGCTCCGTGGCCGGCATTGCAGCGGGCATCACCAATGCCAAATCTTTTGTCAGTTGCGCCATTGGCCGAATGACCTAATTCTGGTCATCGGCTTAAGATCGGTGCAGGCTGGCAATGACGACTTGAGGATGCTTTATCAGACAATGGTTTACCTTGATGCCTTACTTTCAAAATTAAGTTAAAAATAGAACTTAAGCTTGTTTGATTTTTCATTTGTTTGAACACAAGCAGAAATCACATAAGGAGCATCTTTCATGAGGAAAACACTTGTCCGTCGAGTCGTGATCCAGACACTTGTCGCGGGCGGCTTGGCCCTGAGCACTTTGTTGGCAACTGCGCAAACAGCAGCCTACCCTTCCAAACCTGTGCGGATTGTGGTGCCCTTCCCTGCTGGCGGTTCTGCAGACACCATGACGCGTGTGGTCGGTCAATTTTTGGCCAAACGCTGGGGCCAGTCAGTGGTCGTAGACAACCGCCCTGGCGGTGGCACCGTGATTGCTGGCGCATTGGTGGCCAAAGCACCCGCCGATGGCTACACCCTGATCATCATTGCCAACAGCCTGACCATCAACGCCAAGTTGCGAACCAACCTGCCTTACGACGGCTTGAAAGCGTTTGACCCCATTGCCCAATTGGTTCAATCACCCCAAGTCATTGCCGTCAACAGTGCCAGCCCCTACAAAACTTTGAACGACCTCATTCAAGCGGCCAAGTCAAACCCAGGCGGCTTGTCCTATTCCACGGTGGGGCCAGCCACCACACAACACATTGCAGGTGAATCATTCAAACGCATCACGGGCACAGACTTCACCTATGCGGCCTTCACAGGGGGCGCCCTGGCAGCCAATGCCGTCATGGGCAACCATGTCACCATGGTGTTGACCAATTTGAATGAAGTGGCACCCATGCTGGAATCTGGCAAGTTAAGGCCCTTGGCTGTCACCACGCGCGAACGGCTTGAAGCACTGAAGCAAGTTCCCACTGCCATAGAACTTGGCATCAAAGACTATGAAGCCGTGGCCTGGTTTGCAGTGGCCACCCCTGCAGGCACGCCCAAGGATGTGACGCAAAAGATTGCAGACGATTTGCAAGCCGCTCTGAACGACCCCGAGGTGCGGCAAAAGCTGAATACAGCGGGCCTGTACCCTTCCTTCATGGGGCCCGATGCATTGAGTGCACACATTCAAAATGAGTATGCGCGTTACAGCAAAATCATTGACGAAGCACGCATCAAATTAGAATGACGCTAGCCTTGATTCACGCAACTGATTTCTACCAACCGATAGCACCATGAGCGCCAACGACACCGATCGCATCCCCTATGCAAAGCCTCAACCGTGGGGCATGACGCCCGACATGGTCATACCCGATGTCAATACAGACGATGAGAAAATGTGGGCGCTCGTCGCACCTGGCGTTTGGTCTCGCCCCATTCATTTGAATGTCACGGGTGGTTTTTATGTGCATTTGCTCAGGGTCAAACGCTCAGGCTTGCTTCAAAGGCATCGACATTCTGGTCAGGTTCATGCCTATGTCATTCGCGGGAAGTGGTTGTACCTAGAGCACAACTGGGTGGCCCAAGAAGGCAGCTATGTCTTTGAGCCTCCAGGCGAGACACACACCTTGGTGGTACCGGACGATTGCCAAGACATGATGACCTTGTTCACGGTGCATGGCTCGCTCATGTATGTTGACCCTCAAGGCAATGCCACCGGCTACGACGATGTCTTTACTCGCATCGAGAAATACCGAGCACATTTTGAAAGCGTTGGCTTAGGCGCAGACTACGTCAAAAACTTCATGCGGTAAGCCCCAAAAAAGCCTGCTTCAGCAGGTTTTTTTGAATGGGGATCACGCAATCAAAGTGGCTTTTTAAGCCAATTTGCAATTTCACCAATGACGCCTCGGCGGAATGCCATGACGCAAATGACAAAGATCAAGCCCTGAATGATGGTGACCCAAGCACCAAACTGCGCCAAATAGTTTTGCATGGAGACAATGATGGCAGCCCCCACCACGGGTCCAAACAAAGTGCCCAAGCCGCCCAACAAAGTCATGAGAACCACCTCACCCGACATAGACCAATGCACATCTGTCAGTGATGCCAGTTGAAATACCAAGGCCTTGGTGGCGCCAGCAGTGCCCGCCAATGCACCCGAGATGACAAAGGCAAGCAATTTGAAATGATCGGTGTCGTAGCCCAGTGAAATAGCACGGTCTTGATTTTCACGAATGGCCTTCAGAATTTGGCCGAAGGGCGAGTGAACAATTCGCCATATGAATGTAAATCCACCCAAAAAAATGGTGAACACAAACAAGTACATGGCTGTGTTTTCCGAAAGGTCAAAAAGGCCAAACAATTTGCCACGTGGCACACTTTGAATGCCGTCTTCACCACCGGTAAAAGGTGTTTGTAAATAGAAGAAGTACACCATTTGCGAAAGCGCCAAGGTGATCATTGCAAAATAAATGCCCTGCCGTCTAATGGCCAAGGAGCCTGCGATGAGCGCCAGCCCTGCTGAACACGCAGTTGCAAAAAGAACGGCCACCTCTGGATTCCAGCCCCAGACTTTGGCGGCATGCGCTGCTGCATAGCCCGCAGTGCCCAAGAACATGGCATGCCCAAAGGACAACAAACCCCCAAAGCCCAACAACAAATTGAAAGCACATGCAAACAAAGCAAAGCACATGACCTTCATGAGGAAGATGGGATAAACCCAAATGGGTGCGATTGCAAAAAACAGAACCATGATGGCAAATGCCACCCACTGGTGTGTAAAAGACTGAGTCTTGAAAACGGTTGATGAGGCGTTGGACATGGGCATTACTTTTGAGTACCGAACAGTCCGGCGGGTTTAAGCAAGAGAACAATGGTCATGATCACAAAGATGACGGTATTGGAAGCCTCTGGATAAAAAACCTTGGTCAGACCTTCAACCAAGCCTAAGCCAAATCCAGTCAGGATGGCCCCCATGATGGAGCCCATGCCACCCACCACCACCACAGCAAACACCACAATGATGATGTCAGCACCCATCATGGGGCTGACCTGGTAAATGGGTGCAGCCATGACACCCGCCAAGGCTGCAAGCGCCACGCCAAAACCGTAGGTGAGTGTGACCATGCGCGGCACATTGATACCAAATGCTTGAACCAAGGTGGGGTTCTCAGTAGCAGCCCGCAAATAGGCGCCCAGCTTGGTGCGCTCAATGACAAACCAAGTGGTGAGACACACAAACAATGAAACACCAATGACCCAAGCACGGTACTTAGGCAGAAACATGAAACCCAAATTGAAAACACCTTGGAAAATTTCAGGTACGGGGTATGGCATACCCGATGAACCAAACTCATGACGAAAGACACCTTGAATGATCAGGGCCAAACCAAAGGTGAGCAAAAGCCCATACAGGTGATCTAGTTTGTACAAGCGCTTGAGCATGGTTTTCTCAATGAGCACGCCCGAGGCCCCCACAATCAAGGGGGTCAATATCAAAGAAAGCCAATAATTGATGCCTAATTTGTTCAACGACAAATAGGCCACAAAGGCGCCCAGCATGTACTGAGCGCCGTGACTGAAGTTAATGATGTTCAGCAAGCCGAAAATCACCGCCAAGCCCAAAGAAAGCAGCGCATAAAAGGACCCGTTGATGAGGCCAATTAGCAATTGCCCAAAAAGAGCTTGGGAAGGAATACCAAAAATTTCCATGGTGATATTTCAGCTAGCTAAAGGAGTGGTTTACTTTTTGGCGACCAATGGGCAATCGCTTTCAGACAATGGGCGGAAAGCTTCATTGGCTGGAATGGTCGATACCAATTTGTAATAGTCATAAGGGCCTTTGGATTCCGAAGGCTTTTTAACTTCAAACAAATAGGCGGGGTGAATTTTGCGACCGTCTGCACGAACTGATCCTTTGCCGAACAAAGGATCATCCGTTGGCAACTCTTTCATCTTCGCAGCCACCTTGGTGCCATCATCGGTTTTGGCAGCGTCAACCGCTTTCAAATAGTGAATCACGCTAGAGTAAACGCCGGCTTGAACCATTGAGGGGAACTTACCGCCGTTGGCAGCTGCAAACCGTTTGGTAAATGCTCGAGTTTGATCATTCAGATCCCAGTAGAAAGTTTCTGTCAGCATCAGGCCCTGGGCTTTTTCCAAGCTGAGGGAATGAACGTCGGGCAAAAAGACCAACAAGCCTGCCAAATTCTGGCCGCCTTTGGTAATTCCAAACTCAAAGGCTTGCTTGATGGAGTTGGTGGTATCGCCACCGGCATTGGCCAAACCAATGATCTTGGCCTTTGAGGCTTGCGCTTGCAACAGGAATGAAGAGAAATCTTGCGTTGGGAAAGGCGTGCGAACTTTGCCCACCACTTTGCCACCATTTTTAAGCACAACGGCTTCGGTGTCACGCTCTAAGGCATGTCCGAACGCGTAATCAGCTGTTAAGAAGAACCATGTGTCGCCACCGCTTTTCACAATGGCTTTGCCCGTACCGTTGGCCAACATCCATGTGTCGTAAGCCCAGTGAATGGTGTTGGCATTGCAAGCTTTGCCTGTCAAGTCAGCTGTGGCGGAGCCAGAGTTGACATGCAATTTGCCTTTGTCAGCCGAAATTTTAGCAATGGCCAAGCCAACAGACGATGTGGGAACGTCGGCAATCATGTCGACTTTTTCTGTGTCGTACCATTGGCGTGCAACATTGGAACCCACATCGGGCTTGTTCTGGTGATCAGCACCGACCACTTCTACTTTCAAAGTGCTTTTTGAGGCCTTGATGTAGTCTTCAACGGCCATTTTGGCTGCAATGACTGAACCCTGACCTGTGATGTCGGAATACAAACCAGACATGTCATTGAGCACACCAATTTTGACAATGCCGTCAGAGATTTGTGCTTGAGCCGATCCGGCAAAAGCACAGGCAGCCGCTACGGCCAAAGAAATAAGATTGCGTTTCATCGAGATCACTCCAGTTGAATTAAGAAAAGTCAAACACCCAAATACTCATGCAACATGCTCATCTTGCTAGACAGTTCCTGTGAAGAGAAACCTTCCACAATTTGCCCATGTTCCATGACATAAAACCGATCAGCCAACGGTGCTGCAAATCGAAAGTTTTGCTCCACCATGATGATGGTGAAACCTTTGGCTTTAAGCGCCGTGATCATTTTTGAGAGCGCTTGCACAATGACAGGCGCTAGGCCTTCAGAGATCTCATCTAGCAAAAGGCATTTGGCACCTGTCCTCAAAATTCTGCCAACGGCCAACATTTGTTGTTCGCCACCCGAAAGCCGCGTGCCAGGGCTGCTGCGCCTTTCATACAAGTTGGGAAACATCTCATAAATTTCTTCGACGCTCATACCACCCGAAGCAATGACGGGCGGGAGCATCAGGTTTTCTTCACAGGTGAGGGCAGAAAAAATGCCGCGCTCTTCTGGACAATAACCTAAACCCAACTTGGCAATTTCGTGAGTGGGCCAATTGATTGTTTCTTGGTTGTCAATCATGACGGAGCCTGTGCGACGTCCGACCAAGCCCAGAATAGATTTGACGGTAGTTGTTCTGCCAGCGCCATTACGGCCCAGCAATGTGACCACCTCACCATGATTGACCGACAGATCGACGCCGTGCAAGATATGCGATTCGCCATAGTAGGCGTGCAATTGGCTAATGCGCAAGAACTCTTTGGAATTAGCCATGGGCACCTTCCAACTCGTTGTCTGCAGTGCCCATGTAGGCCTCCAAAACTTGTGGGTTTTTGGAAACTGTGGCGTAAGGTCCTTCTGCAATGATTTGGCCGCGCTGCAACACACTGATGGTATCGGCAATGCTGGCCACCACATTCATGTTGTGTTCCACCATCAAAATGGTGCGATTGGCACCTACTTTTTTAATCAACTGAGTGACACGGTCTACATCTTCATGGCCCATGCCTTGTGTAGGTTCGTCCAACAGCATGAGTTCGGGGTTCATGGCCAAGGTGGTTGCAATTTCTAAGGCGCGTTTTCTGCCGTAAGGCAATTCGACAGCTGTTAAGTTGGCCATGCTTGCCAAATCCACTTCGTCTAGCAGACTCATGGCACGGTCGTTCAGTTGGTTCAAGATGCGCTCGGAGCGCCAAAAATGCATGGAGGTGCCAGTGGCACGCTGCAAAGCGATGCGAACGTTTTCCATCACAGTGAGATTGGGAAAGGTGGCAGAAATCTGAAATGAACGAACAATGCCTTCGCGCGCAATTTGCGCTGGTTTGGTTTGGGTAATGTCCTTGCCATTGAAAATAATTTGACCGCTGGTTGGAATCAGAAATTTGGTCAACAAATTGAACACGGTGGTTTTGCCAGCACCATTGGGGCCAATGAGGGCATGGATTTGTCCACGCTGCACATTGAGATTGACGCCATTGACAGCAACAAAACCTTTGAACTCTTTCACAAGTTCATTGGTTTTCAAAATGAAATCATCAGACATGACGTTTTGTACCGAATTTTAAAAAACACACAAGCAAGATGGCCGTGGTTACAACGACGTTGATTCTGAGGGAAGCGACACCTATTCAAGACTATGGTTATCCCGAATTCAGCGTCAGAAATGTCTGGAGATTGGCAATTAACTTAAAACCATACCGCCATCAACGTGAATAGACTGGCCCGTCATCCCACTTGACTCTGCAGAACCTAAATAAACGGCCAATCCCGCAATTTCTGAAGGGTTTAGAACACGGCCCAAGGGCACTCTGGTTAAAGCGGCCTTCACCATGTCTTCTGGACTGATGCCCGTTGTTTGCGCAACCTGCGCTTTAAGCTCTTCGACCATGTCGGTCTGAATAAATCCTGGACAAATGGCATTGACTGTGACGGCATATGGACTGGCTTCTAAAGCCACACAACGAGTGATGCCCACAACTGCATGCTTGCTCACGTTGTAAGCACTTTGATTGCGAGAGCCCCACTTACCAGCCGTGGAAGCCATATTGACAATGCGACCGTGACGCCGCTCTTGCATGCCAGGCAAGCAAGCTTGCATGAAATTGAGAACGCCAAACAAGTTCACATCCAACATGTCTTGGAAATCTTGAGGTGAATAGTCTAGAAATGATTTAGACCGATAAACACCAGCGTTGTTGACCAACACATCGACATGACCCAACTTTTGAGTGACTTTTGCAACGGCATCAAAACAAGCATTGCGGTCAGTCACATTGACCGCCAAAGTCATGATTTGATCTTCTGCCAAACCTAAACTATGCTGAACTTCTAACAAACGCTGTTGATCCGTCGCAATTAAACACAGCTTGGCTCCTTCTGCCGCATAAGCTTGCGCAATGGCAAGGCCGATACCCCGACTGGCACCAGTGATGATGGCAACTTGATTTTTTAAGCGGTGCGCCATATTGGCTCCTTGTTGATGCTTACGAATAGCCGCAAAGTTTGGCAACGATTTGTGCTGCATTTGCTGCGGTCAATTGGTCGCCGCGCCAGACCGTGTGCGCATCGGCTCTGACGATTGCAAATTGATGTGCGTATTCTTTGGGGATCGCCTCATGTCCACTGACATCCAATATTTTGAGAGGCATGTTGGCTGCATCCGCTGCATTTTTCAAAGCCTTGACTTCGGCATGGCATTCCGGCTTGAAACAAATCAAGGTGTACGCGTCACCCAAGGCGTCGTACAAAGATGTACCGTGTTCAAGCCAGAAATGGGGCGCCCTGCAACCGGGTACGGTAGAAGCAGTGAAACTGCCCATGCTGTAGTCAGGCGCTTTTTCTGCGTCATACACCATGACGGGCGACTGATCGTAAAAATAACCAAAGTTCAAGCCTGCGCAGCAATATTGCTGAACATTCAATTCGTACAAATCTTGGCCAAATGCAGCCCTGGCCATGGCGCCCTCTGTCGATTGATCTTCTAAATTGTGAGGAATTTCTTTTCGGCGCTTGCTCATGGCGTGTGCATGGTTCATGGCAAATCGAGAAACCTGCTCGGTAATGGGATGCCTTTCTTTTTCGTAGGCTGTCAAAGCATTGGGTGAGGCCCAAGACTCAATTTGCGCCGCCAAATGCCAAGCCAAGTTTGACGCATCGGCCAAGCCGGCGTTCATACCGTAGCCCGCATAGGGCACCCACAAATGGGCCGCATCACCCGCTACAAAGACTCGGCCATCTTGCAATTTGTCGCTCACCAAGCGACGGCCGAACCAGTCCTCTTTGCTCATCACTTCGTATTCGAATTGATCGTCGACACCTAAGATGGTGCGAATGGCCCAATCGCGTTCGACTGACTCAAAGTCGACTTCATGGTCGCGAAGGTAGTTGTGAATGAGCCAAACCTCTTTGCCATCTATGGCGTAAATGTTGCCGCTTCGCCTAGGATTGACCGTGAACATGGCCCAAGCAGGCGGTGCTTTCATGAGTTCAATTAAATGAGGCGCCCTGATGCAGGTGCTTTGAACACGCTGCACCACCTCATCGCCCACCAGTTTGGCACCCATGCCTTTTCGAACCATCGATCGACCGCCATCACATCCGACCATGTAAGCGGCAGACAAAGCAAAGCTTGGTGAATCAGGTTGATCTAAATTTTGAATTTGCGCTGTCACCTGATTTTCATCTTGCATGAAAGACAGCACCTGATGCCGATACAAACACTTGATCAAGGATTGCTTTTGAACGTGCCGTCTTAAGATGGGCTCGATGAACCGTTGGTTGATTCTGTGCGGTGGTTCTGGTGTTGGCCAGTTGCCGTCTGGCCCTGAATGATCGGTGAGGCGGGTGCTTCTGCCAGGAATATGAATTCTTGCAATCTCCTCGCCCAAGGTGCTAGTTCTGTATGACACATCGTGCGGGTAGTTGTTGGGTAGGCCTGCTGCACGCAGATCTTGTGAAAGACTCAAGGATCGGAAAAGCTCCATGCTTCGAGACGAAATGTGATTGCACTTCACATCCGGCAAAGTCTCTGCTGAGCGCAATTCCACCAAGTAACTGGCAATGCCGCGCTTGGCCAAGCACAAGGCCATGGTCATGCCAACAGGGCCCCCGCCCACAATGAGAACGGGCGTTTTAACTTGGGATGCCTTGTTCATAGAGGCGTTTTCAAAGCATCGTATTCAAACAGCCAGTCGTAGCGTCTTCTCACTTTTTCTGGGTCCCACTCAGAACTCACGTAGTCGACTGCCTTGGCGGGATCGGACAACTGAGGGTTGTGAAAACGTTTGGCATTGTCACTCGACCGGTTCACGATGTCGGCTGTGCGTTGCCAACGCAAACTTTCAAATTGTGCAAATGCTTTTTCGGAAGTTTCTTGCACTGCCATACAGCGTGCCATGACCGCAGCATCTTCAATGGCCATGTTGGCGCCCTGCGCTAAAAAAGGCAAAGTGGGATGCGCTGAATCGCCCACCAAACAAATTGAGCCTTGTGCCCACCCCTTTTGAGGCGAACGGCCTAGCAGTGCCCATTTGAAAGGCTGCTCAATTTTGCGCATCAACTCACACACATCTGCATGCCAGTGACCAAAATCTTGGAGCAATTCTGCGTGGGTTCCTTGCTCTGTCCAGGACTCTCCGCGCCAGCCATCTTTTTCAATGATGCCCACCACATTCATCAATTGTCCACCCCGCACAGGATAGGTAATGACGTGCGCTCCCGGCCCCACCCAATTGGTGCCCACCTGGGCTTGTAAATGCGAAGAAATGGTGTGGATTGGAACCAAGCCGCGCCATGCCAACAAACCTGTGAATTGCGCCTTGTCCTCTCCCAACAAATTTTCGCGCAAAATGGAATGCACACCATCTGCTGCAATCAATCCAAAGGCGTGATGGCGACTGCCGTCTTGCAACTCAAAACTTGCGCCACCCGCAGTGCTTTGAGCATGAACAACTCGCGCATTCAAGCGCACTGGCACATCTGAACGGGCATTGAACGCCTCCAGCAAAACTTTGTGCAGATCCCCTCGATGCACCATCCAATAGGGAGCACCAAACCGCGATAGGCAGTCGTCACCCAAGTCAAACAGCTTCCAGCGCTGCCCCGTATTCCACATGCGAATTTCTTTGCCCTTGGCCTGACATACCAAACCCAGCAAGGCTTCATCTAGGCCTATGCTTCTCAGCACCCTTGTGCCGTTGGGTGAAATTTGCAAGCCCGCACCCACCTCACCCAATTGGGAAGCTTGCTCGAATACATCGACCTTGAAACCTTGCTGCAAAAGCGCAAGTGCTGTGCTCAGTCCTGCAATCCCTGCACCAGCAATGGCGATTCGTTTTTCCGTCATTCTGCTTTGATGTTGTTGTCTTTGGCCACTTGCGTCCACAGCTGAATTTCTTGGGCAATCACTTTGGCAAAATCTGCTGAGGAGCCGCCGACAGGTTTGATGTCCAGCTTGCCCATGCGCTCTTGCACATCAGGCAATGCCATGATGCGAGCCACTTCCTCTTGCAAACGTTTCACAATGGGTGCGGGTGTGCCTGCTGGTGCCAACAATCCGCTCCAAAAGTTAACCGACACATCAATCCCTTGCTCTTTCAGGGTGGGCACTTGGGGGTAAGCAGCAAGGCGCTGCTCAGAGGTCACACCCAGGGCACGCAATTTACCCGCCTTTAACAAGGCTGCAATGGGACCTGAATCGATCAGGGTCATTTGGACCTCTTGCGTCAAGACCGCATTGATTGATGGCGCGCTGCCTTGGTAAGGTACGTTCAAAGCTTTCAAACCTGTCTTGGTTTTGACCAATTCCATGACCAATTGAAATGAAGCCGAAGGGTAAGAGTAGTTGAACTTTGTTGGATTGGCTTTGCTCAGTGCGACCAATTCAGCAAATGTTTTGGCTGGCGACGCTTCATTGACCGCCAGAATCATGGGGAACGAACCCGCCAATGAAATTGGCGTTAAATCGGTCATGGGGTTGTACGCCAACTTGGCCACCAAGGCAGGGTTGAACACAATCGGACCACTGGCGGCCATGAGCAAGGTGTAGCCGTCGGGGGCAGACTTCACCACCAACTCGGTGCCTACTGCGGCCCCTGCACCGGGTTTGTTTTCAACCAACACAGGTTGCCCCAAAGCAGGCGCTAATTTTTCAGCCACAACACGCGCCAAAATATCATTGGCACCACCAGGCGCATAGGGCACCACAATGCGAATTGCTTTGTTGGGCCAAGCAGTTTGTGCGTTCACGGATGTACAAAGACCGGCCAACATGAGAAGAGCCACACCCACGAGTGTGTTGCGTTTGTTTGTCATAAGTTGTGATGGTTTCATTTCAATATCCTGTCTAAACTGAGTCATGTTTTGAAAATCAAGTATGGGCTTCTGAGATGTCTGGGGCTTCTATCAGAGCGGTGTAATCCGCACATGAAGCAATGCACTCTTTCCTTCATCCAAGGCGGCCAAACATCTTTCAATGGCAGCTTCAACTTGCTCAGGATCTACCAATCTTTCGCCATGCGCACCAGCAGCTTCTGCAATGGCGGCAAAGTCTGTTGAGTAGCCCAAATCAGATGCAAACTGGTTGGTACTTTTCGCCTCACCTTGTGGGTACATTCGCAAGGTTGACTCTTTCACGGCAGACCAACCGCCGTTGTCTAGCAGCACCGTCAGAATGGGCAAGCCATACTGTTTAGCAACCGCATAGACCGAGCTTGGATTGCTAAAGTAAAAAGAGCCATCGCCTACAAAGTGAATCACCCTCTGTTGAGCTTGCGCCAGCTTGATGCCAAGCGCTGTACCCGCTGAAAAACCCAAGCCCCCACCCGACAAGCCCATTAAGCTGCCAGGCACCTCTCGGGGTATTTGCTCAAACACCGCCATGGTATTGCGAATGGCCTCATTCAGAACCACATCGTGTAAATCAATTTTTTGTCCAATTGCGGCGCACAGGTAATGCGGATTGATGGCGTTGACAACGCCCCTTGATTGAGCAAGCGATGCAGCCCTTTGTCGATTTTGCTCATGCGCAGTTTTCAAGGCCGAGCCCCTGGCCGCTGCTTTTGTTTTGAACTCTGGCGTAGCACTGCTTTCAATGACCTCGATCAATTGCGTGATCAAGCGAACACTGTCGCCTTCGATGCGCGCATTCAGCGCAAATCCCCACATGGGAATGTCGCGCTTGATGGCATCCACATCCAATTGCGCCCAATAGGCATTGGGGTTGACACGTGTGGTTTTGGGAATCCACGGCACATCGACATCGACCATCAAGCCAAAGTCGGCTTGCTCAGTGAATGCAGCGGGGTTGTAGCCGCCAAAATAAGGCGAGTCACGCCGTATGTTCAGGTAGATGGTGTTGAACTCACAAACGCGCATGCCACACAATGCGGCCAATTTTTCAATCAGTGCAGGAGCCTCGCGGTTTCTACCTGCATAGGCGGTGACCAGCATTGGATTGTCTGAGCGCATGAGTTGCTCAGCAATGGCACGAACAGCCTGGGCATCTGCGCCCTGCGCCTTCACAGGCAAATGATTTTGATGGCCATAAGCACCCACACTTGAAGCGTCAACGGGCGCTGCCAAAACCTCTCTGGGCAGTGTGAGGTAGACCGGTCCAGTGGGATCACTTTGCATGACTGCGCCAGCCCTAGACACCACCTCATGCGCCATAGAGGGCCAGGCCAAGTTGTACTCCCATTTGACATAAGGCCTGACCACACTGGCTTGATCAAAGGGCTCTTGAATGAAGTGAACATAAGTGTCGCGCCCACCTGTTGAATCATCGAAGGTGCTCATGGGTGCTCGCCCCGCAATGAGCAAAACAGGAATGCGTGTACGGCAAAGATTGTGCAAGCCCATGGCAGCATTGGCCGTACCCGCATCCACGTGAACCAACACAGCTTGACCACGGCCCGTTGCAACGGCATAACCACCGGCCATGTGAACGGCTGTGTTTTCGTGCGGGCACAAAATTAACTTGGGAAATGCGCGGCCTTGCTCTCGCCAATGCGCCATTTCCTCAATCAAAGGCGCATGGTCAGTGCCCAGATTGCAAAACAAATATTCAATGCCCAAATCAACCAAGCCTTGAAGCAAGTCATGGGAGGCGGTGCGAATGTAGGGTTGAGACATAACTTATTTATTTGACAGACCCGCTGCCTTGACAACAGGCAACATCTGTTTGAGTTCAGATTCAATTCTTTGTTTCACAATTTCAGGCCCTGCTGCATCGGTCTCGTGGCCCAGTTTGGCAAACGCCTCGCGGGTACTTGGCATTTCTAAATACTTTCTCAGCTCTTGACTCATTCGGTTCACGATGGAGGCTGGGGTTTTGGCGGGTGCATACAAGCCCATCCATATTTCAAACTCGATACCCGGATAGCCCGCTTCAGCCAATGTGGGAATTTCGGGCATAAAGCGTGATCTTTGGGGCGATGCCACTGCCAAGGCACGCAAGGTGCCTGCTTGAATTTGACCCTTCACAGGTGCCAGGTCGGCCATGACCATGGAGACCCGACCCGTGACCAAATCAGAAATGGCGGGTGGAAATCCTTGATAAGGCACATGGATCATGTCAACGCCAGCACTTTGCATGAGCATGGCCGTGCCCACATGCCCCATAGAGCCAATGCCATTGCTTGCGTAAGGCAGCCTGCCAGGTTTGGATTTGGCATCTGTCATCAGATCTTTGAGTGAGTTGTAGTTGTTGGTTGGCGCTGTGATCAAGAAAAATGGCAAACGCGACACCATGCCGACTGGCACAAAATCTAGCAGCGGGTCAAATGGCAATTTGCCCGGATGGGTGAGAGGCAACAGCGACATGGTGGAACCGCCTGTGAGCAGGAAGGTGTAGCCATCTGGCGCGGCACGAGAGACCATTTCAGCGCCAATGACAGTGCCACCCCCTGGCTTGGGATCAACCACAACCGATTGAGCCAATACACTGCTTAAGTGTTGGGCTACTAGCCGTGCTGCAGCATCGACACCGCCGCCCGCTGGGTAGGGCACCACAATTCGCACCGCTTTGGCTGGCCAATCTTGCGCCATGCTCAAGAAGGGGAGCCAGCCTAAAACAAGACAACAGATAAACTGAGGTAAAAAAGGCTTCTTCATAGGGTTGCCATTTGAACAAAAATTGAACATCAATTGGACACTACACGCTATCACGCCTCACTCCGAGAAGGAATGACGGAAACCCCAAGCGCGTGAGCTTCTGTCACAGAAAATCGAATTCTTGTTCTCTCCAAGTTCACCAAGGTCATGAATCGGTTCAAGCCCTGATTGCAATTGAAGATTCTCAAAGCTAAAGTGTTTCCAAATTAGGAGCTTTTATGCGCAGACGTTTGCTTTATCTCATGCCCTTGGGTTTGATGGCCTTGCTAGAGTTGCTGAGCGCTCTACCAGCAGCTGCCCAAATGGCCGACTATCCGTCAAAGCCCATCAAAATTGTGGTCACTTTTCCACCTGGCGGCAGCTCGGATGCCATTATTCGAATTCTGTCGACTCGGCTTAACGACAAGTTAGGTCAACCCTTGGTCATTGACAACCGGCCAGGCGCAGGCGGCAACATTGGCCTGAGTGTGGTCGCCAAGGCCGCCCCAGACGGCTATGTATTGGGCGTTGGTGCGGCAGGCGGGCTTACCGCCAATTCAAGTCTGTATCCTCAAATGCCTTTTGAGGTGGCCAAAGATTTTCAACCCATTACGATGCTGGCCGCCATTCCCTTTGTGCTGGTAGGTCACCCATCTGTGCCCGCCGAGAACATGCAGCAGCTCATTGCCTATGCCAAGTCACAACCTGGCAAAGTGTCTATTGGACATGGCGGCAATGGCACCGCCATGCATTTGTCGACGGCCTTGTTCACGCAAATGGCCGACCTCAAAATGATCGAAGTCCCATACCGTGGCTCTGGCCCCGCAGCCATGGACACTTTGTCTGGCCAAATTCAATTGTCGGTCACCGACCTGGCGGCCGCCCTGCCCCACATCAAAGCTGGCAAGTTAAAAGCATTTGCGGTGACCAGCCCCAAAAGGCTGAGCAACTTGCCTGAAGTGCCTACACTTTCTGAAAGCGGCCTCACAGGCTATGACTCAACAGGCTGGTTTGGCTTGGTAGCCCCAGCTGGCACGCCAGCCGCCATCATTCAGCGCCTGAACACAGAATTTACGGCCGCCTTGAATGACGAATCGATCAAAGCCCAAATGCGTCAAAACGGCATGGAGCCAGTGGCTACCTCCATGGAAGGGCTAGATGCCTACATCAAAAGCGAGACCCAGAAATGGGCCAAAGTCATTCGCCAAGCCAACATCAAACTTAACTAAAGCTTCTCATGAATTTGCAATTTGACAGCGATGTGCTGGTGGTCGGCGCGGGCCCGGTGGGCTTAACTTTGGCCATGGACTTGGCACACAAAGGCGTCAAAGTTCACATCGTTGAGGTTCGCCAATTTGCCGAGCCCCCCAACGTCAAATGCAACCATGTTTCTGCCAGAAGCATGGAAATCTTTCGCAGGCTAGGCGTTGCACCCATTCTGCGTGACGCAGGATTGCCAGAAGATTTCCCCAACGATGTGGTGTTTCGCACTGCCATGACGGGCACAGAACTGACGCGCATCCCTATTCCTTGCCGCAGAGACAGGTACACCGAGAGAGGTGGGCCTGATACCGAATGGGACACACCCGAGCCGCCACACAGAATCAACCAGATCTACCTAGAGCCACTGCTTTTAAAACATGCCGTGGCACAAGATGGCGTGACACTGCTGAATCGAACCCAAGTGACCGATTTTGTGCAAGATGAACAGGGTGTGAGCGTCACTCTTTTGAATTTAGATACTCAAGAGAGCTCAACATTGAGAGTTCAATATGTGGCTGGCTGTGATGGCGGCAGTTCGTTTGTGCGCAAAAAAATTGGCGCCAAGCTGGAAGGCACTGATGTCATACAGCGCGTTCAATCGACCCACATTCGGGCACCACATCTGGTCAATCTTTTGCCAGGAAAACTTGCGTGGTGCTACTACACCGTCAACACTCGGCGCTGCGGCACGGTTTTTGCCATTGATGGCCGTTCAACGTGGTTGGTTCACAACCACCTTCACCCTGACGAACCTGAGTTTGACTCTGTCGATCGCGATCAATCGATTCGCAACATTTTGGGCGTCGATCAAAATTTCGAATATGAAATTATCACCAAAGAAGATTGGGTGGGCAAAAGGTTGCTGTCCAATCACTTTCGCGACCGTCGCGTATTTTTAGCGGGTGATGCTGCACATCTTTGGGTTCCCTACGCTGGCTATGGCATGAATGCAGGCATTGCAGATGCCACCAACTTGGCGTGGCTACTGGGTGCCGTTGTCAATGGTTGGGCCCATGCCAATATCTTAGATGCCTATGAAGCCGAAAGACATCCCATTACGGAGCAGGTTTCTCACTTTGTGATGAACCACGCACAAAAGATGATCAAGGCACGTCGAGCAGTGCCCCACAACATCGAAGCCCCAGATGCAGAAGGTGCAGCCGCGCGTGAGTTGGTTGGCAGTGAAGCTTATGACTTGAATGTGCAGCAGTTTTGCTGTGAAGGTTTGAATTTTGGGTATTTTTATGAAAAGTCACCCATCATTTCTCACGAGGAAGAACCAGCGCCTGCCTACACCATGGGTTCGTTCACGCCCTCCACCCTTCCGGGTTGCAGAGCACCTCATTTTTGGCGCAAAGACGGAACATCACTTTATGATGCGCTCGGCAATGGCTACAACCTGCTTCGATTTGATGGTCAGATTGACGTGCAAGAACTTTTGAAGATGGCTGAGGGCTATGACATGCCCTTGAACCTCATTGATCTTGAAGACGAAACTCACAAACCTTCAGCTTATGAGCACGCGCTGGTTTTGTGCAGAACAGATCAGCATGTGGTTTGGCGGGGCCAAGCATTACCCGCTTCACTGCCACAATTTATGTCATTCCTTCGCGGCCAACCCGCTTAGCAATCATCAATGAGAAGAGTGGCATCAATCAGCCTGACGCGCTGGTCGACATAGTAGCCACCAAATTCGGTGTACTTTAAAACAGCACAACCGCATTGTTGGCAGCCATAAACATCGGCGCGGTTGTAGGGAAAATAGTTCAAAGCAACCGGCGCTGCGGGTGAGTCATAACGCGTGCCGTTTGGATGAAACTCTTCAAAGCTGAGCTCAGTCTCACCTTCCAACAACTCTCGGCGCAAAGTGCCCACAAGCTTCAATTGCTTGGACGGCCAGCGGTCATCACTGACGCTTTCCCAGCCCCTGCAAATTTTGAGGGAGCAAACACATTCACTCGAGGGCTTGATGGCAAGCGCTTTGAGCTGGAATGAATTCATTGGCAAAGATGATCTGTCAGACATGTCCAAATCTTAATCGGGTTCAGACACCGTGAATAAATAGCACATGTGTATTTGAAAAAAAGTGACTGACAGGCATCTTTATTGCATGAGTATCGTAGGATACTGGAATATTGCACCAATTTAGAACAACAATCATGACCTGGTCTTTGCTTGCTCGAGAACCCAATGGCACTTTGGGTGTGGCGATTGCCTCGAAATTTTTTGCCGTGGGTGCCTTGTGCGTTCACACACAACGCGGCGTTGGCGCAGTTTCAACCCAAGCTCTCATGAATCCTTTGCTCGGACCCTTGGGTCTGAAGCTCATGCAAAGCGGTATGAAGTCGCACCAAGTCATGCATGATTTATTGCAGACCGATGCAGGTTATGACCAAAGGCAAGTCCATGTGTTACCCCTCCAAGGAGAGGCTTTTGCGCATACTGGTAGAGCCTGTATCGATTGGTGTGGCCACGCATCGGGCCCCAATTTCAGCATTGCAGGCAACATGCTGGCGGGGCCTCAAGTTTTGGCAGAAACGGCCAGGGTTTTTGAAGCCACAGAGGGCATGCCCCTTGCAGAGAGACTCATTTTGGCCATGCAGGCTGGCGAAGAGGCAGGTGGCGACAAGCGAGGCAAACAATCTGCAGCTTTGAGAATTCATGCTGACGAAGACTACCTCCAACTAGACCTGCGAGTGGATGACCACGAAGACCCACTTTGGGAACTCAGGCGTTTGTACGACAAAAGCCTAGAGCGCTTTCAACCGTTTTTAAGTTGCTTGCCTGGCAGACACAACTCGGTTGGCCTTACAGATCGAACCCTCATTGAGGCGCAAATTCAACGCTTTCACCAAGCTCGGCTCAAACCATGAGCAGCCTTCCACAATCGCCCACCGTTCTTCAAGTCAAAGACTTGGTCACCACCTTCGACACTGATGCGGGTGAACTGACTGCGGTCGATGGCGTGAGTTTCAGTGTGGCTGCGGGTCAAACATTGGCCATTGTGGGCGAGTCTGGCTGCGGCAAAAGCGTAACCTCCCTGTCTATCATGGGTCTATTGGCCAAACCTGCGGGCTCTGTCAAAAGCGGCTCTATTCAATTTGAAGGCCAAGAGTTGGTGGGCGCCCCAGCCAGCCAGTTGCAAAATCTGCGTGGCAATCGAATGGCCATGATTTTTCAAGAGCCCATGACCTCCCTCAACCCAGCATTCACGGTGGGTGAGCAAATTGTGGAAGGCCTGATGCGGCATCTGCCACTTGACAGAAATCAAGCCACCGAACGCGCTTTGAAAATGCTCAAAAAAGTTCGAATACCGGCGCCAGAGAAAAGACTCAATGACTATCCGCATCAATTGTCGGGCGGCATGCGGCAGCGGGTCATGATTGCCATGGCTCTTTCTTGCAATCCCAAACTTCTCATTGCTGACGAACCTACCACCGCACTGGATGTCACCATTCAAGCGCAAATTCTTGAATTAATGCGAATACTGCAAGAAGAAACGCGAACAGCCATTGTGCTCATCACCCACGATTTGGGTGTTGTGGCGGAAGTAGCCGATCACGTTGTGGTCATGTATGCAGGCCAAGTGGTTGAGCAAGCACCTGTTCAAGCGCTGTTTGATACGCCGCAGCACCCCTACACTGTGGGCCTGCTTGGCTCCATTCCAAGTTTGGATGAGGTGCAAGGCAGGCTTGCCTCCATTGAAGGGCAGGTGCCCAATCCATTGAATCGTCCGACGGGCTGCACTTTTGCAGAGCGCTGTCCGTTTGTACAAGATGCATGCCTTACAGAAAGGCCCCAACTCGCACAGATCACACCGGGTCACTGGAGTGCCTGCTTGCGAGCACCACTCAAAGCAGAAACATTGATGCCTCATGTCAAACATTGATCCACCTCTGCTCCAAGTACAAGGACTGGTCAAGCATTTCCCAGTGAATGCGGGATGGTTTGATCGCAACCCCAACAAGGTTCGCGCAGTCGATGGCATCGACATCCATTTGCATGCTGGCGAAACCTTAGGTGTGGTGGGAGAGTCGGGTTGCGGCAAGTCCACATTAGGTCGGCTGGTGCTTCGCCTCATTGAACCCACTCAAGGCAAGGTGGTCTTTGCTGGCCAAGATTTGTGCGGCCTGTCTGCAGATCAATTGCGCTCTCAGCGCAAAGAAATGCAAATTATTTTCCAAGACCCTTTCTCGTCGCTCAATCCGCGCATGACGGTCTTTCAATGCTTGAGTGAACCTTTAAAACTGCACCATCTGCACTCCGGTCGGCATACCGAGCGGGTGCAAGAATTGTTAAAACTTGTGGGCCTTGCACCTGAGCATGCGCAGCGCTATCCGCATGAATTTTCTGGCGGTCAAAGACAGCGTATCGGTATTGCGCGGGCTTTGGCCGTTGAACCTCAATTGATCGTCTGCGATGAAGCCGTTTCTGCACTCGATGTTTCAGTGCAAGCCCAAGTTGTGAACTTGCTGCAAGACCTGCAAAGACGCTTTGGCTTGGCGTATCTATTTATTGCCCACGACCTGGCTGTTGTCAAACACATCGCCGATCGTGTGGCTGTGATGTACCTGGGCAGAGTGGTGGAGTTGGCAGACAAGAACCAACTCTTTGAGCAACCTCGCCACCCTTATACACAAGCACTTTTAAGTGCCATACCAAGGCCAAACCCCAGCATCAAGAAACAACGCACCCTTTTGGGGGGAGATGTGCCCAGCCCTATGAATCCGCCGAAGGGCTGTCACTTTCACACTCGCTGCCCGCATGCAACTGAACTGTGTCAAACCACAGTGCCAAGCATTCAAGTGCATGGGACGCATCAAATTGCCTGTCACTTCTGGCAAGATTTGCCACTACCCGATTCAGTCATCTTTCAACCCAATTTGAGCCGCGATGCGCAACACCTTAAATTGTTGCAATCTGCTTTTGTGCAAACCTCTTAATTTTTTCACTGGAGATATGTCATGACTTTCAAACCCCCAAAGTACTTGCTTCTGCCGATAGCGCTTTTTCTAGCCTTGGGTCAAAGCGTGGCCAGCGCGCAAACCTTGCGCATTGGCCTTGCAGAAGATCCCGATGTGCTTGACCCGACCTTGGCGCGAAGCTTTGTGGGCCGAATTGTTTTTTCCTCTTTGTGCGACAAACTCTTTGACATTGACGAAAAATTAAACATCTTGCCGCAACTGGCATCCAGCTACGAGTGGTCTGCAGACAGCAAAGCACTGACCCTCAAAATTCGCCAGGGCGTTACTTTCCACGATGGAGAAAAGCTCGATGCAGCGGCAGTCAAATTTAACATTGAGCGTCACAAAAATCTGCCTGGTTCCAACCGCAGAGGCGAATTAGCGCCCGTCACCAGTGTTGATGTGATAGACCCTAGCACCGTTCGTTTGAATTTGAGTGCCCCATTTGCCCCCCTGCTGGCTCAACTCACTGATCGAGCCGGCATGATGGTTTCACCCAAAGCGGCACAAGCTGCGGGCGATAAGTTTGGATCCAATCCGGTCTGCTCTGGCCCCTTCAAGTTTGCAGAACGCGTGGCGCAAGACCGCATCGTGCTTGAAAAGTTTGCCAACTATTGGAACAAAGATGCGATTCACTTTGAAAAAGTGATCTACACACCCATTCCAGACGCTACCGTGCGTTTGGCCAATTTGAAATCAGGTCAACTCGACTTCATTGAACGAATGGCGTCCAACGATGTTGAAAACCTCATGAAGGACAAAAAGTACAAAGTCTCTCGCATCACCGAAATTGGCTACCAAGGCATCACCATCAACGTGGGCAAAAGTGAGCAAGCCAAAAAGAACCCTTTAGGTCGCGATGCCAAAGTGCGCGAAGCCTTTGAGTTGTCTTTGGACCGACAAGGCTTGGCCCAAGTTGTGATGGACAACGAAGCCTTGGTGGGCAACCAATGGGTTGCACCGACCAACGCGTATTACGCCAAAAATGTACCGATGCCCAAACGCGACATCGAAAAAGCCAAGGCTTTGCTGAAAGAAGCAGGGGTTGTCAAACCCAGCTTCACCCTCATGACCACAACGGCCTCAGACGCACAGCGTTTGGCCGTGGTCATTCAAGCCATGACACGCGACGCCGGTTTTGATGTCAAAATTCAAACCACTGAATTTGCAACGTCTCTGAACATGGCAGACAAAGGCGATTTTGAAGCCTACGTGCTCTCATGGAGTGGTCGTCCTGATCCTGATGGCAACATGTTCAGCTTTCACGGTTGCAAACAGCCTCTCAATTACGCTGGCTATTGCAGCGCCGAAACAGATGCGCTTTTGAACCAATCGCGTGCCGAGCGTGACCCTGTCAAACGCAAAAAAATCATGGAGCAAATTTCTGCACAAGTTCTGAAAGAGCGTCCTGTGATTTATCTCTACCACCGCAATTGGTTGTGGGCCTACAACGGCAAACTGGCTGGTGTTCGAAATATTCCTGATGGTCTCTTGCGTGTTTCAGGTCTGAAAATGGCACCATGACAAGTTACCTGGTCAAACGCCTCTTCTCCATTTTGCCAACACTGCTGTTGGTGTCCATGCTCATTTTCGGGCTGCAACAATTGCTGCCTGGAGACCCTGCCAAAATTTTGGCAGGTGAAGAGCAAGACCCCAACGTGGTGGCCTACCTCACGGCCAAGTTGCATTTGGATGAACCACTTCCCGTGCGATATGGCTATTGGATCGCCGGTGTGGTGCAAGGTGATTTAGGCGAATCGGTCAGAACACAATTGCCTGTTCTGTCTTTGATTTTGCAGAAGTTGCCCGTCACGGCAGAGTTGGCGTTTTTGGCCATGTGTGTTGCAGTTCTGATTGGCATTCCTGCAGGCATTGCATCTGCCGTGGGGCGCGGCACCGTTTGGGATTACGCTGCCAATGTGTTTGCGCTGTGGGGCTTGTCAACGCCTAACTTTTGGTTGGGCATTCTCATGATCATGCTTTTTTCAGTGCACCTGGGTTGGCTGCCCGCATCTGGGTTTGTGAGCCCTACAGAAGACTTGCTGGGCAACTTGGCCAGCATGGCCATGCCAGCGTTTGTTCTGGGCAATGCCATTGCCGCGGTGCTCATGCGCCACACGCGCAGCGCCATGCTTCAAGTCATGCAGTCTGACTATGTTCGCACGGCTCGCGCCAAAGGATTGGATGAACGCACCGTCATTCTGAAACACGCCCTGCGCAATGCCTTGACTCCCATCATTACCTTGGGCGCTTTGGAATTCGGAACGCTTTTGTCAGGTGCCGTTTTAACCGAACAGGTTTTTACCATTCCTGGTTTCGGAAAACTCATTCTTGATGCAGTTTTCAATCGAGATTATGCGGTGGTTCAAGGTGTGGTTTTGTTCACGGCCACCACCTACATCCTGCTCAACCTGATGGCCGACATGGCTTACTTTTGGGTCAATCCGAGGTTACGCAAATGAGCCAAAGTCTGACACACACCGCGTGGCTTCGACTGCGCAGAAGACCGAGCGCCCTGATCGGTTTGGCCGTGGTCATCTGCTTTATCTTGATGGCCATTTTTGCACCCTATATTTCGCCACAAGATCCGATTGCCACAAGTTGGGGCGCCATTCGAAAAGCACCCAGTGCTGCGCATTGGTTTGGCACCGATGAAATTGGTCGTGACGTTTTGTCACGCGTCATTTGGGGTACGCAGGCATCCCTCATGGCTGGCGTTATTTCTGTCAGCATCTCGCTTTTAATTGGCGTACCCCTAGGGCTTCTGGCTGGCTTTGTGGGCGGCACGGTCGATGCCATGATCTCGCGCATCACGGATGCATTTTTGGCCTGCCCTTTTTTAATTTTGGCCATTGCCCTGGCTGCATTTTTAGGCCCCAGCCTTACCAACGCCATGGTGGCCATTGGCATTTCTGCGGCCCCCATCTTTGTTCGACTCACGCGAGGTCAGGTGATTCAAATCAAAGTGGAAGACTATGTCGAAGCGGCGCGTTCAGTGGGCAATCCGCCTTGGCGCATTGCATTGGTGCACATCCTGCCCAACATCTTGCCACCCTTGTTGGTTCAAGCCACGCTGGCCATTGCAGCAGCTGTCATTGCAGAGGCCAGCTTGTCATTTTTAGGATTGGGTCAACAACCTCCCGCGCCAAGTTGGGGCAGCATGCTCAACACAGCCAAGAACTTCATTGAACAAGCACCCTGGATGGCCATTTGGCCAGGCCTGTCTATTTTCTTGTTGGTCTTGTCTTTCAATCTTTTTGGGGATGGATTGCGAGACGCCCTAGACCCAAGGCAACGATGACTTTCAAAGTTGGCGATTTACTTCATGTGCACCAACTTCACGCCGACTCAAAACAGCAAATGGGTCAAGCAGCATTTCGGCATTGACTTGCCCGTGGCGCAATTTCCCGCAGAAACCTATCCAGGCTATGCGGCGCCCATTGTTGTGCAGAGCCAGCAAACAGGGCGAATAGCCTGTGGCTTGGCAAGGTTTGGCCTGATTCCCGGCTGGGCCAAAGACAACAAAATCAGTCGACATACCTACAACGCCCGCGCAGAAACTGTGAGCGAGAAACCCAGTTACCGAACTGCATGGCGGCAACGCCGATTTGGCATTGCGATTCTGGACAATTTTTTTGAACCCAACTACGGAACGGGCAAAGCGGTTCGTTGGAAAATTGAACTGACGTCCAAAGAACCCATGGGCATTGCCAGCCTTTGGGATACTTGGATTGACCCTGCAACAGGTGAATTGATCACGAGCTTCACCATGCTGACCGTGAACGCCGATGATCACCCCATCATGAAACAATTTCACAAAGCAGGTGACGAGAAAAGAACGCCTGTCGTTTTGGCGCCGCATCAATTTGATGCTTGGCTAAGTTCAGACACAGCCAGCGCACTGGGCATGATGACTGTTCAACAAATGCCTGACCTTCAAAGTGTGAGTTCTCCTCGCCCTTAAAAGAAGATTGATGCATTTGATGTGATACTGTCGTTCGTCTTTGAATTGAACCTGTTTTTTTCTGAGGGATGCATGACGGTACCTACCCACTCCAACGCTTTGAACATTGCCGTCACGCAAGACGCCATGGCCAGTTTTTCGAAAGCAAGCGACCCACGGCTGGCCCATGTCATGAGCCTTTTGGTCAAGCATCTTCATGCCTTTGTGAATGAATCGCAGCTCAGCAAAGCCGAGTGGTTAAAAGGTTTGGAATTTCTCACTGCGGCGGCCAAAATAACCGATGACGAGCGCAATGAATTCAGTTTGTTCTCTGACATCATGGGCATTTCATCCATGGTCGATGTGGTGTCACAACCACCCGGCGGCACGCCCAGCAGTGTTCTGGGGCCGTTTCACAACCACGACTCGCACCTACAGCCTAATGGCAGCGACCTCACCCATGGTCAACCCGGTGAGCGAGTCTGGTTGCATGGTCGGGTTTTGGACGTTCATCAAAATGCCATTCCCAATGCTCAAATTGATTTTTGGCAAAACGCAGACAACGGCCTGTACCCCGCTCAAGATGCTGCGCAAGACCCGCAAAATTTGCGATGCAAAATCAATTGCGATGCCAATGGGGGCTTCAGCTTGTTGACCATACGACCACACCCCTACACCGTGCCAACCGATGGACCCGTTGGTGCTTTGCTGGCCGCCAGCAACCGAGGCATTTGGCGCCCAGCACATTTTCACATCATCGTGAGCGCGCCGGGCTATGTCGGCTTGGTCACCGAGCTGTTTCCTGCGGGATCAGATTACCTCGACAACGACACCGTCTTTGGCGTGCGTCCAGGTTTGATCGTAGATGTTAAAAATTGTGACAACTCAGAAGTTGCGGTTCAATACGGTCTAACAGCGCCCTTCAAAGAAGTTGAATTTGATTTTTCGTTGGTCAAGCAAGCATGAAGCAAATAAGGCCAGTGTGAACTGGCTCGAATCTAAAGGAGACAACACCATGGTTCAATATTTCAAAGCCCTTCTGGGGTTCGCGGTCATCGGTAGCTTGCATCTTGCAGGCTGGGCGCAAAGTGATTGGCCAAAAGCCAAGCCTGTCACACTCGTCGTTGCTTTTGCACCTGGCGCATCAACCGACATCGTGGCAAGGTCACTCACTCAAAAGTTGAATGAACTCACGGGTGGCAATTTCATCGTCGAAAACAAAGGTGGCGCTGGCGGCAACATTGCTTCTAGCCAAGTCAAACGCGCCGCACCCGATGGTTACACCATCTTGGTTCACAGCGTGGCCTTTGCGGTCAATCCTTCTCTGTATGCAGATGCTGGTTACGACGCACTGAAAGACTTTGCGCCCGTTGCGCTAGGCCCTAAGACCCCCAACATCTTTACTGTGAACCCAAGTGTGACCGCCAAAACTTTGCCAGAGCTGGTTGAAGCCGCCAAGAAAACACCCTTCAACTATGCCTCTTCGGGCATTGGCACCACCACGCACCTGTCTATGGAGCGCCTTAAAACAGCGGCCAAAATTGACATCGTGCATGTGCCCTATCAGCCAGCCGCTGCCATCAATGCCGTGGTTGCAGGCCACACACAAATTGCATCCACCTCCATGCCGCCTGCTGTGCCCATGATCAAGAGTGGCAAGCTCAAAGCATTGGCCGTCACAAGTGCCACGCGCTCGCCGCTGCTGCCCGATGTGCCCTCTATTACAGAGTTTGGTTACAAAGAATTTGACGACTACACGTGGTTTGGTTTCATGGCGCCAGCAGGCACACCACCCGATGTGATCAACAAGCTCAATTCGGCTCTGAATCGCGCCATGGCATCGGCCGATGTGGTGGAGCGTTTTGCCCAATTGGGCATGGCCAGCAGCCCCAACACCACCACAGAGTTCAATAACTTCCTCAAGGCAGAAGTTCCCAAATGGGCTGCAGTGGTTAAAAGCTCAGGTGCAAAGGCAGATTGAACTGCACGCCTTATTTTTCACCAAAGTGAAGCGGTAAGCCCACATAGTTTTCAGCCATGGTGCGTGAGCCTGCTTCACTGTGAATCAGATAGTTCAATTCAGCTTCTTGAAACCGCTGCCCCATTTCACCTTGCTCGGGGAATCGGTGCATCAAGCTGGTAAACCACCAAGAGAAACGCTCTGCACGCCAAATGCGCGCCAAGCAACGTGTTGAATAGTGGTCAATGCCAGCATGTGATTTTTCAATGCAGGCTTCAACGAGGGCATCGGACAAGTACTTGACATCGGTGGCTGCCAAGTTCAAACCTTTGGCACCTGTGGGCGGCACAATGTGGGCTGCATCACCTGCCAAAAACAGAGTTCCAAAGCGCATAGGCTCAGTCACAAAACTGCGCAAAGGTGCGATGCTTTTTTCAATGCTCGGACCTGTCACCAAGTGCTCTCTGGCTTCAGGGTCTAGGCGATTGCGCAGTTCTTGCCAAAATGCATCATCAGACCATTGCTCTACTTTGTCGGTAAGGGGCACTTGCAAGTAATAACGACTGCGTGTTGTGCTGCGCTGCGAACACAAAGCAAAGCCCCGCGTGCTGTTGGCATAAATAAGCTCCTCATGAACTGGGGGCGTATCTGACAACACACCCAGCCAACCAAACGGGTACACCTTTTCAAATTCTTGAATAGATTGGCTTGGCACACTGGCACGGCAAACGCCATGAAAGCCATCGCAGCCTGCTATGAAATCACACGTGATGGTGTGACGCTGGCCGTCTTTTTCATAAGAGACACTGGGGTGTTCTGAATCGAAACCCTGAATTTGAACATCATTGGCTTCATAAATGGTGGTGAGTCCTGCTGCTTGGCGGGCGTCCATCAAATCGCGAGTCACTTCTGTCTGCCCATAAACCATGACCTTTTGGCCACCCGTTAAAGCTTCCAAATCAATGCGATGACGCTCACCTTTGAACAGCAGGTCAAATCCTGTGTGCACCAAGCCCTCTCTCTTCAAACGCTGGTCGACACCCGCTTGCGCCAAAATGTCCAAGGTGACCTGCTCTAAAACACCCGCCCTGATACGGCTCAACACATACTCAGGGCTCTGACGCTCAACAATGACGGCGTCGACGCCAGCCTTGAAAAGAATTTGTCCAAGCAATAAACCCGATGGGCCTGCACCCACAATCACGACCTGTGTTCGCATCACTGATTCCAAGTTGGTTAATTATTTGCCTGCAATGGCAATCAGTTCTACTTCAAATTGAAGCGTGGCATTCGGTGGAATGACGCCACCGGCGCCACGCGATCCGTAGGCGATGTTGGGCGGGCAAGTCAATTTGGCTTTGCCGCCCATTTTCATCAATTGAACGCCTTCGGTCCAACAGGGAATCACGCCGTTCAAGGGGAATTCAATGGCTTGATTGCGCTTGTAAGAGCTGTCAAATTCTTTGCCGTCGGGAAAAGTGCCACGGTAGTGCACTTTGACTTTGTCAGTGGCCGAAGGACTGGCACCTTGGCCGTCTTTGAGTGATCTAAAAACCAAGCCGGAAGCCGTAACTTGAGCGCCAGGCTCTTTGGCAGCCACTTGCGCAAAGTCGCTTTGCGCCCAAACAGACGAGAGTGAAAAGATGCACAAGGTGTATGCAATTAAATGACGCGCTGGTGTTTTCATTTTTTTGCTCATTGATAGGCTATGCCTTTTGGTTGAAGCGGCATTCTATGGGCTTCACTGGCTTGATGCCCTCTTCAGTCCGAATTACCTCAGAAATGACTTGCACAACCCCTGTCCATCGACGATCACGCGGCGAATGGACACTGGCCTCTAATTTGTGATTGTCTCTTTTGAAATTGAGTACTAAAGTCATTAATTTGGAAGCTTGTCAATTCAAACACATTGTTTGTACCAATAGGAGCGTGTCATTGAGCAAGGTTATGATCGATTTAAATAGGAAATATCGATGTCTCTTGAATCTCTCAAAATTCGCACAAAGCTGAGCTTGCTTGTTTTGCCTTTACTGGTTGCCTTGGGTTTTTTGTCACTAGACAAAGTATGGGTGTTTTGGACTGAAAAGAATCAATATGCCTTGAGTGCATCGGTGGTCTCTGAAGTGGCCACAATGGGGCAATTGGTGCATGAGTTGCAGTCAGAGCGAGGCATGACTGCGGGTTTCTTGGCTTCTGGTGGAAGCGAGGCCACGACAAGCGCTCTGAAAGCCCAGCGATTGAAGACTGACGCCAACCTTGCGCAAGCCACTCAAACCATCAAATATTTAAAGAGTGTTGCCTCGATTGGCGTTGTCGCCAATCCTGCTGACCAAGGCCTGGAGGCATTGCGCCAAGCACTCACTGCCAAGCGTCAAGAAGTCGATGCCAAAGCAATTGTAGGAGGCGTGGCCATTCAGTGGTACTCGGGCCGTATCAGTGCCCTCATAGACACCATTGACAGTGCCGTGGCTGACTCCCCCTCAGTCGAGTTTGCACAACGTATTCGCGCATACAGCTACTTGATCAGTTTCAAAGAATACGCAGGTCGAGAGCGCGCTGGCATCAATGCCACTCTCACAGCCAATAAGTCTATGACCCCTGAAGCATTGGCGCAGCTCATTGGCAACATCGCACGGCAAGAAAACTTCGAAAAACTCTATCGCCAAACTGCCAATGCAACTGATGTGCAGTCTCTCACACTGGCTCTTGACAAACCAGGTGTCAAAGAAGCCCTGGTCTTGCGCAATGAAGTTCTTAAAAAAGCCACGGACGGAGACTATGGCATTGCACCTGCTGCATGGTGGGCTGCAATTTCCGAGAAGATGAACATTCTCAAAGCACAAGATGATCAATTGACAAAGCAAATGAGTGACTTGGCAAGTTCACTTTCTAAGAACGCAGCTTACAGTTTCGCCATGGCGAGTGCCTTGTCTATTTTGTTTGCGCTGGTCTTTTTAAGCTTAACCTATTGGGTCACTCGCAGCATCCAAAAGCCTCTTCAATCTTTGCAAAGTTCAATGAACACCATTGCAGAGAGCTTTGATTTGACACACCGCGTCAAAGTTCGCGGTTCTGACGAGATAGCCTTGACTTCTGCCTCTTTCAACCGCTTGTTGCAAGTCATTGGAGATGCTTTGGTAGAAGTCAACACCACAATGGAATTTTTAGCACAAGGCGACTTTTCCAAGCCGGTCAAAGCCTCCCTCAAAGGAGACATGGACAAACTCAAGTCGGCCGTGAACACCAGTTTGGCACGGGTAGAGTCCACCATTGCCACCTTGAACAATGTGACACAGGCTTTGCAAGAGGGCAATTTTGCATACGCTATCGATGTCAATGCGCAAGGCGAATATGGCAAATCCATCAACAACGCCCAACTCGCTATGTCGTCACTTAACCTCATGTTAAGCGACATTGGCCAAGTGATGCGCAATTTGGCAAGCGGTGACTTAAGCCACCGAGTGGTAGCAGCGGGTCAAGGTGACTTGTCGGTACTTCGCGACAACATCAATTCGTCCTTGGATGCGTTGGTCAAAGCCATGCACGAAATCAACGTCAACACCCGTCAGTTGGCTTTGGCCTCCAAAGAAACGTCAGAAGCCATTAGCCAAATTGCCGACGGTGCACAAAACCAAACCATGGCCATCAGCCAGGTTGCGGCCGCAGTCAAACAATCTAGCCAAGCCATTGATGATGTGTCTAACAATACTGAAATGGCATCAGAAAGATCGCGCGAGTCGGTAGCGCGTGTTCAGGCAGGCGTTCAAAAAATGGCGGCCATGGTGGAAGTGGTCACAGCCATTGCAAACAACTCTGAAAAAATCAGCAAGATCACTAGCGTGATCGAGAAAATTGCAAATAAAACTAATCTCTTGTCCTTGAACGCAGCCATTGAGGCAGCCCGCGCAGGCGAGCATGGCAAAGGCTTTGCCGTGGTGGCTGATGAAGTGGGCAAGCTGGCGGTTAGCAGTGCTGCCAGCTCTCAAGAGATTGCCCAGTTGGTACAAGCAGCTGCCAGCGAAACCGCCAAAGCTGTTTTGGCCGTTACGGAGGTCAGCAAGGACATGGCCCAGGTAGGCGAAATTTCACAAATGACCGACAGCCTGTTACAGCGCATCTCGGCCTCTTTGGAACAGCAAGCCTCTGCCATTGAAGAGATCAATGCCAACTTATCAGGCCTTGATCGCATTGCCAACAGCAACGCTGCTGCATCCGAGGAAATGACAGCCAGTGTCATATCGTTGTCAAACAGCGCAGATGCCACACGCCGTGAGGTTTCGCGCTTTAAGTTACAGGCTTAAAAAATAAATGGGGTCAGATCAACATTAATTTCCAATCAGTGAGGTTAATGCCTCGTGGGGGCTGACGATTTCTGGTACCCCAGTATGAGGAAGCCCCCACGAGGCATTAACCTCATTGATTGATCAAATTAATGTTGATCTGACCCCATTTATTTGACCCCGTCATTTACCCGCCCAGCCAAAGAATTTGTAAATCTCTTCTTGCTGGGCCTGGGCATCTGATTCTCCCAAGGCCATCAGCTCTTGGGTGTAGGCCCCCTCAAACAACAAATAACTGACCAGCGCGTTGCCCTGTCCGAGACCAAAGCCTTGGCCTTGGCCGGCGTCTGAACTGGTGCTTGCACCCATGGTGCGCAACAAGCTTTTGACGGTATTGGGCAATGCATCTGCGTGCTTTGCTGCAATGGCATCCAATCGCTGTGAAGGTGCAATGAGTAGCAACTGAACAGGACGTAAATGAGTGGTGTGTCGCTTCTCTTCAGGAATCAGTTCCAGCGTTTGATTGATGCGCTGCATGCGTTCCACGTCGACAGCCAAGGAATCCAAAAAGATGCTGGACAAAGCATGGCCTGCAATGTGGGCCAGTGAAGGGTACGTGGGCTCCTCTTGGCTCTTCTTGGGGGGTTCTAGCATTCGGCCAGCCCCTACCACTAAGATTTTGCTGGCACCCAAATGAATGGCAGGCGAAATGGGGGCGGTTTGCCGCATAGAGCCATCGCCAAAATAAGCGACGCCCTGAGGGCCATCAAGCCGCGTAGCTGGAAATATAAAAGGAATGGCCGAGCTGGCCAAAAGGTGGTCGTGCGTCAAGCGACAGTGTTGTGCCAGACGTTGGTTGCGCACCCAAGGCGTGACGGGGTGACAACTGTCATAAAAAGTAACGTGTTCGCCAGTGCTGTAACTCGACGCAGTGATGGCCAGTGCACGCAAATGACCCTGCTCGAGAAGATGAGGCAAGCGTTGAAAATCGATGTGTTGCGCTAACAACTCGCTCAAGGGGTCGTTGTTCAGAAGTGATTTAGGGCGGAGTTTTTTCTGCGCCAATAACCAACCCAAAGACAACAAAGACAACCACCGTGCGCCGGACCTGATCATGCCCAAGACGTCGGAACGGTATACCTGCTCAACTTGAAAATGGCGCCAAACACAGACCAAGTCCTGAAGCGCTTCGTCAAATCGGTCTGCATTGCTGGCCAAGAATGCAGCATTGATGGCGCCAGCTGAGGTACCAGAAATGACTGGATAGGGGTTTCCGTGTGCAACACCTGCTTCGCGCCGCATGCGGCCAATGGCGGCCAATACACCTACTTGATAGGCTGCTCTGGCACCACCGCCAGAGAGAATAAGACCGGTTGTTTGTTGCATGGTTAGCATGCTATTGCAGTTTATAGCCATCAGAATTAGGGAACACCCCTTGTGATGAGTTCAATGTGTTTTGTCAATAAATGTCTTAAAGTTGCTTTTATTGAATTTTGAATTGGTAAACTAGGCTTCTTCTAAACTTGTTTTCATTTAGTTTTTTTCGAAGCGACCACATCATTTTTATGAAAACCATCTTATTAGTTGAAGATGAACTTTTGCTTCGTGAAGGTGTTCAGGAAACCCTTGAGGTGAATGGCTACGCCGTGATTGGCGCAGCAGATGGCATTGAAGCATTGGATTGGTTGGAGCAAACCCAAGTTTCTTTGGTGATCACCGACTTGGTCATGCCCAACATGAACGGTGTCGAGTTCATTGAGCAAATTCGCATCAAGTATCCCAAGCTGCCGGTGATTGTGGCTTCAGGGAGCCCCGATTCAGTTCAAAACAGATTGGGTATTGCCAGCATTCAAGTACCAGGTGCTTCGGCATGCATTACCAAGCCCTTCAAGGGAAAGGACTTGGTGCAGTTGGTTGAAAAAGTACTTTCAGAGGCTGTGGCATAAGGCAATTGCTGACCTCATCAAAGCTCAAAATACAGTCCTTCGAGCTTTGATGATTTTGGTTGATTGCTAACCAGGTCGGTGCAAAACGCAAATCTTATTGCCAGTTGGATCACGAAGATAAGCCAGATTCAAAGCACCAAATGAGCCATCTCTTGTTCCTGGTGGGTCTTCACAAGGAGTGCCACCATTGGCAACACCTGCTGCATGAAAAGCATGGACCTGATCTAACGACTGAGCGAGAAAGCCAATGGTGCCGCCATTGGCAGGTGTTGCGGCCTGACCATCAATGGGTTTGGTGATTGAAAAAGACCCCGTTGGCGTTCTGTAAAAGTATCGACTGTTGTTATTGATGACACCAGCACCAATTCCGAGAGTACCCAGAACTGCGTCATAAAACTTTTTAGATGCCTCTAGGTCATTGGCACCGACCATGACGTGACTGAACATTTATTTCCTCATAAAGGGTGTTGAGTTATTTTATACGCCGAAATGCTTAGTTTTTACGGACCAGGATCTTTGTGAATGATTCAAAGAAAATCTCCATGCAATCTGTTTGATTACAAAATGATGAAAATTTTGTATCTAGTCTAAGTTTGGCCAGCATACACCACGCTGTTGATATAAAAGAAATTTGATTTTCATTTGAGAAAAAATAGCCCTAAAAGGGCGTTCAAATTTTCGAATTAAATAAGCAGCTTCCTTATAATGAATTTAATATTTTGTCCCCCATTTATTGGAATATGACCAATGCTTCAAAAACTTAAAATAATCAGCGTTGGCCTTGGGCTGATTATTTTTCTACTTGGAATGCTTTCGGTTCTGCAGTTTTTTCGCTTTCAGAACCTTTTGTTTGAAGTCGTCAGCTCCAGAGTCGAGGTTCCCGCTGAGGCACTGAAGCGCGATATTGAGCGCAGCCTAGCCACTGGGCTAACTCTTCAAACCAATGCGCAATTGTCTGTCATGCTTGAAGAAGTTGTGCAAAAAAATTCAATTGTATTTTCTATTCAAATTAAAGACTTACTTTCAAATAGCAATGAGCCGCTCTGGTTTGCTGGCAAGCTACCAGGCCCATCTCAGTGCCTTGGCGATGCAAGCAGCGCGAAAGATCAAGGGGCAGCAAAATTATGTGACACGCCTGTTTTTACCCAACGTTGGCCCATCGTGGATCCAATTGGTAAATCTGTGGCGCAGTTAGTTTTCATATCGGACAAGTCTGAGGTTTTAAAGTTGGCCGCCGACGCCCGCAAAGAACTTGCGAGACTATTGGGAATTTTTTGTGCCGCCTCTATTGCGATACTTTTTCCATTACTTTTTTATCTGCTCATAAGTTTGGACAAAATTATTTCAGCTGCGCGCTCTGTAATTTTAGGCAAGCAACTTGATCAGAGCGTACTTGCCCACAGTGAGTTATGCCAACTTGCTCAAAATGTACAAGACGTCAAAAAATCCACTTTGACTCTTCAGCAACCTAGCGCTTCAACATGACAAAAATCGATACAAAAAGCTTTGAGCGCAAGCTAGCCAGACGCACGTCACTGGTGCTTTTGCTTGTTGGTCTTTGTTCCTCATTGCTCTTAACTTTTTTGATGTTGAGCAATTTCGAAAAAATACTTTTGCCGCAAGTTCTTTTAAAGGGTAACGTCATCGCCAACGCAGTCAGAACAACCGTTGCTGACTCAATTAAATTAGGCATCCCTTACGATGCTTTGGTTGGCATGGACGACTACTTATCAGACACCTTGCTCGACAACCCTGAGATCGAATTTATACAAGTCAAAAGTCTGGATGGCAAAGAATACAGTTTGTATCGCGATGGCAATAAGCAACGTCGCTCTAACGGAGAGATTCTCGAAGAGATTGCAGCAGATGAGGAGCTACCGGGTGTCACCATTGGACTACGGGCTACTTATGCTCAGGAAAAACTACAAATTATGTTTGGCGACGCAGTTGTTGCTTTGTTTGTGGCCTTGCTATTTGGTTTTGAAATTATCTTATTCTTCGCAGTACTTTGGGTCTTAAGACCCAAGGACACATGGGTCGCAATGATCAATGGTTTAAAAATGGGACTGCCGCAAAGAAGCTTGCCTCAAGCTTTAACCGGGCCCTTGTCAGAGCTCATTATTCTGACCCAGCAAGGTTTCAAGCCCTCCACCAACAGCGAGTCACAAGGCAACTTACACCAAGCAAGCAAAGATTGGCATGAGCCTCAAGCATACGATGTGCGCATCGTTCTTTTCTTATTTGTTTTATCGGAAGAAATGCTTCGGGCTTTTTTTCCAATTTACGTTCAAGATATCGCACTGACTCGCACCTTAATCACGGTAGATGTTGATATCGCACTTCCGATCATGGCTTACATGCTGTTTGCCGGTTTAGGCACCTTGTTTGGTGGCGCTGTGATTGCAAGACTTGGGCTGCGAAACACCTTCAAATGGAGCGTGCTAATTTCGACCCTAGGTTTAGGTGGGATGGCATTTGCCACAACTGTGCCAGAGGTCATTGCTTTGCGTACGATTTGCGCTATCGGTTACGCAGTTGCCACAGTTTCCTGCCAAGTTTACATGATGCAAACTGCAAGAAACGATGCAGAAACAACTCGCGGACTTGCGACTTTTGTGGCCGCAATTACTGCTGCTTCACTGTGCGGCGCCCCCATCGGTGCAGTAGTTGCAGAGGTGTTAGGTCTTTACACCGCCATGCTTTTTGCCGCTGGAATGGCTGGATTGTCTTGGTTTTTCTTCCAAGGACTCAAAATGCCATCGGCTGCCAACGAGGCTCAGCCGCAGTCAAACAACACTTCTTCAAAGCTAAAAGATTTTGGTGAATTGCTAAAGAACAGACAAGTTTTAATCATTTTGCTTTGTGATATTGCCGCAGGCAAACTGATGCTTGGTGGTTTGTTGTTTTATGTGACACCCATTCTGCTGATAAGTTTTCAATTCTCTCAAACCAGCATCGGGCAGTTCTTTATGCTGTATTACCTGCCCCTGATCTTTGGAAATATGTTGATCGCTCGAGTCAACCCAGGGCCCCATTTAAAGATTCGAATCATGATCGCTGGCGCACTCTTGACTGGCTCAGGCGCATTGCTTCTCTATTGGTTTAACTCAGCAGCGGCATTAGCTGCAGCCATCATGTGTATCGGGCTTGGACAAAGTATGGTCTTGACCATGTCCACCTCGGTCATACTGTCCATTACCCGGTCAGAGTTGCCGCATATCAGTACGCCCAATACATTGGCCCTTGCAAGAGCTTTTGAGCGCGTCGGCGGAGTTTTAGGAGCAGGCATCGTGGCCATCTTTTCGCTGTCTTTCAATTACCGTGAAGCAGCGGTCGGCCTTGGTGTTTGCGTTTTGGTGCTTTGCCTCGGAAACCTTGGGCTCGTATTGCGCTCAACTGTCAACAAACAGGCTTCTTTACAAAAATGATATCTTCAAACATCCGTTCTTTTGCACTGCTTTTGCTTGTAGCTGTTGGTAGCACGGTTTACCCGGACCGATCATTTGCTGCCGATGTCAAACCATTTCGCATCACAATGGTTGTGTTTCGCGGATGTGAAGAAGCTTGCATGGGTTTCAAAAGCTATTTCTCAGAGCGAAAGATACCGGTTGAGATTGAAGTGCTCGATGCAAAAACAAATTCTCAAGTCTTGCCTCAGTTCGTCAAACAAGTTAAAGCCAACAAGCCAGACCTGCTTGTCACTTGGGGCACTACAGTGTCGTTAGCAATGCTTGGAACTGTTGAAAATGTCGACCCAGCTAAGCATGTCACTGATATCCCTGCCCTTTTCATGATTGCCTCAACCCCTGTCGGCTCGGGGCTGGTCAAAAGCTTGAATGCCCCAGGCCGCAACGTCACTGGAACTCTTTATGTCTTACCTGTAGATACCCAGCTACAAGTTGCAAGACTCTATTTGCCCTTCAAACGCATCGGCTATGTCTTTAACACGACAGAAAACAATTCAAAGGTCGTGAAAAATGAACTCGAAATCGCTCAATCCAAGTTTGATTTCCAACTCGTGTCTGTCAATGTTCCACTGAACCCTGAAGGCAAGCCTGACGCTTCAAGTTTGCCTCAGTTAGTTGATGAACTGGCAAAGAAAAAAGTTGATTTAATTTACTTTGCGCCAGATACTTTTTTACTGCTTAATCGAAATGTGATTACCAAAGAGGCAGTCAAACAAAATCTGCCAGTTCTTGCTGTCTCCGAGCCAGTTGTGCTTGAGTCTGATGCTTTGTTTGGGGTTGTAAATCGCTACACGACAGTTGGACAATTAACGGCATCTAAGGCTGAGATGATTTTGGTCAAAAAAATCCAACCCCAAAACATTCCTGTTGTTGCACCACCCGGGTTTTCTTTGATTGTCAACATGCGGGTAGCCAAAGAGCTAAAGCTTTACCCGCCGATTCGTGTTGTGAAAATTGCTGAGACTGTTAACTAAGAACTAAGCATTGACACAGCTCTGTTGCAAACTCTTTTTGAACTGCTCTAGGGCATCTGGAATCCCTAATTCTGCAACGCATTGCGTTGAACTTTGAATTTCTAAAGGTGACAGCACAAGCTTAAGTTGGCTTGCCAATGAAGCCGGCACAAATTGCTTGATAAATTCACTGTACGCATCAAATGACACTGCCTGTACACCCATCCGATCGAGCTCAACAAAAGCTGATTCGTCAGGCAAGCGAAAATATCTAAAGCCTTCTTTATCTTGCACTTTGAGTTGTGGCGTCTTGCCCTGAGCAAGATCTGCCAATAACTCAAGCAAGTTCGTCAGACCCAATTCATAGAGGGGTGCTATGTGAGCAAATACAGATTGCTTTGGATCAGACTCAAGGTAGGCAACTCGGTAGATCGCACCCGTATCAATTCCTCCATCCACCTTGTGAAGCGTGCAGCCTAATTTTTTTTCTGCATGCAATATGCCTTGAAGTGGCGCACAAAGCCCAGCGTACCCAGGTAAAGCTCCTGGGTGAATATTGAAAATCCCTAAAGGTGGGATGCTTTCTATGTTTGCTTTAAAGATAAGGCTGAAACGAGCCGAAACAATGATGTCGGGTGACCAATCTCGAATCAATTTTTCAGTGTCAGGATCGTTCACATTTGTGATGGTATCAATTTCAACTTGGTAACGCTTCCGGCAACCTTCAAAAGTGGCCAAGGGGCCTGTCTCTGAATGGCTATCAATCAAGGTGAATAAAGCTGATAGCGGTAAATCGCGCTCAAGATATTTCTCTTCTGTGAGCGCTTGCACCGAATTTTCTTCAGTCCTCGTCTTGTCCGATAAGAATACCTTGACGTGGTGCTGGCTCAGTTTTGGTAGTACCCAATTCAATATCCAAGCACCAAACACATCTTTTTTGGTACAAAATAAAATTCTCATTCTTAATTGATCCCTGTAATTTCGTGAGTATTGAATGAAAATTTGTTCATAAATCTTAATCTAACAATTTAATATTAACTTAGTGTGAACAACATCTTGATCCGGCAGCAAGAAACAAGTAGCCTGTCACACCGAAGTACATTTTTCACATGCCTTCTGTGTCAATAGAATTTAGTTTTTTGATGTATCGGGGTTTCACGCATGAATGAGCAAGTTGTATATCTTAACGGGCAGTTTTTGCCCATATCGCAAGCCAGTGTCTCGGTGCTTGACCGCGGTTTCATATTTGGCGATGGCATTTATGACGTGATCCCGGTCTACCAGCGCAAACTGTTTCGACCGCAGCAGCACTTAGATCGACTGACACGAAGCCTGGCCGCAGTAGGGATTGACAACATTTATTCCCATGAGCAATGGCTGCAGATCATTTCAAACCTTTTGGAAAAATCTGAAGGCGCTGATCTGTTGGTCTATATCCAAGTAACCCGAGGCGTCGCCATCCGTTCGCATGCATTCCCGCTTAACACCAAGCCAACCGTTTTCATCATGGTCAACGCCATGTCGCCACCTTCCAAGGAAACGCGCGAAAGAGGCGTGGCATGTGTCACCATGCAAGACCTGCGCTGGCTGCGCTGTGATATCAAATCCACATCTTTGTTAGGCAATGTGCTTGCAGCCCAAAACGCTGCACAACATAGCGCACTTGAAACGATTCAGTTTCGTGATGGCTACTTAACCGAAGCTTCGGCATCCAATGTTTGGATTGTGAAAAACCATACCCTGTTGGGCCCAAAGAAAAATAACCTGGTATTGGAAGGCATTCGGTACGGGCTTTTCGAAGAACTTTGCGAAAAGCATGGCATCCCTATGGAGATGCGCGCCATCTCTCAAGAAGAGGTATTCGCTGCTGATGAAGTACTGTTGTCTTCTGCCACCAAAGAAGTTCTGCCTGTCATCTTGATCGACTCCAAACCAGTCGGCCTTGGCAAACCTGGCCCCATGTATGCCAAACTCTATGCCATCTACCAAGAGGCTAAATTGCAGCATTAAGACTTGTTCCAAAGCATTGATTTGTTAACTACACGAGAGTATTCGACATGCAAAAACGCCGCCTTTTAGCCAGCTTCGCCCTCGTCTTGACCGCAGTGCTGCCAGCATTAAGTTTTGCCGCTTACCCTGACAAGCCGATTCGATTGATCGTTCCTTCAGCGGCGGGGGGAGCGCCAGACATTTTGATGCGTGCGCTTGGCACTCAGTTGTCGCAGCAAATGGGCGTCCCGATTGTCATCGACAACAAGCCTGGCGCCTCTTACGTGATTGGCACAATGGAGGTGGTTCGTGCAGCCCCTGACGGTTATACGCTTGGCTACGGAAACATCGTGTCACTGGCCACCAACCGCGCTTTGATGCCCAAGTTGCCCTATGAGGTAGACAAAGACCTCACCCTGATCGGGGGAGCCCTGCGTGTGGTTAATCTGCTGGTGGTGAAAGACAAATTACCAATTAAGAATGTGTCAGAACTGATTGCCTACGCCAAGAAAAATCCCGGTAAATTGGTACAAGGCACTGCGGGCAATGGCACTTCTGGCCACCTTGGGGGTGAACTCCTGCGCAGCATGACACAAACCACCATGGTTCACGTGCCTTACAAAGCTGTCACTGGTGCTATCAATGATTTGATCGGGGGCGATATCGACATCATGCTGGAGAACACCCCGGTGGTCGGTCCGCACGTTAAAGCGGGGCGCATGCGTGCCTTAGGCATTTCTGGCTCTCAACGCTCTGCTCAATACCCTGATATTCCCACGATTTCAGAATCAGGCGTGCCAGGTTTTGATGTCACCGCATGGGGCGGGATCATTGGTCCAGCGAACATGCCCAAGGAGCTTGTCAACCGACTCAATGCCGAAATTCGAACAGCATTGGCCAGTCCTATATTGCGTGAACGGTTCCAAACGCTCGATGCAGAGATAGCACCCAGCTCTCCGGAAGAGTTTCGTGAATTATCGCGGCGCGAAACAATCAAATGGGCCGAGGTCGTCAAAATTTCTGGCGCAAAACTCGATTAGTGCATTGTCGAAATTCACAAATTACTCACCTTGATAAAGGCATCTGATCATTCAATGAGCCCTTGGAAAGCTGCACAACTTGGCGATCACATCAGCCAGATCGACACACCTTCACTGGTACTTGACCTCGATGCCTTCGAGCGCAATTTGGCACGCATGCGCTTGGCGCTACAAGGCAGTCATGTTCGCCTTCGTGCACATGCAAAAAGTCACAAATGCCCACACATAGCACGCCGTCAAATTGAATTGGGGGCCATAGGCATATGCTGCCAAAAAGTCAGTGAAGCAGCGGTTTTTGTCCAGGCTGGCATACAAGATATATTGATCACCAATGAGGTCATAGGAAGCACCAAGCTGCGCCATCTCGCACAGCTGGCACGCAGGGCTCGCATAGGAGTTCTGGTAGATCATGCGCAGCAAATCGAAGCGCTTTCGGCTGTCGCCATGGCCCACTCGGTATCTTTGGATGTTTACGTTGAAATCAATGTTGGGGCCAACCGATGCGGTGTTGCCCCTGGCGAAGCTGCAGCCCTTTTGGCGCGACAGGTCGTTGCCAACTCCTCACTTCGATTTGCGGGCCTGCAGTGCTACCACGGCTCGGCGCAACATCAGCGTTTGCCTCAAGACCGGGCAGCGGCCATTGCCAGCGCTGTCGAGGCCGCCCGCATCAGCCGTCAGGCAATTGAGTCTTGCGGCATCAATGTCGAGCGCATCACGGGCGGCGGCACCGGCACCTTCTTGCATGAAAGAGACTCTGGTGTCTTCAATGAAATTCAAGCTGGCTCCTACATTTTCATGGACCGCGACTACAGTGACAACCAGCTTGCAATTGGCGATATTGCTTTCGAGCATGCCCTGTTTGTACGCACGACCGTCATGAGTCGCAACGCTTCCAATTATGCGGTGATTGATGCAGGCCTCAAAGCTTCTAGCGTTGACTCAGGCATGCCAAAAGTTTGGCAGAGGACGGACCTAAGCTACATCAAAGCAGCTGATGAACATGGTGTGCTCAGCACAATCAATGCGGCTTCAGTGAATTTGGGTGATCAACTCATGCTGGTGCCTGGTCACTGCGATCCAACCGTCAATCTTTACGACGAAATGATCTGCATCCGAGGTGATCGGGTCGAAGCCGTATGGCCAATTGCCGCACGCGGTGCCGTGTTGTAAAACATGCGGCAAGCTGCTCCATCTCATTGAAAGTTAAAGGCGTGTGATGAAAAAAAATTTCGACCTCTTAATTCGCAACGCCAGCATCGTTGACGGAACAAATGCCCCACGCTTTAATGGCGACATTGGCATACGAGGCGACCGCATCGAATGCATTGGCGATCTTTCCTCATTTTGCGGCGACTTGGAGCTTAACCTAGGCGGGCGTATCGCCGCGCCGGGCTTTATTGACTCGCACACCCACGATGATCGGATGATGCTCTCGAACCCCGACATGGCCCCTAAAGTTAGCCAAGGCGTAACCACTGTGATCGGCGGTAATTGCGGTGTTTCTTTAGCGCCGATGCCACGCCCCATTCCCAATCCAGTGACCCCTCCGCTTAATCTTTTGGACGAGCAGGGAACTTGGTTTCACTTCCCCACTTTTAAATCCTACCTCGAAGAGTTGCGCGCCAATCCAGCTGCCACCAATTGCGCCATGCTCGTTGGGCACACCACTTTGCGCGTTGCGACCATGAACGATTTTTCGCAAGCGGCCAGTCCAAGCGAGATTCAGGCAATGCGTGAACTGGTCAACGAAGCCATGCATGCAGGGGCCATCGGCGTGTCCACGGGGCTGTTCTACGAACCCTCCATTGCTGCTCCCACCGAGGAAGTCATTGAAGTATGTAGCTCACTCAAAAAATTCAATGGCCTGTATTGCACCCACATGCGCAACGAAGCCGATCGTGTCATAGATTCACTGGAAGAAAGCTTTAGGATTGGCCGCGAAGTCGGCGTACCCGTTGTGATCTCACACCACAAAGTAGCCGAGCCGGCAAACCAAGGCCGTTCAGTGGAAACGCTGGCCTTGATCGAAAAAAATATGGCGACTCAAACGATTTGCTTAGACTGCTACCCCTATACAGCCAGCTCTACCATCTTGTCAGCAGATCGTGCGGCAACCTCAACCCGTGTCATCGTCAGTTGGTCGCAATCATTGCCTGAATATGCAGGCCAAGACCTAACAGCCATCGCACAAAAAATGAACTGCTCTCAAGAGGAAGCCGTCAAGCGTTTGCTGCCGGCTGGCGCAATTTACTTCAAAATGGACGAGGCCGATGTTCAGCGAATTCTTAAGTTTGATCAAACCATGATCGGCTCCGACGGATTACCGCATGACACCTCTCCACACCCGCGTCTTTGGGGTAGCTTTCCGCGTGTGCTGGGGCACTATGGCCGCTTGCTCGGTCTTTTTCCGCTTGAGACAGCCGTCTACAAAATGACCGGACTGACTGCTAAAAACTTTGGCCTCAAAGACCGTGGGATACTTCGTGAAGGCGCCTATGCCGACCTGACCTTGTTCGACGCTGACACTGTCGATGAGGCTGCCACCTTCGCTGCACCCATTGCACCAGCTCGAGGTATCGAAGCTGTCATCGTCAATGGCGCAATAGTTTGGCGAGATGGAAAATCAACAGGTGCGCGCCCAGGGCGCGTTCTGCAACGTGAACCATCTGAAGAAACCTAAATTTTTTCCTTAGGCAAGTCTGCCTCATCTTCATTGCACTTTGCGGCAGATCAATTGGGGCACGGACTTAACACTGCACCCTTGGCTTCAAGCGGGTAATTACAGCACCTGTCAGCTGGGCAACGACATATCCCAACAAATGATGTCGCGCTAAGTGTTTCCGATAAGCCATCACCATCGATACCACTGGATTGAAATGAGCCCCGCTGATAGGTCCCAGTGTTTCAATCAATGCATAAAGAGCGAAGACTGTAGCAAGTGTGTTGGCCAGAAGCGCAACTGCGATATTTCCGCCGGCCAAATGCTCGGCCATGATGCCCGAGCCGATCACGGCACACAGCAAGGCTGCTGTGCCCAAAAGCTCTGCGACATACCGTATCCAATGGATCATTTGTTTGCCAGCTCGCGTGCTGTGTTTTCCAAAGTCTTCTTGCCGAGGCTTCTGAGGGGCAAGCTTGTGAAAATTTCCAGTCGTTTTTTGATGAGATGCAATGTTTGCTTAAAGGCCTCCATTTTTTCTTCATCAGTACCAGAACCTTCAGAAGGGTCAGCATAGCCCCAGTGTGCGGTTGCAGGCTGGCCAGGCCAATACGGACAAACTTCGCCCGCTGCGTTGTCGCAAACTGTAATGACCAAATCCATTTGTGGTGCATCTGGTATCGCAAAAACGTCCCAGCTTTTGCTGCTTAAACCCTCCGTTGAAATGCCTGCTTTTTCTAAGCTTGCAATCGCCATCGGATTGGGTTTTTGGTTTTCTCTGGGGCTGCTGCCTGCTGAATAGGCTTTGAACTTGCCTTGCCCCATGTGATTGAGCAATGCCTCAGCCAAGATGCTGCGGGCCGAGTTATGGGTGCAAAGAAAAAGTATGTTCAATGGCTTGGTTTCAGTCATCTTGATCGTGATTTGATTGAGCTGCTAATGGCAAAAAATCGACTCGAGTGAGTCGATTTTCAAGTGAGTGGACATCTTGGCACCAACTGCCTATTGAAATGCGCAGGCTTGCTCTTCAATCCACCTTGGCGCCGGAAGCCTCAATCAGTTTGTTCCATAAAGGCGCTTCACGCTGATTTTGCAATCGAAATTCATTGGGCGAATGATTGGGCAACGGATCCATGCCTTGTGTGGCTAATTTGTCGCGAATATCTTGGCGCTTGAGCACTTTGACCGCCGCCTCGAAAATCTTTTTCACGTCTTCTGGCGGTGTTTTGATGGGTGCATAAAGTCCAAACGAAAAGCTGATGTTGTAGTCGGCTAAGCCTGCTTCCTTCATGCCAATGATGTTTGGAATAGCCTCTGAACGATCTTGGGTGGTGATGGCCAGTGCGCGAATTCGACCGCCGCGCACTTGCGGCAAGACCACGGGGGAGGTACCAAAAATAACCTGTGTGTCTCCTGCAATCAAGGACTGCACGGCTGGCGCACCCCCTTTGAAGGGAATGTGCACCATGTCTGTTCCAGCCACACTGTTGAACAAGATTCCGGCCAAATGTGGCGCCGAGCCATTGCCACTTGAGCCAAAGTTGAGTTTGTCGGGATTCTTCTTGGCGTAGGCGATCAACTCTTTGATGTTGTTCACTGGCAGGCTGCTGTTGACCGCGATCACCATAGGCCCGTTGCCTAGCAAGGTAATGGGCTGAAAATCCTTTTCAATGTCATAGGGCAGTTTTTTGTACAGTGCCTTGTTGATGTAGGGGTTGCTGCCGACCAACAAAGTGTAGCCATCGGCTGGCGATTTGTTCACGATTTCACTGGCCAAGTTGCCTGCCGCGCCAGGCCGGTTCTCGATGACGGCCGATTGACCCAATTCAGCGGCAATGGCTTCGCCCACAGTTCGGGTTACAAAATCACCCGAGCCTCCTGGCGGATAGCCTACGACGAACTTGATGGGTTTGTTGGGGTAAGTCTGTGCGAATACCGTACAGGCTGTCCATAGGCTTAAAGCGAACAGCCACCAAGAACGTGTTTTCATGATCTGTCTCCTTATTGACCTTTAAATTGTGGTGTGCGTTTTTCTGTGAACGCTTTGCGACCCTCTTTGTAGTCTTCGCTGCTGAAGCAAGCGTCCACCATGGCTTTCACACCTGGTAAATCTCGCTCGTTAGGATTTTTGCGCAACTCCAGTAAAGACCGCTTGGCGGCGGCCAAAGTCAATGGTGCGTTTTCGCACACCATTTGCGCATAAGCACTGACCACCGCATCAAATTCTTCGACCGCTGCGACTTGCTTCAGCAAGCCAATGCGCAGGGCTTCTTCAGCGCCAAAAATACGCGCACTGAAAAATAAATCAGCGGTGTTGGCTGTGCCCACAATCTCTGTGAATCGCTTCACACCATCGAAGGCATAGCCCAAGCCCAAACGACCAGCTGGCATGCGGAACTTGCCATCAGCTGCAGCCATGCGCACATCGCAATTGAGGGCCAGGCCCAAGCCACCGCCCATGCAGATGCCTCGAATTTTGGCCAATGTGGGTTTGGGGCAATCGAGCACTGCCGCGTAGCCCGCTTGGGTAGCCTCGTTGTAATGGGTGCTCGCATCACCGTTGCGGTGTGTGTTGAATTGAGAAATATCAGCGCCCGATACAAATGCTTTTTCACCCGCTCCCTGCAAGACGATCAAGCGAACTTGCGGATCCTCGTTCAAGGCCTTCATGGCCAGAGGCAAAGCACACCACATGTCGTAGTTGACGGCATTGAATTTACTGGGATTGTTGAAGGTCACATAACCGACATGGTCTTGTACGTGGTGGTCGAGTCGGCCTGCGGGTTGGGAGTTGTCGCTCATGCTCAGATAACTTTCTTCAATTTAAATTGCGCAATAGATTCTGGTGAATAACCCAACTCGTTCAGGATGGCGTCGTTGTCCTCGCCCAAGTCGCGTTGAGTAAAAGTGACTGCACTGGGGGTGCGTGATAGCTTGAAGGGTTGGCCCAGCACTCGGATCTCTCCCCTTTTAGGATGCTGGAGGGGGACAGCCGCTTTCAAGTGTTGAACCTGAGGATCTTCAAAGACCTGCTGCATGTTGTAGATCGGGCCACAGGGGACACCTGCGTCGTTCAATGCCTGCACCCAATGAGCCGTGGTTTGGGTAGCAAATTCCTTGTTCAATTCGGCATTCAAATATTCACGATCTTTGAGTCGCTCTGGATTTTTTTGATAGCGTGGCTCGTCGCGCAAATCCAAGCGATTCAAGACCTCACACAAGGCGCGGTATTGGTTGGTACCCGAAGCACCAATGTTGAAATAACCATCGTTGGCTTTGAACGTGCCCATGGGCGTGGCAAATGGGTGGTCGTTGCCAGCTTGTTCTGGAATCTCGCCATCGATCAAATAGCGCGCGGCTTGGAAGTCGCACAGGCTGATCATTGAGTGCAATAAATTCGATTGCACCCATTGACCCTGGCCAGAGCTTTCCCGCTCCAGCAGTGCAATCAAAATACCGGTTGCTGCAAAGACACCTGCGCTCGAGTCGGCTATGGCAATGCCTGCCCGAACAGGTCCTTGGCCGGGCATGCCGGTGACCGACATCATGCCGCCCATGCCTTGTGCAATTTGGTCAAATCCCGGCCTTTTGCGGTAAGGGCCGTCTTCGCCAAAACCCGAAATGCTGGCCAAAATGATGCGGGGATTGATGGCAGCGAGGGTGTCGTAATCGATGCCTAATCGGAATTTCACATCGGGGCGGTAGTTTTCGACCACCACATCGGATTGCGCCACCAATTTGTAAAAAATGTCTTGGGCTTCAGGCTCTTTCAGGTTGAGAGTGATCGATCGTTTATTGCGATGCAAATTCAGCATGTCGTAGGTCTCACGCCCACCCAACGCACCCTCGTTGGGATCAAGCCCAGCTGGGGATTCGATGCGAATGACTTCAGCACCAAAATCGGCCAGAGTGCGCACACAGGTAGGACCTGAACGAATGCGGGTTAAATCTAAAACTTTGAATCGCTTCAATGCCGTAGATTCGGAACTTTTGGGTTGCATGAAGGTCTTGTCCTAAGGGCAGAATCGTTTTAAACTGAAATCACCATATGTACGGACAATATGGTGGCTCTTTAAAGATGTCAATCAACTTGGTCACATTTAAGGGTAAATCACCATACACATCAGCTTGCCCTATGCCTTCACACTCTGATCCGCAAATCCAACACCTCTTCATCATGACTGGCGCATCCAAAGGCATGGGCTTGGAGATGGCACGCCAATTGTTGTCACCTCACCATCTGGTTTTGTGCATGTCCAGAAAGGCATCCACCGATTTGGCGCAGGAAGCAAGCAGCCAAGGTGCGCCATTGGTTCAATGGTGCGAAGATCTGGCTCAACCAGAACCTGTTGCCAAGCGACTGACCGCATGGCTTGCAGAAATTGATCAGGCTCATTTATCGTCCGTGACCTTGATCAACAACGCCGGCACATTGGGTGCCATGGCCCCTTTGCAGACAATCCCACCACACACCATCACGCAAGCGATCACCGTGGACCTGATTGCGCCATTGCAGTTGTCGGCTGCATTTTTGCAAGCGACAAACGAATGGCCCACTGTGCAGAAGATCCTGAACATTTCCTCAGGCATGAGCCAACGGGCGATGGCGGGAGCCGCCTTGTATGCATCCGCAAAAGCGGGAATGGATCACTTCAGTCGCTGCATGGCTTTGGATGAAGCCAGGCGACCTTCAGGTGCGCTCATCGTTTCTTTGGCACCAGGCGTCATCGATACCGACATGCAGCGCGAGTTGCGTAACGGCGATGAGGCGCTCTTTCCAGACAAGGCGCGGTATGTCAATTTGCAAACTAGCGGTGCTTTGACATCGCCCAAAGAAGCTGCACGCCAAGTGCTGGCCTACCTTCATCATCCCGAATTTGGCAGTGAATCTGTGGTCAATATTGTGCAAAAACGCGAAATGCTTCAATGATCAACGCTTGCCCTTTTTGGCGATGGTCTTAGATTCTGCCAGCATCCATGAAGTCTTAAGCCTGAAACGGCTGGCTGCGTAAACATTCGAGGACACCGCCAACAGTCGGCCCTTAGCATCCAAGTAAGCTCGGCGAAGATGCAAGGCCGGACTGTTCTTTGAGACGTCCAACAATTTGGCAGCCTTGAAAGGCATCAACTGCGCTTCAATGTTTTGTTGAACCTGAGCAATGCGCTGGTGGTGATCCTCTTCCAACATTTTAAAAATGCTTTTGTGACGGCCATGAAGTTGATCGGCAATGGCGGCGAACTCTGGCCTGAGGTAAATCTGTGTGAATGAAATAGCGGTGGCATTGTCCAGCGTGAAGCGTTGCGTATTGAGCAAAATCCAATCAGAACCGCGCTCACACCCTAAAGTTTGCGCCATCGCTGTGTCAGCCGTAATGCTTTTGGACTCCAGCACCTCCAATCGGGTGGCTTCGGTGTATTTGAACAATTCATCTACAGTGCCTAGAGCGGCCACGTAAGGGGCAGTTGCTTGTTGGGCACAGACCACGGTACCGAAGCCGGCTCGTTTTGCAATTAAGCCGCGTTCGGCCAAGGTTCTTGTGGCTTCGCGCACAGTGTGCCGGCTAACTTGGTAGGTTTGGGTCAGTTCAATTTCGGTGGGAAAAACGCTGCCGACTGGGTAATGCCCTGTAGCGATGTCATGCTCCAACTGTTCGCGCAAGAGCAAATAGCGGGGTTTTGAATCGGAAATTTTTGGCATGGCATCAAAGCGTTCAGGGTTGACAGTGGCATTATGTCGGATCAGAATGTCCGTACATTTGATGCCAATGAAATTAATTACACATGAGTATGTCCCCTTTGTCGAGCAAGTCAGCACCTCTACGGCCCTTTGAAGGTTTGGTGGTGGTCGAGTTGGGCCACAGTGTTGCAGCCCCATTCGCCGCCCATATTCTGAGTGAACTGGGTGCGCGCGTTGTCAAAATTGAAAAGCAGGAAGGTGACGATGCGCGCCAATGGGGGCCACCTTTTTGGGAAGGGTCCTCCGCCCTCTTTCAAGCCTTGAACCGCAACAAAGCGTCTGTGGTCTGTAACTTTCGAGACCCTGAGCACATCGAGGCGGTCAAAGCATTCATCCAAAAGAAGGCCGATGTGGTGTTGCAAAACCTGCGGCCAGGTCATGTCGAAAAATTGAACATCGATGGCCCAACTTTGTGCGCCCAAAAGCCCAGTTTGATTTATTGCAATTTGGGTGCGTTTGGCAGCAATGGCCCCCTCAAAGATCGGCCTGGATACGACCCTCTGATGCAAGCCTTTGGTGGCATCATGAGCACCACTGGCGAAGAAGGGCGTCCTGCAGTCAGGGTGGGCGCTTCGATCGTCGACATGGGCACTGGCATGTGGGCCATCATCGGTATTCTGACCGCATTGTATGAACGCCAAACAACGGGTGTCGGTCGTGTAGTGGATGTGTCTTTGTTTGAGACCGCCACATCTTGGGTTTCACTGCTGGCTTCTCATTACCTCTCTTCAGGGCAAGTGGCGCAAAAGCAGGGTTCAGGTGCCACAGGCATTGCGCCTTACAAGGCCTACACTACGCGCGATGGCGAAATTGTGGTCGCTGCCGGCAGTGATGGTTTGTTCAAGCGATTGGCCCATGCCGTCGGACACCCTGAGTGGGTGCAAGACCCACGATTTATAGACAACCCTTCGCGCGTTCAGAATCAGGTGGCCTTGTACGGCATGCTAGATTCTTTGCTCCTCACACAAGATACGCAAACTTGGGTAACGTGTTTTGAAGAGGCAGGCATCCCCTGCTCGGCAGTGCAAAATATCGCTCAGATGGTAGCCCACCCTCAAACCGAAGCATTGAATTTGATCCAAGATGTGCCGGGTACGGGGATGCGGTTTTTCGGTCTGCCTTTGCGTTTAGATGGTCAACGCCCCCAGTCCTCAAGTGCGCCGCCCAAGCTGGGCGAGCATCAAAACCAAATTTTCAATACAGGAGAATCTCAAGCATGAGCTTGCCAGCCTATGAAACTTTACTGACCCAAATGGTCGACGCCCATGTGCTGTTGATAACGATCAATCGACCGCACGTGGGCAATGCACTCAACACTCAGATGGGCGCTGATTTTTTAGACTTGTGGACGCGCTTGACTGAAGATCCAGGTGACGTGCGCTGCATCGTTTTGACAGGGGCAGGTGAAAAAATATTTTGCGCCGGTGGTGACTTGAAAGAGCGCAATGGCATGACCAAAGCCCAGTGGATCAAACAGCATCAACTGTTTGAGCGCATGTACTGGGCGCTGACCGACCTCCCGATTCCCGTGATCGCTGCTGTCAATGGGCATGCTTATGCTGGCGGCTTTGAGACCGTGCTGTCGTGTGATTTTGCCTATGCCTCCAATGCAGCGCGATTTGCCTTGACTGAAGTCACACTTGGCATCATGCCAGGCGCGGGTGGGACTCAAAATTTACCCCGCGCCATTGGCGAGCGCAAAGCCAAAGAAATGTTGATGACGGGTCAACCCATCAATGCGCAAAAAGCCTTGGAATGGGGCATCTTCAATGCCATTGCAGAACCGGCAGAAGTCTTGCCCATGGCAATTCAAACAGCGCAAACCATTGCGGGCAATGCGCCTTTGTCGGTACGACAAATTAAAAAATCGGTGCGTTATGGGCATCAGATGGAATTGCGCACTGCGTTTCGCTTCGAAGTCGAAGCCTACAACCACCTGGTCGAAACTGAAGACCGGTACGAAGGTGTTTTGGCCTTCAATGAAAAGCGCAAAGCGGTATTCAAAGGGCGTTGATCGGGCGTCCACACAAGGAGAATGAAATGCAACAGGTTGATGTGATTGTGCGAGAAGTGGGTTTGCGAGACGGTTTACAAATTCACCCCGTCTTTATGCCCACCGAAACCAAGCTGGCGTGGATCCAAGCTGAGGCCGCCGCAGGTGTGTCTGAAATCGAAGTAACTTCTTATGTACCCGCCAAAGTGGTGCCTCAATTTATCGATGCCGAGGCAGTCACGCTCGAAGCTTTGAAAATTACTGGCTTGAAAGTCTCTGCACTGATTCCCAATTACCGCGGAGCCGAGCGTGGCATCGAGTTGGGTGCGCAAAAACTCAATTTTGTGATGTCTGTCAGTCAAACGCACAACCTGAAAAATGTTCGCCGTGAACGCGAGGAATCTCTGGCCGATTTCGTTCGCATTGCGCAACTCGTGCGCGAACAGCCAGAGGCACGCCGTCCCATTCTGGTAGGGGGCTTGGCTACTGCGTTTGGCTGCTCTTATGAGGGCCGCGTTCCGGTGGCAGATGTGGTCAAGTACGCCGTGGCTTTTGCCGAGGCAGGCGCGCAAGAAATTGTGGTGCCAGACACCGTGGGTTATGCCGATCCCCAACAAGTCCGCACCGTGTTCAAAGCGGTCATGGATGCGGTGGGCCCGATACCCGTAGCGGCCCACTTCCACGACACACGAGGCATTGGTTTGGCCAACGTCACAGCGGCACTGGACTGCGGTGTGCGACGATTCGATGCCTCATTGGCAGGCATGGGCGGCTGCCCCTTCGCGCCCGGCGCTACAGGCAACATTGTGATGGACGATTTGTGTTTCATGCTCGAGTCCATGGGCTTGAAAACAGGGGTCGATTTGGCGCAACTCTTGGCCATTCGGGAGATGGTGCGTCAGGCCTTGCCCGACATTGAAATGCACGGCGCACTTGCACGCGCCGGTTTGCCCAAGCACTTTGAAAAACCTGGCAGGCGTCAACTCGAATCAGAGTTGGTGTGAATTTGAATTGAAATTAAAAGTGAAAGAGGATTTCATCGCATGACCGAACTGAACACTGGCGAAGTCCAGATGGACTTGGGCCTAGATTACCCTGAAATCAGAGACAGCATTCGCAAAATATGCGAAGGCTTTCCAGGTGCGTACTGGCGTGACTTGGAGGAGCGCGTTGCCTACCCTACCGAGTTTGTTCACGCACTGACTGAAGCAGGTTATTTGGCAGCACTCATTCCGCAAGAGTATGGCGGCTCTGGGTTGCCTCTTCGCGCTGCGGCAGTGATTTTGGAAGAGATTCACGCCGCCGGCTGCAATGCAGGTGCATGTCATGCGCAGATGTACATCATGGGCACTTTGTTGCGCCATGGTTCGCCAGCACAAAAAGCCCAATATTTGCCCCAGATTGCTTCGGGTGCATTGCGTTTGCAAGCCTTCGGCGTCACCGAGCCAACTTCTGGTACGGACACCACCAAACTCAAAACTCGCGCGGTGAAAAACGGGGATCACTATGTGGTGCATGGTCAAAAAGTTTGGACCTCGCGGGCCTTGCATTCAGATTTGATGCTGTTGCTTGCGCGAACCACTCCCTTAGACCAAGTGAGTAAAAAGACCGAAGGTTTGTCAGTATTTTTAGTGGATATACGCGAAGCTTTGGGCAAGGGTTTAGAAATCAAACCCATCAAGGCCATGATCAACCACCATGCCACTGAAGTCTTTTTTGATGGCATGAAAGTCCCTGCGGCCAACCTGATCGGCGAAGAAGGCAAGGGTTTTAAATACATCCTAGATGGCATGAATGCCGAGCGTATTTTGGTGTCTTCGGAGTCTATCGGCGACGCGCGCTGGTTTGTCAAAACCGCTGTGAACTACGCCAAAGAACGTGTCGTATTTGACCGCCCCATTGGCAAGAACCAAGCCATCGCGTTTCCCATTGCGCGAGCTCATGCAGAAACCGAGGCGGCTGACTTGCTCTTGCGAAAAGCCAGCGCCTTGTTCGCTGCCGGCCATGCCTGTGCCCCCGAAGTCAATATGGCCAAGCTTCTGGCATCTGAGGCAGCCTGGCATGCGGCTGAAGCTTGTCTGCAAACTCACGGTGGTTTCGGTTATGCCCGTGAATATGACGTGGAGCGCAAATGGCGCGAAACCAGATTGATGCAGATCGCCCCTATCTCCACCAATTTGGTGTTGTCCTATGTGGCTGAGCATGTGTTGGGTCTGCCACGTTCGTTCTGAAAACTGAAAGGTCTTTGAAAATGCATGGATTAACGGCTTCCTTGGCACAGTTCGCCAGCCAACCCAACTTTGCGCCCCTGCCAAACAGGGTCGTCGAAATTGTGCAGTCGGGCTTCATTGACACCATCGGCACCATGCTGGCTGGACGCAATGAGCCGGTGGTGCGCATGGCGCAATCGTTTGTGGCTGACAAACAATCACCTGTTCAAGAGGCCTCTGTGTTGATGGGATCTGCGAAAGCCAGTGCCATTGACGCCGCATTGATCAATGCAACCGCAGGCCATGCCTTGGATTTTGACGATGTCGCTCTAGGCGGCCACCCCAGCACCGTTCTTGTGCCGGCTGTTTTGGCTGCAGGTCAGCATGTGAATGCAACGGGTGCGCAGGTGCTGCGTGCCTACCTCATTGGCTATGAAGTCTGGGCTGAATTGTTTGTCCGTGAAAAAGACGCTTACCATTTGAAGGGTTGGCACCCCACGGCAGTGCTAGGGACGGTGGGCGCTAGCGCAGCGGTGGCCAATTTGTATGGTCTGAATGCGCTGCAATGTCAGCATGTGATCGCTTTGGCGGCCAGCATGGCCAGTGGGTTGGTCGCCAATTTCGGCACCATGACCAAACCGCTGCATGCCGGCCGTGCTGCAGCTTGTGCCATTGAGGCTGTACGCTGGGTGCAAAAGGGCTTGACGGCAGCGCCTGATGCCCTCGAACATGCGGCGGGTTACTTGTCTGCCCTGTCTCCTCACGGTAACGTGGACCGCAGTTCGGCCGTGCCAGATTTGGGGCAGCAATTTCGCATTCTCGAGTCGGGTTTGTCGATCAAAAAATACCCCACCTGTTATGCCACGCATCGAGTGATCGATGGCATTTTAGATTTGTGTGCAAGCCATGGTGTCGCTTTGAAAGATGTGGCGCAGGTGCACACCCACATTGGCGTGGCACAAGCTTCAATGCTTCGCAACCACAGTCCCCAAACCGGATTGGAAGCCAAGTTCAGCATGGAGTTTGCGGTAGCGGCCTCCTTGGTTCGGGGCAAAGTGGGTTTGAACGAACTCAGTGATGCGTTTGTACAGGAGCCTGCTGTGAAAGAGGCCATGGCCAAAGTTTCCATCAGCACAGTGGACACGCAGTGCACCATCGAACCCGTGTTTGCCTTGCACGATAGAGTGCAAATTCAATTGAACAGCGGTGCAACACTAGACTCTGGCGACATTCGCTTTGCTCGTGGCAATGCCATGCTGCCATTGCGGGATGCTGATCTGCAGGCCAAGTTCATGGACTGTGTTCAAGGGGCACCAGTAGACGGCGCGGTTTTGTTTTCTCAACTGTCAGACTTGACCTCACAAACCCACCTTCGATGGGGTTGAGGTCATCATTCATTTATTTTTTGGAGACACCATGAAAAAATACATTGCAGCCCTTCTGATGGGTTTGCTCACACTCACAGCCAGCGCTCAGAGCAATTACCCCAACAAACCCGTTAAGGTGATTGTTCCCTTTCCTGTTGGGCAAGCAACCGATGTGATTGCGCGCATTTTGTCGCAAGAATTTACCGAATCGTTGGGCCAGAGTTTTTTTGTTGACAACAAAGGCGGTGCCGCCGCTATCGTGGGCATGGAAGCGGCCAAGTCTGCACCTGCCGACGGCTATACATTGCTCATGGCTTCGAGCGGCCCATTGACCATCAACCCTGCCTTGTATTCCAAATTGCCTTACGACACCTTGCGAGATTTCCAGCCTATTGGCACTGCGGTGATCGTGCCTCAATTTTTGGTCGTGAACAAAGACTTTCCAGCCAACAACCTCAAAGATTTGATTGCCTACGTGAAGTTAAATCCGGGTAAAACCAACTATGGTTCTGGGGGCAGCGGCTTGACCAATCATCTGACCATGGAAATGCTCAAAAGCCAAACCAGCATGCAAATCACGCATGTGCCTTACAAGGGCGCTGCTGCGGCTTTGACGGCCTTGATCGGTGGTGAAATCGACATGATGTTCGAGTCCGGTCCACCTGTCATTCCACACATCAAAAGCGGCAAACTGAAAGTGATCGCAGTCGGCAGTAAAAAGCGCTCCGTCTCAATGCCCGAGGTATTGACCGTTGCTGAAGCCGGTGTTCCAGGCTTTGCTGCGCAAACCTGGGCTGCTTTTTTAGCGCCGATTCAAACTCCCAAGCCAATCATCGCCAAAATGAATGCAGAACTGGTGGCTGCTTTGCAAAAGCCCGCTATTAAAGAACGCTTGATGACATTGGGCGCTGAAACTTTTGAAACATCACCAGATCAAGCTGTAGAACACATCAAGTTTGAACTGGCCAACTGGGCTGCTGCCGTGAAAGCGTCTGGCGCAAAGGTCGATTAACCAGCACAGAAACCTCTGGGATGCAAACCGTTGCGTGGTCTGACCAACTGAACGTCCTTGCGGCCCGCATGGCCAACAACACGGCGGTGACCGATGGTCAAGGCCAAAGTCTCAGCTACACGCAACTGAGCCATCTGGCCCATCGATGTGCGGCCCTGCTTTCAAATCGCGGTTTTGCATCGAGTCAATCGATTGGGGTGTGGTTGCCCAATTGCCTTGATGCAGTTTGCTGGGCCTATGGCATCCGCTTAATGGGCGGTGCTGAAACGCCTTTGTCCTGGTCACTGAGCGAGTCCGAACTGCAGTGGTGCTGTAACTTGGCCAAGGTGCAGGTGGTCATCACGAGCGCTGAGCGAGCCGATCAGGTCAGGGCGTGCGGCTTGCAGCCCTTGCTGACCGATGACATGCATCAAGAGCGGGCTGAGTCAGCTTCTGAACCATGGCCCGCCGTGCCTGCGTCTGACACGGGTCGGATCTTGTTCACCTCGGGTACCACAGGCAAACCCAAGGGCGTCATTTATACCCATGGTGCCCGCTGGGTGGGTGAGCAAATGCTCAAGGCATCCCTGCCTTTTGTGCCTGAAGTAGGTGCCACTTTGTTGTTGATGACACCATTTGTACATGGTGCTTCTTTGCTCACATTCGCATGGTGTGATTTGGGCGGGCATGTGTTGCTTCACGATGGTGTGGCCACCGACAAACTCGAACCCCTGTTAACGCGTGGTGACTTGCAGGCCATTTTTGCGCCACCAACGGTTTTGGCAAAAATCACACAAGCTTTTAGGACCCACCAATTTAAAGGCGTGCGCTGTATTTTTACAGGCACTCAAGCGATGACACCCACGCTCTACCAGGCCACCTGCGACATGTTTGGCCCGATTGTGCGAATCACTTACGGCATGTCTGAATGTGTCAACCCCATCACCGTCATGGCACCCGATCAAACCCATGCTTATTTTTCGCAAACCTCGCTGCCCGCAGGGGCTTGTGTAGGCTGGCCGGTGCCAGGTGTGTCGTTGCGCATTGAGGCGGCCGCCGACAATGAAATGAGCAAACAGGCAGAGCAAGGGGAGGTCTTTTTGCGAGCGCCACAGCAATGCGCTGGCTTGATCTATCCGGAGGGTGTCAGGGGTCATGATGCAGAGGGCTGGCATGCCACCGGTGATCTGGGCTTCATCGACCATGCTGGGCGCTTGGTCCTCACAGGCCGTGTGGCCGATGTGATCAAGACCGGTGGCTACCGTGTCAACCCAGACGAAATTGAGGCACTTCAAATGGAAGGTACTTTGTACGGAGCGCTTTGCGTCACTTCACTGATGTCCGATTACTGGGGCGAGGTGATCATGACGGTGGCACAAGATGTACAACCTGGCTGGGAGGACGAAGCAAGAGACCGAGTTGCATCGCTCTCCAAATACAAGCAGCCTCGTTTGTATGTGGCCTTGCCTCTATTGGCGCGCAACGCACAAGGCAAAGTAAGTCGAAAAAAAGTCAGCCAAGCTGTGCTCGAAAAATACCGGATGGAAGATGGGCCTTACCCCAAACTCGAACTGAAATGATCACAACCAGCTTGATGCACTGGTTTAGTACATGTAGTGGCCACCATTCACGTGGACCACTTGTCCCGAAATAAAAGCGCCACGCTCTGAGCAAAGCAAATCGCAGGCGGCAGCAACCTCATCAGGTTTGCCGTAGCGACCCAATGGAATTTCGGCTTCAATTTTTTGCCGATCCTGATGGGTGTACTGTGTCCAATCACGCACCGTGTCGATGGCGCCAGGTGCCACGGTGTTGGCCGTGATGCCGTGAGCGCCAAACTCACGCGCCAAGGCCATGGTCAGACCATGTAAGCCAGATTTCGCAGCGAGGTTGTGGGCACGTTCAGGAACTTGACCCCAAAAACCATCAAATCCTGAGATCAAGACCAGACGTCCCCATTTTTTTTCAAGCATGTGAGGAATGGCGTGTCGGGCCAAATAAAACGCGGGCGTTAGGTTGGTTTGCAAAACATCTTGCCAATCTTGAGGCGTGATGTCTAAAAAATGTTGTTTGCGCCGAATGGCCACATTAGAGATCACGATGTCGGCGCTGCCGAAGGCATCTATTGTGCGTTGTACCAATTGTTGCACTTGCTCATCCACTGAGACGTCGGCCATGATGCTCATGGCTTGACCACCCGCTTCTTGGATCTCCTTGACCACGCCATCAACGGCCGCGCGATCGCTGTGACCGTTGACCACCACCTGGGCTCCTTGGCGTGCAAGTGACAAGGCAATAGCGCGACCGATATTTCGACCCGATCCGGTGACGATGGCCGTTCGTCCCTTCATCGTGGGTTCATTGGAGACAGCGTTCATGTGAGCCTTAGTAACGGAGCGGATTGACAATCTGGTGTTCGCCATTATATTGTCCGTACATTCAGTTGTGTACAAAACTTTCAGAGGCATGCAGATAAGGCATGGTGCCCTTGGTTAGACTAAAGGAGACTTCAAATGCAGAGTTACTTTTTCAAGATAGCGCTGGCAGCATTGACGCTGGTGTTGGCGTCTGGTGTTGGTGCACAGCCCGAATATCCCAATAAACCCTTGAGGATGGTGGTGCCCTATCCTCCCGGCGCATCGACCGATAGCTTGGGGCGCATCGTGGCGCAAAAAATTTCAGTCAGCTTGGGACAACCTGTTGTGGTGGACAACAGGGGCGGTGCCAGCGGCAACATAGGTTCTGATTTTGTGGCCAAGTCCGCAGCCGATGGCTACACCCTGATGGTGGGCACAGATGCCACCCATACCGCCAATCTATTTTTGACAGCTGCACCCACGTTTCACCCCGTCAAAGACTTCACGGCTTTGACACAAGCGGTGGCAAATCCGATTGTCTTGGTGGTTCATCCCGGAATTCCTGCAAAAAATTTAGCCGAACTGATTGCGTATTGCAAGCAGCACCCCGATCAGTTGGCTTATGGCAGCTCAGGCACCGGATCACCACATCATTTGGCCGGTGAGTTGCTCAAACAACTCACCGGCGTTCCATTTGTTCACGTGGCCTACCGTGGCGGCGGTCCGGCCGTGACGGATTTGCTTGGCGGCCAAATTCCCATGGTCTTTTCCAGCTTGATCACGGTGTTGCCACACATCAAAAGCGGCAAGCTCAAAGCCATTGGTTTTACACAATCAAGCCGCTACCCTGGTCTGCCTCAAGTACCGACGTTCGCAGAAACGCTGCCTGGATTTGAGATGAACTCTTGGCTTGGATTTTTTGCACCAGCCAAATTACCACCTGCAGTGACCAAGCGGCTGCAAAGCGAATTGGTCAAGGCGCTTCGCGATAACGAGGTTTCAGCGAAGTTGGACAGCATGGGTTTGATGGTCGTTGCCAACAGTGCTGAAGACTTTGCTGAACAGGTGCGCAAAGAATTAGAACAAAGAGGCAAGTTGATTCAACAAGCCGGCATCAAACCAGAATAAGAGGCTTCACAGTGAATCCACAACAGCCCGAAATCAACATTGCAATGGGCGATGATTTCCCTGAAATACGCGACAGTGTTCGCAGAATTTGTGCTGATTTCCCTGGAAGTTATTGGCGTGAGCTCGATGAAAAAGAAGGCTACCCCCACGCCTTTGTGCAGGCCTTGACGCAAGCTGGTTATTTGGCCGCTTTAATTCCTGAAGCCTACGGTGGCGCACAATTGCCATTGCGTGCTGCGGGTGTGGTGCTCGAAGAAATTCACGCCAGTGGCGCCAATGCGGCTGCAGTGCATGCCCAGATGTACACCATGGGCACTTTGTTGCGCCATGGCAGCACAGCGCAAAAAGAAAAATACCTGCCCGCTATCGCCAAAGGTGAATTGCGCCTGCAAGCTTTTGGAGTGACCGAACCCACCACCGGCACAGATACCACCAAACTCAAAACCCGAGCCGTACGTGATGGCGATCACTATGTCATTCATGGTCAAAAAATTTGGACCTCTCGCGCCTTGTTTTCTGATTTGATGCTGCTTTTGGTTCGCACCACGCCCCTTGAGCAAGTTACCAAGAAAACAGAAGGCTTGTCGGTTTTTTTGGTGGACATGCGCGATGCGGTGGGAAATGGCATGACCATTCGGCCCATCAAGGCCATGATCAATCACAACACGACTGAGGTTTTCTACGATGGCCTGCGCGTGCCCGCCGCCAACCTGATTGGCGAAGAAGGCAAAGGATTTCGCTACATTCTGGACGGCATGAACGCAGAACGAATTTTGGTATCGCATGAATCGATTGGCGATGCCAAATGGTTTATTCGCACTGCAGCCCAATACGCGAAGGAAAGAGTGGTTTTTGACCGCCCCATTGGTATGAATCAAGGCATTCAGTTTCCCATCGCCAAGGCTTATGCCGCATCACAGGCCGCCGAGTTGATGCTGCGAAAAGCTGCAGCCTTGTTTGAAGCTGGGCACGCTTGTGGCGAAGAAGCCAATTTGTCCAAGTTACTCAGTGCTGAGGCCGCTTGGGAAGCTGGAGAAGCCTGCGTGCAAACCCATGGCGGGTTTGCCTATGCCCGCGAATACGATGTGGAGCGCAAATGGCGAGAAGCGCGTGTTCAACGCACCGCTCCGATCTCCACTAACTTGATACTTGCGTACATTGCCGAGCACGTCATTGGTCTGCCCCGGTCTTACTGACCTACCTAGACACGTCTGGCAAAGGCAGTGCTTGGCGCTTTGATTTGCTCAAAGGCTTGTCATTCAAATTTTAAATACGACAACGCCCTCTTCTAAAACTGTATTTCTTAAACCCACACTATGACAACTTCATTGGTTTACACACAAGTTAATCGAGTTTCTACAGACATTTGTGCAAAAGCTCTCCATACCAGCGTGTCTGATTTGCACGAGGCCATGGGCGGCACATTGGCCAAGGTGCACACCATGAGTCACCTCATGCGGCCTTTGCTTGCTGGCGTGCGCATCGCGGGCCCTGCAGTCACCGCGCATTGTCCACCTGCAGATAATTTGATGATGCACAAATCACTCTACTTGGCTCAAAAAGGCGATGTTCTCGTGGTGCAATGCCCGGAGTCTGGTGCCCAGTGGGGCGATATGGCCGCGTTCTACGCCAAGCAAAAAGGACTCGCAGGTGTTGTGGTCGATGGCTTCATCCGTGACACCGATGATTTAATTGAAATGAAATCGGCTGTTTGGTCTACCAAAATCGGACCAAGTTCACCTCAAAAAATTGGACATGGCAGTGTCAACGCACCCATTGTGTGCGATGGCGTGTATGTTGAGCCTGGCGACTTGGTTGTAGCCGATGGTGATGGCGTGATTGTGATACCAAGGCAACAAGCAGAATCGGTTGTTGCTCGCGCACTTGAGAGAAAAAATAAAGAAGATGCGGTTCGCCATCTCATCTTAAATGGTGAGCATCCATGGCATTTACATGCTTGCGATAAAAATTACGATGCGCTGAATATTCAAGATATTCAAAGCACTTGGAATCAACAGTAAGTCAGGAACACCCCATGAAAAAATTGATTCAAGCAACTGTTTCTTTTGTTTTGCTCACACTGGTTCTACCCAGCCTGGCACAAACCTATCCCAACAAACCCGTCAAGCTCATCATCCCGCAAGCAGCGGGCGGGGCGACCGATGTTTTTGCAAGATACATCGGGCAAAAGCTCAGCTTGATTTGGAATCAAGCGGTTGTCACAGAAAACAAAGTGGGTGCAGCTGGCGTGATTGGTACCGACTTGGTTGCTAAATCTGCGCCAGACGGCTATACCTTGTTGTTAACTTATGCAGGATCACAAGCGGTCAATCCCAGTCTTTATCCAAAAATTCCATTCGACTCTGTCAAAGATTTCCAAACTGTGGCAACCGTTGCAACCACGCCTTTTTTCTTGGTTGTCGGCGTCAACTCCCCTCTTCAAAATTTTCAACAACTGATTGCACAAGGAAGAAGCAAGACGGCCAAGCTAAGCTATGCCACTTCTGGCAATGGCTCCATCAATCACTTACTGTCTGAATCGCTCAAAGTGGAGGCTGGCATCGATATGGTTCATGTGCCCTACAAAGCCATCTCTGCAGCCATGACAGACGTGATCAGCGGCAATGTTGACAATGCTTTCGGCGCAGTGCCTTCCGTGATTCAACTTATTCGGGGTGGCAAACTCAAAGCCATTGCAGTATCTAGTTCAAAGAGAAACAGCAGCTTGCCCGATGTGCCAAGCATTTCTGAGTTGGGCTATCCCAATTTTGATGTCAGCCCGTGGTGGGGCATTTTGGCGCCTGCAGGAACACCCAAAGCAGTGGTTGACAAAATCAATGCAGACGTCAGTGCCATTTTAAAAACCAGCGAAGCACAAGCGTTTTTCAAAGACCAAGGTGCAGACACCCTGATTACAACACCCGAAGTATTTGCAAGAATGTTGGAGTCAGATATTCAAAAATGGGCCAAAGTTGTCAAGAGTTCTGGCGCAAAAATCGATTAACAATTCTTTTTAATTCATGCAGGAAATCAAGCACACACTGGCAGTGCTTCTGAGAATCCAAAATGCAGAACTCATTCAGCCAGTAAATGCCCTGTCTTCACAAAGATGGTGCAACCTTCCCGGCTGAAAGGTTTGTGCAGACTCATGTGAGGGCTTCTGATCCAAGACCCTTCAGGGTAGCGGCCGTGTTCATCTTCAAAAACGCCATCCACAACAAAGATCTCTTCGCCCCCAAAGTGCCGGTGGGGATTGAAATAAGTTTGAGGGGCCCAGCGAACCAAGGTGGAGCCGCTGCCTTGTTGCATGAGTGGCATCACAGAGAGTCCTGGAACCATGCCATGGAGCCAAGCGGCTGTTTGAGTGTCTATGACTTCTCGCTCCACTTGAGCTGGCCCAAGGTGACGCAACTTCACAAAAAGCGTACAGCCAGATTCACTGAAGGGTGCATGCGAAGACCCTAGCGGGTTCATGAGGTAAAAGCCTGCAGGGTAATGACCCGTCTCATCACTGAACACCCCGTCTAACACTAAGATTTCTTCACCCAATTCATGAATGTGCGTTTGAAATTTCGAACCCGGGTGATAACGAACAATGGACGTGGCTTTTGCAACTTCAACACCTTGTCGCTCAAGCATTCTGCGTTCAACGCCCGATTGAGGGCTGGCAATCCATGGCAAGTCATGGTGATGAATGACCACTCGCTGGCTGTAATCTGCATTGATGTTCATGGATCGATTGACCTTTTACGACTTAATTTTGTGACTTGAGTTTGGCTTCCAGAAGCATATTGTTTGCTTCATTCGTGAGTGTCGTCATGACCTTGCTAAACACTTTGTAGTCGGCTTCACTCATGGTTGCAAGCAAGCGCGCTTGTCGATTTTGAGACCCCACAATACCTCTTCGCAAAATCTCACTCCCTTGAACTGAGACCGACAGTAACTGTTTGCGGCGGTCGTCTTGATCGCTGCTCATGTTGATCAAGCCCTTTTCAAGCAGTTCATAGCTGGCTCGACTGACTTGGCTATGGTCCAGATGGGTGGCCAACGCAACTTGCCCCGAAGTTGTAGGTCCAATGCGATTGAGAATGACCAAAACGCGCCACTGCCGACTGGTTAATTCCAAATCCTCGCTCACTGATCCCTCCACCACTCTAGACAAGATTTGCGACAAGACAGAGACTTGGAAAGTCAGCAATTCTTCTGGCGCATGCTGCTTCAAAGCCAATGCACTGGCCTTTGAGGATTTTTTAGTTGTCATGTCAATATTTGCTGTAGCAAGTATTTTTGATTAAGATGTCAACCGTAACCATACCTCATGAAGGAGACATTGATGCACCCCGTCTTGAAGAAAGCCTTGGTTGGATTCACAAGTTCATTGGCTTTTGTATTTGCTTTACCAGCCTGGTCACAGGCCTTCCCTCAAAAACCCATTACCGTGGTTGTCACCCAAGGTGCTGGCTCTGGTAGCGATGTGATGGCCCGACTCTTGGCCGGCTACCTCAGCCCTCTTTTAGGTCAGTCTGTCGTGGTAGAAAACAGGGCTGGTGCATCAGGCATCATTGGCCACCAATCTGTGGCCAAGGCTCCAGCCGATGGCTACACACTTCTCTTTACATCGACAGCCGGACTGTTTGTCGTTCCTGTGATGAATCCAAACGCCAAATACAGCTTGGCAGACTATGAGCCCGTAGCCCCTGTCATGCGGGCACCCTTTGCGGTATTGGTTGCGAACAACCCCACAGCACCTAAAACAATGGCTGAATTGATCAGCGCCGTCAAAAGTAAACCGCAAAGCTTTGCCTCAGCTGGCGTGGGCACCATGACCCACTTGGGCAGTGAATTGGTCATGCGCAAAGCAGGTATGCAAGCAACTCACATTCCCTACAAAGGCAGTGGCGCTGCCTTAACCGACCTCATGGGCGGCCAAGTGCTGTTTGCCACCGACTCCCTCACAGCCGCAATGACGCACATTCGCAGTGGCAGACTGCGTGCATTGGCCACCACAGACACTGCTCGAGAAGCATCGCTGCCAGACGTGCCCACACTTGCGGAGTCTGGCTTACCAGGACTTCAAGTGGCTGCCATTGGTGGACTGTTTGCACCCAAGGGAACACCTAAAGAAGTTGTTGACAAAGTAGCAGATGCCACACGCAAAGTATTGACAAACCCAGAAGTGCAGAAAAGGTTTGCCTCAGTAGAGACCGATCCTTTGAACATTTCAATGCCAGCGTTCAATGAACTGCTTCGCAAAGAGGCTGAAGTTTGGAGTCCCTTGGTCCGTCAATTGGATTTGAAGCAGGAATGATGGTCCCTTCGTCGATTCCAGTGAGCCAACTTGAACCCAACTCAAGTGGCCCTCTCAATGGCTTAAGGGTTGTCGACCTTTCCAGGCTGGTGGCTGGCAATATGCTGACCCTTCAGCTTGGAGACTTTGGTGCAGACGTGATCAAGGTTGAGTCGGCTGGCTCGGGCGACACGCTTCGTGAATGGCGAGAAATGCATCCCGATTACCCACAAGGTTTGGATGGCTGGTGGCAAACTTATGGACGCAACAAACGCAGCCTTGCGTTGGACCTTCGCAATCAAGAAGCCATGGTGTGGCTCAAAAAACTCATCGACTCAGCCCAAGTACTGGTTGAAAGCTTTAAGCCCGGTACGCTAGAAAACATGGGGCTTAAGCCTGAAGCGCTCCATGCCACGAACCCAGCACTGGTCATCGTTCGGTTATCGGGTTGGGGGCAAACGGGTCCTTACCGCGAATTGCCTGGTTTTGGAAGTTTGATTGAAGGCTTTAGCGGGTTTGCGCACAAGCATCGCAATGAATCTGGTGTACCGCAATTGCCCAACTTAGCCATGGCCGACATGATCACAGGCCTGACTGGAGCATTTGCAACATTGGCTGCTGTGCGTGAAGTGGAAACCCGCGGAGGCAAAGGACAAGTGATTGACCTTTCGCTCTTAGAACCCATGCTGGCCATCATGGGGCCCGATGTGAGCAACTATGCAGCAACAGGTGTAGAAACAGAACCTGGAAAAAAAATTGCATCACCCAGAGGCAGCTACAGATGCCAAGACGGTCTTTGGGTGTCCATGTCTGGCTCTACAGATACCATGGCCAAGCGAGTGTTTGAAGCCATCGGATTGGCAACTTTGTATGAAGATCCAAAATTTAAAACCAACGATGCAAGACTTGCGAATGACAAAGAATTAGATCAACTGGTGGCCAATTTCATGGCTGCGCTAAATCAAGCAGATTGCCTAGCCCATTTTAGAAAACATGGCGTCACGGTTGGGCCCATTTACAATTCTGAACAGTTGCTCAATGATGAACACATCAAACAGCGCGGAGTTTATGTTCAATTCAAAAAACCTCACACTCAAAAATCAGTCGTCATGCACCAAGTCGTCCCAAGATTACAGAGCACGCCTGGCAAAATTAGACGTCCAGCACCCCTCTTGGGAGAACACACCCATGAGATTTTGCTGGCATTGGGAAGCACAGTTCAAGAAATAGAGGCATTGACAAAAGTTAGGGACATTGAATGCAGATAAATCAATTTCGATCTTTGTTGTTTGTGCCTGCAACCTCCGAGCACCTTTGGGAAAAAGCGACGCAACGCGGCGCAGATGCCGTGGTCATTGACCTTGAAGACGCTATTCCACTTGACAAAAAAGAAATGGCTCGCGCCATGGCTCCCAAAGCCATCCAGCTTTTAAAGGACAGAGGTGCTGAAGTCATATTGCGAGTCAACAGTGCTCCCACACTTTGGCAAAAAGATCTAGTGGGCATGCCACTGCAATACCTCAGTGCCATCATGTTGCCAAAGGTTGAAACAAAAGACCAAGTAGAAGCTTTTTCTAAGGCACTCATTCAACTTTCAACGGCTACGCCTCCGCCTATTGCTGCACTCATTGAAACACCACTTGGCGTTTTGGCAACGGCTCAAATTGCAAACCATCCATCGCTCTGTGCTTTGGGTTTTGGTGCAGAAGATTATTCTGGCGCCATAGGCGTTCATCCCAATGCATTGGCGCTAAGCTGGCCAGCGCAGCAAGTGATCACAGGTGCACATGCCTACGGCCTGCAGTGCTGGGGCATGGCGGGAAGCATTGCTGAAGTGAAGAACCTGGAGGCGTTTGGCAAAGATGTCGAATTTGCCCGCGGCATCGGTTTTACAGGGTCGGTTTGCATTCATCCCAACCAAGTGGCCATTGTGAACCGTGGGTTTTCACCTTCTGCTGAAGAGCTGGAGTGGGCTCACAAAGTGGTAGAAGCCGATCAAGCAGCCCTGGCCAAAGGACTGGGTGCCGTGCTGCTAGAGGGCAAGATGATTGACAAGCCCATTGTGGACAGGGCTCGTCGCTGGTTAGCATCACGTCCAGCATGACCCCTACAAAACCCAATTGGGTGACAGTTTGGACTGCATCTGCGCAGGGTGCTTATCCCGTGGGATCGGCCGTTGCCCAACCCGATCTCAGCAGGGCTATACCGCAGCATGACAAAGGCTTGGTGAATCAATCTTTTCGCATGCCCATCAAGCCTGCAATGAAAGAGACGTTCTCAGTCTTTCGGGCGTTCGAACTGTTATTTAGCTTGAAGGCATTAATGATTTCAGCGACAACGGAAATGCAGAGTTGGAAGCTGTGCAATCTGCAATGATGGATGTCATACATCGACTTCGCGCTGCAGGTATGCAAGTCATTGGTGCTACGCTTCCCTCTGCTTTCAAAAGTACGCGGCAAGGACATGGTCGCCACATCCAAAACGAGAAACGCAAAGCATTGAATCAGTTCATTTTGTCCAGCGGCTTGCATGATGCTGTCGCTGACATCGATCAAGTACTGACCAATTCAACGACGGGATGCTTGGATTCACTTTTTGATTATGACAGCACACTTGGTGAGCCGGGAGATGGCGTTCACCCCAACCGTGCTGGACATGCCGCTATCGCTAATGAAATATGGAGAGCCATTACATGAACGAAATTCCAAATCCATTCGACCCCAGATTGCGCACGAACCTTAGCGCCAATGAAAAAACCATATTGCATTTCATGTCTGACTGTATGCATGGTCACGACATGAGTCTTGTAGAGCGCTATGTGGCGGAAGACTACATTCAACACACGCCAGGCATTGGTCAAGGCAGAGAAGGCCTGCGTCATTATTTAGAACAAGTCGCCTGGAAGCGTCCTGGACGTTTAACTTGGCGGCCCATCCATCTCTTTGCTTGCGGCGACTTTGTTATTTTGCATAAACTTTTGCCGGCAGTCGTGATTGCCGACTTTATGCGCTTCAATCAGGAGGGTCTGATGGCAGAGCACTGGGATGTCGTTCAGCCACTGCCAGAACCGAACTATGATCCGATGCGCCTCTCCACAGAAAATCTGTCGCGGTTTGCAGCCATGTTTAAGATGAATTGAAAATGTAAAAGCCACTGACTTCAACAATCAGTGGCTTTCAACTTGGTGTTCCCACCAGAACTTCTATCCCGTAAATTCGTTTCTCAATTTGTATCCATGCTCATTTAACTGAGGTGCTTCTGCAAAGGTCTCTGAATCCCAGGGCGCCATCCACGGGGAAACTGGTATTTCGACATCTTTACCCTTCACCTTCATTGGCTTCGTCAGCAATTGGGGATGTGAAATCAAATCGTATACAGAGTTGATTTGCCCAAAGGCTGTTTGGGCTTCGGTTAATCTGTCGATCATTTCACCGCTGGGCACTTTGTCAAAGATATCGGCCACAGTACCATCGACGAAGTCCCTGTATTTCACTCTTGAAGCGTTGTTTTGACAGCGCTCATCGGCCAACAAATCGGGACGATGCAAAACGATGTTGCAAAAATCTGCCCACTCGCGTTCGTTCTGGATGGAGATCACAATGTCGCGACCGTCTGCGCAAGTAAAACCGCCATAGGGCGCAATGGAAGGATGCTTTAGCCCGACGCGCTCCGGTGCCTTGCCGCCATAGCGCGCCTGCAAATAAGGCACGCTCATCAGCTCAGCAGCAGAACCAAACAAAGACACTTTGATGCTAGAACCTTGGCCCGTTTTTTCACGCAATAGCAACGCTTGTTGAATTCCAATCAAGGCATTCAGACCCGCATTGATATCGCATACTGACACACCAATGCGCCCCCACTCTCCTGGCGCGCCACTCACGGCCACCAAACCACTCTCGGCTTGCACCAACAAGTCGTAGGCTTTCATACCAAAGAACTTCCCTTCATCACCATAACCACTGATGTCACAGGTAATCAATCTGGGATGCAGTTTGCGAAGCTGTTCGGAGCCAATGCCCAAGCGCTCAGTTGCACCTGGTGCCAAGTTTTGAACCAACACATCGGCCTTGGACAACATGGCCCGCAAAACTACCATGTCGGCGTTGTCCTTTAAATTCAAAGAAACCGACTCTTTACCCCGGTTAATCCAGATCCAGTAAGAAGACTCTCCATTGACTGTTCGGTCATACCCTCGTGCAAAGTCACCTTCAGTACGCTCAATTTTGATAACCCGTGCGCCCGCGTCTGCCAAGCGACTGGTGCAATAGGGTGCGGCAACGGCTTGCTCAAGAGCAATGACCAAAATGCCATCTAACGGCCTGGAGATCGATTCCGCAGAGGTTGCAGAGGATGAGTTGTGGTTCATAAAGCTATTCCGTAATGCATCGCTATTGTGAGCAACTCGCTTGAGGTGGGGAATTACAAATATTCGAATTCTGTATTGCGACTGCGGCAACACAGATGTTGCATTCGTTGGAACAGAGATGTTGCATTCATTGCAACACAGCGTGAATGATATTGAAATTGTCACTATTCAAACTTGTCGTCACAGTACATCCCTGTCATTCAACGATAGGAGACAAGTATGTCATTTTTCCGCAAAAACGCCTTGGCGTTGGTTCCTGTGATTGCTGCACTCTTGCCAGTGGCTTCACATTCACAAACTCGTGAAGTCAAAATTTATGGTTTTGGTGCCAAGAGTGGTGTGGTTCGTATTTTCGGTTTGAACAGCGAAGCGGCCATGAAGGCTGCAGCCGATCAGATCAACAAGGCCGGTGGTGTCACTTTGGGAGATGGCACCAAAGGCAGGCTGGTTCTTGAATATTTAGACGATCGCTGCACCGCCGAAGAAGGCATCAATGCGTTGCGCCGAATTGCAGCCTCGACAGATGGCTTTGTAGCTGTAGGTCCAACTTGCAGCAATGTGGCTGAGCCTGTATTTGGTATCCTTCAAAAGAAAGTTGGCGATGCCAGCGACACCGGTTTGCAATTCCCTTTGTTCACCGATGTGGCGGCCAAAGGCGGCTTGGCTTCGATGTCGCAGTGGGCGTTTCGCAACGTGCCAAGCGAAGCCAACATGTACAAAAGCTTATTTGACTGGATCAAGGCCACACGTCCCGAAATTAAAACCATATGGGGTGGTGTTGAAAAAGACTTTGCTCACAGCAATGCAACGTTCAATGTGATGAAAGACTTTGCTACCAAAGCTGGCTTTGAAGTGAAAGGTCAAAGTGAATGGTTGTTGGCAGACACCACCTTCTCCAACCAAGTGCGCGAGATGCGCCGTGGCGAAGCTGACTTGGTCATGATTTCTGCCCATCCTTTCACCACCTGCGGTGCACTCAAAGAAATGCAACGTCAAGGTGTCAAGCCCAAGATGTTGGTGGGCTTAACCAGCTCCTCAAGTGTTGAAACACTTCAGGGTTGCGCTGCACAAGCAGAAGGCATCATCATTCCCACAAGCTTCGCGCCAGTTACCGACGAGGCTCGCAAAGCTGCACAAGCCATGCAAGCCGTAGGCGCGAGCATGGATCTGCACAACGCAGCAGCCTGGGAAAACATCTACACACTGAAAGACCTGATTGAAAAAGCCAAGATCATGGCCAAACCCGAAACCATCAAAGCCGATCGCCAAAAAATGCGCGATGCACTCGCCAACATGAAAGAAAGTTCAGGCTTGTTGGGCAAAGTAGGCCGCACAGATGATCGCGAAGCCATCAAACCCTTCTTGTTTGTACAAGCTCAAAAAGGCGAGTGGACTGTCGCCCACAAGCCTAACTGATTGATATTGGAGTTATAGATGGCCTGGATCGATTTTCTCGATCTGGTGCAATCTCTCATGGACGGTGTGATGTTCGGTGCCACGTATGCGCTTATTGGCATTGGATTCACACTGATCTTTGGCGTGATGCACAAGATCAATCTTTCATACGCTGCAGCATCCGTAGGCGCAGCATACTTAAGCCTACTGATTGTCAGTGTTGCACCAACACCTTTGGTCTATTTGCTAGCAGCAGTTTGCGGCGGTCTCCTTGGTGCATTGATTTATTTTGTGTGCTTTAAATTTCTGCCTCTCAACCAGGCCTTGGCCACCTTGATGTCTACCGTTGGCATGCTGTTGGTTTTAGAGGAGGCCATTGTTCATGCAACTGCTGGGATGCCACAAAACTATCCTGCGCTTTTTGCAGACAAAGTTTTCAACTTAGGCCCATTCATTGTGCGAGGCGATTTGTTGTTCGTATTTGGATTGGGCTGTGCTGTGATGGTAGGGCTCAAATTCATGCTGGAAAAAACAAGACTGGGATTGGCCACACGAGCTGTTGCTCAGCAACCCATTGCAGCACAAATTTGTGGCATGAGTGTTGATCAAACCAACGCATCGACTTTTGTCATCGCTGGTTTATTAGGGGGTACAGCCGGTGCCATGACGGGCGCTGCCATAGGCGTTCTTTCACCCCTGCTCACGTTGCCACTGACTGTCAAAGGCTTGGTGGTTACTGTGATTGGCGGCTTGGGCAGCATTCCTGGCGCCATTTTGGCAGGTCTGATCGTGGGCGGCGCTGAAAGCCTTTTTCAATTTGTCCGAGGCGTGAGTGAGCGCGATATCTATGTGATGCTCATGCTCTTTGTATTTCTGGTGTTCCGACCCAATGGCTTGTTTGCAGCCCCTGGCGGACGCGACTGATAGGGAGCGACTGACATGGATTTTTACATCGGTTTGCTTCAAGTCATAGGTGTCCACACCCTGCTGGGTTTGTCCGCTTGGTGCATCCTTCATACGGGACAAGTGAGTTTGGCTCAAGGTGGTTTTTTTGCCATTGGCGCCTATACAGCGGGCATGTTGACTGCCATGGCCGGTTGGTCATTGGGGCCATCCTTGTTCATAGCGGCCTTGATAGCAAGCTTGATTGCCATCGCCATTGGCTTTCCTGCCCTTCGCGTCAAAGGATTGATGTTGGTCGTAGCGACCACTGCCTTTGCCGAAATAGTCCGTTTGGTTTTTTTCAATCTCAAATGGCAAGTTCAAACACCCAATGGCCCCATTGGCCCAGACGGTGGTTTGGGGTTCGGTGGGATTCGATATTTCCCTGCGAACGCATGGAGTGGTCTTGAAATATTGACACTGATTTGGTGCCTGGTAGCAGGTGTTATGTCAGTCCTTTGGCTGTTGGACCGCTCCCGAATTGGCACGCTTTGGCGCGCTGTGGGTGAAGACGAAGTAGCCGCTCAAAGTGCAGGCATTAATTTAACGGCAGCGAAGGTATCGGCTTTTGGCATTGGTGGTGCCATTGCGGGGTTGGCGGGAGGCATTTTTAGCCACAACACAACGCACATTGAACACGGCAACTTTACCATTTTGCTAGCCACATTTGCAATTGCTTATCCCATCATTGGAGGGCTCAAAAGTCTATTAGGTACTTTGATTGCTGTGATTTTCATTCAGGGTTTTTTGATTGAAGGATTGCGTTTCTTAGGAGACTGGCGAAGCCTGTTATTTGGCGCAATGATTTTGGCCATCATGCTCATTCGTCCTACTGGTTTGCTGTCAGCGCCACTTCGATTACCTCTGTTCAACTCCAAGAAAAATGCACCCATTGGAAACGCAAAAACAGGAGCACACCATGCTTAAAGTGGAAAACCTGGCTCGCTATTTTGGTGGCATCAAAGCAGTTGATGGCATTGATTTCGAAATTCGTCGTGGTGAAATCTTGGGCCTGATTGGCCCCAACGGTTCTGGTAAGAGTACCACTGTGAATTTAATTGCAGGCCTGTACGCCCCTACAACAGGTCGTGTGATTTTTGAAGGCCAAGACATTCAAAAACTGCTGCCGCATGAGCGCGCCAATCTGGGTATCGCCCGGACTTTTCAAAACATTCGTTTGTTTGGTCAACTCAGTGTTTGGCAAAACTTATGGGCTGCTCGTGTCGTGCGCGAAACTGGCTGGTCGGGTTTGAAGCAGCGTTGGTTTTCTACCGCAACTCAAGGCAAGTTAGAGACTGAAGCCTATTTGGAATTTTGCGGTTTAGAACACAAGCGCGATCAACTCGCTGCCAACTTGGCTTTTGGTGAACAACGAAGACTGGAATTAGCTCGTGCCGCTATTTCTGGCGCACCTCTTTTGCTGTTGGATGAACCTGCTGCAGGTATGAATTCAGAAGAAATAGACGACCTGGATCAACGCATACGCAAACTCAGAGATCAAGGAAAAACCATTCTATTGATTGAGCACCATATGGAACTGGTCATGGGTGTTTGTGACCGGGTCGTGGTGTTGAACTTTGGCCGAAAGATCGCGGAAGGCAAGCCTGAAGAAGTGCAACAAGACGCACAAGTCCAAGCGGCCTATTTAGGCTCCGACAGCGACGATGCTTTCATGCAAGCCGCTTTGCAAGCCTAAGGAGAAGAGATGCTTGAAATTGAAGAAATCGCATGCAGCTACGGCAAGATTGAAGCCTTGCGGAAAGTTAGCTTGAAAGCCAATCCGAATGCGGTGACATGCTTACTGGGTCCAAACGGCGCGGGCAAAACCACCTTGATGATGAGTTTGGCGGGTATTTTAAAACCCACCCATGGCAGCATCAAATTTGAAGGACAGAATTTAATTGGGCTGACGCCTTCTCAAATTGTGCAGCGGGGTTTGGCCTTGGTGCCAGAAAACCGATTGGTATTTCCAGCATTGACTGTTCGTGAGAACCTGATGGCAGGCGCTTATTTGCGCAAAGACAAGCCTGGCATTGCCAACGACATTGAGCAGCAACTGCACCGATTTCCTCGCCTGCGCGAACGGATCGATCAACTGGCAGGCACATTGTCGGGCGGTGAACAGCAAATGCTTGCAGTCGGTCGTGCATTGATGTCACGCCCGCGCCTGTTAATGATGGACGAGCCTTCTGTAGGATTGGCACCCAAAGTGGTAGCAGAGATTTTTGGCATTATCCAAAAATTGCATCACGAAGGCACCACCATTTTCTTGGTCGAGCAAAACGTGCACATGGCCACGAAAGTTGCTCAACATTTCTACCTTCTGCAACAAGGCCGCGTCACTTTCTCTGGTACGCCCGATCAGTTGGCCGGTGACGATTTGGTCAAGCGAGCTTACTTGGCAGGCCAAAGCGCCACAGCCTAAGTTTGTCCCAACCGAGCCATGCTTGATCTGCTGCAACGCACGCTTGAGGGTCTGCTTGAAGCAGGCCCTTATGCACTGATTGGCTTGGGCTTGACGATTAGCTTTGGGGTGCTTCGCAGAATCAACTTAGCGTTTGGCGCAACGGCGCTTTTAGCAGCCTATGTGGGCTCTTGGTTGCACGTTCGTTGGGGTGTACCCCCGCTTGGTGTGTGGGTGGCTGTCATTGTCATCACTGTGATGGTGGGGTTTTATGTGGAATGGATGTGTTTCGACATAGCCGATGACAGTGTTATGGCGATGCGCCGACAAAGTAGCGTGGCGCTGGGTTTAGACGCACGTGAGGCGAGCGTTTTAGCTGCTAGTTTTGCGCTGTGGATGCAAATTGAGCAAGTGGCTGTCAATTTTCAGCCTAACCACTTGCACCCGTTTCCAGACTTGTCTTCAAAGCTTAATTTTGACTGGGGCGGTATTGACTTACGACCAGATCGAATCCTTGTCTTCCTTTTGACAAGTGGTCTGATTGCGGGCCTCTCAATTTGGCTCAAACATTCTCAATTGGGGCTGGGTATTCGGGCATTGTCATCCAGCCAAGCGGCTGCACAAGTTTGCGGCCTGAATGTCCTTCGACTGCGTTACATCGGAACAGCAGTTTCTTGCGTCTTGTGTGGGCTAGCCAGTTGCGCCGTGTTGTCCATGGATGGGCAAGTCACACCTATGTTTGGCATGTGGGTGTTGCTAAAGGGACTCACGTGTGCCTTGTTGGGTGGTCTAGGTTCTGTTCGCGGGGTCTTGGGGGGCGCGGTCCTACTTGGCATCACTGAGGCTCATGCGCAAAGCTTGTGGGGGCCCATTGGCCGTGACGCTGCAACTTGGGGTCTTTTGCTTTTGGCCTTGGTGGTTCAAACCCGTCCGCTGAAACACCCGTTTTTCATGCAAAGAAGGTTTGAATGAACAACGCCCTTTGCATCACAGACCCTGGTATAGGTTTTTATACCCAATGGATCATTTTGGCGCTGATGGGTTTATCAACCTGGTTGGTACTCCTGACAGGTCGAGTATCGCTGGGACAGCAAGCCTACTTCGGCATCGGTGCCTACGCAGCAGCGGTCGTTACGGTCATGTTCAATGGCTCACTGATTCTGGCATTGCTGGTGGCGTGGTTAATCGGTGTTATTTTTTCAGCCATCATTTCGCGCTTGTTGCAAAAGCTCAATGGCTTGCAATTTGCTTTGGCTACATTAGCGATTGCTGAGTTAGTGCGCTTGGGATTGTCATCCTGGACTTGGCGTTCAATGCATGCAAAAGGCTATGAGGTAGGTCCAGATGGTGTGCATGGGTTTCGTGAAATCAGATGGTTATTTGAAAACCAAATGGGCCCAGAAACCTACCTATCGCTCAGTGCCTGCATTCTGCTGTCAGCACTTTTTCTGATTTGGAAAATAAGCCAAACCAAATTGGGTTTGTCTATTCAGTCTGTGGGGTTTGATTCTGAATTGGCCAGCGTACAAGGTGAACCTGTGGCCGGTTTACAAACTCTGACACAAACTTTTGCAGGTGGCGTTGGCGCACTTGCTGGTGCACTGTACGCGCACCAAGCGACCTACATTGAACCCGCTGTATTTGACGTCATGCTTGGCATTCATGCCGTGGGCTACGCCATGCTGGGCGGTCTTGCAACGCCATTGGGACCACTCTTGGGTGCGGCATTTGACTTGGGCTTGCTGGAAGCTGCTCGTATCTTTGAAGGTTGGCGCATGGTTATTTTTGGCGGCTTGGTCGCACTCTTCTTGCGCTGGCGACCTGGGGGTTTGCTCAACCATGCGGCCCTTTCTCAGATCAAACATTTTTTTATTCAACGGAGAAAACCAGATGAGCATTCAAAATTTGCTTGAACAAAAGACAGTCATCGTCACGGGTGGTGCGACAGGCATCGGTCAGGCCTTTGCCATGGGCTGCGCAGCACAAGGCGCGAATGTGGTTGTAGCTGACATGAACTCGTCAGAAGAAACAGTTGAGGGAATCAAACAATTGGGAGGACGTGCTATTGGCATTCAAGTGGACGTATCCAACCAAGAGTCTCTAACCGCCATGGCCGACGCCGCATTGAAAGCCTATGGGCGCATAGATGGATTGATCAACAATGCGGCCTATTTTCGGGAGGTCAAGCTGACACCGTTCGAGGACATTGACCCTGCCGTTTGGGAACGTATTTTTCAAGTCAATGTGCGTGGTGTCTGGCAATGCTGTAAAGCCGTGATGCCTGCCATGCGCTCCCAAAATTCAGGTTCTATTCTGAATATTTCTTCTGTGGTGGCTGTGGCGGGTCAACCAGGTTATTTGCATTATGTGGCCACCAAAGGCGCCGTGTTGGCAATGACCAAAGGTTTGGCCAAAGAGTGCGGCAGTGCGGGTGTTCGCGTCAATGTGATTGCGCCAGGCTTTGTGATCACCGATGCCACCAAAGACCGTCCTATTGAGTGGCAACAAAGCTTTTTAAAAGCACGCGCCATTTCGCGTGAGCAGCGACCCAATGACTTGGTTGGAACAGCCATGTATTTATTGTCTGATTTGTCGTCCTTCGTTTCCGGCCAAACCGTTGTTGTCGACGGCGGCCACATCATGTATTAACCCCAGCCAAGAAAGTAATTCTCATGACTACGCCCATTCTTCATCACTATGAGTTCTCAACGTTCTCAGAAAAAATTCGGACCGCATTAGGTTTCAAGCAATTGAATTGGAAATCGGTCGATATTCCGGGTCTGCCACCTCGACCTTTCTTAACGCCACTGACCGGTGGCTACCGCCGTGCACCCGTCTTGCAAATTGGGGCGGACATTTATTGCGACACCCATGCTATTTTGGGTGCCCTAGAGCGCATCAAACCATCCCCTAGCCTTTTTCCTTCTGGCACTGAAGGTTTGGCTCGCGGCTTAGGCTTTGCGTGGGAGCGTCAAATGTGGGTGCCCACCATTGGGGTGCTGGTGCACTACATCGGTGAGCACATTCCTCCCGAGTTCATCAAAGACCGCAAAGAGGGTTATTTGGGGATCGACATTTCCAAAGACGCTATGGCCCCGCAATTTCAAGAGCATGTTCAATTTGTGCGAGCACAAATTGCCTGGTTGGCTCAGGCTGTCACAACACACCAGTACGTGTTGGGCGATCAATTGAGTGCGGCTGACCTGGCCTGCTGGCAAACCATTTTCTTGCTGCGCAAGAACTGCCCACCTGAAGTGGACACTTTGCTGAACCTCGGCCCTATCGCAGCTTGGTATGACCGCATTGCAGCTTTGGGCCATGGCACATCAACTGCTATGACGCCTGAAGAAGCGTTTGAGATTGCAACAACTTCACAGCCTCAGCCTGTGACACACATCAGAGCCTCTGTTAACGCGGAAGGCATTGCTGCGGGAAGCAAGGTCAGTGTGACCCCAGAAGACAACGCACGCGTTCCAGTGGTGGGCACCTTGGTCGCTTCAGATGCCTTCAACATTGTGATCCACCGACACGACGACGTAGCGGGTGATCTGCACGTCCATTTCCCCCGTCTAGGCTACACCCTGATCGCCGCTTAACTTCAATCCACTTTCGTCAATTTAAGGAGAACTCATGTCTATTCAAGAACAAAACAAACAAACCTGCCGCGATTACTTCCGGGCGTTTCTGGCACGCGACACCGCTTGGATGGCCAAGCACATCGCACCCGACTTCATTCGCAACGACCCCGGCCTGCCCTTCCAAGTCAAGGGACCAGAGGGTGTAGCACAACTTCACGATGTGCTGTTGCCAGCCTTTCCCGACATGCAGTTGCCTTTCTTCGATTTTGTGGCCGAAGGCGACAAGGTTTTGGTGCGATTGAAAGTGCAAGCGACACACACCGGCCCCTTCGGCGATTTGCCTGCCACTCAGCGCAAAATTGACATTGATGTGATGGACTTGTTTCAAGTTCAAGACGGCGTCCTGGTAGGCCACTGGGCGTTGCTGGATAACTTGAACATGCAAAAACAACTGGGTACCATTGCGTAATTCACTCAAGGAGTCATGATGCAACTTCTAGCCAACACCACATCACCTTTTGTTCGCATTGCGCGTGTGGCAATGATTGAAAAAGGCTTGAACATCGAGCCAACCATCGTTGATCCATGGGCTGACGATACTCGGTTGCGTCAAGCCAATGCTGCAACACGCGTGCCCAGCCTCGTTTTAGACGACGGCACACCGCTGACTGAGAGCATGTTGATTGTGCAATGGCTAGAAGCCACCTACCCGTCGCCCAAGTGGCCCAGTCTGTTGGGCACATCGGCAACGGCAGCAGGTGTGCTGGCGCGAGCTGGCATTGCTGTCGGCGGCATTGACGCATCGGTCACCACCATCATCACACGCAAAGTGACTGCGCCTGCCTTGTTTGATGAAACACCAGTGGGCTTGCGCCGTCGCCGTACCATGATTGAAACGCAACAACGCCTAGAAGAATTTGCCAAAAACTTTCAGGGCAAGTACCCCTCCGATGTTGCGCCCACCTTGGACATCATCTGTGCAGTGGTGTTGTATGACTATCAGCAACTGCGCTACGCCGATCAAGGCTGGTTACCTCAAACGCCAGCACTCAAAGGCTTAGCAGAAGCCATGCGACAGCGTCCGTCGTTTGCGGACACCATGCCGCGCATTGTTTAAGCCTGGCATTAAAGCGTCGCCGCATCTTCATCCGCGGCGACTGCTTGCAAATGGGCAGCCAGTTGTCCCAAGGGGGTTTGAGAGGCCGGATGACTTCTCACACAAATCATCATTTTTCGCAATGCCCATTTGTCTGAAAGCGGGATCACTTTTAGCTTCATGGCAGGCGCAAAACTTCGGGCGGCCGCCATGGGCAAAATGCCAATTCCCAATTCAGCTTGAACGGCACGGCACACCGCTTCAAAACTTCTCACTTGCACACGCAGTGCCATGGGATGCATGTATTGAGCTGCTTGACTCGTCAACAAACGCGTCAACGTACTGCCGGCTTCAAGACCAATCAGGTCACGCTCTAACAGCTCGCTGAACTCAACTTTTGCGGTGTTCAAGTCATCGTCTTGTTTGAGCACTGCGGCCAGTTGATCGTTGCGGTAGGGCTGTGTCCATAAACCTTGAACATCGCAACCGTCGACCACCACGCCCAAATCAGCTTCACCCGTTCTCACTCGCCGCACGACTTCGTCACTCCAAGACTCTTCCAACATGATGCGCACGTTGTTGTTAGCGCCCTGAAAGCTGGCCACATCAGATGGCAAAAATTGCGCCATGGCAGAGGTGTTGCCCAACACACGCAGCACCGAGTTGCGACCCATCGAATAGTTGGTCATCTCTGCGCGCATGTGTTGCACAGCGGCAATCACTTCACGAGAATGTTTCAGCAGATGTTCGCCAGCCGGTGTGAGTTGCAAGCCGCGCGAATGACGTTCGAACAATTGTGATTTGAATTGGTGCTCTAACAAAGACAATCGCCGACTGGCGGCGGGCACAGTGATGTGACTGGCCTCAGCAGCACGCGTGAGGTTGCGCATTTCGGCCGCTTTGACAAAAAGCGCCAGGGAGTCGATATCGGGCAGCATGGCCAGAATTTTATAGCGACCTTTCCATTTTGGCTTGCCGTCCTTGCAACACGCCGTTGCCCACATTCCAATTCACAAATGACTCAGTCTTGCCTAAAGTCCACGCCATTCATTCAAACTATAGGAACTTCATGCACAAAATGTTGATCGGGGGTCAGTGGATCCATGCAATAGATGGTCGTAGCCTGCCAGTGAACAACCCCAGTGATGGTCAAGTATTTGATTCAATTTCTCGCGGTGGCACCCCTGAAATTGACCTGGCTGTGAAGGCTGCACGGGCCGCATTGTCTGGCCCATGGGGCGCCATGAACCTGACCGACAAAGGAAGATTGCTGGTCAAGATTTCGCAAAAGATTTTGGAGCATGAAGAAGAATTGGCCAAGCTTGAAGCCCGCGATACTGGCAAACCCATGACGACCGCGCGCAATGACATCAAGGTTTTGGCTCGGTATTTTGAGTTTTACGGCACCGCCGCCGACAAAATTCACGGCGAGGTGATCCCCTTCATCAATGGTCATCAGGTGAGCCTCATTCGTGAGCCTTTGGGTGTGACAGCGCACATCATCCCTTGGAACTACCCCGCACAAATGTTGGGTCGAACTGTCGCACCCGCTTTGGCAGTGGGCAATGCCACCGTGCTCAAGCCAGCTGAAGACACCAGTTTGTCTGCTTTGCGCGTGGCTGAGTTAGCCTTGGAAGCTGGTTTGCCACCGGGTGTCTTGAATGTGGTCACCGGTTTGGGTGAAGAAGCCGGTGCGGCGCTGGCTGCACACCCTGGCATCAACTTCATCTCGTTCACGGGCTCAAACGAAGTGGGCACTTTGGTACAACAAGCAGCCGCTAAAAATGCGGTTAAGTGCGTTCTGGAACTGGGTGGCAAGTCACCGCAAATTGTGTTCGACGATGTGGACGTTGAACGGGCGGTGCCCATCATCGTTCGCGCCATTGTTCAAAATGCTGGCCAAACTTGTACAGCGGGAAGTCGGCTTTTGGTGCAACGTACAATTTTTGACAGCTTCGTGGCCAAAGTGGCTGAAGCCTTTGCCAAAGTCAAAGTGGGTACACCTGAAATGGACCTCGACTGTGGGCCTGTGATGAACCCAGCGCAATTTGCCCGCGTTAACCGCTACATCAACCAAGCACGAGACAGCGGTGTGCCTGTTTTAGCAGAGGGTACGCTGGCGCCTGGCGTTAGCGCGTCTGGGTACTTCGTCAAACCAACTTTGTTTGGCCCCGTCCCCCGCAACCATGCGCTGGCTTGCGAAGAAATCTTTGGTCCAGTCTTATCCGCCATGCCATTTGAAGACGAGGCGGATGCAATTGCTTTGGCCAATGGCACCGACTACGGTTTGCTGGCTGCGGTATGGACAGAGAACGCGGGGCGACTTCAACGTGTGGCCAAGGCAGTTCAAGCAGGTCAAGTGTTCATGAATTGCTATGGCGCTGGCGGCGGCGTGGAGTTGCCATTTGGCGGTACCAAACGAAGCGGCCACGGACGTGAAAAGGGTTTGTTGGCGCTTGAAGAACTTAGCTCTTGCAAGACCTTGGTTCATTACCACGGCTGAAACACACACAGAGATCAATCATGACCACACTGAATGGAAAAATCGCCATCGTGACAGGCGCAGCAGCAGGCTTTGGTGCCGCCATTGCCTCGCTCTATGTCCAAGAAGGTGCCAAAGTCATTTTGGCCGATATCGCTGTGGAAGCAGGGACATCACTTGCCCAAAAGCTGGGAACAACTGCGCATTTTGTAACCTGCGATGTGACAAATAAATCGCACATCGATGCCACAGTACAAACTTGCATTGAACACTTTGGCTTGCCCGATGTTGTGGTCAACAATGCAGGCATGACGCACAACAACCAATCCATGCTGTCTGTGGAAGAAAGCATGCTTGACAAAATGTTTGCTGTCAACGTCAAGTCAATCTACTACATGACCCAAGCTGTCGTGCCCCACATGATTCAACGCGGCAAAGGCGTTATTTTGAACGTAGGTTCAACAGCAGGCATTCGCCCTCGTCCTGGACTTACTTGGTACAACGCATCCAAAGGTGCGGTGAATTTGCTGAGCAAATCCATGGCGGTCGAATTGGGTGGACACGGCATCCGCGTGAATGCCATTTGCCCAGTGATTGGCGAGACTGCGATGTTGCAGCAGTTTATGGGCCAGCCTGACACTCCAGAAAATCGTGCTAAATTTATCTCCACCATTCCATTGGGTCGGCTATCTCGCCCTTCCGATGTGGCAGCAGTAGCGCACTTTTTAGCGACCGATGCTGCTGAATTTATCAGTGGCGTTGAGTTTCCAGTTGATGGTGCACGAACCGTCTAAGGCTAGCCTTGAGCACCAGCACGCCGCTGACTGGATCGATGCGAGCGTAGGAGCAGTTGGTCTTTGTCATTCAGGTCGTTTTGAGCCTCGACACCATGAATTGCGAAGCATGAATCAAATGCTCTTTGGCCAACTTTTCGGCCAATTCTGCTTTGCCTTTTCCAATGGCTTCTAAGATCTTGGCGTGTTGATCCCAAATATCTCGAGGCTCTTGATCTTCGATCAGCACCTCCCCCATCACGCGCTGCGTGTAGGTTAAGTGCGTGGCCATGGCGGGGCCAATGAGCGGATTGCCAGACAGGCTGTACAAAAATTCATGAAACTTGATGTCTGCCGCAATCATTTTAACGATGGCACCACTGGCCACGGCTTTGCGTCCCAATTCAATGATGGCTGAGCCTTGTTTCAAGGTCTGCTCACTGATGTTGCCTGCGGCCAAACGACAGGCCATTCCTTCTATGGCTGCGCGCATTTCGTAAATGTGGGCCACATGATCGGCGTCCAGTGGCGCCACGATTAACCCACGACCTGGCGCATCCGTCAAAACACCCTGATTGCGCAACAACATCAAAGCCTGTTGAACGGGCTGGCGTGAGACACCCAAGGCCAGTGCAATTTGCTCTTGGATGATTCGTTCGCCTGGACTCATTTTTCCGGACGCAATCTCTGCCAAGAGGGCATCTTTGACTTGGTCGACCAGGTTAGGTTGGGTGGCAATGGCTTTCATGTTCTGCCAAGTCTATCGCAAGCGGGCATGGACTTGGTTCAGGGCTTCTGAGCCGCTTGCAATATGGATTGACGCAACACACGGTGCAAAATCTTGCCTGTGGCTGTGCGCGGCATCTCCTCGTCTTGAATGAACGCGATTGTTTGTGGCCGTTTGTAACCCGCCATTCGAGTTTTGCACCACGCAATCAGCTCTTCTTCGGATGCCTCCGCTTCATGGTGCAACACCACAAACGCATGCACGGCCTCACCCCACTTGTCGTGGGGAATGCCAAGCACAGCAACATCCTTTACCTTTTCATGTGCGCCTAACACGCCCTCTACTTCTGACGGGTAGATGTTTTCGCCACCGCTAATGATCATGTTGCTTTTGCGATCAACCAAGTGGATAAAGCCGTCTTGATCTCGCAAAGCCATGTCCCCAACTGAGCACCACTTCCCAGCAAAGGCCTCTTTGGTTTTTTCTGGGTCGTTCCAGTAACCATCGAACACGTAGGGCGTTTTAGAAAACAGCTCGCCCACTTCACCGTCGGGCACCTCTTGACCCTCAGAATTGAGCAGCTTGATAGCCCCCGAGCCTGCCCACTCGCGGCCTACAGAACCCAACCGGTCAATTTGTTCATGGAGCCTGAGCAAGGTCACCCAGCCCGCCTCGGTTGAGCCATACAACTCATAAAGCTTGCCGTTTTTGAAGAAGGACAAAATGGCCAGTTTGGTATCTTTGCGCGCAGGCGCAGAAGAGATCATCAACTTCTCAACCGCAGAAACGTCGTACTTTGCCTTCACCTCTGAGGGCAATCCCAGCATCATGATGTAGTGTGTGGGAACCAAGGAGGTAAATGTGATTTTTTCAGCTGACAAGGTGGCCAGCAATGTTTCTGGGTCAAAACTTTTGCGATCGTCAATCACGCAAGTGGCGCCCAACTGAGTGAAGGTGTGACTGAAGTACAGCGAATTGGCATGACACATGGGCATCACCAATAGGGCAGCGTCTTCTGCTTTAAAACCCATCTCAAGCGCTGTAGCCAAGGCTATGAGAGAGCTGCCTTCGTGGCTGCGAACAGCGCCTTTGGGTCGCCCCGTCGTACCCGAGGTGTACATCAACGCGCTCATGTCGCTGGGTAAGACACTGATGGGTGGCATATTCAAGGGGGCCGTGGCCAAAATTTGCTCATAAGAAGTCCAGCCCTCATTGGCAGTCTCTCCCATTGCAATGAACACTTTGCTCGGCAAATTCAATTGAGCGCGCAACGGCTCGACACGTTCAATTAACTCATCTTGCACAATCATCGCCATGGCGCCACTGTGGCCCAAGATGTAATCAATTTCTGCCGTCATCAGCCTGAAGTTCAGGGGCACGGCCACGAGGCCTGCTCTGGCTAAACCAGCATACATCTCCATCCACTCAACCCGGTTGTAGGCCAACAGTGCCACCCTGTCCCCTTTGGTCAAACCGAGCGCCAGCAAACCATTAGCCAATTGAGTTGCGCGTTCATGCCATGCTGCAAAGGTGAGAGACCGAACGGAATCTCTGGCGCCAATTTTGTTTGGCGTTAGGCGTGCATGGGTGGCAACTGCATCGGAAATATTCATCAAACAATTCATGGCGATCTGTGGCTAATTGCAAAAAAGTGTTTTATTATGTCAGAACTCTGAATTCAGAGTTCAAAATGAAAAGCCTCAATTCTTTTCGTGCATTTAAATTTGAATACTTGTTTCAAACCTTGACGCGGCCTTCATATTCAAACTATCTATGATGACTACACCCCAAATTTCCCCCAACAGCGCTGCGGCACTGATTGCCAAATTTCTCAAAGCTCGTGGGGTCAGTCGCGTGTTTGCCCTTTGTGGCGGGCACATCATGCCCATCTGGATGCAAATCGATGCTCAAGGCATTCAAATCGTGGACGTGAGAGACGAGCGGGCTGCGGTTTACATGGCCCATGCCCATTCGGAACTCAGTGGACAAATTGGTGTTGCACTGGTCACCGCTGGGCCTGGCGTGACCAATGCCATGACAGGTATTGCCAATGCGCACACAGCGCGCGCCTCTGTGCTGATCCTGTCGGGCACACCACCCCAAGCGCAAGAAAACCGGGGCGCACTGCAAGACATGTCTCATGTTGAGTTTGTCAAACCCCTTACCCGCTATGCGCGCACCGTACGCCATCCAGACTTGGTCTTACAAGAGTTGGATGAAGCAGTTTCAAGGGCATTGGGACACGGCGGCGAGCCAGGTCCCGCCTACTTGGATTTTCCAGTAGACACCTTGCGTGCACGCGTCAGCCCTGCCGTTCAATTGGCCGAATATTTTCAAATACGCGCACAACCCAAAATTCTGCCTGAGATGGCCGCCGCGCAAATTGCCATGGAAATTTTGTGGCAAGCCAAACGTCCTCTGATCATTTCAGGAAGAGGCGCCAGAGGAGCCCAACAGCCTTTGGTCAAGCTCCTCGACAAACTGGGTGCGCTGTATTTAGACACCGGCGAAAGCCGCGGGCTTGTGCCAGAAAATCATCCGTCTGTTGTAGCCGCCATGCGGGGCTCGGTCATGTCGCAAGCCGATGTGGTGGTGACACTGGGCCGTAAGCTCGACTTCCAATTGGCCTTCGGCTCTCCGGCTGTATTTGGCGATGCCAAGTTTGTCCGAATTGCCGACTGCGCATCAGAGCTCAGAGACAACCGCAGGGGTGCAGCTGAGGTTTTTGCAAGCGTGTCTTGCACCCTCGAAACTATTCTAGAACTGGCAGGTAATCGAGAGCCACAGACAGATCGCGAATGGGCTGCAAAAGTCAGACAACAACACGAGCAACGGGCTGACAAACTGGTCTTGAGCATGCAACAAGCGCCTGCTGGCAGCGATGGCTTGATGCATCCCAACAAACTGCTGGCGGCCTTGCGCGCCGAATTGCCAGAAGATGCCGTAGTCGTAGCAGACGGCGGAGACTTTCTGAGTTTTGCGCGCGTAGGTTTACCAGCTTCAACCTATCTCGATCCAGGTTCTTTAGGTTGCATTGGGGTCGGCACACCTTTTGGCATTGCGGCAAGTTTGGCACTGCCCGAGAGAACCGTGGTGGTGGCGACAGGCGATGGTGCTTTTGGCTTCAACGCAATGGAAATCGACACAGCCGTTAGACACAAAGCACCCGTGTTGATTGTGGTGGCCAACAATGGCGCTTGGGCCATTGAGGTGCGAGACCAACTTGAAACGCACGGCAAGGTCGTAGGGACTCAATTGCAATTTGCCGACCATGCTGCCATGGCGAGGGCCTTTGGTATGCACGGCGAGCGAGTGACTTCTGCGGATGAATTGCCAGCCGCCATTCAACGCGCCTTGGCCAGCAGACCCGCCTTGCTGGATGTGTGGGTCACACCCGAGGCTGCATCATCTGACGCCAAATCAGGGCTGGCATGGGTGCCAGACCTTCAGGCCTTGGGTGCTTGGGACAGCGCTGAGAAAAATTGGCGGGGTTAGTTCGGTGCTTGTTTATTTATTTGACAAATTTTGAGGGTGTCATTTTTGAACTTTCACACCTCTATAGCTTTTTTCAATGAAGTCAGATAGGATTTAATGAAATTTGACATAAAGCATAGAACAGATGAAAAAAACACCAATTTGGACAAGTTTGGTTACATCTATTCAATACTTGAAAATAATCCAAAAGTTAACAATAAGATTCCTGTCTGCCATTGTTTTAATTTTGGGTGGATCTCAGATCTCATCGACAGTTTGGGCTCAGTCGGCCTTTGAAGTTGGCGCAAACACCAACGTTTATTTCAGTGACACGCTAAACCCTTTGGTTTTAGAAGATAAGAGTGGCACTGCCACCTTAGATCAAGTTCGAAAGCGTTTGTCGGAATTCAAGCCAGCCGACACAGTAGGCCCTATCGATCCAAAATCCAGCTATTGGGTGGTCCAGAGATTAGTCAATCGCATTGGCGAAAACAGAGATTTCATTGTTGATGCAGCCAGAACGAACTCAGGCATCAACTGGCTGCGATACCAACACTATGTGGTTTATCCAGATGGCCTGGTCAGAGAGTTGAATGGGCTTTACAGCGAAAACGTGCCATTGTTGATGAATGACATTGATCCTTATGTTTTCACCATGGACACGCTGCTCAGCCGCAGCCCCGTTTTCACATTGCACAAAGACAGTGAGGTGCAATTATTTTCCAAATTGAAGTCAAACAGCACATACCCCGCGGTGAGCTTCTCAATGCGCTTGTACGACAGAACCACTTATTTGGAACTGCGCAAATACGGTTTGTACATTGAAGGCATTCTGGCGGGCTTGTTGCTTGCCTTGATCATCAGTACTTGGAACAACCTCTACTACAAACGTGATGCTGTGTCACTCATCTACGGCATATGGTTGGTGCTAGGTTGGTTGCAAATCATGACCATGCCCATCCACGATGGGCAGCGCCTGTTTGAATTTTTCTTGGTAGGCTTTCAAAGCAATATAGGCATCCTTCATGCCAATGTATTTTGGGTAGGTTTATTCAGCTACTTGCAAATAATTTTCTATGTCTTGTTTGGGCGATCATTTTTAGCAACCTATCGCCACTTTCCCCGTTTTCACCTGCTGACGAATGTTTGGATTGGCTTGCAAGCTTTGCATTTCTTTGTTGCTTACTTTTTTGAGCACGAGATACCGAATGTTTTATTTTGGATTCCTGCATTTATCTTGCAAACAACAGTGCTTGTAGGATTGTTGGTGTGCGCCATAGCGCGATACCGTCAAGGCTTGAAGGCAGCGCGTTTTGCCATCATTTCATTGATGTTTTATTTGCCGTTTTGGTTTATATTTTTACTCAATCTCACTGGCTTATTGCCCATCAATGACTACCTGCCTTCTTACGGACTGGGCTTGTTTATCAAAGGCAGTTTTATCATGCAAGCCTTTGCGATTTGCTTTGATGCCATTATTTTCAATTTAGGCGTTCATTCCAGATCTCGGGCCATAGAAAAGAAACTAGGGGTCACAATTAAGGCGCAAAAAGAAGCTGTTGAAAATCAAAACAAAATTTTGGAGAGTACGGTTGAAGAGAGAACTCGAGAATTACAAACACAGCATAAAGCCTTGACGGAGGCACACAACTTGGTTGTGAGTTCTGTGAACTACGCAAGTCGATTGCAGCGGGGGCAATTGCCAAGGGCACAACGCATTGAAAATAGATTTGCTTCATTTGCAACCTTATGGGAACCCAGAGACACAATTGGAGGTGATCTTTGGTGGGTTTCATCTTCTCAACGTTCAGGCCCCTTTATTTTGGCAGTCGCTGACTGCACGGGTCATGGCGTTCCTGGTGCCATGTTGTCTTTGCTTGTCAGCAACTCTTTAGAACGTATTTACGCCAACAGCACAGCAGAGGAACCAGCCACTGCCTTGATATCACTTGACCATTATGTGCGAACAGGGCTTAACCAAGATCGAGCTGAAAGTGAAAGTGATGATGGGTGCGATGCGGTGGTGTTGCGTATTGATCGCGACAAAAAAACCATTGAATTTGCTGGTGCAAAAATTGGGTTGTTTCAAATGAAAGCACAAGGTGAAGTGATTCGACATACTGTCGCTCGGTGTAGCTTGGGTTATATCGAAGCCATTCCTGAAGCAGACAAACCCCAAATGGCAACGATTTCTTTTTCGGAAGGCGATTTATTTGTGATCGTTACCGACGGTTTTACCGATCAGATTGGTGGAACTGGTGTCAAAAAAGCTGCTTATGGATACCGGCGTCTTGAATCCTTGCTAAATAAGAACAAAGATGCTGATGCACAAACCATGGCAAGTTGTATGCAAGAAGATTTCAAACGGTGGCAAGGTTCCGAAGTCAGGCGCGATGATGTGACGGCGGTTGTTTTCAGAGTTTGATTGGATAGCTTATTTTCAGTGATTGAAGTTTCAGCTCCTCGAAGGAAAAGTATATGGAATTTAACCAGGCAATCAATATGCGCAATACCCTGCGCGACAACCATGTCATCATGGCTTACAACGGCATGGTGTCTGATGAGTTGATGGTCACCTTGGCCGAGTTATTGAAAAATAGGCTGATAGCGCACGACGACCCGAAGCGGTCAAAGTTAATTTTTTCTGTGTTCATGGAAGGCGTGCAAAACTTGATTTGGCATGGAAGCATTCACGATGACAAATCCGGCATGATTTTAATTACGGACCACAATGGCGTGATTACGATCATGTGTGGCAATCGAATTGCGAAGAACCAAACTAAAGAGCTCAGGGAACGCTTACAACAAATTGAAGGCGCAGACAAAGACACTATTCGTCAACTCTACCGCGAGGGCATGTCTAAAGCAGACGGTCACGAGGGGCCAGGCTCAGGCTTAGGGTTGCTTGAAATAGCAAGAAGGTCATCAGAACCCATTAGATACAGCTTTGAAGAAATAGACGAACACAGTGTCGACTTCATCATTGCTGCCACCATCTAAATAACAAAAAAGGAACACATATGACATTGCATATTCAAAGCACAGATCGAACGCCTGAAGTTCAACTGTTGAACGATCCTTTGTCTTTGACCATTCAAGGCGAATCTTTTCCCGAAGACGTTGCTGTTTTTTATGGTCCCGTTATCAATGCCGTTAATTCACTCAGTGAGGGCGCAAATGGGGCTTTGAAAGTAACCATGTCCATGATCTATATCAACAGCTCAAGCATCAAAGCGCTGTACCGAATATTTGAGGGTGTAGATGCCTATCGAAAGTCAGGCAATGAAGTCAGCGTCCATTGGAATGTGCCTGAAGATGACGACATCATGGAAGAATTAGGCGAAGACTTCAAGGATCGATTTCCAGAATTGGACTTCAAAGTGGGACACCATGGCTGAAGAGATTTTTGACTTGTATGACCGCGAAAAAATACTCCTTACCGAGGGCGCGGAAATACTAAAAAATGCCGACCCTCATCAAGTTCACCAATATGCCGAAAGACTACTCGATCGTTTTTCAAAAGTGGTTCGTGAAAATGAAGACCTGACCAGACACTCTGATCGCCAAGAACAGCGCTTGTTCAAGCTCAATCGAAATTTAAAAAATCAAACCCAAGAGCTGGAACTTCAAAGAAATAAGTTAGAAGGTTTGTCGCATCAACTGGCAAAGTATTTGCCACCTCAAATTCACGAAGCCATTTTTGCAGGTAAGTACGACACACAAATCACTACTCAGCGCAAGAAGCTAACCGTTTTTTTCAGTGATATTAAAGACTTCACACGCACGGTAGAGAACCTGCAACCTGAAGCATTGACAGAATACTTAAACGAGTATTTTTCTGAAATGACTCAAATTGCTTTGTCACATGGCGCCACCATCGACAAGTACATTGGCGATGCTGTCATGCTTTTTTTTGGAGATCCAGATTCGAAAGGGGTGCGAGAAGACGCTCGAGCTTGTGTCGAAATGGCTTTGCAAATGCAAGAACAAATGCGTGTATTGGGACGACGCTGGAAAGAGCGAGGCTTTGACACACCTTTTGTGATTCGAATTGGCATCAATACTGGTTATTGCAACGTTGGTAACTTTGGATCAGAGCAGCGCTTGAGTTACACCATCATTGGCAGCGAGGTCAATGTGGCGCAGCGCTTAGAGGCCAATGCTGACCCAGGTGGCATCTTGATCAGTCATGAAACGTACGCGCAGGTTGAAGACTTGGTAGACGTCGAACCCAAAGAGTCCTTTCAGCTTAAAGGCATTGACAGACAAGTCAGGTCATACGCCGTCAAGGGACGAAAAAATTCTGAAAATCAGCATCTTCGTTTAGATCACCCTTCTGGTGTCCACATTGACTTAGCAATGCACAACTTGAACTTGCCAGAGCGCAAAAAGCTTGCCAAAGACCTTCAGTCGCTGGCTGAACAACTGATTGAAAAGTGATCTTTCCTAGGGCAAACCTCAGATGGCGTTCAATTGGGTGGGCACACCAGGACTTGAACCTGGGACCAAAGGATCATGAGCAGCTTTAAGAAATAAAATCTATTCAATATCAATAGGTTATACGCGGTCTTGAAGGGTGTGGAAGCTAATGTGGAAGCAGCATAAATTAAAGACGAGCAAGTTGCACACTGTGAATTCGAAGGCCCAAGATTCGAGGAAACCTACTTGAAACATCGTGTACAGCTATGAAATTTAGCGATCAGATACCTGCATAAGATCGGTGCTAATCAACATTTCAGTTAGTAAAATTAAGGTAATTAATACGAATGAATGCTTTTAAAATTTAACATAGCAAATGCCGCTAAAAAAATCTCAAGAACCAACTTTGCCTGGACATTTGAATCAAGGGGCAATGCTGAATTTGCTTGGTTATCACTTAGCTCAAGCAAGCATACCTACTGACTCGGTATTTAAAAAATACATCAACGAACCTTTTCAACTTAACAAGTTGGAATTCACCATCTTGATGCTTATTCAAGCCAACGAGAATTTAACTCCAAAACGGTTAGCTACCGCCCTCAACATTCCTGGCTCTAATCTCACCATTTTGCTGGATCGACTCGAAGAAAAAGCACTGCTGCTTCGAGCTCGTAGCGCTGAGGACCGCCGAGTGCAGGATGTTAGCCTCTCCTCAAAAGGGAAAACCTTAGCTAAAAAATTGCTCAAGAGTTCCGATCTGATGGAAGACAACATACTTAAGCACATCACGATTGCCGAGAAACAAATGCTGTTTGAACTGTTGCGTAAAATCTCTCAGCATCGAAAAATATGAAATAAAAAAAGAGGCCCTGAAGGCCTCTTTTTTATTCTTGCTGAATTATTTGCAACTGAAACTTGAAGCAAGGTTGACATCTCCAGATCCGTTGTATGTTGCAACGCTTGGATATGGGCATAAAGGTCTAGTGCGATCAGCTGCCCATGAGGCTGGAACCTCTGTATTGATTAAAGCTGTCACAGTACTTGTGCCTAAGCCACGAGCCTTTGCTACAACACTCGTTGGCGCGACACCCTTTTCAACCCAGTTGACCAACGGGTCTATCAGGTCAAATTGATCAGCTGCAGGTCCGCCAGAACAATGTGACATTGCGGGAACAGGGTATAACTTCACAAAGGAATCTGTTAAACCACCAAAGATAGCCTTGACGCTGTCTAACCAAGATAAGGTATCGTTGAAGGAGAACACGGGGTCAGATGTGCCGTGGTACACAATCATCTTAGCGCCACGATCTCGCAATTTAGACAAATTTGTGGGGCTCTGTGGCGTCATGAATGACATGGCGGATTCGGTATAAATGCCACTTGTTGCAAAAATTTTGGGGGCGTCTGTATCGAAGTTAAATTTCATGGCGTAAGGTAGTCCCAAGAAACTCACCGTGTCAGTCAGTGGAGGCGTCGAAAAAATAAACGCAATGGCACCAGGATCACGGCCTACGCCAGTTGAATTGCTAAACTTCCAACTTGCCCAAGCAGAAGAAGAGATACCCGTATCGTATGGGAAGCTGTTGTACAGCGCTGTACCAGCTGTATTTTTTGCGCCATCATGAACGTTGGTCAAAATCGTTTTTTGTGCGCTTGTTAAGCAAGACCCATCTCGACCTCCAGTGCAGGTAGGAATATCATTGGCAACACTGAAGACTTTTTGGCAAGCAACAACATCACCTACCCAATTGTCAGCGACTCCATCAAGCGAATCACATTTACCAAGTATTTTGGATGCAATCATGGTTCGCTCTGCTGGGGTAAAAGCCGTGGATACATCAGGTAAGGGGGTTGGTAACGTTACGACAGTTCCAGATGCTGTTGTATCCGTTGCTTTGGTTGCAGTTGCAATCGTTGCATATTGCTGTACGCCCCAAAGCTGGGCGACAGCTGCCTTAGGCAGGTTGTAACCAGGTGCACCACCCAAGATACCGTCATATTGATCACCATACCTTGATGCAGCAACCAATGCATGACGCCCACCATTTGAACAGCCGCCCAGATAAGAGCGGTCTGGCGCTTTTCCATACACTGACTTAATTAAGTCTTTAGCCATGGGCGTTAGTTGGGCGACAGCGTTGTAACCGTAATCAATTCGAGCCTGTGGGTCAATTCCGAAGAAGGGCGTAGTTTGTGATTGATGCCCCGCATCTGAACTTAAAACAGCAAAACCTTTGGCCAGAGCAGATGTGATGGGTCCACCACCAAGCGCACCAGCTGCCGTTGAAATCGCACCATCTGTTCCACCATTAGCTTGGTAAAAGAAGCGTCCATTCCAACTTTTAGGTAATCGAACTTGGAAGCCGATGTAATAGGTTGCCCCATCTACAGGACTCACACGTTCGTTCATTTTTCCAGTGACCAAGCAATGCTCTGGTGTTGAAATATTGGAAAGCAAGCCCGCGGCCACAGTGCTCGAGCCGGTGATGACTGTACCTTTTAGGCCAGAGATTGAAGTGGCCAAAGTGGCACAGTCGCCAGAAAAAGTGGCGGGAATTGCTTCAGACAACTGCGGCAGGGAAGTACTATCGCCACACCCAGTCAGTGCCAATAAACTGAATGCTGCCAGTACTGGAGCTGCTCTTTGTCGCCATTTTCTGATTTGTTGCATATGTCTCTTTCATTTGAATGATGCGTCAATTATTTACAATTAATAAATATTATTTTTAGTAATTACCCTAAGAATGTAAATAAACAACAACAAAATTTCCAAGGGCATCTAACAATTCAATTGAATTGAAATTTGAAAGAAAGAAAAAAGCCACTGACTTTAAAAATCAGTGGCTTTCAAATTGGTGGGCCCACCAGGACTTGAACCTGGGACCAAATAATTATGAGCAATCCAAATTAGGGATTCGGCATTTCATCACCAGCCAAGGGAGGTTGGTTTGGCACCAAATTTAAAAAGTGATCAAAGTCGTTCCGACTGCCTTTAGCAGCTTCCTGTTTGAGATAGTCCAAAGTCATCACTGAGGCCATCTTCTCTGACACGGCAGCGGCAATAAATTGATTCACTGAAATCTCATCGCGCTCGGCCAATTCCCGTATTTTCTGGTGAACAGAATTTGGAAGTCGTACAGTCAAAGCTGTCATGATTTACTCCTGAGTAAAGTCAAAAATTCTGCCGGTGTGATGGCATTCACCTTCAGTTCCGGTGCGCGCTTAAAGTCTTTTGTGTTGTGTGTAATGATGTACTGACTACCAGACGCCACAGCACACTCCAAAACCATGTCGTCATTTGGATCACGCAAAAATGGACGCCACAAAAAGTGCACCTCTTGTAAATGCGAAATTGAAGCCAAGTAACGTAAAAAACCATTTGCATTTTCCACACTGGCACCGGGTGGTAAATGCTCAGCCCGGGTCAACACAGATTGCCACTCTGTATAAAGAGCCACTGACAATGCGATCTCGAACTTAGTGCTTGGCAGCATCGAGAGCAAATAAAAACTCGCTCCCTTTCGTGACCTTGCTGCAGCAACCAAAACTGATGTGTCTAGAATGACTCTCAAAGGGTTGCACCTAAATAATGGTTATATCGATGCAACCAAATTTAACACGTTGTCCATGACGCGGCAATCGCTTTAAACAAAAAAAGCCACTGACTTAAACAATCAGCGGCTTCTAAAGTGGTGAGCCCACCAGGACTTGAACCTGGGACCAGAGGATTATGAGCAGCTTCAATAAATAAAATCCATTAAAAATCAATAGGTTACAAGCGTTCTACAGCAGTGTGGAAGCAAATATGGAAGCAACGCTAATCCAGTTTGACCAAGCTGCGGACTGTTTATCAGGGGTTCGGTGGCGCAATTTAGGTCAATGTTTCAGACTCAATCTTTTGTCCTCTAATTTGGGAGATTGCCACTTCCTTTAGTCTTTTAGGATAAGACCTGACACATCCAATACGCGAACATGAATCGGAATGGCCTGGCCCACACTTTGGGTCACTGTACAAAAATCTTGAAACTGCTCTAGGGCGCGATCTAAGTGCTCAAGTTTGTGAGCTTCTACGCCTAATTGCAACTTGGCTTCCATCTGAAGCACACGCATTCTGCCGTCTGCGTTCCTGCCCACTTGCGCACTCACAGTGGTGTGGATTGGTTCTGGCTTTTGCTTAAATTTGGCAATTGCAAAAAACAATGAATCACTCAGGCAATTGCCAACAGATGCCGCTAACAACTGAACAGGCGATGGTCCCTTTCCCTCTCCCAATGGCGAAGGCTCATCAGTCATGAGTTGCAGCATGCCTTTACTGAACTCAATATCAAATTGGTAGTTCGAGCGTTGACGAAGCTCAACAGTAATTGTTTTTTCAAGCATGTTTTTTCTTAAGCATTTAGCAGCAGAACACACCCAATGGCATGACCTAAGTTGATCGTAGTTTTTTTAAACTTAGTTTTCCTTAACTTAGATCAAATCTGCATTGGTTAATCAGACGATCATGTGAATGGAAATTCATCTCTGGAGAAAATCATGAAACTTTTGCACGACTTGTTCTTTACTGACTATGGCCTCATGAGCTTAATTGGGCTTGTTTTCATGCTTGGCATGGGCGTATTTTTTCTGCGCTTGTTTTTTTCAGGCGCTCAGACGCATCCATAAGCTTTTACTTTGCTCTTTAAGTTATGTGCATGTGCTGGGCTAACTTGGAAGAGTTCAACACTCGTTTTCACGGCATTATTTAGAGATCAATAGTATACCCCTTGGGGTATCTGATAAGATCGAGTTTTCGTTGGAGACGATATGAATAATGGCTTTTGCATCCCTTGTAATTTCAATGCGCTGAAAACAGCAATGGCATTTGCTTTTTTGCTGGGTATAGCCCTAGCCCAAGCGCAAAGCGTCAACAAGGGACCCGAGGTCAAAGTCATTAAAGCAGGCCAACAATCAGTGGCTGGCTTTACTGAAATCGACGCAACCGTGGAAGCCGTGATGCAAAGCACCTTATCGTCACAAATTTCGGGTCGGGTGTTAAGCCTGAACGTCAAAGCAGGGGAACGTGTCAAAGCAGGCCAAGTATTGGCAACCATTGATGACAGAGAAACACAAACTGGCTTGATAAGAAGTCAAGCACAGCTGAACCAAAGCGATGCCGAAATGAGGCAACTTCAAATTGCTTTGAAGCGTACGCAAGAGTTGAAATCACAGGGTTTTGTCAGTTCTGCCGCATTAGATTTGGCAGACGCGCAATTCAAGGCGGCACAAGCAGGCCGAGATAGCGCAAGTGCAGCCACGATACAAGCCAAAGTTACACAATCATTTTCTAAAGTGATAGCGCCTTATGACGCGTGGGTACTGGAAACATCGGCACAAGCTGGCGATTTGGCCATGCCAGGCAGGCCGTTGATGACGGTTTATGCACCTCAGCCGCTGCGCGCAGTGATGCAGTGGCCAGCATCGCAAAAAAATACTGTACCGACTTTGCAAAATTTACAAATTCTTTTGGGTTCAGAATCCATCAAGCCCGTATCAATGCAAATCATGCCAAGTGCGGATGGTGTTAGCCAAACCATTGGCATTAAGTTGGATTTGCCTAGGGCAGGTGCAGCAGCCTTGGCCGCACCCGGTCAAATTGTCAGAGTAAGAATAGCGGGTTCATCGCAAGCAAAAGGGCTGATACCCTCCACTGCGATCTTGCGCAGGGGTGAAATCACAGCGGTCTATGTGGCTCAAGACAATGGCTTCGCCATGAAGCTGGTGCGCATAGGTGCCGACCATGGCTCTGCCGGCGTAGAAATTTGGGCTGGACTTAAAGAAGGCGAATTGATTGCCGTAGATGCCGTGCAAGCCGGCATGAAAGGCGCACATGCAGCCCGATAAACAATCAAGCAGTTTTGGCATTGCGGGTCAGTTGGCCGCCAAGTTTCAAAACAATGCGCTCACTCCCTTGCTGGCCATTGTGGCTTTGCTGATGGGTTTGTTTGCGGTGCTGGTGACACCGCGCGAAGAAGAGCCACAAATCAATGTGACCATGGCCAATGTGCTGATTCCTTTTCCGGGTGCCAGCAGTGCCGATGTGCAGAGCAAAGTGGCCATGCCAGCAGAGCAAGTGTTGGGGCAAATCGCGGGCATTGATCACACGTATTCGATATCTCGTCCTGGCATGGCGGTGCTCACGGTTCAGTTCAAAGTAGGCGTGCCGCGCACCGAAGCCTTGGTGCGTTTGTACGACGTGCTTAACGCCAATCAAAATTGGTTGCCGCGAGATTTGGGCACCTTGGCACCCATTGTCAAACCAAAAGGCATTGACGATGTGCCGGTATTGGCGGTCACTTTGTGGGGAAAAGATGCGCCGTCGGCTTTAGAACTTGAGCGTGTAGCACGCAGCCTAGAGATAGATTTGAAGCAGGTCAAAGGCACGCGTGAAGTGCAGACCATCGGTGGCCCGGGGCGTGCCGTGCAAGTTAACTTAAATCCAACGCGCATGCGCGAGCGTGGGCTTGACATGCTGAATGTGCGAGCTGCACTGGCAGGCGCCAATGCAAGTGGGCCTTCTGGTTTTGTAATGAACCCCGACAGTCCAAGTGGTCAGCGTATCAGCATTGAAACGGGCTACTTTTTTGAGTCGGCCAAAGATGTGGCCGATGTGGTGGTGGGCGTGCACGCAGGCAAGCCCATTTATTTGAAAGAAGTGGCACAAATTGAAGAAGGTGCAAAGCAGGCGCAGCAGTACGTGAGTTACATGCCGGGAATTGGCAGCGTGAGTGCGCCAGTTGCAGCTGATAACAACGCCGAACTCAGCGGCCAAATGTATCCCGCCGTGACCCTCACTGTGACCAAGAAGCCTGGTGAAAACGCAGTCGATGTGGCGCGCGCTGTACGGGCACGCGTGGATCAATTGCGCAACACTGTGTTGCCCCAAGGCATTGAGGCCACCATCACACGCGACTACGGCGAAACCGCTGCTGAAAAAGCTAACAAGCTGATTCAAAAATTAGCATTCGCAACCGCGTCAGTGATTTTACTGGTGGGCCTGGCCTTGGGCAAACGCGAAGCTGTGATTGTGGGCGGTGCGGTTATTTTGACCCTCACTGCCACACTGTTTGCCAGTTGGGCTTGGGGCTTCACGCTCAACCGGGTAAGTTTGTTTGCACTCATTTTCTCAATTGGTATTTTGGTGGACGATGCCATTGTGGTGGTGGAAAACATTCACCGCCATCAACAGTTGTACCCCGAAAAATCTTTGAAGGACATCATTCCAAGCGCTGTCGATGAAGTGGGTGGCCCCACCATCTTGGCCACGCTCACCGTCATTGCTGCCTTGTTGCCCATGGCCTTTGTGTCGGGCCTCATGGGCCCCTACATGAGTCCTATTCCCATCAATGCCAGCTTGGGCATGGCGCTGTCTTTGTTAATTGCCTTCACCGTCACGCCTTGGTTAGCCTTGAAGTGGATGAAGTCGCATCACACCAGTCCATCGCATGGTGGGCACACGGCCCAACCCACAGCAACCGGCTTGGCTGCTCGTTTGCCAGATTTTTTTGGTCGTATCTTGCGTCCCTTTCTCAATAGCAGCCGTCAACGCTGGAAACTTTTAGGCGGCATCTTGTTGGCCATGGCCCTTTCAGTGGGTTTAGCGGGTGTGCAGTGGGTCATTTTAAAAATGCTGCCCTTCGACAACAAGAGCGAGTTTCAAGTGGTGGTCGACATGCCAGCCGGAACACCTTTAGAAAACACAGCAGCTACATTGCATGAATTGGGTGTGTTTTTGTCCAAACAAAAAGAAGTGCTAGACGTGCAAACGTATGCCGGCACCGCCAGCCCCATCACTTTCAATGGTTTGGTGCGCCAATACTATTTGCGCTCCGATGCCGAACAAGGCGACTTGCAAGTGAACTTGGTCGACAAGCATCAGCGCTCAGAAAAGAGCCATGCCATTGCACAACGCTTACGCCTTCAACTTGAAAAAATTGCGATGGTTCATGGCGCCAACATCAAGGTGGTCGAAGTGCCACCTGGCCCGCCCGTGATGAGTCCTTTGGTGGCTGAAATTTATGGTCCTGATGAAGCAGGCCGTCAGGCCTTGGCCGCCAATTTGGCCAAAGCGTTTTTACAAACGCCAGGTATTGTGGGGACAGACACTTCCCTCAAGGCCGACGCACCACGACAGTGGTTGCAAGTGCGCAGGCAACGCGCCGAAACACTGGGTATTTCAGTCAGTGCCATTTCGCAAACGGTGCAAGGTGCCTTGCAAGGTACAGACGCCACTTACCTGCATGATGGCAACAGCAAACTGCCTGTACCCGTCAGGCTGCAATTACCCCTTCAATCTCAAATTGGTTTGAAGGATGTGTTGGCCATGCCCATGCGTGCCGCCAACGGTCAGATGGTGCCATTGTCTGAATTGGTTGAAGTGAAAACAGGCGTCATTCAAAAACCTTTGTTCACCAAAGACTTGTTGCCGGTGAGCTATGTAATGGGCGACATGGCAGGTTCGCAAGACTCACCCCTGTATGGCTTATTTGGGATTAGAAGCAACATGAAAGAAGCTGTCTTGCCCGGTCAGGGCGAGTTGGGTGAGTATTGGATTCAACAACCCAGCGACACTTACCGCGAATACGCCGTGAAGTGGGACGGCGAATCACAGATCACCTACGAAACGTTCCGCGACATGGGCACCGCCTATGGTGTGGGCCTGATTCTGATTTACCTCTTGGTGGTGGCGCAGTTCAAAAGCTATCTCACACCTTTGGTGATCATGGCGCCCATTCCGCTCACCATGATTGGCGTCATGCCGGGTCATGCTTTGCTCAACGCCCAGTTCACCGCCACCAGCATGATCGGCATGATTGCCTTGGCCGGCATCATTGTGCGCAACTCCATTTTGTTGGTTGACTTCATTGAGCTTCAAGTGGCGCAAGGCATGGACTTTAAAGAAGCCGTTATTCAATCGGCCGCAGTGCGCGCACAACCCATTGTGCTCACTGGGTTGGCCGCCATGATTGGTGCGTTTTTTATTTTGGACGACCCCATTTTCAATGGCTTGGCCGTGTCCCTCATCTTCGGAATTTTGGTATCCACCCTGCTCACCTTGGTGGTCATTCCCGTTTTGTATTTCTCGTTGTTTAAATCTAAGGAGTCTGTATGACCGTTGAACGCTACATTCGCATATTCGCTGGTATTTTTATCTTGGCCTCACTTGCCTTGGGCATTGAGGGCAGTCCGCTGTTTGTCAGTTCATGGGCTTTGGCATTCACCGCATTTGTAGGCGCCAATCTGTTTCAGTTTGGCTTTACCAATGTCTGCCCTATGGGTTGGATGCTGCGTAAACTGGGGGTACCTGACTCAGTGCCTAGCGTCTAACTTTTTTGCGTGTCATTTTTCTCCATACAGATCCACGACTTATAGGAGTCGAAGCAAGCGTGTGGAAGATGTTTAGATGCAAGAAAAAAGCTACTCGAATGAGTCGCTTTTAAAGTGGTGGGCCCACCAGGACTTGAACCTGGGACCAAAGGATTATGAGCAGCTTCAATAAAAAATAACCCATATAAATCAATAGATTAAAAGCGATCTACAGCAGCGTGGAAGCAAATGTGGAAGAAACGTTCATACACCTTGACCAAGATACAGACTGTTAATCCGGGGGCTCTTCTGACCGATAGAAATCAAGATAATGTTTGATGCCATACAAATTAGTTCGACCAACTGGCATCAACTTGCCTGTTTTTTCGAGTTGTCGTTTCTTGTGATGGCAACCAAGATCGAACATATTCAGCACTAATTTGAGTCGGCGAGACTTTGACTCTCAAGTGACCAGAGCTACTCAGAATTTCCCCAGAGTTGTAGTGATAATCTTTGGCAATGCTTGGACCATTGCTGAAGTTTTTAGCGCTAGGTTGAGGCACCGTCTGGTACACAATGCCATCCAAATCTTGTTTGGCATACAAATGATCATGGCCATGAAAGACAGCCTTCACTTTGTACTTGACCAATAGGTCGTGAATCGGTAACTCCCAGCCAGGTCTGCGTGAACTAAAACCAGCACTGCCATCTAAATTTTTACCACCCCACTCAAAAAATGGTGCAGCCTCCACCCCGCCCCTCATTTGTCCGTCCAAACCACCCACCAAATTGTGGATGAATAACATTTTGTGCTTGGCTTGGCTTTCGGCCAAAGTCTTGACAAGCCATTGATATTGCCTGTCTCCCAAGGTGAGGTTCCAGCCATCCTTACTAGACTGAGCCGGACTGTTCCAATATGGATCAAGCACGACAAACAAGGCATCGCCCCAATGCCATGAATACCAAGAAGCTCGTTCTCCCGTCAACGTGTCCTTCAAGGTATCACCCAAATAAAAACCATTGGGCTGAGGATTGGCGAAATAGGTTTGTCTCGCGCTTGTAGCCCAAACGGGAAGACTGTTTTTAGTGCCGTTGAGCATCCAGCCTAGTTCACCGTCGTGGTTTCCATTAACCAAGAACAATGGTGATGAATGGCTGATTAATCCAAAATTATTTCTCTCATAAATATAGCGCTGGTTCACGATATCGGCATTCGTAGCTGCTTGAAGCGTTGGCGACAAGGGCTCGCTGTATTTTTCCGTCATGAAGGTATCGCCCAAATCGATATGGAAATCGGGCTGATCAAACAAAATATTCCCCAAAGTTTGTTTGTAGACCGCTAGGTCAGAGTTTTCATCTAAGTGAGAATCTGCTTGAAGGGTAAACGTGAAGGTTGAACCAGTAGGCTTTGCCGTGGTAAAGGTATAAGCCGATGAAATCAAAGTGCCAGATGTTGTTTGCATTGACAACCTGTAGGTATATCTTGTGTTGGCTTTCAGACCTGACAAGACAATTTCTTTGGGTACATTTGGCGTCACCATACCAGCAGGCCATTGAAGATCTTGCATCGCCAAATTGGATTGATAATTCACAGCAATTGAACCAGACCTTGGCGTCAACACCAACATTTTGATGCTGGTGTCTGTGGGTGCAGCCAGTAGGATATTTCCCTCAAAGACCTGAGATACATCTGTCGAAGGCGGCAACGTAACAACTGCCGCTGAACTGCTGCTTGCATCCGCACTAACCACAACAGAGGCTGATCCTCCACTACCTCCTCCGCAACCAATACAAATTACACTGACAAAAACAAGAGTGAATAAACGAAGTGGATCAAATAACATGAATACCCTTTCAAGGTAACGTGTAAGTAAATGCTACTTCGCCGTGAACCTTGCCAGGTCCCTCATCTTTTTGCAGATAGGTTCTGACGTACTCCACTTTGACTTGACTGGGACTGACGCTGACACGCGTATAACCAGTGTTAGGAAATTTATCGCCTGTTAGATAGGCGTCTGAATTCCAAAGTGAGTAATTGGGATCGGCTGGCTGAGAAAGGGTTTGATAGGTGACACCATCCAATTTTTGTCGTACCCATATGTGGTCATGCCCTTGAAAAAAAATACTTACCTTGTTGGCCACCATGAGCTGATGAATAGGCGTGGTCCAAGAAGGCCGTTGTGTCACAAATTCAAATTGTCCATTTTGGCTTTCACCACCCCACTCCCACAACTTCGCCAATTCAATACCGCCTCTACCAGTACCCATGACGTGGTGAGCAAACACAAATTTATATTTGGCTTTGCTTTGCTCGAGGGTTCTTTTTAACCAAGCATATTGTGCATCGCCGTGAGTCACATCCCACATACTCTGTCGCTTAGTTGTGCCCCCAAACTGATTGTCCACAGCAATCGGAGATTCCCAATAGGGATCAATCACAACAAACAGTGCATCACCCCAGGTCCAAGAAAAGTAATTGCGAAGTAGGCCAATATAAGGAATCAACTCTGTATTTCCAGAGTAAAAACTGTCTGGAGCTGGTTGAGAGTACAAAGAATTTCGTGAATTTTGAGCCCAAACTGCAACGTTGTTTGGCGTACCATCCAATAAATATCTAGCAGCCTGTTCATGATTACCATTGACCAAGAAAAGTGGTGATGTTCGACCAATCAAATTCAAATATGGCCTTTGCAATGTATAGCGCTCACGAACTTGGGCCGCATTGATGGTGTCCGGATTCAGCGTATCAACGCTAAAGTCATCCCCACTCAAAATATAAAAATCTGGCTTGTCTGCTGCAGCGCGCAGCAAAGTTCGCTTGTACAAATCTGCATCAAATTGTGTTTTCAGACGCTCTGGGTGGGAATCGCCCTGAATGGCAAACATGAAAGACTGCCCTGCTTGCTTCGCTGTTTGGAATTCATACTCTGGTGTGGCAGTCCATTGCTTGCTGATACTGCTCTGAAATAACAATCGATAAAAGTAACGTGTTCCAGGCTTTAAATTTTGAAGACGTAACTCCAATGGCTTGTCGATTTCTAGCGGTGCAGCTTGAAGTTGTTGCGTGTATTGAAGGCTGGTAACACCATAGTCAATTGCTACAAGACCCGCTTGGTTTGGACTGTGGACATTGAAAGTAACACCCTCTGTCGTTGGAGACCCCATGACCCAGGTTCCATCAAATTCACTACTTGTACCGAGTCCCACCACAACAGGATTAGACACAATTGTGGTCGCTGAACTCGTCGTACTGCTTACTGAATCATTGGTTGCAACAGATGTACTTCCGCCACTTCCACCACAGGCGGTCAATACTGAAGAAAGGCATAGGCCAAAATAAAATAATCGCCAATTTAGAATTTGATCCATGTACGGCCTTGTGAACTGTCTAACCAAATTTGCTTAGGCTTACTGGCAACCACCAGAATCTTGCCCCAATTCGAAGGTAGATAGGGCTGAAGTGGTGACAGATCAGGGCCGCCGGTCAGCTGAACTGCAAATTGAACGGGTTCAATGTGCACATGTGAACCCGGATTCAACAATTGTTGAGCCAAATGTTGCTGTACATTTGTTTTAATCAATTGCCAATTTGAAAATTGCCAATTGCTCAGCTGAGCCCATTTATCTTTGTTCACTTTGAACGTGATTTTTTGTTTGTAATATGCTTGCGCACTCGTGTGCAAAGCTGCAAAAACCTCATCATCCAAGCTGGCCAAATGGACATAGGCCAATTGTTGGGTAATCTGAGCATCTAGAACAGGTTGAAAATAATCAAATGGGCTGACATAGAAAGTGGCTGATACGTGTGAAGGCTCTCTCTGAACTAGGCTCAATCGGTTGGTCTCGACCTCATGCGCGCTTGCGAAATGCAAAGGCAAAGTCAGAGTCACTAAAAAAAAGCATGCAACATGCAAGGCCAAGTGACCTCTGCTTACTACTTTAAGAGCTTCGATCATTTGCAGTAAATCACATCGGGTTGATTAGAAGCACCGGTAGAATTTTTAAATTGAAATGCCCAGCACGATGACTTTCCTTTGTTTTCAGTTTTAGCCAATGCCATTTCCAAATCACTGTCGGCCAATGCTTTGTAGCGAATTTTGTAGGTACCAGGTGAATTGGCATAACTGTCTTTGCCGTTTTGGGTGCTGGTAAATGATTTGTCGGATGTAAACTCAAGAACCTGATATGCATCTGAACTGTCCGTCGACAAAGTCATATTTGACACACCAAAGGGCGTCACAGGCGGCTGTCGCATAGGCGAAAATTTCGAGGCCTGGTTCGCTAAATCTGGGCTTGGCACCCCCCTGAAACAAGACAAGATGTAGGGCGACACAGCTGTGACATGGTAGCTATAGCCAGGAGGGGCATTGCTGACGCTGCTTGTATTTCCGCCACAGACGCCATCGCGACTTGCAATTTGACCATCCGGATTATTGAACCCAAAAATGCCATATCCATCCAGAGCCCATCCCACCGGATGAGTATTCCAGTAGCTGTCGGGTTTGGTGGCCATTAAACAAGTAGGCGCTGCATGGTAGTGATAATCATCTGCTCTGCCAGCATGGCCATTACAGACGTCTAGCTCACCCAGTACCTTGGTATCGCCGTTTTGACAACCCCCTTGTTTACAGGGGTTAAAAAGTGGGACGCCATTCACAGCCACACCAATTGGGCCGTCTACTGCCGAAACTGGATTGACTGCAATCTCAGGTGTCAATGGAATTTTCCAACCATTGCTGCCCCAAAAATTTTGTGCAGTAGGTACCTGCAAATTGGTCGCAAGAATGCCGTTCATCATGGTGTGTGAAGGCAAGCCCTTGGAACTAACGTAAGCATACTTCTCATCACAATTCACACTGACTGGAACATGCGCGCTGACTTGAATTGAACTTCTTACCCATTGGCAAGCCGCTGAAGCACCCGACGAAGTGCTGGTTCTTGAATAGCCCGCCTCTATACTGGCTTGTCCCAAAATACCGTTTGCAATCAATGTGAGCAAATCTGCACCAGTAGGAGCAGAGGTCGAAGTTTTCAAAGGCGTTGAAGAAGAAAGCGCGTACAAGGTGAATTTGTATTTCTTCAAGCCAGGCCCTTGGGAGCATGGAGGTTGATAAGCTAGCGTAGGCCCATCACTACCCGCGCCGTAGGTACCCACCAAAATTGAATTCTTCGAAAGACCCGTCAATGTTGCGGACAAGTTGTAGTTAACCCAGTTGTATTTCAAAACGCCGTCACCTGGGTCTGTGCTCATCAACAGCGCAAATGACTTGGTTCCTGAAGGTGGGTTACGCCAAGTCAACGAGGGACTGGAACCAGAACCATCACAAGTTGAATCTGACGATAAAAGACCGTCTTGCCCAACCTCAGTGCTAGTCAGAGTGAATAAGTTGGAATTTATCGTATCGGGTGTACTTGTCGTGGAAGGCGTGGTAACTTGGACAACATTAGAAGAACCTCCTCCCCCACCACAAGCTGAAATAAACACACTCAATAAAACTGCAGCGGCACGGAATAGGAAAAAGGCGAATTGGATCATAGGATTCCCATTGAAAACTCCAAGAGCACATCAAATTTGCGTAATTCCTCTAGCTCACGCAGATGCTGCCAATAGCCGAATCCAATAACTATCAAAAGTAGCAAAGCTAATCCGAATCTCAATGGCTGAGAGGGCAGGGTCAAAATTTGCAAATACTTGGGAGTTTTTTCTGTCACATGATTTGCATGTGCTTTTTCTAGCCATTCCTGGGTCAACCTGGTTTCAAAATCAGAGCGCATTTCAGGCTCCGATGCAGCTTGCATCAGATTTCGAATAGCTTGTTTTTCGGTTTCGTCTTGCATCATCATCTTTCTGCCAATTCTTTTCTAAGCGAAACTTTCGCTCGCCACAGAAGCTGATCAACAGCATTCTTATTTAAGTCCATGACCAGGCCTATCTCTTCTGCAGTCATGTCATGAAATGCCCATAAAACTAAAGCCATTCTTTGTTTACTTGATAACTTTTCCAAACTGTGCTGAATAATTTCTTGATGAAGTCTCAAATCGATTTGAAAAGGTGCAATCTCTTCATGCGTGTCATTCCAAGTATCAAAGTCTTCTTGTTGGCGTCGATATTTCAAAAATGAATGGCACTCCCGCATCACAATCGTAGTGAAGTAAGTCTTTAAAGATGACTTGCCTTCAAACTGCTCGGCTGAACGCCACAACTGAAATACAGCCTCTTGGACTACCTCTTCCGCATCAGCTTGGTTCCTGAGAATTCGCCAAGCCATAGCATGTCCAGGCTTTAACAACAAATTCATCAAAAACTTAACAGCAACTACCTCTCCTTTTTTAGCCAGAAGCAGTAGTTCTTTTTCTGACGCCCAATTTGAGAAATCGCTCATGGAATCTGAATGTTAATCAAGCCAAATCAATTAAGGCCAATGTTTTCTCTCCTCTGGTGACATGAACTCCAGCATCTTTTCTCTGCGTTTTCTTAATTCTTTTCTCTCAGCTTCTGGAAGTGAATTAATGTAATTTCTGGCTTCTTGCTTGATTTCTTTTTTTTGTTCATCTGAAAGCTTCTTCCATTGAACTTTGAATTTTTCGCTCAAAAAAAGGCGCTCTTCAGGCGTTAGTTTTTTGATCGCTTCAATTGACTTTTCAAAATATGCCAAGCGCTCAGCAGTAGTTGCTTCTTTCAGCTGGGCGTAAAGTTGTCTGGCATGTGAAATTCGTTGCTCAAAGCTGAAATTGACAGATACCTTAGGATCAATCGGATCAGTTAATGCTGCAAATGCGTTTGAAACCAGTGTAGAAAAGAATAAGATTAAAAATGCACTCAAAGTAATTTTCATAAGACCGCAAGCTAATATTCTGAATGATTGAAAAATTCTATGTAGTCAATTTCATTGGCTGACACTTATTTTGTGCAAGTTCTGGTTCGCGTTACTGTACCGTCCGGATTTTGAGTCTCTGTCCAAGGACTGCAAGATTGATTTAGCTGCTCTCCGACTACTGGTTGCTGCTGAACAATAACTGGTTGTTGAACATAAACAGGCTGTTGACGAGCTACTTCGTAAACAATGGCACCACCAATGATGGTAGGGACCATCCATTGCCAACCACCGCCATGACCGCGGGCCCAATAGCCACCGTGATGGCCTCTATGTCCGTTAGCCATGGCTGCAGCACTCAATGTCATCAGCAACAAAACAATTAACTTCTTCATAACAGTTTTCTCCAAATCTAGCTCATGGAAAGTCTGAAAATGTACTTAAAAGACTAACCTACAGACATCAATATCAATTGTCAGTGACGCACTTTTCCGTGATGATCACCACGATGCTCTTGGTTCATACCCAAACGTTTCATCGCTCCAAGAGCATGCGTATCAAAAACTTTTTGCTGTTGCGCATTTAAACTTGCATAAAAAGTTTTTATAGCTGCCATACGTTGGTTTACTTGCGAATCACGCTCAGCTTTAACGGCCATCATTTTGTCAATTCGCTCCGGGGTTGCAAGTTTTTCGAGTTCTTCTGGCTTCAATCGCTCGGCTTTCACCATAGGTTTTTGCATCACAGCATAAAAACTTGACCAAGCTGCTTCTTGGTTACCTTGCAATTGCAGAAATACCTTCAACTCTTGCAATCGTTTTGCACGGTGTTCCGCACGGCGGGCTTGCATCTGAGACTTTTGCTGCTCAGACAAATGAGGCGGCTTACCTTGCGCGGACGCTGGTCCCTGTGGAATTGGCATGCCCTGATTCTGAGCAAGTGCGTTCATGCTCAGACCTGCTGCAAGCGCTAACTGGGCAATGAATAAAAATTTGTTTGCAAATTTCATTTGAATTCTCCAAAGTAATTTTTGATGATCAAAAAGCAAAGTGAGGCCAGACTGATTGATGTCTTTAAAACAAAACATCATCTTTCTTCAATCAGAACGATCTGCTCATCAATTAGAGGTACTTAAAGGTTAAAAACTTACGGTGATCTCTGAATTTTTTTAATTGTTTTAAATAATCGAAGTTAGGGTCCATAGGCATCAGCCCAAATTCTTAAACAAACACAAAATCCGTTTAAGAAATTTTTTTCATATAGATCAACGACTTATAGGAGTCGAACCAAGAGTGTGGAACGAGTGTGGAAGAAACAGTGAAATTTGCTTAAAAACCAAGCAAATTTAGGCAGTTTTTAGTAGCCAAAAACACTTGATATTTGTTCTGTGTAGAGTGAACAGAAAATTCGCTGTTTCACTCGAGAAAACTGCTTTTAAATGCGTGTATTTGCAGCTAAAAGACATGAAAAAAGCTACTCGAATGCGTAGCTTTTAAAGTGGTGGGCCCACCAGGACTTGAACCTGGGACCAAAGGATTATGAGTCCTCTGCTCTAACCAACTGAGCTATAGGCCCTTGGGCAACATTGTACTTTGCCCAAAAGCCTCTCTCAGCAGATGAAAGATCTTTATGCAGTAACCGGCTTGAACTGATAGCCATTGCCACTGGCTTCTATCGTGCCAAACGCTGGGAAGGGGAAGTGGAAACCGCCGGCCATCATTTTGTCCTTCACCAACATGTCAAAGACACGGCGGCGTGACATGCGCGCCATGGCAGGGTTCATGTCAAACAACACAGACCAATCGGGCGCACGTGCAAACAAGGAAGGCACATTGGTAATGTCGGCCACGTAGGCAAACGATTGGCCTTCAGAGTCCATGCGGAACAAGGTGTGACCAGGGGTGTGACCGAAGGCCTCCACGGAAGTGATACCAGGTGCCACAACAGCACCAGATTCAAACTTCACCAACTGATCACCACCCAAATTGCCGAGTGCGCGGCGCACTCCCATGAAGGCGCCCTTCATGGCGGGAGGTGCGGCTTCCATGCGCGCATCGTCCATCCAGAAAGCATGTTCTGCAGCGGGTACGTGTACGCGGGCATTGGGGTACACCAACTGACCGGCTTTGTTGCGCAAGCCGTTGATGTGATCACCGTGGTAATGGCTCAGCACGACGTTGTTGATGTCGGTCGGCTTGAGTCCTACTGCGGCCAATTGCGCTGCCAGCTTGCCGGTGGTGGGCGGTCCGTTGTCGGCAAAGCCGGTGTCAAACAAATAACGCTGATCGCCATTGATCAACAAGAACGGGGTGTAGGGCACATCGATGTAATCGGTGGGCAGATTTTGACTGGCCAGCAAGGCTTTGACTTGTTCGAGGGGCGCGTTGGTCACAAACTCTTCGCCCAAGGGACGGCGCACGGCGCCATCGTTCAAGGCAATCACTTCCATCTTGCCCAGTTTCATGCGCTTGTAGCCCACGCTGGGCAAATCGGGCAAACCGAAGTTGGGGGCGGACTGTGACCAGACCGATGAAAAAGTGAGAGCGGATGCGCCGGCAATGCCAGCTCCTAAAAATAAGCGACGGTCTAGCATGGGGAGGTCTCCTCAGTTTTATAAAAACTCAATATACCAATGACCTGATGGCGTCGGCACGTGCAGCTTGGAATAACCCTTGTGGCTCGAAGACTTGTGAATTTTCGGCCATCTCATCGAAAGATGCGCACATTGCAATCATTCGAAATGGTCAAAACACCGCATTTTTGGTGTTTGATGCTCAGCAATCACCGTACTAAATGCGGTGAATAGGCACCACAATCGCCGCATAACTTGCGGAGAAAGCCGCTTGGTGTTAATCAGCTTTGTGCTTGCGTAATTTCAATACACCCTTGATTTTGGTGAATCAAGACTTCATGAATCAAGGGCTGTTGATCCAATAGGATTTTCAAAATGGTAGAGCTCGATGGACGCGTTGTTTTGATCCATAAGAAAGGAACCGGCCTTCTCCCTTGGGACAACTGCGACAGGATGTCGGTCTGGCAACTTGCGAAGTGTGATTTTCGTTACTATACTGTATTTTTGTACAGTATATTTCAAGCATGCCTACAAATGCTTTCATAACACCTCAGCCCTTAGACGCCACCGCCTCCAAGCTGTGGCTCCACATGTGCGCCTGGAAAGTGCCCGCTGGCTTTCCATCGCCTGCGGCCGATCACACGCAAAAGCGCATTGACCTCAACGACCACCTCATTCGCAACAAAGAGGCCACCTTCATTTTCAAAGTGAAGGGCGACTCCATGGTGGGCCCTGGTATTTACGAAGGCGATGCGCTCGTGATTGACCGGTCCATTGAAGCCAAGCACAACAACATTGTGTTGGCCGTTCTCAACAACGAGTTCACGGTGAAGCGTTTGTACCGACGCGGCGGCGTGGTCAAGCTGGTGGCCGAAAACAATTTGTACCCGCCCATTGTGGTGAAGAGCGGCGAGGAGCTCAGCATTTGGGGCGTGGTCACTTACAACTTGCACAAGTTGTATTGAGAGGTGCGCGCGCATGGCTTCGCAAGGACAGCAACCTGTGCAGCAGTTGGCTTTGGTCGATTGCAACAACTTCTACGTGAGTTGCGAAAGGCTATTCAGGCCCGACCTGCGCAACGTGCCCGTGGTGGTGTTGTCCAACAACGATGGCTGCGTGGTGTCGCGCTCCAACGAGGCCAAGGCCTTGGGTGTGCGCATGGGGCAGCCTTGGTTTGAGTGCAAAGATTTGGTGAAAGAGCACGGCGTCTTTGCGCTCAGCAGCAACTACGCTTTGTATGCCGACTTGTCCAATCGGGTGATGCAAATTCTGAGCGAGTATTCCCCACGCTCTGAGGTGTATTCCATTGACGAATGCTTTGTCGATCTCACGGGCACACCCAATTTGCGCGAGGTCAGTTATGCCATGCGCCAGCGGGTGGTGCAATGGACGGGCATTCCGGTGTGTGTGGGCATTGGCCCCACCAAAACCCTTGCCAAGCTGGCCAACCATGTGGCCAAGAAGCATCCGCGCTCGCAAGGTGTTTTCAATTTCAACGCACTCACTGACATCCAAAAAGAAAAACTGCTCACGCAATTGCCTGTGGAAGAAGTGTGGGGTGTAGGGCGCAAACTCACCAAGCGTTTGGCCGAGTACAACATTCACACAGTGCAAGATTTAAAGACAGCACACACGCCCACTTTGCGCGCAGACTTTGGCGTCGTGATCGAAAAAACACAGCGCGAGTTGCAAGAAATTCCGTGCGTTGATCTGCAAGAGGTCACGCCTGATAAACAGCAAATCATTTCGAGTCGTTCATTCGGCAGCATGGTCACAGAATTGCCCGTTTTAAAAGATGCACTGTCTACATTTGTGGCCAATGCGTGCGCAAAACTGCGCGCACAAAACGGCCAAGCTGCCGTCATCCAAGTGTTCTTGCACACCAACCGTTTTAGAAAAGACTTGCCGCAATACTCGCCCAGCTTGGCAGTACCACTGCCCTACCCCACCAACGACAGCTTGGTGATTTTCAGGTGGGTGGATGCGCTGTGCGAGCGCATGTACAAGCCCGAGTACCAATACAAAAAAGCCGGCATCATGCTGAGCGAAATTAGCCCCGTCACGCACCACCAAGGTGACCTGCTAGAAGAGCCTTTGCCCACGCAAAGCACCCTGATGCAAACCTTGGACGCGCTGAACAAACGCTTTGGCCGCGGCGCAGTGAAGGTGTCTACACAGGGTGCCTACAGCGGGTGGCAGATGCGGCAAGAAAGGCGATCGCCCAACTACACCACCGATTGGGCGGAGGTGCCGGTGGTTTGAGCACTTCATAAAATGAGTGCATTCACCCAGAAGATGTGCGAAACTGCGGACAAGGCCACCTACAGCCATGCAACCTCAAACACTCATCGTCGGTATCCACCTCGCCCGCAGCACCCGCGGACGCATCTGCTCGCCTCCAAACAAACGCTTCTGAATTTTTCGCTCAGCGTTTTTAATTTTTGGAGATAGACATGGCTGATTTGTTTGACAACCCAATGGGTTTGTGCGGTTTTGAGTTTGTTGAGTTTGCATCCCCTGTACCTGGCGTACTCGAGCCCTTGTTTGAAAAAATGGGCTTCTCTTTGGTCGCCAAGCATCGCTCCAAAGACGTGGTGCTGTACCGCCAAGGCGACATCAATTTCATCGTCAATCGTGAACCCAAAAGTTTGGCAGGTTACTTTGCCGCTGAGCACGGTCCGTGCGCATGCGCTCTAGCGTTCCGTGTGAAAGACTCGCACAAAGCCTACGCCCGAGCACTTGACATGGGCGCGCAGCCCGTCGAAGTACCTACAGGCCCCATGGAGCTGCGACTGCCCGCCATCAAGGGCATCGGCGGCGCACCTCTTTATTTGATTGACCGCTATGAAGACGGCAAGAGCATTTACGACATTGATTTTGAATTCATTGAAGGCGCCGACCGTCACCCCTTTGGCCATGGCCTGAAACTCATCGACCACCTCACGCACAACGTTTACAAAGGCCGCATGTCTTTTTGGAGCGGCTTTTACGAAAAGATTTTTAACTTCCGTGAAATTCGCTACTTCGACATCAAAGGCGAACACACGGGCCTCACTAGCAAGGCCATGTCGGCGCCTGATGGCCTCATTCGCATTCCCTTGAACGAAGAGTCTGGGAAAAACGGCGGGCAAATTGAAGAGTTCTTGATGCAGTTCAACGGCGAAGGTATTCAGCACATTGCCTTGCTCACCGACGACATCATGAAGAGCGTCGATTCGCTTCAAATGGCGGGCATTCCCCTCATGACGGCACCCAACGACATTTACTATGAAATGCTGGAAGAGCGTCTGCAGGGCCACGGCGAACCTGTGGCAGAACTGCAAGCTCGCGGTATATTGATGGATGGCTCAACGGCCAATGGCGAAAAACGTTTGCTCTTGCAAATTTTCTCGCAAACATTGCTGGGGCCCGTGTTTTTTGAGTTCATTCAACGCAAAGCCGACGAAGGCTTTGGCGAAGGCAACTGCAAAGCATTGTTTGAGTCCTTGGAACGTGATCAAATGAGACGTGGCGCCCTTCAAATAGACGCCTAAAGGAAAGTTATGAAAATCAGCCGAATTCACCACGCCGCCTACCGCTGCAAAGACGCCAAAGAAACCGTCGAGTGGTATGCCAAAAACTTGAACATGGACTTTGTCTTGGCCATTGCCGAAGACTTGGTGCCCTCCACCAAGGCGCCCGACCCTTATATGCACATCTTCTTAGATGCAGGTGGTGGCAACGTGCTGGCCTTCTTTGAATTACCCAACTCCCCCGAAATGGGCCGAGACGAAAACACCCCCGCTTGGGTCCAACACATGGCCTTTGAAGTGGACAGCATGGAAACTTTGCTGGCGGCCAAAGCCAAGCTGGAGGCCAATGGCGTTGAGGTACTTGGCCCCACCAACCACACCATTTTCAAAAGCATTTACTTCTTTGACCCCAACGGCCACCGCCTAGAACTGGCCACCAACACCGGCACGCCCGAAATGTACAAAACCTTGGACGAAGTGAAGTGGGACATGCTGAACGAGTGGAGCCAAACCAAGCGCGCCCCCAAGCATGCAGCTTGGATGCATGAACCAAGTTGAATGCGTTATTGGCGAAGCAATCTTCTACTCAACAGAGTCTGCAGATTTCTTCGTCCATCGAGTACAGCATTGATGGTGACAAATTTTTCATTCACCAGATAAATAATACGATAGGGCTTGAAAAAGATTTGACGGTAGTCCCGTATACCAATGTCTATCAAATCGCTTGGAATGCTTCCGCGTTCGGGGAAATTTGCCAATGTATCAATGCTTGCTTTGATTTTGGCAATCAAGCGATCTGCATTCGCCTCTGAATCGAATTCAACAACGTAGTCATCAATTTCGAGAATATCTTTGGCTGCAGCTGCTGAAATACGAATTTGATGTGAGTTCGCGAACCTGCTCACCATCACTTGTTTTTCTTTTTAGCGCTGATCATGTCCATCACCTCATCCATGGTGTGAACACGCCCAGCATCGACATCAGCTTGACCCATGGCTAGGATTTTGAGGAGAGCCAAAGTTTCCTGTGTTTTTTCATAGGACGCCACATCTTGAATCACAGCTTTGGCCTCGCCGTTTTGAGTGATGACCATGGGCTCGCGGCACTCGGTGAGGTGCTGCAACACCTCGGCAGCGTTGGCCTTGAGGTAGCTGATAGGTTTGATTTGCGAAGTTGTAAGCATAATGAGGTCCGCCTTAAAGTGAACCTAATATAGTCTTTTAAAAGACCATGTCAATGTACATTTGCTTGCAATGAATCTTCCGAGCACCATCATTGCTGTTCGCAGCTGTGTGAGGATGGGGTGAGTGGGTGACGATTTCTGGTACCCCAGTATGAGGAACCCACTCACCCCATCCTCACACAGCGAGCTCAGAAAGAAACCGATTTACTTCAACTGACTCAGCGCATTGCCCACCATCTTGGACGTGATGTCCACAATTTGAATCATGCGCTCGTAGGGCATGCGGGTAGGGCCAATGACACCCAAGGTGCCCACAATGTGGCCATCCACTTCGTAAGGTGCACTGACCACCGACAACTCTTGCATGGGCACAAACTGACTTTCGCCACCAATGAAAATGCGCACGCCCTCGGCCTGACTGGACACATCGAGCAAACGCATCAGCTGCGTTTTTTGTTCAAACAAATCGAAGGCCTGACGCAGGTTGCCCATGTCGCTAGAAAAGTCACTGACCGACAACAAATTGCGCTCGCCCGAAATGACCACATCGCCTTCGTCTTCGCTCAAAGCCTCTGAGCTCATTTGAACAGCAGCCTGCATGAGGCTGGCAATTTCAGATTGCAAATTGACCAACTCTTGCTTGACCCTCAAGCGAACCTGCTCAATGGCCATGCCGGCGTAGTGAGCGTTCAAATAATTAGAAGCTTCGATGAGCTGACTTTGTGAGTAATCGGACTCGGTAAAAATGACGCGGTTTTGCACATCGCCCTCTGGCGACACAATGATCAGAAGTACGCGTTTTTCAGACAAACGCAAGAACTCAATGTGACGAAACACCGAGGCGCGCTTGGGCGCCATGACCACGCCCACGTAGTGCGACAGGCTGGACAGCATGTTGGCTGCGTTGGCAATCACCTTCTGCGGTTGGTCGGGCGCGAGGCGCTGAGTGAGCAATTCACCCTTCTGAACCGTCAGCATGGTGTCGACGAATAGGCGATAACCCCTATTGGTAGGGATCCTGCCAGCCGATGTATGCGGGCTGGCAATGAGGCCCAGCTCTTCAAGGTCGGACATGACATTTCGGATGGTGGCAGGGGATAATTCAAGCCCAGAAGCCTTGGAAAGCGTGCGGGAACCCACCGGCTGGCCGTCGGCAATGTAGCGTTCAACCAGCGCTTTCAGCAATAACTTGGCACGTTCATCTAGCATTGACACATTTTAATGATGTAATTTGCGAATGAAATCAAAATTTCGTCACGTTGCCTTATTTGGCAAGTACCACACCATGGTTTCTGGGTCTGCCCTAGAGAACTCTCGCCGTGTGCTGGACGATGTCGCCCAATTCATCAGCCGCATTGGCGCAGAGGTGGTGCTAGAACACGGCACGTCTGAACATTTGGGCCTTAACCTTTACCCCACCCTCAAAATGGCCGACATTGGCAAGCAATGCGATTTAGGCGTGGTCATTGGCGGCGACGGCACCATGCTGGGCATCGGAAGGCAAGTGGCGCCTTATGGGTTACCGCTCATTGGTATCAACCAAGGGCGCTTGGGCTTCATTACCGACATTCCTATCGAGCACTACGAACAAACTCTCAAGCCTATGCTGTTGGGTCAGTTTGAAGAAGAGCAGCGCAGCATGCTGCATGCGCAAGTTTGGCGCGACAAGCATTGTGTCTTTGCTGCCTCTGCCATGAACGACGTGGTGGTCAACCGCGGGGCTACCTCAGGCATGGTGGAGCTGCGCATTGAGGTGGATGGCCGCTTTGTGGCCACCCAACGCGCTGACGGTTTGATTATTGCAACCCCCACCGGTTCAACGGCCTATTCTTTGTCGGCTGGCGGCCCTTTGATGCACCCCAATTTAGGCGGCTGGGTCATTGCCCCCATTGCCCCTCACACACTGTCTAACCGACCTATCGTGCTGCCCGACACCTCCAAAATCAGCATTGAAGTAGTGTCTGGTAGAGACGCCAGTGCCAACTTTGACATGCAGTCTTTGGCCAGCCTCATGATTGGCGATCAAATTACAGTTGAGCAGTCTTCGCACAAAGTGCGCTTTTTGCATCCACAAGGCTGGAACTACTTTGACACTCTGCGCAAAAAAATGCATTGGAATGAAGGAGGCGTCTAGGCCATGGCATTGCGACACATCAGCTTGCGCGACTTTGTCATTGTTCGCGAACTTGATTTAGACCTCTCAAAAGGCTTTAGTGTGCTCACCGGCGAAACAGGTGCCGGCAAATCCATCCTCATTGACGCCCTGCAAATGGCATTGGGCGAGCGTGCCGATTCGGGTGCAGTGCGCGAAGGCGCTACCCGCTGCGAAGTTTCCGCTGAATTTGATTGCCCACCCCAAGCGCATGCGGTGCTGGAAGAAGCCGGCTTTGAAGTTTCAGACACCTTGCTTTTAAGACGCAGCGTAGACACGCAAGGCAAAAGCCGAGCATGGGTCAATGGCAGCCAAGCCACTGCCACGCAACTGCGGGCATTGGGCGAAATGCTGCTAGACATTCACGGCCAACACGCTTGGCAAAGCCTCACGCGGCCCACTGCCGTTCGTGGTTTGCTGGATGCCTATGCAGGCCTTCAAACCGAAGGTCTAAAGTCTGCATGGCATGCTTGGCGTCAAGCACAACAAGCCGTTCAAACAGCTCGCAACGCACAAGATTCATTAAGTCGAGAACAAGAACGCTTGGCCTGGCAAATTAGTGAGCTCGACAAACTGGCGCCAGCCTTGGATGAGTGGGATGACCTGAACGCACAACACACAAGGCTGTCGCATGCGCAAGCTCTGATTGATGCGGGTCAAACTGCCATCGGTTCACTTGATGGCGAAGAATCATCGCGCTTAGGCAGTGCCACAGGGGCCTTGGGATTGCTGTCGCAAGCCATTTCACAATTACTAGATCAAGCCCACGTAGAGCCCGAGTTTCAAAGCATCGCTGAGGTCTTGCAATCCAGCCTTGCACAAGCCGAAGATGCTGCGCACTCTTTACAAGCCTACCTGCGCAAAACCGACCTCGACCCCGACCGCTTGAATGAACTCGATCAGCGCATGTCGCAATGGTTGTCGCTTGCGCGCAGATACAAGCGCCCACCCGAAGAGTTGGCGGCCTTGTTGGCCACTTGGAAACAAGAGCTCAACGCCCTTGAAGCCGCCAGTGATTTAGAAGGTCTTGAAGCCCAAGAAAAGGCAGCTTCTCTGGCTTATCAAACTGAAGCTAAAAAGCTTTCACAACTGCGCAAAAAAGCAGCGCCCAAATTGGCACAGGCAGTCACAATTGCCATGCAAAATTTGGGGATGCAAGGCGGCCGTTTTGAAGTGGCCTTAATCAGCCTCGATCAAGCAGCCCAGCACGGTCTTGAAGACATTCAATTTTTAGTGGCTGGCCACGCAGGCAGCAAGCCGCGGCCCGTAGGCAAAGTGGCATCGGGCGGGGAACTTTCGCGCATTGCTTTGGCCATTGCGGTCACCACCAGCGAGCTGGGCGAAGCCGGCACGCTTATTTTTGACGAAGTCGACTCCGGCGTGGGTGGCGCCGTGGCTGAAACAGTCGGCAGACTCATGAAGCAACTGGGCGTGCATCGTCAAGTCTTGGCCGTCACGCATTTGCCACAAGTGGCCTCTTGTGCAGATCATCATTTGCTGGTGAGCAAAGTCAGCAGCAAACAAGGCGTGAGCAGCAGCGTGACACCCATTGCGGGAGAGCAACGTGTGACTGAAATTGCCCGCATGCTCGGCGGTGAAAAATTATCTGCAACCACGCTGGCACATGCCCGTGAAATGCTCACCAAATAAATTTCTGAATTCTGAGAAATATGGAAATCGTCTTAATCACTGGCATGTCGGGATCAGGAAAGTCTGTGGCCCTGCACGCCTTGGAAGACGCTGGCTTTTATTGCGTCGATAACCTGCCGCCTGAATTGCTCATTCCGTTTGCCGAATTAGAACGCGATCAAAAAGAAGAGCTCGTGGCCATTGCCATCGATGTCCGCAGTGCAGACTCCCTGCCCCTTATGCCAAGTCAACTCGATGCTCTTCGCAAACTAGGCTTCAAGGTCACTTCCATTTACTTAGACGCAGCATCAGACACCTTGCTCAGACGTTATTCGGAAACCAGACGCCGCCATCCCTTGTCTTGTCGAAACGCTGCTGAAGGCGAACGCGCATTGACCGAATCAATTGAATATGAACGCGAGTTACTGTCTCTTCTTAGAGAAAACGCTCACGTCATAGACACCAGTTTGCTTCGGGCTGCACAACTCCAAAGCTATGTGAAATCTTTGGTCAGCTCTCCTGCTGCCAAACTTACCTTGGTGTTTGAGTCGTTTGCTTTCAAACGCGGTATTCCATTGGATGCCGACTATGTGTTTGATGTGCGCATGCTACCCAATCCGCACTATGAGTCCGCTTTGCGCCCCTTGTCAGGCAAGGACGAACCCGTCCAAAAATTTTTAGAAACTTATGCAGAAGTCAACTTGATGCAAAGTCAAATTGAAAGCTTCCTAGATCAGTGGCTTCCCGCACTTGAAAAAGACCATCGCAACTACATTACAGTGGCCATTGGCTGTACCGGCGGCCAACATCGCTCAGTGTATTTGGTTGAAAAACTCAGCCAACGTTTTGGCGCACACTGGCTCACACTCAAGCGTCACAGAGAGTTAGACAGCAAGTGACGCACTGGTGTTGGCAAACCCACTACCAACCAATCTTTCTCTGAAAACCAAGCGCCAGCGATGGGCGTTTTGGGCTTTTTTTGCAGCCTCACTTTGACAACGTGGCAGTGCAAATCTTTGTGGGTGAGCACATGCTTGAAAGCTGGAAGCACCTCAACTTCAAGTGCAACACAGGAAGCTTTTAACGCGTCCTCTGACTCAAACAGCGGCAAGCTGTAAAGACTGGCCCAGATGCCCTTAGAAGGCCGCTTCTCTAGCCACACTTCGCCCTTCGTATTTCGTGCCAGCAAGAGCCAAAGGACTTCACTGCTGCGTTTGATTTTGCGCGTTTTAACGGGAAATTTTTCAGGCTCACCCAGAGCGAATGCTTTGCAGTCATGAAGCAATGGACATGCTGGGCACTTGGGTTTGCGCGGCAAACAAAGGGTGGCGCCCAAATCCATCAAGGCCTGCGAATAACGCGGCATGGCTGTTTTCAATTGGCGCGTGGGCAATGCTTGTTCTGCCATTTCCCACAATGCTTTTTCATTTTTGCTGGCAGACAGGTCGGCGTCATAAGCCCAAACCCGCGTGAGCACTCGCTTCACATTGCCGTCCATGATGGCCACACGCTCAGAAAAGCAAAACGACGCTACCGCGGCGGCCGTAGAACGACCAATACCGGGCAAGGTCATCAAGTCGGATGCAGTCGATGGAAATTTGCCACCAAATCGAGTCACGACATCCTTTGCGCATTGGTGCAAATTGCGAGCACGGCTGTAATAACCCAAGCCACTCCACAAGCCCATCACCTCGTCTTGTGACGCGTGCGCCAATTCAGCCACAGTGGGGAAATGCTGAAGGAACTTTTCGTAATAGCCGAGTACGGTGCTCACCTGAGTTTGCTGAAGCATGATCTCAGACAGCCACACCCGATAAGGGTCTTGGGTGTTTTGCCATGGCAAGTGATGGCGGCCGTGAACCTTTTGCCAAGCCACCAAGGTTTCCGCCAATGGCGGTGATTCTTTCAATGCTTTTGACATACAGGACAGAAAAATGTTGAGCGCTGGCCCTGCACAATTTGTTTGATGGGCGTGCTACAAACTCTACAAGGCAAAGCTGCTCTGCCGTAAACCGAGGCCTCTAACTGAAAGTAACCCGTATTGCCTTGCGCATTGACAAAATCTTTCAGACTGCTTCCGCCTTGCGCCACCGCTCGGGCCAAAACTTGCCTGATGGCAGCATGCAATTTAGCCACCCGGGGTGCACTCAGTTTGTTGGCCTTGACTGTGGGGCGAATGCCCGACAAAAACAAGGCTTCAGAAGCATAAATATTCCCCACACCCACGACCACATCGCCTGCCAACAAAACTTGCTTGATGGGCGCAGCGCGTTTCTTCAAACCTTGTTGAAAAAGCTTGAGTTCAAAACCATCGGTCAGGGGCTCCATGCCCAACTTGCCCAAAAGCTTGGCGGCTGGCTCATGGCGTTCTGAATCTGTCCAAACAGCGGCCCCGAATCGGCGCGGATCGTGCAAACGCAGCACGCCTTGCGTCGTGACCAAGTCCATGTGGTCGTGTTTGCCTGCTTCTGACTGGGTAGGCGCAAAATTCAAACTGCCTGACATCCCCAAGTGAAGCATCAAAATACCGCGGTCCATGTCCAACAAAAGGTACTTTCCGCGGCGCCTGACACCGATCACATGCTGCCCCACCAAGAGGGAGGGTGGAACACCCAAGGGCCATCTCAAAGGCTTTCCCATGTGCAAGGCCAAAACCCGAGCACCCGCAATCCGACTGGCAAAACTCATTCGGGTCACTTCGACTTCTGGTAATTCAGGCATGAATAGGCTGTCATTAGGGGATGGAATTGGATCACTGGCCCTCTGCAGACACAGCCCGTAGATTATGATGGCTTCATGAAGTATTGGTTTTCCTCCATGGCATTGTTCTGGGCAACAACAGGTGTTTGTGCCGAACCGCCCGTGCAAAACTCCAACCTCAATGCCGTATTGTTTTACCAATTGTTGTTGGGCGAACTCAATGTGCAAGCAGGTGAGCCTGGCTCAGGCTTTTCCATCATTTTGGATGCTGCGCGAAAAACAAAAGATGAAGCTTTGTTTCAACGTGCCACAGAATTGGCCCTTCAATCTCGATCAGGTGAGGCCGCTTTGCAGGCCGCCAGAAGTTGGAAGTCCAGCCTGCCAGAGTCTCAAGAAGCCAATCGTTACATCTTACAAATACTGCTGGCACTTAACCGCATCGACGAAGCAGGGCGTGCTTTAAAAGCCAGCATTGCCAGCTTGCCCGTGCAAGAACAATCAGCGGCCATTGGTTCGATTCCCCGCGTTTTCAGTCGATTGCAAGACAAAAATTTAGCTGCCAAAGTGGTTGAACAAGCGCTAAGCACGGCCATTCAAAATCCTGAAACTGCAGCAACCGCTTGGACCACCATTGGCCGAATGAAACGCGATGCGGGAGAAATTCAGCCCGCGGCAGAAGCGGCTCGCTCTGGCCATGCTGCCAACCGCAAAGCCCCAGGCCCCATCATGTTGGCCCTGAGCCTGCTCAGTTTGGTACCCAATGAAGTGCAACCCATGATTTCGCAGTACATGGCTGGCGATGCCCTGCCAGATTTGCGCCTTGCCTATGCACGCTCCTTGATTGACATAGACCAAATGCAGCCTGCTTTGGCGCAGCTCAATCAACTCACTCAACAGAACCCTGGCTTTGCTGCTGGGTGGCTTTTTTTGGGCTTGCTTCAAAGTGATCTGTCTCAGGTTTTGCAATCCGAACAGTCACTGACACAGTACATCAAGCTGGCCGCCAGCGCCAAAGACCCCGATCAATCTGGCGGCCTGTCGGAAGCCTACTTGGCCTTGTCTCAATTGGCACAAAAGCAAGGTCGATGGGCTCAAGCCGACGAATGGCTCGCTCGCATCCCTTCAGATGCAGACCCACTCAAAATCGCTACTCGGCGTGCAGCCCTTTTAACGCAGCAGGGGCGCAAATCCGAAGGTCTAAAAATACTGGAACAAGTCAAGGTCAACGGTCCGCAAGTTGCAATTCAAAAGTCTCTGGCAATTTCCCAATGGTTGCGGGAAGACAAACAATTTAACGCTGCACTAAAGACCATCGAACAAGCCTTGGCGCAGTTTCCAACTGACACCGATTTGCAATCCGAATTGGCCATGTTGTGCGAAAAATTAGGCCGCTATGACCAGATGGAAAGCCTGTTGCGTGTCATCATGAAAATCAAACCCACTGATCCTCATGCTTTCAATGCATTGGGCTATTCACTGGCCGATCGAAAAATAAGACTGGATGAAGCCCGTGAGCTCATCCTCAAAGCCGTTCAGTTAGCGCCAAGCGACCCCTTCATTCAAGACAGCTTGGGTTGGCTAGAGTTTCGGGTGGGCAACACGGCAGAAGCTGTGCGCATCTTGGAGGCTGCTTTCAAAGCACGTCCAGATGCCGAAATTGCAGCGCATTTGGGTGAGGTTTACTGGACCATGGGCCAGCAAGACAAAGCAGGCACCATTTGGCGCGAAGGCCTGATGCTCAAATCGGACAACGAAACCCTGCTTGAAACGCTCAAGCAATTCAAGTTCAAACCTTGATGGGATGATTGCGAGATGCGCAAGAATCGTTTGTTCTGGCTGTGTGTTTCAAGTCTCTTTTTCTTGGGTGCTTGTGCAAGCCGAACTGCTTCAACACAAACCTACACCCCGCCGCCTGCCAATTCAGAAAATTCGCAAGTGGTGTCCGTTCAAGCACCCTCTGTTGCGCCCGCATTCAAAGCCGGAAGATTTGCACTTCAAATTGACTCCGAGCCGCCTCAGTCATTTATCACGTCCTTTGACTTAACGGGTGGCTGGCCCGAAGGGGCGCTGAACATTTACAACCCCTTGGGCTTGCAAATGGCCAGAGTGGAATGGACGGCGCAAAGTGCGCGCCTCTTGCAAGGTCGTCAAGTGCGCGAAGCAGCCAGTCTTGATCGTTTGGTTTTGGAACTCACCGGTGCCCACCTGCCTACTGCCGCCTTGGTAGATTGGCTTGCCGGTAAACCCACACCCGCTGAAGGCTGGAACGTCGATGTCAGTGAATGGCACCTGCGTCGTTTGGTTTTGGAGAGGGTTCAACCTGCACCTCGAACAGTGCTTCGAATTGCATTTGAGTCATGACATCTTTGCACCAAGTTTTAGCGCCCGCCAAACTCAATCTGTTTTTGCACATCACAGGGCGAAGGGCCGACGGTTATCACCTTCTCCAATCGGTGTTCATGCTCATTGATTGGTATGACACCCTGCACTTTGACCTTCGCCGCGATGGACTCATCAGCCGCGAAGATCTCACCCTGAAACTGCCTGAAGATGACCTGATTACACGTGCTGCCAGGCTTTTACAAAAGGCCAGCGGCACCCCTTTTGGAGCACACATTGCCGTTGAAAAAGCCATCCCAGCGCAGGCCGGTATGGGCGGCGGGTCTTCGGATGCCGCCACATGCCTATTGGCACTGAACAAATTGTGGAAGCTCAATTTTTCAGTCAGTCAATTGGCGGAATTGGGTTTGAAGCTTGGCGCTGATGTGCCCTTCTTTATCAAGGGGGGCAACGCATGGGTAGAAGGCGTTGGCGAAATCATCACGCCCATTTCTGTGCCACCCGCACAGTTTGTTGTGGTCAAACCGCCCGAGGGACTGGAAACTGCCAAAATTTTTGGCTCTGAAGCCTTAAACCGAGATTCAAAGCCTGCTACAATTTCGGTCTTTGCAGCAAACCCGTTCGGCTTCGGCCACAACGACCTGCAACCAGTGGCCCAGCGCCTCTGCCCCCAAATCAGCGAAGCAATCGCATGGATTGAAACAGCCAAGCTTGAAAAAGCAGAGTCTGTTCAAACCCTAGTTGCACCAGCTGTTGTCAAAGGCAGAATGACGGGCTCCGGAAGTGCAGTGTTTGCGCAAGTGCCACGCGGCACGAATTTAAGTCAAATGTCTCCAGTTCCTCCAACTTGGGGCCAATGGCAAATTCGAATGTGTGGCAACTTGGAAGTTCACCCTCAAAAGGGTTGGGCGTCCAGCGACGATTGATCGGTCAACAGCTCTAGAATTTCTTCAGCTGTTAACCCGTGTAGGGGAGTCGCCAAGTTGGTTAAGGCACCGGATTTTGATTCCGGCATTCGAAGGTTCGAGTCCTTCTTCCCCTGCCAAATCTTTCACAAGCCGTCAAACGCTGTGTGAAATGATGCGCGGTTACACGCGCAGTGATTGAAATTTATGCGCCAACGCGCATCGGCCCTCCATTTGATCGCTGAGATGCTCATGCTGCAACCCACCGGAAATCTACATTCTGACTTCATGGTCTTCACCGGCAATGCCAATCCTGTTTTGGCAGCCGAAGTTGCATACGAGCTGGACGTAACGCTTGGCTTGGCCGATGTCGGCCGCTTCTCAGACGGCGAAGTGACTGTTGAGCTTAAGCAAAATGTGCGTGCACGCGATGTGTTTGTCATTCAGTCCACATGTGCTCCGACCAACGAAAACATGATGGAGTTGCTGATCATGGTCGACGCATTAAAGCGCGCCTCAGCAGGTCGAATCAGTGCCATCATTCCTTACTTCGGCTATGCCCGCCAAGACCGTCGCCCTCGTTCTACGCGTGTGCCCATTACGGCCAAGGTCATTGCCAACATGCTCCAAGCAGTGGGCGTGAATCACGTCCTCACCATGGACTTGCATGCCGACCAAATTCAAGGCTTTTTCGACATTCCCGTCGACAACATTTACGCCTCCCCTGTGCTCTTAGGCGATCTTCGTCAAAAGAACTATGAAGATCTTATCGTGGTCTCGCCAGATGTGGGCGGCGTGGTACGTGCTCGCGCATTGGCCAAACAGCTGAACTGTGATTTGGCCATCATCGACAAACGTCGGCCCAAGGCCAACGTGAGCGAAGTGATGCACGTGATTGGCGAAATCGACGGTCGCAACTGCGTCATCATGGATGACATGATTGATACGGCTGGCACCTTGGTCAAAGCAGCCGAAGTTTTGAAAGCTCGGGGCGCGAAAAAAGTTTACGCCTATTGCACACACCCCATTTTTTCAGGTCCCGCCATTGACCGCATTGCCAAAGGCGATGCCCTCGATGAAGTGGTTGTGACCAACACCATTCCGCTATCGCAAACTGCAGCGGCTTGTCCCAAAATTCGCCAACTCACTGTGGCGCCGCTGTTGGCCAAAACCATCCAGCGCATTGCCAATGGTGAGTCGGTCATGAGTTTGTTCTCCGATCAAGACTGATCGGGAGCATCAATGTGGTCTGCCTCAGGGCAGGCTTTTTTAAACAGAGTCGTACTGGTCGCGGTCGACTCATCTTGGAGTGAGTTATGAAATTTGTCGCTTTTGAGCGCTCTATGCAAGGTACGGGTGCGAGCCGCCGTCTGCGCAATTCAGGTAAGACACCTGGTATTGTTTATGGCGGTGTAGATCAACAACCCCAATTGGTCGAACTCGACCACAATGCCCTGTGGCACGCCCTGAAAAAAGAAGCTTTCCACGCAAGCATCTTGGACATGGAATTGAACGGTCAAGAAACCAAAGTGTTGCTCCGTGACTTCCAAATGCACCCCTACAAACAATTGGTTTTGCACATCGACTTCCAACGCGTTGATGCCAAAACCACTTTGAATCGCAAAGTGCCAATCCATTACTCAGGCGAAGAGACTTCTCCTGCTGTCAAGGTAGACGCTTGTCTGATCAATCACATCATGAATGAGCTCGAAATTGCCTGCTTGCCAGCTGATTTGCCAGAAGCCATCCATGTTGATTTGTCTGCATTGAAGAAAGGTGTTTCTTTGAATTTGGCCGACATCACATTGCCTAAGGGCGTGAAAGCCATCACACACGGTAAGAAAAATCCTGTGTTGGTGTCAGTGGTTGCTCCAGTTGTCGAGGAAGCCGCACCTGCAGCTGCCGCTGCACCCGCAGCAGACGCCAAGGGCAAGGCCAAGAAGAAGTAATTCTTCCTCTGCTTTCAACACTTCATGTGTTCCAAACAACCCGCCTAGTGCGGGTTGTTTTTTTTCAGCTTGTTTTGTTTTTATACTCACACATGATCAAACTGTTTGTTGGCTTGGGCAATCCCGGCGCCGAATACGAAGACACCCGCCACAATGCTGGATTCTGGTGGATCGATGCTTTGGCGCGTGAACTCAATGTGAATTTGGTTCCCGACAAAAGCTATTTCGGCAAGGTGGCCAAAGCTCAGTTCAAGGGACAGACGGTGTGGTTACTTGAGCCTCAGACTTTCATGAACCTCTCGGGCAAGTCTGTGGGGGCCTTGGCCAAGTTTTTCAAAATTAATCCGCAGGAAATTTTGGTAGCACACGACGAGCTCGATGTGGTGCCTGGCCAAGCCAAGCTCAAATTTGGGGGAAGTCATGCCGGCCACAATGGTTTGCGTGACATTCATGCCCAGTTGGGCACTGGCGATTATTGGCGCCTGCGCTTGGGCATCGGCCATCCTGGCGTGAAAGCTGAAGTCATTCATTGGGTGCTCAAAAAACCCATGACCGAGCAACGCAAGCTGATCGATGAAAGCATCGCTCGCTCAGTGCTAGCGGCAGATATGTTGATGCAGGGCGATATGGAAAAGGCCATGGTGCAAATTCACACCAGCAAACCACCACGTCCGAAGCCGCCCCGCCCTGAGGGTATCTAAGCACCTGTCTGGCACAGGACACCCATCTTTCAAGCCGCGTTTTGCAAGCGCTGGTACTTTTGATAAAGAGTCTCTTTGGACTCGATGTGCTGCGGATGGACGGGAATACAAGCAACGGGACACACCTGGACACATTGAGGCTCGTCAAAATGACCTACACACTCCGTGCACTTGCTAGGGTCAATTTCATAGATTTCAGGCCCGAGGTAGATCGCCTGATTGGGACACTCAGGTTCACACACATCGCAATTGATGCATTCGTCAGTGATCATCAAAGCCATCAAAACCTCACTTAAATCAGTTGGAATTATCGTTCAGAGGCGACAGCACCAGCCACAAGGCCTAAAATAGCCCTGTGGAACCCTTACTCAACGCAGATTTACATTGCCACTCCGTGGTCTCAGATGGCACTCTAACGCCAGAGGCTTTGGCCGCTCGTGCCAAAGCCAATGGGGTTCAACTGTGGGCCCTCACAGACCATGACGAAATTGGTGGCCAAGAGCGCGCCATGGCTGCGGCCAAAACCTTGGACATGAAATACCTCACTGGTGTTGAAATATCCATCACCTTTGCCGGAAAAACAGTCCACATTGTGGGCTTGGGCTTTGACCACACCAACCCTGATATGGTTCAAGGCCTGCGCAACACGCGCGGTGGCCGCGCAGAGCGCGCCAAAGAAATGTCTGAAGGCTTGGCCAAGGTCGGCATTCATGGTGCCTACGAAGGCGCACTCCAATATGCTGGCAATCACGAGCTCATTTCACGCACTCACTTTGCACGATTCTTGGTTGAGTCAGGGGTGTGCAAAGATACCTCAGAAGTGTTTCGCAAATACCTGACAGAAAACAAACCGGGCTTTGTGCCACACCGTTGGGCTTCACTAGAAAATGCGGTCAACTGGATCACAGGTGCAGGCGGCGTAGCTGTCATTGCGCATCCTGCGCGTTATGGCTTTACAGCCAATGAAGAATACGCACTGTTCACAGAGTTCAAAAATCACGGGGGCCGCGGGGTGGAAGTGATTACAGGCAGCCACTCTAGTGCCGATGCATTGCAGTACGCAGAGACAGCGCTTGAGTATGAGCTGGCTGCGTCTAGAGGCAGCGATTTTCACAGCCCCGATGAAAGCCATACAGATCTCGGCACTTTGCCTTGGCTGCCAGGACAACTCACACCCGTGTGGGAATTGTTGTCTGATCGAATTCAGTGAGCTACAGACTCACACCCTTGAGCTTCCCGAACTTGGTTCGCTAAAAGCCTAAATCGCCATGGCTCAGTATTTTTCTGTACATCCTGAGAATCCGCAGCAGCGATTGCTGAAACAGGCAGTTACTTTGCTCAATCAAGGTGGTGTTTTGGCTGTTCCAACAGACTCCAGTTATGCCCTGGTGTGCCACATGGACGACAAGACAGCGGCAGACCATTTGCGCAAAGTGCGAGGCGTCGATGACAAACACCACCTGACAATTTTGTGTCGAGACCTCAGTGAATTGGCCAATTACGCCAAAGTAGACAACGCACAATTTCGGATGCTCAAACAAGCCACACCTGGCGCGTTCACCTTCATTTTGGAAGCCACCAAAGAAGTGCCCCGCCGAGTTAGCCACCCACAGCGCAAAACCATTGGCCTGCGGGTGCCTGAACATGCCGTTCTGCAAGCGCTGCTGTCCCTGCATGGCGCACCGCTTTTGGCCACAACCCTGATTCCCATCGGAGAGTCAGAACCGCTTAACGATGCAGAAGAAATACGTGAGCGCTTTGAAAAACTGATTGCAGGCGTGATTGACGCCGGCGCATGTTCGCGAGAGCCCACCACCATTGTCGATTGCACGGGCGAAAGCATTGAAATCCTTCGCCAAGGACTAGGCGATGCGGCTTTGCTGGGGCTCTGACCTCACTTTTATTCAGCTTCACCTGCACACTTAAGCTCACACTCACTCCCAGTCTTTGAAACAATTCGCCCGTGGATACTTCTAACCTCATTCAAACCGTTTCGGTGTATGCCATTCCGGTCATCTTAGCCATCACACTGCATGAGGCAGCTCACGGCTATGCAGCCAAATTTTTTGGCGACAAAACAGCCTACCTGATGGGTCGAGTCACACTCAACCCACTGCCACACATTCACTGGATGGGCACCATTCTGTTGCCGCTGCTGCTTTATTTCAGTACCAATGGCGCACTCTTGTTTGGTTTTGCCAAACCCGTTCCAGTTGATTTTGGCAACTTGCGCCACCCCAAACGCGACATGGTCTGGGTGGCTTTGGCAGGGCCTGCATCCAATTTATTGCAAGCCATCATTTGGGCGCTGTTGTTTGTGGTCTATACCGATTTTGGCGTCACTGAAAAATTCTTTTTGGCCATGTGCAAAGCCGGTGTCTTAAGCAATGTGGTGATGTTTGCCTTCAATCTTTTTCCACTCCCACCTTTAGACGGGGGCCGCATTGTGGTCGGGCTTCTGCCTTGGAAACTGGCCTACCAGTTTTCTCGCATTGAACCCTATGGTTTCTACATCGTGATGGCGCTGGCCATCACCGGAGTGGTCAATCATTTGTGGCTAGATCCTGTCATGAGCGCCACATTTGGGTTGATCGAAATTATGTTGAAATCTATCTCTCAAATATAAATAAGCCATGATGACTGATACATCCACACGCACTCGCGTCCTCACAGGCATTACCACAACCGGCACACCGCACTTAGGCAACTATGTGGGTGCCATTCGCCCTACCGTACAGGCCAGCCGCAGTTCAACCACGCAAGGTTTTTACTTTTTGGCCGACTACCACGCACTCATTAAATGCGATGAGCCTGCGCGAATTCAACGCTCTACCTTGGAAATTGCGGCCAGTTGGATTGCTGCCGGTCTTGATCCTGAGCGCGTCATGTTTTACCGCCAATCCGATATTCCAGAGATTCCAGAACTCTCTTGGTTTCTAACCTGCGTCACGGGCAAGGGCTTGCTCAATCGTGCTCACGCCTACAAGGCATCTGTTGATAAAAACAATGCGGCGGGAAACGATCCCGATGCCGATGTGTCTGCTGGCTTGTTCATGTATCCAGTGCTCATGGGCGCCGACATTTTGATGTTCAAAGCCCACAAAGTGCCTGTAGGCCGCGATCAAATTCAGCACATTGAGATGGCGCGCGACATGGCCTCTAGTTTCAATCACCTGTATGGCGAACACCTGGTGTTGCCAGAAGCCGTCATTGAAGAATCTGTCGCACTTTTGCCAGGCCTAGATGGCCGCAAAATGAGCAAAAGCTATGACAACACCATTCCCTTGTTTTCTAGCAGTTCACAGTTGAAGAAATTGATTTCTGGCATCGTGACCGATTCGCGCGCACCCGGCGAGGCCAAAGACACCGACGGCTCAGCGCTGTTTCAAATTTACCAAGCCTTTGCCAGTGCTGAAGAAACGGCTACCTTGGCCAAGGCCTATGCCGATGGCATAGGCTGGGGTGATGCCAAGCAAATGCTGTTTGAGCGCATTGACCGCGAACTGGCACCCATGAGAGCGCAATACGAAGAGCTGATTAACAATCCTGGCAAGGTGGATGCTATTTTGTTGAAGGGCGCTGCCAAGGCGCGCGAATTGGCCACGCCCTTTATTCAAGAATTGCGACACGCTGTGGGCCTGCGAGCTCTGGCCAGTTACAACAGGTCAGGCACTCAAGACACCGCTAAAACGGCACGGGCGGCTGCGCCTTCGTTCAAACAATACCGAGAAAAAGATGGACAGTTCTATTTCAAGCTGGTTGATGGGCAAGGCCGAGTGTTGCTTCAAAGTTCAGGTTTTGCATCTCCCAAAGATGCGGGCCAGGCCATAGGTCAGTTGCAGCAAAATCCTGAAACAGCTTTGGCCAATTTGAACCAGCATGTTGCATTAGGCGATGGGGTGATCGACTCAGAGCTGTCCACGGCTTTGGCTGCGCTGCAAGCCGAATTGCTTGAAAAAGCCAAATCCAAGGGTTGAAAAGCAAGAAGTTTACAAATTACACAAATGTTGCTTGATTTGTTCCCGACTTTGCTGATATTCTCATACTTTAAGTTTCATTCTTGAGAACACCATGACCGTTTACGTCATTGACGACCACCCCCTGATGCGCGATGCCCTCACCATGTTGGTACAGCGGGTTCGACCTGGATTGAAGGTGGTTTCAGTGGCCAAACTGAACAGTTTAGAAGCTACGGTTGAACGTCAAGGCACACCAGAATTAATTTGTCTCGACCTTAAACTGCCCGATACCTTGGGCTTGTCTGGCGTGCATGCCGTCAAGGCCAAATTTCCCGATGTCCCATTGGTGGTAGTAACAGGCTCTGAAGCCAGTGAATGCGAAGCGGCTTGCCTAGAAGCCGGAGCCAATTTGTTCATAGAAAAAGCCAGCCCTCCCAATACGATCATTGAGGGCCTTCGAAGCTTTTTACCTTCGCCCCCAGAAGAGACGAAGGACGAGGGCTCGGTAACCGCCCCCACCAAACTTTCCAAACGTCAAAAACAATTGATTTTGATGTTGGACCAAGGTCTCAGCAACAAAGACATCGCCGACAAACTGACCATCAGCGAACACACGGTGAAGGTTCACTTTTGGCGCTTGTTCCGCAGGTTAGGCGTGAACAGCCGCACGCAAGCTTTGCACTTTGCGCGCACCAACGGCTGGCTTGGCATTTAAGTTCAGTCTTTTTTCTTCTTGTTCACGATGTCAGGTGTGACAGCGTCAATCACATTGATGACCGTCTTGCCTGTGTAAATGACGGTAGAGGCCACCACATCGGCCACGGCTACAACAGCACAACCCTGAAGGCCAAGACAGGCAACAATGGCCAAAGCGAATTTCATAAGCGTTCCCTCTATCGAATTGAGTGCAAGACCCAAATTCTAAAGGCTTTAGCTTTCGACAAATATCCTTGCCTTGCGGGGCGTCAGCACCAAGATTTCGCCTTCTTTGTACTGCTGCTCGGCAAATAAATGGGCTGACAGTTGCGCTTCAATGACCGTATCTTTGGCAAAGTCGTGGTGGTCTACCGGTTCAAACTCTAAACGGGCAATGGGGCCCACCACAATGGCGCGGGTCAGCTTGGCCTTGATGCCGGCATCGCCTGAGCAGTAGCGTTTCACTTCAATGTCATGTGGGCGTACATAAGCAAAGGCTTTGCTGTCTTGCACGTGTTGATGCTCTGGGCTGTTGAGGCTGACGGCGTTGTCGCCGCCAATCAGCATTTCGCCTTCGTGTGCACGGCCATGGAACAAGTTCACATCGCCCAAGAAGCCATACACAAAGGGGCTGGCAGGATGGTCCCACACTTGTTGGGGCGAGCCAATTTGCTCTACACGTCCACTGTTCATGAGCACCACTCGATCGGCCACTTCCAAGGCTTCCTCTTGATCGTGCGTCACAAAGATACTGGTGACATGCAAGTCGTCGTGCAAGCGGCGCAACCAACGCCGCAACTCTTTGCGCACCTTGGCATCTAGCGCACCAAAGGGTTCGTCGAGCAACAAAACTTTGGGCTCAACGGCCAAGGCCCTCGCCAAGGCAATGCGCTGGCGTTGGCCGCCTGAAAGCTGTGAAGGATATCGATCGGCCAACCAATCGAGTTGCACCAGTCCCAACAGGTCGTGAACTTTTTGCTTGATAACAGTTTCTGAGGGCCGTTGGCTGCGCGGCTTCATGCGCAGGCCGAAAGCTACGTTTTCAAACACGGTCATGTGGCGGAACAAGGCGTAGTGCTGGAACACAAAGCCCACTTGGCGCTCACGCACGTGCACGTGTGTGGTGTCTTCACCGCTAAAAGAAATCGTACCTGTGTCGGCGGTTTCTAAACCCGCAATGATGCGCAGCAGCGTGGTCTTACCGCAGCCGGAAGGCCCAAGCAAGGCCACCAACTCGCCGGAGTCAATGTCAAGGCTGACATCACGCAGCGCATGAAAGTCGCCAAACTGTTTGTGAACGTTTCTGATTTCGATGCTCATGGGAATACTTTCAAGCTGTTCATTTGCAAACTAGATGCAGACTTCATGCCGTTTTGACTGAAGCGACACCCAGCGCGGTTGTGACATTTTCTGGCGGCAAATCGCGAATGGCTTTCATCTCGCGTTCGTGGCGCCATTCGGCCACCGACTTGATCACCAACGTAACCAGCGCCAGCAAAGCCAACAAAGAAGCCACCGCGAAGGCCGCCACCGATTGGTATTCGTTGTACAAAATTTCAACGTGCAAAGGCATGGTGTTGGTCTGGCCGCGAATGTGACCCGACACCACCGACACTGCACCAAACTCACCCATGGCGCGCGCGTTGCATAAAATGACGCCGTAGATCAAACCCCACTTGATGTTGGGCAGCGTGACGTACCAGAATGTTTGCCAACCTGTAGCACCCAACACAATGGCTGCCTGTTCTTCTTCGTTGCCTTGCGCTTGCATGAGCGGAATCAACTCGCGGGCAATGAAGGGGAAGGTGACAAACACGGTGGCCAACACAATGCCTGGTACGGCAAAAATAATTTTGATGTCGTGTTCTTGCAGCCAAGGGCCAAACCAGCCTTGTGCGCCAAACATCAGTACGTAGACCAAGCCTGCCACCACGGGTGAGACAGAGAATGGCAGATCCACCAAGGTGGTGAGGACTGATTTACCTCTGAACTCGTACTTGGCAATGCACCAAGCTGCCGCAATACCAAACACCAAATTGAGCGGGACAGCAATCAAGGCGGTGATGAGCGTGAGACGGATGGCGGACCATGCGTCGGGCTCCTGCAAGGCGGTCCAATACGCGTCAAAACCTTTCCGAAAGGCTTCTGTGAACACTGCTGCCAACGGCAAGACCAAAAATAAAAACAGGAATATGAGTGTGATGCCGATGAGGGTGTAGCGCACCCATGCAGATTCTGTGGTGCCGGCTTCTGCGCGGCGAATCAAATTCGTGCTCATGCAGTCGCTCCTGTGTGACGGCGCTGCCAAGCTTGCAAACCATTGATGATCAACAACAAGATAAACGAGACGACCAACATGACCGTCGCCACCGCTGTGGCGCCCGCATAGTCGTATTGCTCTAACTTGCCAATGATGATGAGGGGCGTGATTTCAGAAATCATGGGCATGTTACCTGCTATGAAAATGACCGAGCCATACTCGCCCACACCCCGCGCGAAGGCCATGGCAAAACCTGTGAGCAAGGCAGGCGCAATAGAAGGAAAAATGACCTTGCTGAATGTTTGCCAACGCGATGCACCCAAACAGGTGGCAGCTTCTTCCAATTCTTTTTCTGCATCTTCAAGCACGGGCTGAACTGTGCGCACGACGAAGGGCAAGCCAATAAAGATGAGCGCAATCACAATGCCGTTAGGGTTGAAGGCCAGTTGAATACCCAAAGGTTCGAGATACTGCCCTACCCAGCCGTTGCCTGCCAACAAAGCTGTCAACGAGATACCTGCCACAGCGGTGGGCAAGGCAAAGGGCAAGTCGACCAAAGCGTCGACCACTTTCTTGCCAAAGAACTGATAACGCACCAGCACCCAAGCCACGAGTAAACCAAACACCACATTGACCAAGGCCGCAATCAGAGACGCGCCAAACGTGAGGCGATACGACGCCAACACGCGTGGCCCTGTAACCGCTGCCCAAAACTGATCCCACGTGAGCGTGAATGTTTTAAAGATGAGCGCAGACAAAGGAATGAGCACAATCAAGCAGAGGTACATCACAGTGTAGCCCAGAGTGATGTTGAAACCGGGCAAAACCCGGGCGGGCGCTCTGCGCTTGGCAGGCGCCGCAGCGGAACTAGAGAGCATGAATTACTTAACGGTGTACAGCTTGTCGAAATTGCCACCATCGTTGAAGTGCACTTTTTGCGCATCAGCGAAAGAGCCAAACACTTCGTTCACAGTGAACAACTGCAAAGGTTTGAAAGTCTTGCTGTATTTTTTCAAGATAGCTGGGTTGGTGGGGCGCAGTGCATGCTTGGCAGCAATTTCTTGTGCCTCATCAGAGTAGAGGTAATTCAAGTAAGCCTTGGCCACATCGCCAGTGCCTTTTTTGGCCACTGTGCGCTCTACCACCGCCACAGGGTTTTCAGCCACGATGCTGATGGAAGGATGCACAGCATCCACTTTGCCTGCACCAAATTCATTGTCCACAGAGATCACTTCAGATTCAAACGTCACGAGCACATCGCCAATATTGCGTTGTAAGAAGATCGTGGTTGCATCACGGCCACCCTTGGCCAACACAGGCACGTTTTTGTAGAGCTTGGCTACAAAGGCTGCGGCATCGGCTTCGCTGCCACCCTTTTTACGCACATAGCCCCAGGCTGCCAAATAAGCCATGCGGCCATTGCCACCTGTTTTGGGATTGACCACGATCACCTGAATGCCAGGCTTGATCAGATCGTCCCAGTCTTTGATGTTCTTAGGATTGCCATTGCGTGTGAGGAACAGCATGGTAGAGCTGGTGGGCGATGCGTTATGTGGGAAGCGCTTGGCCCAGTCGGCAGCCACAATGCCCTTGCTGGCCAAGAAGTCGATGTCGGTGGTGGTGTTCATGGTGACCACATCGGCATCCAAACCGTCGTTCACTGCACGGGCTTGCGCACTGGAGCCACCGTGGGCTTGGTCAATTTTGACGTCTTTGCCAGTGGTCTTTTTGTAATTGGCAATGAAGGCGGCGTTGTAGTCTTTGTAAAACTCGCGGGCCACGTCGTATGAGGCGTTGAGCAAAGTTTGGGCTGATACATTGAGGCCAGATACGGCCAGCAAAGTGGCGACGGCAATGGATTTGATCTTGTTCATGGTGGGTCTCGAATGAGTAAGGGTGTGATTGTCTAAGCCCATCCTCAAAACTCAAACGAATCATTTGTTGTTTGTTTATACGCTTAAGGCATATAAACCCAATCGAAGCTGCCACCATCTGCAGAAAACGATGGGTAAAAACGCAATAAAAGAATCGTTGGACTCGTTTGAGCCCAATTTCAAAATTGAGCGCAAACAACCAGCTTGGTAATTAATTGGTTTTTCTTAAGCCACCAAAGCAACAGACTTCACTTGCGCCCAAACTGGCATGCCTAATTGAAGTCCTAATTCGCTGATCGCGCGGCGGGTCACCCGGGCTAGCACTTCTTCTGTGCCGCACTTTAAAACCACCATCACCTGTGAAGGATGTGCATCTGGCGTAATGCTTTGAATCACGCCCTGCAACTGATTTTGGATGCTGGTATTAAGAGGCTCAGCAGTCGCCAAGCTCACATCACGGGCCAAAATGCGAATGCGCACAGCTTTACCCACTTGCAAACCAGCATCGCGCATCCAAATACATCCACCTTCAAAATCGACCCGTGACAAATGCCATTCGGCATCCACAGCGCCAATGTGGCCCGCAATCAATGCGCCAGCATCCTCACCCATCACCACTGGGTTGACCACTTGCGTGAGTACAGCGCCTACGGGACCTTGCGCTTTGACTTGTCCTTGGTCCAACACCACTAAGTGATCTGCCAAGCGAGTAACTTCCTCTGCAGAATGCGTCACGTACAACATGGGCATCTTGAGTTCATCACGCAGCTTTGCCAACCAAGGAAAAATTTCTTGACGTCGTGCAGCATCTAACGATGCCAAGGGCTCATCCATCAACAGTAACTGCGGTTGCATGGCAATGGCGCGCGCAATGGCCACGCGCTGTCGTTCACCCCCCGACAATTCTTGAGGCATGCGTTGAAGCAAGCTGCCAATGCCTAAGAGCTCAACAGATGCTTGCAAAGCATGCTGGGCATCCGACACAGAAATACCTACAGACTTCAACGCGCGCTTTAAGCCAAAGTTCAAATTTTCAGCAACGCTCAGGTGTGGCAACAAACTGGATTCTTGAAACACATAGCCCAAGGACCGTTGCCAAGTTGGCAAACAAATGCCTTGCGATGTGTCTTGCCAAATGTGCGTGCCAATTTGAATTCGGCCTCGCTCGTTTTTTTCTAAACCAGCCACAGCGCGCAACAGCGTTGTTTTTCCCGAGCCCGAAGGTCCAAAAATAGCGGTGATGCCATGGGCTGGCAATTGCAGGTCTAGATTCAGCTTGAACGCTGAACGGCTCATCTGAATTTGCAGGTGAAGGGTGCTCATACCACCTGCCTTTGACGGCGATTCATCAAAGCCAAGGCCAACAACACGACAAAAGAAAAGACCAACATGCCCGCCGCCAACAAATGGGCTTGAGCATATTCCATGGCTTCAACATGGCCGTAAATTTCTGTAGACACCACACGCGTCTTGCCGGGAATATTACCGCCAATCATCAGCACTACCCCAAACTCCCCCACGGTATGCGCAAAGCTCAGAATGGCCGCTGTGACCATGCCGGGTTTGGCGAGCGGCAAGGACACCGAAAAGAAGGCATCCAAGGGACTGGCCCGCAAGGTGGCCGCCACTTCCATTGGCCGTGATCCAATGGCATCAAAAGCGTGTTGAAGCGGCTGAACCGCAAAAGGCAAAGAGAAAAGTATGGACCCGATGAGCAAACCTGTGAATGTGAAAGACAACACACCCCATCCCATAGACTGAGTCAATTGACCCAACGGACCTTGTGGCCCCATCACAATGAGCAAATAAAAGCCCAAAACCGAGGGTGGCAAGACCAAGGGCAAAGTGACCAATGCGTGAATAGGCGCCCGCCAAGCAGATTTCGTTTGCGAGAGCCACCAAGCCAATGGCGTAGCCAAGACCAACAGCAACAGCGTGGTCAGCGTGGCTAACTCGAATGTGAGTTGAATGGCTTGCCAGGAATCGGGCGTCAAATTCATGCTTGTAAGTTTACGATGAAGTGCCTCCAACCTAGTTCCTTGCCAAATTTCTTCATTTGTAGGCTATAACCGACACTAGGAATACCAGAGCGCGCTTTCTTTGCGCCCCAAGAGAACTCTGAAAACACCATGCACACTCAAAGTATCACCCTTGCCGAATGTTTGGCTCTCGATCAAGCAGATTCACTGCGTTCACTGAGGGATTTGTATCAAGTGCCGGAAGGTCTGATTTACCTTGACGGCAACTCCCTTGGTGTATTGCCCAAGGCCACGCCCGCACGCGTCGCAGCGGCAGTGGCGCAAGAGTGGGGACAAGACCTCATCAAAAGTTGGAATTCTGCAGGCTGGTTTCAGATGCCACTTCTGGTGGGCAACAAAATTGCAAGGCTGATTGGCGCGGAAGAGGACGAAGTGGTAGCCGCCGACAGTACCTCCATCAACTTGTTCAAAGTGCTGAGTGCAGCGATGTCCATTTCTGAGGCCGACCACCCAGAGAAAAAAATCATACTGAGTGAACGCACCAATTTCCCCACCGACCTCTACATCGCAGAAGCTTTGTGCAAAGAGCGGGGCTTCACCCTGAAATTGGTCGAAGCAGATGAGCTAGAAATCGCATTGCAAGAAGACGTAGCCGTGCTGATGTTGACGCATGTCAACTACCGTACAGGTGCCATGTTCAATATGCTAGCCATGACTGCTGCAGCGCACAACGTGGGGGCATTGACCGTATGGGATTTGGCACACAGTGCAGGTGCTGTGCCTGTTGACTTAAATGGTTCTGAAGCTGACTTTGCAGTGGGTTGCGGTTACAAATACCTGAACGGTGGTCCTGGTGCGCCTGCCTTTGTTTGGGTCAACGCCATGCACACCAATCGCTTTTGGCAACCTCTGAGTGGGTGGTGGGGGCATTCTGCGCCATTTGAATTTACATCAGATTACCAACCCGCCACCGGCATTGCAAGATACCAATGCGGCACTCAACCCATTCTCAGTTTGACGGCACTAGACACTGCACTTGATACATTTTTAGAAGTTGAGAAACTGGGCGGTATGCCTGCATTGAGAAAAAAATCTTTGGCACTGACAGGCCTCTTTATGCGCTTGGTTCAAGTCGAACTGTCGGCCCATGAGTTTGGCATAGCAACGCCCCTTGATGAAGAAATGCGAGGCTCACAAGTCAGCCTCACTCGAAGTGAAGGCGCTTACGCCATCGTGCAGGCCTTGATTGAAAGAGGTGTGGTTGGCGACTTTCGTGCGGGCGATGGAAAATTTCAAGCTGATATTTTGCGATTTGGCCTAACGCCCATGTACACACGATTTGTCGATGTCTGGCATGCCGTACGGCACTTGAAGGAAGTCATGGACAGCAACGAATGGCAACAGCCTCGTTTTTCACACAAAAAAGCCGTCACTTAATTTTAAAAATTTGACCAATTCGACCTAGGCCTTTGAGGTCAGCCAATCACATCTCATGATGTAATACGTTTACTTTTTTCGTAGTTGGAGTTCCCATGTTGCGTTCACCTTTCTTGGGTCATTTTCCCATTGCCCACTACAAGCTTTTATCTGTTGCGCTTTGCGTGGGTCTTAGCAGCGCTTTGGTGGCTTGCAAAAAACCAGATACCGAAGCAGGCAAAACGACCGAGTCTGTGACCCTGAGTTTAGGCAACGAGGACGTCTTGCAATTGGGCGCTTTAGAGCACGGCACTGGGCCTGTGATTACTGGATCGCTGCAACCTGAGATTCGTGCCGATCTGCGGGCCGAGGTTGCAGCCATGGTCATGAAGGTTCACAAAGAAAATGGTGAGATTGTTCGCAAAGGCGACTTGCTGGTCAGCTTAGACAGCTCGGTTTTGCGAGACAACCTCCATTCTGCAGAGGAATCGCTTCGCGCTGCAACGCAATCTTTAGATGGCGCAGAAAGGCAATATCAACGGATTAAATCTTTGCAAGCGCAAGGCATGGTGTCCATGCAAGGCTTAGAAGAGTCTGAAGTCAAACGCAACAGCGCACAGAGTGAATTTGTAGCTGGCAAAGCCCGAGTTGCGGCTGCCAAGCAACAACTCGATCGAACAGAGGTTCGGGCGCCTTTTCATGGCGTTGTGAGCTCTAGAAAAGCTTCAGCAGGCGACACCGCACAAATTGGCAAAGAACTGATACAGGTCATTGACCCCAGTAGCATGCGGTTCGAAGGGCAAGTGTCTGCAGACCAAATGGGCAGCTTGAAAGTGGGTCAGCGTGTCAATTTTCGCATCAATGGCATAGCGCAATCTGGCGATTTGCTGGGCAGCCGAGGCACTGTCAAACGCATTGACGGCGCTGCCAACCCTGTGACGCGGCAAGTTTCAGTGATTGTCGAGATCAACGGAAAAGATCGCCCTCCCATCGTGGGGCTGTTTGCCGAAGGGGTGATCGAAACATCAAGCAAGTCAGCTTTGATGATTTCCGAAAGTAGCCTCCGCAGAGAAGGCGACAAAGTCTTTGCATGGGTTTTAGATGGCAACAAAATTGTGAAGCGCAACATTCAATTGGGCGACCGAGACACACGGCTAGGTGCATGGGTGGTGAACTCAGGGCTGACAGCTGGTGACAAACTATTGCGCACGAACAGCAGTTCTTTGAAAGATGGACAAACCTTCACCTTGCGCGCAGACACAGGCGCCAAAGTAGGTCAATAAAACATGTTTCTTTCTAATTTCAGCGTCAAAAAACCGATTGTCACGGTCGTTATTTTGCTCATGCTCATGGCCGTAGGGCTTTTGGCATTGAACAAACTCAAGGTCAATCAAATTCCCGACGTCGACTTGCCATTGCTGGTCATCGACATCAGTTATCCCGGCGCATCGCCTGACACGGTTGAACGAGAAGTGCTCAACCGAGTAGAGAAGGCCATGCAATCGGTCAACGGTATCAAAGATTTGCGCGGCACAGCCAGCGAAGGCAACGCCAACATTCAGGTGTTCTTCGAATTTAAGAAGAACATGGTGGAAGCTTCCGACGACGTCCGAAACGCCATTGGCAAGGTGCGCTACAAACTGCCCACCGAAATTCGCGAACCTGTCATTCTTCGAATTGACCCCGGTGCTCAACCCATCATGCAATTGGCGCTCTCTTCCTCCAGTCAGAGCCATGCCGAAATATCACGCATCGCAGAAGATCAGCTCGCAGACAAGTTTCGAGGTATTTCTGGTGTTGCACAAGTCAATGTCAATGGTGCACTGAAACGTGAGTTGAGTGTGTTGCTGCATGCGCAAAAACTGCGTGAAGTGAATCTTTCTGTCACCGAAGTTGTCAACGCGCTGAGAACTCAAAACGCTACAGCCCCGGTTGGCAAAATTCGCGGTGCCCTGGAAGATCAAAGTATTCGTTTGCTCGGCCGTCTTGAAACGCCTGCAGAGTTCAATCAGATTGTCATCAAACGAAGTGGCTCCGATCTCATTCGGCTTGGCCAAGTGGCCACCGTATCCGACAGCTTTGCCGAACTAAGCACCATGAGTGTCAGAAGCGGCAAGCCCAACGTGGGTTTGGCCATTACACGCTCTCGAAACGCCTCTACGGTCAGTGTGGCTAACGAGATACGTGCATTGGTGGCAGAGGTTAACAAAACACTGCCAGAAGGGACACAGCTTGAAATCACGCAAGACGGGGGTGTCGAAGCCAAAAACAGTCTGAACAATGTGGTGGATGCACTGATCTTTGGTGCGGGTCTCACTATTTTTGTGGTCTATGTCTTTTTAAATTCTTGGCGTTCAACCCTGATCACTGCGCTGTCATTGCCCACCTCCGTCATCACTGCATTCATTGCCGTTTGGTTGTGCGGCTTCACACTCAACTTCATGAGTTTGCTGGGCTTGTCCTTGGCCATTGGCGTGCTCATTGACGATGCCATTGTGGTGCGAGAAAACATCGTGCGTCACATGGAACGCGGTGCCGACAGGCGAACTGCTGCCTTGAACGGAACGTCTGAAATTGGCATGGCGGTTGCAGGCACTACCTTCTCCATTGTGGCCGTGTTCATTCCTGTGGGCTTCATGCCAGGTGTGTCAGGAGAATGGTTCCGACCTTTTGGCCTCACGGTGGTGGCATCTGTCTTGGTGAGTTTGCTCATTTCATTCACACTGGACCCCATGCTGTCAGCTTATTGGGGCGATCCACCTGGTGAGCATCTCAAGCCCAAAAAAGGCATCAGCCTCAAACTTCAGCAATTCAATACTTGGTTTGACCATCAAGCCGATCTTTATGGCAATGTCATTGCATGGGCTTTGCATCACCGTCGCTGGATGATTGCGTTTGCAGTTGTCAGTTTTTTGGGTGCCATCTTTTTGCAATACCAATTTGGTGGTTCAAGTTTCTTACCCAAGTCAGATGGCAAAACGCTGGCCATCGATGTTCGAACGCCAGCCAGTAGCAATCTAGAGTATGCCCGCATGAAGTTGGAAGCAGCCGCAGTGATGGCGCGCACTTTGCCTGAGACCAAGGCCACCAACAGTTATATCAATCCAAGTGGTGGCCGCATTTACGTGGACATCGGAAAGAGTACCGATCGCAAACGCACAGCACAAGCCATCGCCATTGAACTGCGCAAGCGAACCTCCCAATTGGTGGGCGCCGAGTACACAGTGCTTGACGACTTGTCGAATGGCGCAGCAAAACCTGTGCAGATTCGATTTAGCGGGACTGATTCGCGCAAACTGCTGGCCATTACCACCGAATTCATGGCGCAACTGAAAGAAGTTCCTGGCGCTGTCGATGTGGGCTTGTCACAACAAGACCCACAGAACGAATTACAAATTGAATTGGACCGCGGCCTTGCCAACTCACTGGGCATTTCCGTCACTGACACTGCCAATGCATTGCGCGTCGCCTTTGCAGGCATCGAAGTCGGTGACTGGGTTGACCCCACCGGAGAGTCACGCGATGTTGCAGTTCGTTTAGCGCCTGAAGATCGCATGAGTGCTGCCAACATTGAACGTTTGCCCATCACGGTCAGCGGCATGAATACGGTTGTACCCTTGGCCCAAATTGCCAAGGTCTCCATGGGCAAGGCGCCGTCCAAGATTGAACACTCCGATGGCAAGAGAACCATTGGCGTTTCAGCCAACGTGCAGGGACGCTCTTCTGGCGAAGTCACTGCAGATGCCTTGAAGATTGCCAAGAACATCAACTTCCCAGAGGGATACGGTCTTGAACTTGATGGCGCGTCTAAGGATCAAAAAGAGGTGTTTGCCGAAATGGGAATCGCCCTGATTTCAGGCATTGGTTTGATGTACTTCATTTTGGTGATGCAATTTGGTTCGTTCACTGCGCCCTTAGCGGTCATGTTTTCCTTGCCCTTGTCGCTCATCGGCGTTGTATTGGCATTGCTTGCAACTGGCGGCACATTGAACCTCATGAGCCTCATCGGCGTGATCATGCTCATGGGCTTGGTGGCTAAAAATGCCATCTTGCTGCTAGATGCTGCACGCACTTCAGAAGCCGAGGGCATGGACCGCGAGGAGGCACTCATGGCGGCAGGGCGCAAACGTTTGCGCCCCATCATCATGACCACCTTTGCCTTGATTGCGGGCATGCTGCCCGTGGCCATTGGCATTGGCGAGGGCAGTGAGTTTTACAGACCCATGGCCACTGCCATCATTGGTGGCACCATCACTTCTACCATTCTGACCCTGTTGGTGGTTCCCAGTTTTTATGACAGCATTGAATTGACTCGCGAGGCATGGGGACGACGTATTCAGGCTCTAGGTCAGCGATTAAAGTCGTGAAGGCATGATGCATCATTGTCTTTCCAGGCGCTGAGACACATTGAAGGTGTTATTTGTAGAAGAGCCTCGAAAATTTAGTTTGCATTCGATTGCAAAATAGAATTTTTAACGGGGTATGGATATAGTGCAACTGTTGCACTATATCTATTACAATGCCTATCTTACATATCCTGCCCACTTGTCGAATTTTGATGTTCTTTGGCGACCACCCTCCACCTCATGTTCACATTCAGCTTGCTGACGGCAGAGATTGCATTGTGTCAATCCAATCACTCAAGATCATTGGGAAAATTTCTGCCCGCGAAATTAAAGATGCAATGGTATGGATTGAATTTGAAAGATTATTTCTGTTGAAAGAATGGCTAAGGTGCAATTCGTGAGCGAATTTTTTTACCCCAAAATTAAAAGTATCGTGGCTCTTACGCCTTGGACTGTTCGAACTGTTTGGAACACTGGCGAATCATTGGATGTTGACCTTGCAAAACAAATGAAGCTCAAGGTCTTTGCTGAAATTAGGAAACCAGAAATTTTTAAAACTGTGCATCTGCAATATGGCAGTATTGCATGGTTTGATACTGAGCTCGGCGCTGACAATGTCTATGCTTGGGGCAAGGAGCAATCTGGCGAAGTCAGCCATCAAATGTTCGAGACATGGATGACAAGAAACGGTTTGTCTCTCACTACGGCCGCCGATGCATTAGGCGTCAGCCGAAGGATGATCAGCTATTACAAAACAGCTACCAAATCTATTCCTAGGGCCATTTGGTTAGCTTGCCTAGGATGGGAAATCACAAAACCAAAAAAGGCTCTGCCCAAGAAACTCCCGACGATCAAAGAATACGCTTCTTTACATGGCTGAAGCATAAGCTCACCAATGCCGCGCTTGCTCGGCCATAATCGAGCCTTGCTCAACGTCCCGAATGGGCGCTTACCCCTTTAGGATCTTACGATGAAAAAGAACTTTCCCCTTCAAATTGAAGGTAAAAACTCAGAGCGCATCTTAGAAGCTGTCAAACATGAGATTCGCAAATACTTTAAACGCGAACGCAATCGTGCAGTGCCCAAAGACGTTGACTTCTGGGATTTTGACTGCAAGGTGGGATTAACGGCGGAAACCGCCGAAGTGGTCAAAGTAAGCGCCGTGATTGAAAGCTTAGGTGCATTGGCCACGGCAGGCGCTGCTTCTGTTTATGTTGAGATCTTGAGCAAACATGGTGTGCGAGTCATTCGGCCTGAAAACGATCCTGTGATCATTGAGCGGGTAGACGACGCTGGTTTTGCCAACCAATAAAAAGCCCTGCACCCATCACAACCGCGCAGCCCAACAGCATGGGCGCATCGAGTTGCTCGCCAAAAACAAGCACGCCAATCGAAATCCCAAATAGAAGGCGCGAATATCTGTAGGGTGTAACCGACCCAATCGAGCCCGTGCGCATGGCCACCATCAGAGCGGTGTAACCGAACACACCTGCCATTAAAGCAGTGCCAAGCATCAAGAGCTGCTGAGTCTGCAAAGGGACAAAAGGCTTGCCATCCCAAACTGCAAAGAACGCGCCAGCAAATACCATGGTGGTAAAGCCATAAAAACCCAAAACTTCTTTGGTCAATGCAGGGGGTGCAGTGCGAGAGAACAAATCTCGACCAACAAAACCAAGGGTTCCAACCAGTGCCAACAAGGACATTAAAGAAAAGTCTTCCGCAGAGGGCCGAAGAATAATCAAGACCCCCAAAAGACCCACAAAAATCGCTGTCCAAGTTTTGACATCGACTTTTTCACGCAGAAAAATACGCGCACCCAACACAACAAACAACGGTGCCGCCTGCAAGATGGCGGTTGCGGAAGACATGGGCGTTAAGGCAATGGCCAAGATGTAGAACAAGCGACCAAAGAATTCAAACACAGCCCTGTAAAACATGTGTTTTGTAAAGACTTCTGGTTGAAACAAGGGTGCACCTGCACGTTTTGCCATGAGGGCAAAGACACAAAGCCCAGTTGCACCGAACATCATCAAAACTTGCCCCACTGGCACCTGTTTGGTCATGATTTTGAGGAATGCGTCTTCAATAGAGAACCCTGCCATGGACGCAATCATCCAGCCAATGCCCAACATGTTGCTGCGCCGGTTTTGGTCTGAATCAAGCATGAAGATGAACCCAAGTGGCTGTTTGATAGAACATAAAACTGACCAGCCATGCCACACACATTGGCCACGCCACCGACAAGGCCGTGAACGCCCAGCTCTTGGTTTCACTGCGAATGGTGGCGATGGTCGATACACATGGCGTGTAGATGAGTGCAAACAGCATGAAGCTGTAGGCACTGATCCAATCTATGTTTTGAACAATGGCGTCAATCAGAGCTTGTCCTTCATGGCCGTAAATAACTGCCAAAGCACCAATGACCACCTCTTTGGCGACAAAACCAAAAACCAAGGCAATGGTCAGTTGTTCATTGATCCCCAGGGGGTTGAACAATGGGGCCATCCAGTGGCTCAATTGTCCTGCCCATGTGTCTGAGCTGCCCGCTGCTGCACCCTGTGGGAAGTTGGTCAACACCCATATCAGCAATACGCCCAACATGATAAACCGCGTGGTTCTGAGCAAGAAGTTTCTGACCTCTTGCCAGCCCTTTAAAACCATTTGCCGAAAAGTAGGCCAACGGTAAGGTGGAATTTCCAAGACGAATGCATCGATGTTGACATACTTATTTTTAAAAATAAGTGACGTGAGCATGGCCATTGCAATGCTCACCAAGTACAAAGAGAACAACACCCAAGGTGCCTGCTCTGTTGTAAACATGGCCGCAATGAACAAGACAAAGACCTGTAACCGAGCAGAGCACAAAGAAAAGGGAATGCTCAGCATGGTGAGATAGCGCAGTCCCTTTGAGCGAATGACACGCGTTCCCATCAGCGCTGGCACATTGCAACCAAATCCCATGAGCAGCATGACAAAACTGCGGCCATCCATTCCAAACTTGGACATCAGTGCGTCCATGAGGTAGGCAGCTCGAGACAAATAGCCCGTGTCTTCCACCACGCCTAAGAACAGGAAAAACAAAATGATCAGGGGCACGAAACTGGCCACCGTGCTAACGCCGTTGTAAAGTCCATCTAACAACAAACCTTGCAACAGCTGCGGCAAGCCACTGAACAAGGGCTCTAGCGCCTGCGTTCGAACATTTGTAAAAAACCAACTCATGGCATCTTGCATCGGTTTTCCGATAGAAAACACACCCTCAAACAAAAGCAGCATGACACCCAAAAAAATAGGCAAGCCAAGCCAAGGGTGAAGTAAAACTTTGTCGATGCGTTCGGTCAGCAAGTGCGATGCTTGAGCTGGCACCTCGACGCTGACCTTCAAGGCATGTTCGACTTCGGCAGGAGACAAAGTTCTTGCAGGCCCAGACTTAAGCCCTTCACGCATGAGCTTCTGCAATTGCTCTGTACCCTGCCCGTATTTCGCTGACAGCAAACAAGTGGGCAAACCTAATTTCTGAGATAACGCATCGACTTTGATCGTGATACCCAAAGCATGGGCCTCATCGGCCATGTTCATCACGATGGCCACAGGAACTCCGCAGGCCGAAACTTGCGACAACAAGGTCGTTTGCCGATCTGCCTGTGAGGCGTTCATCATGAACACAATGAGATCTGGTTTTTGCGTATTCAAGTAGGTGGTGACGACCTTTTCATCTTCAGAGAAACCACTCAAGTCATAAATGCCAGGCAAGTCAATCAACTGTGCCATTTGATCACCTACGATCAACTTGGCAGACAGCACAGAAACCGTGAGCCCGGGCCAGTTACCAACCTTGGCACTTGAGCCCGTCAAGCGATTGAGCAAGCTTGACTTGCCAGAATTTGGCATGCCAATGAGAACAATTTTTTTCATGAAGACAGAGGTCTCATTTCATGGGGCAGCAAGGTCATTCAACAAGGAAGCCGCCTTGATGCGCTTTGCCTCATTGAGCCGCATGATGACCTCGGTGGTTCCAACTCGAACATGGATGGGGCCGCCCAAGCCGGCTTTCCGCAAGACTTGAAAAGTGGCGCCTGCTCGCAAGCCAAGGGCCGCCAAACGCTGCCTAAGCTCGACGTCCGTCTCAATGGCGGTAATCGTGCCATGCTCACCCCTTAGAAAGTGATCCAGTGTGAATACACCGCCTGACAAGGATGGTTGTTGATAACTTGCGTTCATTGAGAGGGAGAGCTTGAAAGGCTGGATTTCGCATGGACATCCAAGCGCCAAGCATTGCAAATGAGAATTGTTCTTATTTAGATTCTACGCCATAAAAGCAGCGAGTTGGCTTAATATGGATTTTTTGTGATGACATATGAAATTGATTCGGATCAAAGACTTAAGCGCCCACGACATCCGATCCATTTGGAACTTGGCTGCGAAACCGATTGCCCCCGTCAAAGGCAAAGTTGCTTGGTCGTTCGAGGGCAATGGCATTCGAACGCGCACCACCTTCATTCAAGCATTTCGCGAATTGAACTTAAGTTTTGTAGAGCTTCCAAATTTACTCAAAACCAATGAACGAGCATGCGACTTGGCAGGCTACCTCGATCCTTTTTATGACATCTATGTCATCCGTGATTCCAATCACGATCGATTGACTGAGTTCGCAAACGCATCGCACAGGCCGGTTGTGAATGCCATGTCGTCTTTAGGCCATCCCTGTGAAGTGTTGGCCGATGCGTTTTCAATTGAAAAAACAATTGGCCCCTTGTCTAAGACCCAGGTCGTGCTGTGGGGTCCAACAACCAATGTGTTCAGGTCTTGGCATGAACTGGCCGGCATTATTGGCTTTGAGTTGGTACACCTGTGCGATGCCCATTTTCATGAAACCATGCCCCATGTTCATTTCAGTGAACGTATGCCGACCCAAGCCGATGTGGTTATCACGGATTCATGGCCAAGTGGTTTTGACGACGCAGCTTGGTCACTGACTACCAAACACCTAGAAGAGATGGGCCACCCCAAATTACTGCCCACTCCCCCGTTTTCCATTGGCCATGAAATTGCCTTGGATCCTTTGCATGACAAAGGCTTTATGGGCTATGAACAAAAGATGGATTTACTGCCAGTGCAGAAAGCCATCTTGAGTTATTTGATGGCAAATTAAAAACCAAGCGGCCCAAACAGCATCAATGCAAATGACGCTTGCCCGATTCGTTGCTGAGGGCATCCAACACAAACATGGGAATGTCGGCATCAAATTTTTCACCATCTTCGGCCACACAAAAATAGCTGCCGTGCATGGTGCCTGTGGGTGTTCTTAAGCGCGTACCACTGGTGTACTGAAATTTCTCACCAGGTTGCAGCAAAGGCTGATACCCCACCACACCCAAGCCTTTGATTTTTTCGTGCAGGCCATTGGCATCATTCACACTCCAAGATCTGGAGATGACTTGAGCAGCAACATTACCTGTATTGGTAATGGTAATGCTGTAGGCGAATGTATACAGATTGTTCGCAGGATCTGACTGCTCAGGCAGATACTGGGGGATCACTTCAACTTGGAGTTTGTAATTTGGCATTTGTTAATTTTGAACCGATCGTTGAAGTGCGTTCTAAGGAGTGAATCAAGTCCCTCATTCAATGTTGTTTTCATTGAAATCAACATTGATATGGTCATACAGTACTAATTAAGGTATATTTTGTGAACATACCTGGCTTTGAGTTTAATTCAAACAAGAGTGAGTCTAATCGTCTCAAACACGGTATTGATTTTAAAGAAGCACAGGCTCTTTGGAAAGATCCCATGCTGTTAGAAATTCCAGCAAAAATTGAAGACGAACCTAGGTATTTACTCATCGGAATCATCGATCACCAGCACTGGTCAGCCGTTGTAACTTACAGGGGCTTCAATATTCGATTAATTTCTGTCAGGCGTTCACGTGCAGAGGAAGTAGCGTTGTATGAAAGCTAAACAATTCGATCAAACATTTGATGGTGGCGCAGACATCACTTCTGAACTGGACTTAAAAAAAGGGAAGCGAAATCAACAATCACCCAAGCGCGTCAATGTCGACTTTCCAGTATGGATGGTCGAATCTTTAGACCGCGAAGCCAGTAAATTGGGAGTGACTCGGCAGTCGGTCATCAAAGTTTGGCTTGCAGAAAGACTGGCCTCGAACCCAACAAGCTCCCGCTCATCTTGAAAAGTACCAATTCATGGTCTTTTAAACTAAGCCATCAGCGGCAATGCTCTCCATCTCTTACCTGTTAATTTGAAAAGAGCATTACTGACAGCTGGCGCCAGCGGCGGCACTGCAGGCTCGCCCACACCTTCTGGCGACTGCGTACTGGGCACAATCCAAGTTTCAACAACGGGCGACTGCGCCATTTGCACCAAGGGGTAGTTGCTAAAGTTGGTTTGCTGAACCTCGCCCTCTTGAATGTCAATGTTGCCAAACAAGGCCGCAGTCAACGCAAAATTGACCGAGCTTTCTACTTGCTGGGCTACTGTGGCTGGGTTGACCACCGTGCCGCAATCGATGGCACACACCACACGGTGAACGCGCGGCTTACCCGCTTGCAAAGATACCTCAGCCACTTGCGCCACGATAGAACCAAAGGACTCGTGCAATGCCACGCCGTGCGCATGCCCTGCTGGCAAGGCTTCGCCCCATTTGGCTTTCTCTGCAGCCAACTTCAAAACTGCCGCATAACGCGGCGCCTGCTTTAACAAAGACAAGCGAAAGGCTAAGGGATCTTGTTTGGTTTCAAATGCCAACTCATCGATGAAGCTTTCAGAAAAGAAAGCGTTGTGAGAGTGGCCCACCGAGCGCCAAAAGCCAATAGGCACACCCATTCGTGTTGACACATGCGCCATGTGCTGATTGGCAAAACCGTAAGGTAAATCAAACAAACCTTCTGCCGTTGTTTTGTCTGGGGCATCGAAAGGTCCAGACAACGCAGGCAAAACCCGCGACATCCAACGCGGCGAAATAGCATCGCCTGCCGACTTGATGCGCAAACTTTCTAACTCGCCTTTGGCATTCAAGGCCGCCGTCAATTGCGCCACCTGCATAGGACGGTAAAAATCGTGCGTCATGTCTTCTTCACGCGACCAAACCATTTGAACGGGCAGGCCATCAGCGGCCATGGCAATTTGGGTGGCTTGCGCAACCACATCGGTTTCTAAGCGACGGCCAAAACCACCGCCCAAAAGTGTGACATTCACTTTCACTTTGTCTTCAGATAAATGGGCCACTTTGGCCGCTGTTGCTCGCGCCAAGCCTGGCACCTGCGTGGGCGCCCAAATTTCGAGTGAACCCCCTTTGAGATGCGCTGTGCAGTTCATAGGCTCCATGGTGGCATGTGCCAAATAGGGCGCCTTGTATTGCGCTTCAATCAAACGCGCTGCGCTGCTTTCAGCTTTGCTGGCATCGCCATGTTCATAAAAGGTGAACCCCTTTTCAGCTTTGAGTTTCTCTATGAGTTCTGACTCAATGCGCTTTGTATCAATTGCACCCTCTGCCCGTTGCGCCCATTGCGCTTTGACTTTATTGGCGGCTTGCTTGGCATGCCAAGTCGTTTTGGCTAGAACTGCAAAACCAGGTGCTGAACCTGCCGCACTGTTGAGCTGAATGCACTTGAGAACACCCGGCAAAGCAAGTGCCTCTTTGACATCCAAGCTGATTAAGGTGCCACCCATCTGCGGTGCTTGAACCACACTGGCAAAAACCATGTTGGGCAGGCGAACATCCATGCCAAAGACAGCTGAACCATCGGTTTTGGCTGGCACATCTGCACGCGCAGTGGCTTGGCCAATGAGGGTCCAATCTTTGCGATCTTTAAGGGCCACATTCTGAGGGGTTAGAGCCGCAGCGCCTTTTGCAAACTCACCAAAGTGAGCCGACTTGCCTGAGGCGTGACTGATGACACCTTCTTTGACTTTGAGTTCTTGCAAGGGCACTTTCCATTGGTCTGCAGCGCTTAGCATCAAACTGGCTTTGGCCGTAGCAGCGGCAATGCGCAAATGTTCCCACGCATCTTTCACAGATGAAGATCCACCCGTGGCATTGACACCTAACTCGCGCGCGACTTTCCCAACAATCCACTCACCGCTGTGCACAACAAAAGCTTTGTTCACACCCTCAGATTGAAGTGGGTGAAAAGGCAAGGTACCTACAAACATGGCCACATTGCCATAGATGCTGTCGTGTCCAGCTTGCTCAAGACGAATATGCTTCAAAGGGACGTCAAGCTCTTCAGCCACCAACATGGACAAAGCATTGTGAATGCCTTGCCCCATGTCGCTGCGGTGCATGGCCAAAACCACACCACCCTCTTTGGCAATTTTGATCCAGCCGTTCAGGGCTACTTCGCCCTCGATGGGCAACATGTTGCTTGGATTGCCCAAGCGTGAGCGTGCAGGCAGCACGCCCCAGCCAACAATCAGTGCACCTGTGACGCCAAGCCCACTGAGAATGAGGTTACGGCGCTTCATGCTTTTGCTCCTGCAGCGCGGTGGATGGCTGCACGCACACGTTGGTAAGTGCCACACCTGCAAAGGTTGGTCATGGCCTCGTCGATGTCGGCATCGGTGGGTTTTGGTTTTCGTTCGAGAAGTGCTGCTGCAGCCATGAGCATGCCGCTTTGGCAATAGCCACACTGTGGCACTTGCTCTGCGATCCATGCCAGTTGCAAGGGATGCGGTTTTTCTGGTGTGCCCAAAGATTCGATGGTTTTGATGTTGGCTCCCGCTGCGCTGGCCACAGGGGTGACGCATGAACGAACTGCTTGACCGTCTTTGTGAACTGTACAGGCACCACAAGCTGCGATGCCACAACCAAACTTGGTGCCAGTCAGCTGAAGTGAATCTCGAAGGACCCAAAGCAAGGGCATTTGCGGGTCTACGTCCAGGGTGGTGCTGGTTCCGTTGATGGTGAGGTTCATGGGACTTTCCTAGGTGAGGCCGTAGATGCGAATTGAATACTTAGATGCTTTCAGGAGACTAAGGTAATTATGGGTCAAGTCGTGATCGCTAGGGCAATAGGTGTTTTACTGCGTGGAAGCGTTGAGTCGTCAGGCTAAAGGGGGCTTCCTCATACTGGCGTACCAGAAATCGTCAGCCCCCTTTAGCCTGACGACACAACTTTTGGCGTATGGAACAATTCCGAGTACCAACACTGCTTTTCGCAGCTGGGTGAGGGTGTGGTGGGTGGGTGACGATTTCTGGTACTCCAGTATGAGGAACCCACCCACCACACCCTCGCTCAGCGAGCTCAGCGAGCTCAGCAATAATCCATCAACACTCTTCCCCCAAAAACCCAAAGATGAAAAAGAAAGTAGCCCTTCCCCTTTTGGCAATCGTCCTTATAGGCGTCATCGCCTCACACATCAGTTTCAAACCCGCCGACCACAGCTACCTCATGGTCGTAGACGGCATTGAAATTGATGTGCTCGGAAAATTGCAAAACCAATGGCTGATCAACACTCAAACCTGCAAAGAAGTCTCACAACTGCCAGAAGGCAGCGCCAACTTCTTAGCCATTCAAAACACCATTCAAGCATACAGCCCACCGCAATCTCAATCTGCAAAAATAGCAAGCATGTGGACACAAGGCCGTTGGACGCTGGCCGAAGTAGAGTTTGAGGCCTTGCTACCGGCAGTCGTCACCCTGCAAACAAACAACAATGAACCGGCAATTGTGCCAAATGGTATTTGGAGTGGGCATACCAAACCTTGGTTGGCGGCACCCTTGATTCGGACCTATCTCACAAACCAAGTTCCTGAAATTCCCAGCACACTGCTCAATTGTTTTGTCCCGCGCTCTAAATCGTTTAATTGACATGAATCTTTTTCCACCAACTCGTGAAGAAGCACTGGCGCGCATTGCCGCTGTTCAGCCCACAGAGTATTCACGCAGTAGAAATGCGCTGAATGGCGCAGTCACGCAACTTTCTCCTTACATTACCCACGGCTTTGTAAGCTTGCCAGAAGTGTTGGCAGGCGTGCGGTTAAACCATCGGGTTGAGCCACACGACAAGTTTGTTTTTGAATTGGGTTGGCGTGAGTACTACCGGCATGTTTGGCAACATCGTGGTGACGGTATCTTCAAATCGCTTCATGAAGCCTTGCTACCCGAAGAAGCCTATGCAGTTGAAATTCCTGACGACATTCTGCAAGCGTGTACGGGTGTTGCTGCAATTGACTTGTCAGTCAAGACTTTGTATGCCACTGGCTACTTGCACAATCACGCACGCATGTGGTTGGCCAGTTACATGGTGCATCTGCGAAAAGTGCATTGGCGTGTGGGTGCAGACTGGATGTATGGGCACCTGCTAGATGGCGACTTGGCAAGCAATCACTTAAATTGGCAGTGGGTGGCAGGCACAGGAAGCCACAAGCCTTATTTGTTCAATGCAGAAAATGTAGCTCGGTTCGCACCTTCAACTTGGCACAGTCCTGGCAGTGTCATTGACACCACTTATGAAGAGTTAGATCAGATTGCCAGGATTGCTACTGCTTTGCCTTCAACGGCAATAAAAACTCAACGTGATGCCACTGAAGAGCCGTTCTTGTTCAAACAGCCTCCAGGCCCGCTTAAGCTTAGTGCACCCAACTTTACTTCAGTCAATGGTCGCGATGTTTGGCTGGTTCATCCATGGAGTATGGGGGAATTACCCAAAGATCTTTCAGCCGATACCATCGTTGTTGGTATCTACTTAGCTGAGTTTCACAGCGTTTGGGCTTGGAATGAGAGGCGGTGGCATTTTGTCAACACTCGCATGACTGAATTAACAACGGAGCGATGGTATGGAACTGTTTCTTCAATCGTTGCTGCGTTGAGCAGTGCTAGGCAAGTGAATGGGCTTTGCGAGGCGCATGTTTCTGGGTACCTGCCTTCAAACCTGTTAGGAGAAGTGACACCCTGTTTATTTCCGCAAGTTGATCGGCGCTGTGATTCTTTTGCAAAGTGGTGGAAGGTAGTTTCTGCCGGGTAGGGCATTGAGTGGCGAGGTCAGCACAAAACTAAAAGCCCGACAGCACCGCATCCATTGCCGATACCAAGGCACTCCCTTGCGCAGCAACATTGGCAACCGGTCGTCTCAGTAACTTGGCAGGCAAAGGCGCAGTGAAATGCGCCAGCGCATGTAAACGAAGACCATTCACCAAGAGAACAGGGCACAGCGAAGTTGGCGTTTTCATCGATGCATCTGAAATAGCAAGTGGCATGGTTAACCTTGTGGCTAAGGCGTCAAGCAGACTGCTTTGGATGACCACTACATAGGGGATACCGTCAGCGGCACTTTGACTTGGATTGGCATAGACGTCGTATTGGGCCATCAACATTTTACCAAGGGCGAAGTTCTGAACCGGGTATACCATGAGTTTCGCAATGCGCATTTTGCGCACCAATCCAATCACCAAACTCTTTCTCAAATTTTTTCTTGCGCATAGCCAGGCTGCTCTTTTCGTGATCGGCTTTCAGCGCTTGATAATGTTCTGCGGACAAAATAACGGTATCGAGCTGACCCGCTTTTTCTACGAAGATGGGCTCGCGCTTGGCCTGAGCCGAAAGACTACCGAATCTGTTTTTAGCTTCTGTAGCAGTGACGCGCATGATAGACTTCCAAAGTGATTGGCCATTTTAGCCATTCTACTTCTCGCTTTGCAAATAATATTGCTTGCATTTTGTTGCAGGCTGGTATGAGTCCTTAGGCTTAAGCAAGCATACAAAAAAACCATCCCAAGCCCTTTTAACCTAAATCAATAGAATCCAAACCTACAACTTAGAAGTTTTGTATGTCAACAAATTTGATTAACAGCGCCATTTCTTGGTTTGGTTTAGACCTGTCTAGCCTGTCTTTTGCTTCCAAAATTCTGCTGCTCTACGGAGCTTTGATGTGGCTGGCATGCGGGCTCACTTACATCATCTCTCTAAATGATTTAAGAACTATTCGCGAAGTGGGCATTTGGGTCAAACCCATGAAATTCATGGCGGCCACAGCCTTGTTTGCTTGGAGCACTGTTTGGCTAACGCACTTGGCCAATGAAAGCGTTTCGCAGGGTGAAGCTTACAAAGGCATTTGCGCATTGCTGGTGCTCACCTCTTTGTTTGAAGTGGTTTACATCACTTACCAAGCAGCCCTAGGCGAGGCCTCGCACTACAACAACACCGACAAACTTCATGCCATTCTCTACAGCGTGATGGGCATCGTGGCTGTTGGCTTAACTGCTTCGCAAGCTTGGCTGGCGTGGGAGATCTGGAAAGGACAAGGTGATATTGCGTTTTCGGTAACAGGCTGGGGCGTGGTCATTGGATTGGCCCTCACCTTCTTACTTTCGACCATCAGCGGTGGCTTGTTAGGCGGTATTCAGCCACCTTCTGGTCAAGGACTTCCCATTGTGGGCTGGCACCTTTATAAGGACATTCGTCCTTCGCACTTTTTAGGTGTTCACGCGCAACAACTCATTCCGTTGATGGGCTTATTGGCTGAGCGCTTTTTGGGTACTTATGCCACATTAGGACTCGGTGTTGGCTCGGTCTTTTATATCTTTGCTTGGGCTTTTTTAACTTGGGCAAGTTTGAGTGTTGCTTAGAGAGTCTTACCTTTACTTTTTCAGCTAGCAAAAGCGTTGAGTATCAAGGCTAAGGGCAACTTCCTCATACTGAAGCGTTGAGCAGTCAGGGTATAGGGGGCTTCCTCATACTGGAGTACCAGAAATCGTCAGCCCCCTATACCCTGACTACTCAACTTTGGGAACGCGAAAGATTCCTGACTGCCCATACTACTGTTCGCAGCTGGGTGAGGATGTGGGGGGTGGGTGACGATTTCTGGTACTCCAGTATGAGGAACCCACCCCCCACATCCTCGCCCAGCGAGCTCAGCAAAAAAATAGCCTCGCATTGACCGAGGCTAAAAAACTGGCGGAGAAGGTGTCAACTAGGGTCTTAGTGAGGTCTTGAGACCCCTTGATACCGATTGTCGCATTTGCCCAATTTAAATTGAGAAAAAATCGGCAATGAGTCCGCTCCAATTGCTGTCAATCCTCTCAAGGGGGCAGGTCAGCTTCTCATTCTGGTTAATATCAGAAGGCCGTACCCGAGGTCGTCACCCAAATCGCATGGCCGCAGCTAATACCGAACTTCAGACCATGTTTCAAAAATGGTGCTTGAACGTACAAAACCCAGCTCATAATGTTCTATGGGCCCCATCGACCAAATTAGGCCGGTGGGGGTAGGGTGCCGGTCAAAAAAATTAATAAAGTATAGGGTTTGACAGCCAAAGATCTAATCCTTGCGGGCCACCAACTACCACAGCAATGTCCACCACAAAAGGGCTTGAATAAGAATCGCCAATTGCGCTGGTACCCCAAGGGTTGTAGACATAAACAGTCGTGTTGTTTGGATCACTAGGCGCATAGTCAAATACTGCCATAGCGTGACCGCCGACAAAGGTCTGTTTACCAGATTTGTCAAAAGCATCACGATCGCAGCCAATCCATGCAATTCCACCTGCATTCAATACGGCCATGATTTCTTTAGCAGCAGCATCAACGTTAGTTTTCGATTTAGTATCAACAAAAACTGAACGAACCGTTGATGGTTGGTCATATGGAAAGTCCTGATAAACAGTGATGTTTGCATTGGTTAGGGAGAACAAACTGTCACCTTGCCCACCTTCGATTGCGTAATATGCGTTGTCAACATCTTCGCGGCCAAAAAGTCCAATTTCATTAGCTTGTGCATAAGCCTTTTCAAAAATTGGAATCCACAGTTCGCCTGAAGTAGTAGAGGTTCCTAACAAACTTGAATTACTTTTTGAGATAACTGGCAATTCTTTATTTACTGTTACCCACAAAGGATTACCACCTTGATCATAGAAGCGAATGCCCCATGTCTGCTTGCCATTGATGACACCGTTATCAACCACTGCGTCAGCAAGGAACTCTGGCGCTCCTCTTGCTAACAATAAAAGGCTGGTGACAAAATAACAATCACCCAAACCACCTTGAATGACTTCAGCTGGACGGACACCGTCAATGAAAAGACTTCCGTCAATTTCCTTGTATACAGCAGTTGAAGAAATTGAACCAGGCTTAGCGGTGTCACCCTCCACTTTCGGAATAGGCAAGTCTAAGCCTAACAACCATTTGTTCTCCAACAATTGAAGTTTGCTTACTTTGTCGCCAGCATTTAAGTCGCCTAGTGATACAGGTTGACTTTTCCCGCCTGTGTAGAACTCATTGGCATCGCTACCTTCTATCATGGATCCAAATACGTATGCCAAATAGCCGTTTGGCTTAAGAGTAATTGACACCGACCTAAATATCGATGAGCCGTGCTCAGCCATGTAGATAAGATCGTTAAAAACGTCTTTGCTTACGGTTGCCTTTTCCAAGCCCCCGCCCTTTTGAGATTCAGTTTTAATTACCAAATCAATTAAACCAACGGTTTCAGTTTGATTCATCCAACCATCATTGATCAGGGCTGAATCCACGTAAGACTTTATGTAGTCAGTTTTTAAGGATGCAGTCCACTTTGTAGAATTTAGAGCTACATTTCGAGTTCCAAAAACATCATGATTAGATGCGCTGACAGTAGCTGCAACTTGAGTCGGATTTAGCGTATTGAAACTAACCGAGTTTCCAGAAGTATCAAATGAAGCGACTGCGTATGCTTTACTTAAATCATTGAATCCGTATAAACTTGTATTGCCGTTTTCAGTAAGTGCGCCCGTTATTTTCCACTTCCCATCAGTAAGTTCTTGAATTTTCACATCCGCGCCACCGACAGCTTTGAATTTCACAAATTGATTCGTACCATCCTTTGCTTGATCGATTTTTCCTATAGAACCAGCCCCATCAACCCAAATTTCTGTATTGCCAGTATGGGTCAAGACAGTTGAGGCACTGCCTACTCCATGACTGTGATTCAAATCTACGTTGTAGGTTACTTCTTCAGAAAATAATTGATCGTACGTTAGCTTGGCCACTGATGTAACAGCACCAGTTTTATCGAGAATTGCTTTGAAATAGCCTGCAGAGTTAGAGCCTAAAAACAACGCAAAACCCCCATCTCCTGTTGACTCTGCTGAAATTGCTTTCAAGCCGTATGTGTTGTCATCAATGCCTCTGAAACCCTGGTAAGTTACGGGCAACATTTTTTCTGCCGAGCTCCCCAAGTTTCCGACATTCCACTGGTCGTTCTTGTCAATAAAAAGTACTGCAGAACTTATTTTTCTTGCGAACGGTTCTGTTACCTTCACAGAATGAAAAGCCGGGTCTAGCTTTAGTGTTGTGTTGCCATCCTTAAAAAGAGCCATCTCCACATTTGTGATTGTGTCCTCACCATCAACTCCAGTTTTATCAACAATCTTGTAACCGTTGGAGGTCTTACTTATTAGATAGTTCTCTTGCTTTCCGTTGAACTGAACGATATCCGCACCTGGACCACCGTCAATTGTGTCGTTGCCGGGTCCACCCTCTAACCAATTAGCAGCTAAGTTGCCTATGAGTCGATCGTTAAATTTGCTGCCAAATATTGTATTGATTTCAGTTCCAAAAGCAATTTGAATATTATCAATAGCCGCCGTCGTACCATCGGCCAAGAACCCAGCAGAGCTTGATTGCCCTTGTCCTAAATTAACAGTAACCCCAGCGGTCATAGACTGGAAATTGAAGAAGTTATCGCCCCCCGTATCGTTGACCAACTGAAGGAAGCGTCCAGTATCAGGCATTAGTACGACCGTATTGGTGAGATTGGATGCTGATGAAGCTGCTACTTGGTTTGCTGCAGTATTTGAAAAGACGTATTGGTTAGATTCAACTCGAAAAGCCTTAGCCCCGTAAAGGTAGGTCATGGCCAGCATGTCATACACACCCAGGTCAATTCGTTGAAGCCCTTGAGGGTTATCGATGTAGGACAGAACGCTGTTGTTGGGGTTGTCTTCAGTCTTTACTAGGAAGTTACCAGGCACAACAGATGCGGGTTCGCCTGCGTTGTAATTACCTGGGTGCTTAAGCCCCAAGCTGTGCAAAACTTCGTGAATCATCAAAGACCAATTGAATGCGCCTTGAGCAGTCAAAATAGAGTAATCGGTCAAATACTTAGGGTTGTTGTTGATGAAGTTGTCACCGTTGGAATTGTCACCAACACCATTTAGAGGCGGGAAATATGCGTAGCCTGATGAGGCGCCTTGCGTGCTGTTTGAAAATCTAAGCTGGCCAACCGCTGTGGTGCTGGCTGTAGTTTCTACGACCTCTGAAAAAGTAATGTTGAACTGAGACGAAATCAAGGCCAACGTTGCCTTGGCTGCACTCCGTTCTTCGGCAGTGAATGGAAGAAAGCCCCTCGCATCATTTCCGGTGAAGTAATTGATACTTTCTGCAAAGCTGAAGGTAATCGTGACAGGAGATTTGAGTGCGCTAGGCGCATTCCATCGATAACCTGGCCCATCAAGTAATACATCAACTCGGTAGTCACCACTGATTGGGAAGGCAATTACAGTTGATTCTTGAGTAGATACGACGCCCATTTTTTTTCCTTTGTAGTAGTTAGGACAACTTATTTATGGACACATTCTTCATCAAAACTAGTAAAAATTTGTTGACAAAACCACTATCACAAAATGGGCATTTTGATTATTTGTAATCTGATTAAATTTAAGTAGCAAGACCGCTTAAGAACAATATATTTGTTCAAGTTAAATTGACTCATGGATCGTTCGAAACTCAGTGTGGTGGTGCACGGATGGAACCAACTTCTAATTAGGGCGTGGGGGATGATGGGTGGGGTTAGGTCTGGATGGGTTTGACAAACCCACCCAATGCTATTTTTCAAAGCTAACATCCAAACAGTCACGACTTAGCCAATTAAAGCTAAGTCAGATTTATTGATATGCTTTATGGTATTTAGGAGATAAAAAAAGCTCCATATGGGGCTTTTTCATTAGGTATCTGGCGGGGCAGAAGATACCAGATCACAAACCGCCTAAGATTTTGATGAACAAGCAAATCAAGCACTTGGGTTCCAGTTCATCATTCTAAATGTTGAGACGTCTGTTAGATGTTCCCAATTGCTGCGGCAGCACAGTCGATCGATACCGAATCATCATCCGGCTTTCGAACTTAGACTCTGTTTGACTCGACTGTTGCGCCAACCGACTATCATCAATTCCAGGTTGGCTCATTGACATGTGTATTCAATTTGAATAAAGTATACACGTGTACACAAAATAATGAGATGCAAATATGGATTCAACAGGAACGGCTTACCGCAAGCATGAAGGCGTAGTTGGAGAATTTGACGCCATTGTCATCGGATCGGGAATGGGCGGGCTCAGCGTTGCCTCGCTCCTTGCGCAGGAAGGCCAGCGCATCTTGCTGCTTGAGCAACATAACGTGGTAGGCGGCATGACACAGGCTTACACGCGCAACGGGTACCGCTGGACCGTGGGCATGCACTACATAGGTGAAGTGGGCTCCACCAAAGGTGCAGGCTGGAAATTGTTCAACCGAGCCACCGGCGGACAAATTGAATGGTCTGCTCTGCCCTCCGTCTTTAATCGCATGGTGATTGGTGAACAGACTTATGAAATCCCAGCGGGCATGGAAGCCTATGGTGATGTCTTGAAAGAACATTTCCCGTCAGAGTCGGCCGCGATTGATACCTACCTAATGTTGGTCGGCAAAGTGGCTAAGTCGTCTGGTCCTTATTTCGCGCAAAAAGCCATGCCGCTAGTGTTGGCCGATAAAGTTTATGACGCCTACTGTACTGACTTCCACCAATACTCCGAACAACTCACCATCGACGTCCTTCGCCAGCTGACCACGAACGAAGAGCTGATTGCCGTTCTGTGTGCAAACTGGGGAGATTACAGCCTAGAGCCAAGCAAAAGCTCGTTTGCCATGCACTGTATGCTGGCCAAGCACTACGTGAACGGCGCGCACTATCCTGTGGGAGGCGGCAGTGCCTTTGCCGAAGCGATGGTCCCCATCATTGAGAACGCGGGTGGCCGGGTACTGCACAGTGCAGAGGTCGAAGAAATCATGACACGAGACGATGCGGTGACGGGTGTGCGCTTGACCTCGGGCGAAGTCATTTCTTGCCCGAACGTGATTAGCAATGCTGGCGTACAAAACACCTTTGGTCGACTGCTCAGCCAACATTCGGCGACAGAGCAAACGATGGTCTCGCAATTGAGCCATGTGCGCGACTCCTACGCCGTTGTCGGGATCAATATTGGATTCAAGGGTAGCAACGATCAAGTGGGTCTGAGCCCAGCCAATATATGGGCACATCCAAGCGCAGATTTGGAACAAAACCTGGTGGCACATCGACAGGAATTTGATGCACCTTTCCCCTGGTGCTTCATCACCTTTCCATCGACCAAAGACCCGCATTGGGAGCGCGACTTCCCCGGAAAGTCAACGGTGGAAATGTATGCTTATACCGACTATCGCCATTTTGCGAAATGGGCGGATACCACTTGGATGAAGCGTGGCGATGATTACTTGATAATCAAAGAGCAGATCAAGCAACGCCTGCTAGCCGAGTTGTATCGCCACATTCCAAATGCAGAGCAGTACCTTGACTACGTAGAAGTTTCCACGCCCCTATCGTATGAAACCTTCGCCAAACGCCAGCGTGGGGGATTCATGGGCATTGAAGCTTCGCCTCAGCGATTTGCGCAAAAATGGCTGCGGGCCCAGACACCCATTCGTGGGCTGTATTTGACCGGGCAGGATATAGCCACCGATGGCGTGATTGGCGCACTGGTGGGTGGTGTGATTGCTGCATCGGCCTATCTCAAGCGCGACCTTATGACCGAGATTCGAACGGCAGCGTGAGGACCATCGCGGATGGACCTTATCCTTGCAATGCGTTAACTGATAAGTCACTGTTAATTAATGTCTGAAGACGTCGCTCTATCCACAAAATCCAGGATTCTTTCCGCTGCCCTCGAACGTCTTTTGCAGCAGGGCCCTGAACACATCTCGATGCGGCAAATTGCGGGGGATGTTGGTATCACGCCCATGGCGATCTACAAGCACTTTGCCAACAAGGAGTCGTTGCAACTTGCCTTACTGGAGGCTGGCTTTCTGGTGTTTGAAGACTATCTAAATCGCCATCGCGGTACTGAAGACGCACGCCAGAGCCTACTGTTACTCGCCCAAGGATTCTTTGATTTTTCTATCGAACAGGCAGGCTACTTTGAGTTGATCTTTTTGTCAGGCCGGGGGTTGGCGCGAATCAAGGGCTGGGAGCAAGCCACTGACGCGGCCAAGCCAACCTACCGGATTCTGCACGAGTGTGTTCGAAGTTGCATCAAAGAGGGTCTGTTTTCTGATGCCGATTCGCGGAACACCACTTTGTCCATGCTCGCATTTTGCATAGGCATGTCGGCGTTGTATTTGTCTGGCAACGTTGGCGCCACCCCTCAGATCGCAAAGTCTAAGCTCATGTCAGCTTTTGGCGACTACGTGAACCAGCTTTGTGCTGAGAAAAAATATCCGCAGCCAATACCTTGAACTGAGTATCCCAATCCAGCTCGATCTGCGCTCCATCATGCGTATTCCAGCGATCGTGACCACCCAATTTGACAGATCGTGACCAGTAGCTTGGCCCTTGTCATTGCGTGGTTAGATTTTAGACTAGGTGGTCACGATGAGTCTTTGTCTGCCTCCT
>JAIYCG010000039.1 GCA_027488115.1 Comamonadaceae bacterium | reverse complement strand
CGTCTATTGCGTTCCCTGGGGATTACCACTGTCTACGTGACCCACGATCAAGGTGAAGCAATGGCACTGGGTGATCGCATAGCCGTGATGGACAAAGGACGAATTGCCCAGATTGGCACGCCTGAAGAAATTTACCGATCACCAGTCAATGCGTTTGTGGCGGATTTCATCGGGACTATGAACCGGATTTTTGGTCACTTAGAAAGTGGGCTGCTGGTGTTTCCGGGGGGGAGTGTCCCTTGGACTGGTCCAGCACCAAGTGCGGGTCTGATGTTTAGGCCAGAAGACCTCAAGATCGCAGTACCGGGCAGTGGTAATTTCAGGGCTCAGGTGGTCACAGCTTTTTTTCTTGGCGACCATGTTCGCTTAGTGCTCGATACGGGTGGACCAGATCTAGTTATTGCGCGTGTTTTTGAACAGCGTCATTTCACAAAGGGCCAGACTGTTGAATTCACCCTAAACCCAAATACGCTCGTCAACTTGGAGGATTGAAATGCTATTTTGCCAAATAACAGACACCCACCTGAAAGCAGAACGTAAGCCTGCATACGGCATCGTTGATACAGCAACCATGCTTGAGCGCTGTGTCGAAAGCGTGATGCAGTTAAAACAGAAGCCTGATGTGGTGCTGCTAACTGGTGACTTGGTAGATTATGGTCGTGATGACGAGTACGCACTGCTCACCACATTGTTAAAGCCACTGACCATGCCCATGTACTTGATTCCCGGCAATCACGACGAACGTGAAGCATTGCGACGAGCATTTCCTGAACATACCTACTTGCGTCAATGTGCACCATTTGTGCAATACGCAATTGATGATTATCCTGTTCGTGTTGTAGCCTTGGACACACTAATTCCTGGTCAAGGGGGTGGTCGCTTGTGTGATGAGCGCTTGCAATGGCTGGACAACACGCTCGCTCAAAAGCCAGAGACTCCAACTCTGGTGGTCATGCACCATCCACCATTTCGCACTGGTTTAGGCCACATGGACAGACTGGGACTAGAGGGCGCTGACGAGCTTGAAGCTGTTATATTTCGCCATCCCCAAGTCGAGCGACTCGCATGCGGCCACCTACATCGCTCGATACTGGTGCGCTTTGGAGGCAGCATCGCATCGACCTGTCCTAGCCCTGCCCACCAAATAGCGCTCGACCTCAGCGCGGATGGACCTGACAACTATGTTTTAGAGCCGCCTGGATACCAACTGCACTTATGGGACGGTCAGCGATTGGTTACGCACACTGCTGTCATCGGCAATTTCCCTGGACCCTATCCATTTAGAATCGGCGGAAAGTTAATCGATTGATTTCAACCAAACATCTGGCTGGGCTGGAATTTGGAAGGGGTGGGGGCTAGGCCAGGATTTATAAATTGAAATCATCTTCATTGGATTTGACCTGCCCCCTTGAGACGTACCATTGATTAAGAAGTAGTATGGTTGTGAAATTAAATTACAAATCAATTTGTTTGATTCAAGCTTGATTTTTAAGATTTCTTAACAACTCTTTGAATCGTGTTTGCAAAGTGATCGTTCACGGCTTTTTTAATCGCCTTCATGTCACGCTTTCCAAGGGCCGTTGCAATTTCTTCATGATCTTCTAACGCACCTCGCCAATTATCTGGTGTGCTGTTACCACTGTAACGCAAGCTGCGCATACGCTTACTGAGAATGCTGTGAACCATCATCAACGATTCATTGCCTGACATTTCAACCAACGCGTCGTGTATTTTTTGATTCAATTCAAAATATTCTGGCCGCTTACCCTTAGCAAACATCACTTTCATTTTTTCGTGCATGGCAAGCACTTTGTCAATTTTCTTTTGATCGGCCTGGCAAGCCTTTTGGGCTGCAAAATTTTCTAACAAGCCCATGACCTCCAACATATCGGAGGCATCTTTGTCACTGAAGGCTTTAACCACTGCGCCACGGAGAGGCAATAAATCAACCAAGCCCTCCGAAGCGAGAACCTTCAATGCCTCACGGATAGGCGTTCTGGATACGCCTAATTCTTTGCTTATTTCCATTTCTGGGACACGCTCCCCAGGCTGAATACGAGACTCCACAATGAAGCTGCGAATCCGTGAAGTGACCTCAGAATGAAGTGAAGTTCTGGCGATGGGGTCGTTGATGGGCATTTAAATACAAGGGTAAAAACGGATTCCAATCATTCTACGCTAGCAACTATACTGCAATCCGTAATTACAGATTACGGATTATCAAAGGTTAAATGACGCATATGACACTGCCAACAATTGCACTTTTCACGGGCGACCCCGCAGGAATTGGTCCCGAGCTGGTTCAGAAATTAGTTCTGGACCAAACAAGTCACAAAGCATCCAAAATAATCTTGATTGGCCAAAAAGACAGCATTCAAGCTACACCTCATTCACATTGGCACGACTGGACTGGCTACAACACCTCAGAATTTAAACCCGCAAAAGCAGATGCTCAAAATGGTGCTTACATGCTTTCGGCTTTGGGTGAAGGGGCTGCATTGGTGCGAGATGGAAAGGCAGATGCTTTCTGCTTTGCGCCTTTAAACAAAAGCGCCCTTCGACTTGGCGGCATGCATCAAGAAGATGAGCTTAGGTGGTTTGCAGAATTTTTAAATTACACGGGAGTTTGTGGCGAACTCAATGTGTTGCAAGACCTATGGACATCCAGAGTCACCTCGCATGTTCCATTAAAGGAAGTCAGCCACCTTCTGACCAGTCAAAAGGTTTTTGAATCGATTCAAATGATTTCAAATTCACTTCATGCTTCAGGCAAAACATCTCCCCGCCTGGCAGTTTGTGGCCTCAATCCTCACAATGGTGACAACGGAAATTATGGCGATGAAGAAATAAAAATCATTTCACCTGGTGTTGAATTAGCCAATAAAGCTGGAATTCCAGCCGATGGACCATTCCCTGCTGATACAGCGTTTGTCAGAGCTATCAGAAAAGAAGGCGGCTATGACGGTGTGGTCACCATGTATCACGATCAAGGCCAAATTGCGATGAAGCTCATGGGCTTTGAAAAAGGCGTGACTGTTCATGGCGGCCTACCCATTCCCATTACCACACCCGCTCATGGAACTGCCTACGACATTGTGGGAAAAAACTTAGCAAATCCACAAGCCATGCTCAATGCATTTGATTTAGCCTGCCGAATGGGCCAACACCACCGTCAATTGAAAAAACAAGTCGCTTAAGAATTTTTAACACAAGGGGAAATACATCATGAAAAAACATTTTGCTTTTCTATTTGCAGCAACTCTATTGAGCCTGAGTGCCGTTTCACAAACCACCTACCCCACCAAGCCCGTTAAGCTCATGGTGGGTGCTGGCGCTGGTGGCGGCACCGACATCATTGCACGCATGCTGGCTGATAAAATGACAGAGTCTCTCAAAGGCACTTTCATTGTGGAAAATAAACCCGGTGCCTCTAACACCATTGCGGCTGACTTAACTGCCAAGGCTACACCCGATGGACATACACTTTTAGTTGCGACCAATACAGGACAAGCCATTGCACCGCATTTGATTAAATTGTCGTTTGATCCCATGAAAGATTTAACACCTATCGGATTGGTAGTGACTGTTCCCAATGTATTGGTGGTTGGCTCAAACGTGCCGGCCAACAGTGTGAAGGAATTGGTAGCACTGATGAAAGCAAAACCTGAAGACTTTAAATATGCTTCTTCTGGTGTTGGCAGCACTCAACACATCGCGGGGGAAGGCTTTGACATCGCAGCTGGCGTTAAAAGCGTTCACGTACCCTATAAGGGCAGTGCGCAAGCTCACTTAGACATCATTGCGGGCAATGTCCAAATCATGTTCGACACCACCTCATCGGCAATGGGACAAATTAAAGCTGGAAAATTTAAACCTCTTGCAGTCACAACTGCACAGCGCTCGTCTGAACTACCCAATGTTCCTACCCTGGCCGAAGCAGGTGTGCCTGGTTTTGAAATGAGTACTTGGTATGGCGTGTTTGTCACTACAGGAACCCCACCTGATGTCATCAACAAACTTCAGCTTGAGTTAGCTCGGATTATTAAGCTGCCCGATGTTCAGGCCAAACTCAAGGGATTGGGGGGAGATCCGGGCAACATAAGTCCAGATGAATTTAGCAAAATCAACAAGCAAGATTTTGAAAAATTCGGAAAGTTGATCAAGCAAGCAAATATCAAGATGTGAGAAGTTCAAACGGACAATTCTCGGGATTTAAAAAATACTCTCTAAGTACTAATTAATTTCAAAAATTTGTACTTTTATAGGGTCAAGCGTAAAGACTCTTTACGCTTGTGAGTTTTGAACTTTTATGCTTGTCGCAAACAAAACTGACTGAACTTATTCAGAAATGAATTCTGGAAAAAGCGTTTTGAATAGCGCTCTGGATACCATTTTTTGATGGATTCAATCAACAAAGGAATGTCTTCTCGACGCAGTTTCTGTCCGGTGTAACCGTCTGGAAAAGGGACAATCTTTTCAAGTTCAGATATTTCTGGCCACTTCATTTGCTACCCACCTTAGTTGCTCACGTAGCGTGAGCATATT
>JAIYCG010000025.1 GCA_027488115.1 Comamonadaceae bacterium | reverse complement strand
TTGGGTGCGCAATCCGTGAACCCCAAAGTGAAGACCAAAGTGGTCTGGATCAACGAGTGGTTCAATCCGCCAAAGGAAACAGAAGCCGCGACATCCCTGATCAATGGTGGCGCCGACGTTTTGATGCAAAACACGGACTCTTCTGCCGTGTTGCAAACGGCCGAGAAAATGGGCAAGCGCGCTTTCGGTTGGGACTCTGACATGACTGCCTATGGACCCAAGGCTCACTTGGGTTCTGCAGTGATTAACTGGGGCCCTTACTACATCAAGGCCGTGGGTGAAGCACTGGAAGGCAAGTGGGCCACTGGCCAAAGCTGGTGGGGCGTGAAAGAAGGCGCCATCGACATGGTGTCTGTGGCTGCTGACGTGCCCGAAGATACTAAGAAAAAGGTCGACGAAATCAAGGCAGGTCTGAAAGACGGTAGCTTCTCCATCTGGAAAGGTCCTATCGTGGGACAAGACGGCAAAGAAGTGTTGGCCAAAGACGTTGTCGCTGATGACAAGTTCTTGGGTGGCATTAAGTTCTACGTCAAAGGCGTAGAAGGCAAAGTGCCTAACTGATTGGCTTTCAGTTGACCTGAAAACCGCGCTTCGCAAGGAGTGCGGTTTTTTTTGGTTAAAGTATTCACATGCCTACCTACCATCACGTCATTGGTGCTCGTACTTATGTCTTTCATGACTTGAAAGACCTTTTGGCCAAGGCAACGCCAGCCAGATCGGGCGACAGCTTGGCGGGTATTGCTGCTGAGAATGCATCCCAAAGAGTGGCTGCGCAAATGGCCTTGGCAGACTTGCCACTGAAGACCTTGCTCAATGACTGTGTGATTCCTTACGAAGACGATGAAGTCACCAGGCTGATTGTGGATGAGCATGATTCAGAAGCGCTGTCATCCATTGCACATCTCACCATCGGTGATTTTCGAAATTGGCTGTTAAGTGATGAAGCAGATGCTGCAACACTCAAGATCATTTCCAAAGGCGTCACGCCTGAGATGGCGGCTGCAGTTTCAAAGCTCATGCGCGTTCAGGATTTGGTGGCGGTCAGCCAGAAATGTCAAACCATCAGCCAATTTCGAAACACCATCGGTTTAAAAGGTCGAATGGCTACACGCCTTCAACCCAACCATCCCACGGATGACATGACAGGCATTGCAGCCAGCATCGTTGACGGACTTCTTTACGGTGCTGGCGATGCGGTGATCGGCATCAATCCTGCCACCGACAACGTTCCTCAAGTCATCAAGATCGTGAACACGCTGAACGAGATTATTTCGCAATATCAAATTCCCACTCAATCTTGTGTCTTAACCCATGTGACCAACACGCTCATGGCCATCGAGGCTGGTGCGCCTGTCGACCTGGTGTTTCAATCCATTGCTGGCACCGAAGCGGCCAATCGAAGCTTTGGAATTGACTTGAAGCTTTTGCATGAGGCGCATGAGGCTGCCCAGTCTTTAAAGCGCGGCACGGTGGGTCAAAATGTCATGTACTTTGAAACGGGGCAGGGCAGTGCCCTTTCATCTAGAACCCATCAAGGCGTCGATCAACAAACTTGTGAAGCCAGGGCCTATGCGGTGGCTCGCAAGTTCAAGCCGCTCTTGATCAATTCTGTGGTTGGGTTTATTGGCCCAGAGTATCTGTTTGATGGCAAACAAATTATCAGAGCGGGTTTGGAAGATCATTTCTGCGGCAAGCTGATGGGCCTTCCCATGGGGTGTGATGTTTGCTATACAAATCATGCAGAGGCTGATCAGGACGATATGGATGTGTTGTTGACACTGTTGGGTGTTGCAGGGTGTAATTTCATCATGGGCGTCCCCGGTTCAGATGACATCATGCTCAACTATCAAACTACATCATTTCATGATGCGCTGTATGCCAGACGCGCACTGGGCCTTCTGCCTTCTCCAGAGTTTGAAGCATGGCTGCACACAATGGGCATATTGACCGAAAGGGAAGGGGTCCATTTGGGTCAAGCAATTCCTGCGAAATTTGCCCAAGCCTTGAGAAAATTAACGTGAGTCATCGCATTGCAGAAACCCACCCTGTTGTTGTCAATCCTTGGAGTGGATTGCGCCAATTTACGGCGGCCAGAATAGCGTTGGGACGAGCAGGTGTGAGTTTGCCCACTGCGCCCCAGTTGGCTTTTCAGTTGGCACATGCGCAAGCGAGAGATGCTGTGCATCAGTCCTTGGATGTGACTGCGCTGAAACAAAACTTGTTATCTCAATTGAGTTTGCCAGAATCGCAGTGCTTCATCTTGCACAGTGTTGCGGATAATCGTTCAGCTTATTTGAAGCGGCCAGATTGGGGCAGAAGACTGAGGGACTCATCTAAAAAGACCTTGGTTGAAGCATGTGCCATCAAGGACAAAAACGACTCAACAGCATCTTGGGATCTCGCCTTTGTGGTGGTCGACGGTTTGTCTGCAATCGCCATTGAAAACAATGCCGTCTCCTTTTTAAACGCGGCGTATCCAAAATTTATCAATGAGGGCCTGAGCATTGCACCTTTGACCATCGTTGAGCAGGGCCGCGTGGCCATTGGTGACGAAGTTGGTGAAATCCTAAAAGCCAAGCTGGTGGTCGTGATGGTTGGAGAGCGCCCAGGCCTTAGCTCCCCAGACAGCATGGGACTCTACATGACCTGGGAGCCCAAGACCGGATTGACCGATGAGCGCCGCAACTGCATTTCTAACATCCACAAAGCGGGTATGTCCCATGCTGAGGCTGTGCGCAAACTGGCCTACCTGATCAGGGAGGCCAGAGCCCGGCAGCTCACAGGGGTAGAGCTTAAAGACGAGACTGACGCCACCCAACTGTCAAAGCAAACCGCGGATCAGAATTTTCTGCTTGCTTGAAATCCTTGTTATGGTTTTTGAGCAGCTGCTGCAAAATTGCCTGCATAGACATTCAAAAACTTGGCGGGGTTTAAAGCTTTGCGAATGGCGGCATTGACTTCTTCCAAAGTGCTTGCCTCAATTTGGGCGTCTACTTTTTCAGTATAGGCCAACGTTCTGTTGGCCGCCGTTTGCGCCACATGGCCAGCCGCTAATGAACGGTCTTGAGCGCGGTTAATTTTGCGTTCTTCTTGCAAACCTTTTTTGGCGTCAGCCAATTCTTCCGCTGTGATGCCGTCGTTAACAAACTTGGTGAGCTCTTCTTGGATGGCTACCTTCAACTTACCCAGATTTTGAGGCGCATAAATGGCATAAAGCACCCACATGCCTGAAGGCTCAAACGAACTGGCACTGAGTTGGCTACCTGCACCATAGCTCAAACCATCTTTTTCACGCAAACGGCCAAGCAGGCGAGATTTGGCACCACCACCCAACACGCGATTGGCCAATTGCAACGGAATAAAATCTTTTTCAGAGTCTTGCAAGGCCAAAGGGAGACCCGCCAAGAAAAAAGCATTGGCTTTGTCGGGCGCTTCCAAATGAATGGCTCCGGGTTGAGCCGATTTGGTTTCGGCCTTTAAGCGGGTGTAGGCTTTTGGACTGACCCAATCACCAAAGAGTTGTGTCAATTGCGACTTCACAGCCTCGCTGTCAAAGTCACCTACCAAGGCAAACTCACTGTGATTGGCGCCGTAGTAGTTGCTGTGGAACTGTTTGACTTGTTCAAGCTTGGCGGCTTTGAGTGCGCCAATGGACTCGTCCAAGCTGCGGGAAGCGCGAATGTCTCCCTTTTTGTAGACTTCCAAGGCCAAGGCCATGGCTTGTGAGCCCATGGCATTGGGGTCACTGCGCTGGCTTTCGAGGCCAGCAGTGCTTTCTTGAACCAGCAAGTCAAACTCTTTCTCTGCAAAACTGGGTTTTCGCAAAATGTCTCGAATCAAATTCTGGACCTCTGGCAAGTTTTTGCGAACCGTATCAAATCGAACCGTGATGGTTTGTCCACCACCCGTGACTTCGATTTGGGTTTTCAATTCATCCAACTTGGCTGAAATTTCAGAGCGTTGCAAATTGCCAGCACCGCGCATCAGCAAGTTGGCGGTGAGGCTTGAACTGGTGGCTTGATTGAACAGCGAAGCTTCATCGCCGAAGCGCAAGGTAAAGACGCCGCTGACAGTTTCGCCACGCGTTTTCTTGGGTGTCAAGATGAGCTTCATGCCGTTGGCTAAAGCCAAACGTTGAGTGCGCTTTTCGATGTTGGCGGGGCTGATGTCAAACACTTCGCCTTCGCTGGCGGCTGCTTTGCCTTTGTAGTCTGCAACCAGTTTGGCAACGTCTACTGGCTCAGGCAGTTTGCTGCGGTCTGGTGTGGCAGTGGGAATGAATTGCCCCAGTGTGCGATTGCTTTCTTTGAAATAGTTGGCAGCCACAGATTGGAGGTCTGCTAACTTTAAATTTTCAATTCGATCGCGTTGCAAAAAAAACAAGCGCCAATCGCCGTTGGCAATGGACTCTGAGAGCTGTACAGCCAATTGTTGAGGGTCGTTGATGGTCTTGTCGATGTTGCTCAAAAGGCTGGCCTTGGCACGTTTAAGTTCTTCTTCGGTGACGGGCTTCTTTGGCAAGCTTTCCAATTCTTCCAGAAAAACTTTGCGAACTTCTGTCAGGTTTTGCGTTTTGCTCAGCTCGGCCATGAACAGCACATAGCCTCTCTCAGCCAATTCAAAATTCCAAGGACTGACATTGACGGCTAATTTTTTCTCGACCAAATTTTGATGCAGCCTGCCATTGGGTGTGCCGCCCAAGACTTCACTCAAGACAGCCATGGCTGCTGAGTCGGGATGGCTAGCTGCCGCTGTGTGATACAGGACTGCTGACAATTGAGAGTCACCTGTTCTGCGCACAGTTACTTCGCGATTGCCATCTTGCGCTGGGTCTTGTGTGTAAGTGGGTTCAAGCACGCGTTTGGGTTTGGGAATGGCGCCGAATAACTGTTGTATCCATGCGAGGGTGTTGTTGGCTTCAAACTTGCCCGCCACCAGCAAAACTGCATTGTCAGGTTGGTAGTACTTGCGATAAAAGTTTTGCAGGTTTTCTATCTTGACGTTTTCAACATCGGTTCGTGCGCCAATGGTGCTTTTGCCGTAGTTGTGCCAATCAAATGCGGTGGAGGCCATGCGCTGCCACAGCATCATGTGGGGGTTGTTCTCACCGCTTTCCATTTCATTGCGAACCACCGAAAATTCGGTGTCTAAATCTTTGCGCGCAATGAGGCTGTTGACCATTCGATCGGCTTCCATTTCCAGTGCCCATTTCAGGCTGTCAGGATTGGCGGGAAAGGTTTCGTAGTAGTTGGTGCGATCGTAGAAAGTGGTGCCATTGAAATCCATGCCGCGCTTGCCCAACTCCTCGAATACATTGCCCCGAGAGGTCGTGCCTTTGAAAACCATGTGCTCAAGCAAATGCGCCATACCGGTTTCACCATAGTTCTCATGCCGGCTTCCCACCAAATAAGTGATGTTCACCGTGGTGGTGGGCTTGGACGCATCGGGCGCCAACAACACGCGCAAGCCATTGCTCAGCCGGTATTCGGTAATGCCCTCAACTTGAGTGACCGCTTTCAATGCTGTAGCCGCGCTCTGCGACCATCCAGCAAAAGGAACCCAACAGCTGGCTGACAGGATGGAAATTTGAATCCAACGAGAAATGGGTATTGTTCGCATGAGGGGGAACTTCTTTGCAAGAACGAAAAAGAAACTTTATACACCTGCCTTAGAATACACCCTGAATACCTGCGCACCGGCAGGTGTTTATTTTCTTCAACCGGTGCCATGTAGAGGACTACCATGTACAAAAACCTCGCAGCCGCAATCGCGGCCGCCTGCTTTTTATCGCCTACTTTTTCCCTTGCCGCTGAGCCTTCGCAGCCAGTTTCCAAAGGCCCTGTCAAAGCTGCTTTTGTGTATGTCACGCCTGTATTTGATGCAGGCTGGACACGACAGCACGACGAGGGCCGCAAAGCTGTTGAAAAGGCTTTGGGCTCTGCCGTTAAAACCACCGTTGTTGAAAATGTGGCCGAAGGCACTGACTCGGAGCGTGTTGTGCGCGACTTAGCGCAACAAGGTCACGATGTGATTTTCACCACCAGCTTTGGCTACATGGAGCCCACGCTCAAGGTGGCCAAAGAGTTTCCCAATGTGAAGTTTGAGTCGATCACGGGCTACAAAACCGATGTGAATGTCTCCGTGGCCAATGCGCGCTATTACGAGGGCCGATATTTAGCGGGTGTGGCCGCAGGGCGCATGACGCAATCCAATGTGGCGGGCTACGTGGCGGGCTTTCCCATTCCTGAAGTCTTGCAAGGACTGAATGCCTTTACCCTGGGAATGCGCTCTGTGAATCCCCAAGCTCAGGTTAAAGTGATTTGGCTGAACGCATGGTTCGATCCAGCCAAAGAGCGCGACGCGGCCTTTACCTTGTTCAATCAGTCGGTTGATGTCATTACCTTTCACACAGCCTCCAATGCTGTGATGGTGGCGGCCCAAGAACGCGGCAAGATGGCCATTGCCTATCACTCTGACATGCGCAAAGTGGCGCCTGATGCTCAGTTGATGGCGGTCACGCATGAGTGGGGCACCTATTACACACAGCGCGTCATTGATGTGCAAAAGGGCCAGTGGCGCAGCGGCAATGTGTGGGCAGGTTTGAAGGAGGGCATGATTCGCGTTGGCGATTTTGGCCCCAAGTTGCCTGCCAAAGTGCGCGATGAAATTGTGAAGGTACAGCAGGACATCGCCCAAGGCAAACGCCATCCTTTTCAAGGCCCGATGGCCGACAACGAAGGCAAATCAATTTTGGCTGTCGGTCAGAAACTGACCGATGTTCAAATTTTGAACATGAACTATGGTGTGGCTGGCGTGGTCGGAAAAATAAGTCCTTGAAGCTGGATGATTGAAACAAAAAAGCCTGCGTTTCAAAGCAGGCTTTTTGGTCAGTAGCAGTGCTTGCTAGCTATCAAGCTGAATGTTGCGGGCCTTTGCAAGTTGGGTCCAGCGGGCCAAGTCGGCCTTCATGTAGGCTGCAAATTCTGCCGGCTTCATGGGCATCAGTTCAACGGCTTCAGAGCTTAATTTTTCTTTGAAATCGGGCTGAGCCAAAACAGCCAGCATGGCATCGTTCAGGGTTTTGACAATGGCTGCTGGCATGTTGGCAGGCCCCACCACACCATACCATTGCTGGGCATCAAAGCCCTTCAGCCCCATTTCTTCTAAAGTGGGAATGTCCTTCACTTGGGGATGACGCTTGGTGCCAGTGACTGCCAGAGCGCGAATGCGGCCGCTGCGAATATGAGGCAAAGCTGCGGCCAAGCCAGGGAACATCATTTGAGTTTGGCCGCCAATCAGATCGGTGATGGCGGGTGCAATGCCGCGGTAAGGAATGTGCACCATGAAGCTGTTGGTTTGCAGCTTGAACAACTCAGCCGTGAGGTGCGTCAATGAACCGGCGCCGGCGGAGCCATAAGAGAGGCGTCCAGGGTTTTGCTTCACATAATCCAAAAAAGCCTTGAAATTTTGGGAAGGCAAACTGGTGTTGATGCACAGCACGTTGGGGGTTGAACCAATCATGCCAATGGGGGTGAAATCTTTTTCTGCATCGTAAGGCAGTTTGCGTGTGGCGGGGGCTGTGCCATGAGTGGCCACATAGCCTTGCATCAAGGTATAGCCATCCGCTGCTGCACGTGCTGTATTTTGAGAAGCGATCACGCCGCCGCCGCCGCCAATGTTGTCCACCACGACAGATTGCCCCAACACTTTTGCCCAACGCTCGCAAAGTGCTCGCCCTACCATGTCGGACCCGCCCCCTGCAGACACCGGCACAATGTAACGAATGGGTTTGGTGGGATAGGCTGCTTGCGCTTGGGCCAAGCCCGGAATGCTCAGCAACAATGGGCTCGCTTGGAGCAGGGTGCGTCTTTTCATAATTTCACTGGTCAAAAGCTAAGTCAAACAAAGTTTAGCTCACACTGCTTCAAGTTGACTTGCGCTGGGGCGAAGAAGCCTTGAATTCTCCTCATAATTCTGATGGGCACAATTACAATGTCAGCTTAAACCCAGAATGTTGGAAAGACCAAGAGATGAGCATTAAAAGCGACAAGTGGATCCGCCGTATGGCACAAGAGCAAGGCATGATTGAGCCTTTCGAGCCTGGCCAAGTGAGACAAAACGCTACAGGCGAGAAAATAGTCAGCTACGGCACCAGCAGTTATGGCTACGACATCCGTTGCGCCCCCGAGTTCAAGGTTTTTACCAACATTTACAGCACAGTGGTCGATCCTAAGAACTTTGACGAAAAAAGCTTTGTCGACATCCATTCCGACGTTTGCGTGATCCCCCCCAACAGTTTTGCTTTGGCCCGAACCATGGAATATTTCCGTATTCCCCGAAATGTCCTCACCATTTGTCTGGGCAAAAGCACCTACGCCCGCTGCGGCATCATCGTCAACGTGACCCCCTTCGAGCCCGAATGGGAGGGCTACGTCACCCTCGAATTTAGCAACACCACCCCCCTACCAGCTAAGATTTACGCTGGAGAGGGCTGTGCCCAGGTGCTGTTCTTCGAAAGCGACGAAGTTTGCGAAACCAGCTACAAAGACCGAGGCGGAAAATACCAAGGCCAAGTGGGTGTCACATTGCCTAAGACCTAAAGTGCGACAATAGCGGGTTAATGACCGACTCTTTTTCAAATCTATCGCTGGCTGAACCGCTGGCACGAGCCGTGGCCGAAATGGGCTACGAATCCATGACCCCCATCCAAGCCCAGGCCATTCCTGTGGTCTTGACCGGGAAAGACGTGATGGGCGCTGCGCAAACAGGTACCGGTAAAACCGCTGCCTTTTCTTTGCCCCTGCTGCAGCGACTGCTCAAACACGAGAACACCTCTACATCACCTGCACGCCACCCCGTGCGGGCCTTGGTGCTTTTGCCCACGCGCGAACTGGCTGACCAAGTGGCGCAGCAAATCAAGCTGTATGCCAAGTACACCCAGATGCGCAGTGCCGTGGTGTTTGGCGGCATGGACATGAAGCCCCAAACCCTAGAGCTCAAAAAAGGTGTTGAAATTTTGGTTGCCACACCTGGCCGATTGCTGGACCACATTGAAGCCAAGAATGCTGTGCTCAACCAAGTTGAATATGTGGTGCTAGACGAAGCCGATCGCATGCTGGACATAGGCTTCTTGCCAGACTTGCAGCGCATCTTGAGTTTTTTGCCCAAGCAGCGCACCACCTTGTTGTTTTCGGCCACTTTTTCACCTGAAATTAAACGCTTGGCAGGAAGCTATCTACAGGATCCCATCACCATTGAAGTCGCGCGTCCCAACGAAACAGCCTCCACCGTAGAGCAGCGTTTTTACAGTGCGCAAGATGATGACAAGCGCAGGGTTGTCAAAGCGGTTTTAAACCAGCGCGGCATCAAGCAAGCCTTCATCTTTGTCAACAGTAAACTGGGCTGCGGGCGATTGGCACGCTCTTTAGAACGAGAAGGCCTTGTCACGGCTGCTTTGCATGGCGACAAGACCCAAGACGAACGACTCAAAGCCCTCGAGGCTTTCAAAAAAGGCGAGGTCGATTTGTTGGTCTGCACGGATGTCGCAGCCCGTGGCCTCGACATCAAAGACGTGCCTGCTGTGTTCAATTTTGATGTACCCTTCAATGCCGAAGATTATGTGCACCGCATTGGCCGAACTGGCCGTGCTGGGGCTTCTGGTTTGGCCGTGACTTTGGTGTCCCCCTCCGACATGCGCTTGGTAGCCGACATTGAAAAGCTCATTAAGACCAAACTTCAAGTTGAAAGCTACCCCCTTGAAGAAGACCGTTCGCGAGGCAATCTTGGTGAAGGCCGGCTTGAAGAGCGAAGCGAAGGACGCCGAGAAGACAGGCGACCAGAGCGAGGTTTTGAGCGGCGACGAGATGAAGATGCCCCCCGAGACCGTCGCAGCAGTTTCCGGCCCCCGCAAGTTTCAAGGGACCCCTTCTTCGAGAAGCCTTACGAGACCCCTAGCATGGCGCAAGCGGCAGCGGCCTCTTGGGAGGCATCTCCCAAAGCCACAGCATCTCGCTCAGGTATTTCTGCCAACATCAAGCCCAAGCGCAAAGTGGCGGCTTTGTTCAAGTCTGGCGAATAGGAACTAAGCCAGGGCCAAAATCAGGGCAAAGGATTGGGTTGATTTGAAACCTGTCAATTTTTGGGGTATGGCCATTCAGACACAAAAAGTTGACATTCCCCTGTCAAAATACAGGGATGAAAATCAAGACATCTGCCTCACTCGCCGTTTTGTCACTCATCTCACCTTGGGGATTGGCTCAGACTGCCCCACCTGCCAATGCGCCTGTTCAGGACATGGGTCGGGTTGAAATTAAAAGCAACCGCGACAACACCATGGAAGAGCGCCGTCAATCCACGGCCGCCAAAATTGTGATTGGCAGGGAAGAGCTTGACAAACAAGGTGATAGCACTTTGGGTGAAGTTTTAAAACGCTTGCCTGGCGTCACCATTCAGGGTGCGCCGGGTCGTGGTGGTGCCATTCGCATGCGTGGTTTGGGTGGTGGCTACACCCAGATCTTGTTGGACGGTCAACGCGTACCGCCCGGTTTCTCCATAGAGTCTTTGACACCTGAGATGGTGGAGAAGGTAGAAATTTTACGCGCGCCAACTGCTGAGACAGGCGCACGCGCCATTGCGGGCACCATCAACATCATTTTGCGCGAAGGTCAACGGGCCAACCCTGATGATTTGAAAGTAGGTACCGCCTTTGAAAATGGTCACCGCTCAGAAGGGTTGAACTGGGTTCATAACCTCAAGTCTGAAGCCCTGAATGGCACCTTGACGGTGTCAGCCATGAACAATTGGCGTCCTGAAGACAGCACCACCCTGACCGATTCCAGTGTGGATGCAGAAGGTCGAATGCCAGCATGGTCTTCACACCGAGAACGCCATGCCATGAGCTTAGGTCAGCGCCAAGGCATGAACGCCAACGCCCGGCTCATCTGGCGCGGCGAACAAGGCAAAGCGCTAATCTTGATGCCCTTCATGGTTTATTCTGAATTCAACAGCTTGGGGCGTGTTGACTTGACAGAAAACAAGATGATCAATGGCATTCAGCAGCCCCTTGCCTCCGACTCGGCAAACACGGCCAACAACAGCCGTTTTGTCATGACGCGCTTGAATGGCCAGTGGAACCAGCGCTTTTCAGCGGACGACAGATTTGAATTTAAATTTGGCTTGGGTGAATCGCACTTCAAGTCCCGTTATAGCCAAGTGGCTTTGGGTTCAACGGGCTTGCTTAACACCATGGAAGAATCGCAAAGCTTCAAGGACTTGTCGCAATCTTGGAATGGCAAACTCACGCATGTTTCAGCCAATGGTCACCAGTATGTCAGTGGTCTTGAACTGGAAGGCGTGCGCAGAACGGAAGATGCCATTGCAGAGGTTTCTGATGATGCGGGCAACATGCGTGCGCGTACGCAACGTTGGGCTATCTACACCCAAGACGAATGGACCATCAACCCCAATTGGAGTGCGCATGCGGGCATCCGTTATGAAAGTATTCTGACTGAAGGCAGCAACGAAGAGGGCGAAAAACGCAACAAGAGCGGTGTTCTGACGCCTCTGCTGCATGCTGTCTGGAAGCCTATTCCTGAAAGTCGTGATCAAGTTCGAATGAGCCTTACGCGCAGTTACAAAACGCCCACCTTGTTCAACTTGGTTGCCCGAACAGCCCTGTCCCGAGAGGCCAATAGTCCAACCCGCCCCGATCGCATTGGCAATCCTGGCCTGAAGCCTGAATTGGCAACGGGCATTGACATTGCAATGGAGCGTTTTTTGGCAGAGGGTGGTGTTTTGAGTGCCAATATTTTCAGGCGCAACATCAGCGATTTAATTCGCTACGTCACCTCCGAGCGCTATGACACGGTCTGGGCGCCGGGTCAGCGTCGCTTCGTTTCTAGTCCTCAAAATGTGGGTGATGCCATCACGCAAGGACTTGAGTTGGAAGCCAAGTTCAGATTGAACCAAGCTTGGGCCGCTGCGCCCGCAGTCGATGTTCGAAGTAATTTGAGTTTCTTTGACTCCAAAGTGTTGGATGTCATGGGACCCAACAATCGCTTGGATCAGCAACCTAAGATGACCGCCAATTTTGGAGTTGACTACCGCATCCGTGCCTTTCCTCTCACTCTGGGCGGCAATGTCAATATCAACCCAGACTACACCACGCGGCGAACAGAACAGCAATGGGCTTACCAAGGTTCTAAACGGGTCGTTGATGTGTATGGGCTTTGGAGGTTCTCAGCCGCCACGGCTTTGCGTGTCACGGTTAGCAATCTCACCCCTCGTGATTACCTGACGGGCTCTACGTACATTGGCAATGGCTTTTCAGAAACAGCCAATACCAACACACGCAATTGGCAAAATGTTCAGATCCGCTTGGAAATGAAAATTTAAAGGACGATGGACATGGGCATCCAAAATGCAGCATGGTATGACAGCATGTACAACAACCGCGCTTTGGTGCCTGACCACGCGGCGCATTTTGCACAGTGGGCCAAAACTTCTGCTGATGCTCGCGCAGCACTTCAATGCACGCTCGACATTGCCTACGGTGATGGTCCCAACGAAACACTGGACATCTTTCCTGCAAGCAAGCCCAATGCACCCGTCGTATTTTTTATTCACGGTGGCTATTGGCGCAGCCTCGACAAATCAGATCATTCTTTTGTAGCACCGCATTTGCATGACATGGGTGTTTGTGTGGTGGTGGTGAACTATGCGCTGTGCCCTGGCACGCCAGAGGTGCCCGTGACCATTCCTGATATTGCACACCAAATGGTAAAGGCCTTGGCGTGGACTTGGAGCAACATTGCGAAGCATGGTGGTAACCCCCAAAATGTCACGGTGGCAGGCCATTCAGCGGGTGGACATTTGGCCGCCATGATGTTGGCTTGCAATTGGAAACAAGTAGACCCTAGCTTGCCAGCGCATTGGATTCAAAAGGCGCTGTCTATTTCTGGTTTGTACGATCTCACGCCTTTGCGCAAAACCCCGTTCCTGCAAGATTCTTTGAAGCTCACAGCCAAGCATGCACGCATGGCAAGCCCAGCTTTCTGGCCCCGTCCCAAAAAAGGTGTTTTGTACACCGTGGCAGGTGCTGATGAAAGCCCAGAATTTTTGCGCCACAACCGCTTGATTCATCAAACTTGGGGCCCGCGAACGGTTCCTGTTTGTGAAGACTTGGCAGGGCTCAATCACTTTAGCATCGTGACCGACCTCACAAAAAAAGGCACTCGGTTGAGCGCCTTGATGAAAGCCTTGTTAGACCTTTGATTTGCGGCGTTGCCATGCCGACCAAATGGGTGGCACCAGCAAGCAAATAGCCACCACACTGAGCAAGCCCAAAGACATGGGCCGGTCCCAGAAAACTCGCCAGTGTCCTTCTCCAATGGACAGCGCATTTCGCATTTGTGCTTCGGCCAGAGGGCCTAAGATCATGCCCACAATGACCGGTGCTACGGGAAAATCGTAGCGACGCATGAGCGTTCCTAGAAGGCCAAAGCCATACATGATGAACAAGTCAAAGCTGCTTTGGCGCATGCCATACACACCGACTGTGGCAAAAATCAAAATGCCTGCATAGAGCTGAGGTTTTGGAATTTGCAGAAGTTTGACCCACAAGCCCACCAGTGGCAAATTGAGCACCAGCAACATCACATTGCCAATGTAGAGTGAGGCAATCAAAGCCCACACCAATGTGGAAGAGTTTTGAAACAACTGCGGACCTGCTTGAATGCCGTAGTTTTGAAGAGCCGACAACAAAATGGCAGCCGTGACAGAAGTTGGAATGCCGAGCGTCAGCAAAGGTACCAAAGTGGCCGTGACAGCTGCGTTGTTGGCCGCCTCAGGACCTGCAACACCCTCAATGGCGCCCGTAGTGCCAAACTCTTCTTGGTACTTAGAAAGTTTTTTCTCGGTGGCGTAACTTAAAAAAGTTGGAATCTCTGAGCCACCAGCAGGAATGGTGCCAAAGGGAAAGCCAATGGCTGTGCCGCGAAGCCATGCAGGCCAAGACCTGCGCCACTCTAGGGGTGTCATCTGGGCCTTGGTGAGGCGGTTCATGTCGGCGCTGCTTTTGCCTTCGTAAAGCGCGTTGTACATGACTTCTGAGACAGCAAACAGGCCCACCGCAATGAGCACTGTTTCAATGCCATCCATGAACTCGGGAATGTTGCCTGTGTAGCGCACCTGTCCAGAGATTTGATCCATGCCCACCAAGCCCAATGCCAATCCGATGAACAAAGCAGACAGACCTCGTACAGTGCTTTGACCCAACACGGCACTGACGGTGATGAAGGCCAACAGCATCATGCAAAAATACTCTGGAGGACCTAGCTTCACTGCAAATTCGGCCACCACCGGCGCAAACAAGGTGACCAAAATGGTGGCCAAAGTGCCTGCGACAAATGAGCCAATGGCCGCAGTGGCCAAGGCTGAGCCGGCGCGGCCGCTCTTGGCCATCTTGAAACCTTCGAGCGCTGTGACCATGGTGCCTGTTTCGCCCGGTGTGTTGAGCAAAATGGAAGTGGTCGAGCCACCGTACATGGCGCCGTAATAAATGCCCGCGAAAAAAATCATGGAAGCCGTGGGCTCGACTTGCGCTGTGATGGGCAAGAGCATGGCCACGGTGACAGCAGGGCCTAAGCCTGGTAGCACCCCAATGGCTGTGCCTAAGGCGCAGCCTACAAAGGCCCAGAGTAAGTTAATAGGGGTTCCGGCAGTTGCAAAACCAGATAGCAGATTGTTCCAAGTGTCTAACATGTGTTGCTTTCAACTTGGCTTAAAGCCAAGGGGTGCCGGTTAAGTTGGGCAAATTGATGGCCAAGAACATGGTAAACAACCAAAAAACAGGCGCTGCAATGAGGAAGCCCAACACGCAATCTTTGAGTGTTTGTGACAGATTGCCAGCGGGGTCGCCTTGTGACACACGAAGTCCTCTGACCGCCAAAATAAAACAGATGGCGCAACTGACCACAAACCCCGCCTGAGTGATGAGTGCGGCGTTGGCCAAGATGCCAGCTGAGACCCATGCAAATGCGTGCCAATCGGATTTCTCTGAGCCACTGGGCTCTGGCATGTTGCGATAACCGCCCGTCATAGATTCCCAAATTAACCACACAGAGCAGGCTGCTAAAAAAACCGCCACAACCCAGGGTAAAAAATTAGGTCCAACGCCTGCGTAACCCGCTTCTGAGGAAATGCTGGTGGCGCCCCACATCATGAGCAAAGACAAGACCAAACCAAAAAAGCCAATGCCTATTTGCGTGGGGGAGGGTGGGTGGGGGTGTGACATGCGTTGTCCTTTGAGTCAAAAATTCTGGGTCCCTTAGGACCCAGAATAAAGAGGCTGTTGAAAGAAAGTCAACAGCCTTGGTTCACTGTGAGTGAATGCTTAGATCATGCCGGACTTGACCATGGTGGCGCGCAAACTTGCAAATTCACGATCAACGAAATCGTCAAATTCTGGGTTGGGCATCCAAGCAGGCGTCCAGTTATTTTTCTCTAAAGACTCGGCCCAAGACTTGGACTTGGTAGCTTTCAAAACCAAGTCGGTCAGTTCTTTGCGTTGTGCTGCTGTGAGGCCAGCAGGTGCATAGACGCCGCGCCAGTTGCCAATGTCCACGTTGTAGCCTTGCTCGATCATGGTGGGAATGTTGATGCCCTTCAAGCGCTTGGCAGAGGTCACCGCAATGGGGCGCATCTTGCCTGTTTCAATGTACTGCTGGAATTCGCTGTAACCACTACCGCCCACTGTGACGTTGCCACCCAAAATGGCAGCCACCGCTTCGCCACCGCCACGGAATGGCACGTAATTGATCTTGGCTGCATCGACGCCCACTTCGCGGGCCAACATGGCCGCAGCAATGTGCTCTGTAGAACCGCGTGAACCGCCGCCCCACTTAACGCTGCCAGGATCCTTTTTCATTTGCTCAACCACATCCTTCATGGTTTTGAGCGGTGAATTGGCAGGCACCACAAACACGTTGTATTCGCTGGTTAGGCGAGCAATGGGTGTGACCTTGTCAAGGCTCACAGGCGGTTTGCCAGTAATGATGCCGCCCAACATGACTGCGCCCATGACCATCAAGGAGTTGCCATCACCTTTGGTCGCGTTGGCGTATTGGGCGAGGCCAATGATGCCGGCAGCGCCGCCCTTGTTTTCGTAAGTGACCGAGCTGGCCACGCCAGAGTCTTGCATAGCTTTGCCCAAAGCGCGACCCGTGGTGTCCCAGCCGCCACCGGGGTTGGCTGGAATCATCATTTTGATGTTGGCAGCAGCCAAGGTGGGCAGTGACAGGCTGGAGCCTGCGGCCAAGGCTAAAACGGATTTGATGAACTGATCACGACGCATAGTGTCTCCTTTGATTGCAAAAATCGATGACTGATCATCTTCTTTTTGGCAGTGATTTGGTTGCACAAAACCATAGGGAAAGTACCAATCCCTGCACAGAAAGAAGAATTACATCAACAGGTGTTCGCCGGCGTTGTCGCCGCCTAAAATGACGTAGTTTACCTTGCGAATGTCCATGAGTTTGGTGCCGCCTGAGTAGCTGATGGAGCTTTGGGTGTCTTGCTCCATCTCGATCAATGTGTTGGCCAGCTTGCCTTTGATGGGCTCCAAAATGCGCTTGCCTTCGACGTGCTTGTACTCGCCTTTGTTGAAGTCTGAAGCCGAGCCGTAGTACTCTTTGAAAAGCTTGCCGTCTACTTCTACAGTGGCACCTGGCGACTCTTCGTGACCGGCCAACATCGAGCCAATCATGATCATGGTGGCGCCAAAGCGAATGCTCTTGGCAATGTCGCCGTGCTCGCGGATACCGCCGTCTGCAATGATAGGCTTGGTGGCGACGCGGGCGCACCACTTCAACGCGGATAACTGCCAGCCGCCCGTGCCAAAGCCGGTTTTGAGCTTGGTGATGCAAACTTTCCCAGGGCCAATGCCCACTTTGGTGGCATCGGCGCCCCAGTTTTCCAAATCAATGATGGCTTCGGGCGTTCCCACATTGCCAGCAATGACGAAAGACTTGGGCAGCTTTTCTTTCAGGGTGTGAATCATCTTTTGCACGCTGTCGGCATGGCCGTGGGCAATGTCGATGGTGATGTACTCAGGGCTCAGGCCCTCGGCCACCAATTGGTTCACGGTGTCGTAGTCGGGTGCTTTGACGCCCAAAGAAATAGAGGCGAACAAACCCTTGTTGTGCATGTCGCGGACAAATTTAACGTTGTCCAAGTCAAAGCGGTGCATGACATAGAAGTAACCGTTGTGTGCCATCCAGACACAGATTTCCTCGTTCACCACCGTCTTCATGTTGGCCGGCACCACCGGCAGACGGAATTTGCGGCCACCCAGCTCTACGCCAGCGTCGCACTCAGAACGGCTTTCCACGCGGCATTTGCGGGGAAGCAACAAGATGTTGTCGTAATCAAAAATTTCCATTTAACCAAGCTCCAAAAGGATCGTTGAAAGAACGAGTGAGCGCTTGGCTTGGCCGGTTTGGTCTGTCCTGATTTTGGACAAAAAAAACCGGGCGCAAGAATCTTGGGCCCGGTATCTGATTCTACTCGTTTGTTTTTGCATTTTGCCAACAAGGCTTCAGGAGTTTCTACAATTGGGGCATGTATGACCAAACGCCCCTGCTGAACAACCTGAACCCTGAACAACTGCGGGCCGTGACACTTCCCTCTGAATCGGCCCTGATTCTGGCGGGGGCTGGGTCGGGCAAGACTCGGGTCTTAACCACCCGAATTGCTTGGTTATTACAGACCTCCCAGGTCGGATCGGGCGGCGTATTGGCGGTGACCTTTACCAACAAGGCAGCCAAAGAGATGATGCTCAGGTTGCAGGCCATGCTGCCTGTCAATGTGCGGGGCATGTGGATTGGCACCTTTCACGGCCTGTGCAACCGGTTTCTGCGGGCTCATTACAAAATGGCCAACCTGCCGCAAACTTTCCAAATTCTGGACACGCAAGATCAGTTGTCGGCCATCAAACGCTTGTGCAAGCAACACAAGGTCGACGATGAGCGATTTCCACCCAAGCAATTGCAGTGGTTCATCGCGGGTTGCAAAGAAGATGGTCTGAGACCAAAAGACGTGGATGTTCGCGATGATGAAACGCGCCGCAAAGTAGAAATCTACCAGCTCTACGAAGATCAATGCCAGCGCGAGGGTGTGGTGGACTTTGGCGAGTTGATGTTGCGTTCTTTCGAGTTACTGAGAGATAACGATGCCATTCGTTTGCACTACCGAGCACGCTTCAAGCATGTGCTGATTGATGAGTTCCAGGACACCAACAAACTGCAATACGCCTGGATCAAAATGATTGCTGGCATGCCCGCAGAGCATGGTAGCGCCGTGTTAGCGGTGGGTGATGATGACCAAAGCATTTATGCCTTCCGTGGGGCACGCGTGGGCAACATGGCCGACTTTGTGCGTGAGTTTGGTGTGCAGCACCAAATTAAACTGGAGCAAAACTACCGGAGCTACAGCAACATTTTGGATTCGGCCAATGCGCTCATTGGCAACAACAAAAATCGCTTGGGTAAAAACTTGCGCACCGATCAGGGTGCCGGTGAACCCGTTCGGGTCTATGAATCCACCAGTGACTTTGCAGAAGCACAATGGCTGGTAGATGAAATTCGCCAGTTGGTCAAAGGCGATGGATTCACACGCAAAGAAGTGGCGGTGTTGTACCGTAGCAATGCCCAAAGCCGCGTGATGGAAACAGCACTGTTCAATGCGGGTGTGCCTTATAAAGTTTATGGCGGTTTGCGATTCTTTGAGCGTGCAGAGATTAAACACGCACTGGCCTATTTGCGGATTTTAGAAAATCCCAACGACGACACCAGTTTCTTGCGCATCGTCAATTTTCCACCGCGCGGTATTGGTGCGCGCAGTGTGGAGCAATTGCAAGATGCGGCCAAAGGTTTGGGCTGTTCTTTGCACGACGCCGTTAGCACGACTGCGGGCAAAGCAGGCGCCAAGTTGGCCGGCTTCGTCGCCATGATCGACGTCATGCGCGAACAAACCCCTGGCATGACCTTGCGTGAAATCATTGAAGTGGTGTTGGAAAAAACCGGATTAATTGAGCACTACAAAACCGAAAAAGAAGGGGCTGATCGTGTAGAAAACTTGGAAGAGCTGGTCAATGCGGCTGAGAGTTTTGTCACGCAAGAAGGTTTCGGGCGTGATGCAGAAGCCACAGCATCAGAGATGGTTCCTAATGCAGAAGATGGCGAAGTGATGTCGCCCTTGGCTGCGTTCTTAACGCATGCTGCGTTGGAGGCTGGCGACAACCAAGCGCAAGCGGGAGAAGATGCCGTTCAACTGATGACGGTGCATGCCAGCAAAGGCTTAGAGTTTGATGCGGTATTTATCTCGGGCTTGGAAGAGGGCTTGTTTCCTCATGAAAATTCCATGAACGACTACGATGGCTTGGAGGAGGAGCGTCGTTTGATGTACGTGGCCATTACCCGAGCGCGCAAACGTTTGTACCTGAGCCATTCGCAAACCCGCATGTTGCATGGACAAACTCGCTACAACCTCAAGAGCCGTTTCTTGGACGAGTTACCTGAAGCGTGCTTGAAGTGGATCACCCCGAAGAATCCTGGCTTTGCTTCAGGCTTGGGCGGAGGGTGGACTTCGCCTGCCCAAGCCTTTCAGGCCAAACCGGCTTGGGGCCAAAGCAGCTTGGGTTCGGCAGAGACTTACAAGAGCCCACCCGTGCCTGTGCAAAAATTGGAGCCTTCGCATGGCATCAAAGTGGCTATGAAAGTGTTTCATACCAAGTTTGGCGAAGGCATGGTGTTGGCTGTGGAAGGCGCAGACGCCGATGCGCGAGCCCAAGTGAATTTCCCAAGGCACGGGGTAAAGTGGTTGGCTTTGTCGGTTGCCAAATTGACACCTGTGGAATGAGTTAAATTTTGGAAGAATTGTTTAGAAAGAAAGTTTGAGAAAGAAGCGTTATGAAAATTGAAAAAGACACCGTCGTGACCTTGAAATACAAAGTGTCCGATGCGCAAGGCAAACTGTTAGAAGCCGCTGAAGAGCCCATGGCTTATTTGCATGGCGGCTATGAAAACACCTTGCCAAAAATTGAAGAAGCATTGAGCGGCAAAGAGAAGGGTTACCAAACCAACTTGGTTCTGTCAGCGGCTGATGCTTTTGGTGAGCGCGATGAGAGCCTTCTGCAAACCATGCCCAAGAAAGACTTTCCGCCTGGCGTGAAGGTGGGTGGTCAATTGCGGGGGCGCACGCCAGATGGCCGTGAGGCTATTTTCAATGTGTTGAAAATCAAAGGCGACACCGTGATGTTGGATGGCAATCATCCTTGGGCGGGACAAGTCTTACAGTTCCAATTGAATGTGATCGACGTACGTGCTGCTATTGCAGAGGAAATTGAGCATCGACATGTTCATGGAGCGCATGGCCACCACCACTGATGTGCTTTGTCGAAGTGCCTCTCGCAAAAGCCTGCAGTCGCAGGCTTTTTTAGGCTTGATGCTCGCTGCCAGGTTCTGGCAATTCAAAACAGTCTTTGACACTGAAATAGACCGATGTGAAAAACATGGCTGCCATGAGCAATGCGCCTGGTAACAAGACCGCACCCGATAAATCGTTGTCGCCTAGGGCGCTGCTGATCACGAGAATGACTGTGGCGCCGACCACAAACACACCTGCCCATGCCAACAAATACAAGGCGAAAGCACCCAAATTGCGCCAACAAGCAACGGCGCTGAAAAACATGCTTTTGAGTGGCGGAACACCATGCCAATGAACCAAAGCGGGGGCATGCCAAAAGAGCATTGACAGGGGAACGTACAAAATGGTGGAAACCCACATGGCCGCTTGAAAACCCGAGTCATTGACCACTTCAGGGGTGATGGGCGAATTGGCCAGATAAACTTTTGCAAATCCACCGCCATCGATGAGCACGGAGATGCCCATGACCGCCAAAAAGCAAACGGCGTAGAGTCCCCCTAAAACAAGCATGGCCTTGAGCCGCTGTTGACCTGCTCGAAATGCCACCATCAAAACAGTCGGCATGGGAAATTTGCCAATGCTTGCCTGTTCGGTGGCCACCATGAGCCCCAATGTGGCGGCTGGCAAGATAAGCAGTGCCAATGCCGACCCCACGACGGGAACCATCGACAAAAGAGACACCCAAGCCATGAATAAAAAGAACAAGCCTGTCAGTGCCAGAGGTTGCCGCCAGAAAGTGCGAATGCCTTGTTTGACCCAGTTCAGGCCTTGTTTAGCGGGAACAATGTGAAGTTTCATGCGCTGAGCTTAACGGGCGAAGTGAGTCGAGACCTCAATACCCGTTCGAAGTGGGCGGGATCGTGCGGTTTCAACATGGCCGCATCTCTCGGTAAATGGAAATCCCAAAGTCTGGAAATCCAAAAACGCAATGCACCTGCGCGCAACATGGCGGGCAGAAGCTGTCTCTCTGCGGGCCGCAAAGGCCGTACGGTTTGGTACGCGTTTAGCATGGCTAGGGCGCGATCAGGCGCGTGCTCACCTGAATTCAAATCGATGCACCAGTCATTCAAACAGACCGACAAGTCAAACAGCCAAGTGTCAGTGCCTGCAAAATAAAAATCGAAGAATCCGGTTAAGACATGGCCCTCAAACATCACGTTGTCACGGAACAAGTCGGCATGGACGGGCCCTTGGGGCAGGGCTTGAAAAGCAGCACCTTGGGCCATGTGATTTTGATAGGCCAACTCGCTTTGCAATAATGAGGTCTGCGCGTTATTCAAGTAAGGCAGGATCACGGGTGCGGTTTCGTTCCACCATGCCAAGCCCCTTAAGTTGGTTTGGCTGCGGTTGAAGTCTTCACCTGCCAAATGCATGCGTGCCAACATGTCGCCAACGGCTGCGCAGTGAGTGGCCTCGGGTGCAAGTTGGCTTTTGCCCAAGAGTCGGTTCACCACAGCGGCAGGTTTGTCGCAAAGGGTGTGCAATATGTCGCCATCTCGATTGGCAGCGGGGTTGGGCACAGGAATGCCTTTTTCTGCCAAATGCTTCATGAGATACAAATAAAAAGGCAATTGTTCGTGGGTGAGTCGTTCGAACAAGGTGAGGACGTACTCGCCTAAATCGGTGGTAGCGAAATAGTTGGTGTTTTCGATACCACCCTCGATGCCTCTTAGCTCGGTCAATTCGCCTAAGCCTAATTGGGACATGAGCAGTGCTGCTTGCTCTTCGGTGACGGGCGTAAAAACAGCCATGGCTTAGCAGGAGGTCTTGAGGGTAAAAGAGGAGCCCGAAGGCATGGCGAAAGGCATGTTGAGATTGTAGAGGGTGTTGAAGCCAAATTTGGCAGGCTTTGACTCGGCAAAAATGCCCTAGGACAGGCACAATTGGGGCATGAGCGACAAGAAAACCCTATTGCTGGTGGATGGTTCCAGTTATCTCTACCGTGCCTTTCATGCCATGCCCGATTTGCGGGCTGTGCCGGGTGACCCTGCCAGCCCTGCGACGGGTGCTATTCGAGGCATGATCAACATGATGGAGCGCTTGCGCAAAGACATTCCCGCGGAATATGCGGTGTGTGTCTTTGACGCCAAAGGCCCCACCTTCCGCGACGAAATTTATCCAGAATACAAACAAAATCGCAGCCCCATGCCAGACGATTTGCGCGCGCAAATTGAGCCCATTCATGAGTTGGTCCGTTTGATGGGTTGGAAAGTACTCGATGTACCAGGTGTCGAGGCTGACGATGTGATTGGCACCTTGGCAGCGGTGGGTTCATCGCAGGGTATTGAAGTGATTGTGTCCAGTGGCGACAAAGATTTGGCGCAATTGGTCAATGAACACATCACCATCATTGACACCATGAACGGCAAGCGCCGCGACTTGGCGGGCGTACAGGAAGAGTTTGGTGTGCCTGCCAGCCTCATGCTGGACTATCAAATTTTGGTGGGCGATACCGTCGACAACGTGCCCGGTGTCCAAAAGGTGGGTCCTAAAACAGCGGCCAAATTGTTGTTGGAATACGGCTCCTTGGACAATCTGATGGCCCATGCAGATGAAGTCAAAGGCGTGGTGGGTGAGAACCTGCGCAAAGCAGTGGATTGGTTGCCTACTGGCCGACAGCTTTTGAAAATTCGCACCGATTGCGATTTGAATGTCTACGTGCCCGAGTTGCCATCGCTTGAAACCATTCGCTTGGGTCAGCCCAACGAATCCGACTTGTTGGCTTTCTATGAAAAGTATGGCTTCAAAGGTTTGCTCAGAAGCCGAGGTGCAGGTGCAGTTGAATCTGCGGTTGTCAGTAAGCCATCAAAGCCTGCGTTTGTTCCAAGGGATGATTTGTTTGCAGAACCCGAACCCGTGGTCACTGTGACGGGAGACAAACACTATGAAACCATTTCGACGTGGGAGCAGTTTGATGTTTGGATGCCCAAGCTTGCGGCCGCCGAGTGTGTAGCCATAGACACGGAAACAAGCTCGCTTGATGCCATGCGCGCCGAGTTGGTGGGCATCAGTTGGAGTGTGAAACCAGGCGAGGCCGCCTATTTGCCCTTGCGGCATGAAGGCCCTGGTGCGCCTGCGCAATTGGCCTTTGAAGAAGTATTGGCCAAGCTCAAACCATGGCTTGAGAACCCGCTCAAACTCAAAGTGGGTCAGCACATCAAATACGACAGACATGTGTTCGCCAATCAGGGCATCGAAGTGCGTGGCTATGCGCATGACACCATGTTGCAAAGTTATGTGTTGGAAGTTCACAAGCCCCACAGTCTGACCAGTTTGGCGTTGCGACATGTGGGGCGCACAGGACTGACCTACGAAGACTTGTGTGGCAAAGGTGCGCATCAAATCTCCTTTGCTCAAGTGGATGTCGACAAGGCCTCTGAATACTCTTGTGAAGATGCCGACCAATGTTTGGATGTGCATGGCGTGTTGTGGCCTCGCATTCAGGCCGATGCCAAACTGCGCGCCATCTATGACATCGAAATTGCCACCAGTGAAGCTTTGTTTCGCATTGAACGCAATGGTGTGCTCATAGATGGTCCCACCTTGGCCTCACAAAGCCAAGCCTTGGGGCAACGCATTTTGCAACTTGAAACTGAAGCCTACGAAATTGCAGGTCAGCCCTTCAACTTGAGCAGCCCCAAACAACTCGGTGAAATCTTTTTTGACAAGCTGGGCTTGCCAGTGATCAAAAAAACCGCAACGGGTGCGCGCAGTACCGATGAAGAAGTGTTGGAAAAACTGGCAGAAGACTACCCCTTGCCCGCGCGCATTTTGGAGCACCGCAGTTTGTCCAAACTGAAGGGCACCTACACCGACAAGTTGGCGCAAATGGCTTTGCCTAGAACGGGTCGTGTCCATACGCATTACGCGCAGGCCGTGGCTGTGACGGGGCGCTTGTCTAGCAACGACCCTAATTTGCAAAATATTCCCATTCGCACAGCAGAGGGACGCAAAGTGCGAGAAGCTTTTGTGGCCCCTGCAGGTAGCTTCATTGCGAGTGCCGATTATTCGCAAATTGAGTTGCGCATCATGGCGCACCTGAGCAATGATGAAGCCTTGCTTCGCGCATTTCATCAGGGGCTGGATGTGCACAAGGCGACGGCCGCTGAGGTGTTTGGTTTAACACCCGATCAAGTTTCCAGTGAGCAACGCCGCTACGCCAAAACCATCAACTTTGGTTTGATTTACGGCATGAGTGCATTCGGATTGGCCAAGGCTTTAGGCATTGACAACGGTGCTGCCAAAAATTACATCGAGCGGTACTTCCAGCGCTTTGCGGGCGTGAAGCGCTACATGGATGAAACGCGCGAGCAAGCGAAATCGCAAGGCTATGTTGAAACGGTGTTTGGCCGCAGGTTGTACTTGCCAGAAATCAATTCACCTAACGGCCCTCGCCGTGCTGGGGCTGAGCGAGCGGCCATCAATGCCCCCATGCAGGGCACTGCAGCCGATTTGATCAAGCTGTCTATGATTGCAGTCCAAGCGGGCATTGACCGCGAGCAACGCAAAACCAAGGTGATCATGCAGGTGCACGATGAATTGGTTTTTGAAGTGCCTGAAGATGAAGTTGAGTGGCTCCAAGTTGCGGTGCCCAAATGGATGGCAGAGGTTGCATCCCTCAAGGTGTCTTTGTTGGCCGAGGTAGGGGTGGGATTGAATTGGGATCAGGCACACTGAATGACATTCATTCTCCACTTCAATTTGCAGAAAGCATGAGCCCAGTTGAAAAATTCAAGGCCGCCCTCAGCGGTTCAGAAATCCAAGTGTTGCAACAGTGCTTGCAACAGGCCATGCAAGCTTTGCCGAAAGACTCAGTGCCTTGGTATTTGGGGGGCTCGCATACAGCCACAGGGCACCTCACACCGCTGCATGCCAAAGCACTTCAAAAGCTGAGTGCGCAATGGCTACAGTTGCCTCTGGGCTTGAGATGGGATACGCAAGAGGGGACGCCAATCTCACGAAGTCTGGCGTTGGCGGCGTGGGCTAAACAGTTGCATGGTCAGGGGCATGTCACGGGTTGGCGCAATGAAAAATTCAGCTTTTGGGAAGATCAAGTCATTGGACTAGGGCAGCACAGTTTAGAACCCACTAGCCACTTGCCTGTAGCATTTGAAATGGAACGATCGGCTTTCCGATTTTTTGGTTTGCGCAGTCATGCGGTGCATGTGAATGGTTTCACGTGGGAAGGTCATGTGTGGTGTGGTCGTCGTGCTCTCACTAAACCGACCGATCCAGGCATGTTGGACAACTTGGCAGCAGGTGGTTTGCCAGCGGGTGAATCGCTTCAAACTTGCGGCGTCAGAGAAATGGCGGAGGAAGCTGGCATTTCTGAAGCCTTGGCCATGACGGCGGTAGCCCACGGCAAAGTGAGTACCTGCAGGTCGGTTGCCAATGGCTGGCACCATGAAACACTTTGGGTTTACAACTTGCTTGTGCCGCCTGAAGTCACGCCCATCAACCAAGATGGTGAAGTAAGCGAGTTTGCTTGCTTGTCACCTAAGCAAGTTGTGGAGGCCATTGCGAATCATGCTTTTACAGTGGACGCTGCATGTGTCATTGCACAGGGTGTTTTGAACTAGATGGAAGCGGGTCTCTATCAATTTGCAGTTGTCTTTGTGGGCTATTTTGTATTGGGTGTTGCAGGGTTCGGTTCAGCCTTGATCATTGTTCCCTTGTTGGCATGGGATTGGCCACTTGCAATGGTGGTTCCCTTGGTGCTTTTGATTGATGTGCCTGCAGCCATCTTGCACACGGGCTTGAATTTTAGGCAAGTCATGTGGAAAGAGTTGCCGCCCTTGCTACCCTCTGTCATTGTTGGGGCACTTGCTGGCATCTTGCTCATTCGCATGACCCAAGGTGATGGCCTGCTTCTTTGTTTGGGGCTCTATGTGATTTTCATTGGGTGGCGTGGGCTCAAGGGCGCGCCAGTAGCTGTCCAAATCAGGCCTTCGATGCGGCACTTGGCTGGCTTCATGATGGGGATTGTTGAAACCATGTTTGGCACTGCGGGGCCGGTTGTCATGTCCTGGCTTTTGCAGCGCTTGTCAAACCCCTTTTTAATCCGGGCGACCATGCCCATGACCATCATTGCCCTGTCTTCCATAGCGCTTTGTATGGTGGGTGTTTCCGGTGGCTTGAACGATGTAGCGCTTTGGACATGCTTGATGCTGCTTCTGCCTTTTGCCATGGCCGGTGTGTGGTTGGGGCACCAATTGGCAGTCCGAATTCAAGCGGCTTTTCTCAAGCCCTTGATTCACAGTTTTTTATGTCTCAGTGGGCTTGTGTTGTGTGCCAGAGCCATGCGAGGCGTTGTGTTTTAAACAGGCGATTCAAGCGGGTCAACCCATACGGCCTAATTCAAGGCTGGCGCATAGGTGGTTTCAACTGACGACTTGACTGGCTCTTGCAGCATCGAGAAAATCTCTCAAGATGGGCGCGTCGTTCAGCGTATCGAGCTCAGGGCGATGAAACTCTGGATGCCATTGGATGGCCGCTACATAGGATTCGCCATTTGGGCGTTGACGGCGGATGGCCTCAGGAATTTTGTCTAAAGGGCTGTAGGCTTAAATTTCGAAACGGGGGGCCAGATCTTTCACGCATTGATGGTGGATGCTGTTGACTTTGGCATGGGTCACGCCTCCCAAAATTTGCGACAGATGGCTTTCAGCTTGTATTTGAAGATCGTGCAAATTCAAATCGTAGCTTTCGCTGTCACGGTGCCTGCTCGAATCTGGAATTTGAGAGGGGATGTCTTGATAAAGTGTTCCACCAAATGCAACATTGATGATTTGCAGGCCACGACACACTCCGAAAATAGGTTTTCCAATCTGGAAAAATTTCTCAATCAGTTGTTTGTCATATTCGTCTCGAATGCGGTCTCCTTCCCATTCAGGTTGTATCGCTTGTTCTCCATAGCTCCCAGGCCAAACATCACTTCCGCCCATCAGTACCAGACCATCTAGCCATTCTGCATAGTCCTCCAATGCGGCTTCGGTTTTCAGCGTGCGCATATCAGGGGAAGGAATCATGACAGCCATATCACCCTGTGACATGATCCAACGGGCAACCGATTGCTCGATGTATTGGAGCGTTTTCCCTTTAAAGACTGAACGGCGATCATCGGGGTGAAAGAAGCAGGCAGAAATGCCAATTTTGAGACGTTTGTTATGTTTTGCCATAAGAGACAATTGCATGAAAATTTGAATTATGAGGTCACGTCAATGGGATTTTTCAAATTCTTCATACAAAGAGCGCAGTCTCAAGGGCTATTTGCAATTGGCGATGTGCTTCATTTTGAAGCCTTGCTTTCGCAGGCAGGCATAATTTAGGATGTGCTGGGCATTTGCCTGTGCGTCACTTGGAATTTGAATGACCTTATTGGCTATTTTGTTAGGCACCTTGGCCGCAGGCATTGGCAGTGTGTGGTTGGCGGCCTGGCTCAGTTTTGGCATTGTGAGCCGGTACACCCAGCACATGCTCAGTTTGGCGGCTGGCGCCTTGCTGGCCACCGCTTTTTTACACCTGTTGCCCGAAGCCTTTGAAGCGGGTGTAGAGCCGCACAACTTGTTTGTGACCCTCTTGTTCGGCTTGCTGTTCTTCTTTTTGCTAGACAAGGCAGAACTCTGGCACCATGGCCATGAGCATCATCATGGCGATATGCACCATGGCGATATGCATCATGGCCACGATCACTCAAAGCCCTTGTCTGGTGGTTGGGCCATTTTGGCGGGTGACAGCGTTCACTGCTTTGGTGACGGCGTGCTCATTGCCTCTGCATTCATCGTTGATTTGAAGTTGGGGGTGGTGGCCGCTTTGGCCGTGCTGGCTCATGAAGTACCGCATCACATGGGAGATTTGGTGGTGTTGCGCGAGGGTTCGCAAAGTCGGCAAGCGGCGGTCCTGAAGGTTTCACTGGCTGGCGCCATCACGGCTTTGGGAGGGCTGACAGGCTACGCATTGTTGGACCAACTCCATGGCGTACTGCCCTACATGCTAGCCATTGCCAGCAGCAGTTTTATTTATGTAGCCTTGGCCGATTTGATTCCGCAATTGCAAAAACGTTTAAGTTCTCGCGAAACGGCAGCTCAAATCATTTGGCTCCTGTGCGGCATTGCGTTGGTCAGCGGTGTCAGTGTGTTGGCACACACGTTCATTTTGCATTGACGCAACTTTCAATGGGCATACAGGACAGCACTGTAACCACACTCATTGCATGACCTAGCCTTTAGCGCAGGGCAACCCGGGCGTGTTGCACCATTCGCTCCAGCTGCCCGGGTACAAGCGTGTGATGCCTAAACCTGCAATCTCCATGGCCAAAATATTGGGCACTGTACTGACACCACTCCCGCAGTGATGGACCACCGTGGCGGGGTCTCTGCCAGCTAACAGCCTTTCAAATTCTGCTTTCAATACTTCCGGAGATTTAAACAAGCCATCCGCGCCGAGGTTTTCGGCAAAGGGTCTGTTCAATGCACCTGGTATGTGGCCTGCCACGGGATCAAGGGGCTCCATTTCGCCGCGATAGCGCGCAGGAGCGCGAGCATCGATCAGGGTTAAATTGGGATGCCCCACTTGAGGTGCCAATTGATCCGTACTGAGCCATTCACGCAAAGCAGGTTTTAAATCAAACTTAGCAGCGACAGACTGAAGCGCTGCAGGAGCGCCTTTCTCAACTGCGCCACCTGATGCCTCCCAAGCCTGAAGACCGCCGTCTAAAACAGCAACCGCATCATGGCCTAACCATTTCAGCATCCACCACATGCGGCCGCAATAGTTGGCGCCATTGCGGTCGTACACCACGGCCTGCATGTGGTTTTCAAAACTTAAGCTGCCCAACCATGAAGCCACTTCTTCACGCTTGGGGAGGGGATGTCTGCCGCCATTGACAGCAGAGGGCCCGTGCGTGCTCAGGTTGCGATCTAAGTGGGCTTGGCGTGCACCTTGAATGCGAACCGTGGCAAACAGGGTGTCGGCCATTTCGGGTTTCATGAGGTCGCCCGTGCAATCAAACACCATCAAAGATTTGCCAGTGGACTGCAAGTCTTTGAGCTGTTGAACAGCAATGAGTGTGGTGTACATGTCGATTCCTTCAGTGCTTGATGTTTTTACTTTTTAATTGGCGAAAGTGAATTTTTCTTGTTGCGAGCATTTAATGCGGTTGCAGCGATGGCGCTTGAAACAATGATCAATATACCGCCCCAACCTATCCATGGGATTTGGTCGCCAAATAAAAACAAGCCAAACATCGCAGAAAAAACAATGCCAGAGTATTGCAAGTTAGCAACGACCATGGTGGCCCCATCGTTGTAGGCACGGGTCATGCACCATTGCCCCATCGCGGCCAATATGCCAATGGGCAAAAGTAGCCAAGCTTGCGGCCAGACCCAATCACTGGTGCCAGTCAACAGCATCACAAGTGCGCCAGATGCGGCGGCAGCCAAGGAAAAATAAAAAACTGTGCGCTCTACAGGTTCGCCTTGTCTTCCAAGTTCGGCCACCTGAATGTAGGCCATTGCGGCAATCAAGCCCGAAAACAAACCAACCATGCCTGCAAGCACTTGGTTTTGTTCGAAGGTGGGCCTAAGGACCATGACCACGCCCAAAAAGCTGATAACCACTGTGAGCACCACCGGGATTTGGCGCTTCGCATCCTGTAGCTTGCCTTTCCAAAGTGTGGCGCCCACCAAAAAGGCGGCAACCCAAATGCCACTCATGTAGTTCAGTGTCATGGCCGTGGCCAAAGGCAGAAATGCAATGGCATAAAACCATGCAGCCAAAGAGGCCACACCCGTGAAAGCGCGCCAAGTATGCATTTTGGGCACACGGGTTCGAAGTGAGATGCCTTTGCGATGACATGCAATGGCCATGAGCAAGGTGCCAATGGCGCCGCGGTAAAAAACCAATTCAAATGTGCTGAAGTGCACTGCTGCAAATTTCACACACACACTCATGGATGAAAAAAACAGCGAAGCTAAAACCATCCAAAGTGCTTGCATGCAAATTAGTCGCTTGAAGCCTCGTTCATGGATGGACTCATCTTGTTGCGATACCACTCGTGGAAGTGTTGCATACCGTCTTCCATGGGACTTTGGTAGGGGCCGACTTCGTTGTCGCCACGTGCCATGAGGGCTTTGCGACCTGCATCCATGCGCTCGGCAATTTCATCGTCTTCAAGGCATGTTTCCATGTAAGCAGCTTTTTGTGCTTCTACGAATTCACGTTCAAATGCAACGATTTCTTCGGGGTAATAAAACTCCACCATGTTGAGCGTTTTCTCGGGGCTGATGGGGTGAAGCGTAGACACCGTGAGCACATGGGGATACCACTCCACCATGATGTGAGGGTAGTAAGTGAGCCAGATGGCGCCGTATTCGGGCAAGGACCCTTGGCGATAAGTCATGAGCTGCTTTTGCCATTGCTCGTAGACGGGGCTGCCAGCTTTGCCCAATCGATTGGCAATGCCAACGGTTTGAACGGAAAACTCTTTTTTGAATTGCCAGCGGAGGTCGTCACAGGTGACAAAATTGCCCAAGCCCGGGTGGAATGGCTCAACATGGTAGTCCTCGAGGTATACCTCGATGAAGGTTTTCCAGTTGTAATTGCACTCGTGCAATTCCACATGATCGAGTTTGAAGCCAGTGAAGTCCAAAGCGGCGCGAGGGCCCATGCCGGCCAAGTCAGATTCAATATCGCGCCCATTGTCTTCAAACAACAAACCATTCCATTCGCGAAGAGGGTAGTTTTTGAGGTTCAGACAGGGGTCTTGCGCAAAGTGGGGCGCGCCCAATAGCTGGCCTTGAGGCGCATACGTCCAGCGGTGCAAGGGGCACACTATGTTGCCGCCCGCGCTACCTTTTTGCTGGCCGTTGAGGGAGCCTCTGCCTTGCAGCATCACGGCTTGGCGGTGCCTGCAAATGTTGGAGATCAGTTCAATGCCTTGTTTGGATCGAACCAGAGCTCGCCCCCCAGATTCTTGGGGCAGGGCGTGATAGTCCCCGATCTCGGGAACAGACAATTGATGCCCTACATACTTAGGGCCTTGCTGAAAAATGGTTTTCAGCTCGCGCTGAAACAGCGCGTCATCAAAATAGCTTGAAACTGGTAGTTGGCTTGCGGCCTGCTGCAGTTGAAGACTTAAATCAGACATGGGTGACCTGACCTAGAGACTCCCCCTATGAAGGGACAGGGACAATGCGGGAGCCCAAAGGCTCTGCCGCGAAAAAAACGGACCGAAGTCCGCGATGAACCCAGATTGTACCCTCAGGCTAACAAATTTCGGCTGAAGTCAACCTAAAATGACTTTCTTTAGATCTAATCCAGACATGCCTAAAGCCTCTTCCTCACCAACCAACGCCCTGGCCGCCGAGGCCTCCCAGGACACGCCTGCCAGTTATGAAGAGGCGGCCCAGGAGTTGGAGCAATTGCTGGCCAAGTTGGAATCAGGCCAGTTGCCGCTTGACCAGTTGCTCACACACTACCAAAGGGGTGCCAGCCTGTTGGCTTATTGCCGAGAACGTTTGGCCGCCATTGAAAACCAAATCAGTGTGTTGGATGAAGGGTCCTTGAAACCCTGGGACGGCGCATGAATTCTTCCTTTTCAAACACATTCGATTTCAAGGCTTGGTCTGAAGAGCGTTTGGCACAAGTTGAGCAGGTCCTTAAACAAGGCATAGATGCTCATGCGCCTGCTGCTTTGGGCGAAGCAATGCGTTACTCGGTCCTAGACGGCGGCAAGCGGCTCAGACCACTTTTGGTGCTGGCAGCGGCTGAAGCCGTTGGCATTGATTTGGAAGCCGCCACTGTTTCTGACCAACCCAGCGCTTTGGCCGCACTGCGAGCAGCTTGTGCCGTTGAACTGATTCATGCCTATTCATTGGTACACGATGACATGCCCTGCATGGACAACGATGTGCTGCGGCGCGGTAAGCCCACCGTTCACGTGAAATATGGCGAGGCGCAAGCTTTGTTGGCTGGTGATGCCTTGCAAGCCTTGGCATTTGAATTTTTAACCCCACAAGACGGCAGCACCGAGGTCACTGTGCAAGCTGCTCAAGTTGCATTGTTGGCCCGGGCATCAGGCTATCAAGGCATGGCGGGTGGACAGGCCATCGATCTGGCAAGTGTCGGGGTGCCCTTGAATGAAGCCCAATTGCGTCAAATGCATCGCTTGAAAACAGGCGCGCTATTGCTTTGCAGTGTGCAACTTGGTGCTTACAGTGCCGGTAAACCTTCGAGCCAAATTTGGGACGCATTGACAAACTTTGCACAGGCACTTGGCTTGGCCTTCCAAGTGATTGATGACATTTTGGATGTCACGGCCGACTCGGCTACTTTGGGTAAAACAGCTGGCAAAGATGCTGCAGCCGATAAACCCACCTATGTGTCGCTCATGGGCTTGCAGAAAGCCCAAGCCTTGGCGGCGCAGCTCTATGCAGAATCCTTGGCAGCGTTGGCTGCCAGCGGCTTGAACACCACAGCCACTGCCGCATTGCGCGCGCTGGCCACGCAAGTGGTGGAACGGAAAAATTAAACATGCTTGAATCAATTCACTCTCCCGCGGACCTTAGAAAACTAAAGCGCGGCGATTTACCCCGCTTGGCTTCGGATGTGCGGCAGTGCGTTTTGGACAATGTGTCGCAAACAGGTGGACACCTGAGTTCCAACTTGGGCACCGTGGAACTCACAGTGGCCTTGCACTATGTTTTCAATACCCCAGAGGACCGCATTGTGTGGGACGTGGGCCATCAAACTTACCCCCACAAAATTCTCACTGGTCGGCGCGAGCGCATGCCTACTTTGCGGCAATTGGGCGGACTGTCTGGTTTTCCAAGGCGCGATGAAAGCGAGTACGACACCTTTGGCACGGCGCATTCGTCCACCAGCATTTCTGCAGCATTGGGCATGGCTGTTGCAGCGCGCCAAAAGGGCGAATCGCGTCATGCCATCGCGGTCATAGGCGATGGTGCCATGACAGCGGGCATGGCCTTTGAAGCCATGAACAACGCGGGCATTGAAGACTGCAAGTTGTTGGTCATCTTGAATGACAACGACATGTCGATCAGTCCGCCGGTAGGCGCTTTGAATCGCTATTTGGCGCAGCTGATGAGTGGCCGCTTTTACTCAACTGCCAAGAGCATGGGCAAGAATGTTTTGAAGAGCGCCCCTCCTTTGTTTGAATTGGCCAAACGCTTTGAACAACATGCCAAGGGCATGGTGGTGCCAGCCACCATGTTTGAGCAATTTGGCTTCAACTACATCGGCCCCATCGATGGCCATGACCTAGATTCCCTCATTCCCACATTGGAAAACATCAAGCACTTGCAAGGTCCGCAGTTCCTGCATGTGATTACCAAAAAAGGGCAGGGTTACAGACTGGCCGAAGAAGATCCTGTGAACTACCACGGCCCTGGCAAGTTCGATCCCAAAGTGGGCTTGGTACCGGCCAGCAAGCCGGCCAAACCTTCCTTCATGCACATCTTTGGCCAATGGCTTTGTGACATGGCGGCTGCTGACAAACGTTTGGTGGGCATCACACCTGCCATGCGTGAGGGCTCTGGCATGGTGGAGTTTCACAAGCGCTTTCCAGATCGTTACTACGATGTGGGCATTGCCGAGCAACATGCCATCACTTTTGCAGCAGGCTTGGCTTGTGAGGGCCTGAAGCCGGTTGTGGCCATTTACTCCACATTTTTGCAGCGGGGCTACGACCAACTGATTCACGATGTGGCTCTGCAAAACTTGCCTGTGGTGTTTGCGCTTGACCGTGCCGGCTTGGTGGGCGCCGACGGGGCCACGCATGCTGGGGCGTACGACATCGCTTATTTGCGTTGCATCCCCAACATGTCAGTGGCGTGCCCCAGTGATGAGCGAGAGTGCCGTTTGTTGCTCAGTACGGCTTATGCCCAAAATCATCCTGTGGCCGTGCGTTATCCAAGGGGTGCTGGTGTGGGCATAGAACCAGGCCAGGGCCTTGAAACAGTTGCCTTAGGCAAAGCTGAAATAAAGCGTGAAGGCAAAAGACTTTGCATCTTGGCTTTTGGCACTTTGCTTTACCCTGCGCTGCAGGTTGCTGAAAAGCTCAACGCGACGGTGGTCAACATGCGTTGGGCCAAGCCATTGGATTCTGAAGTGATTCTGAAAATGGCGGCCACGCATGAATGCATGGTCACATTGGAAGATGCTTGTGTCATGGCAGGTGCGGGAAGCGCGGTGTGTGAGGTGATGCAGTCGGCGAACATTTTGAAGTCAGTGCTCAATCTTGGTTTGCCCGATGAGTTTGTGGAGCATGGCGATCCCGCCAAATTAATGGCCTTGCAAGGACTCGACGCTGCAGGCATTGAAAAGTCAATTCAAGCCAGATGGCCTGATCTAGGCTGATTATTCAAAACCAAGACCTTAAAAGTTGTTGGGAAAAGGGTAAACCCTCAAAAGAATCAGTGCTTAAAATTTCTACAATAGACTCTGTATTTTTAACTTGTCACTTTTGTGACGAAATTTATCATTAGGAGTAAGTTCATGGATCGTCGTTCCGTCATTAAGAATGCTGGTATTGCCGGCATTTTGGTTGCAGGTGCTGCACCCGCTGTTCACGCACAAGCAACCGTTCGTTGGCGCCTCAGTTCCAGCTTCCCAAAAGCTTTGGACACCATTCATGGTGCTGCCGATGTTTTTGCCAAAGCTGTGAAGGACATGACAGGCGGCAAGTTTGAAATTTCAGTGCATGCGGCTGGTGAAATTACCCCACCATTCGGAGTGGTCGACGCTGTTCAGCAAGGTTCCATTGAAATTGCACATACCGCGCCTTACTACTTCTTTGGTAAGAACGATGTATTTGCTTTGGGTTGCTCCATTCCATTCGGTTTGAACAGCCGCCAAATGACGGCCTGGATGTACCAAGGCAACGGTATGAAACTCATGCGTGAGTTCTACGCCAAATACAACATCGTGAACTTCCCTGGTGGCAATACGGGCTCACAAATGGGCGGCTGGTATCGCAAGGAAATCAAATCTGTGGCCGACATGAAGGGCTTGAAGTTCCGCGTGGGTGGTTTTGCGGGCAAGGTCATTGAGCGCATGGGCGGCGTGCCCCAAAACATTCCTGGTGGTGAAATCTACACTGCCTTGGAAAAGGGCACCATTGATGCAGCTGAGTGGGTCGGTCCTTATGACGATCAAAAGCTGGGCTTCAACAAAGTGGCGCCTTTCTACTACTACCCAGGTTGGTGGGAAGGTGGTCCTCAGTTGGACTTCTTCATTAACCAAAAAGCTTTTGAAGCATTGACACCTGAGTACAAAGCCATTGTTGAAGCCGCTGCTGCCACAGCGCACACGGACATGCAAGCCAAGTACGATGCACGCAACCCTGGTGCCCTCAAGGAACTGGTTGCCAAGGGCACCAAGCTGCGCCCCTTCACCAATGACGTGCTGAATTTGGCTTTCAAAGAGTCGATGGCTCTTTACGAAGAGTTGAACGACAAGAATCCAGATTGGAAAAAAATCTACGCAGATTACAGCAAGTTCCGCGCAGAGCAAAACTTGTGGTTCCGCTTCACTGAGGCTAAGTTTGATACCTTCATGCAAGCTCAAAAACTGTAAGCAGTTTGAAGCTCACAAAAAAACCGGCTATGCCGGTTTTTTTGTGCCTGTCACATGGCAAAACGATAAAGAATGCGTTGTCTCAAAAGGCCTGTCGATCGGCCTTTAGCTTGGCTTCTAGTGCATAAAGTGCGTTCAAGACTTCTGGCGAGCTTGTGTAGAAGACCGCAAATTTTCCCATCATGGTTCTGGCATACACACGCGGTGCAATGAGCCAGCTTAATGAAGAAACATGGATTATTTTTAAGTAGGCCATGTCATTGAGGTTCATGGACTTGTTCCAAATCCAAGTTTGTTTAATTTGAACCGAGTCGAGCGTGGTGACACTGATTTGAATGGACCAAACGGTGTAAAGGATCAAGGCATGTGCAGCGACTACCCACAGACCACTTTTTGAAAAGAAGTCGATGGGGAGCATGAGCGACCAAGCGATCAAAGCCCCGCTCAGTGCGATGGCCAGCACTTTAAAGGACTTAGAAAAAGCTGGCCCAGAGAGGACCGGTGCTGTCATTTATTTCTTGAAGAGATCGTCAATCTTCTTCTGCTCATCTTCTGCAGATTGCTGCGTTTGCTGAGGTGTTTTCAGCAAATCTTCGGCTGCTTGAACGGCCGCTTGTTCTGCATTTTCATCTTTGGGCATTTCAATCACAACTTGATCGATGTCAACGACCTGCTCTTTGTCAAGGAAGGCCGTGACTGATTGCGGGAAGAAAATCACAATGCCAACCAGCATGATTTGCATGATGACCCAGGGGATTGACCCCAAATAGATATCGTTGGATTTGATGGCCTCTGGGATGCGTTTGTCTTTGAACAGGGTATCGGCAATGCCGCGCAAATAGAACAAAGCGAATCCAAAGGGAGGGTGCATGAAACTGGTTTGTAAATTCACGCACAGCAACACACCAAACCAGACTAAATCGATGCCTAACTTTTGTGCAACAGGCGCGAGCATGGGCACGATAATGAAGGCAATCTCAAAGAAATCTAAGAAAAAAGCCAAGAAGAAGACAAAGATATTGACCACAATCAAGAAGCCAACTTGGCCACCCGGCAAACCAGTTAGCAGGTGCTCAACCCATTTGGAGCCATCAACACCTTGGAAGACTTGGCTGAACACGCGAGAGCCAATCAAAATGAACACCACCATGGCGGTCAGGCGCATGGTTCCGTGCATCGCCTCCCACAAAAGATCTTTGGTAAGGCGTTTGTGCATTGCAGCCAAAATGAGTGCGCCCACCACGCCCATGGCACCGGCTTCTGTAGGGGTGGCCAACGCAGAAGATTGGAACGGCAGTCCGCCCATGGAGCCCAGAACGGTGAAAATCAGGATGGCTGAGGGGATGATTCCCTTTAAGCATTTGCGCCACAAGGCCCAACCTTCCAGGGTGCGTGCTTCTTTGGGTACCCCAGGAACGTAATGGGGCTTGATGAGGCCCAGACCGTAGGTGTACAGAGCAAACATGGCGATTTGAAGCAGAGAAGGGCCCCAAGCGCCTTTGTACATGTCGCCCACGGGCTTGCCCAGTTGATCGGCCAAAACCACAAGCACCAGTGAGGGGGGGACCAATTGGGTGATGGTGCCAGAAGCTGCCAACACGCCAGTGGCGTAGCGCATGTTGTAACCATAGCGAATCATGACGGGCAGAGAAATGAGCGCCATGGCAATGACCTGCCCTGCAACGGTGCCCGTGATGGCGCCCAAAATAAATCCCACAATGATGACTGAGTAACCTAGGCCACCTCGGACAGGCCCAAACAGCTGGCCCATGGAATCGAGCATGTCTTCTGCCAATCCACACTTTTCTAGGATGGTTCCCATGAAAGTGAAGAAGGGAATGGCGAGCAACAAATCATTGCTCAAAATCGAAAAAATGGAGATGGGCAAGTTCGACATGAATGCCGCAGGAAACCAACCCATTTGAATGGCGAAGAAACCGCAACCAAGGCCCAGTGCGGCCAAGGAGAAAGCGACGGGGAAACCGATGATCATGACGGCAACCAGTCCGGCAAACATGATCGGTGCGAAATTTTGCATTTCCATTTTGGAGTCCTAACAGTATTTTTGAAAGATCTGAAATTGAGCTTCCAGATTTACTGAAGTGGTTTTTCGTAGTGTGTGTCCATGACGTATTCGCCGCGCAGGTAGGCCACACGCTTGATCAATTCGGCCACACCCTGCAACCAAACCATGGCAAAGCCAACCGGCAAGGCAAGCACAGCGGGCCATCGAATGAGTCCGCCAGCGTTTTGACTCATTTCGCCTGAAAGATAGGTTCTGAGAAAGTAGGGGTAGGAGAGGTAGGCCATGAAGCCCATGATAGGAAGCAAGAAAACAATCAAGCCTATGATGTCGACATAAACTGGCCCATTGCCCTTTAATTTGCCGTACAACAAATCGACGCGAACATGTTCATTGACTTTGAGAACATAGGGTGCGCCAACCATGACCATCCAAGCGAACAAGTACCATTGGATTTCTAGAAGGCCATTGGAGCTCCAATCGATGCCATAGCGGATGAAGGCGTTTCCGGCACAAATCATGGCGGACAAAAGAACGGTATAGGATGCAATTTGGGCAAACCGTTCACTGAGCCAATCCATGCCAGTGGCAAATTTCAAAAAGGCGGTCACTTTGATTTCCTAAGAAGGGTTGAGCTGAGTTGGCCTCAGTAGGCTTGTTTTCAAAAAATGATCAACCCCAGATTTTAACCGCTACGGTCTTTTAAAGTTCAATTTTTTGGTTTTTTGTATTGCCACCAAGGTAGTTCTTGACGCAGGGACAAGACTTGTCCTGGGGCGTGGGGGGAATACCCTTGAAGCTTTGAAAGGATCCCCAACCAATTGGGTGAATGCAGGGCTTCCTGCATTTTCAAGATGGCTGGGTCGTCTACGGCTGACTTCAGGCACACAAAGTAATAACGCTCTTCCACCCAAGGCACAAAACACAGCCCTCGCTTGTGGGCAGCCAGTTGGGTGCCCAAGCCCACATCAGCTTGGCCCGAAGCAACGCATTCGGCAACAGCCGCATGGGATTTCTCAATGAGCTCGTAGCCGTTCAACTCGCTCGCTTTGCGCTTGTTGGCGCTGAGCCAATGGTCAAGCAAGACACGCGTGCCAGTTCCGACATCGCGGTTTGCAAACCGTGCCCTAGAACGAAGCACATCTGCCAATGTTTGAAGTTTGAAAGGGTTGCCCTGTGTGGTGATCAAACCTTGTTGCCTCGCAGAGAAACCGATCAGTTTGTGCAAGCCCGGTTTGAGCAGCGGTTTGTAGACATTGGCAAGATGACTTGGGCTCGGTACATTGGCCAGCGTGTGAAATCCAGCCATGGTGCAACGACCTTCATTCAAATCATGCAGAGCATCGAGGCTGCCGCTGAATTTCAAGTCTAAGTGCAAACCTTGCTGCGACACATGATCGCGGAAGATCGAGAGGGCGTCATCATGGCTTGCATGCAAGCTCAAAACGTGGGCATTGGGGTTGAGCGCCAGTGACATGGCTCTTTCTAAATCTGCGCGGATGGTTTCAATTTGAGGTGCAATGCGTGCTTGCGTTTGCCGCTCGGTCCAAAGGAGTTTGTCTCCAAAAATTGACAGTCTGGCAGGCTGGCCTTTGTCCCAAACAATTAAATCTTGCTCGAGTTGCTGCTCCCATTTCTTGAGCTCTCCCCAAACGTGGCGGTAAGACAAATTGAGCGCCTTGGCAGCAGCACCAATGGAGCCATGCTCTCGGACGGCCTGAAGCAATGTCATCAATGAGTTGCGCAAAGGGAACTCAGACCGCTCTGCAGCGTTTGAGTTGAGTTGCCAATCGTAAAAAAGATCTATTTTTGCCACAGCTTGAGTGTGCCTGAAATGAAATGTGTTTTTCACAGCTATGCATTTGATTTCATAGCGGAACACCCGCGTAGTTGAGGGTATTTAAAACAGTTAGCATCCCCGCTCAGGCACCTCACCATGAACACCTTGACAGACAGCGCGCTGACCGCTTTTCAATTGATCACCTCCTTCGACGCCGGCCTTTTGGCCATCGCTGGCAGGTCTTTGGGGGTCAGTGCCACTGCCTGTTTGATTGCGTGTGTTTTGGGCATCGCATTGGGTGCTTTTTTAGGTGTTTCTAAATTCACTGGCAGAGGTTTGGTACTGACTCTGCTCAACACTTTTCTGGCGTTGCCCTCTGTGGTGGTGGGCTTGGTCATTTATTTGCTGCTATCGAGAACGGGGCCCCTGGGTTTTTTGGGGTGGTTGTTTCAATTCAAAGCCATGGTCTTGGCTCAAGTCGTTTTGGTCTTGCCCGTCGCGGCTGCGCTCAGCCGACAGCTTGTAGAAGATGCTGAAGCTGCGCACGGTGAGCAGTGGCGCTCTTTAGGCGCTGGCAATGCCATTCGGTGCATGCTTCTGGCTTGGAATGAGCGCTTTGCCTTGCTCACGGTGGTGGTCGCTTGCTTCGGTCGGGCTATTTCTGAAGTGGGTGCCGTCATGATTGTGGGCGGCAACATCGAAGGCTTTACCCGCGTCATGACCACGGCCATCGCCCTTGAAACCAGCAAAGGCGACTTGCCTATGGCGCTGGCCTTGGGCATTGTCTTGTTGGCCATTGTGGGCTGCTTGAACGTTTTGTTGGCCTGGTTTCGGCAGTGGCAGGATCGGCATCAGCAAACGGGGCAAAACAGCTTGCGAGGGTGGGTCGCATGAAGCCTTTGTTGTCCTTGCAGAATGTCAGTCTCAATTTGGGTGGGGTGCAGGCGCTCAGCCACGTCACGCTGTCTATTCAAAGCGGCGAGCAAGTGGCCTTGATTGGCGCCAATGGTTCTGGCAAAAGCACTTTGTTGCGCCTGTTGAATGGCTTGCATCACGCCAACCAAGGCCAGGTGCAATTGGCGTCTTGCCGACAAGCCATGTTGTTTCAGCGGCCGCACATGCTTCGCACCAGCAGTCTGAACAACGTGGCCTTGGGCCTGTGGCTTGATCGAAGTTTGCATTTGAATTGGAAAGCATGCAAAACGCGTGCGCTGGAAGCGCTGTCTTTGGTGGGCTTGTCGGGTGTGAAGTTTCAAAATGCGGCCACTTTGTCGGGTGGACAGCAGCAGCGCTTGGCCTTGGCCCGAGCTTGGGTTCGAGCACCACAGCTTTTATTTTTGGACGAACCCACCGCCAGTCTAGACCCGCCCGCCAAGCGTGAAATTGAGGCCTTGGTGCACCAACTGATCAAGCCGGATGGTCAAGAAACACCCATCACCCTGGTCTTTGCCAGCCACAACTTGGGTCAAGTCAAACGCTGGGCCAGTCGCGTCATTTATGTGGAGCAGGGCTGCGTCTTGGCAGATTTGCCCACGGCAGATTTCTTCAATGCCGACTGTTTGAAACAGCACAGTCAGCAAGCCTTTTTATTTCTTCAAGGAGAGACACCATGATCCATCTTCACTCATTTCAATCAAAAGGCCTTGTCAACAAATCAGCCAGTGCTGTTCTAACTGCGCTGCTGACAGGCCTATTGGCTTTCGGCCTGAGCTCGCAAGCCATGGCGCAATCGATTGTCATGTCATCAACCACTTCCACTGAGCAGTCTGGCCTGTTTGCTTTTTTGCTGCCAGAGTTTAAAAAAGCCACAGGCATAGACATCAAGGTGGTGGCGCTGGGCACGGGCCAAGCCCTTGACATGGCGCGGCGCGGCGATGCCGATGTGGTGTTTGTCCATGACCAAGCGGCTGAAGAAAAATTTGTGGCCGAAGGCTTTGGCATCAAACGCTTTCCAGTGATGTACAACGACTTTGTGGTGGTCGGCCCGCAAGCCGACCCAGCCAATGTGAAGGGCAATGACATTGTGGCGGCATTGAAAAAAATCTCTGCAAGCCAAGCCAGTTTTGTCTCCCGCGGCGACAAGAGTGGCACCCACGCTGCTGAGTTGCGATTTTGGGCACAAGCCACTTTGGCTGATAAAAAAGGCAGTGGCTACAAAGAGTGTGGTTGCGGTATGGGCCCTGCGCTGAACATCGGTGCCTCTACAGGCGCCTATGTGTTAACCGACCGCGGCACGTGGTTGAACTTCAAAAACAAAGCAGACTTGAAAGTGTTGGTTGAAGGCGACGCCAAGCTTTTCAATCAATATGGCGTGATGGTGGTGAACCCTGCCAAGCATGCGCATGTGAAGCAAGCCGATGCCCAAAAGTTTGTGGATTGGATCATTTCGGCCAACGGTCAAGCCGCCATTGCCGCTTACAAAATTGGCGGTGAGTCGGTGTTCTTTCCCAACGCCAACAAGTGAACTCGCAATGCGGCATTGCGGATTCAGTGAACTGAGTTAGCGGCCCGTGAAACACAAGGGTGCTGTAGGATCGATGGGCGGCCCTTCGTGTGTGTTTTTGGCGTGTGCCACATCCATGTCGCGTGGCAAAGGCACGCCATTTTTAACCGCCAATACTTCAGCCATGATGCTGACTGCAATTTCTGCGGGTGTTTTACTGCCAATGTAAATACCAATGGGGCCGCGCAACCTGGCCAGTGAGGCTTCGGTTTGATCGAAGTGTTCAATCATGCGTTGTTGACGCAAAATGTTGTTTCGCCTAGAGCCAATGGCACCAATGTAGAAGGCCTCTGTGTCCAATGCGGCCAAAAGGGCCAAGTCGTCTAACTTGGGGTCGTGTGTGAGCGCAATGACGCAACTGCGTCTGTCGGGTTTGAAGCTCAAGACCAAATCGTCTGGCATGTCGTGCTTCACAAGCACGCCTGCCACCGACCAAGCGCCTCTGTATTCTTCACGGGGGTCGCACACCGTGACGGCAAAGCCATTGTACAGCGCCATGGTGGCCAAGTACTCGGTCATTTGGCCCGCGCCAATGAGCAGCATGCGGTACTCAGGGCCGAAAGTGTTGATGAGTTGCGTCTCGTCAATGTACAACTCGCTGGGGGCGTCGCTGGCCCTCAAGGTGACGTCACCTGTTTGGAGTTGGGTTGCTCTTTGGGTGAGTTGCCCTTTTTCAAGGGACTGAATCAATTGGGCCAGGCTTTCTGCACTCGGGTTGAACTCCAGCAAGAGCTCTAAAGTGCCACCACAGGGCAAACCAAAGCGATGTGCTTCGTCGGCGCTGATGCCATATTTCAAAAGAACCGGCGGGCGATCTAATATGGCGTTGGCCTTGCTGTATTGGGCAATCAGATCGTCCTCAATGCAACCACCCGAGACGGAACCTACCACGGCACCTGTTTCGCACAAGGCCATGATGGAGCCAACGGGTCGGGGTGACGAACCCCAAGTGCGAACCACCGTGGTTAACATGGCTCTCAGCCCAGCTTCACGCCAGGTTTTGAGGGTTCGCAAGACAACAATGTCTAAATTTTCCATACGGCTGTTCAATGCCCAAGTGAATTGGAATCAACGCACCAAAGACCAAATTGCGACAGCACCAACCACCAACGCCAACCAAACCCATTTGGGGACTGATCCAGAGGAGGTGTTGACATCTGCAATGGCAGGCGAGCTGACTTCATCGGTGCGAGGGTATTTGGCTTGAAGTGCTTCGTCAAAGCGTTTGAAGAAATCTTCAGCAATCGATTTGGCGGCGCCATCAATGAGCCGTTGACCCAGTTGGGCCAATTTGCCACCCACTGTGGAATGAACGGTGTATTTCAATTCGCAGCCTTCGTTGTGAGGGTGCAATGAGACGTGCGACTCGCCTTTGCCAAAGCCCGCCACGCCACCTTGGGCTTCAAAATGCAGCTTGTACGAGTTGGGCGCTTGAATGTCGGAGAGGGTGACTTTGCCCGCAAATTTGGCAGACACGGGTCCAATTTTGATGCCCATGCCGATGCTGTAGACATTGTCTTGCGTGAGTTCAAATTTGTCGCAACCTGGCAGGCAAGACTTTAAAATTTCGGGGTCGTTGAGGGCCTCCCATGCTTGCGCTTGAGTGACGTGTAATACGCGTTGACCTTGCATGTCCATGTGTGTTCTCCCTTAATTTGTTTTCAATAACTTGGTCAAGGCTTGCGCCAATTCTTCCAAACGAGATAAGTTGTGAATGGCCAACATGCCGTCCACATGGCGATTCAAAACACTGGCACCTGTGGCAATGGGAGCGTACCCGTCAAACCTGAGCAAAGGGTTGAGCCAAAGCAAAGAGCGTGTGTGTCGTTTCAACCAAACAAGCTCCGAGTCTAGCGTTTCTGCAGTGCCGGTATCGAGCCCATCACTGATTAACAGCACCACAGTGCGCCTGCCTGTGAGTTTTTTGGCAAAGTTGCCACGAAATTGAGCCAAGGATTTGCCCAGCTGAGTGCCGCCGGCAAAATCCTGAATTTGACGGCTGGCCTCGGACAGCATGTCATCGGTGTCGCGCAATTTGAAGGCGTGATTTAAATCGGTCAGGTCGGTACCAAAGGCATAAATTTGGCGGGGTGCGCCCCGCGTCGCTTGGTGCAAGAAGGCCAACAACAGGCGGGCATAGCGCTCCATGGAGCCAGAGATATCGACCAATATCAACAGGGGCAGGGGCTGCAATTTTCTTTGCATGCGGGGCAAAGACAAAATATCGCCATCTTGCCGTGCCGCCATCTGCATGGTTTTGGCCCAGTGAATTCGGTCGCCACGGCCGCCATGGTGTGTTCTTCTTCCTTGTATTTTGGGCAAGGGTAACTTAACTTGTCTGGCCAATTTCTCGACCAATTTGAACTCGCTGGCACTCAGGCTTTGAAAGTCGGCTTGTTGCAGGCGTTGCCTGTCGCTGGTGCTCATGGCTGCATCAAACTTCAGCTCATCTTCTTTGGCTTTGACAGGGTCGTTCTTTTGATTCTTGGCCGCCAAAGCTTCTTGAACCCTTGATTTGCGAGGCACACCGGGTGTCGCTGTGGACGCTTTGGGCAAGAGCTGAGACAAAAGTTGCCGCGTGAGTTCGGGGTCTCTGAAAAAAGCAGAAAACATTTGATCGAACACAATCAGGTCTTCTTGTCGGCTGACCAAACAGGCTTTCAAGGCTGCAGACAAATCATCTTTTCTTTCGATGCCAATGAGCCCGGTGGACTCAATGGCCAAGCCAATGCGCGAGGGGTCAATAGGCAATCCTGCACGCCTGAGTGCTCTCGCAAAACCCGTGATGTTGTCACTGAGTTTGCCGCTGCGCGCGTCGCCCAATCGCATGATGCCCTGGCTTTTGACTCAAAGACTTTGGATGGGCGCAGGCGCTAAGAGATCATTGAGCAGCGGCGTGATGGCCGCTATGTCTTCGCGTTGCTTGAACAAAATACCCACGGTGTCTTGCACCACTTCAGGGTCAAGGGTGAGGGTGTCTAGGGCCACCAAGGCCTTGGCCCATTCCACGCTTTCAGCAATGCCAGGTGCACGCTGAAAGGCGCTTGAAAAGGGCTGACTTCTAAGGCGTCCCACAAACTCGGCCACTTGCTCAGTGAGTTGAGCGCTGGCTTGCGGTACTTGCGACCTGACCACTGCCAGTTCACGTTCGCGATCGGGGTAGTCCATCCACTGGTAAAGACATCGGCGCTTGACAGCATCGTTCAAGTCACGCGTTCGGTTGCTGGTGAGAATGGTCACTGGTGCCACCTCGGCTTTGATGGTCCCCAGTTCTGGAATACTAACTTGGTACTCACCCAAATACTCTAACAAGAATGCTTCGAAGGGTTCGTCGGTGCGGTCAACCTCGTCGATCAACAGCAGTGCCCCTGGTGCGGGCGTTTGTAAGGCTTCAAGCAAGGGGCGCTTGACCAAGAAACGTTTTTGATACACCTCGCGCTCTATGTCTTGAGGCGTGGCATTAGAGCCCGATTGAGATGCTGCGGCGCGCATGTGCAACAGTTGCGCGGCATGGTTCCATTCGTACAACGCCTCGCGCTGTTCCATGCCGTCATAGCACTGCAAACGAATGAGGGGGCGTCCCAATATTTTGGCCAATGCTTTGGCCAGCTCGGTTTTGCCAACGCCAGGTTCTCCTTCTAAAAGGAGAGGGCGCTCTAATTTGAGGCTCAAAAAAACGGCGGTGATAAGCCGCCGTTCCGCGAAATAGCCCACGCCTTGAAGGGCTTGGGC
>JAIYCG010000040.1 GCA_027488115.1 Comamonadaceae bacterium | reverse complement strand
GCAGAGGCCTTGGGTTGATTAGATTTCAATTTCATCTTCACTCCTTAAGTTGAAAGATGAACCAAAACCCTCCTTTAATCAAGTACCCCTATTTGTCTCACACATGCTGACGTCGGACAATGATGGCCACTTTCGATGGCAGCTAAAAGCTCCTTGGTTGAAATATCTATAAAAGCTTTCTTGCTGACAATGCTACTTTGATAGCGCTGGCTTCGTTTCAATAACAAATCACCTTCTTCGCTAGGGGCGTGATAGCGGTGGATATTGGCAGCATGAAACTTCATCCATGTACCCGTCGAGTAATGTCCCCATGTGCTGCCTTTTGTTATCTCAATAACAATGCACCGCTCGATAGGTAACACCTGCCTGCATATGCCCTCTAAGTAGCCGTAATGACTGGCTGTAGTGAACTGACAGGGCATGCTCTCAATTGCCCACAGGGGTCCAAAACCACCCCCATAAGCAGCTTTGGGTGAAATGCACATGGCCTTTTTGCCATCAATTAGCTTAACTTCACCAGCCTTTAGGGGTTGAGATTTCGACAGTACCTTATCAACAATTTGCATTTGTGCATCTCCTCGTGTGTGTGCATATATTTATTGTTGCCACACTGGGAGTACTGATGTCAATTGATAGCCACGATAGGTGTTATCAAAAGCATCTTTCTAGTCACAAAAACTAAAGCTTGGCCACGCCAATCTTGTGCCTTGCCTCTTCATTGACCTGCTCGGTGTCATTGAAAACATAGCCCTTTTCAAGCATACGGGTCATGTATTGTTTGTTGTACAGAAAGGCAATGACGAGCTGCCAAATTCCAAGAGTTGCAACAGTGATGACCATGTGTAGCAAGGCAACAAACAATTCACCACGAAACACTGGCACTAACCAACCAAAGAATAAGAAGGTCCAGCTAAAACCGTAATAACCAGATTTCATCAGGCCAGTTTGGGGGTGAATTAGTGCAACTTTCTTGGCCATTTTATTGTTGTCCTTTACGGCAAGGGGTGGATATATTTGATGAGTATGAGATGTAAACAGTCGAAGTAGTTGGTAATTTTTACAGCCCCGAATTTCAAGTACAACAGTCCATCAATCTCCACACATTAACAAACCAATTTAAACAGATTTTGAGGCATTTTCTGGGTTGACTAGTGCTGCCTTGACTGGGCCTTTTGCGAGGCGCATACGTCCATTTGAGGGGGTGGGCGTGGGCCAGTGGGGGGTCCTACGTTATTCATACTCGAGGGTGGCCACACACGGGGTTTTGAGGCTTGTTAACCAATAAAAGTTTTATCACTTCAGTACGGGACTTTCCATAGTACAGGGCATCTGTATTTATGTATTAGTAATGGACGACGGCTAAACACTAGTACTGTCGTACTGTTGGTTGTTTTTTTTACTAATGACAATGAGTATGAAATATCTTTTAAATTAGTTGTTATGTCATGAAGAAGGAACCAACTATAGGGATCATTCACTACAACCCATTTATTCATGATGATTTAATGCTACTTTTATTAACTGCACTGCGTTTTAATACAGTGACTTACTTTTAGTCAGTATTACCATTCTTATCAAAGCCCTATGTGGTAATGACTACAGGTAACAGCATGACAGTAATCAGTGATAAATCGTTTGTAAATAACTCTAGGCCACTTGATGTTCACAGATGGTCTGAACACTCAGAAGTAGAAAGTTTTGTAGCCCCGTTGTGGCACATGTTCAATTCTGAGCAAAATGTCGCTACTGGTGGCTCTAAAGGTCGACCAACTAAGCGTATTAAGCGTGACAACATGAAGGTGCTGCTGCTTGACTTGTATGTTTGTTGGTGTGAAGACCCCAAACAATACCTTGGCATTTCCTCTAATAACAATCACTGGTCAAAGGGGCGGTACAAGGCCATTCATTTATCTGCAACCATTTTGATGGTACTTGATTGGCTCGTTGAAGAGGGCCTTGTCGATAAGCGTAAGCATTTCCATAACAGTACCAACCCCAGTCTAAGTCGGACAGCCCGCTACAGGGCCTCTGAGAGGCTGCAAAGCATGTTTAAAACCGCTTTGTTCGGCCTCGATGACATCTGCACCCACGAGGACAAAGAATGTATTGTCCTTAAACAGGTTGAAGTCAAAGATGAAGAGTCGGCTGAAATAGCAAAATCAATTAGTTATGAAGACACCCCACTAACGGTGTCTATGCGTGAGCGATTGACTGCTTACAACAAATTGTTGATGCAAAGCCACATCGACATTCATTGTCTAAGCGTGCCCGTGATCAAAACCGAGATCAAGAAAGGTCCTTTAAAGGGTCGATCTAAATTGGTGACGATTGGACAGCACAACAAGCATGTTAGGCGCATATTTAGTCGTGGCTCTTGGGGCATGCATGGGCGGTTTTATGGTGGATGGTGGCAACAAATTAATAGTGAACATAGGGGGCACATATTTATAAACGGCAACCCCACTGTAGAGGTCGATTTCAAGGCCATGCATGTGGCGCTGCTCAATGCCCAGCTAAATGCCGAGGTTGTCTTTGACCCCTATAAAGTAGATGACTATTTGTTTCCTGAACTTGACAGGAAAGTGGTGAGAGGCTGGTGTAAATCGTTGGTCTTAACAGCGATTAACGCAAAAGATCGTTCGAGTGCATATGCTGCTTTTAGGAGTGATGCAAAGAAAGGATCCCCTGAAAAGCAACTAAAGAATCCGCAGCTAGAGCGACTACTTGATACATTTATTCTGAGAAATCCACACCTTCAAGATTACCTTTGTTCAGATCAAGGCATCTTGCTGATGAACAAAGACAGCATGATTGCTGCAGAAATAATTGACACGCTGACAGCTAAAAACATACCAGTTTTGACCATTCATGACAGCTTCATTGTGCAGCGACACCACTTCGCTCAACTTCGTGTTGCCATGATCATGGCATCCCTCAAGCATTGCGGACGAAACCTCATTGCTGAGCAAGAGGAATTTGATATCAATTTTGGAGAGGAAATTAGATGGGGTGTTATCAATGAAAAGGCCGTAAACATCCTTCCCAAATATGAACCTTGTGAACAATACAGTCAGCGCCTGTTGCGCTTCTGCGAGGCTAATGGGCTTAATAAGGTGATGTCGAGCACCGGTAGGGGCTTAGGAGCACGAAGGATCAATGTTTTGAAATAGACATTTAAATCCCAAGCTCACTGTGCGATCCAAGCCGAACCAATTGCAAGGTGTCATCATCAGGCAGCCTGTAGATCAAGACCAAATCTGGCCTGATATGACAGTCTCGATGATCGGACCAATTGTTAGACAGCGGGTGATCTCTGTACTTGGCTGCAAGTGGCTTACCTGCCATCAGTTGCTTCAAGACAGTTATCAAATCTGACTCAACGGTCAACCTATGCTGACCCTTGCACTCACGTTTGTAGTCCTTCTTGAACTGGCTGGTGCGTTCAATCGTCCGCATTCAGATCAGCCATCAGTGACTCAAGCGTTGTATGTTTCTTGGTTTTGCCGCTGCGTGCTTCCTTCATAGCTTTGATGGTGGCAGCGTTTGGAACCAATGGCTCAAAGGGGAGAGCTTGCTCTCTTGCAACACGGGTAAGCATCATGCGCATTGCATCAGATACGGTAAGGCCCATAGATGCCAACACAATGCTGGCTTCTTGTTTGATGCTGTCATCAATCCTTGCTCTAACAACACTACTTGCAGTCATAAATATCTCCCAATTGGGCTACATTGTAGCTACAAACATGAATTCTGCAAGATCAATTAGCAGCTCTGGTTTTGTTTTTTATCGAACTAACTGCACCTGTGCAGCATTGCTTGCCGACACCATCGGCATAAACATACCGCCAAGAGCCGTATTGACTGAGTTGGTGGCATCCAGCAGTGTGTCGTGACTCAGGTGTGCATAACGTTGAGTTGTCTTGACCTGAGTGTGACCAAGTATGTGCTGCACCTCGTAAAGCGTCCTGCCAGCGTTCACCAAGAAACTAGCGTGTGAATGCCTGAGGTCATGAAGACGCACATCAGATAAATCAGCCTTGGTACGAGCTGAGTCCCACGCCCAGAAGATGCTCACATAGGGCTTGCCTGTGTCTGGGTTTGCAAACGTCCACTGACACTTCTGATCCCTTGGCATGGCGCTTAAAAGACTGATAACCCCATCAGACAACGGTACGTGCCGAGCCTTGCCAGTCTTGGTAGTTGGAATGCGCCAAATCCTCCGCAGGAAATCAAAGTCCTGCCACTTAGCATCTAACACTTCACGCTTCCTAGCGCCCGTCAGAATGAGCATAGGCACGATGTACTGAAGCATTGGGTTCTCGCTTGCACACACAGCCGTGTAAAGCCTCTGAGCCTCTTCTACGCTCAGGTATCGCTCTTGCTTGTTGTTCTCTTCCATGAGTGGCACACCCTTGGTGGGATTGGACTTGATGCCCGGTAACTCCCAGCGCACAGCCAAGTTAAAGATGAACCGCATCATGATGAGAAGCCTGTTAGCCGAGCCAGCCGCAGCACCCGATGCCTTGCGTTCGTAGTGCATCTTCACGATGTCTTGGCGTTTGATTTCGTCCAAGTACTTTGTACCGAACCTAGGTAGTAGGTGGTTCTTCAATAAGCTGACATCCGACACCCAACTGCGCTTGTAGCTTTTAACGTAGGGCAGGTACTGCTCTTCAATGAATGTGGCAAATGTGGGGATGGACTTGGTTATTTGTTTGGCATCTTTGGGATCATTGCCCATAGCGATGTTGAGCAACTCTTTTTCAGCTAACGCCCTTGCATCAGTCAGACCGATCACCTTGGCATCACCAAGCGTAATGCACGACCTGCCTCGACCATCTTTGGATTGGTAACGGAGTCGCCATCTCGCTTGACCAGACTCCATACGCTCAAGCTGCAACCCACGTACCTTGGCATCGCTAATGGCTTGCCGTCCTGTAGCCCAGTTGCTACAGAACTTGTCCACTTGCAATTGATTACGAAGGGTACCCAACTTCATTTTTAAGCGACATTTTGTTGTTTACAACATATTAGCCGATTTTATGTCGCTTATACAAGCTATTTTTTGTGGGCTATAGCTTTTGACGCAACAGAGCGGAGAAAATATGGTTATGGATGACCTACTCAACAATTCCAAGCAAATACATGACCCCGACGTGTGTCTGGCATACGGTGCATTTGTTCGTGCTGGAAGAAACGCCCTGTCGTTGAGTCAAACGACATTGGCTGGAATGCTAGGTGTCCATAGGACAACTTTAGTTAGGTTGGAAAAAGGCAGTCCACCACTCAAACGTGGGTTATGCATATCTGCGGTAGCGGTCCTCGCACAAGCGGGTGTCAGATGCGATGAGCTAATGAAAGATTTCAAAAGTCCTGATGACATCAACCACGTCATGCACGTCACTTTGAAATTCAATGCATTACGCCAATCGCAGAAAGTAATCGATCAAGGGTTGGCCGAAGAGGATCTAGTCCACTCCCTAGTCGGCAACGACTTTGTTGCACCGCTTCAAGAAAAACCATTGCGTCGTAAATAACAAATCGACTGCACTTAGTACACACCGGATGTACACAGCCCAATAACCAGTTTTCGGTTGTAGCGGCCATCTCAAATTGCTAATGAACTCTGTGTCTTGATACACAGGACGTACACACACGTCTTAAAACACACTCAAAAGCTACATAACTATTTGATTTGATTAGCCTAATTTTTTCTTTGTAGACAACTGCTTACTACCAGTTTTGTCGTTATTTGGCGACAAAAACAGCCAGCCCACACCCCGCAGAGCGCATTGAAAACAGTGCGTTCTGTCGAGTGTGGGCTTTTTGCTTAGCTCGCACTCGGTTTCTTTGCAAAGAAATCAAGTTTTTACATAAACCTAATTAAGGAAATCTCAAATGGCTATCCCAACAAATGGCATTCAGTTAGTGCGTATCTCCGGTGCTGTATTCAATCAGCAACTGAGCGCAGCTGACTACTCAGAAATCTTGGCAGCTAACAGAACTGCTGCCGAACTTGACGCATGGGCTAACGCCGCCGTAGCGGCTGAGTTCAAGGGCAAAACAACTACCGACATCGCTAAAGCTGTGTTGGCTAACGTTGGCTTATCATCTGTATCAGGCCTTGAGGCTTGGGTCGCTGGTCAATTGAATGCTGGCGGCGGTTTTGCAAAAGCTGGTGCAACATTGCTCACTTTGCTGAACGACTACTCCAACATGTCTACCACTGAAGCCGTCTACGGCGCTTCAGTTGCAACATTCAACACTAAAGCTGCAAACTCTCAAGTCGCATCACAAACTGCTGGCACTGCCTCAGGTACATACGCTGCAGTTTCTTCAACCACTGCTGCAGAGAAAGCCGCTGCAGCATTGCTTGCTGCTCAGGCCGTTTTAACAACTGCAGCTACTAACGCTGCCTCAGCCGCTGCCACGGCAATAGCTGCAGCTACTACCGCTGACACTGCTTTAACTGCAGCCCAAACAGCTCAAACAGCCGCTGCTGCAAAAGCTGCATTGACAGACGCTACTGTATTGGCTGCAACTACAAAAACATTGACAGACGCTTCTACAGCTGCGGCGACTGCTAAGACAGTTGCAGACGCTGCCGTAGTAACTGCCAACACAGCACTAACTACTGCATTGAACGTTGCAAATCCAGTTGCTTCTGATGTTGTAACTGCCAATGCAAACGTGATCATCGCCACAGCAAAAGCCGCAGCCGCTGCTTCAGCTGCAACTACTGCTGTTACTGCTGCTGGTCTTGCTAAGACAGCCTCTGACGCTGCATCGGCCGATGACCTGGCCGCTGCTGCTGCCCAAACAGCATTGAACACTTCTGTTACTGCCGCTACCAAAGCTGCTGCCGATGCTGTAATTGCTGCTACAGCTTCTAAAGCTGCTGCTGCCGCTACAACTGTGACCACAGATGACACAGTAGCTGCTGCTGCTGTTTCTGCTGCTGGTGCAACAGGTGCTGGCGCTGCTAAGATTACAGCTGACGCTGCTGCTAAGGTTATCTCTGACGCTGCTGCTAAAGTTATCACTGACGCCGCTGCTAAGGTTATCTCTGACGCTGCTGCTAAGGTTATCTCTGACGCTGCTGCTAAGGTCATCACTGACGCTGCCGCAGAGAAGGTTATTGCTGATGCATTGGCTTTGACATTGGTGGCAAAGCCCTTCACCCTCACAACTGGCGTTGATGTTTCAACAGGTGGTGCCGGTGCAGACACTTACACTGCCACTCACCTGACTCTCAATACTGGCGACGTTTTAGATGGTGGTGCTGGTACAGCTGATACATTGACAATTACAGATACTGGTACTGCTGTCTGGACATTGCCTACAGGTGCTTACGTTTCTAACTTTGAGACAATTAAACTCAAAAATGTGAACACTTTAACTGCTGCTTCAACAGGTACAACTGAAAAGTCCACATTGACTATGCAGCCTATGTTGCCAGGTCAAACACTTACAGTAGCAGGTCAAACTTTATTGGCAACCGCTGGTTTATCTGCATCTGCCGTGGCTACTGCCTTGGCTGGTACTGCAACTTCAGGTACAGGCTTCACATTAGCAGGTTCATTGAGTGGTTGGACAAAAGCTGCAGGTACTGCAGGAACAAATACAATTGTTTACACAAGCTCTACAGCAACAGCCCCAGTTGCTGATTTGACAATTGGTGGAACAGCTCAGTCTGGTCTCAGCCAAGTTAACCAAATTACCGTTGGAACTGCAGCGGCTGACACTGGCGGATTTACATTATCTTTTAACGTCAATGGAGTTTCAGTAACAACTGCTGCAATTGCTGCCGGTGCAAGTAAGGCTGTTCAAGCAGAAGCTATGGCATCTGCAATTAACGCTTATTTAGGTAAAAAAGTTGCCACATCTGATGCTGTTGACGGAGTCGCGATCGTTTCTTCTTCAATTGTTAGTATTGGCCCTGTCACAACCACTGCGATAGATGGTGCCTTGACCACCGCTGCAGTTGTTACAAACGTTCTTGCACCACAATCTCAAGTTATAACAATAACCACCGATGCAGCAGCAGCAACAGGAACATTTACGTATAACGGTGTTTCCTATACAACTGCAACTGCTGGTGGCACAACCGTTGGTCCTGCTGCCCTTGCTTTTGTTAATAAAATAAATGAAGTTGCAGGTGCAAATATTGCAACAAACTTACTAGGTGTTATCACTATAAATTTTGGTGGCCAAGGAGGAGTTTTAAGTAATTTCGTATATACCGGTTCTACGTTTGGTTATTCATCGGTTGTTGCAAGTTCCGGTATCGGTGCTGCATCACCTTCAGCAATTACATCAACCACTCAAGGTGTTGCCGGAACCAATGCAACAACTGGTGCAGACGTAATTGATGCATCAAAGTTTGTTGGCTCAACAAGCATCGTTAACGATGTGTCCACTGGTGATGTCACAGTTAATAACGTTGCATCTACTCAGACAGTAACTATCAATGGCAACGGAGCAGTCACCAACGGTGCAACTACTGTTCAGTCTGCCACAACATCAACATCTTCTAACGTAACTGTTAGTGGTGTAACTGCAGGTGCTTTGACATTGAGCTCTGCGGGCGGTGTTGGTGTACAAACTGCAACCTTGACATCAAGCGGCGACATCACAAATGCAACTGTTACACCTATCTCCAAAACAAACGTTTTGGGCGGTGTAGCTTTGGGTGGTGCAGCAACAGCTTTGAACATTGTTGCAAACACAAGCTTAACAACAGGTGGTGTAACTGGCTTTGTCGGGACAGCAGCCACTATCACTGCTACAGGTACCGGTACAGCACTAAATCTTGGTACATTGGAGACAACAACTGTGAAGACAGTTGATGCATCCGGGTTCGCTGGTGCAGTAACTGCAACATTGAATTCCAATGCAGCCTTGTCTTTCAAGGGTGGTTCTGGCAATGACGTGATCACAACTGGCGGTGTCTTGGTAACAGGTTCTGTTGACGCAGGTGCTGGTACTGGCGACGTTTTGGTTGTTGGTACTAACTTGTCACATGTGAACACAGCTACTTTGGGTGCCAAGTACACCAACTTTGAAGCAATTCGATTGGTTGGTACATACGACGCATCTTTGGTTCCTGGAATCACTTCTGTTCAATTGACTAGTACAACCAACACAATCACAAACTTGAGCGCAGCTCAAACAGTGGTTGCTCTTGCAGACATTGGTACATCTACTTTGACTCCTGTTTCCGGTACCACAAATACCTTGAACATGACCATGGGTACTGGATTAACTACCACTGCAGCTACGAATGCTGGCCCATTGACTTTGACAGGGTATGAGACAGTTAACATCACTACAGCAGCTGGACCTACTGCAGCCGTTGGTGGTGCAAGAACGTCTACAGTTTCAGCATTCTCAGATGTCAACCTGGCTAAAGTTAACCTGTTTGGTACTTCAGTAGTTTTGAGTAACATTGCAACAACTTTAGCTGTTGCAGTTGATGGCGCAGCCTTGACAGGTAATGGCGATTTGGGAACTGATGCAATTACTGGTTTAACAGTTGCTGGCAGCCCAGTTTCTGGCTCATCTTTCAAAGGTTCTGCTGTTCGCGATAGCTTCACTTTAGGCACTGCTGTAGCTTCAACCTACGACGCAGGCGCTGGCAGTGACTTTTTCAGCGCAACAGCTGCTCAAATTGGTGATGCAGTAACAGATCCAACTTTGATCGGTGGCGATGGTACAGACACTATTAACATTACAAGCACATTGACTTTGGTTGATGCCGACTTCAAGAAACTCACAAGTTTTGAGAAGCTGATCTTAGGCGCGACGACTGCTGTTAGTGTTACTGGATTGACAACCAACACAATTGCTGCATTCCCAACAACGCTGACAGTTACTGGTTCCACCTTAGCTAACGATGCAACTTATTCATGGGAATCACTCGCCTATGATAAAACCACCTCCATCACTTTAGTAACCGCTGGTGATTTGGCATCAACAGCTGATAACGTAACCATCGTTACTGGTGCTGGCAACGACACAGTTAAAGTAACTGCTGCGTCTGCGGTTGGTACAGCTGGCGCGGGCGGTACTATTTCTGTAACAACCGGTGCTGGTGTAGATACAATTTCAGTTGAAACTGGCATTCTGCTCGTTAATACAAACCAGTCAGTTGTAATCAACGCAGGTACTGGTGCTGACTTGATCACAATCAAAACAGCAAATCAAGGCACAGGCGCTACGTTTCTTGGTAATGTATTACTAACAGTGGCAGCTGGTGACAGCTCAACCACAGCCTATGACGTGGTAACTGGCTTCAAGCTATCACACCAGACAGGCGGAGTTGTTTCCAAGGTATCTGATGGAATCGACTTTGCTGGTACCAGTGCTATTACCACCTACGCAGCAACTGCTGCGACTGGTTACACTGCTGGGCAGTTGACAGTAGCAGTCTCTTCTGCAGGTTTGGTAACTTTTGCTGGTACTAGTGCCGCATCCATCACTCTTGCTCAGGCTATTGCTGCCGTCCAGTCAGTAGTTGCAACAACCATTGGCGACACCGCTGTATTCACCTATACATCTTCTGGTTTAACTGACTCGTACGTGTTCAACAACAACACAACCGACTCCATTGTTAAATTGGTTGGTGTATCAGCAGTTACGTTGCTCACTACCAACAGCATTACAACTGCCGACGGTATCTTTATTTCCTAATCTCCAATAAAGGAGCCAAACCTGCACCGCAAGGTGTGGGCTAGATGTGAAAATCCGCCAAAACCCCACCGCTCAAAAGGCAGTGGGGTTTTTCTATTTATGAAAGGACTTCAAATGACCACAATCACCATCGACAACAAAGAATACGACCTAGAGTCACTATCCGACGATGCAAAAGCACAACTTGGCAGCATCCAATTTGTAGACTCAGAACTGGCCCGACTCCAAGCCAAAGCTGCAGCCCTGCAAACAGCTCGACTTGCTTATTCAAAAGCGCTTCAAGCAGCCTTACCCGCCATTGGCGGTAGTGACACGATCAAACTCTAATGAACTCCATAGAAGAAGACTTCTGGGTAGAACTGGCCAACATCCAAGCAGAGTCAATCGGCTGGATTCCATTGGATGAAGCCGCATACCTGCACATTGGCTCAGACGAGCCTGTCATTCAAGTGGTGGGGATCGCAAAGGCTGAAATGGCTAGTATCAATATACTGTGGTTACTTTAGGTAGCCCCATTGCACCGATTGACATCTAAATACTCTAAATGATTCTAAACACTGGCTGTAGCCGCCACCATCAACTCCCTAGCCTTAACTTCCCACTCATCTAAATTGGGCAAGTAAGAGGCTATCTGCGCCAACTCTGGCCAAGGACCTGTGCCTACACGTTTGTAAACAAACACATCGGTCCAAGCGACTGTTTTGGCAGGCAAGTGTTTGACCAATTCCAAACCTGGGTGGTTCATCACATGCGTGGTAGAACTTACCAAACAGCCCTCGGGCGCTTCGTTGGCCATTTTGTGCGCAATCTTGTGGATGAATGACCCAAAGCAAGTGCTGTAAAGAAAGACCAGACTGGCCTGAGATACGTCACAAGTGAACATGTCTCCCATCATGAAGCTGGTGCGTTTGGGAAAGTTCAACAAATGTTGCACCAACAGTTCTGTGGTCCAAGGCAGAGAGACCACGTCTTCTGGTTTGGTTGGCGCTTGCAATTGGTTAAACGACTCTTGGCCTACTTTAAGCAAATGCAAGTAACGCTCTTGCGCCATGCGGTGGCGATACGGCACGATCTCTATGCCCTTGCAGGTTTCAAAAGGAAAGTTAAGGCCTGCCGTCATAACCACTTTGCCCAGGCCACTGCCTAAATCTACAAAGTGCCCACCAGGTGTTAGCAATGGGCAAACGGCTGCAAAGTAATTGTGCAGTTCTTCACTGGTTAGCTCGCCATAGACCAAGCTGCCATCGTCCACAATCCATTTGCGCAATTGCTCGTCGCTGACGTCTTTCAGTTGCAGGAGTTTGAAGTTGGGGTCGGCCAGTTCTTCTGTTGTAGGCAGCAAGCCCTGCGACTGAATGCCAGGGGGCAGCACGCCAATGATCACGTCTGCATGTGGCTTTAAGCGGGCAATCAGTTCATCGTGTTTTGCAGGATTGGTGAAGCAATTTTTGAGAGCCAAGCCAATGCTTAAAAAATCGGTATAGGGCTGTGCGCCATTTTGCTTAATTTTTTCTCGCGCGTGGTACTGCCCGCCTTCTAGGCATTGGAGCATTGCAGCGCGAACATCTAAAACTGAATTCATTTACTGTGTTTGCAAAACCAAACTGATCACAACGTCTGTAAGGGGCACATCGGCAAAGCCATTTTGGACAGCGGTGGGCTGAGCCACAATGGCGTCCACCACATCCATGCCCTGAACCACTTTGCCAAATACGGCATAACCAGGATTGCCTGCATTTTTATAATCTAAGAAGGTGTTGTCAACCACGTTGATAAAAAACTCGGACGTAGCAGAGTTAAAGACACTGGTGCGTGCCATGGCCAAAGTACCTCGCAAATTGGACAGGCCTTTGTTTGATTCCAGCTCAATGGGAGCAGCTTGGCCGGTCTTTTTAACCATGCCGGTGGTGTAGCCACCGCCTTGAATCATGAAGCCCGAAATCACGCGGTGAAACAAGGTGCCAGTGTAAAAACCTTTGCTGACATAGCTTAGGTAGTTGTTGCTAGAAATGGGCGCCGTAACAAGGTCTAGCTCTAGCACCACGATGCCCTTGGTTGTAAACAATGTGACTTGAGGTAGAGGCACCGTCAAAGTGGTGGTGTAAAGGACGCTGCCATCTTCAGCCTTGATGGTGAGTGGTATGTCGCCCACCACTTTCACACCACAGTTCAACACCAAGGTATCGGTGTTGCTGCCAGATGCAAAGCTGGGGTTGGTACAGGCGCCATTGGTGTCTACCGTGATGGAGGAGCGCAAGTCTTTGCCCCCCAAATAAATGGTGGCTGGGTTACCGTACCTTAAAGACTGCACCTTGACACCTGTAATGACTGGCGGAAACTCTGAAGAACCGCCACAAGCGCTTAACAGGGCAAGCAATGCAACACACAACACACATTTGATAAGGGACATGGAAATACTTTTTGAAAATTAAAGGTTGTTGCCAAAACTTGGCTCTTGATTCAGGTTGTTCTTAAGTTGCTATTAAGTTGCTCATAAGTTGCTCTTAAATACTTCGCAAGCTGTTAACCCAAGCCAACTGCTGCGGCAAGCAGACTGTTTGTAAATCGTAATGTTGCTTTGCAAAGGCACGGGCATTGGCACCTAAACGCGCGCGCTCTTCGGGCTGGTCTAGCAAATCACTCACGCTATGGGCCAATGCCTTGGCATCAAAAAAACTCACCAGCTTGCCAGTCTCATTGTGCTTGATGGCTTCGTGCAAGGGTTGCGTGTCGCTGGCCACAATGGCGCACCCCGCACTCATGGCCTCAAGCAAACTCCAGCTGAGTACAAACGGGTAGGTAAGGTACACATGCACCGTAGACAGCTGCAACAGCGGAATGAAATACTGATAAGGCACATGCCCTAAGAAATGCACACGCTGCCAATCGGCATCGCTAATTTGTGAGCGTACTTCGTTTGCAAAAATGTCTTTCCATTTGGTACTGCCATACTTCTCGGCATCGGGTCTGGCACCGTAGCTAACGTCGTCTGCACCAACCAACAAGAAGCGCGCATGCGGACGTTTGCGCAGCAGCTCAGGCAAAGCGCGCATGAAGGTGTGATAGCCGCGGTAAGGCTCGAGGTTGCGATTGACAAAGGTGACCACTTCACTGCTTCGCGTCAGCACCAAATCTTCGCCGTTGGATTTCTTCAGTGTCAGGCTTACCGCTGGGTTGGGCGCAACAGCTTGCGTGTCAATGCCATCGTGCACAACCGTGATCTTGTCTTTGAATGGCGCTGGAAACGTACTGGCCTGCCAGTGTGTGGGTGATATGCCTGCATCGGCCACTTCAAAGTGCAGCAGGTTGTTCAGGTTTTTAAGGCGCAAGCGGCACACATCGCCTTCGTCCGTTGCTGGAAACTCGGGGTCAAAGCCCACGTCGGCACCGTGCGGGTGGTAGAAGAACTCGCAGTAAATGCCCAGCTTGGCTTGTGGCCACACTTCTTTCAAAAACAAACTCTCACCCCAGCCGTGGTGCGCCACAATGACATCGGGCACAAAACCCTTGGCCTTCATGGCCAGTGCGGCTTTAAAGCAGGCTTCTGCGCGGATGGTTTTGGTTTCAAAGTCTGACACCCAAGGATGTACTTTAGGCGTGCTACCCCGCTGCGCCGAGTAGTGCACCAAGCTCACACCCTGCCAAGACTTGGCCTCGGTTTTTTGCATGGTCATGGCCACCACTTCGTGGCCTTGTTGCACCAAGGCCGGTGCCAAGAACTTAAACTGACCTGGAAAGTTTTGATGAATAAACAGAATTTTCATATGCGGAAACAGTGTGCCTTTGTTAGGCATGAACTTTAGGAGTGCAATTTAGGCGTGCACTTTCAAAATGCCCATCTTTAAAAGCCATGCCAAAGTTCTGAACACAAAAGGTTTTCTAGCATTGTCGACGGTTTGCACCAACTGCAAGGCTTCTTGAGGGCCTACAGCGGCTTGCTTTAAAACGGCTGCAATCTCTGCTTCGGTTGGCAACACCCATTTGGCAAAACTCACCATGGCCAAGGCTTGGTAAGTGTTTAGACGAGCCGCAGCCGCTTCTACCGAATTATCCACCAAGCTCAGCACCGTGGTGGGCGTTAAAGATTGCGTTGGGTAGCTGGCAAACGCATGGAACGGATCCATGCGAGCAGGCCAGGGATGGGCCAACTTGGCGGGTAATTGACTGGCATCTTGCAAGCTTGCCAAACGGACACGGTCTTGCTCAGCCCACAAAGCCTCGTATTGCGCAATGATGACCTTCCAGTCGTAGACTTGCTGCGCACGTTGACGTCCAGCAGCACCCATGGCTTGGCGCAACGTAGGCGACTCAAACAATTTAACAAAGGCTTGTACTGCAGCTTCGATGTCCACCGAGACCAAGCTGCACGTGTGGCCGCAGTACATGTCGTAGGTATCGACCTCCAAGGCATGGCGCAAAGCCAGATCGGCGGCCAAACCCGCTTCGGGCATGACGGTGGCAATGCGATAGCCATCGACCTCATGACGCACAGTGTCTTTGTAACCATCCCAATCGCTGACCACCACGGGCAAACCTGCCGCCATGGCCTCAATGGGCACAATGCCAAACGTTTCTTGTATGTTGTCGGACAGGGAGCAAAACACATCGGCACCCGCCCATGCTGTTTCACGGTCTTCGGCTTTTCGGCCATCTAGAGTGATCACCTCTACATCGGGGCAGGCTTGGCGGGCTGCATCTTGGTAAGCTTTTTGGATGTACTCGTTGGCATGCCAGCCGCATTCCACCAGCTTGATTTTTTGGCCAGCAGGTTTCAGCAATTCAGCGGCTTTTTGCAAAGCTTGGTACATGGCCAAAGGGTGGGCTTTGGCGTGAAACGACAAGCGGCCCATGAACAGCACCACCAGGGTGTTGTCGTTTGCATTCAGCCTGCCTCGTGATGCATTTTTTTGAGCATCGCTGAATACAAAATCTTGGGTGTGAATGCCCAAAGGAATAACCGGCAGCATTGGCAATACCAACTTGCTAATGCCCAAACGTTCTTTGAGCATGTTGGCTTGTGCTTGCAACAAGCGGGAAACATTGTCTTTCACAGCGGTGCTGGTACAAATGACAGCATCCCAGGGTTGTACGGGCGCTGTCAGCAGCTCGCTGATGGCGTCCATGGCGCCTGCAGAAGAGGTGGTGTGCGTAATGCCACACAAACTCCAAGCAGCATGAGAGCCAGCTGCCACACTTCGATGAAACGCATGCTGCCCAATCCCTGGCCCAGGGTAATACACCAAACCCGCTTGCGACAATGCGCCTAAGTTGTGGGGCATTACCGCATGCACGGCTTCTTCACGACCTTGTGCTTTAACCTGTGCAGCAAAGTGCTGACCATGCTCTGGTTTTTGCACTTGTGCCCAAAATGCCGAAGCCTTGCTGTAGCTTAAATACCCACGTAAAAACGACTCACCGGCTGCATTTCTTCCCATGAGCTTAGGGCCGCTGGTGGTGTAGGCCTCTGGGTGATAGTAAATAACGGGATTCATAGGGCAATTATCACAATTTCTGAACCCCTGGCACAGGTTTTATCAAAATATGCTCAAAGGCCCTGCCTGCAAAACCGGCTGATTCTTGCAACCTTTTTTGTTGCAGGTGGGCATATCGCTCTGTCGTTCTAATTTGAGAATGACCCAACAGTTTTTGCACCTCATACAGCGGCACGCCCTGATTGACAAGGGTGGAGGCAAAGGTATGCCGCAGGTCATGAATTCTGACATCGGCCAAACCTGCTTTTTTTCTAGCCGTATCCCAAGCATAAAACACCGAGCTGAAGGGTTTGAGGGTGTTGGGATTGGGAAAAACAAAGGGGCAAGTGACTGCTTCGTGGCCAAGCAATGCTGCACTGTGAATTTTAATGAGACTTAAAAATTGCAAGGCGGTTGTCGACAAAGGCACATGCCGCACCTTGCCAGATTTTGACAGCGGAATACGCCACACGTTGGCATTGAGATCTAAGTCTTGCCACCGCGCTTTCAAAGCCTCATTTTTTCTGGCACCTGTGACCAGCAAAAACGCAATGATGAACTTGAGCGAGGCATTGGCACTTGCCTCCAAGGCTTGCTTTAGAACCAAGGCTTCGTCTGGGTTGACATAGCGCTCTACCTTGTTGTTTTCTTCAAAGGACTTGATGCACTTGGCAGGGTTTTCTTGAACGCCTGTCAATTTCCAGTCCAGCGCCAAATTGAACACATGGCGAATGAAGGACAACATTCTGTTGACAGTGCCTTTGGCAAATCCATCTGCAATTTTTTTGTACAAAAAACTTTGTACTTGTGTGCTGCTGATGAGGTTCAGTTTGGTGGAGCCAAATACTTTCTGAATGTGTTTGTTGTAAAGGGAGACATCTGATTTCCAACTTCGCTTGGTCGCTTTGGCAAAAGACAAATAGCGCTGCAGGAAAAAGTCGTTCAAAGAAAGGCAGCCACCCTGGTCTTGCTTGATTTGCAGAGGGTCTTGGCCTAGCGCCACCATTCTGGCCAAAGACAGCGCTTGTTTTCTGGCATCGGCCACTGAAATAACGCCAAATTTGCCGATGGGAATGCTTCTTTGTTTGTGTTGATAGGTATAACGAAAACTGAAAAAACCGCCAGTTTGACGGAGCTCAAACTGCAGGCCGCGAATGCGCTTGTCGGTAAAAGACGTTTTGACCTTATTTTCAGGAATGGTTAAAGCCTCAAGGGCATTGTGAGCGAAGTCGAGTTTCATGATTGCAACGACATAAGTGAATCGGATTGGCATAAATCAATCGCTTGATTCAAATAGTAGACAGCCAGTAGACCGCCATGTGAGCTTGCCAACTGCCCAACAAAAACGTTTGAGGCGTGGCAAGGCATTGTTGTATTTGGACATGTGCCCAAAACCAGCATCCACAAAAGTAGATTGCTAGTAACGAACTGAAATTTAGGCAGAAAAGTAGGCCTAACTTATTGATTTTATTGGGTTTTTAACACCCTGCGCTAAGTTGCTTACTACCAGTCGGGTAGCTCAGTATTTTCCCCAAGCCTGCACTGCGCAGAGCGGATTGACCCCAGTCCGCTCTGTCGAGTGTGGGCTTTTTGCTTAACCGCTCGCACTCGGTT
>JAIYCG010000012.1 GCA_027488115.1 Comamonadaceae bacterium | reverse complement strand
GCTTGCGGTCCAACTTGATGACCTTGAATTCCATGGTCTTGTTTTCGTACGGTGACAGGTCTTTGGTAGGACGTGTGTCAACCAATGAACCTGGCAAGAAAGCACGAATGCCGTTGACCAAAACAGTGAGGCCGCCTTTGACTTTGCCGCTGGTGGTGCCGGTGACGAATTCGCCGGATTCCAAGGCTTTTTCCAATGACAACCATGAGGCCAAACGCTTGGCAGTGTCACGGCTCAAAATGGTGTCGCCGTAGCCGTTCTCGATGGAACCGATGGCCACAGACACGAAGTCGCCCACTTGGACTTCGATTTCGCCCAGATCTGATTTGAATTCTTCCAGGGGGACGTAGGCTTCAGATTTGAGGCCGGCGTTCACAACCACGAAGTTGTGTTCGATGCGAACAACTTCAGCGGTGATCACTTCGCCTGTGCGCATTTCCGTGCGCTTCAGTGATTCTTCAAATAGGGCTGCAAAAGATTCTGACATTCAAGTTCCTAATCCACAAAAAGGTCTGACGACTGCACCATTGCGTCGTTAACAAGGCTAGTTGCGGCGGTTGTTTGCGTTTTCACGCAGGTTAAGTTGATGAACCACAAAGCCTGTGCGCATGCAGCGCGGAAGGGGGCTTTGTGGGCCTCTGCAAGTCTTCTTTGTTTACGGATTAATTTAAACGGGAAAGCCTTGTTTGCTTTGCCACCAGTCAAGAACTTGAACCACCGATTGTTCGATGCTCAGGTCGGAGTTGTCTAGCAGCATTGCGTCTAGGGCTGGCTTTGAGGGCGCAAAGCTGCGAGAACTGTCTCGTGCGTCGCGAGCCTCTAGGTCAGCTCTGAGATCGGCGATTCTAGCCTGAAAACCTTTAGAAATCAATTGCTTATAACGCCTGTCGGCTCTTTTTGAGGCACTGGCCGTTAAAAACACCTTCAAAGGTGCGCCAGGAAAGATGACGGTACCCATGTCGCGCCCATCGGCCAAGAGGCCGGGTAGGCGCTGAAAGCTGTGCTGAAGGGCCACCAAGGCCATCCGAACGGCAGGCAATGTGGAAACCTTGGAGGCGTTCATGCCGCCTTCTTCGCTGCGAATGACATCGGTCACATCTTGCTTGTTGAGCAAGACTTTGTCGCCCTCAAATTGAACCGGCAACTTCTCGGCCAGTGCTGCAATGGCAGACTCGTTGACAGTGTCTAGGCTCAAGCCTGCTTGCAATGCGGCATAGGCAGTGACGCGATACAGGGCGCCAGAGTCTAGGTAGTGGTATCCCAAGCGTTCTGCCACCAAGCTGGACAAAGTACCTTTGCCAGAGGCAGTTGGGCCATCGATGCATATGACAGGTATTCGGTCTGCAGGTGTTTGGGCCAAAGAAAACAGCGCTTCAAAATAGTCTGGAAATGTTTTGGCCACACACTTGGGGTCTTCAATGCGTATAGCCTGCTGGTCGGCATTGAAAGCAGCCAAAGAGAAGCACATGGCCACGCGATGGTCGTCATAAGTGTGAATGCTAGCGGCTTGCCATTGACCTGCCGGCAAGGGATGTATTCGCAACCAATCGGGGCCTTCTTCAACTTGCGCGCCCAACTTGCGCGATTCTTTGGCCATGGCCGCAATGCGATCGGTTTCCTTCACACGCCAACTGGCAATGTTGCGCAGGGTGGTGGGGCCGTCGGCATAAAGGGCCATGACGGCCAACGTCATCGCCGCATCAGGAATGTGATTGCAGTCCAAGTCGATGGCTTTGAGCGGCCAAGCACCGCGTTTGATTTCTAACCAGTTGGGGCCGCTCTCAATGTGTGCCCCCATTTGGGCAGCGGCATCCATGAAGCGAATGTCGCCTTGAATGGAAGCGGGGCCCACGCCTTGAATGCGAACAGGTTTGTCGGTACCGGCTAATGCACCCAAAGCAATGAAGTAGCTGGCAGACGAAGCGTCGGCTTCCACGTGAATTTCGCCAGGCGAGGTGAATTGGCTGCTGGCTGGAATGATGAAACGTTGCCAGCCATCGCGTTTGACGTTGATGCCGTAGCGCGTTAACAAATTCAGGGTGATTTCGATATAAGGCTTGGAAATGAGTTCGCCTACCACTTCTATGACGATGTCTTTTTGTGCTGCCAGAGGCAAGGACATCAAAAGTGCCGTGAGGAATTGGCTGGACACATCGCCGCGCACTTGAATGGGTTTGTCGAGTTGCAGTTGAGGTGACTGCACACGCAAGGGCGGATAGCCTTCGTTGCCCAAATATTCGATGTGGCAACCCAAGAGGCGCAGCGCATCGACCAAATCGCCAATGGGGCGCTCGTGCATGCGCGGCACGCCTTTGAGAGTGAAGTCGCCGCCCATCACCGCCAACGCTGCCGTCAACGGGCGCATGGCCGTACCGGCGTTGCCCATGAAAAACTCAATGGCTTCAGTGGGCTTCTTCAAGACAGCTGCTTGACCGTTTGAACTGCTTTGTCCCAAGCCAGTGATGCAAACACTGTGGGTACCCGCCTTGGGTTCAACACCACAGCCCAGTTGACGCAAAGCAGTCAACATCACACGGGTATCGTCTGAATCTAAAAGGTCATGCACCCAAGTGCTACCCTCGCAAAGTGCAGACAACAACAAAACGCGATTGGAAATACTTTTAGAGCCAGGCAGTGTGACAGTGCCACCCGCTTGTTGCAGGGAAGGGAGATCAAGAAACGCGGTTGCAAACATGTTGGCTGATTTATTTTTTTGAATTTTGGCTGGCACCCATGCGCCAATTGAAGCGCAAATCACTGGCTTGGCGAATCATGTCTTCAAGCGCTTGGAGATCGTTGGCTTGAATGGCTTTTTCAAAGTCGTTCAGTGCGTCTTTGAAGTGGCTGATTTGTAGCAAGACCTGCTCGCGATTGGTGGACAAAATATCACGCCAGACGACGGGGTCACTTGCAGCAATGCGCGAGAAATCTCTGAAGCCTGGGCCGCCAAGTGCTATCAAGCTGGGGCCATTGTGCTGTTGAAAAATGCCGCGAATGATGGCGTAAGACAAAACATGCGGCAGATGGCTGACAGCCGCAAAAGCAGCATCGTGTGCTGCAGGTGTGAGCTCGTTGATGTAACTGCCAAGGCTTTTCCAAACTTGTTTGGCAAGCTGAACCTGTTTGGCGCCCGAGCTGTCCATCGGTGTCACGATCAGTGCACGATCTTTGTAGAGGTCAACATCTGAATGTTCTACGCCCGCCACCTCTTTGCCTGCAATGGGATGCACTGGAACGAAGCAGTGGAGTTTATTGCCAAGGGTACGGAGGGCAGACACCACGATGTCTGACTTCGTCGAGCCAACATCCATCAAAAGAGCATCAGGTTTTAAAGCCGGAGCAATGGCCTCAAAGCAAGCCTCTGTAGCCTTGACCGGCACTGCCAACAACACCAGGTCGGCCCCCCTCACTGCTTGCTCAATACTGTCCACCGCCAGGTCAATCACGCCCATGCTGAGCGCTTTTTGGCGCGATGATTCTGAGGCGCTGTGGCCAACGATGTGAGGCGCCCAACCAGCTCTTCGAGCAGCCAAAGCGAACGAGCCGCCCATCAGACCGCAGCCAATGAGGGCGACTTTTTCGAATTTCATTCGGGAATAGGGTAGGAGCCCAAGACCTTGTAGAAAGCACACAAGCCTTGCAGCTCTTGCAGCGCGGCAGCCACATGAGGTTGAGAAATGTGACCTTGAATGTCGATGTAGAAATAGTATTCCCACTGGCCCGACTTGGCGGGTCGAGACTCAAAGCGCGTCATTGAGACACCGTTGTTCTTCAAGGGCATGAGCAAGTCATGCACAGCGCCTGGTTTGTTGGGCACAGAAACCACCAAGCTGGTGCAGTCCTTGCCAGACACAGGCGGTGTGGCCAATGTTTGCGGCAAGCAAATCACGGCAAAGCGGGTGCGGTTGGTGGCTTCGTCTTGAATGGCATGGGCCACGATGTGCAAGCCAAATTGGGACGCTGCACGTTCGCTGGCCAAGCCTGCCCAAGCGGGATTGCTAGCAGCCAGTCTGGCACCTTCTGCGTTGCTGGAAACAGCCCGTCGCTCAGCATGCGGCAAGTGAAGTGTCAGCCAAGCTTGGCATTGAGCCAGGGCTTGTGGATGTGCCAACACCACCTCAATGTCTTTGAGGTTGTCAGTTTGACGCAGCAAGTTGTGACGCACCAAAAGGCTCACCTCGCCAATGACGTGAACCGGTGAACGTAAAAATAAATCGAGTGATCGGGCCACCACGCCTTCGGTGGAGTTCTCCATGCCAACCACACCATACTGTGCGGTACCAGCGGCTGTAGCATGAAACACTTCATCAAAGTTGTTGCAGTAAATGAGGCTGGCTGCACTGCCAAAAAACTCGATGGCTGCTTGTTCGCAAAAAGTACCTTCAGGACCAAGAACTGCAACACGCTGGGGTGCTTCCAGGGCCAAACAGGCCGACATGATTTCGCGCCATATGGAAGCGACATGGGCATTGAGCAAAGGGCCTTGATTGGTTTTTTCAATTTTGGCAATGACTTGTGCGACGCGATCGGGCCGAAAAAAGGGCGAGCCTTCTGCGCGTTTGATCTCACCTACTTTTTCAGCCACCAAAGCGCGCTGATTTAACAAACTCAAAAGCTGCTGATCGAGCGAGTCAATTTGAATTCGCAATTCGCCCAAAGCGTCAGATTGAATAGGTTGCGTCATGGTTGATCGTTGTTGAAGGAGGAGCGGTCAAGGACAAATGAGGGGCAGAGTTAGGCCAGCTTGAGCTCAAACTCTTGGAGGTAAGTGACCAAGGCTTTGACGCCTTCAAGTGGCATGGCGTTGTAGATGCTTGCACGCATGCCGCCCACCGATTTGTGGCCTTTAAGTTGTAACAAGCCGCGTTCTTTGGCGCCCGCTAGGAAGGCTTCGTTGCGTGATTCATCTCGCAGGTAGAAAGGAATGTTCATGCGAGAGCGGCATGATTTTTCAACCCGGTTTTCATAAAGCTGTGATTGGTCTAAAAAGTCGTAGAGCAAATTGGCTTTAGCGATGTTGCGTTGTTCCATGGCTGCCACGCCCGTCAAGCCATTTTCAGTTTGCGACTTCAGCCATTTGAAAACCAAACCCGCGATGTAAATCGAATAGGTGGGCGGTGTGTTGTACATAGAGCCGTTGTCGGCCACCGTTTTGTAATTGAAAGCACTGGGGCAATGCTTCATGGCATTTCCCAAGAGGTCTTCTCGAACCACCACAAGGGTGAGACCTGCAGGACCTAAATTCTTTTGCGCCCCGCCAAAGGCCAATCCTACTTTGGACCAATCTATGCTGCGCGAGGCGACATGTGACGAGAAATCAATGACCAAGGGTGCATTGCTGCCCAAGGCCACCAAATCAGGCAGCGAATGGTATTCAACACCATCGATGGTTTCGTTGGTGCACACGTGCACGTAGTTTGCATTGGCGCTCAGTTGCCATTCAGCAGGCGAGGGGATGGTGCTGAATTTGCTGCTTTGTGCGCTTGCCGCTAAATGAGGCGTGCAAAACTTCGCCGCCTCTTTGAAAGACTTTTGGCTCCAACTTCCGGTCACCACAAAATCAACCGTGCCTTCTTGCGACAAGTTCAAGGGCACGATGGCATTTTCGGCAATCCCGCCGCCTTGCATGAACAAGATTTTGAAGTTGGAGGGAACCGCCAACAACTCACGAAGATCAGCTTCTGCTTCTTCGTAAATGGACATGAACTCCTTACCGCGATGGCTCATTTCCATCACGCCCATGCCACTGCCATGCCAGTCCAACATTTCGCTGGCGGCTTGCATCAAGACGGCATCGGGAATGGCGGCAGGGCCGGCTGAAAAGTTGAAGGCCCGTGTCATTCAGTCGAGCCGCTTTCCTCTGCACCGCCTTCACTGCTCGCAGAGTTTTCACCCGTCTCACCGGTCTCATCTGGCACGATGGCATCGTTTTCCACAATGCGCTGCAAGCCAGACAATTTGGCGCCGTCGTCCAAACCAATCAAGGTCACGCCTTGCGTGGCGCGACCCAACTCTCGAATTTCTGCAACCCGCGTACGAACCAATACGCCAGTGTCGGTGATCAACATGATTTCATCGTCGGCATGGACCAAAGTAGCGGCCACCACTTTGCCGTTTCGCTCAGATTGCTGGATGGCAATCATGCCCTTGGTGCCTCGGCCATGTCGAGTGTATTCAGTGATGGAGGTGCGCTTGCCGTATCCATTTTCGGTAGCCGTCAGGACACTTTGTTGCTCGTCTTCAGCCACCAGCATGGCAATCACGCTTTGCGTGTCGTCCAGCATCATGCCGCGCACACCGCGCGCATTGCGACCCATGGGTCGGACATCGTTTTCGTCAAAGCGAACGGCTTTGCCGCCGTCGCTGAACAACATCACGTCGTGCTTGCCGTCTGTGAGTGCGGCGCCAATTAAGAAGTCACCTTCGTCCAAATCAACGGCAATGATGCCGGCCTTGCGAGGGTTGCTAAATTCATCCAGGGAGGTTTTCTTCACGGTGCCCATGGACGTGCCCATGAACACGTAATGGTCGGCAGGGAAGCTGCGCATGTCGCCCGTTAAAGGCAAGACCACGTTGATCTTTTCGCCTTCTTGCAAGGGAAACATGTTGACGATGGGACGGCCACGCGAGCCGCGTGAGCCTGCAGGTACTTCCCAAACTTTAAGCCAATACAAACGGCCACGATTCGAGAAGCACAAGATGTAGTCGTGCGTGTTGGCAATGAAGAGCTGATCGATCCAATCGTCTTCTTTGGTGGCTGTGGCTTGCTTGCCTCGGCCGCCACGCTTTTGAGCACGGTATTCAGACAAGGGCTGACTTTTGATGTAGCCACTGTGTGACAAAGTGACGACCATGTCGGTGGGCGTGATCAGGTCTTCGGTGGCCAAATCTTGCGCATTATTCTCAATGTAGCTGCGACGTGCGCCAATTTTGGTTTGGCCAAATTCTTGACGCAATTCACCCAGTTCAGTGCCAATGATGGTGGATACGCGCTCTGGCTTGGCCAAGATGTCAAGCAAGTCTTCAATCTCAGACATCACTTCTTTGTACTCAACCACAATCTTGTCTTGTTCCAGACCGGTCAAGCGTTGCAATCGCATTTGCAAAATTTCTTGGGCTTGGGTGTCGCTGAGGCGGTACAAACCGTCACCGCCCATGCCAAATTCTTTTTCCAAATCGTCTGGGCGATAGTCGTCGGCATTGACAGCACCGCCGTCAGCCCGGGTGCGCGTCAGCATCTCGCGAACCAACTTACTGTCCCACCGGCGGGTCATCAATTCAGCCTTGGCCACTGGGGGTGTGGGCGCATTGCGAATGATGGCAATGAACTCGTCGATGTTGGCCATGGCCACAGCCAAACCTTCCAGCACGTGACCTCGTTCGCGCGCTTTGCGCAAGGTGAACACGGTGCGACGTGTGACCACTTCACGGCGGTGCTGCAAAAACACGCTGATTAAGTCTTTGAGGTTACATAACTTAGGCTGACCATCAATGAGGGCCACCATGTTGATGCCAAAGGTGTCTTGGAGTTGCGTCTGTTTGTACAGATTGTTCAATACCACTTCGGGCACTTCACCGCGCTTGAGTTCAATGACCAAACGCATGCCCGATTTGTCGGATTCGTCTTGAATGTGGCTAATGCCTTCAATCTTCTTCTCGTGAACCAATTCGGCCATGCGCTCTTGCAAGGTTTTCTTGTTCACTTGGTAGGGCAGCTCGTCCACCACGATGCACTGACGCTGGCCTTTGTCGATGTCTTCAAAGTGGCACTTGGCGCGCATCACCACACGGCCACGGCCTGTTCGGTAGCCTTCTTTGACGCCGCTGATGCCATAAATAATACCGGCCGTGGGGAAGTCGGGCGCAGGAATGATTTCCATCAATTCGTCGATGGTGGCTTCGGGGTTGCGCAGCATGTGCAAGCAAGCGTCAACCACTTCGTTCAAGTTATGGGGCGGAATGTTGGTCGCCATGCCCACCGCAATCCCGCCAGAACCGTTGACCAATAAATTGGGAATTCGGCTTGGCAAGACCAAAGGCTCTTTTTCTGAGCCGTCGTAGTTGGGGCCAAAGTCGACGGTTTCTTTGTCGATGTCGGCCAACATTTCATGGGCAATTTTGGCCAAACGAATTTCGGTGTATCGCATGGCGGCGGCGTTGTCGCCGTCCACGGAACCAAAGTTGCCTTGACCATCGACCAACATGTGGCGCATGGAAAAATCTTGTGCCATGCGGACTATGGTGTCGTAGACAGACTGGTCGCCGTGCGGGTGGTACTTGCCAATCACGTCACCCACAATGCGCGCGGATTTTTTGTAGGCGCGGTTCCAGTCGTTGTTGAGTTCATGCATGGCAAACAACACCCGACGATGGACTGGTTTAAGGCCGTCGCGGGCATCGGGCAGTGCGCGTCCCACAATCACGCTCATGGCGTAGTCGAGGTAGCTGCGGCGCATTTCCTCCTCTAAACTGATGGGGAGGGTTTCTTTGGCAAACTGGGTCATGAGGGGTCAGGCGCACTGGGTAAAAGACTGTCATTTTAGGTCCAAAGAGTGTCGTTGATTTGCAACACATCAACCGAGATGAATTGACCCTGATCAAGCTGATTTCACCAAATTGGGGAATTTGGCTTTGTCTATGGCACAATGATTTCAACGTTTTGAGTGATGGTCATTCAAAGCGTCTCTTTTCTCGCAGGATGTCTGCGGTATTTATCCCCATGAGGAGAACCATGAAAAAATTCAACAAAGTGGCAGTGGTGTTGGCTTCAGCTGCCTTGGCAACTGCTGCAGGCGCGCAATCCGTAGACAACTGGCGCAATGGCACAGGCGAGCACGCTTGGAAAAACGGCTCCAACGAACTCTGCTGGCGCAATGCCAACTGGACACCCGCCAATGCGGTTGCCGCTTGCGATGGCGCCATTGCTCCACCAAAAGCAGCTGCTCCAGCTCCTGCTCCAGCACCAGCACCAGCGCCAGCGCCAGCGCCAAGAGCTGCAGCACCTGCTCCAGCGCCAGCTGCAGCACCTGCACCAGCGCCAGCGCCAGCTGCTGCCACCAAAGTGACTTACGCTGCTGACACCTTCTTTGACTTTGACAAATCAGTCTTGAAAGCTGACGGCAAAGCCAAGTTGGACGACTTGGCTGGCAAAGTGAAGGCCATCAATCTGGAAGTGATCATTGCTGTGGGCCACACTGACTCAGCTGGTTCTGACGCTTACAACCAAAAGTTGTCTGTCAAGCGTGCTGACGCTGTCAAGGCTTACTTGGTCACCAAGGGCATTGAGAAAAACCGCGTTTACACAGAAGGCAAGGGCGAGAAACAACCCGTTGCTGACAACAAAACAGATGCTGGCCGTTCTAAAAACCGCCGCGTGGAAATCGAAGTTGTGGGTACACGCCCCAACTGATCAAAAGCAAGCTTGAATCAAATCAAGCACTTTTTGATCAAAAGAAAGCCTCCTTCGGGAGGCTTTTTTACTTTCGGAGACAATACCAGCCATGACTTCTAAATCTTCTGACCCCCACTTTTCTTCCTCCAATGTGGATCCTGCCGAATTGGCCAAATTTTCTGACTTGGCACACCGTTGGTGGGACACTGAAAGTGAATTCAGGCCCTTACACCAAATCAATCCTTTGCGATTGAATTGGATTCAGACCTTGGTGCCACTTTCTGGAAAGAAAGTGGTCGATATAGGTTGCGGTGGTGGCATCTTGTCAGACGCCATGGCCAGACAAGGTGCGCAAGTCTTGGGCATTGACCTGGCGGTCAAGTCGTTGAAAGTGGCGCAGTTGCATGCGCTTGAAGCCGGTACTCAAGGCGTTCAATACCAAGAAATCAGTGCAGAGAGCTTGGCGTCCCAACGGGCGGGGCAGTTTGATGTTGTCACGTGCATGGAAATGTTAGAGCACGTACCACACCCCGCTGCTGTTGTGAAGGCTTGTGCTCAATTGGTGAAGCCTGGTGGATGGGTCTTCTTCTCGACTTTAAATCGCAGTCCCAAATCATTCCTATTTGCCATTGTTGGCGCTGAGTATGTGCTCAATTTATTGCCTAGGGGCACGCATGAGTACGGGCGCTTGATCAAGCCAAGTGAGCTGGCAGATTGGGTGCGCGATGGCGGCCTAGAGTTGGCGCAAATGAAAGGCATGACCTACAACCCCTTCACGCGTGTGTACGCCATGAACTCAGACACCGATGTTAATTATTTGATGGCCACCCAAAAGCCGATGTCCTCTTGATAGCAAGGGTCCCTAGGTATGAAGTTTCAAAATATTCACGCTATCCTGTTTGACCTTGATGGCACGCTGATTGACAGTGCACCGGACCTGGGCGCGGCCGTCGACAAAATGCGGGTGGACCGAGGCATGTCCTCACTGCCCCTGGCTCATTACCGGCCCATGGCGGGTGCGGGTGCGCGTGGCATGATTGCTTTGGCGTTTGGACATACACCTGAGCATCCTGATTACGAAGCGATGAAAGAAGAGTTCTTTCGCAATTACGAAGCATGCATGACCGAAAGAACATTTGCATTTGAAGGTGTTGTGCAAATGATTGAGTCGCTGATAGCTGCCAAATTGCCTTGGGGTGTGGTCACCAACAAATCCAAACGATTTGCCGAACCATTGACCCAAGCCATGCCACTTTTTAAAACGTCGGCAGTGCTTGTTTGTGGCGACACAACGCCATACGCCAAGCCGCATCCAGCGCCTTTGTTGGAGGCGGCCAAGCGCATGGGTGTGGAGCCCAGTTCGTGTCTGTATGTGGGCGACGATGAGCGAGACATCGTTGCGGGCCATGCTGCAGGTATGAAAACGGTGGCGGCTACCTATGGTTACCTAGGGTTGCACAGTGATGTTCAAAAGTGGCAAGCCCATGCGCACATTCAGTCGCCTTCTGAGCTCGCCACATTGGTCTCCTACTGATCCAACACGGATCTCCTTGAATTGAAATTCACAAAGCGCGCAAGGGTTGGAAAATTTTTCACGCTGTTCTGCACTTTCTTGCACGACATGCGATCGCCTTGACCAAGACTTGGGGTTTTGGAGGCTGTCAAATTCAAAGAGCCCCGTTATGCTTGGGCCAACTATATTGTCGAATTTGTAACAGGAGTTTTCATGAGCAACGTGACTTGGTCTGGTGGTGTAGAGCATTGGACAAAAAAGGGTGATATCAATCTGTTTCTTTGGCAGAAAAAAGCATCTCCCAATGTGCCTTATGCAGGCACGATTTTCTTTGTGCACGGATCGTCCATGGCTTCACAACCCACCTTCGATTTGTCAGTACCTGGCCGTCCTTACTCTTCAGTCATGGACTGGTTCACAGAGCGCGGCTTCGACACTTGGACCATGGACAACGAGGGCTATGGCCGCTCTGACAAACACCGCCCCATCAACTCTGACATTGCCAATGGCGCAGAAGATTTGGCCACAGGCAGTGAATACATTTTGAAGCACTCTGTGTCGCAAAAGTTGCACATGTATGGCATTTCTTCGGGCGCTTTGAAGGCGGCATTGTTTGCACAAAATCACCCTGAGCGAATTGGCAAGCTGGCGCTAGATGCCTTTGTTTGGACCGGTGAGGGCAGCCACACCTTGGAGCAGCGCCGCAAAAAATTGCCAGATTTTTTGGCCAAAAACCGCCGCCCTATCGATCGCGCTTTTGTGCACAGCATCTTTGATCGCGATCATCCCGGTACGGCCGACGAAGCCACCATCAGTGCCTTTGCCGATGCCATCTTGACCTTGGACGACTCCATGCCTACCGGCACTTATGTTGACATGTGCTCCAAATTGCCGGTTGTAGATCCACTCAAAATCACGGTACCCACCATTGTTTTGCGTGGCGAGTACGACGGCATTGCCGGGCTTGATGACCTCATTGATTTTTACAAACTGCTGCCCAACACAGACAAGCAGTTCAATGTGATGGCGGGTATTTCTCACGCCAGTTTTCAGCAGAAAAACTACATGATGGTTTATCACATTCTGCACAGTTACTACACCATGCCTGCACCAATTTACAGGGGATAAGACATGCGCCACTTCGTACGACAGTTGTGCCAAGTTGCACTGTTAAGTTGTCTGTTTGGGATCACGGCGCCTGCCGCTTTGGCGCAGGCCTATCCCAACAAACCCATTAAATTGATCGTGCCATTTGCGCCCGGGGGGTTTACGGACGTTGTGGCGCGAATCCTAGGGCAGAAACTTTCAGCCTCACTTGGCCAGCCCTTTGTGATTGAAAACAAAGCAGGTGCGGGTTCAACCATCGGGACAGATTTTGTGGCCAAAGCGGCCCCAGATGGCTATACCCTGGTCATGGTTTCGACCACCCACGTGATCAGCCCAGCCATTTACCCCAAATTGCCTTACGACCCGATCAAGAGCTTCACACCTGTCAGCAAGTTGGTTGACTCTGCTTATGTTCTGCTCGTCAATCCAAAGGTACCGGCCAACAACGTGGCTGAGTTCATCGCCTTGGCCAAAGCTTCGCCTGACAAAATTCACTATGCATCTTCCGGTAACGGCAGCGCGCAGCATTTGATGGGTGGCATGTTTGCTTCAATGACGGGCGTCAAGATGAAGCATGTGCCCTACAAAGGCAGTGGTGGCGCTGCCAATGACTTGATTGCTGGTGTGGTTGAAAGTAGTTTTGCAGGGGTGCCCAACGCCATGGCGCAGGTGCCTGCAGGCAGATTGAAAGCGTTGGCGGTCACAACCTCTAAGCGCATCCCTCAATTGCCTGATGTTCCAACCATGCAGGAGGCGGGTGTGCCTGGCTACAACGCCAGTGTTTGGCTGGGACTTTTGGCCCCAGCAGGCACGCCCAAAGATGTGGTGATGAAACTCAATGCTGAAATTGCCAAAGTGATGAACGCGGCTGATACAAAAAAAGAGTTGTATGCCGCTGGCGTTGAAGCTGATATTTCTTCGCCCGAGGCCTTGAATAACTTGATGGTTCAAGAATTGGACCGTTGGGGCAAAATCATCAAAGACGCGGGCATCACCATGCAATAAGACTGAAAATTCATGTCCAATAGCGGCATGACATTTCAGCAGATCAGTCAGATTCGAAACCAATTGCGTTGCTTGGGGGCACAGCCTGCCCATGAGCAGCGCATTTTGCGATTGTGGTCCCAAGCCAAACCACAAAACAGTGGCAGCCGGCCCCTAGAGAGCTTCATGCCCTTGGCCCTCCGAAAAGCATTGCCTCAGTTGTCCGAAAATCTTTCCAATTTGCTTCGACTGCAATCAAGTCATCCCGCAGAAGATGGGTCGGTACGCTGGCTTCTTGCTCTGCAAGACGGGCAAACCGTTGAAACAGTGGGTTTGCCTCGCGATGGCGTCTGCGTGTCTTCGCAAGTCGGCTGTGCCGTGGGTTGTTTGTTTTGCATGACAGGCAAAGAGGGTTTGATCAGACAAGTGGGCAGCGCTGAAATTGTGGCGCAAGTGGCCTTTGCGCGGCTTCATCGCCCGGTCAAAAAAGTGGTTTTCATGGGCATGGGTGAGCCCGCGCACAATCTGGACAATGTGATGGAGGCCATTGAAGTGTTGGGCACCGTGGGCAACATAGGCCATAAATCATTGGTCTTTTCAACTGTGGGAGATGCACGTGTTTTTGAAAAGTTGCCGCTCGGCTTGGTCAAACCAGCGCTGGCGCTTTCCTTGCATTCCACCCGTGCCGATCTTCGCGCTGAATTGTTGCCAAGAGCTCCCAAGTTAAGTCCAGAAGAGTTGGTAGAGGCTGCAGAAATCTACGCGCAGCAAACGGGTTACCCCATTCAATACCAGTGGACACTTCTGCAAGGCGTCAATGACACAGATGAAGAAATTGAGGGCATCGTTCGTTTGCTCAAGGGGAAGTATGCGCTGATGAACATGATCCCCTACAACACCATAGAGGATTTACCCTTTAAGCGGCCCTCTTGGGAGCGCGCTGCTGAAATTGCGCGCACTTTACACAAACTCGGCATCCTGACCAAGCTCAGAAATTCAGCAGGCCAAGACGTTGAGGGGGGGTGTGGGCAATTGCGTGCGCGGCATCTTCAACCGCCCATTGAAACCGCCGTTCATTTTGCCAAAGCGAAGCCAGCCACATTTTTGTAGTTGTCAGAAATCTGGCGCAATTCGTCTTGGCTAATGAGGTCGTCAATGTGGCGGAAGGGTTTGCCGCCGCTCAGTTCTTCGGCTTTCATGATGATGAAGTCAGGGGGCACATTGCGATTGGTTTCCACCACTTTGGCGGTTGTGGGAAGCCTCAAAGTTTCGTACTCTGTGAGAGCATCGCGCGGTTCTGTGTGCTTGCTCAATAGATCTGACAAAGTGCGCGCATCAATGAGCGCTTGCGCAGAGCCATTTGAGCCGCGAGGGTACATGGGGTGTGCAGCATCACCCATCAGGGTGATGCGCCCTTGAGTCCAGAAAGGCAAAGCGTCTTTGTCGACCATGGGGTATTCAAAAACTTTCTCTGACTTCAAAATGAGTTCGGGCACATTCAGAAAATCAAATTTGAAATCTTTGTAAATTTCAGCGCAAGGCCCAGGGTCGACTGAACGATTCCAATCGTTCATAACGGCGTTGGGTTTTTGCAATTCAGCCACCCAATTGATCAACTGGTTGCCTTTGCCATCGACGTTGTCGATGATGGGGTAGATGACCATTTTGCCAAGTTCTACCGTGCCAATTCTCAAATAACTTTTCCCGGTGAGGATAGGGGGGTGAATGGTGACGCCGCGCCAAGTGTTGATGCCACCAAAACAAAGAGCATCTGTGGGGTGCATCTGTTTGCGAACGGCAGAGTTCACGCCATCACACGCTACAGCAATGTTGGCTTTGACAGATACCTTGGTGTTGTTGTGTGCGTTGAGAAAATTCAATTCAACGCCATCTTTATCTTGTGAATACCCAGTGCACCGCATACCGGTATGCACTTTGTCGGCACCCAATCGACTGACAGCTGCATCAAATAAAATACGGTGCAACTTTCCGCGGTGCGCCCCAATCTCTGGCAGTGAATAGCCAGCGTGTCGACCCCTTGCTTCTTTGTAAACAAACTGTCCGTGGTGCGTAAAAAACACACTTTCCAAGTTCTCAATGCCGGCGGCCTCAATGGCGGACTGGACGCCAATTTCTGCAAGTTCGCGCATGGCATGAGGTAGCAGCGTGATGCCGACCCCAATTTCTTTGACTTCGTTGACAGCCTCAAACACGTCGCAGTCAATACCGCGCTTGTGAAGGCCTAAAGCAAAACTTAATCCGGCAATGCCGCCGCCCACGATGGCAATGTTCATGTTCATTCTGCTTTGATGTTTTGAGTTTTGATGAGTTCTGCCCAGCGGATTGTGTCTTTTTCAACCAGTCGACCGAACTCTTCGGGTGTGCTGTTGGCTGGGTCCATGCCTTGCGCTTGAAATGCTTTTTGAATGTCGTCACTGGCCAAAATCAATTTGATTTCTTTGTTGTAGGCTTGGATGATTTCGTTGGATGTGTTTTTAGGCGCGAAGATGCCAAACCACATGTCCACATTGACTTGACCGGCTTTAGATTCTGCAATGGTGGGCACGTTGGGCAGCAAAGGGTGCCGCTGCTCACTGCCCAGACCTAAGGCAATGAGCTTGCCAGCTCTGATTTGGGGCAATGCCACATGGATTGGCAGGAACATGACATCCACTTGGCCACCCAACAAGTCGGAAACAGCAGGCGCAGTGCCTCGATAAGGAATGTGCGTCAAGAACACCTTGGCAGTGCTCTTGAAAAGTTCCATGGACAGGTGATGGGGTGTACCAACGCCGGGAGAAGCGTAGTTGAAGCGCCCTGGATTGGCCTTGGCCGTGGCCACCAAATCGGCTGCGGTTTTGAAATTAGATTTTGGATGGGTGACCAACAAGAGCTGTCCCCAACTGGTCAAAATAACCGGTGCGAGATCTTTGACTGGATCGAAACTCAAGCCGGCATAAAGGCTTTTGTTCATGACCAGCGTGTTCACGCTGACCAGCAAAGTCTGTCCGTCTGGCGCGGAACGAACCACGGCTTCCGTGCCGATGTTGCCAGATGCCCCCACTCTGTTTTCAACCACCACGGGTCGACCCAGCCTTTGAGAAAGCTTGGGCCCGACGGTGCGTGCAATGAGGTCAATGCCAGTGCCAGGGGTGAAGGGCACGATAAGCTTGATGGGCGCTTGGGTTCCGGTAAGCACACTGGGAGGTGTGCCCTGAGCCAAAGCATTGGCGGCAGTCAGAATGCCAGCCAGCAAAGTGAAAGATATTTGAAAAGTAAAATTGCGTCGGTTCATCGTTGGATTATTTCATTTTAGGAAAAATACCACTAGACAGGGCTGTGCCAAAAACTACCACCATGCCCAAAAACACCATGTTCAGAGTGACAGTTTCATTTAAAAACGTCACGCTGTAGATTAAGGCAAAAACGGGAATTAAAAAAGTCACAGTCAGGGCCTTGGCTGGCCCTGCTCGGTTGACCAATCTAAAGTACAGAATATAGGCGATGCCCGTACAAGCGACGCCCAACACGATGAGCGACAAACAAGCTTGAGTGCTTGGCACGGAATCTGGCAAAGCCCAAAGCGCAGGTATGGTCAGCGCTAGCGTGGCGCCCAATTGGCTGCCTGTTGAAGAAACCAGAGGTGGCAAATTAGGCATGTACTTTTTTGTAAAACTGCCTGAGATGGCGTAGCACAAAGTAGCAAGCAAGCAGGCTGCAATGGCGGTGTATTGCCCCCAGAGACTGGCATCGGGGTTAGCATCGCTGTGAAAACTGGTTTGATTTCTGGCCAACAAGGTGACACCCATAAAGCCAATGAACAAGCCAGCAATTCGCCATCGGTTCAATCGATCGCCTAACCAAACCCATGCCACCATAGCAGCAAACAAAGGCACCGCGGCATTCAAGATGGCCGACAAGCCTGTTGAAATGTGCATCACGGCGTAGGCAAACAGCGAAAAAGGGAGGGCAGAGTTGAAAATGCCAAAGCTCAAAATGAGTTTCCACTTGGATTTAAACAATGGCCAGTGCCCTTGCCAAACCATGAAAGGCCATAGAAACAAGGTGGCCACACAAACCCGTGTCCAGGCAGTAGCCAAAGGGCCAAACTCTCCCGCGCCCAAGCGCATGAACAAAAACGAAGAGCCCCACAAAGCGGCCAACATCAGGTAGTCAACTCGCCAATCTTGCGAGTCCCCACTGTTGCTGTCACTCATTGTGCTTGACCTTCTGAGTCTTGCAGAATGCTTGCGTTTTCAAGTTTGAGCAAAGCTTGCTTGCGCCAAATGCCACCCGCATAACCTGTGATTTGACCTTGGCTGCCCATGACTCGGTGGCAGGGGATGAGGATGCTGATGGGGTTACGTCCCACAGCAGTTCCGACTGCTCTGATAGCCATGGGGCGGCCGATGGCGGCTGCAAGCTCACCGTAGCTGCATGTTTGGCCCATCGGTATGCTCATGAGAGCATTCCAAACGGCTTGTTGGAAAAGAGTGCCCGTGCTGATGTCCACCGAAATCTTTTGGAGTGCTTGCCGTGCTGAACAAGCAGGCAGCCATTGTTGGTCAAAGTAATTGCGCAAAACTTGTTCAGTTTGAACCAATGTGGGGTGCTGATTTGAAAGCGTCCAAGGCCGAGTGTCTGGGAAATGTTTTTGATTTTCAAACCAAACACCACTCAGTCCATTGGGGTTGGCGGCCAGGGTCAATGCACCCCATGGACTTTGAATGGTTTTGTGGCAGGTTTCAGGATGAAATTGCATGTGCCAATCGTATCCGATTTGAGCTTGCCGCACCTACAATGGAGGCTTAAGAAGCTCATCTGTGGCCGTGCTTGAAAAACCATGCGGCACATCTCAAAAGGCTATTTTTTTTATGCAAGTCACTGCATCCATTTTCAAGGCTTACGACATACGCGGTACGTATCTGCGAAATTTAGACGAAAACTTGGGTGAAGCGCTAGGCAGAGCCTTTGGCAGCATGGCCCTGAAAGAGGGACGGAGAACGGTAGCGGTTGGCCGTGATGGACGGCTAAGTGGCCCTGTTTTGTCCGAAGCCTTGATTCGTGGCCTTGTGGCTGTTGGCATCGAAGTCATTGATGTGGGCCTCACCACCACCCCGCAGCTCTATTTTGCAGCGCATACTGTTTGCGACAGCGGCATTCAGGTCACGGGCAGTCACAACCCTAAAGATGACAATGGTTTCAAAATGGTGTTGGGTGGCAGGGCGGTCTACGGCGATGAAATTAAGGCATTGCAGCACATCATTGAAATCGAAACTTGGCAGCTTCAGGCGGGTGGTTTCGTCAGATCTTTGAACATCCTGCCTGCCTACATTGAGCGAATTGTCTCTGGCATCCAGTTGTCCCGTCCCTTGAAAATTGTGGTCGATTCTGGCAACGGGATTGCCGGCGCTAGTGCGCCTGGCATTTTTCGAGCTTTAGGTTGCGAGGTCATTGAGCTGTTCAGCGAAGTGGATGGCACTTTTCCCAATCACCACCCAGATCCTAGCAAGCCAGAAAACTTGAAAGATCTGATTGCGACTTTGCAAAGTTCGGGCGCTGAGCTAGGACTTGCCTTCGACGGCGATGGCGATCGATTGGGTATCGTCACGCAAGATGGTGAAACCATTTACCCAGACAGGCAAATGCAATTGTTTGCACAAGATGTACTGAGTCGAGTACCAGGCGGCACTATTTTGTTTGACGTGAAATGCTCGCAACGATTGGCGCCAGCTATTCGCGCAGCAGGTGGAAAAGCATTGATGTACAAAACGGGGCACTCGCTGATCAAAGCCAAGATGAAGCAAATTGAAGCCGAGGGTGGTGAAGCACCGCTGGGCGGCGAAATGAGTGGCCATATCTTTTTCAAAGAGCGTTGGTATGGCTTTGACGATGGAACCTATGCAGGGTGTCGCCTTCTAGAAATTTTAAGCCGTAGCGCCGACGCCAATGCTGTTTTAAAAGCCTTGCCAACCACTTTCAGTACGCCCGAGTTGAATGTGACGTGCAATGAAGGCGAGGCTCACGAACTTACCGCCAAGCTATTGCGGGTGGCTGCCAATTATTTCTCTTCCCCTGCAGAAATTTCAGCCATCGATGGTTTGCGTGTTGATTGGCCCGATGGTTTTGGGTTGATACGTGCATCAAACACCACACCTGTTCTAGTCTTGCGATTTGAGGGGCATACAGAAATTGCACTTCATCGCATTGAAAAAGACATGCTGACTTTGCTGAGAACCGTCAAGCCAGATGCCAGTCTGCAAAGTCCGGCACATTGACTTGTTATTTCAAATCTGTCGGACGCACCGCGTGATGCCTCGCATCTCACTTTGGGTTTATGGCGTTTTCATGCGCTTGGCAAAGCCATTGCTGCGGCGTAAGTTGAATCAACGTGCTCTAGCAGAGTCACTTTATGGGCAGTTCATTGACGAGCGATTTGGCCAATACAACCATGGCGCTATCCATGGCGCAAGCCAAGATTGGATTTGGATTCACGCAGTTTCTTTAGGCGAGACGCGAACCGCTGCAGTGTTGCTTCATGGTTTAAGACAGGCTATGCCCAGCATGAAATTGTTACTAACCAATGGCACTGCAACGGGCAGGGCAGAGGGGCTTAAACTTTTGCAAGAGGGTGATGTACAGGTTTGGCAGCCTTGGGATTCGCCTGACGTGATAGATCTTTTTTTTCGTGCATTTAAACCAAAGATTGGTTTGCTGCTTGAGACTGAAGTTTGGCCCCAGTTGATTGAGCGCGCTCAATTTCATGGCGTTCCCATGATGTTGGTCAATGCACGCATGAGTCAGAAGTCGATGCGCAAGGCTCAGCGGTGGACCTCATTGATGACCCCTGCCTTTGCGGGAATCAGTGCCGTGTTTGCGCAAACACATGACGATGCTGTTCGATTGACTCAACTGGGCGCGAATGTGAAAGGTGTCTTTGGGAATTTAAAGTTTGATGCCAAACCAGATGATGCTCAGATTGCTTTGGGTCAATCTTGGCGGATGAAGACCAATCTCCCAGTTCTCATGCTGGCCAGTTCACGCGAAGGTGAGGAAAGTTTGTGGTTGGCAGCGTGGCAGAAATTCGCAACAAAGTATCCAAATATCTGCGTCCATTGGCTGATCGTACCAAGGCATCCACAGCGTGTGGAAGAGGTCGAGAGCTTGTTGCAGTCTAGTGGCTTGAAAGTTTCAAGGCGATCAACTTGGGGGCAAGATGGTCCTAGCTTGGCCCTGGATTCCAAGGAGGTATTTTCAAGCAAGGCATCTGTGATTTTTTTAGGTGACAGCCTTGGCGAGATGGCGCTTTACTACAGCTTGTCAGACGTGGCTTTATTGGGCGGCAGTTTTGAAAAATTAGGCGGTCAAAACTTAATTGAAGCGGCCGCATGCGCTTGCCCCATTGTCATGGGGCCTCACACATTCAACTTTTCTGAAGCTTCGCACGCAGCCGAAGATGCTGGTGCTGCACAAAGAGCCTCGGACATGGAAGAGGCCGTGCACATTGCCGTAGAGACAGTGCAGAGCAGGCAACTGCAAGCACAGAAATCGAAGCATGCTGCGCAATTTGCTCGGCAACATGGGGGAGCTACTCAGCTCACTGTCATGGCAGTGAGCGAGTTGCTAAGGGCAAATCAAAATTGATTTGAAGACTGAATCAAGGATTTAGCAAAGCATTGATCGAAGCCAAATCGGCTTCATTGAGCGTGCCGGCGGCCTGTCTCAGTTTAAGTTGCCCCAGGAGCACATCGTAGCGAGCCTTGGCCAAGTCACGTTTGGTTTGGAACAGTTGGCTCTGGCTATTGAGCACATCAATGTTGATGCGCACGCCCACTTGATAACCTAATTTATTGGCATCTAAAGCACTCTGGCTGGATGCTTCAGCAGCTTGGAGCGCATTGACTTGTCCAATGCCAGATTGCAGACCAAAGAAGGCAGTGCGAGTGGCTTGAGCAATATTGCGTTCAGCCGCATCGAGGTCTGAGCGAGCCTTGTCTTCCAGTGCAAGGGTTTCTTTGATTCTATTTTGCGTAGCGTAACCAGAGAACAAGGGCAAGTTAAAGGACAAACCGATGCTGTTTGAGTTTGTGTCCACCTGCGAAGAGTTGATGCCCTTGCCATTTTTATAGCGAGTGGGTGTGTAACTGGCAACCAAATCGAGCGTGGGCTTGTTGCCTGCCTCAGCCCTTGTGGTTTCGAGTTTGGCAATGTCCAAGGCTGCGCGAGTTTGAAGAATAGTAGGGTTGAACTCTGAAGCTTGCTTCACCCATTGGTCGATCGATGATGACTCTGGGGCGGCAAGCCTGGCCTGGCTCGACAATGATTTGGGCTCGATGTTGTTCAGTCCGACCAGCTGATTCAACGCCAGGCGTTTGATGCGTAAATCGTTCTCTGCCGCAATTTCTTGTGCCAGAACCAAGTCATAGCGAGCTTGCGCTTCTCGGCTGTCGGTGATTGTCGAGGTGCCAACTTCAAAGTTGCGTTTGGCAGCTGCCAATTGTTCGGCAACAGCCATTTTTTGAGCTTTGACAAAGTCCAGGCTCTCACGGGATATGAGCACATCAAAGTAAGCTTGACTCAATCGAACCATCAGGTCTTGCTCTGCGGCCTTCAGTTGAATACTGGCCAATTCCAATTGGCGCATACCTTGTTGGTAGATGGCGGTGTTGGCAGGTCGATAAAGAGGATGTGATGCACTCAGGGTGGCTGCCATGCTTAGTGCTTTGACAGTCTGCGAGTTGGCTATCAAATCTACTTCAGTTCTGTTGAGATTGGCACCTAGGCCAACAGTAGGAAGCAAAACCGCTTTGGCTTGTTCACCCTTAGACAAGTTAGCGGTGTATTGATACTGTGCTGCCTTGTATGTGGCATCGTAGCCCCGAGCCGTATCGAACAAAGACATGAGGTTTTGCGCTTGTGCTGAACCAGCGAAAGCGGCAGAAATAGCCAAGGAGAGTGGGACAAAACGCAAATTCATAAATAGCTTTCTAGGCAATAGCCGGTAAGAAGAGGAGTCAATTTAGTAGACAGGAATACTTGCATCAACTTGGGTTGACCAAGCATGGATGCCGCCACTGACGTTGGTGATGTTCTCAAAACCGTGGTGTTCTAAAAATGAGGCCACCTGCATGCTACGGCCGCCATGGTGGCACAAGCATGCAATGGCTCTTTTTTTATCGAGTTCTTGAATGCGATCTGGCACCGTCTGCATGGGCATGATTTGAACTTCACAGCCAGCAGGTGCAATGCTTGCCAATTGGCATTCCCAGGTTTCGCGCACATCCAAAATCAGGGGCTGGCCCTGTTCGGAGGATTTTTCGATCCATTCATTGAATTGGGCGGGGCTAACATGTTGCATAAATTTGGCTGGCTTGTGGGAATGACAATTTAACTGTTTTAAATGACAGAACTTAGAGCTTGAAATTTCGAAATCACAATTTAGAAGCTAAAGCGCTGGTGTTCTGGAAAACCCAACAGGCGGGGGGCTGTGGTGTCCCAAGGCTCTGTGGTTTGCCATTGTTGATCGGCAGTGCGAGTGATGACTGTAGCGCGCATCATGGGGTCTTCGCCAACAACTGCCAACAAGCGACCACCTACTTTCAATTGGCTGAGAAGAACCTGCGGCACTTCTGCCACAGAGCCGCTGAGCACGATGACATCAAAGGGCCCGTCAGCAGGCGCACCTTGACAACCATCTGCATGGCGAACTTCGGCATTGTGAATGCCAGCAGTTTGAAGGTTGGCCCTGGCCTGTTGAGCCAATGCAGCGTCCAACTCGAAACTCAGTACGCTTGCAGCTTGGCTAGCCAACAGGGCCGCCATGTAGCCAGAACCCGTGCCAATTTCCAAGACTTTGTCGGTATGTTTGACGGCTGCATTTTGCAAAAACCGAGCCTCTACACGGGGAGCCAGCATGACTTGGCCAGATCCGCCGTCTTTTTGCAAAGGAATTTCCATGTCTGCAAAGGCCAAAGCTTTGTGTGCCATGGGGGCAAAGTTTTCGCGTTTGACCACTGACAACAAAGACAAAACTTGTCCATCCAAGACTTCCCAAGGACGGATTTGTTGTTCAATCATGTTGAAACGGGCGATGTCATTGTTCACGGCTACTCCAGGGGGTATCAAATGCTTGTTCATCACATTTTAGCTTCTAAGCTCGCTTCGGGATTTGATTTTTGCTTGCCATGCCACAGCCTTTTTAAAAATTCACTCAAATCGTCCATGTAGCAGTAAACCACTGGAACGACCACAAGAGTGAGCAAGGAGGAGGTGATGACGCCACCAATGACGGCTTGGCCCATCGGAGCCCTTTGCTCCGAGCCCTCGGTGATGGCAAATGCCAAAGGAATCATGCCAAAAATCATGGCCAGGGTGGTCATCAGAATGGGACGCAGACGCACTTTGGCCGCCATCAGCAAGGCATCGTGCCTAGACAAGCCTGCAAGCGGCTGGCCATTGTCGGAAATGCTGCCGTCTCGGGCTCTGATGGCAAAGTCGACCAACAAAATTGCATTTTTGGTCACCAAGCCCATGAGCATCACGACACCAATGACAGAGAACATGGAGAGGGCAGACCGAAAGGCCATGAGCGCTAAGACCACCCCAATCAAGGTAAGTGGCAAGGCTGTCATCAGGGCCAGAGGCTGCAAAAAGCTCTTAAACTGACTGGCCAAAATCATGTAGATGAAGATAACGGCCATGATGAGCGCTGTGATGGCATATTGAAATGACTCGTTCATGCTTTTGGTCGAGCCACCAAACTGGTAACGGTAACCAGGCGGCCAAGCGACTGACTCCAGAATCTTTTTGATTTCACCTGAAATTTCGCCTGCAGATCTTTTTGAGGCATTGGCATTGATCGACACTTCGCGCATCAAATCTCGTCGGTTGATTTGGTTGGAACCTGTGGTCTCTTGGACTTGCGCAATTTGCCCTAAGCGAACGGTGCGAGAAGTGCCGTCTGCCGATGGCAAGCTAAACGGCAGACGCTCTAAGTCTTGAGGACTGTTTCTGTATTCGGGTGCAAGGCGCACATTGACATCGTAGGTTTGATCGTCTGGTGCGCGCCAATTGCCGACGGTTTGGCCCGCCACCAAGGTGCGCAGTGCGCCCGCAATCGGCCCAGAACTCAAGCCGAGATCTGAAGCAGACTCTCGCAAAACTTTGATGGCAATGGATGGTTTATTGGGCTTGACGCTGGAATCTAAATCGACCAGACCCGGAATATTTCGAACCTTTTCCATGATCTGCAGGGCCAGTCGCTCGAGTTCTCGCTGATCGGCACCTTGCAGAGAAAATTCGATTTGTTTGTTGCCTCCCACAGAATCCAAAGTGCCAACGTGGGTCACTGTAATGCCGGCGACTTTGGTGAGTCGCTCACGCAACTGTGTGGCGAAGTCTTCTACGCTTCTTTGGCGAGCTTTGCGCTCAACCAAACGGATGTAAATGCTGGCGTTGTTTTTACCTTGAGCGTTGGGTGTGTTCATGCCCGTCAGGGTGTATTGAACTTCAGGAAACTCACGAACAATTTTTTCAACTTGTTTGGCTTTGAGTGCGGTGCTTTCCAACGATGTACCGACTGGGGTTTGAAACGTCAGAGTTGTTTCTGAGTAGTCTCCCTTAGGGACGAATTCAGTGCCAAGCAGTGGGACCATGAAAATACTGGCAACAAAAATTGCCAAGGCCGCAAAGATGGTTGTGAGCTTGTGATTCAGTGCCCAAGACAACATGGCTTGGTACTTGTCGGCCATTCGATCGGTTTGGATTTCAAACCAATGCGTCACACGGCCCAAAGTTTTGTCGTACAAATTGGCAGGCTGAAGATTTTTACCATGCTTGTGAATGCTAGGGTCATGCCAAATACTTGACAGCATGGGGTCCAGCGTGAAGCTCACAAACATAGAGATGAGAACAGCCGCCACGATGGTGATGCCAAACTCATGAAAGAACTTGCCAATAATTCCTTCCATAAAGCCAATTGGCAGGAACACAGCGACGATTGACAAGGTGGTGGCCAAAACTGCCAAGCCAATTTCTTGCGTTCCAATCATGGCGGCGTCGTAGGCATTCTTCCCCATTTGCACATGGCGAACAATATTCTCACGAACCACAATGGCATCGTCAATGAGCAGGCCCACACACAAAGACAAAGCCATGAGGGTGATCATATTGACAGTGAAGCCAAAGATGCTCATGAACCAAAAAGTGCCAATGAGTGAAATGGGCAGGGTTAAGCCCGTGATGATGGTTGATCGCCATGAGTTCAAAAACAAAAACACAATGAGAACGGTTAGCAATGCGCCTTCAATGAGGGTTCTTCGGACATTGTCGACCGATACTCGGATTTGGCGAGAACCGTCCGAGACGGGTTCAAGACGAACGCCAGGCGGAATTTGTTTTCGCAACTCTTTCAAGGTGTTGAGGAGGCCATCCACCACTTCAATGGTGTTGGCGTCTTGTGATTTTTGAACGGTCAGAATCAGTGTTCTTTCGCCGTTGTAAAGCGCCATGTTTTCTAACTCTTGCGCGCCATCGTTGACATTGGCCACTTGCGACAAGCGAATGGCTGTGGTGCCTTTGCGAGCCACAATGATGTTGGCGAAATCTTCAGGCCGTTTGATGCGAGATTGAACCTGAATGACCCGTTCTTGTGTGAACGAACGCAAAGCGCCAACAGGCAAATCTTGATTTTCATTGCGAACAGCCGCTGCGATTTGATCTGCTGAAACACCCAAGGCTTCCATGGCATCAGGCCGAAGGTAAATGTTGATTTCTCTTCGACTGCCCCCCAACACATTGACCGCACCCACACCTCGAACGTTTTCAAGGCGTTTCTTGATGATCTGCTCTGAATAGTTGGTTAACTCGACCAAGCTGACGGTTTTGGCATCCTTTTGTGGTTCAGGGATGACCGCAAGAGACCAAATGGATTTGCTGGTGGGGTCGAAGCGAATGACGCGAGGCTCTTTGACTTCATCCCGCAAGGTTGCGCGAATGCCTGCAACTTTCTCACGCACGTCATCGGCTGCTTTTCGGCCATCCATGTTCAATTGGAACTCGATGACCACCACCGATTGGTTTTCATAGCTGCGCGAAGTCAGTGCACTGATGCCTGCAATGGCATTCACGCCTTCTTCAATTTTTTTGGAAACTTCGCTCTCTACAATTTCAGGTGATGCGCCAGGGTATTCGGTCAGGACGACCACCACGGGAAAATCAATGTTTGGAAATTGATCGACTTTCAAACGCTGAAATGCAAACAAGCCCATGACCACAAACACGAGCATGATCATGGTCGCGAAGACCGGATTCTTGAGACTGACTTTGGTAAACCACATACACGGAGCCTATGGTTTAGACACTGAATTGTCTTTAGGCAGTGAAGGTGCCCTGGTCACCAAGGTACCATCTCTGACAGCACCGGCACTCGGCGCCAGTATCTGAGCGCCTTCTTCGATTTCCTTCAAGGCCATCACAGCTTTGCCATTGGCTTCACCTTTAGCGCCAAGTTCTACCTGAATGTGAAAAACTTTGCCATCCTTCAAAGCTTGCACATAGGGTCTGGTTTTGTCAGTCCGCACGCTTTCAAGTGGCACCACAATGGCTTGTACTTTTTGCGTACCCAAACTGCCTTGAACAAACACACCCTGCCGCAAGAGAGGGTGGGATTGAAGTCCCAAATAAACCAAAACGCTTCGACTGCCAGGTTGTGTGCTTGGATTGATTCGCAAAACTTGGGCTGAAACTTCCTCGGTGCTTCCTTCAACATTCAATTTGGCAATCTGCCCCACTTTGACAGTCATGGCTTCTGCCGAAGTCAAAGTAGCTTCAAGTTCTAATTGAGAGAGATCAACGATTTCGATGATGCGAGCTTCAGGGGCCACACGTTCACCTGGTTGCGCAAGGCGTTGGCTGACAAAACCAGCAAGCGGTGCTTTTAAAACGCAGTCATCCAATGCTTTGGTGGCAATATCCAATGCTGCCATGGCTGCTTGGTAGCTTGCCTTGGTGCCATTGAGGTTGGCGATGGACGTATCAAGCGCAGTTTTGGAAATAAAGCCTTGGCTGACCAAAGCGTTGTTGTTGTCAAACTGACGTTGGGCCATTTCAACTTGGGCGCGTGCAGCCTCGGCTTGTTGCTGCGCTTGACGTTGTCGGGCCAGATATTCGGTGTTGTCTACCCGGGCCACAATTTGACCCATTTTGACGGCATCCCCTTCGCGCACTTCTAGCAAGACCAATTCACCGGCAACCCGAGCTTTCACCATGGCACTGCGAACAGCCTTGAGGGTGCCCGAGACGGGAAGGCCCTGCGTCATGCTTATTTTTTGCGCAATGGCCACATCGCTGTCTGCCAACTCAACGCCAACATTGACGTTGCTCTTCAGCGTCGAACTTTCAGTGGCACGCTTGCCAAGCCATCCCTTTTGAAAGCTTAACGTGAGCAGGCCTGCTAAAGAAACCAGGGCTATCAGAAAGGCAAATTTTTTTGAAATCAACATAGTGAGTTTGAATGAGAAAGTCCACGGACTAGGAGGTCGGCGTGTTGTGCAATGAAGTTTTCAGGGTTTGTTGTTGGAGCGCCTGAAAGACAAATTGCGTTGGCATGTTTGGACATGATGAGAAACAACATGGGCGCGATCACCACCATGGTGGTGTGCTCGGTGTTGAAATTTAAAAATTCGCCACTAGCCCGTCCCCGCTCAAGGATGTCTTTGAGCATTCGAGTTGCAGGGTCAATGACTTCCTCTTGGTAGAAAGTGGCCAGATCCGGAAAGTGATTGCCTTCACTGATGATCAATTTGGTGATGCCTGAGGCCTTGGTGGAGCCATATCGGCGCCACCATTCAAGCATCAGTGTTTTGAGAAGTTCTGCGCTGCTGCCTTTGAAGTTGGCTACTTCCAACGCACCTTCTGTGACAGTTCTCACCACATTCTCGCGAACCACAGCTTTGAACAATTCTTCTTTGCTGGGAAAGTACAAAAACAGGGTTCCCTTGGAGACCCCCGCTTTGGCCGCAACTTCCTCTGATTTGGTTGCAGCAAAGCCTTTTTCAACAAACAAATCGAGTGCCGCTTCAAGCAACTCACCGGGGCGTTGCTGTTTGCGGCGTTCTCTTTTGGGTGAAAGGAGGGATTCAGACACGTTTAATGACTCGTAGGTTAGTAATGTAATTCTCACGCCTACAGCCGTCAAGCTTCCGCGCTGACTTGGGCCCAAAAAAAGACCGCCTATGGCGGTCTCTTGCGCTGAGCTTGCTTTGTATCAATGTTCAATAAAAAGCCTGCAACCCGGTTTGTGCACGACCCAAAATGAGGGCATGTACATCGTGTGTGCCTTCATAGGTGTTGACAGTTTCTAAGTTGATCATGTGACGAATGACGTGGTATTCATCGTGAATGCCATTGCCGCCGTGCATATCCCGCGCCATGCGCGCGACGTCCAAGGCTTTACCGCAACTGTTGCGCTTGATCAGGCTGATCATTTCGGGCACAGCTTGGCCTTCGTCCATGAGGCGTCCAACGCGCAAACAGCCTTGCAAACCCAAAGTGATTTCCGTTTGCATGTCGGCCAATTTCTTTTGGATCAATTGGTTTTGAGCCAAGGGGCGACCGAACTGAACGCGGTCCAGCGTGTATTGACGGGCACGGTGCCAGCAATCTTCTGCAGCACCCAAGGCACCCCAGGCAATGCCGTAGCGGGCCTTGTTCAAGCAACCGAAGGGGCCCTTTAGACCAGACACATTGGGCAACATGTTTGTTTCGGGCACAAACACATCGTCCATGACGATTTCGCCGGTGATGCTAGCGCGCAAGCTCATCTTGCCTTCAATCTTGGGCGCTGTAAGGCCCTTCATGCCTTTCTCGAGAATGAAACCGCGGATGGCTGATTGGCCATCGCCTTCGCTTTCAAGTTTGGCCCACACCACAAACACATCAGCAATGGGGGCGTTGGTAATCCACATCTTGGCGCCCTTCATGATGAAACCGCCATCCACAGGCTTGGCGCGGGTGATCATGCTTGCTGGGTCAGAGCCATGGTTGGGTTCGGTGAGACCGAAACAACCGACCCATTCACCCGTGGCCAATTTAGGCAGGTATTTTTGACGTTGTGCCTCAGAGCCATACTCGTGGATGGGGAACATCACCAAGGAGCTTTGCACGCTCATGGCACTGCGGTAGCCGCTGTCAACGCGTTCTACTTCGCGGGCCACCAAGCCATAGCTGACGTAGTTCAAGCCAGCACAGCCGTAGCCGTCGATGGTGGAGCCCAAGAAACCCATGCTGCCAAACTCGTTCATGATTTCGGGGTCAAATTTCTCGTGACGAGCGGCCATCAGAACACGCGTTTGCAGCTTCTCTTGGCAGAAATCATGGGCAGCATCGACGATGGCCCTTTCGTCATCGCTCAGTTGTGAGTTGAGCAAAAAGGGGTCTTGCCACTGAAAGGAAGGCTTCATGATTTAGATCCGTCAAACATAAAAGAACCTAAATTTTATCCCGATGTGAATTGTTCCATGGACTTGTCCCATTGGGAAACCCTTGGGACCGCTGGCAAGTGCTACTTGATTCGGGGTTTTTGAGCCCGATGCTGTTGTTTTCGGTCAAAATGGAGACATGAAAATACCATCTCATGCTGAAACATTGGTCCTAGGGGGCGGCTGCTTCTGGTGTACCGAAGCTGTCTTTGTCCAAGTCAAAGGTGTCTTGGACGTCGAGTCGGGCTATTGCAATGGCCAAACCCGAAACCCAACTTACGAGCAAGTCTGCTCAGGTTTAACGGGTCACAACGAGGTGGTAAGACTGGTCTACGACCCGCAGGTCATCAGCACTCGGGTCTTGTTAGAAATTTTCTTTGTCATTCACGACCCCACCACTTTGAACCGCCAAGGCAATGACCGCGGCACGCAATACAGAAGCGGCATCTACTTTACAAAGCCTGCGCAGGCCGAAGTGGCCAAGACCATCATGGCCGAAATTGAAGCCGAAAACATTTTTGAATCCCCCCTTGTCACCGAGCTCCTTCAATTGGACAACTACGCCGCTGCTGAGGACTATCACCAAGACTTCTTCGAACGCAATCCAACGCAAGGCTATTGCTTGGCAGTGGCTGCCCCCAAAGTTTGGAAGTTTAAAAAAACGTTTTCTGAATGGATGAAGTCGGCGTGATCGTTCACGCTAAGCTTCACAGCCCTCCGGTCAATTAACTTTGCCTGTGCCAAGTTCAATTGGGGTGCAGTGGCTTGCCTTTTAAGGTGCCAAGCGTTCGCGAATCCAATCGCCTTCGTTGAGGCGATAGCGCAATCTATCGTGAAGGCGACTTTTGCGGCCTTGCCAAAACTGCCATTCATCAGGCACCAAGCGATAGCCACCCCAATGCGGTGGGCGGGGTGGGTTCAACATGAACTGTGCAGCGTATTTTGCGGCGTTGGTGACTAACACCGTTCGTCCGTCGATGACTTGACTTTGCGGCGAAGCCCAAGCACCAATTCGCGAATCAAGCGGTCGGCTGTGAAAATAGGCATCGCTGTCTGCTTCGCTTATTTTTTCCATTCTGCCCTCGATGCGCACGACACGCTCAAGTTCAACCCAATGAAATTGCAGCGCTGCAAAGGGGTTGCCCGCTAGCTCTTGGCCTTTGCGACTGTCGTAATTGGTATACCAAACGATACCTCGTTCGTCGTAGCCTTTGATCAGCACGACCCGCGTGCTGGGCCTCAAGTTGCTGGCCACTGTGGCAACTGTCATGGCATTGGGTTCGGGTACTTCAGAGTGAATGGCCTCGTTCAGCCAGCGCTCGAATTGTTGGAGGGGGTTGGCGTCAGACGCGTCTTCACTCAGCTCGGCTTTTTCGTAACTCTTGCGCAAATCAGCGATGTTCATGGTCAGTCCTTGGCATGTTCCAACAAGGCCGCAAGGGACTTGTCTTGAATGCCGTGTTGTTTCAAGCTGTTCAGGGTTTCTAGTGCGTAGTCTAAGGTGGTGCCGTAGCGGCCTTTGGCATGTTGAAAGATGTGCTTGTATTGAAAAGGGGATAGGTTGCCCGTGTAGCTTGGGCTGTTGCGCGGCAATGTAAAGGCCAATGCATTGACGGGGCCATGGGGTGTCGGGCATTGCAACCAACGCGTGGTGTAAACGTTGTTGGGCATTTCTCTGAACCACAATTTCTCGATGGTTTGCTTGACGTTTGCGGCAGGCGTTCTGAACACCATGCCTTGGCAGCTACCCCCTGACAGAAGCGCAAAAACCAAACCTGGACATTCTGGAGAACCTCGGTTCAAACGGCTCCACATTTTCAGGGCTCGATGCCAGCCTTGAACTTTGCTGAGGTGTTGTTCGAGCACGTCGAATTCGGGTCGCCAAATGAGAGAGGCATAGCCGAACACCCACAAATCTTGATCTGCAGGCCATTGTGACAAGAAGGCCTCTTTGGTGGGCTCGCAAATCGCTTGGTCGGATCTCATACCGAGGGGAGGGATTGGAGATTTCAAAGTGTTTAAGCGGTTGGAATGTGGCTATTTTGATGGCAAACCAGAGGAGATGACTTAGCGCACCTAGAAAATTCGTAACCTGTCTGTAACTATGAGTGCACCAAAGAGGAAGTTGTCGAGTTACCATTCAATATGTAACAAAGTTACAAGCTGAATCACTTATCAAAGATACCTCTCATGACCCTGAATGCCACAGTTGCCAAAGTGACCGCCCGCATTGCTCAGCGCAGCCAATCGACGCGAACCGCCTATCTGCTGCAAGTCGATGAAGCTGCGGCCAGAAAGCCAGGGGCTGACCGTTTGGGCTGTGCCAATGTGGCGCATGCTTTTGCGGCAATGCCCCCAGCAGACAAGTCACGTGCCTCAGGCCTTGCGGCCATTCCAGTAGTGAGTGCCACCGAACACAGTCCCAACATTGCTGTGGTGACGGCCTACAACGATTTATTGTCTGCCCATGCGCCGTTGCAACACTACCCCGACTTGGTCAAAGATGAAGCACGCAAGTGGGGCGCTACGGCGCAAGTAGCAGGCGGTGTGCCAGCCATGTGCGATGGCGTGACGCAAGGGACACCTGGCATGGAGTTGAGTTTGTTCAGCCGCGATGTGATTGCCATGTCAACCGCTGTGTCCTTAAGTCACGATGTATTTGATGCCGCACTCATGCTGGGTGTGTGCGACAAAATTGTGCCGGGCTTGTTGATTGGTGCGTTGCAGTTTGGTCATTTGCCAACGGTGTTTGTGCCCGCTGGTCCTATGGGCAGTGGTTTGTCGAACAATGAAAAATCCAAAGTGCGAGAGCAAGCTGCACAAGGCTTGGTGGGTCGCGCTGAATTGTTGAAGGCAGAGTCTGCGGCTTATCATGGTGAAGGCACGTGTACGTTTTACGGCACGGCCAACAGCAACCAAATGTTGCTCGAAGCCATGGGCTTGCATGTGCCAGGCACAGCGTTTGTCAATCCAGGCGATGGCCTTCGCAATGAACTGACGCGCGAATCGGTGCGCACGGTGTTGCAGCTGGTCAAAGCTAAAAGCTTCACGCCCATTGGTCATTTGGTAGACGAGCGTTGCATCGTCAATGCCATGGTGGCCTTGTTGGCCACCGGTGGTTCGACCAATCACTTGATTCACTGGGTGGCTGTGGCACGTGCTGCAGGCTTGATCATTGACTGGGACGATTTTTCTGCGCTGTCAGATGTGGTGCCTTTGTTGTCGCGTGTGTACCCCAATGGCAGTGCCGACGTGAACCAATTCCAAGCTGCGGGCGGCCCAGGTTTTGTCATTCGTGAGTTGTTAGATGCTGGTTTCATGCATGCCGATGTATTGACCGTTCGTGCGGGTGGCATTCGCGAATTCACACAAAAGCCCGTGGGTGTGAATGGCAAGTTGGCTTGGGAAGACATTGGTGCTTCCAAAGACGAAACAGTGGTGCGTCCAGCCACGGCACCCTTCAATGCCACCGGTGGTTTACGTTTGTTACAGGGCAATTTGGGCCGCAGTGTCATCAAGGTGTCTGCTGTGCCAGAAGCACTGCATGTGATTGAAGCACCTGCACAAGTATTCGATTCACAAGAAGAATTGTTGGCAGCGTTTCAAGCTGGCAACTTGGCCAAAGATGTGGTGTGTGTGGTGCGCTGGCAAGGCCCGCAAGCCAATGGCATGCCCGAGTTGCACAAACTCACACCGCCCTTGGCCGTGTTGCAAGAACAAGGATTCAAGGTCGCCTTGGTCACCGATGGTCGCATGAGTGGTGCTTCTGGCAAAGTGCCCGCAGCCATTCACGTATCGCCAGAGGCAGCATCGGGTGGGCCCTTGTCGCGCGTCCAAAACGGTGACTTGATTCGCATGGATGCGGTGGCTGGCACTTTGCAAGTCTTGGTCGATCCAGAAACTTGGAGTGCTCGAATTCCCGCTACCATGCCCCCAGAACTGCAAGCGGCCAACAGCCGCGGCATGGGACGAGAACTGTTTACCAATTTGCGCAAGCATGCGCTGAAAGCTGAAGAAGGGGCCTGCACATGGCTTTGAACTCTATGAACACATCACAACTGACCGCCTTGCAAGTGATGCAAGACGCCCCCGTCATTCCCGTCATTGTGTTGAACGATGTGGCACACGCTGTGCCCATGGCCCGCGCTTTGGTGGCTGGTGGCATTCGCATGTTGGAAGTGACATTGCGCACCCCGCAAGCTTTGGCTTGCATGGAAGCCATTGCCAAAGAAGTGCCCGATGCTGTGGTGGGTGCTGGTACGGTGCGCAGTGCCGCAGACGCCAAGGCTGCGGCCAATGCCGGTGCTAAGTTTGCCGTGAGCCCTGGTTACACATCGGCCGTGGGCCAAGCCTGTCGCGATCAAGGTTTGTCTTTGTTGCCCGGTGTGGCCACGGGCAGCGAAATCATGATGGCGCAAGAAGACGGTTACACCGAATTGAAATTCTTCCCCGCCATGCAAGCAGGCGGCCCTGCCATGCTCAAAGCGTGGGGCGGTCCCTTCTTTGATGTGCGCTTTTGCCCCACCGGTGGCGTGACACCTCAAAACGCCCACGAGTTTCTCAGCTTGTCCAATGTGGCATGCGTGGGCGGCTCATGGTTGGTGCCTGCCGATGCCTTGGCCAAAGGCGACTGGGCCCGCATTGAACAGCTGGCCCGTGAAGCTTGTCAGCTGAAACTTATCAGCTGAAACCCGTCAGCTAAAACTGCGCTGAATCAATTCGACTTTGTAACCGTCGGGGTCGGTGACGAAGGCAATGACCGTCGTACCGCCTTTGACGGGGCCCGCTTCGCGTGTGACTTTGCCACCCGCATTGCGAATCTTGTCGCACGCAGCATAGGCATCCTCCACGGCGATGGCCAAGTGACCATAGGCCGTGCCCATGTCATAACTTTCAACGCCCCAGTTGTAGGTGAGCTCTAGCTCGGCATGGTCGGGATTGCTGCCATAACCCACAAAGGCCAACGAGTATTTGTACTCAGGGTTCTCAGATGTTTTGAGCAGTTTCATGCCCATCACGTTGGTGTAGAAATCGATCGAGCGCTGAAGGTTGCCAACGCGAAGCATGGTGTGAAGTAGTCTCATAAAGCGTATTGTGTCGAATTGAAAAAACCCAGTGGGACGTGGTGTTAAGCAGGCGCCTGCCAAGCTTTGACAAAGGCTGCTGCCGATTCACCCACAGCCTGTGCCGACTTGCCTGGCTTATACAGCGCCGAGCCAATGCCAAAACCCGATGCGCCACTTTTGCGATAGTCCGCCATGTTGTGGGTGCCAATGCCGCCTACGGGAACGAGTCGGACATGGCCAGGCAAGACAGCGCGCATGGATTTGACAACGGCTGGGCTGATCATTTCTGCTGGAAATAATTTGAGGCCATGCGCACCCAATGCAATGGCTTTGAATGCTTCAGAAGGTGTGGCCACACCCGGCAGCGAAATCAAACCCAGGTTCACCGCTTCACACACCACGTTGTCATCGAGGTGGGGTGAGATGATCAGTTGACCGCCCACGGCTTTGATGTCGCGCACTTGTTGCGCGGTGGTCACTGTGCCGGCCCCTACCAAGGCATTGGGAAATGTTTCCGCCAAAATTTGAATACTGCGCAAGGGATCAGGCGAATTGAGGGGCACTTCCAAAATATGAAAGCCCGCATTCACAATGGCGTGGCCCATGTCCAAGGCCTCTTCTGGTTTTAAGCCACGCAAAATGGCGACCAAAGGTAACTGGTCCATGTGCGCGTAAAATTTTGAAAGCTGTGGGGTCATGCGCTTAGCTTAACGTGAAATTTTGCGTGAAATCTTGCGGATACAAATGCTGCGCCAACGCCCAAATACCCGTCCAGGTCACTTCATCGGCCAGTGCTGTGGCAGGCAGGCCCAAGGCTTTCATGGCAAAGCTGTAGCGCTGGGTCAGTTGACCGTTGCCCAAGATAAACAAGGGCGCCTGGTTTTCAAGCTTCTCAGATCTCTCGTCTTTGGCCGACTTGATTTCTTCACCGATCAGCAAGCCCGAGATGTAGCTGCTGGATTGCGCGGGGTTGAGTTTTTCAAACAAGGCCAAGCTGCGTGCTGAAAACGCATGGTGCAACAACCCCCCAGGTTTCTGACTTTGCATTACACCCTCAATGAACACTTCTTTTTTAAGCGGGGCATCGGGCAAGCAAGTTTTGGCCAAGATGGAGTGCTGACTGAGCAGCGCATAAAACTCGCCCGTCATGAATGTTTTGAAGGCCTTGATTTTGCCGTCTACCACGTGCGCCCATTTGCTGTGTGTGCCGGGCAATACAAATTGTGCGCTGTGAATGTGCTGAGAAGTGAGGGCGCCAAAGATTTGAATTTCTTCGCCTCGCATCACATCGGGCGTATCGTCGTTCCAAGTGGACAAGCCCGGCACAATGCCAATACGATCTTTCTCAATCCATTGCAAGTGTTGTGCAATGTCTTCGAAGCCACTGGGGCAGGGGCAGTAGGGCGCTTCACGCCAACCTTGGCGGCTGCCTGCCATGCCAGAGACAAGACACAGCGTATCTGCTGCCATCCAATCACCGAAGCGCTGCTCAAACACATGCTGAAACTGGCCATGCGCCACTTGCAAGATGCCTTGAGGGAAAGCGCGCTTCTCGAGCACCACGCCTTCGCTGCCGATCAGTGCGCCTCTTAATGAGGAGGTGCCCCAATCGACAGCGACCAGCTTGCGTTGCATGCTTACTTCTTCAAGCCATCCAAAGCGTGGGATGGGTAGTAGGGCAGTTTGCAGTCGTCAATGTATTGTTGAATGATGTCTTTGAACGAGTTGTCGGGCTTGAGGCCCAAGGCGGCAGCGCGCTCTGCCGAGCCGCCTTTGGCCCAGTTGGCCACAATGCCAGCAATTTGTTCATTGCGCACAAAGGTCACATGCTTGCGAACTTCGGGGCCCGCCACGTCTTCCAAGGCTTTCAACATTTCTTTGACGGTGACATTGAGGCCAGGCAAATTCAAAGCCAAACGGCCTTGCATGGCTTCGCGACTGGCTTCAAAGATGGTGATCAAACACTTGATGGTGTTGTTGGGGGAAGACACAGAGTGCGACACGTTTTCGTCGACTGGGCAAACAGAGGGCATGCCGGCCAAGGGTTCGCGAATGATGCCGCTGAAGAAAGAAGATGCGGCGCCATTGGGTTTGCCGGGGCGCACGGTTACCGTCATTAAGCGGGCTGCACGGCCATCGATGTAGCCCTTGCGTGTGAAGTCGGCCAACAAATATTCCAGCATCAGCTTGTGGGTGCCGTAGGAGGTTTGGGGGGAGGGCAGGGTGCTGTCGGTCACTATGTCGGGCATGGGGTTGCTGGGGTCGGGACCAAACACGGCCACCGAGCTGGCAAACACCATGCGAGGCACATTGCCCGCTTTGCGCAAACCTTCTAGCAATAAGCGCGTGCTGTCGAGGTTGGAGCGCATGCCCAAATCAAAGTCTTGCTCGCATTCGCCAGACACGGCAGACGCCAAATGGAACACGCCATCAAAGCCGCTTTCAAACAAAGTGCCTTGTTCTAGCATGGGGCCTGCATGGCCTTTGACGCGAGGGTCGGCCAACAAATCTGCAGGCGCGGGGAACAAGTCGGCAATATGAAGTTCGGTCACATTATTTCCGTTCAGTTCTCCTTTTTTGAGAATTTCACGGGCCAGTCGTGCGCCCAAGAAGCCTGCGCCGCCGGTAATCAGTAATTTCATGGTGGGTGCTTTCTTTCAATTTTAAAAATCAGTGGTTGTCTTTGGGTACAAAGGCGCCGCGCTTGCCCACCAAGAAGTCGAGGTCGCAACCTTCGTCGGCTTGCAACACGGTGTCGACATACAGTTTCCAGTAGCCAGACTTTAAAGGTGGTTCAGGACGAACCCATTTGGCCAATCGGGCTTTGAGTTCTTCATCGCTGATTAGCAATTGCATTCTGCGCTCAGGCACATTGAGTTCAATCATGTCGCCATTTTGAACCACGGCCAATGGCCCGCCATCAGCGGCTTCGGGGGTGGTGTGCAGGACCACTGTGCCATAGGCTGTGCCACTCATGCGAGCATCGCTGATGCGAACCATGTCGGTAATGCCTTTGCGCAACACTTTGGGTGGCAGGGGCATGTTGCCCACTTCAGCCATGCCGGGGTAGCCTTTAGGGCCGCAGTTCTTTAAAACTAAAATACAGTTTTCATCAACGTCCAATGACTCATCGTCAATGCGTTTGTGAAAGTCATCGCTGTCTTCAAACACCACTGCACGGCCAGTGTGAACCATGAGTGCTGGGGTGGCTGCGCTGGGTTTGATCACGGCGCCACGGGGTGCCAGGTTGCCGCGCAAGATGGCTATGCCAGCTTTTTCTTTGAAAGGTGCCGACAGTGTCTTGATGACGCGTGGGTCGTAATTCTCAGCGCCCGCCACGTTCTCTGCCACGCTCTTGCCACTCACAGTCAAAATATCTTTGTGTAAAAACTGTTGAATTTCTTTCATGACGGCCGGCAAGCCACCCGCGTAACAAAAGTCTTCCATCAGGTGATCACCAGAGGGCTGCAAATTCAAAATGTTGGGCATGTCACTGCCCAATTTTTCAAAATCGTCAATGGTGAGTTGAATGTTCAAGCGGCGTGCAATTGCAACCAGGTGAATGACCGCGTTGGTAGAGCCGCCAATGGCCGCCAAAGTGCGTATGGCATTTTCAAAAGCCTCTCGCGTGAGAATTTGAGAAATTTTCACGTCTTGGTGAACCATGTCGACAATGCGTCGGCCTGCTTCCCGCGCCAATACGTTGCGCCTGCCATCCACCGCAGGGTAGGCTGCATTGCCTGGCAAACCAATGCCCAATGCTTCGACCATGCTGGCCATGGTGCTGGCGGTGCCCATGGTCATGCAGTGGCCGTGGCTGCGGTGCATGCAACTTTCTGCTTCAAAGAAATCTTGCAACTTGAGGGTGCCCGCGCGCACTTGTTCGCTCATGCTCCACAGGCCTGTGCCAGAACCCAGTTCTTGGCCGCGCCATTTGCCATTCAGCATGGGACCGCCCGACACGCCAATGGTGGGCAAGTCAACGCTAGAGGCGCCCATGAGCAAGGAAGGGGTGGTTTTGTCGCAGCCCATTAACAGCACCACGCCGTCTATGGGGTTGCCGCGAATGCTTTCTTCCACGTCCATGGAGGCCAGGTTGCGATACAGCATGGCGGTGGGGCGCAGCAAAGTTTCGCCCAAGGACATGACCGGAAATTCAAGCGGAAAGCCACCGGCCTCGTAAACACCAATTTTGACTTGCTCTGCCAAGGTGCGGAAGTGCGAGTTGCAAGGCGTGAGTTCGCTGAAAGTGTTGCAAATGCCAATGACAGGGCGACCATCGAATTGATCGTGCGGCACGCCTTTGCCTTTGACCCAACTGCGGTAAGCGAAGCCATCTCGATCTTGGCGACCGAACCATTGTTGACTGCGCAGTTCTTCGGGTTTTTTCTTAGGGCTTTGTGTCATGGAAATTTTCTTTAGAAATACTATCGTATGATGATAAGGTAATTGCATCGATTTGGGCAAACAAAAGCACTCGTGCAAACCCTCAATCTTTTCACCTTCTTAGAAGCAGTTAACGCTTTGTGTCTCGGAGATATTTACCATGAGCATTCACCATCCTGAAGTTGTTGTCACCTCTCGCATTCCTCCCTTCTTAACCACAGGGCTGCAAGAAAATTATGTGATGCATGAACGCGATCACATTCGCGACCGCCAAGTCTTTGCCCGTGTCCGTGCCTTGGTGGGGGGTGGTGAGTCCAAAATTGATGCGGCCTACATGGCCCTTTTCCCAGCATTGGAAATGATTTCTGTGTGTGGTGTGGGGTATGACGGCATTGACGTGGCTGCTGCCAAAAAACGCGGCATCATGGTAACGCACACGCCCGATGTGCTGAATGACGACGTGGCCGATTTGGCTTTGGGTTTGCTTTTGTCGGTAGCTCGCAAAATTCCGGCAGCCGATCGCTTCACCCGCAATGCCGATTGGCTTGACGGCCCTTTCCAACTCACGCGCAAACTGACGGGTGCCAGGTTGGGCATTGTGGGCATGGGCCGCATTGGCCAAGCTATCGCCAAGCGTGCGGCTGCGTTTGACATGCAGATCAGCTACAACACGCGCAGCACTCGCACCGACGTGTCTTACAAATATGTAGCAACACCTGCGGCCTTGGCTGCCGAAGTTGATTACTTGGTCATCATCACGCCGGGCGGAGCTGCCACCAAAAATTTGATCAATGCCGAAGTATTGAAGTCGCTGGGTCCTCAAGGTTTCTTGGTCAATGTGGCGCGCGGTTCGGTTGTAGACCAGGCAGCTTTGATTGAAGCCTTGCAGAAGAAAACCATTGCGGGTGCAGGTCTCGATGTCTACTTAGACGAACCCAATGTGCCTGCAGAGTTGCGCAAACTTGATAACGTGGTCCTCACACCGCATATTGCAAGCGGTACAGTCGAAACGCGCAAGGCCATGTCGGCATTGGCATTGGCTAACTTGGCAGCACACTTTGCGGGTGAGCCTGTGAAGACCCCTGTACCTGAGTGCCGCCCTTGATCAAAAACGTTCACGGCAACACGGTCGATTTTTTAGGCGAAGCCATCATCGCAGGGCGATATCCTGTGGGTGGCAGTTTGCCCCCTGAGCCTTTGCTGTGTGAACAATTGGGCGTGAGTCGCACCGTCATTCGGGAGTCGGTGAAATCCTTGGTCGCCAAAGGTCTGATTTTCACGGGCCCGAAAGTGGGCACACGTGTTTTGTCGGAGGAGCATTGGAATTGGTTCGACACCGATGTGATCGCTTGGCAAGCCAAGGCGGGCCTCACACCTGAATTTTTGCGCGACTTGCAAGAAATGCGCAGAGTGGTAGAACCTGCCGCAGTGCGCTTGGCAGCAGAGCGCGCAACGCCTAATGACATTGAAGGTATTTCGGCTGCTTATGAAGGCATGAAGAAGGCCATTGAGGAGGGCGGTGACTATGTGACCCATGACTTGCAGTTTCACACGGGCATGTTGGTGGCGTCGCACAACCGCATGATTGTGCAAATGAGCAAAGCCTTAGGCGCATTGCTTCGCACCAGTTTTGAAATTTCCACCGCGCGCAAAGACGCACCCAAGGCAGCCTTGCCTTTGCACAAAGCGGTGCTAGATGCGGTCGTTTCCAAGAACCCCGACAAGGCCGAAAAAGCGGTTCGTGTACTCATAGAAGGCGCGCATCAAGACATGGAACATGTTCTTAACTCGCGAAAAAAATTACCCAGTTTGTCAGGACCAGCTAAGTTCATCAAAGCACCCTGAACACCGCCTACGCCAAGAAAGTTCCCTATGACTGATTTCACCAAAGTGGTGTTGTTTACCGACATCGACGGCAAAGCCAAATTCAAAGAAGAAACCGTGGCCATGGGAGAGGGCACACCACAAAGCCAGCTGACAGAAATCTTCACTGCGCAAGGCTACCAATTGCGATTCAGTCCAGTTGGATTTAGAAGCCAATTCCATGTCACTGGCAAACCCCAATGGGTTTTTATTTTGTCAGGTCAGATGGAGATTGGGTTGCAAGATGGGACGTCCCGCTTGTTTAAAGCAGGTGAGCACTTTTACTCGGCAGACACCTTGCCAGAAGGTGCGAGCTTCGATCCTGCTGTTCATGGCCACTGGAGTCGGCAGGTGGGAGAAGAGCCGCTGCGAACCTTGTTTCTCAAAGATTGACTGGCGCAGTAGCCATGCTTTGGGAATTTATTGGGGTCTGTAAATTTTGAACAACTGTTCTGGCCCAATCGAGAAGTAATCGGCCGGGCCACCGCCGCGAAGCACGTGCTGGGCATTGGCCGTGTCGTAAATACCAGTGCTGATGAGGTGTTCTTCAATGTGAACACCAATCACTTCTCCAAATACCATCCAGGTTTCAACCGATTCACCTTGCAAATTTTTCATTTGTAAAATTTGCGTACAACGGCACTCAAAACTCACGGGGCTTTGCGCAACGCGTGGCGCTTTAACCAAGCGCGAGGGGGCTGTTGTGAGGCCCGCAATGTCAAATTCGTTGACCTCAGGGGGAACCGCTTTGCAGGTTTGATTCATGGCCTCCACTTGGGTCAGTGTCACCAAGTTCCAAACAAACTCACCTGTGGCTTCGATGTTGTTCAGGGAGTCTTTTCGCCCAATGCTTGAGAAGCCAATCAGGGGTGGCACGTAATTGAACGCGTTGAAAAAACTGTAAGGCGCCAAATTTAAGACGCCGTCCGCACTCTGCGAAGAAATCCAACCAATCGGGCGTGGACCCACGATGGCGTTGAAGGGATCGTGCTTGAAAGGATGACCTAAGCGGGGTTCGTAAAAATGTGTCATATCGTTGGTTTAGGCAGAATTTTTAATCAAGTTGGCTTGGATTGCAATCTGTGCGCGTGCCTCATCAGAAAGGCGATTTAAATTTTTCAATTGCATCAACATCCGTGGATTTTTGGCCAGTGTATCAACATGCCGATTCAAGTAATCCCAATACAGTGTGGTGAATGGACAAGCATGTTCGCCCGTTGACAATGCGGGATTGAAGCGACAGCCTTTGCAGTGGTTGCTCATGCGGTCGATGTACTTGCCACTGGCCACATAGGGTTTGCTGGCCATCACGCCACCATCGGCGAATTGGCTCATGCCCAGGGTGTTGGGCAATTCCACCCATTCCACCGCATCGACATAAACGCCCAAGTACCACGCATGAACTTCTTTGGGGTCAACGCCTAACAACAAGGCATACAAACCCGTGACCATCAAGCGTTGAATGTGATGCGCGTAGCCATGGTTCAAAGTTTGGGTAATGGCATCGCGCAGGCAAGCCATGTCGGTGTTGCCAGTCCAGTAAAACGCTGGCAGAGGGGCGTGCGCCTGCATCTGGTTGCGCTCTAAATATTCTGGCATTTGGGTCCAGTAGATGCCGCGCACGTATTCGCGCCATCCCAAAATTTGCCTGATGAAACCCTCTGCCGCAGGCAAGGGCACATGACCGTCTTGGTAGGCTTTCTCTGCGGCACTGACTACTTCTCTGGGATTGAGCAGTTTCAAATTGAGGGCACTGGCAATGTGTGAGTGATACAGCCACACTTCGCCTTCCCACATGGCATCTTGGTACAAGCCAAAAGAGGGCAAGCGATGCTGAATAAAACTGTCCAGCGCTTCAAGCGCTTGGGCGCGTGTGACGGGCCAACCAAAGGTGTGCAAGTTGCCAGGGTGCTTGGCCATCTTGTCATTCACCAACTGCATCACGTCTAAGGTGATGGCATCGGGCTCATATCGAGTGGGGGGCGGCAAGATGCCTGGGCCTGCTTTGCCAAAACTACCGCGGTTCTCTTCGTCAAAATTCCATTGGTCGCCAATGGGTTTTTTGCCATCCATCAAGATGCCTGTTTTTTGGCGCAACTCTCGATAGAAAAATTCTTGACGCAGTTGCTTGCGACCCTTGGCATGTTCTGCAAATTCACGCACCGTGCTGAAGAAGTGGGTGTCGTCGCGCACTTCCAAAGGCAGATGGTGTTTCTTGGCCATGCCCCGCAAGCTTTGCAAAACGCGCCATTCACCAGGCGCGGTCATCACCAATTGTTGAGGGTGAAGGGTTTGGATGGCTTTGTCTAATTCGTCCGCCAAAGTGCCCGCGTTGTTGGCATCGTCTAACCGAATGTAATGAAGGGGCCAGTTGTGAGATGTGATGGTTTCTGCAAAATGTCGCATGGCACTTAAAAACAAGGTGCTGCGTTGCTTTGAAGAGGTGACATGCGTCGACTCTTCCATCACCTCCGCCATCCAAATGGCATCTTGCGTTGGATCAAAGCCTGCCAAGGCACTGGCGTCCAAGTTGAGTTGGTCACCTAAGACCACAACCAAATGACGCAGTGTTTTAGCCATGTTGTGGGTTGCCTTGGGAGGCAGGTGATTTTTTCTTGCGGCAGGCTTCAGAGCAGTACAAAACTTGATCCCAGTTTTTAGCCCAAGCTTTGCGCCAAGTCATGTCTCGGCCACACACAGTGCAGGGTTTGCTGGGCAGGCTTTGTTTGTTGCCTTTGAAACTGGTCTTCATGGGGCTATTGTGGCCGCAAGCTGTAGGGGTTTGCAGGCCTGCTGGATAATGCCCCCAAGCCAAGACCTCTTGAACACCACCCTCATGCCTCAATCAAAAGAAAACGCCAAATCCCTGAGCCCAGGGGATGTGTCTGCAGTGATTCAAATGGCCTGGGAGGATCGAACCTCGTTTGAAACAATCTTTGAACGAACAGGCATCACAGAAGCCGGCGTGATCAAAATCATGCGTGCCGAACTCACTGCAAGCTCTTTCAAAATGTGGCGCACCAGAATGCGGGGCAGGGTGACCAAGCACCGCGAACTTCGCAGCGCCGACATGAAGTTCGATGACCGGGCCATTGCCGATCATCGACGCGCCAATTGCTGATCAATCATTGGCGAACTGATCAGCGGCCGAAGGAACGGCCGCCGCCGCCGCCGTAACCACCACCACCACCACTACCACCACCACCTCTCCGGCCACCTCCAGCGCCACCGCCGTAACCACCGCCGTCACCGCCACCTTGGCGACGTGGACCACCGCGGCCTCCGCCAGCCAAGCTGTCGATGCTGGTGCGGGTTGGATCGGGTTGACCCCCGCCGCCTCCATTGTTGCGCCGCGGAGCGCCTTGGCGTGCAAATTGGTTGGTCATGAGCGGATCAATGTGACGAGGCAACTCATCGCCGCGAGGGCCGCGATCGTTACCGCGGTCCATGCCTCTGTCGTTCGGCCTGTCATTGCGACGATCTCCGCGGTCGTTGAAACGATCAGAAGGTGCACCGTCAAAGCTTCTTTCCGGGCGGTCTTGACGATCACCTCGAGGGCCACCTTGAGTCGGACCATTTCGGCGTGAAGGGGGCGGTCCATTGCGTGAGCGACCTGCACCACCTTCTGGTCGAGCCTGACCACCACCTTGGCCACCGCCAGAACGACCACCCCGGCCTCCGCCTTCACCAGCGGGGCCTTTGGATTCGCGAATGCGTTGCATCATGTCGGAACGCGCCGCTTTGGCCGCTGCCTGCATGACATCACGGCTAGGAGGACGTCCTGCACCACCCCACAAAGTTTGACGCCCCATGGCAATGGGTTCTGCTTTTTCACCAGGCTCTGGGCCAAAACCTTCCAAAATTTGTACTGGAATTTCTTGTTTGGTGAAGCGCTCGATTTCCATCATGAAGCCTTCTTCATCCAAGCACACCAAGCTGACAGCCTCCCCGCTGGCGCCGGCGCGGCCAGTCCGACCAATGCGGTGCACGTAGTCTTCTGACACATTGGGAATTTCGTAATTTACAACGTGGGGCAAGTCTTCAATGTCAATGCCCCGGGCAGCAATGTCGGTAGCCACCAAGGCACGAATGTCGCCACTTTTGAATTCAGCCAGTGCTTGGGTTCTTGCGGTTTGACTTTTGTTACCGTGCAAAGCCATGGCCTTGATGCCATTCTTGGTGAGATAGTCGGCCACGTTGTTGGCGCCAAACTTGGTACGTGTGAACACCAAAACTTGACTCCAATTGTGCAGGTTGATGATGTGCGCCAGAACTTCTTTTTTCTTGCCGCGACCCACCGGGTGAATCACTTGCGAAATTCGCTGCACGGTTGTGTTGCTGGGGGTGACTTGAATGCTCTGCGGGTTTTTCAAGAGCGTGGCTGCCAGATCGCGAATTTCATCGCTGAAAGTGGCAGAGAACAACAAGCTCTGTTTGTCTTTGGGAACCAATGCCAAGACTTTCTTGACATCATGGATGAATCCCATGTCAAGCATGCGATCTGCCTCGTCCAAGACCAAAATTTCAATACTGGACAAATCTAAGAGGCCTTGTCCTTGCAGGTCAAGTAAACGGCCTGGCGTGGCCACCAAGACATCGACGCCGCGTTTGACGCGATCCACTTGGGGTTTCATGCCAACACCGCCAAACACGACGGTGGATTGGAGGCTCAAGTATTTTCCGTAATCTTTGACGGACTCTTCGACCTGGGCAGCCAACTCGCGCGTTGGGGTGAGAACGAGGGCGCGAATCGCTTTGCCGCCAAATTTGTTCCTGCCTGCTTCAGTCAAGCTGAGCTTGTGCAAGATGGGCAACATGAACGCGGCTGTTTTGCCGGTTCCTGTCTGGGCCCCTGCCAACAAGTCTTGTCCGGCCAAAACGATGGGAATCGCTTGTGCCTGTACGGGCGTGGGGGTGTCATAGCCTTGCTCTTGCACGGCTTGGAGAATGGCCGGAGCCAAATTCAATTCTTCAAATTTCATGATGGCGCGCCATTGAGGCGCATGGCATCGGTTTGTCAGGCTGTTTGGAAACAGCCGCCAGTCAAAGACCGATGGGATTCACAGGTGGGCATGAAAACCACAGGCGGGTGCCTGGGTCAAACCCCAGCAGAAGTGCTGATGTTGCGGCAACTGGAGGCGGCAACGGTGCCAATTGTCGCATGAAACGCTGTGCTTAGAAATTAATTCAAAAGAATGAATTTAGAAGCCATATGGAATTTTTTGGTGTTTAATTTAAAGATAGTTCTTTTTTGATGAATTTTTACTTCATGACCCCTCACCTTTTCAAACCCTTGTTGCAGGTCCTTTGCGGCCTGTTGTGCTTTGCTGGTGCAGGCTTGGTCATGGCGCAAACTTCCCGATTAGACAGGGTGCTGCAGAACAAAGAACTCAGGGCGTGTATCTGGCCCGAGTACTACAGCATCACCTATCGCAACCCCAAAACTCGAGAGCTCAGCGGCATCGACATTGAGCTCACTCAAGAGTTGGCCAAAGAGTTGGGCGTTAAGTTGCGTTATGTCGACAGCAATTTTTCTCAACTTTTCGATGCCTTGGAACAAGATCGGTGCGACGTGGCCACCCATGCCATCGGCATTACCCCAGAGCGAACGGCTCGACTCCAATTTACACAGCCTTATTTGAGGAGTGGCTTGTTTGCAGTCACCCTGAAGAACAAAGAAGGACCGCAAAGTTGGGAAAGTCTGGACCAACCCGGTCGTGTCATTGCGGTGGCCGCCGGTACGCTCATGGAAAACGTCATGTCCAAATCCTTGAAAAAAGCCAGACTGGTCAAAGTTCAAGCCCCTGGCACGCGTGAGCAGGAGGTCTTGTCGGGCAGAGCGGATGCGTTCATGACCGATTATCCTTACAGTTTGCGCATGATCGATTTGACCGATTGGGCCGCTGTCATTGCAGCCCCTCAAAACATGCCCACGACCGAGTATGCTTATGCCATGGCCAAAGGTGACAACAGTTTGTTGTTGAAGGTCGATGCCTTTTTAAGTACCGTTAAAAAAGACGGGCGCTTGCTGCAATTCGCCAAGCAACACAATTTAGAGCCCATCGTGGTCTTGAAATAAACCGCTCTACAAAATTTCATGCCAACTCAGCGCGAAACCACCACCACTTCGGCTGCAGCTGGCGTGTATCGCTTTGGCGCGGCGGTGGCCTTGTTCATTTTTGTCGTGGCCTCTTTGTATTTGTGGGTCGACAGACGAAGCACATTGGCTCGCGAACAAGTCAAAGGGGAGTTGCTCACCCGCATTTTGTTCAACCACGTCAACCGCACCTTAGAGGCAAGCACCACCCTGATCACTGCGGTCAATGAATGGTCTGACGCCGATTTCCGCAGCCACGAGAAGTTGCAATCAACCATTGAAAAATCCAGTTTCATACGGTCTTTGTCCATGGTGTCTGAAACTGGCCAAGTTTTGGCAAGTTCCGAAGAGGGCGTGTTGCATCAGACCTTGAAGTGGGACGCGTTGGGGTTGGAGCGAGACGTTGGCAATGATCTGGCTGCAGGTCGCTGGCAACCTGCCCGCAACCTTTTTGACCTCACCAACGGGCAATCCAATGTAAAGCGCATTGCAGTCTTGCCTTTGGCGTTGCGACTACAACGCGCAGATGGCAAAGTGGTGCGCTGGCTGGCCTTGATCAACCCTCAAGATTTAATCAGTGGGTTTGCAGATTCTGTTGACGAAAATTGCGACGCTGTGTTTGTGTTTGACTATGCAGGCCGAATTTTGGCAAGCAGCTCTGACAAATGGTTTCCCAGCGACCAACTGTTTAACAAAATGCCCGCCGTTCAAAGTGTGGCCAACAACCAAGAATTTGGACATTACTTTGACACTCAAATCGATGGCAACCTTGGCGTCGAAAATTTAGAAGTTCATTTCCGAACCTCGGCTCATTTGCCAGTGTCGGTGGCCGTTGCCATTTCACTCAACCGAATTGAAGCCGAATGGTGGTGGACTTCGAAAGACATCATCACCTTGAGTTTGTTCATGTTGCTGGCCACTTTTTTGTTGACGCGTCACATTGCAGGCATTTGGGTTCGACGAGAAGAAGACAACTTTGCCATGGTACGGGCCCTGAATGCCGCAGAGGCAGCCACCCAAGCCAAGTCTTCCTTCTTGGCCCAAATGAGCCATGAAATCAGAACGCCTATCAACAGCATGGTGGGCATGACAGAGTTGGCTTTGGGAACGCCTTTGAACCCAGAGCAAAAGGGCTATCTGGAAATGTCGCGCACCGCTTCCAAAAGTTTGTTGCGCTTGATCGATGACATTTTAGATTTCACCCGCTTGGGTGCCAACCGTCTGACCTTGGATCGAACAGCCTTTGACTTGCACACAGCCTGCCAACAGGCCATGAAAGGTTTTGCGTTTCAGGCGGAACAAAAAAAGATTGATTTGTATTTGGTCATAGACCCCGAAGTGCCGCAATGGGTCATGGGTGATCCTTTGCGCTTGGGGCAGGTCTTGCAAAATTTATTGGGCAATGCCCTGAAATTCAGTGACACGGGCTGGGTCAAACTCAGCATCAAGCCTTTGACGCAATCAGCACACACTGTTTGCTGTGAATTTGAAGTGACTGACACAGGCATCGGCATCTCTCCAGAAAAGATGAACATGATTTTTTCCCCTTTCAGCCAAGCCGATGCCTCTGTGAATCGAAAGTTTGGGGGCAGCGGGCTGGGGCTTTCAATTGCCAAAAACTTGGTCCATTTGATGGCTGGTGAGATTCATGTCAAAGCACGAGAAGAGGGTGGCAGTGTTTTTACCTTCACCGCACAATTTGACGCCGATACAGCCACAGATGCATTGGTGGACAACTCAGTTGAGGGTGTTGCAATTCAAAGTTTTAAAGCATTCTCAAATGCTGTGGATGTCTATTTGGTTGAGGCCAATCCCTTTGCAAGAGAAATTTTGCGCAACCTGTTGGCCTCACAGCAAATTGCACCGCAAGAAGTGGTCACGCCCGCAGCACTTCAAACATGTTTGGATGAGTGGCTACAGCAAGGGCTGACGCGGCAAACACTATGGGTCATTGACCACACCATGCTGGCCTTCATCGAGCCGGCTTTCATGTTGGCCCAAGATGCCAAACGTTGGCGCAATTTGTCTTGGCTGGTGTTGTCAGATTTTGGCTTGAACCATGACGTGCAAAATCTGAGTGCGTTGGCGCGAACTTTGGGTGTCAAGGTGACCAACTTGTACAAACCCGTCACAGCCCACGAGTTGCACCTTGCTTTACTCAAGCTGATGCAAAGAGATGAGCTGGGTGACGTCATTGCCACGCATCAAGAGGCGCAAATACAACACGTGGGCCATGTCCTGGTAGTCGAAGACACTCCCATGAACCAACAGCTGGCGCAGTGGACATTGCAAAAACTAGGGTGCACTGTCGACATTGCTGAAAATGGTGAAGTGGCCATTCAAAAAATTCGCCAAAAACCTTACGACTTGATTTTGATGGACCTGCAAATGCCGGGCATGGACGGTATCTCCGCTACCTACGAAATTAGGCGCATCGAAATTGAAGAGGCTTTGAAGACTACCCCTATCGTGGCCATGACGGCGCACGTGCTTGACGAAGACCGCACCATGGCCCACAAGGCAGGCATGCAAGACTTCCTGATCAAGCCGGTTTCTGCTGATGAATTCCAGCGGGTTTTGACGCGTTTTTTATAGCCAAGCTCACCCCATGAGCCTTGGCTCGGTTGATAATTCCTGTCAGCTTCACAGACCCCACTCGCAACTCTTTCATGGCCCCAGCTCTTCAACCAGGATTCATGGTGTTCCATGGCAATCGCTTGGAAGACCTGCGCGATCTCACGGTGGGCCTGTTTCAAAACAATCCTTTGCCGCCCTTGGTACCCGAAACCTTGCTGGTGCAAAGCAATGGCATGAAGCATTGGCTAGAGATGGCCTTGGCCGACGACAGCGCCATGGGCATTTGTGCGGCCACCCACACAGAGCTGCCCTCTAGCTTCATTTGGCGCATGTACCGATTGGTCTTGGGTGCTGCAGTGGTCCCCGTTGCCATGCCCTTTGACAAGCAGGCTTTGGTCTGGCGCCTTTGGCGTCTGCTGCCCGAGTTTGCGCAGTCGCATCAAGTTGAACCCTTGTTAGCCTATGTGAAGAACGATCCCTTGGGCCGGCAGCGTTATCAGCTGGCGCAGCAAGTGGCCGATGTGTTTGACGGCTACCAAAGTTACCGCGCCGATTGGCTGGCCGATTGGGCGCAAGGCCGGTTTGTGTTGCAGCATCAAGGCCAATCCATGGCCATGCCTGCCGATCAGCTGTGGCAAGCCCAGTTGTGGCAACTGTTGCAAACCGATGTGAAGCAAACGCTGCCACCCGAGTTGGCCTCGCAATGCCATTCGCGCGCCGATGTGCATGCGCAGTTCATGCACAAGGTGCAGCAACAGCATGCGCTCAAGCCCCCTGGTTTGCCACCACGCATTGTGGTCTTTGGCATCTCCAATTTGCCCATGCAAGTGGTCGAGGCTTTGGCGGCGCTGGGTCGCTGGAGCCAAGTCATTCTGATGGTGCAAAACCCTTGCCAAGCATACTGGGGCCACGACATGGACTTGGTGGCGCAGAAACATTCTTTGTTGTCTTCTTGGGGGCAACAGGGCCGTGACTATTTACATGCTTTAGAGCGCTTTGATCAGCCTGAGCATGCTCGCAATGTTTTAAGCAAGCAGACATTCTTTATTGACCCTGCTGATGTGCAGGCACCCACACGCTTGCAAAAAGTTCAGTCCGACATTCTCAATTTGAATGACATGCCAGCAGCGCCTGAGCCTGTTGATGACGATGGTAGTCTGTGCATGGTGCAAGCGCATTCTGCGCAGCGTGAAGTTGAAATTTTGCATGACCAGCTGTGGACGTGGTTTGACGCCAATCCTCAATGGAAGCCCACCGATGTGATGGTGATGGTGCCCGACATGGCCACCTTTGCATCGCACATTCAAGCTGTGTTTGGCCGTTTCCCGCCACAACATCCACGCCACATTCCGTTTTCAGTAGCAGACACCACGCCCCGGCAATTGCCGCTGGTTCAAGCCTTGGAGTTCTTGCTGAATTTGCCAGAGGCGCGCATCACTTTGTCGGAATGGCTCAGCTTGTTTGAAGTGTCGGCCGTGCGCACCAAGTTTCAAATGACCGAGGCCGACGTCCAAACCCTCAAAGATTGGTTGCAAGATGCGGCCGTTCGCTGGGGCTTGAATCCAACGCATCGGCAAAAATGGGGCGTGCCCAGCAGCCTGCCCAATGCTGCGCAAAACACCTGGGCCTATGGTCTGCAGCGTTTGCTTCTAGGGTATGCGGCAGGGCAGGCTGAAGGACTGGTGCCGTGGCAAGGTGTCTTGCCATTGCCGCAGGTGGCGGGTTTGAGTGCGCTCAAGGTGGGTTATTTGGCGCAGTGGTTAGAGGCAGTTCGCATCAGCCTTGAACAGTTGAATGCCGATCACACCCCCGCTGCGTGGTGCGTTGTGTTGAACGACTTGATGGCACGATTCTTTGAGGCTGACAATGAAGCCGATGAGCGCATGCTGCTGCGACTTCAGCAAGAGTTAACGCAATGGCAGTCACTTTGTGATCAAGCCGGTTTGTCAGAACCGATGCCCTTGACGGTGGTTCGGGAGCATTGGTTGTCGGGCCTTGAGTCGGCGGGTTTGCAACAACGCTTCTTTGGCGGCGGTGTGCAGTTTTCCACCCTCATGCCCATGCGCGCCATTCCATTCAAGGGCGTTTGCTTGTTGGGCATGAACGATGGCGCTTATCCGCGTCAAAGCACGCCCCGTGATTTTGATTTGATGACGGCGCATTGGCGCGCAGGTGATCGTTCAAGACGTGAAGACGATCGTTATTTGTTTTTAGAAGCTTTTTTGTCGGCTCGCGAAAAACTCTACATCAGCTGGCAGGGCAGGCGGTCAACAGACAATCAAAAGATGCCCCCTTCAGTGTTGGTGTCGCAGTTGCGCGATGCCTTGAAGGCCCGTTTTACGCCAGAGGCGCCGGCCAATTTGCAGCCCTTGCAGGCTTTCTCGGCCAAATACTTTCAGCCCGACTCCAAATTTGTCACCTATGCAGACGATTGGGAGAAGGCGCAACTGCACAGAACGCGTCTGCAGGCGACCCATCAGGATTCGCCTCAAGAGAATCAGCGGCCACTCACTCTGACCGAGTGGCCGCTGAAAGAGTGCATGCGCTTGCTCAAGCAACCGGTGGAGGTGTATTGGCGCAGTCGCTTGGGTGTGCAGTTGAACGGCCCAGAAGAAGCGCTGTTGGACGACGAGAATTTTGGCCTTGAAGGCCTAGACCGTTATGGTGTGGGCCGGGCATTGTTAGAGGCAGCCGATCTTGAAGCGCAGTTAGAAGTTGAAAAACTCTCAGGCCGATTGCCCATGGGCGCCTCCGGACTAATGGTCTTGCGCCAACAAAGCGACGCAGCGCAAAAAGTCAAAGAGCGAGCAAACGCCTACTTGACCCAATTTACGCATGAACTTCCTACACAAACCATAGAAGTCAAAGTGGCCATGCCTTGGGGTGAGGTGAGTGTCAATGCGGAGATCAAGGCCTTGCGACAACAGCATACGCAGCAAGATACGCAAGCAGAGGCTCAGCAGCGTGTGCCCACCTTGCAAATTAGCTTGCGCCCTGGTGCGGTGGCCACAGGTTCTAAAGAGGCACAAACCCCTCGCGCCGATGTCTTGGTCAACTTGTGGCCCAACCATGTGCTCTTGTGCGCGGCAGGTTGGTCTGTCACGTCGGTGGCGGTGGGTCTGGATGGTGTGGCTGTGTTGCCTGCCATCTCGGAGCATGCCGCCAAGAACTTGTTGGTGCAATGGTGTCATGTCTACACTGAAGCGTGGCAACAACCTTTGCCAGTCACTTTAAAAGCCGGCCTGACTTTTGTATCAGAGCAGTTGGCTTTAGCACCGGCTGAGTCAGATAGAAATTCAGATTCAACTGATGACGATTCACCAGAGGATGCTTCATCGCAAGGTTTGCAAAAAGCACTCGACAAATCACGCAAAGAGTTTGACGATGATTTTTCGCAGCGCTCAGACATGGCGCGTTCTTTGTATGTGCAGCGTTCGTTTGACAACTTTGAGCCACTCGCAACTGGCCTGCCCCAGTGGGCGCCGTTGTTGTACCGTGAGTTGATTCAAGTGGCTATCATGGGGGATGGCGCACCATGACAACATCCCACTCGCCATTGACCACACAAAAGCTGGATGTGTTGCGCATGCCCCTGAAGGGTGTTCAGCTGATTGAAGCCAGTGCCGGCACAGGCAAGACTTGGACTTTGGCCGCTCTGTACGTTCGGCTTGTGTTGGGCCATGGTGTTGAAACAGACGGCTTGATGCCACCCCAAATTTTGGTCATGACCTTTACCGAGGCGGCCACAGCAGAACTCCGAGATCGCATTCGAGAGCGCTTGGCGAAAGCCGCGCTTTTCTTTAGAGGTCATCAAGAGGAGGCTGATGAATTTCTGTTGAACCTTCAAGCCACTTTGGGTGATGAAGGCAACTTAAAGCACGCAGAGCGTTTAGAGCTGGCAGCGCAGTGGATGGACGAGGCGGCCATTTACACCATTCACAGTTGGTCAAGCCGCATGCTTCGTCAACACGCTTTTGACAGCCAAAGTTTGTTTGATCAAAAACGCTTGGAAGATGCGCCTGCTTTGAAATTGAAGCTGGTGAAAGACTACTGGCGTGAATTCATTTATCCGCTTGAATCTAAACAGCTGGGCGCTTTGAAAAAGCTGGGGTCTACACCAGAAGCTTTGTTAGACAACATCAAACCCCTGTGGCAAATCTTTGAAAAATCGCCCGGTGGTTTTCCAGAGGCTTCACAAGACCCAGATCCAAAGGCTTTGCTGAAGGCCTGGTCTGAATGGCAAGAGCGGGCGCTTCAGTTGGAAGCGCAGGCCAGGCAGTGTTTGTTGAGTCACTTGCCGTCTTCATTGGAAGCTTTGGACAAAGCACTGGCCAAAGATTTGAATGGCAACAAGTACCGCGCCAAAAGTCATGGCTATTTTCTAAGTCATCTTGAGGCTTGGGCCAAGGGTGATGACGCTGATGTTAAAACTCTGGAGAAATTCACGCTTGAAAAGCTGAAAGCAGGCCTCAAAAAAGGCGGCCATCCCATTGATGACGCACAAGGTGTCTGGCGTACTTTGGGTGAGTGGATGGACGAGCAACAGAACGAACCCCAAGTGGGTCTGGATTTGTTGCAACACGCCGTGTTGATCGCAGGGCGAGCCTACTCGCAGCAAAAAAGAAGTTTGGCCACTTTTGACTTTTCAGATTTGCTGCAAAGATTGCATGCCGCTATTCACGCGCTAGGCAGTCGCTTACCGCACATCATTCGCGCACAGTACCCCGTCGCTTTGGTTGATGAGTTTCAAGACACAGATCCTTGGCAATACGAATCGCTGTCGACCATCTATGCGTCTCAGCCGGAGGTAGAGGGCGAACCACAATGCGGGTTCTTGATGATTGGCGACCCGAAGCAAGCCATTTACAGTTTCCGCGGCGCCGATTTGCCCACTTATTTAGAAGCTCGGCACGCTGCTGAATCTATTTGGACACTCACAGAAAATTTTCGCTCTAGCCAAGAGGTGGTGAACGCGGTCAATCATCTGTTTGGAAATGCCGTTCAACCCTTTGGTGAAGTGCCCTTTGAGCCAGTGCAAACGCCAAGGCCCGCCAAGGCCCAGCCGCTTCAGTTGCCCAACGGCCAGAAGATACCAGCGCTGACCGTTTGGCATTTGGATGCTGCCAAACCGCTCAGTGGCCAAGCTTATGGCGATGCCATGGCACAAATCTGCGCCACCCAAATGGTGTCGCTGCTTAATCAACAAGTGGCGCAACCCGGCAACATGGCGGTGCTGGTCAGAAACGGTCAAGAGGCCAAGAAAATACGCCAAGCCTTGGCCAGTCGAGGGGTGCGCAGCGTTTATTTGTCTGACCGCGAAAGTGTTTACGCCACACGCGAGGCGCTCGATTTGGCCTGCATTTTGGAGGCCATCTTGCAGGCCCGAAATGCGAAGTTGCTGCGCGCTGCACTCACCACGCGAACCTTGTGCCTCAGCTTGTCTGAGATTGAGAAAGTCTTTCAATCGGAAGAGGGTTGGGACCTCTGGGTGGAGCGCTTCAATGCATGGCACCGCACATGGCAGCGCCAAGGTTTCTTGCCCATGCTCTACAAAATGCTGCACGAGCAAGACATTGGCCGTCGCATGCAAGAAGAGGGCGACACTGCCGAAAGGCGCTTGACCAACCTTCTGCATTTGGGTGAGTTGTTGCAATCGGCCAGCCTCACCTTGCAAGGCGAAACAGCTTTGTTGCGTTACCTCACCGATCAATTGGCCAACCCACAAGCGCAAGGCGAAGCTGCGCAAATGCGCCTAGAGACTGATGCAGAACTGGTGCAGGTCATCACCTTCCACAAGGCCAAAGGCTTGCAGTACCCCTTGGTGTTTTTGCCGTTTGCCTCCAACTTCAAAGAAGATAACGACGACTTGCAACGAACCGAAGAAGAGCGATTGCAAGAAGACATCCGCTTGTTGTATGTGGCCCTCACGCGTGCAGAGCAGGCCATGTGGCTGGGCGTTGCCAAGCGTCAAAAAGATTTCAAAGAAAAAAGCAACGCGCCACACAGCGCCCTCAGTGTGTTGTTGCAAAGAAAGTCCGCAGACGACTTGGCGCAGCAACTCGAGACCTGGAAGGCATGTGCTGACATCAGTGTGACCTTGGCACCCGAAGCCAATGACACTTTGTTTGTTCCAAGCCAGCCAAGCCAACCCAACCAAGCAGATACAGGCACGTTTGCAAAACGCCCGTCGCGTGTTCTGCCCAGCGCGGGTTGGACTGCCAGCTTCAGTGCCTTAACCCGCAAGTTACACGAGAGTGCAACGCAACAAACTGATTCAGGCCTGGCCCGAGACGCGCGTTGGCAAGATTCTCAAATCGATAACCTAGCGCCGTCAAGCCTCGATTTACCCGCTGTGGGGGAGCCCATTGCGCATAACGTAGATCAACCCCTTTACAACGCCTTCCCCGCAGGCAGCGCCTACGGCACCTTGCTGCACGACATCTTCGAATGGCAACTCAAAGAGGGCTGGCCTCTGTTGCAAAACCCATCCGACGTTTCATTCGAAACCCAACTGCGTTGGCAACGCTGGTGGCAAACCCAGGCCGACAGCCTGCAACTCACCCCCGACCACCAGGCCCTCTGCCTCCAACTCATCCGCCAATGTGCTGGCAATGCCTTAAAGGCTCAATTGGGGTCAGATCATCATTGTTTTAGCTTGTCTGAGCTGAATGTGATAAACGCTTGGCCCGAAATGGGCTTCACCTTCAAAACACATGGTGTGTCAACCGTGCAGATTGATACACTGATTTCCAAATATGTGCAGACAGGACAAGATCGTCCTGCATTGCAAGGGCAACAACTGAACGGCTTGCTCACAGGCTTTATGGACATTGTGTTTGAGCATGAAGGCCGCTATTTCGTGCTGGACTACAAGTCCAACAAGTTGCCCAGCTACACGCCAGACACCATCACGCAAAGTATGCTCAGCCATCGCTACGATGTGCAATACACCCTCTACATCTTGGCCGTACACCGACTCTTGAAGTCGCGCCTTGAAAACTACGACTACGAACAACACATGGGCGGCGCCGTTTACCTTTACCTGCGCGGCATCGATCAAACGGGGCAGGGCGTGTATGTCAACAAGCCGCCTTTCGAACTGATTGCTGCCCTGGATGAAGCTTTCAAAGCGCAGCAAAACTTGGCTTTGGCAGGCGTATCGCCATGACGCAAACATCACGCCCTTCAAACAATAAGCCGCAGGCATCAATGGGAGCGACCGCATTACCCTGGACTGCACTCGATCTTGCATGGCTAGATTTTTTGAAATCTCATCAAGCCAGTTCTGATCCTTTGCATGACACCTTGGCGTTGTTGGTCAGCCACCAAATGGGCCAAGGCCATGCATGCTTGGATCTAGAGGCCTTGTGGCAAGCACCTTCGCAATTGCTTGGCTGGACCGACTTACAAATCAAAAGCTTGGTATCACTCACAGAGCAGTCAGCCAACGATGAGGCGCCTGCTGATTTGTTCTCCCAAGCACACAACCCGTGGGCGCTTGCAGCCAAAACTTTGCCTTGGGCGATGGGCGATCATTCACCCATCGTGTTGGCTTTGCAAGACGACGGCCAAGCGCTTCGGGTGTACCTTAGACGTGCATGGTCTGCTGAGCAAACCATTCACTCAGCCATTCAACATCGATTGGCACAGCACTTTGAAGTGCCCCATGATGTGGAAGCAAAACTGAACACCTTGTTTGGCCCAACAGACACAAGCAACAATGTGCCCGATTGGCAGCGCATCGCCTGCGCCAAAGCATTGCGCTCAGGCTTGACCCTGATCACGGGCGGGCCAGGCACTGGCAAAACCACCACGGTGGTTCGACTGCTGGCGTTGCTTCAACGCGCAGCACACGATTCGCAAAAGCCCTTGCGCATTCATCTTGCGGCGCCTACTGGCAAAGCGGCCAGTCGCTTGAGTTCGTCCATCCAATCGGCCCTGAACAGTCTGCCCCCAAGTTGGGCCGAAGGCATTCCTACGCAAGCCGTAACCTTGCATCAACTTTTGCAATACAACCCCGACGCTGCCGCCAGACCCCCACCCTTACTTGCCACAGATTTGGTGGTGGTCGATGAAGCCTCCATGATTGACCTTGAACTCATGGCCAGATTGATGAAGTGCGTTCCGCAGCATGCGCGGTTGGTGTTGTTGGGTGACAAAGACCAACTGGCATCGGTCGAGGCGGGAGCAGTCTGGTCTCAATTGTGTGAAGGTGCGTCGCAATCGGATGACAAGACGCAAGCGCAAACCCATCAGCCTTACACCTTGCAAGCGCAAACAGCCGTATTGCATGTCAGTCGACGCTTTCATGCCGACAGCGCCATTGGCGAGTGGTCGCGATGCATCAATGTGGGGCAGTTGCAGCAACTCAAAGCAACTTGGCAAAGCTTGCCGCAAGAAGTCAGTTCAAATTCGCAAAGCCAACTCACACCCAAGCCAGAAGTTCAACGCTGGCCCGATGAATGGCAAACCAGGCCACAAGGCCAACTTCACCAACACGTGCTTGCAAGCTTGCGAACCTCGTGGCGTGAATGGCTGTCAGACTTAAAACCTTTGCAGCAGTCGGGTGCAGTGTGCGATGCCGAAAAAGCTTTGAACTTGCTCAACAACTTCGGAAAGTTTCAAGTGCTGTGCGCGCTGCGTCAAGGCCCATGGGGTGTAGAAACTTTGAATGAACTGATCGGTGTTGCATTGGGTTTGACAAAGTCCTTAGACAGAAACTTCCAAGCCGCCAAACCACAAGAGGCATGGTACGTGGGTCGTCCAGTCATGATCACTCGCAACGACTACCACCTCCATCTGATGAACGGCGATGTGGGCCAGTGCTTGCCAACGTCCACTGGTTTGCGCGTGGCCTTTCCCGATGGCAAGGGCGGCGTGCGATGGATTTTGCCTTCGCGACTGGATGCAGTCGAAACAGTTTTTGCCATGACGGTGCACAAATCGCAAGGCTCGGAATACGCTCACGTGCTGATGGTTTTGCCAGACCGCGAGGCGCCGGTTCTCACCCGTGAGTTGCTGTACACGGGCATCACCCGTGCTAAATCTCACCTCACATGGTGGGTGCCCAAGGCTTCGGTTTTGTGGGCCGCCCTCAACCAGCGTGTCACCAGAAGCGGTGGTTTGGCCGAAGCGCTGTTTCATCGGTCAAAATAAGCCCATTGACACATCCAAATGGTATCCCGATGAATTTTGAAGACATGGCCGACCAACTGGCATCCCACCCAGATTACAAAGTTAAAAGACGCTTGGTCCCCATTTTGAATTTTGGGTCCGCCTCAGGTGGCCCCACAAAGCGCGTCTTGATTTTGGACACTGAAACTACGGGTTTGGATTGGCGTTCAGAAAACATCATTGAATTGGCCATGTTGGCCGTCGACGTTGACATGGCGACAGGGGTGCCCGTGGGAGAGGTTGAAGTCTACGAAGACTTTGAAGATCCAGGCCGTCCCATTCCACCAGAAATTACCAAGCTGACCGGCATCACCACGCAAGATGTCAAAGGTCAAAAGCTGGACGAAGCCCAAATTAAAAACATGGTGGAGCGTGCAGACCTCATCGTGGCGCACAACGCAGGCTTCGACCGCCCTTTTGTTGAAAATCGCTTAGAGGTGTTCGAGCACAAAGCTTGGGCTTGTTCTTTTCAGGGCATCAATTGGAAGACCCAAGGCTTAGGTTCAGCCAAACTTGAGTTTTTGTGCAGCGAGTTGGGTTGGTTTTATGACGCTCATCGCGCACAAGTGGACTGCCATGCTTTGTTGCGGGTCTTGTCGTCACCGCTTAAAAACGACAACCAGGAAAGTAGCATGACGGGCCTTTTACAGCTTTTTAAAGCCTCGGAAAATGCGCGCACCATTGTCAAAGCTTTCGGCTCCCCCTTTGAGACCAAAGACAAGCTCAAAGCCCGCGGTTACCGATGGGATGCTGAGGCCAGGGTTTGGTACACCGCGGTCAAATCGGCAGAGGCTTTGGATGCCGAGGCGGAATGGCTTAAATCAGAGGTTTATGCCGGCCGTTCGGCCCGAATTGGCCTAGAAACCCAAGATGCGCGGGTTCAGTTTTCCAGTCGAAGTGGCAAATCGGGCGACCGAGTCCTGTAATTTGGACAATTTCAGAGCCATGATGGGGCATGAGCGGCCCCAAAGACAGGGATAATCACGGGTTCGGGAAAATTGTGTTTCCCGCCCTTTTTGAAGAGCATCCAAGCCATGGCCCAATACGTTTTTTCCATGAACCGCGTCGGCAAGATCGTGCCGCCAAAGCGTCACATACTCAAAGACATCTCCCTTAGCTTTTTCCCCGGCGCCAAAATCGGTGTACTCGGTCTGAACGGTTCTGGCAAATCAACCTTGCTGAAAATCATGGCCGGCATCGACAAGGAAATTGAAGGTGAAGCCATCCCCATGGCGGGTCTGAAAATTGGTTATCTGCCCCAAGAGCCGCAGATGGACCCCAACGAAACCGTGCGCGAAGCGGTTGAAGGTGGCATGGGGGAAGTCAAAGCTGCCCAAGCGCGCCTTGAAGAAGTCTATGCCGCCTACGCAGAAGAAGATGCAGACTTTGATGCCCTTGCCGCCGAGCAAGCCAAATTGGAAGCCATCATTTCCACGGCAGGCGACGCCTCCGATCACCAACTCGAAATTGCCGCCGATGCTTTGCGTTTGCCCGCATGGGATGCCATCATTGGCAAACTCTCGGGTGGTGAAAAACGCCGAGTGGCTTTGTGCCGTTTGCTGCTCAGTCGTCCCGACATGCTGTTGCTGGACGAACCCACCAACCACTTGGACGCAGAAAGTGTGGATTGGCTTGAGTTGTTCTTGCAACGGTTCCCTGGCACTGTGGTGGCCATTACCCACGACCGATATTTCTTAGACAATGCGGCCGAATGGATCTTGGAACTTGACCGTGGCCACGGCATTCCCTACAAAGGCAACTACTCTACTTGGTTGGAGCAAAAAGAAGCCCGCTTGGAGCAGGAACAGCGCACCGAAGACGCACGCACCAAGGCCATGAAAAAAGAATTGGAATGGGCACGTTCCAACCCCAAGGGTCGTCAAGCCAAGAGCAAGGCGCGTTTGGCCCGCTTCGAAGAACTCAGCGATTACGACTACCAAAAACGCAATGAGACCCAGGAAATTTTCATTCCTGTGGCCGAACGTTTGGGCAATGAAGTGTTTGAGTTCACCAATGTCAGCAAGTCCTTTGGCGATCGATTGCTCATCGACAACCTCAGCTTCAAAGTGCCTGCGGGCGCCATCGTCGGCATCATCGGCCCCAACGGCGCTGGTAAGTCAACACTGTTCAAACTGATTGCCGGCAAAGAGCAGCCCGACAGCGGTTCCATCAAAGTGGGGCAAACCGTGAAGATGGCGTTTGTCGATCAAAACCGCGACGACCTGTCCAACGAAAAAACAGTTTGGGAAGATGTGTCGGGCGGTTTGGACATCATGACCGTTGGCAAATTTCAAATGCCCAGCCGCGCCTATTGCGGCCGCTTCAACTTCAATGGTGGCGACCAGCAAAAGAAAGTCGGCATGTTGTCCGGCGGTGAGCGCGGTCGTTTGCACTTGGCCAAAACATTGATCGAAGGCGGCAACGTGTTGCTGCTGGACGAGCCCTCCAATGACTTGGATGTTGAAACATTGCGCGCCTTGGAAGATGCCTTGCTGGAGTTTGCGGGCTCTGTCATGGTCATCAGCCACGATCGTTGGTTCCTTGACCGCATTGCCACGCACATCTTGGCCGCTGAAGGCGACAGCCAGTGGGTGTTCTTTGATGGCAACTACCAAGAGTACGAAGCTGACAAGAAGAAACGTTTGGGTGAAGAGGGTGCCAAGCCTAAGCGTGTGCGTTTCAAGGCCTTGAAGTAATTCTTTGAAGTAGAAATTGAATCTGGAAGTTCTGCGCGGAGAAGTGTCATGAAACCCATGCGCTTAGAGGACATTCTCTTCAGCCAAGGTTTCGGCACACGCCGAGTGTGTGCTGGCCTGGTTCAACAAGGCTACGTCAGCGTTAATGGCGAAGTGCAAGAAGACCCTGGTGTTTTCTTTGCGCCCGAAAATCTCAAGTTCAAAGTACAAGGCAACGAGTGGCCTTACTTTGACCGTGCTTACCTCATGCTTCACAAGCCAACCGGCACCGAGTGTTCGCAAAAACCTTCTACGTGGCCCAGCATTTACACCTTGTTGCCCTCTCCCTTAAGAACGCGTCCTCAAAAAGCGGCTGTTCAAGGTGTGCAGGCCGTCGGCCGCTTAGACCAAGACACCACCGGCCTGTTGTTGCTGACCGATGATGGCAAGTTCATTCACCGCATGAGCTCACCCAAGCACCACATGCCCAAGGTTTACGAAGTCACCACCAAGCACGAAATCACCGACAGCCAAGTTGAAAAATTGTTAGCAGGTGTGGTACTGGACGACAGTCCCAAACCCGTCATGGCAGCAGCCTGTGAAAAAGTATCAGACACCCATTTAAAGCTCACGCTGACTGAAGGCAAATACCATCAAGTTAAGCGCATGTTGGCCGCCGTCGGTAATCGTGTAGAAGGTCTTCATCGCAGTGCCATTGGCAATTTGCAACTTCCCCCCGATTTAGCGCCTGGTCAGTGGCGCTGGATTTTGCCCAGCGAACTCGAAAAATACTTCAAAGCTTGAAGCACTTTTTCAGGCTGATCTTTGTGGGGGCTGTGTCCGCAGTTTCCTATCTTCAGCAATTGTGCATGAGGTACCAGTGCGGCAATTTCATCAATTTGCTTCATGGTGCCATACGCATCATCCAGCCCTTGGATGGCCAGCAAAGGGGTTTCAATTTTCGGAAGCAAAGGGCGAATGTCAAAGCTTCTAAAAGCTTCGCTTAACCAAACATCGTTCCATTGCCAAAAAGCGATATCGACATCCTTGTGAAAGGCTGCGAGCTTGGGCTTGAGTTTTTCAAAGTGATCTCGCGCAAGAGAGATGGCCTGAATTGAAATATCCTCCACCATGACATGCGGCGCCATGACCACACAGCCAGAAACAGGAAATTGGCTTGCATGGATGAGCGCGATGGTGCCGCCATCAGAGTGGCCTATCAAAATGGGCTTGGCAATACCCAGGTGTGCCAACAAAGCGGGCAGTACTTCCAAGGCCTCGCGGTGCATGTAGTGAGCGTTCAGTTTGCCTGCGCCACGCACATCTGAAATGCCATCGGATTGCCCATAGCCTTGGCGCGAATAAACCCATCCTTCGCAGCCAAGACTTTGGCAAATTTTCGCTGGCCAATCTTTCCAAAGAGCGACACTTCCCAGACCTTCGTGTAAAAAGACCAAGCTGGGTCCCTTGTCTCTCAGTTCAAGAGGCTTGTCCAGTGGGATGTACTTCACTTCCAAGTCAACACCGAGGACCGACAACAGAGTTGGATGCGTCATGTTGATCATTTTGACATTGGAAATCCCTAAAAAATCAAAAGATAGCATTTGTTCTGTCTCGAGGTCTTCTATTACCCCATTACACTCAAGCCATGATCTTTCAAGCACTGACCTTCGCAATTGGTTTGGCTACTTTCAGCCTGGCTTCAGCCATGTCATCCGGCCCTCAACCCGCTCCTTCGGTGCCGGTTGTTCAAGCGCCTGCGCCAATTTTTGTTCTCAATTCGCTGGATGGCAATGTCAGTGTGATTGACCCAGTCACATGGACAGAAACCAAGCGCATTCCAACCGGCAAGGAGCCGCACCATTTGTACCTGACGCCCGATGAAAAGTCGATCATTGTGGCCAATGCCTTGTCCGATTCTTTGACTTTCATCGATCCCCGAACTGCAGAAATCCAGAGGGTGATTCCTGGTATTTTGGATCCTTATCATTTGCGTTTTTCACCTGACATGAAGTGGTTCGTCACGGTGGCCAACCGCCTCAATCACATCGACATTTACAAATGGGATGGACAAACGCCCACCTTGGTCAAGCGCATTCCGACGGCTAAAACACCCAGCCACATGTGGATTGACACCAAGAGCACCACCGTGTGGGCCACCATGCAAGACAGTGATGAATTGATAGCCGTTGATTTGAATACCCAAACCATCAAGTGGCGTGTGAAAACTGGCCCTATGCCGGCAGATGTTTTTGCCACACCTGACGACAAAAATGTGCTGATCGGCCTGACGGGCGGTGATGGTGTCGAGGTTTATGACGTGTCCAATGGCCCAGCCAAAAAAATCAAAAAGATTCCAACGGGCAAAGGTGCGCATGCATTTCGTGCAGTGGGTGACATGCAGCATGTTTTGGTCAGTAACCGAGTGGCCAATACCATCAGCAAAATAGATTACAAAAGCTTCACGGTGGTCGATAAATTTCCTGGCCCTACAGGGCCGGATTGCATGGACATCATGGCCGATAACAAAACCATATTGCTGGCTTCGCGTTGGGGGCAAAAGTTAAGCGTGATCGACATGACCACCCGCCAAGTGGTCCGTCAAATCAAAGTGGGTAAGTCACCTCATGGGGTTTGGACATTGGATCATGCGCCGCGTCAATGACACATTCTTCTTAGCTCTGCATCGAATTTTTCTGGGCGCACTTTTATCCAGTGCGCTTTTCTCAAGTGTGCTTGCACAGTCAGTGGCTGCAGGGCCTGCTCAACCAGCCCTGCAATGTCAAAAGCCCATTTACCTCACCTTCGACACCGGCCACATGGGCGTGGCGTCCCTCGTTGCCGACATACTGCGAAGGCAGCAAGTGCCGGTTACTTTTTTTGCTGCGCATGAAAAAACACAAGAGGGCGATGGCAGCTTAGGACAACATTGGTCTGCATGGTGGAAGGAGAGGGCCCTTGAAGGTCACGACTTTGCCAGCCACACCTATGACCATGCCTATTGGCGGGCTGATATCGACGCCCAGACTTTCAAAATTCGTCCAAGCTCAGGTCCGCAAAAGGATCAAAACTTAATTTGGAGTGCCCAAGACTATTGTGCTGATTTGAAGAAAGCGTCTGAACGTTTAGAGCTTATGACGGGTCGGGCAAGTTTGCCCTTGTTCAGAGCCCCGGGTGGCAAAACTTCCCCCGCTTTGTTGAAGGCCGCTAGACAATGCGGATACACACACGTCGCTTGGGCTCCTGCGGGCTTTTTAGGGGACGAGTTGTCTAGCCAAACCCATAGCAACGCGGCTTTGCTTCAAACTGCGCTTCGGAATATCAAGACGGGTGATATTTTGATGGCTCATTTGGGTATTTGGTCCCGCCAAGAGCCATGGGCTCCAGTGGTTTTAGAACCCCTTATTGTGGGCCTGAAGGAAAAAGGGTTTTGTTTTGCCAGTTTGCGACAACACCCGCAATACTCGAAACTACTTTCAGCGGTTCCCTCAAGACCCTAGAACACTGCCAGTATTGGATTGATTCCCTCATGCTCACCTCATTGATTGAATGGCTAATTGACACCTTTGCATGGCTGCAAATGATGTTGTTTGAAAATGTGGTTCAGCCCATTGCCTTTGCTTGTGGCGCCGGCAACTTGCTCGATGTGGCGTTTGAGGGTACGGGTTGGCTCTTGGTGGGCTTGCTTCAAATTGTGCTGCTGCTTGTTCTGATTGCGCCCCTAGAAAGGTGGCGCCCGGTCGAGCCAATGACCGACGCCAATGGGGTCAAAATCGATGTGGTTTACACCCTCATTCATCGTTTGGGTTTGTTCAAACTGGTGATGTTTTTCACTTTTGAGAATGTGGTTGAAAACGTGTTTGGCATGTTGCGTGTGCAGGGGTTGCCAACTTTCAATATCGACGCAATGTGGCCCGGCGTCTCCGACATTGCTTGGGTCAGTTTCTTTCTCTATCTCATGGTCTTTGATTTTGTGAACTACCTGATTCACCGTGGTCAGCACCAGATCAATCGGTGGTGGGCGCTGCATGCTTTGCATCACTCGCAAAGACAAATGACTCTTTGGACAGACAACCGCAATCATTTGCTCGACGATGTCATGACCACGCTAATTTTGTCAGTTGTCGCTAAATTGATTGGTGTCGGTCCGAGTCAATTTGTTGCTTTGATCGTGGTCAGTCAGTTGAGTGAAAGCCTTCAGCATGCCAATTTCAGATGCAGCTTTGGCTGGCTCGGTGATCGATTGTTGGTCAGTCCGCGGTTCCATCGCCTGCACCATGCCATTGGCATTGGTCACGAGTCAGCAGGCCGAAAAACGCTAGGTGGACACAACTTTGGCGTCTTGTTTCCATGGTGGGACATGATCTTCAAAACCGTTGACTTTTCAGACCGATACGACCCCACAGGGGTGCGCGATCAAGTGGAAGAGAGACGCGATTATGGGCAGAGTTTTTGGGCGCAGCAAAAATTAGGTTTCATGCGATTCATGAACAAGAACGTACACTCATGAAACTTTTTGTGGACTCTTTTTGGCGCGCACTTGCCTACTGCCTGCACCCGAAGGTCATCATGCTTTCTTTGTTGCCCCTCATCTTGATGGCGGTCATTGTCACTGGATTGGGTGCCCTGTACTGGGAACAGGCCCTCAGCGCTGTGCGCACAGGCATGGAAGCAGGCCCGGTGATGAGCTGGGCTTGGACTTGGTTGGAGCGAGTGGGTTTGATGAATTTGAAAGCGGTGCTTGCGCCCCTGGTCATTATTTTGGCGGTAACGCCCGTGGTCATGGTCATGTCCTTGTTGGCAGTGTCTTTCATGATGACGCCTGCATTGGTCAGCCTGGTGGGCACAAGGCGATTTCCGAAGCTTGAGCGCAAGCATGGCGGCTCTTTAGGGCAGAGTGTTTTATGGACCCTCATGTCTGTCATCTTGGCCATGGGCGCATTGATTCTCACTTTGCCACTTTGGTGGGTGCCACCGCTTGCCATCCTACTGCCGGCCCTCATTTGGGGGTGGCTTACCTACAGAGTCATGAGCTACGATGTCTTGGCCGAACATGCGTCTAGCCCAGAGCGGGTCGAGCTGATGAAACGCTATCGATTTCAGTTGCTAGGAATGGGTGTGCTAACGGGTGCTATGGGCGCCGCGCCAAGTTTGGTGTGGGCCTCTGGTGCTTTATTTGCTGCTGCATTTGTGATTCTCATTCCCATTGCAGTTTGGATTTACACCTTGGTTTTTATCTTTTCAGCACTTTGGTTTGTTCACTTCTTGTTGTTGGCTTTAAGCCAGCTCAGAGAAGAACCCATCACCATTTTGAATGAAGCGCAGTTATGAACTCAACATTGCAACTAACGCCACCTTCCATTGGACTTATCATCATTGGCGATGAAATTCTGTCGGGTAAGCGAACTGACAAACATTTGCCTAAATTCATCGAGCTATTGAACGAGAGAGGTTTGCAGCTGGCTTGGGCTGAGTATGTAGGGGACGCGCCAGATCGCATCACCGAGGTCTTATCTCGTGCGTTTGCATCCGGTGATGTGGTCTTTTCTTGCGGCGGCATCGGTGCTACGCCAGATGACCACACCCGCCAATGCGCGGCTCAAGCTTTGGGCTTGCCCTTGGCATTGCAAGCTGAAGCCAAAGCTTTGATTTTGGAGCGCATGCGCGATGTTGCCCTTGAGCAAGGTGTCGCCTTTGAGCCAGACCGCGAAGACAATCTTCACAGGTTGAACATGGGAACCTTTCCCCAAGGGGCTCAAATTATTAGCAATCCTTACAACAAAATTCCAGGCTTTACTTGTCAAGGTGCAGGACAAGGCATGGTTCACTTCGTACCGGGATTCCCGGTCATGGCTTGGCCCATGATGCAAGACAAGTTGGATGTCTATTGCCAGACTTGGGGCTCAGCCCCCAAGCGCATCGAAAAGTCGGTCATTGTTTTGGGGGCCATGGAAGCCACTCTCACGCCGCTGATGGAGCGCATTGAGCTTCAACATGCAGGTATCAAAGTTTTCAGTCTTCCCAGCGTGGACCACCCGCAATGGGGCAAACACATTGAGTTAGGTGTGAAAGGCGCAGAATCTGAGGTTGAGGCTGCTTTCTTGGCTTTGAAAGAGGGCCTCAAGCCATTTGCAATTGAGTTTGGCCCCGAAATGGTGCGTTAAACATTAATGCACTACAATAGTGCATTGGTTGATTGTTTTGGTGCGTGCTTTTGACGTTAAAAATTCCCAATCACAGCCTCGGAGCAGGGCTGTCCGCAAGGCACAATAGCCGACTTGGGTCTTTGCGGCACTTTGCTTTTGTTGGCACAGAAACTGCATTCCCGAAAAACCAATTATCAACACCCATCCTTAGGAGAATTTGATGGCAAAGACCGTCGCAGACGTGATGAAGATGGTGAAAGACAATGAAGTCAAATTTGTTGACTTCCGCTTCACCGATACCCGTGGCAAAGAGCAGCACGTTTCCGTGCCAATTTCCCACTTTGACGAAGACAAGTTCACAGACGGACACGCATTCGACGGATCTTCCATTGCCGGTTGGAAAGGCATCGAAGCCTCCGACATGTTGTTGATGCCAGATCCCATGACGGCCAACATCGACCCCTTCTTCGAAGAAACAACATTGATTTTGGGCTGCGACGTGCTGGAGCCAGGTGATGGCAAAGCCTACGATCGCGATCCACGCTCTATCGCCAAGCGCGCCGAAGCGTATTTGAAAGCATCTGGTTTGGGCGATACAGCATTCTTCGGACCCGAGCCTGAATTCTTTTTGTTCGACGACGTTCGTTTCGGCAGCGACATGTCCGGCACGTTCTTCAAGATCGACGACTACGAAGCGCCTTGGAACACCGGTACCAAAATGGAAGGCGGCAACCGTGGTCACCGTCCTACCGTCAAAGGTGGTTACTTCCCAGTACCTCCCGTTGACAGCACACAAGACATGCGCGCTGAAATGTCTCTGATTCTTGAAGGCATGGGCATTCCTGTTGAAGTGTTCCACCACGAAGTGGCTGGCGCAGGTCAAAACGAAATCGGTACACGCTTTAGCACCTTGGTGCAGCGCGCTGACTGGACTCAAACATTGAAGTATGTGGTTTGGAACGTGGCCAACGCCTACGGCAAAACCGCTACTTTCATGCCCAAGCCCTTGGTCGGTGACAACGGTTCTGGCATGCACGTTCACCAGTCCATCTGGAAAGACGGCAAGAACTTGTTCGCTGGCAATGGCTACGCAGGTTTGTCTGACTTTGCCCTGTACTACATCGGCGGCATCATCAAGCACGCTCGTGCTTTGAACGCTATCACCAACCCTACCACCAACAGCTACAAGCGTTTGGTGCCTGGTTTTGAAGCGCCTGTGAAGCTGGCTTACTCTAGCCGGAACCGTTCCGCCTCTATCCGTATTCCTCACGTTGCGTCCGACAAAGGTCGCCGCATTGAAGCGCGCTTCCCAGATCCAATGGCCAACCCTTACCTTTGCTTCTCAGCATTGATGATGGCTGGTTTGGACGGCGTGGAAAACAAGATCCATCCAGGCGAAGCTGCTACCAAAGATTTGTACCATTTGCCCCCAGAGGAAGATGCATTGGTGCCAACCGTTTGCCACAGCTTGGACCAAGCCCTCGAGTATTTGGACAAAGACCGTGCCTTCTTGACAAAAGGCGGCGTGTTCACAGACTCCATGCTCGACGCTTACATTGAATTGAAAATGGGTGAAGTCACACGCTTCCGTCAAGCCGTGCACCCCATCGAATACGAGATGTACTACTCACTGTAATTTGCAGCGAGTTAGGGCACCTGAGCCCGACCCCGAAAAGGACGGCTCAGGCCGTCCTTTTTCATTCACGAAAGATTTTTGAGACATGACTGCAGGCTTTCGATCGGTGAAATTTCATGGACATACATTGTTCATTGCAATGTCGTTGTGCACAGGCTTTGCTGTTTCCGAACAAACGGTCTACAGGTGTGGTCAAGAAATTACCAATCAGCCCCTTGATCCTGGCCAATGCGAGAAGTTGCTGATTTCAAGTCCCACTCAAATTGACGGAACTCGCGTCCAAAATGGGCTGCCTCAGAAGTCATCTTTGACGCCAACCGACACTGCACCTGATCGAATTTTCAGCACCGCCAACAAATCGCAAGATGCGCACCAACGCAATGCACAAGCTCGCACTATTTTGGAGGATGAGTGGCAAAAATTAAGCAGCCGACACGCAGAAATGGTGCGGCTCTTTAATGGGGGTCAGCCCGTTCTGCAAGAGGGCGAGTCTTTGCAGAGTGCTCAATACAAGCGCCGTACTTCTGAAATGCAAACTCAAATTGAGAGAATGTCACGTGACCTGCTGGCCTTGAAAAGAGAATTAACCCGTCATTCTTCCAACTTGGTCTCTGCGCAAACCAAGTGAACTTCAGATGCCCAAACCATCAAATCAAACCAAATTGAGGTCTCTCTCTCAAACTGGACCACAAGATCTAAGGATGAAACTGAAAGAGGCGTCTCATCACCAACGCTTTCAAGCTTTCGATTGGTTGGCCACCCCCATCGCGGTTTTGGAAAGCAATGGCACCGTTGTTTTTGTTAACTCTGAATTAGAGGATGTGATTGGACAGTCCAGAAGAAGTTTGGCGGGCGAGTCTTTTTTGAATTTCTTTTCAGATCCTCAGCCCTTGTTGCATGCACTTTCCGGTGCCAAGGCCAATGAGTTTGCAGCTTTGCGTTACGACGCTGAGTTGTTGCGCATTAACCCGGAAGAGACGCTCCCGGTTCACGTGATCGTGGCGCAATCGGATCAAGCCGAGCAAGTGATCATTGAATTGCTGCCCATTCAACAGCAAACTCGGCAGGACCGTGAAGAGCGACTCTTTGATCAAGCTCAAGCCAACAAAGAGCTCATTCGAAACTTAGCGCATGAAATCAAGAACCCCTTGGGCGGAATCCGAGGCGCTGCACAACTGCTTGAAATGGAAATGGAGTCTAAAGAGCTGACTGAATACACACAGGTCATCATTCGAGAAGCCGATCGCTTGCAAACATTGGTCGACCGCTTGTTGGCACCTCATCGCAGGCCCCACCTGGTGGGGGATGTCAATATTCACGAGGTTTGTGAGCGGGTGCGCTCACTCATCGTGGCTGAGTTCCCAAGAGGCTTGCGCGTGGTCAGGGACTATGACACCTCCATTCCTGAATTCAGGGGTGACAGGGAGCAACTGATTCAAGCCGTTTTGAACATTGCTCACAACGCAGCCCTGGCATTGTCAGATCGAGTGATGGAGGGCGATGCGCAACTGACTTTTAAGACGCGAATTACCCGACAAGTGACATTTGGCAAACAGCGTTATCGACTGGCATTGGAATTGCATGTGATTGACAACGGGCCTGGTGTTCCAGACTCGATCAAGGACCGAATTTTCTTCCCACTGATTTCTGGAAGAGAGGGCGGCTCTGGCTTAGGTCTCACTTTGGCGCAGACCTTTGTTCAGCAGCACCACGGCATGATTGAGTGTGAGAGCGTGCCAGGTCGAACAGATTTCAAAATTTTGATTCCGTTGCCCTGATCTGATTGCAGACGGCGCATTCTTTTTTAGAGAAAGTTAAGTCACATGAAGCCTATCTGGATCGTAGACGATGACCAATCCATCCGATTCGTCTTAGAGAAGGCACTCCTTCGTGAAGGTTTGAGTACCCGTAGCTTTACCAATCCGCGTGAAGTCCTTGCTGCGCTGGCTAAAGAGGACGGCAGTGAAGGCCCTCAGGTCTTGGTCAGTGACATTCGCATGCCCGGTGGATCGGGATTGGATTTGTTGACGCAAGTTAAACAACAGCTCCCTGCCTTGCCCGTCATCATCATGACCGCCTTTTCTGATTTGGACAGTGCTGTTTCAGCCTTTCAAAATGGTGCCTTTGAGTACCTCCCTAAGCCGTTTGACTTGCCTAAGGCCATTGAGCTGATTCGACGCGCTTTGGAAGAAAGTCAGCGCGAAGAAGTGGCTGAGGAGCTCATGGCGGCAACGCCAGAGATGCTGGGTCAAGCACCCGCCATGCAGGATGTTTTTAGAGCCATTGGTCGACTCTCACAAAGCAATGTGACGGTCATGATCACTGGTGAGTCTGGATCTGGTAAGGAGCTTGTCGCGCGAGCTTTGCACAAACACTCTCCCAGAGCCAATGGCCCCTTTGTGGCCATCAATACGGCGGCCATTCCAAAAGACCTTTTGGAGAGTGAACTCTTCGGTCACGAACGTGGCGCATTCACAGGCGCGCAAACATCGCGGCGTGGCAGGTTTGAACAAGCAGAAGGCGGGACCCTCTTTTTAGATGAAATTGGCGACATGCCTTTTGACCTTCAGACGCGCTTGTTGAGGGTCCTTTCAGATGGCCACTTTTACCGGGTGGGTGGGCACAGTGCAGTGAAGGCCAATGTTCGTGTGATTGCGGCGACTCACCAAGACTTAGAGCAAAGGGTCAAAGATGGTGTGTTTCGAGAGGACTTGTTTCACCGACTGAATGTCATTCGTTTGCGTTTGCCAGCCTTGCGTGAGCGTCGAGAAGATGTTCAGGTATTGACCAAGCACTTCTTGTTGCAAAGTGCACAACAATTGGGGGTTGAGCCCAAGAGAATCTCAGAGCAAGCGCTTGAAATTTTGGGTCAATTTAACTTTCCAGGCAATGTCCGCCAGCTTGAAAATATTTGCCATTGGCTGACTGTGATGGCCCCTGCCCAAATGATTGAAGCAAAGGATTTGCCGCCAGAAGTTTTGTCGCCTAGCAGTTCTGTGAATGCAGGTCCTCAGCTTGCAAGTTCAGTGGGAAATTTGGTTTCTACAAGTGAGATTGCAACTGCTTCGGCTGCGTTGACAGCACCCCCCTCTTCAGCCTTGGTTAATTTAGGCTCGCATGCAGGTTGGGAGAGTGCACTGGAAGTGGAAGCTTTGCAATTGCTGGGAACAGATCGCCAAGATGTCTGGGATGTTCTCTCACGACGCTTTGAATCCTTGTTAATTCAAGCGGCCTTGGCCACGACTCGCGGTCGCCGCATTGAAGCGGCTGTGAAGTTGGGTATTGGTCGCAACACCATCACTAGAAAAATTCAAGAGCTGCACATTGAAGGGTAATGCATCAAAAAAGGCCTTCAGATGAAGGCCTTTTTTTTGATCAAGAGATGGCGCTTCAGCCAGATCTTATTTGGAGTAAATGATGCCACCCGAGCTATTGACGGCGATGTAGGTATTTTGCGCTCTGAGCAAATAGGTGAGATTGGCGGTAGATGGGCTGGCCTGAGATTTCCAATTGATACCATCCAAACTGGTCACGATCGAGCCGCCTGAGCCAACTGCCAAGAATTGATTGGCCGTTGACAGGGCGTTGAAATTGGCTTTGGTATTGGCGCTTTGGGCAGACCATGTGATGGCGTCGGGGCTGCTCAAAATACTGCCATTGGCCCCTACAGCTATGAATTGATGGCTTGTTAAGCCGGCTGTGACGGTTGCGATTGAACCCAAGGCTTTCAGATCAGCTTGAGTGCCAGAGTTTTGGGCTGTCCAATTCAAGCCGTCACCGCTGGTGAGGATGGTGCCGCCAGCACCGACAGCGGCCCACGTGCCAGCGCTTGTATATGAAACGCCATACAAGTTGTTTGAAGTGGGCACCGTTGTGGCCAAGGTCCAAGTGATGCCGTCCTTGCTGGTCACCACAGTGCCGTTGTCACCGACTGCAATGGCCAAACCGCCATTGTTGGCAATGGCATTCAAATTCTGCGTGGTGATTTTGCTGGACTGTGTCCAAGTTTTGGCATCGCTGCTGTAAATGCTACTACCGCCAGCGCCCACTGCGATGAATTTGGAAAATCCATAGTCAGCAGCATGAAGGTTAGCGCTGACAACGGGCGTGATGGCTGTCCAAGTGTTCAAGTCTGCAGCGCGGAACATTTTGCCGCCATTGCCAACGGCCAAATACGTGTATTGCACTGAATTGGTGGCGGTGTCTATGTAGCTTCCAAATGTGAGGCCTGTTGGCGTACCTGTGTTCAATGTGCTTGAAGCCGACCACTCAGCACCAGCCAAGCGGGGTGTGGCAGCAACCGTCGGTGTCGCCTCTCCGCCAGGACCGCTGTTGTATCTGCCGGTCATAAAAAATGAATAAGGTGTTCCGTTGGTCAAGCCAGAAACGACATAGGGTGATGTGACCTTGAGTCTGTAGGTAGAACCCGTTGTAGAAAGCCAATTGCTCAAACTCAGTGTGGGGTTGTTGGGGGCCGCAAAAATCCAATATTCAACGCCAGGCGTTTCTTTCCAGCTCACAGTGACTTGGCTGTCCCCAGCGGCCACACTCAAACCGCCGACAGGGGGGGGTGGTGTTGAAGAAGTGGAGTTGCCGCCACAAGCTGCTAAAAATAGGCCAGAGGCCAGAACCAGCAGATAAGCGCGAATCGAATGCAAAGACATGAAGATTTCCTGTGCGGAACCGAATAAACCCAAATTCTAAGTGACCAGACTGGGGATTGTGCCAATGCCTGAGTTTAGGGCTTCGTGCATACTATTTTGGACTTTATTCAAAGGAGAACACAGCATGGATCGTCGGAATTTTTTCCAAGGCTCAGCCTTGATGTCCACAGGAGCCCTTTTAGGCTGCGCAACCCCAGGGATTGCCCAACAAAAGGTCAAGACCCCTTTTGACGTGCCACAAGTTTATATCCCAGTCGTCGGATCCGACGAAATGTTCCCAGTTCGACGCATTTATTGTATTGGCCGAAACTATGCGGCACATGCTCGTGAAATGGGCTCTGACCCCACACGCGAACCGCCATTTTTCTTTCAGAAACCCACGGATGCCATCCAGTATGTGGCTGCCGGTACAGTCGCCAATCATCCTTATCCACCGCTCACTAAAAACTACCACTACGAAGCAGAATTGGTTGCTGCTTTGGGCAAGGGCGGTCGGAATATTCCCGTGGCCAAGGCCTTGGAATTGGTTTGGGGCTATACCTTGGGCTTGGACATGACTCGCAGGGATTTGCAGCGCGCCATGGGTGATGAGAAGAAACCTTGGGAAATTGGCAAAAGTTTTGACATGTCAGCACCCATTGGGGCCTTGCATAAATTGGCCTCTATCGGTCACTTTACAGAGGGCAATATTTGGTTGAAGGTCAATGGGCAGGTCAAGCAAAACTCCGACCTCAAGAACATGATATGGTCAGTTGCTGAACAAATCAGCAAGTTGTCTGAAGCCTTTGAGTTGTTCCCTGGCGATATTATCTATTCTGGTACGCCAGAGAATGTAGGACCTGTCGTTCGAGGTGATTTGATTGAGATGCACATTGATCGATTGCCCAACTTGAGTGTCAAGATTGTTTAATTTTTGAAAGAGATCTCAGTATGAGTGTGGCAATTGCTTCTGTGTTGGTGGCAGGCTTGATGCCAATCGTTTGTGCTGGGATCGCTAAGGCGGGTCAACGAAATTACGACAACCACAATCCGCGAGAGTGGTTGGCAAAACAAACGGGCTACAGAGCCCGGGCCAACGCGGCTCAGTCCAACAGCTTTGAGGCATTTCCGTTTTTTGCCATTGGTATTTTGGTGGCCATACAAGCCCAGGTGCCGCAAGCGCGCATTGACACTTACGCTGCTGTTTTCATTGCAGCTCGCGTAGCTTACATTGCCTGGTATGTCATTGACAAAGACAAGTTGCGTTCAGTTGCTTGGTTTGTCGGCTTTTTGTGTACCCTGGGTTTGTTCTCAGCTGCCTTAGGGGCCTGACACGGGCGCTGCAAAAAAGGCGCAATCCATTTCACGGTTGCCCTTTTAAGTTCACTTGCTCCAAGTGTCTTTCAGACCTGTACTGCGGTTAAAGACCAGCTTGCTGGCGCCATGGTCAATGCGATCCGCCACAAAGTAACCATGCCTTTCAAATTGAAATTTTGCATCTGGTGCACTCTGCGCCAATGAAGGCTCGACAAAGGCCGTGATGACTTTCAGGCTGTTTTCATTGAGGCTGGCTAAAAAGTCTTTGCCACCCGCATCAGGGTGAGCTTCTGTGAACAGTCGATCGTACAAGCGCACTTCAGCTGAAACGGCATCAGCCTGGGACACCCAAGTCATGACGCCTTTCACTTTGACACTGTCAGAGCCTGGTGTGCCGCTTTTGGTGTCAGGGATTAAATTCGCAAGCACTTCTGTGACCACGCCATGGGCATCCTTGTTAGCGCCTGTGCACTCAACAACGTAGCCATATTTCAGACGAACTTTGTTGCCTGGAAACATTCGAAAGAAGCCTTTGGGCGGCGTGTCTTCGTAGTCTGTTCGCTCGATCCAAAGCGTTTTTCCAAATTTGAATTTTCTTTGGCCAAGCTCTGGATGATGAGGATGGACGGGGGCATGACAAGGCTCTAGTGTGTCTTTGCCCATCAAGTCATCCCAATTGGTGATCGTGAGTTGAAGGGGGTCGAGGACGGCCATGGCGCGCGCAGCCTTGGGGTCAAGGTCATCGCGCAAGCAACCCTCTAAGGTGCTGTAGTCAATCCATGAGTCACTTTTGGTGACACCAATGCGCTCTGCAAAAAGTTGCAAACTTTCGGGTGTGTAGCCGCGGCGGCGCAGACCCACGATGGTGGGCATGCGGGGATCGTCCCAGCCGCCGACTTTGCCCTCACTGACCAATTGAGCCAGCTTGCGCTTGCTGGTGATCACATAGGTGAGGTTCAGCCTGGCAAATTCGTATTGTTTGGGATTGGGTTGTGCCAGCAAAGCAGGTGATGTGCTGCCATCCGACAAAGCATGGTTTTCGCTTAAGCGAGCCAGCAGCCAATCGTAGAATGGACGTTGATCTTCAAACTCAAGCGTACAAATGCTGTGCGTAATTTGCTCTAGCGCATCTTCGATAGGGTGAGCGAAGGTGTACATCGGGTAGATACACCAAGTATCACCCGTGTTGTGGTGGGTGGCTCTGCGGATTCGATAGATAGCAGGGTCGCGCAAATTGATGTTGGGCGATGCCATGTCAATTTTGGCGCGAAGGACGGCTGCGCCATCGCCAAGCTTGCCATCTCGCATTTCGCGAAAACGGTTCAAATTTTCTTCGCGCGTGCGCGAACGAAAGGGGCTGTCTTTGCCTGGTGTGTTGAAGTCGCCCCGGTTGACGCGCATGTCTTCGGCTGATTGTTCATCAACATAGGCCAAGCCCGCTTGAATGAGAAACTCAGCAGCCTTGTACATGAAGTCGAAGTAATCGCTGGCTTGATACAGGTGAGAAGTGCCATGGGCATCCCAATTGAAACCCAGCCACTTCACGGCATCCAAAATAGAGTTGACGTACTCGGTGTCTTCTTTTTCGGGGTTGGTATCGTCAAAGCGCATGTGGCAGACGCCGCCATAGTCGCGTGCCAAGCCAAAGTTGAGACAGATGCTTTTGGCATGACCGATGTGCAAATAACCATTGGGCTCAGGCGGAAAACGGGTGCGAATTTTGGCAGGGTCGGGTTTGCCTGCTGCATGGTGTGCAGCATCGCCTGGCGAGCCGCCCCATTGGCGCTGCGCATAGGTGCCCTTGGCCAAATCAGACTCAATGATCTGACGCAAAAAATTACTGACCTTGTGGGCGTCCTGTGGGGCGTCTGTCGATGTGTCGTTGGCTGTTCTCATACCGCGATTTTAGAGCCAGACAGCCTCAAGTGAGCCCTCTCTGGGGTGATAATTAAGGGGTAACTAAGGAGCACTGGTGGATTTAATGTTGCTGGCCAAAGCCGCTTTCATGGGTGTTGTCGAAGGCTTGACCGAATTTTTACCCATTTCATCAACGGGCCACTTGATATTGGCAGGGGCTTTGATTGGGTTTGACGATGAGAAAGCCAAGGTTTTTGACATTGCGATTCAAACTGGCGCTATCTTTGCAGTCATCTTGGTCTATTGGGAAAAAATTCGAACCACGGCCAAAGCATTCAGATACCAAGTTGAGGCGCAGCGCTTTGTTCTCAACGTCTTCATGGGTTTTATACCCGCCGTGATCTTGGGCTTGCTCTTTGGCAAGATGATCAAGGAACATTTGTTCACGCCATGGGTTGTAGCCACCACATTCATCGTGGGTGGATTCATCATTTTGTGGGCAGAGAGAAGGCCACCTTCCAGTGTTCGAATCCGTGCTGTAGAAGATATGCGAGGGCGCGACGCATTGATGGTCGGACTGGTACAGTGCCTCGCCATGATTCCAGGTACCAGTCGCAGTGGTGCCACCATCATTGGCGGCATGTTGCTCGGTTTGTCGCGCAAAGCTGCCACCGATTTCTCATTTTTTTTGGCCATCCCGACACTCATTGGCGCAGGGGTCTACAGTCTTTACAAAGAACGCGCACTGTTGTCAGTGGATGATATTCCCATGTTTGCCACTGGGCTGGTGGTTTCATTTGTCAGTGCATGGATTTGTGTGCGATGGTTGCTGAAATACATCGCCAGTCACAGCTTTGAAATCTTCGCTTGGTACCGAATTGCTTTTGGCATTGTGGTGTTGGCCACCGCTTGGACGGGCTTGGTTACATGGGCGCCGTAAAAGTGCCTTGAAAGCTTTTAAAGCGCGCCCATATTTCGCAATGCCGCTTCTACGGCTGCCGCTGTTGCAATTGGTTTTTCCATGGGAAACAAGTGAGAGCCATCGAGCCACATCACTCTGCCTTTGGAAACCTTGTCAGTTAATTCGGTGCCCACAAGGCGCATCTCCCGTGAGTGGGTACCGCCAATGAATGCCACATTGCATTTGATCGGATGTCGCTGCAGCATCGAAGACAAGTTGTGCGGCAAAGTGTTGTAAATGGCTGTTTCAACAGTGCGGTCAAAGCTTAAAACACGCTCGCCGTTCTCGACTCGCGTGCCAAATTCCGCGTAATCTCTCAGTGCATCGGGATGCCAGTGTGCAAATGCACGCTTGTGTTGAAAATGTTCAATCACCGCTTCGATGTTGGCCCAGTGTTGTCGACGCGATTTGCTGATGCGACCGGGACTGACGGAGCCAATCCAGTTTGTCTTTTTCGCCAAATTGAGAGCGCTGGCTTTCCAGCCGCCCACCACGGGTGAGTCAAGAAGAACCACTCCAGCCGCCAAGTGAGGGTGCTTAGATGCGCACATGAGGCTGAGAAGTCCGCCCAGTGAATGACCAATCAGGTAGGGCTTTTCGCCAGAGGCATCTGCAGTTTGTTTTGCAAAATCTGCAAGTTCTTGGACCAAGAAAGGCCAATTGCTGGTGACCGGAAATTGGGGATTGTGGCCAAACTTTTCAATGGAAGAGACTTTGAAACCTCTTCGTGTTAATTCATTGCTCAAACTGCGATAAGTGCTGGCAGGAAAACCATTGCCGTGAGAAAAAATGATGTTGTTCATCAAATTAATTTTTCTTCAGGTGTAGAAATCTTTTTCAAGGGTGCATGCTTGCCAGATTTTTTGAGTGGAATGTCGGTTGCCTCGCCGTTCCAAACCGGGTCTTCTAGGCTGTCAAACATCTCTCTGAGTTTTTTGCCCCAGTTATCGCGCAGCATGTTGAAGTAAGGATTTTGCTCATCGACGCAAACAACGCGGTCGCTTTCGAGCTTGTCGGCCTCATACACCACCATGTCAAGTGGCAAGCCCACGGATAAATTGGATTTCAGGGTAGAGTCCATGGACACCAATGCGCACTTGGCTGCTTCATCTAGGGGGGTGAGGGGGGTGATGACGCGGTCCAATACAGGCTTACCGTATTTGGACTCACCAATTTGGAAGTAGGGAGTTTCAGCGGTAGCTTCAATGAAATTGCCAGGCGAGTAAATTTGATAAAGGCGCATGCCTTCACCTTTAATTTGCCCGCCAAAAATCATGGAGACATTGAAGTCAACACCACCTGCTTTCAAAGCGGCGGCATCGCGCTCGTGAACATGTCTGACCGCAGATCCTAAGACGCGTGCCGCATCAAACATGCTTTTGGCATTCCAGATGGTGATCGGTTCAGCATCGGGATGGTCGACTATTTTTTCAACCTGAAGCATTTCGCGCACTGATTGAGAAATGCTTAAGTTGCCAGCAGAGAGGAGGACCATGAAACGATCGCCCTTTTTTTCATAGATGATCATCTTTCGGTAAGTGCTGATCATGTCCAGGCCGGCATTGGTGCGTGAGTCGGATAAAAATACCAGACCGGCTCTGGTTTTGATGGCAACGCAATAAGTCATCAGATGTCCTTGATGAGGGGTGTTAATTTTCAGAACGTTTCAAGACGCGCTGCAAACTGTACAGGGCTTCTAAAGCTTCACGAGGACTGAGCGCATCGGGATCGATTTGATTCAAGGCGGCTTCTAGGGCAGATGGGCCAGCGATTTCTGATGCCGGTGGCGGTGCAAACAGATCGACCTGTTTGCGGTTTTCGTTGGCGCCAGCCTCCAATGCCGTCAAGGTGTGTCGCGCATGGTTCAAAACAGCTGTGGGCATGCCAGCCAACCTTGCAACTTGGACGCCATAACTCTTGCTAGCTGGCCCTGCTTGGAGCTCATGCAAAAACACAATGTCATTGCCCAACTCTGTGGCGCCTACATGCATGTTCAAGGCGGCATGGTGAGTGGCTGGAAACTCGGTGAGTTCGAAGTAGTGTGTGGCAAACAATGAGAAGGCTTGAGTTTTGTCATGCAAATGCGTGGCAATGCCACTGGCCAAGGCCAAGCCATCAAATGTGGAGGTACCGCGGCCAATTTCGTCCATGAGAACCAAGGACAAAGGTGTGGCACTGTGCAAAATTTGAGCGGCTTCGGTCATCTCCAGCATGAAAGTTGATTGGGCATTGGCCAAGTCATCGGCGGCGCCGATGCGTGTGTGAATGGCGTCAATGGGACCCAGCCTGCAACTGCTGGCGGGCACTTGACTGCCGATGCTGGCTAAAAGCACAATCAATGCCACTTGACGCATGTAAGTGGACTTGCCGCCCATGTTGGGGCCGGTGATGATTTGCAGGCGTTGCTTGCTGTTCATAAGGCAATCGTTGGCGATGAAGCTCCCGCCAGATATCTCTGCCAGGCGCGCTTCCACCACAGGGTGACGGCCTTGTCTGATTTCAATGCAGGGCTCTTTGGTAAACTGCGGCGTGCACCAATTGAGTGTGGTGGCACGCTCGGTGAGTGTGCATAAAGCATCCAATTGCGCCATGGCTTGCGCCAATTTGGTCAGCGCTTGAATGTGGTTTTGCAGTTGATCGAGCAAGACCTCGTACAAATATTTTTCTCGGGCCAGTGCGCGTTCTTGCGCAGACAAGGCTTTGTCTTCAAATGCTTTGAGCTCAGGCGTGATGAAGCGCTCGGCATTTTTTAAAGTTTGACGGCGCCGGTAGTCGTCGGGTACTTTGTCAATTTGACCTTGTGTGACTTCAATGTAAAAGCCATGTACCTTGTTGAACTGAACGCGCAAATTTGAAATGCCAGTGCGTGCTTTTTCGCGCGTTTCCAGTTCAAGCAAAAAGTCATCGCAATGGGTTTGAATGGCGCGAAGTTCGTCAAGTTCAGCATCTAAGCCATGCGCCATCACGCCACCATCGCGAATCAAATTGGCCGGCTCTTCCAAGAGCGCTTGCTGCAATATTTCTGTCAGCCCTGTGGGTGGCTGAAGATCGAAATGGATGTCGTGCAACAACTTGGTGGGGGACAGGTGCCCTAGCGTCTCTTGCAAGTGAAGCGCTAAATTGGCCGAACGGATGAGTGCGTTTTTGAGTGCCACCAATTCTCGCGGGCGAACTTGTCTGAGTGCAATGCGCGCTGTGATGCGTTCCACATCGCTGGCGCCTTTGAGTTGTTCTCTTAAGCGACTCCAAATGGCGACGCCGCTTTGTGCTGAAGCGCTTTGATCGTTCAACTGGGCAGTGGCGGCTAGGCGCTCCACTGCAATTTGTCGATCGCGGGGTGGGTTAAGCAGCCACTGTTTCAGTTGACGGCTACCCATGCCTGTCATGCACGTGTCGAGCAAAGAGAACAGGGTGGGCGAGTCATCGCCGCGCAATGTTTGTATTAGCTCAAGATTGCGTCTTGTACTGGTTGGCAAGTCAATGAGGTCGTTGGCCTTTTGTACCTTGAGTTGCGTCACATGCGGCAGTGCTCTGCCTTGCGTGTGCTCGGCATAAGTCAACAAGGCACCAGCTGCTGCGTGTGCATGGCCTAGCTTGTCGGCATCCCATGCAGCCAAGCTGGCCACATTGAGTTGTTTGATGAGCTTGTTGTGACCCAAGCCTGCTTCATATTGAAAGTCAGGGCGCAAAGTAAGCGACAACGGAAGGCCGCGTTGACCCAAGCGCAGGGCCTGAAGTTGCTGTTCCCATTTGGGCGTGATGCTGGCACTGACCAGCAATTCGCTGGGCGAAATGCGCTCTAGCCAATCGGTCAATTCGTCGTGCGAACATTCGGCCAAATGCAATACACCTTGTGTGACGCTGAGCCAAGACAAGCCACACGCATTGCGAGGTGCAATGTGCAATGACAACAAAATGGCTTCGCTTTTGTCAGACAACAATTCGCTGTCGGTGAGGGTGCCAGGTGTCACAACTCGAACCACTTTGCGCTCGACAGGTCCTTTGCTGGTGGCCACATCTCCCACTTGTTCGCAAATGGCCACCGACTCACCCAGCTTGATGAGCTTGGCCAGATAGTTTTCGACGGAATGAAACGGTACACCCGCCATGGCAATGGGTTTGCCAGCTGTTTGGCCGCGGTGGGTGAGGGTGATGTCCATGAGGCCGGCAGCACGTTCGGCATCTTCAAAGAACATTTCGTAAAAGTCACCCATTCGGTAAAAAACCAGGGTGTCAGGGAACTCCGCCTTGATGCGCAGATACTGCTGCATCATGGGCGTGTGGGCACTCAGGTCGAGCGCTTCAGTCATGGCTTAGAAGGGGCTATCCGTTGAGTCTGGGCGTGCCTGTGATGCCTCTGTATCTTTGGCATCGGCGGTGCGCACAGAGGCTTTTTCGCCAGCACTGGCAAATTTGCTGTACTTGCTGAGGATAGGCACCAGTTGTCCGTAAATTTTGGGTGTGCCGGCCAAACATTCTTTTTGCTCCAAGAAGTCGGCTTCGCCAGTGAAGTTGCCCACCAAACCGCCCGCTTCTGTGACCAGCAATGAGCCCGCTGCAACATCCCAAATTTGCAGACCCGTTTCAAAGAAAGCATCTGTGAAACCTGCGGCCACGTAGGCCAAGTCCAAAGCGGCAGCACCAGGGCGGCGCAAGCCCGCAGTGCGCTGCATCACATCGCCCATCATCCGCAAATACTGGTTGAAGTTGTCACCGGGGCGGAAAGGGAAGCCTGTAGAGATAAGGCACTCGTGCATTTGAGTGCGCTTGCTGGTGCGCAAGCGGCGATCGTTCATGTAGGCGCCACGGCCTTTGGTGGCTGTGAACAAATCGTTGCGCGAGGGATCGTAAACCACAGCTTGTTCGACTTTGCCATTGACAGCCAGCGCAATGCTGACGCAGTAAACAGGAAAGCCGTGAATGAAGTTGGTGGTGCCGTCGAGGGGGTCGATGATCCAGACGTGATCGGCATCAGGGTTGCCGTGTGTTTTGCCAGACTCTTCGGCCAAGATGCCGTGATGCGGGTAGGCTGTCAGCAGTGTTTCAATGATGGTGTTTTCGCTGGCCAAGTCGACTTCGGTCACAAAGTCATTCACTTGTTTTTGCGAAATTCGAACAGCCTCCACATCCAAGGCAGCGCGATTGATGATGGCGCCGGCGGCGCGTGCAGCCTTGACGGCTACGTTGAGCATGGGGTGGAGATTGGTCGACATGAATTTTTAAGAGCAAAAACAAGGGCGCCCTGTGCGATGACAGAAACGAATGCGGCATTTTCCCATGAAATCAGGGGGCTCTGAACCCGTTGGGCCGGTTTTTGGTCATTTTGAGCGACACGGTCTGGGACAATGTCGCCTATGCGAACACGATTTATTTTGATTGAAACCAGTCACCCAGGCAATGTGGGTGCGGCCGCCCGTGCTTTGAAGGTCATGGGATTTGATGAAATGGTGTTGGTGGCCCCCCGCTATGCCAATGTCTTGCGCAAGGAGGAAACCATCCAAAGGGCAAGTGGTGCCAACGATGTTCTGGACAAGACCCGCATTGTGGACACCTTGGAGGAAGCTTTTGAAGGCATCTCTCATGTGTGTGCCACCGCCATGACGCCAAGAGATTTTGGACCCCCTACAAGGTCACCACGAGAGCACTTTGATTGGGTGCTGGGTAAGTCGCAAGCAAAGTCTTTTAAAGAGATTGAAAAACTTGGTGAAGCTCAGCCGCAAGAATCTATTGCTTCTATAGGCTTTTTATTTGGTTCTGAACGTTTTGGCATGAAGAACGAAGACGTCTACAAGTGCCATGTGGCCTTGTCGATTCCCACCCATCCGGAATTTGGTTCCTTGAATTTGGCAGCGGCCATTCAACTGATTGCCTATGAATGGCGGCTGGCCTTGGGAGGGTTTCCCGTTGCCGCAAGCTTTCCAGAATCGCCTTTGGCAGATGCGGCTCAAGTTGCGGGACTGCTTGGCCATCTTGAAAAAGCCTTGATTGAAATTGGCTTTTTGGATCCAGAGGCGCCGAAAAAACTCATGCCGCGATTGAATCAATTGTTCAATCGTGCGAACCTCACACCCGAAGAAATCCATATTCTCAGAGGTGTTGCTAAAGCCATGATCGAAACGGCTCAAGCAAAAAGGTAGACTAAGCGACTTAGACAAAAGCTTATGTTTGCACGCATTCATTCCGACATTCAATGCATCCTCGACCGTGACCCTGCTGCTCGCACAGCTTGGGAGGTTTTGACATGCTATCCAGGACTGCACGCCGTGGTCATGCACCGTTGGGCTCATGGGTGCTGGCGTGCTGGGTTCAAGTGGTTGGCCCGCTTCATCTCCAACTTTTCACGCTGGGTCACAGGCATAGAAATTCATCCTGGCGCGAAGCTGGGTGAGCGAGTTTTCTTTGATCACGGCATGGGCATTGTGATTGGTGAAACAGCTGAAATTGGTGATGGTTGCACCATCTATCATGGGGTTACATTGGGCGGTACTTCTTTGTACAAAGGTGCCAAGCGCCATCCCACTCTGGGCCAAGACGTCGTCATCGGAGCGGGTGCCAAAGTACTAGGTGGTTTCACGGTGGGAGATGGCGCCAAGGTGGGCTCTAATGCGGTGGTCACCAAGCCTGTTCCCGCTGGCGCTACGGCAGTAGGGAACCCTGCACGCATCATTCAAGAAGAGGCCGACGTGCAGCGTGAAGCAACAGCTTCCAAAATGGGTTTCTCAGCCTACGGTGTCACGCAAAACGACGACCCTTTGTCGCAAGCCATGCGCGGTTTGATTGACAACGCTTCAAGTCAAGAGCAGCAGATTGCCATGCTCTGGCAAGCGCTAGAAAAAATGAATGCCAATCAGGGACAGCCGCATGGCATTGAAATGCCTGGCCACGCTGCCAAGCGAGAAAGCTTTGAGGCTGACAAACTCAATCAACTGGTTGGCAAATAATGGCCAACTGACCTTGTATGAACTGATCGCCGGTTCCGTCTTTACACGCGAGGTGCACGAATGGCATTTTTAGGTCTAAATGATTTGCACACCTCATCGTGTGTTTCCAAATAAGGGCCACCGATCAAATCAATGCAGTAGGGCACAGCAGCAAAAATGCCATGCACCACACTTTGTCCTTGAGCGTCTTTCAAGCCTTCTAAAGTCTCTGCAATTGATTTGGGTTGACCGGGTAAATTGATGATCAAGCTTTGAGCGCGTATCACGGCCACTTGCCTTGACAGGATAGCGGTAGGCACAAACTTTAAACTGATCTGACGCATTTGTTCGCCAAAGCCCGGCATTTCTTTGTCGGCGACAGCCAGCGTTGCTTCGGGTGTGACATCTCTGATGGCAGGGCCGGTGCCACCTGTGGTGAGGACCAAACTGCAACCGACATCAACCAGTTCAATGAGCGTGGCGCTAATGCGTTCTTTTTCGTCAGGTATCAGTCGGGGTTCGAATTGCAAAGGGTTTTTCAAGGCAGTGCTTAACCAAGATTGAAGCGCAGGCAGCCCTTTGTCTTCGTATACACCCGTGCTGGCACGGTCACTGATTGAGACAATGCCAATTTTGACGAGCTCATGTTGGGTGTTCGAATTCTCTTGTGATAGCGTCATGATGAATGCTCAATGTTCTTCGTCGATGGCGTCGTTGGAATGGCCAGTAGAGTTGGAGGAACTGGCTTGCGAGGCGGTGCTCATTTCTGCACGCACCAACTGAAAAATTTCTCGGTAAGCGCGACTTTGTCTGGGGGCCAAACCTTGGGAGACGCTGGCGGCAGAAATGGCAGGCGCATCTTTGCGAGCTTGGCGAATCAGTGCGCGCAGTTGTTGACTGTCGGTCTCAGGGAAATTTTTTAACCACTCGCCACAGGCATCGTCATCGCTGATCAGTCGGTCGCGCCATTGTTCTGCCAAATGAAGTTGCAAGGTTTCTTGAGCCGACCCCTGAGTTTGTTGAAGCAAAGCGGCCTTGACGCTTTCAATGACATCGTCGTCTAACTTGCGCATGAGCTTGCCGATGAATTGCATCTGCCGACGTTTGCCTTCAAAGTTGCTGATGCGTTTGGCATCGGCTACAGCATCGACCAGCTTTTCCGGCAGATCAACTTTGGCCATGAGATCAGGGCGCAAATCCAATAAACTCTCACCTAGCTTTTGAAGCTCGTCACTCTCTTTTTTCAGGTCCGTGCGGCTGGGTTCGTCGCCACCTTTCAGCTCGCGTTTGAGTTCGAGATCGAGTTCGCTGCCTTCGGCAACAAATTGACCTTGAACGAAATAACCTTTTTTGAATTTACGGGACATGTGAGCTCTTAAGCCTTTTTGGCGGGACGGCAAGTATCATAGCCGTCACTGTGAATTTTAAATAATCGACTGTTTTGACGAATTCGACGCAAATGAACAAAAAATCCAAGCCTCAGACTGCCAAGGCCCCTTCCAAGTCCCATCACGCGCATGACGGTTTCAGCTATAGCCGCGACTTTTTTGAAGGATTGGTCGATTCTGCCTTGAAACACGCTAAAAAGATCGGTGCCACCGATGCCGGCGCTGAAGCTTCTGAGGGATGTGGGCTGAGTGTGAGTGTGCGCAAAGGCGAATTGGAAACGGTCGAACGCAATCGGGACAAGTCCTTGGGTGTGACGGTCTATGTGGGACATCAGCGTGGCAACGCCAGCACCTCTGATTTTTCGGATGCGGCAATTCGGCAAACTGTTCAAGCTGCTTTCGACATTGCACGCTTCACGGCCGAGGATCCAACTGCTGGACTGCCCGATGAAGATGACATTGCCAAGGTTCAGCCTGAGTTGGACTTGTTCCACCCATGGGCCATCAACAGCGAAGAGGCCGCCAAATTGGCACTGACTTGCGAGGCTGCAGCTCTTCAAACCAGTCGACGCATTACCAACAGCGAAGGTGCTGGGGTGTCTGCACAACAAAGTCATTTCTTCAGTGCACACACCCACGGTTTCCGAGGAGGTTATGCCAGTTCTAGACACAGCATGTCAGTGGCGCCCATTGCTTCCATGCCTGGTAAGAATGCAGAAATGCAGCGAGACGCTTGGTATACCTCCATGCGCGCTGCCGACCAAATGGCCTCGCCTGAAGCGGTAGGTCGCTATGCCGCTGAGCGTGCGTTAAGTCGTTTGGGCAGCCGCAAAATACCCACCACAGAATGTCCTGTTTTGTTTGAATCCCCTTTGGCTGCTGGCTTGTTGGGTGGATTTGTTCAAGCTGTGAGTGGCGGATCTTTGTATCGCAAGAGCAGCTTCTTGTTGGACTCCATGGGCAAGCAAGTTTTCCCCAAACACATTGATATTTCTGAAGACCCCCATGTGTTGCGTGGCAAAGGCAGTTCGCCTTTTGACGACGAAGGCGTGCGCGGATTGAAACGCAAAGTGGTGTCGGGTGGTCGCGTCGAAGGCTATTTCTTAAGCAGTTATTCGGCACGCAAATTGGGCATGAAAACCACGGGCAATGCTGGCGGTTCGCACAACTTGATCATGTCTTCCAAGTTGACGCGCTCTAGCGATGACCTCCAAGCCATGCTGCAAAAATTGGGCACAGGTTTGTTCGTGATTGAACTCATGGGGCAGGGCGTGAATTACGTCACTGGCGACTATTCTCGCGGTGCTTCTGGCTTCTGGGTCGAGAACGGTGAAATTGCTTTTCCTGTGCACGAAATCACCATTGCCGGCAATTTGAAAACCATGTTCAAAGGCATTGAGGCCGTGGGCTCAGATGCCTACAACTATGGTGCCAAAACCATTGGCTCGGTGTTGGTCAATCGGATGAAGATAGCAGGCTCTTAATGCTGGCGCCTGAGCTGTTGGCTGCAATGGCCTCAGGCTGTTGGGCCATTGGTGCTTTGTTCTCTGCCAATGCCGCCTCTCAAATGGGGGCGTTTGCATTCACGCGATGGCGTTTGTTTTTTGCCATGTGCTTGTTGTGGATTGCTGCCATTTATGTGGGTCGTTGGCCTGAGCTCAGCTTTGAAAGCATCGCATGGCTTTCTGTTTCCAGTTGGATCGGTATCTTGGTGGGCGATACGGCTTTGTTCGTTTGCATGAACAGGCTCGGGCCAAGGCGCTCGGGTGTTTTGTTTGCGACCCACGCGCTTTTTTCTGCTTTATTCGCTTGGTTGTTCTTGGGTGAATCCCTGTGGGGCTGGACGCTCATGGGCAGCAGCGTTTTGGTGTCGGGCGTCATGGTGGCCACTTTGTGGGGCCGACGTGAAGAGGAAACTCACGTTTGGGAGAATACCCGTGGCACGCTTTGGATGGGCGTGGCGATGGGACTCTTGGCGGCTTTGGGCCAAGCTGTTGCCACCCTGATGATGAAACCTTTGATGAGTACTGGCATCGATGCGGTGTCTGCATCAGCAGTGCGCGCCACAGCCAGCTTTGGTGCTCATCTTTTGTTGTTGTGGTTTGGCTTGGGCTTGTCTCAATTGAAGAACCCGCTCAATTGGAAAAGTTTGCTCAACACCGCCTTGAGTGCCACAGTGTCTATGGTGATCGGAATGACTTTGATTCTGCAAGCATTGAAGACAGGTCAAGCCAACTTGGTGGCCATCTTCTCGTCGATTGCCCCGGTGGTGTTGCTGCCCCTCTTGTGGATTGTCTACAAAAGACAACCAGCAGCTGGCGCTTGGTGGGGCGGCGCCATGACCGTGATCGGCAGCGCCATGATCATGAGCGCGAAAATTTAATTGGGGTCAGATCAACATTAATTTCCAATGGATGGGGCGAGTTGGGAAGGGGGGCTGACGATTTCTGGTACCCCAGTATGAGGATGCCCCCCTTCCCAACTCGCCCCATCCATTGACAAAATTAATGTTGATCTGACCCCAATTAAATTACCCTGCGAGTGCGGCTTTGACGGCTGCCGAGACTTGGCCCATGTCGGCTTTGCCGGCCAACTGGGTTTTCACGGCGCCCATCACTTTACCCATGTCTCCAGGACCTTTGGCACCCAAGGAAGTGACGATGGCTTGAACAGCTGCTGTCACCTCTTCTGCCGACATGCGCGCTGGCAAGTAGGCTTGCAACACCAACATCTCAGCCTTTTCGATGTCGACCAAATCTTGACGAGCCGCCAGTTCAAAAGCTGCAATCGAGTCTTTGCGCTGTTTCACCAATTTGTCGACGATGGCCACCACAGCAGCATCGTCCAACACCACACGCTCATCGACTTCTTTTTGCTTCATGGCCGAAAGCAACAAACGAATGGTACCCAAACGCGCAGTGTCTTTGGCGCGCATGGCGTTTTTCATGTCTTCAGTGATTTTGTCTTTGAGGCTCATCGTGTTTCCTTCAGTAGATTGACGCTGTCTTGAAGTAAAAAAGCCCGCTTGAGCGTCCTCCAGCGGGCTTTGCTTCGCACTCCATGAACCTGGAGGGCTTCGCAATTTCACAGCTTTTTGCAAAGCTGTGAGTGAAGCAAAGTACCAATTAGTACATCTTCTTGGGCAATTGCATGCTGCGCACGCGCTTGTAGTGGCGCTTCACAGCGGCCGCTTTTTTGCGCTTGCGTTCTGTGGTGGGCTTTTCATAAAACTCACGGGCACGCAGGTCGGTCAACAGACCGAGCTTCTCAATGGTGCGTTTGAAGCGGCGAAGTGCTACGTCAAACGGCTCGTTTTCTTTCACGCGAATGGTGGTCATGGATGTCTATGTTTCCAAATTATGCCGACTGACATTGACAGGGAAGATCGAGCCCTTACAAGCAGTTTCGGCGGGTTCCCCGTCACGAACTAGTATTTGGCAGACGGAGGATTGCCAGCAAAGCCTGAGATTATAGCCCTAAGTTTGTGGCCATTTCCAGTCAATCAGACGGTAATTTCTAGTTTTTGCTTAAGGGCTTTGGCGCAGGCAAAGGCACTCGACCAAGCCCATTGGAAGTTGTAGCCCCCCAGCCAGCCAGTTACATCGACCACTTCGCCAATGAAATACAGGCCAGCTTGCTTGGATTCCATGGTCTGAGACGACAAATCTCGGGTGTCGACACCGCCAAGGGTCACTTCGGCCTTTTTGTAGCCTTCGCTGCCGTTGGGGGTGAGAGGCCAATGGCTCAGTTTTTGGGCCAATTGAAGCAAGGCTTTGTCGCTGGCTTCTGCCACGGGGCGCTGCCATTGGGGGTCTTGGGCCACCCAAGCGTCTGCAAGTCGGTGCGGCACCCACGCGCCTAGCTCGTTGGCGATGAGCTTTTTGGACCTGACCTTGGCTTGCATGAGCGAATCTTCAATGTCTTGTTGGGGAGCCAGGTTCAAATGAAGAGCCTGGTCTTCTTGCCAATAGCTGGAGATTTGCAGAACGGCAGGGCCAGACAAGCCGCGGTGTGTAAACAAAAGGTCTTCGTCGAAACTCATGCGGGATTTTTTGGCGCCAGTCTCGATGCTGACCGGCAATGACAGGCCAGCCAAACTTGCATAGGGCGCCCATTCAGTGCTGTCAAAAGTGAGGGGGACCAAGCCTGCCCGTCGGGCGACCAAACGCAAGCCGAACTGCTCGGCAATGCGATAGCCAAAATCGGTAGCGCCAATTTGAGGAATGGACAAACCCCCAGTGGCAATGACGACCGAAGCAGCATGGACTTCGCCTTGGTCGGTTTGCAATTGATAGCCTGACCCCTCTGAGGCAATGGCTTTTACGCCACAGCCTTGCCAACGCGTGACGCGGCCTTTGTCGCACTCCTTCAAAAGCATTTGAATGAGATCTTCTGCAGAACGATCGCAAAACAATTGCCCCTTGTGTTTTTCATGAAAAGGGATGTCATGAGCTTTCACCAGGTCAATGAAATCTTGCGCGGTGTATCGCGACAAAGCACTGCGGCAAAAATGTGGATTCTGGCTAAGAAAATGCTTGTGGGGCGCACTGATATCGATGAGTCGATTGGTGAAGTTGCTCCGGCCACCCCCTGAAATGCGAATTTTTTCAGCCACTTTGTGGCTGTGGTCGACCAACAAGACAGACAAGCCCAATTGCCCTGCCACGCCAGCACAAAAAAGGCCGGCAGCACCGGCGCCCACAATCACCACATCACATGTTTGCATGCAGTGGGAGTGTAGAGCGAGATGTCTCGGTTTTAAAAATTTCTGCGCAAGCTTGAATCACATTGCCTACGATCAAGATGCTGGGGCTTTTCAGCCCTGTTTCTTGCAAAGTCAAAGACAGGCAATCGAGGCGTGTCAGGGCTTGTCGTTGTTGCGGCAAACTGGCGTTCTCAATGATGGCAACTGGCGTGTCTGCGGGCAGGCCAGTCAGCAGTTCCTTTTGAATGGTTTCGGCACCACTCACGCCCATGTAAATGACCAAGGTCAGTTTGGCATCTCGAGCGGTTGCGGCCAATTGCCGCCAGTCAGTACCTTGATCGCCTTGTTTGGCGTGGCCTGTGACAAACACCACGCCGTGAGCATGCTCTCGGTGTGTCAGGGGTGCGCCCAAGCTGGTGATGGCTGCCAAACCCGAGGTAATGCCGTTGACCACCACCAACTCAATGCCTGCTTCACGCAAGTGTTCGACTTCTTCACCACCACGTCCAAAAATAAAGGGGTCACCACCCTTCAGGCGCACCACATTTTCACCTTCAAACACAGCCTTGATCATGAGCTTTTCAATGAAGGCTTGCGGCGTGCTTTTGCAACCTCCTCGCTTGCCGACATACACAACGCGCGCTGATGGCGACGCGTGTTGCAAAATGTCTTCATTCACCAAATCATCGACCAACAACACAGTGGCAGCTTGAATGGCTTTGACCGCTTTGAGCGTGAGCAACTCAGGATCGCCAGGTCCTGCGCCCACCAAAGTGCATGAACCCTTTAAGAAATTTGATGGGTTGATGACGGGCAAATCTTTGTGGTTCATAAGGATTTCAAGGCTTGCAAAATATGTTGAACTTGATGCGCTATGGGTGCAGGTACAGCACGCTTTTGATTCAAAACGTCTTCAATGTAAGAGGCTGTTTCTGCTGCATCGGGTTTCGGTAAATCGGGAATACTTTGAAGCGCACCGGCTTGTGCGGCTTGTACGGTTTGCATCAGCCCGCCCTGGAAGAAATCCATTTGAGGCGTGCGACGCGCATCGGCCACCGGTTCACCTTCAGTGCCTCTTAACAAAAAAGCAGAGGCCTGCGTTAATTGAAACGTCTGGGCCATGGAGGAGGCATATTCTGGGTGCGTGTAGCTGCTCACAATCAGTGCCGAGCCTTGGCAAGGGTTCATGAGCTTGACCAAGCTGTGTGCGGGGTTGCGCAGATTCACCACGCGGCGAACATCAAGCAGCTTCTTCAAAGCGGGGCTGAGGACCTCGGTGGCCACGATGTTCAAACCACCCTGCGCTTGGTCAATGTGCAGCAAAGCTTTGTGCCCTAGGGCTTCAAACACTTCAAAAGAGGTGGTGCGACTGTTTTCTGTGGGTGTGCCATGAACACACACTCGCACACCTTGTTGGCATAAAAGCAAAGCCAGCAGAGGTGCCAGTGCGGGTAATTTGCGAGCACCGTTGTAGCAAGGAATGACAACCGTCGGTTGAAGATGATGCAGCGGTAGCGTATTCATGCGAACGTGAACAGCATCTAAGAAGCCTGCCATTTCCTCGGGGGTTTCGCCTTTGATGCGCATGGCCAAACAGAAGGCGCCGACCTCTAAGTCACTGACAGTTTGATCTAGGATTTGGCCCAATAGATCTGCAGCTTGTTCGCGTGTCAAGGCCTTGGCGCCATCTTTGCCGCGTCCAATTTCTTTGATGTAGTGACCGGTACCCATGTAGCTATTGTCGCAAACCTTAGATAACTGGGAGTTATAAGTTCAACAATCGCCATCGCATAAACTCCGTGTCTATGCTATTTCTTGGAATTGAGTCTTCTTGCGATGAAACGGGCGTGGCTTTGGTTGAGGCCCAAGCCACTGGCGCTCCGCGCCTTTTGGCGCATGCGTTGTTCAGCCAAATTGACATGCACCAGGCCTATGGGGGTGTGGTGCCTGAATTGGCAAGCCGCGATCACATCAAACGAGTTATTCCTTTAACCCGCGAAGTCTTGAAAAATGCCAAGCTTGAGTTGAAACAAGTGGATGTGGTCGCTTACACCCGAGGTCCCGGTCTGGCAGGGGCTTTGTTGGTGGGTGCCGGTGTGGCTTGTGCACTGGGTGCAGCCTTGCAAAAACCGGTTCTGGGTGTTCATCATTTGGAAGGTCATTTGCTTTCGCCATTTTTAAGCGAAGATCCACCCGAATTTCCTTTTGTGGCCCTGCTGGTATCTGGTGGTCATACACAACTCATGCGGGTAGAGGCAGTGGGATCGTATGAAATTTTGGGTGAAACAGTTGACGATGCTGCTGGCGAAGCATTCGACAAGTCTGCCAAGCTGATGGGCTTGGGCTATCCCGGGGGGCCTGCCTTGTCAAAGTGTGCTGAAGGCGGTAATCCGCAAGCCTTTAAATTACCGCGACCTTTGATGCACAGCGGCAATTTTGATTTTTCATTCGCTGGGTTGAAAACCGCTGTATTGACGCAAGCCAACAAGCTGGGCCCTGCCTTGCATGACGCCACCTTGAACCACAAGGCTGATTTGGCGGCTTCTACCGAAGCGGCCATTGTGGAGGTGCTGGTGAAAAAATCGATGGCAGCATTAAAGGCAACAGGCATGCGTCGATTGGTGGTAGCGGGGGGCGTGGGCGCCAATCGATCTTTGCGTTTGCAGTTGAACCAAGCTTGCGAAAAAGCAGGCGTGCGTGTGCACTATCCAGAACTTCATCTGTGCACGGACAATGGCGCCATGATTGCCATGGCAGCAGCCATGCGCGTGCAGTCTGGCAAGCAGCAAGCTGATTTGAATTACGGCTTTGACGTCAAGCCAAGGTGGCCTCTGTCTGCCATTGAATCAATGCTCATCTAATTGATTGGAATCATGTGGTGTCAGTTATTTTGAGACGCTGCTTGCGTCTATCGCTCTGCGGCCTGTTGTGTTTGAGTTTTTCAGTCAACGCACAAGTACCTACCCCTCAATTGCCGCCCATTCAATTGGCCCTGATCGAGGGGCTGAGCGGGCCCTTTGCCAATACCGGTGAGGCCGTGCTTCGAAATTTGGTTTGGGCTGTTGAGCGTGTCAATGCGCGGGGTGGTGTGACCACCCAAGAAGGCAAGCGCAGGTTGGTGCTTAACCGTTACGACAGCAAAGGCCAAAGTGAAGAAGCATTGACTTCTTTGCGCTCGGCCATCGATTCGGGTGCGCAGTTTGTATTGCAGGGAAACTCTTCTGCCAATGCTGCGGTGTTAATGGATGCCATTCAGAAACACAATGAACGTGAGCCCACACGTCGTGTACTCTTTTTGAATTACGCTGCTGTAGATCCTGCACTGACTCAAGAGAAATGTAATTTTTGGCACTTCAGATTTGATGCCCACGCCGACATGCGCATGTCAGCACTCATGCAGGTGTTGAAGCAAGATTCAAAATTGAAGTCGGTCTATTTGATTGGGCAGGATTACAGCTTTGGTCAGTCAGTTTTACGCGAGGCCAAACTGCAACTGGAAAAGCTAAGGCCCGACATTCAAATCGCTGGTGATGAATTGCATCCGATGGGACGAGTCAAGGATTTTCTGCCCTACGCAGCCAAAATCAAAGCATCGGGTGCTCAAGCCGTGATCACGGGCAACTGGGGTAACGACTTGAGTTTTTTGGTGAAGGCCGCAAAAGATGTGGGTTACGAAGGTAAGTTTTACACCTTCTATGGCAATGCGTTGGGAGCCCCTGCTGCCATGGGTGAGGCAGGCGTTGGCAAGGTATTGGCGGTAGCCGAGTGGATGCCCAATGTGCCCGGTGCTGAAAGCACCAAGTTTTACCAATCGTTTAAGCAGCGTTTTGCAAAACCCTCTGAAGATTATTTGCACTTGCGCATGCAACTCATGATGGAGGCCCTGGCTCAATCGATAGAGAAGGCGGGCCAAGCTGAGCCGCTGGCGGTTGCTCTGCAACTTGAAAACGCCGATGTCAGCCTGGCGGGGCAGCGCGGCAAGATGCGCGCGGTAGACCACCAATTTCAACAGCCGATGGTGGTGGCCATGATGGCCAAACAAGGTGGCCCAGAAGTGCCGTTTGACGTAGAGGGTTCAGGCTATGGCTTTAAAGTCATTCGGCAATTCAAGGCCTTAGAGTTAGAACTGCCGTCGGTTTGCAAAATGAACAGACCCTCTTCTTGATGTTGATGTGAAGTCAACATGAAAAACGCCCAGAACCAGCTGAGCGTTTTGGTGAAAGCTTGAGGGGATCAAGCTGGTTTGGCCAAGCCTAATTTTTCAATGATGACTTTTTCTTTTTGATAGTTGTCACGCGCAAATTTGGCGTATTCCTCGGAGTTCATGTAAATCACCGACTGGTCAAACTTTTCAAACGTGGCCAAAACTTGTGGATCTTCCAGGGTTTTCTTAAAAGCATCTTGCAGCTTGCGCGTGATGGCTGGGTCCATGCCCTTCGGACCGCCAATGCCAAAGGGAGAGTCAGATACCGTGTCGTAGCCCAACTCATTCAGGGTGGGTACATTGGGCCAACGCTTGGTGCGTTTGCTGCCATAGGTGGCCAGCAATCGGCATGTTCCCGCATCGACGTGAGGTGCCCAACCAGTTGCATCGCTGTGCGACATCACGTGTCCGCCTAAAAGGGCCGCCATGCCATCAGCGTTGCCTTTGAATGGAATGTGTTGCAGTTGAATGCCGGCTTTCATGGCGAACTCTTCTACAGCCAGGTGTGGCGTGGTGCCGTTGCCTGTTGAGCCAAAGGTGAACTTACCAGGATTGGCTTTTGAATAATCAACCAAGTCTTTGATGGTTTTGATGGGAGAGTCGGCACGCACCACAATGCCAAAGGTGTAGCCTGTAAGGCAGGCAATGTAGGTAAAGTCTTGCAGGGGGTTGAACTGCATTTTTTGCATGTGGGGCAAACGCAAAATGCCAATGGTCAATTGGGACAAGGTGTAGCCATCGGGTTTGGCGTTGACCAATTCGTTGGGCCCTAACATGCCACTGGCGCCTGCTTTGTTTTCAATGACAACAGGGCTGCCCAAAATGCGTGTGGCACTTTCAGCCAGAGAGCGCATGACGCCATCTGTGGAGCCACCTGCTGGCCAAGGGCAAATTAACTTGATGGGCCGTGCAGGAAAGTTGGCTTGAGCCATGACAGGCATGGCAATGCTGACAGCACTGGCCAAGCCGGCCTGCAATACATCACGGCGATTGAATTCTGAGCTCATTTGAAATTCCAAAATAGACGTTGAAGATTTTGCGTATTCGGTTATTCGGCTTTAGCGCCGGACTCTTTGACCACTTTGGCCCACTTCACAATTTCTGTGGCTTGGTATTTGCCCAGCTCTTCTGAACTTGATAAAACAGGATCCAATCCCAAAGTTTTGAGTCGTTCTGCGACATCAGGCAGTTTGAAAACGCGCAGCACTTCAGCATTCAATTTGTCAATGACGGGCTTGGGCGTGTTGGCTGGAGCAAACATGGCAAACCAAGTGGTGGCTTCGAAACCTGGCAATGACTCTGCTACGGTGGGTACATCGGGTGCCGCAGGTGAACGCTTGGCTGTGGTTTGTGCAATTGCGCGAATCTTGCCTTCTTTGGCCATGGGCAGCGCAGAGGGCATGTTGTCAAACACCAACTGAATGCTGCCGCCTAAAAGATCAGGCAAGAAAAATTGACGACCTTTGTAGGGCACGTGTGTCATGCTGGTGCCGGTCATGGACTTGAACAACTCGCCCGACATGTGAACCGAGGTGCCAATGCCGGGTGAACCAAAAGAAAGTTTATTGGGATTCGCCTTCATGTAGGCAATCAATTCATTCACTGTTTTAACGGGCAAGTCGTTGTTGACCACCAATAAATTGGGGGCGGATGCAATGAGTGAAATGGGGGTGAAGTTTTTCACCATGTCATAGGGCATTTTTTCGTAAAGTGCGCCATTGATAGAGTGGGTGCCCACAGTGCCCATCACCAGGGTGTAGCCATCACCTGGTGATTTGGCCACCACATCGCTGCCAATGTTGCCGCCTGCGCCGGGTTTGTTGTCAATCACAACCGGCTGGCCTAACTGGGCTTTCTCGCTGAACAAACGGGCCAAAATGTCAGGTGCGCCACCAGTGGGGAAGGTCACCACCAAACGGATGGGCTTGTTGGGATAGGCTTGCGCCATGGCGCTTGAACTCGCGAGAATTCCAAGTCCCAAAGAACTGACCAAGCTGACTGCGCCGATAAGGCTCAGGCCGAAACGGCGGTTAGACTTTGCAAAGTGTTTAGAAAACTGCACAGCATGACTCCTGTTTGTGATTCTGTCGCTCCACACTTTAGAGGGCGCACAAAAGCAGGGGGAGGGTGAAAACCCCTGAAAAGAGATTTATCTGGCACTTAAGCGTCAGTCTGGATCGACCGACGCGCTCCATCGATCATTCCAGCCCACTTGCTTGGCTTTTTCTAAATCGCGGCGATTTCTTTTGGTGGGTCGGCCCTGCTCAATGCTCAATGCAGGTTCCCTAGACAGGCGTCGTTGAACGCTGATTTTTTCTCGGAGTTGAAGGCTGTCAGTTGTTTCTTCATACAAAGCTTGGGCGATGGGTGCTGCGCCTCGCTGGTCGCTGATGCCAAGAACTTTGACGGTTCGGGTGACGTCGCCTTGTCTTGCACTGACCATGTCGCCTACTTTAACCTCTCTGGATGCCTTGACCGTTTGATCATTGATGGCGACGCGGCCTTTGCCAATTTCGTCTGTGGCCAGCGACCTGGTTTTGTAAAAACGGGCCGCCCAAAGCCATTTGTCGATTCTGATTTTGTCCATAAGTGGCTTATTTTGAGGTGGTTTTGGGGCAAACAGGTCTAGAAAGTACTGATTTTTTAGCCAGTAAAGCCCGGAAGCGTTCCCAATTAAGGGGCCAATGGTTATAATTCCAAGGCTTTGCCAAGCGGGAGACCGCCGCGAAGATCGCACGCAGCAGTTGATTCCAAACCGCTTGCGCAAGTTATAAAACCTCGTCTCTTCAAAGTGTGCAGTTTGCTGCCCACCCAGAAAGCCGAAAACAAGGAAGAAAAATGATTGCATCTTCAATCAAGGCTGAGGTCGTCAAGGCCAATGCCCGCGCTGCCAATGACACTGGCAGTCCCGAAGTCCAAGTGGCTTTGCTCACAGCTCGCATCAACGAGTTGACACCTCACTTCAAAACACACGCCAAAGACCACCACGGTCGCCGCGGTTTGTTGCGCATGGTGAGCCGCCGTCGTAAATTGTTGGACTACCTGAAGTCCAAAGACGCTGACCGCTACGTTGCACTGATCGCCAAACTTGGCCTGCGCAAATAAGCGTATCGAAAGATGACAAGCGCCTGAGTTAGCCCGCTAGCTCAGGCGCTTTCTACTTTAATTTTCTAAAAAGACGTTTTCAGACCGAACCCGCGCTGTGTCATTCCATCAGTCATCTGTGTTTTTTAAGCAGATCATTCATGGAATGGCATCGAGTTCAGACTGCAAATATCTAGGCTTTTCAGTGCAGCCGTTTGCACTGTGATTTTCTGGAGTTATTGAACATGTCCATTTTTAACAAAGTGACAAAAACCTTCCAATGGGGCCAACACAAGGTCATCATGGAAACCGGCGAAATTGCACGCCAAGCTTCCGGCGCTGTGCTGGTCAACATTGAAGACACCGTGGTCTTGGCCACAGTGGTGGCCTCTAAAAATTCCAAAGCCGGTCAAGACTTCTTCCCCTTGACTGTGGACTACATTGAGAAAGCCTACGCAGCAGGCAAGATACCTGGCAGCTTCTTCAAGCGTGAAGCCAAGCCCAGCGAATTGGAAACCCTTACCAGCCGCTTGATCGACCGTCCTATTCGCCCTCTGTTCCCAGAAGGTTTCTACAACGACGTGCACGTCGTGGTTCACACCGTTTCCTTGAACCCTGAAGTCGATGCCGACATCGCCGCTTTGATCGCTGTGAGCGCTGCATTGTCTATCTCTGGCGTGCCTTTCAATGGCCCCATCGGCGCAGCCCGCGTGGGTTACATCAACGGCGAATACGTGTTGAACCCAGGTCAAACACAACGTCAAGACAGCCAGATGGACCTCGTGGTTGCCGGTACAGAATCAGCCGTGTTGATGGTGGAATCTGAAGCCCAGCAATTGTCTGAAGAGATCATGTTGGGTGCTGTGGTGTTTGGCCATGAGCAAGGCAACATTGCGATCAACGCCATTCACGAATTGGTGCGCGACGCTGGCAAACCCGCTTGGGATTGGACGGCACCCGCCAAAGACGAGGGCCTCATTGCCAAAGTCAAAGCACACGCTGAAGAAAAACTGCGCGCTGCTTACCAAATCCGCAACAAACAAAGCCGCACACAAGCTTGCCGCGAAACCTACGCTGCCACCATGGAAGGCCTGAAGGCTGAAGGCGTTGAGTTTGACAGCGTCAAAGTGGAAGGCATGTTGTTTGACATCGAGGCCAACATCGTTCGCAGCCAAATCTTGGCAGGCGAGCCCCGCATCGATGGCCGCGACACACGCACCGTTCGTCCGATCGAAATTCGCAACTCTGTGTTGCCACGCACACACGGTTCTACCTTGTTCACACGCGGCGAAACACAAGCTTTGGTGATCGCTACTTTGGGCACAGAGCGCGATGCACAACGCATTGACGCATTGGCCGGTGAATACGAAGACCGCTTCATGTTGCACTACAACATGCCTCCCTTTGCCACAGGCGAAGTGGGCCGCATGGGTTCTACAAAGCGTCGTGAAATTGGTCACGGCCGTTTGGCCAAGCGTGCTTTGGCCGCTGTGTTGCCCACCAAAGAAGAGTTCCCCTACACCATGCGTGTGGTTTCTGAAATTACAGAGTCCAACGGCTCTTCCTCCATGGCGTCTGTGTGCGGTGGCTGCTTGTCCTTGATGGACGCAGGCGTGCCGATGAAAGCGCATGTGGCAGGTATTGCCATGGGCTTGATCAAAGATGCCAACCGCTTTGCCGTGTTGACCGACATCTTGGGCGACGAAGATCACCTCGGTGACATGGACTTCAAAGTGGCCGGTACCACCAACGGCGTCACTGCTTTGCAGATGGACATCAAAATCCAAGGCATTACCAAAGAGATCATGCAAGTGGCCTTGGCACAAGCCAAAGAAGCACGCATGCACATCTTGGGCAAGATGCAAGATGCTATGAGCGAAGCCAAAACCGAAGTGTCCAACTTCGCACCTAAGCTCTTCACCATGAAGATCAATCCCGAGAAAATTCGTGATGTGATCGGCAAGGGCGGCGCCACCATCCGTGCGTTGACCGAAGAAACTGGCACACAAATCAACATCAGTGAAGACGGCACGATCACCATCGCTGCCACCGACGGTGCCAAGGCCGACGAAGCCAAGCGCCGCATTGAGCAGATCACGGCCGAAGTTGAAATCGGCAAAGTGTACGAAGGCCCTGTGACCAAGCTTTTGGACTTCGGTGCTTTGATCAACTTGTTGCCTGGCAAAGATGGTTTGTTGCACATCAGCCAAATTGCACATGAGCGCGTTGAGAAAGTGTCTGACTATTTGCAAGAAGGTCAGATCGTCAAAGTCAAAGTGCTCGAGACCGATGAAAAAGGCCGTGTGAAGTTGTCTATGAAAGCCCTGATCGATCGTCCTGCTACACCATCGCAGTCAGAGTAACCAAGCCTGAAGGTTTTGAGAATCGACCATGAAGCAAAAACTCATTGCGGGTAATTGGAAGATGAATGGCAGTTTGGCTGCCAACGCTTCTTTGTTGCAAGCAGTGATGGAAGGTGGCAAAGGCATGAACTGCCAAGCCGCCGTCTGCGTGCCTGCCGCCTACCTGGCGCAGGTGCAAGCGCTTCTTGCAGGTCAATCTCTCATTGCTTTGGGTTCACAAGACGTGTCAGCGCAAGAGGTGGGTGCCTTCACCGGCGAAATCTCTGCTGACATGCTCAAAGATTTTGCTGTGCGCTATGCCATCGTGGGTCATTCTGAGCGTCGTCAATACCATTCGGAGTCTGATGCCACAGTGGCGCTCAAAGCTCAGCGCGCTTTGTCTGCAGGCATCACACCCATTGTGTGTGTAGGCGAGACCTTGGCAGATCGTGAAGCGGGCAAAACCGAAGAGGTGGTCAAGCGCCAATTGGCAGCTGTGATTCACACCAACGGTCATTGCATCAGCGAAATTGTGGTGGCCTATGAGCCCGTTTGGGCCATTGGCACAGGTCGTACCGCGTCGCCAGAGCAGGCGCAAGAAGTTCACGCAGTCCTGCGTGCACAACTCAAGGCTGCCACGTCGAATTCAGACCGGATTTCTATTTTGTACGGCGGTAGCATGAATGCCGCCAACGCCGCACAATTGCTGGTACAACCCGATATTGATGGTGGCTTGATTGGCGGTGCCGCCCTCAAGGCAACAGACTTTTTGGCCATCATGGCTGCAGGTTCAACGACCGCTTAGAGTGGGCTGAACTTTTGACACTTGATATTTTGATTTGGAGAGAAGCATGAATGCAATGATCACCGTAATTTTGGCTGTACAGATGTTGTCGGCCTTGGCCATGATTGGTTTGATTTTGGTTCAACATGGCAAAGGCGCTGACATGGGTGCGGCCTTTGGCAGCGGCAGTTCAGGCAGTTTGTTTGGCGCCTCCGGTGGCGCTAATTTCCTTTCCCGTACCACGGCCGTTTTGGCTGCTGTATTTTTTGTGAGCACTTTGATGTTGGCTTATTTTGGTAATCTTCGACCTGCTTCTTCTGGCAGCGTTTTGGAAGGTACATCGGTTCTGGCACCCGCTGCAAAGCCATCACCAGTCGACAACAGCACGGCCTCTCAAATTCCTGGTAACACGCCTGTCACAAACACTTCGCCACCTGCAAGTTCTAAGTAAGCATTCTTGCCTGCCTCAACTTCTTGATTTGCGTCCCAAATTTTGATGTTTAGCTCCACAGAATGTGTCGGTTTGGGGGTAAACTACCTGCTGTTCTGAGAGCTAAAAATCCATCTGTGGAAGCCTCATGCCATTGGAACAAAAAACCGCCGTCGTGGTGAAATTGGTAGACACGCTATCTTGAGGGGGTAGTGGCGAAAGCTGTGCGAGTTCGAGTCTCGCCGACGGCACCAACTCTGAGACGCTGAATGTCGGCATTCAGCGTCTCACCAACGATTAGAAGTCCATGATCAATCTCGACCAATACCTTCCTATCTTGTTGTTCATTTTGGTAGGCTTGGCCATCGGTGTCATCCCCCAAGTCTTAGGCTACATTCTTGGCCCTAATCGCCCCGACGCTGCCAAAAACTCTCCCTACGAATGCGGTTTCGAAGCTTTCGAAGATGCGCGCATGAAATTTGACGTTCGCTACTATTTGGTTGCCATCTTGTTCATTTTGTTTGACCTTGAAATTGCGTTTCTGTTCCCATGGGCTGTAGCGCTCAAAGAAGTGGGCGTGGCCGGTTTCGTGGCAGTTGTTATTTTCTTGAGTATTCTGGTGGTGGGCTTTGTGTACGAATGGAAAAAGGGCGCGCTCGATTGGGAATGATTCCCAGACCGTGTTTTTCCGAAAATTTTCAAATGAATGTCTGCTTCAACAAGGACGTGAACAATGATTGAAGGCGTGATGAAAGAAGGCTTCATTACTACGAGTTACGACTCTGTGGTCAATTGGGCTAAAACGGGTTCTTTGTGGCCCATGACTTTTGGTTTGGCCTGTTGTGCAGTCGAAATGATGCATGCAGCCACAGCGCGTTACGACTTGGCTCGCTTCGGTGCTGAAGTTTTTCGCGCCAGCCCTCGTCAAAGCGATTTAATGATCGTTGCGGGTACCCTGACCAACAAAATGGCACCTGCATTGCGCAAGGTGTATGACCAGATGTCAGAGCCACGTTGGGTCATCTCCATGGGCTCTTGTGCCAATGGTGGCGGTTATTACCACTACAGCTATTCAGTGGTCAGGGGATGCGATCGCATTGTGCCTGTTGATGTGTATGTGCCAGGTTGCCCGCCAACTGCTGAGGCGCTCATTTACGGCATCATTCAGTTGCAGCAAAAAATTCGCCGAACCAATACCATTGCTCGGGTTTGAAAGAATCAAAATGACTTTTTCGATCCATCCCGAACAATTACAGCTGAACCTGATTCAAGTTTTAGGTGATCATGTTTCCGAAGTGACACTCGCTTTGGGTGAAGTGACAGTCAAAGTGGCGGCCTCCAACTATGTGAGCGTGATGCAAACTTTGCGCGATGCGCCTGTTTGTCAATTCGAGCAGCTGCTCGATCTTTGCGGCATGGACTACTCAACCTACGGCGAGGTCGGCACAGAAGGCCCCCGATTTGGCATTGTGGTTCACTTGTTGTCTGTGAGCTTGAACCAGCGGGTCCGGGTCATGGTTCTCTGCCCCGATGACGACTTGCCTTTGGTCAGCTCCGTTAACTTTTTGTGGAACTCGGCCAACTGGTATGAGCGCGAAGCTTTTGACTTGTATGGCATTGTGTTCGAGGGGCATCAAGATTTACGGCGCATCCTGACAGACTATGGCTTCATTGGGCATCCTTTCCGCAAAGATTTCCCTATCTCAGGTCATGTCGAAATGCGCTATGACGCTGAGCGTGCACGTGTCATTTACGAGCCTGTCTCCATAGAGCCACGTGAAATCACCCCCCGTATCATCCGCGAAGAAAAATACGGAGGTCTGCACTAAGCGCCTTAGCGCTGGTGTGAAGCAACATGGCAGAAATTAAAAACTACACCTTGAACTTTGGTCCTCAGCACCCTGCGGCCCACGGCGTTCTTCGATTGGTTCTAGAGCTCGATGGCGAGGTCGTGCAACGCGCCGACCCTCACATTGGGCTCTTGCACAGAGCCACCGAAAAGTTGGCCGAAACCAAGACCTACATTCAATCATTGCCTTACATGGATCGTCTGGACTATGTGTCCATGATGGCCAACGAGCATGCTTACTGTTTGGCCATAGAAAAATTGCTTTGCCTTGAAGTGCCCAAGCGGGCGCAATACATCCGCGTCATGTTCTCTGAAATCACACGTTTGCTCAACCACCTCATGTGGTTGGGTTCACACGCCAACGATTGCGGAAGCTCTACAGTTCTCATTTATGCATTTAGAGAGCGTGAGGACCTGTTCGATATGTACGAAGCTGTCTCGGGTGCCCGAATGCATGCGGCTTATTTCCGTCCTGGTGGTGTCTACCGCGATTTGCCAGACACCATGCCACAGTACCAAGCCAACAAAGTTCGCAATGCCAAAGCCATTGCAGAATTGAACGTCAATCGCCAAGGCTCCTTGCTCGACTTCATCGAAGATTTCACCCACCGATTCCCATTGTGTGTTGATGAATACGAAACCTTGCTCACTGAAAATCGAATATGGAAGCAGCGTACTGTGGGCGTTGGCGTTGTATCGGCCGAGAGAGCCTTGAATTTGGGGATGACAGGGCCTATGTTGCGCGGCTCTGGCGTGGCTTGGGATTTGCGCAAAACCCAGCCCTACGATGTGTATTCGGAAATCGAATTTGATGTGCCGGTTGGCAAAACCGGTGACAGCTACGACCGCTACTTGGTTCGCATGCAAGAAATGCGTGAGTCCAATCGCATCATTCAGCAATGCATCAAGTGGCTGCGAGCCAACCCTGGACCCGTCATCACAGACAATCACAAAATTGCACCGCCCGCGCGGGAAGCCATGAAGACCAACATGGAAGGTTTGATTCATCACTTCAAACTTTTCACAGAAGGTTTTCATGTACCCGAAGGTCAAGCCTATGCATCCGTTGAGCATCCCAAAGGTGAGTTTGGTATTTACATCGTGAGCGATGGCGCCAACAAGCCCTACCGTTTAAAAATCCGTGCCCCGGGCTATGCCCACTTGGCGACCCTTGATGAGATGGCCCGTGGCCACATGCTGGCCGACGCAGTGGCCATCATTGGAACCATGGACATTGTGTTTGGAGAGATTGACCGATGATCTCTGATGCGACCAAAGCCCGCTTCGCTCGCGAAGTGACCAAATTCCCTGCCGATCAAAAGCAATCTGCTGTCATGGCATGCTTGTCCATCGTGCAACAAGAGCTCGGCTGGGTCAGCCCCGAGAGCGAAAAAGCAGTGGCCGACTACCTGGGCATGGCGCCCATGGCAGTGCATGAAGTCACTACTTTTTACAACATGTACAACCAGCAAAAATTGGGAAAGTTCAAACTGAACGTTTGTACCAATCTGCCTTGTCAATTGCGAGGTGGTCAACAAGCCATGGCCCACCTGCAGAAGCGCTTGGGCATTCAGTCTGGTGAAACAACGGCTGACGGCCTCATTACTTTGCAACCCAGCGAATGCCAAGGTGCCTGCGCCGATGCGCCTGTGTTGCTGGTCAACGACCGCACCATGTGCAGCTTCATGAGCAACGAAAAGCTCGATGAGTTGATCGAAACCTTGCAAAAATCTGGAGGCGCAGCATGAGCGCTGATCTGAATCAGTTGTTGTCGCGTTTTGCGGCCACAGGCTTAGAAACTTCATTCCACGAGCGTCACATCAACCCGCAAATTTTGTCAGGCTTGAATGGCAAAAACTGGGGTTTGAAAGACTACGAAGCTCGCGGTGGCTACTCGGCCTTGCGCAAAATTTTGGGCCAAGACGGCGGCGAAGGTCTCACGCAAGACCAAGTCATCGCCATGGTCAAAGAGTCTGCTTTGCGCGGTCGTGGTGGTGCCGGTTTTCCTACAGGTCTGAAGTGGAGCTTCATGCCCCGCCAGTTCCCTGGCCAAAAATATCTGGTTTGCAACTCAGATGAAGGCGAGCCTGGCACTTGCAAAGACCGCGACATCATGCAATTCAATCCGCACATCGTGATTGAAGGCATGGCCATTGCAGCTTATGCCATGGGCATCAATGTGGGTTACAACTACATCCATGGCGAAATTTTCCAGACCTATGAGCGCTTTGAAGCAGCTCTTGAAGAAGCCCGCGCAGCAGGCTACTTGGGTGACAAGATCATGGGCAGCAACTTCAACTTCCAGTTGCATGCGTCCCATGGTTTTGGTGCATACATTTGCGGCGAAGAAACGGCTTTGCTGGAATCTTTGGAAGGCAAAAAAGGCCAACCCCGCTTCAAGCCTCCGTTCCCTGCAAGCTTCGGTTTGTATGGCAAACCCACTACCATCAACAATACTGAAACCTTTGCAGCGGTCCCTTGGATCATTCGCAATGGCGGTCAGGCGTATTTGGAATGTGGCAAACCCAATAACGGCGGCACCAAAATCTTTTCAATCAGTGGCGACGTTGAGCGGCCTGGCAACTACGAAATTCCTTTGGGCACGCCCTTTGCCAAACTCTTGGAGTTGGCGGGCGGCATGCGCGGGGGTCGCAATTTGAAAGCGGTTATTCCTGGCGGCTCCTCAGCGCCTGTGTTGCCTGCCAACATCATGATGGACATCACCATGGACTATGACTCGATTGCCAAGGCGGGCTCCATGCTCGGTTCTGGCGCGGTCATCGTCATGGATGACACACGTTGTATGGTTAAGTCTTTGCAGCGTTTGTCTTATTTCTACTCCCACGAATCATGTGGCCAGTGCACCCCTTGCCGTGAAGGCACGGGTTGGTTGTGGCGCATGGTTGACAGAATTGAAAATGGCCAAGGCCGCGCAAGCGACCTCGACCTCTTGAACTCGGTGGCAGACAACATTCAAGGCCGCACCATCTGCGCTTTGGGTGATGCCGCCGCCATGCCTGTGCGCGGAATGATCAAACATTTCCGTCACGAATTTGAGTACCACGTTGAGCACAAGACCTGCATGGTCCCCGCTTACGTTTGAGACGG
>JAIYCG010000024.1 GCA_027488115.1 Comamonadaceae bacterium | reverse complement strand
TTGATCTGGGTACCGCCAACACCCTCATTTTCGTGCGCGACAAAGGCATCGTGCTAGACGAGCCCTCAGTGGTTGCCATTCGCCACGAGGGCGGCCCTCAAGGCAAGAAAGTCCTGCAAGCCGTCGGCCACGAAGCCAAGTCCATGTTGGGCAAAGTGCCCGGCAACATCGAAGCCATTCGCCCCATGAAAGACGGCGTGATTGCCGACTTCACCGTCACCGAGCAAATGCTCAAACAATTCATTCGCATGGTGCACCCCCGCAGCACCTTCCGCCCCAGCCCCCGAATCATCATTTGCGTACCCTGCGGCTCTACCCAGGTTGAGCGCCGTGCCATTCGCGAATCAGCTTTGGGGGCAGGCGCCTCCGAGGTTTACCTCATTGAGGAACCCATGGCCGCAGCCATTGGCGCAGGTTTGCCCGTGTCAGAAGCCTCAGGCTCTATGGTGGTCGACATTGGAGGTGGCACCACCGAAGTGGGCGTGATTTCCTTGGGCGGCATGGTCTACAAAGGCAGTGTGCGCGTGGGTGGCGACAAGTTTGACGAAGCGATCATCAATTACATCCGTCGCAACTACGGCATGCTCATTGGCGAACCCACCGCCGAAGCCATCAAGAAAAACATTGGCTCAGCTTTCCCAGGCAGCGAAGTACGCGAGATGGAAGTCAAAGGCCGCAACCTGTCAGAAGGCGTGCCTCGCAGTTTCACCATCAGCAGCAACGAAATTCTAGAAGCCCTCACCGACCCCCTGAACAACATTGTTTCTGCGGTTAAAACAGCCCTTGAGCAAACGCCTCCAGAATTGGGTGCCGATATTTCCGATCGCGGCATGATGCTCACAGGCGGTGGCGCATTGCTGCGTGACCTCGATCGCTTGTTGTCAGAAGAAACCGGCTTGCCAGTTCTGGTCGCCGAAGATCCCCTGACTTGCGTGGCTCGCGGCTGCGGCATGGCGCTCGAACGCATGGACCGTCTGGGCAGCATTTTCACCAGTGAATAACACTGGCGCAATTCATGGCGCTGGAGTCTCTTGACCGCTCACCCCCACCTTTTTTCAGGGTGGGCTTCGCGCCACTGACCAAGCTCATTTTTTTCAGCGCGCTCTCTTTGCTGCTGGTGTTTGGCGACAAGCAAATGCAGTTCACCAAGCCCTTGCGTGCTGGGCTTTCAACGCTTGTTCTGCCCGTTCAATGGTTGGTTCTGCAACCTGGCGAAGCTTTGTCCGCCCTTGGCAAATACTTTCAAAATTTAGACCAAGCCCTTCAAAATCTGAAGTCAGCAGAGCTCAAAGTGCTTCAACAATCTGTGCGCTCGCAACAAGTTGAACAACTGCAAATTGAAAATCAGAATCTCCGCCAACTCATGGCGCTTCAAGCCAGCGTGCCCGTCACATCGCAGGCGGCTGAAGTTTTGTTTGACGTGCCCGACCCTTACAACCAACGCATCGTGATCGACCGAGGCCAACTCAAGAACGTGGCTTTAGGCTCACCTGTCATTGATGCCGGCGGTGTTGTTGGACAAGTCACCCGCGTTTACCCACTGACCTCAGAGGTCACCCTTCTCACCGACAAAGATCAAAGCATTCCCGTGCTGAACAGCCGAACAGGCGCTCGCAACATCACCAATGGTGACGTACTTGCAGGGCTGCCCGTGATTGAGCTTAAGTTTGTGCCTGCCAGTGCCGATGTGAAGGAAGGCGACTTGCTCACCACCAGCGGCATTGATGGCGTCTACCCTGCTGGACTTCAAGTCGCCCGCATCAGCCACATAGAGCGACGCGTTGACATTTCATTTGCACGAATTCATGCAACACCCTTGGCAGAACTCAAGGGTCGGCATGTCTTGGTCTTGCAGCCCACCTCGGCAAACATGAGCACGAAAGGCAAAACACCATGATCATGGATCGCCGCGAAGCCTTGTTGTTACCCGTCAGCCCTTGGTTCATTGCCTCGAGCCTTTTAATGGCCTTGCTTCTCAGCATGCTGCTGGGTTTGTCACAAGCCCTTTGGCTGCCAGATGTTTTGGCCGTCTGCATTTTCTTTTGGGGCATTCACCAACCCCGCCGCGTTGGCATGGCCACTGCGTTCGTCCTCGGACTCTGGATGGATGTTCAACACTCCTCCTTGTTGGGCCAACACGCTTTGTCCTATGTGGTACTCAGCTACTTCGCCTTCAGTTTGCACCGTCGCCTCCTTTGGTTTCCCATCAAAGAGCAAATGATTCAAATCGCGCCTTTCTTCATCTTGGCAGAGGCCCTTGGCCTGATCATCCGTCTCAGCACTGGCGATGATTTTCCGGGCTGGCCCATGTTGCTGTCGCCCTTCATAGAAACCTTGTTATGGCCCGTGGCTAATGTCATCTTGCTGGCCCCGCAGCGCAGAGCGCATGACCCCGACGCCAATCGGCCGATCTAAAATTTAAAAGCTGAAGCATGGCCTTTCACCTGCCCTCGTTGAGCGAGTTGCGCAACACCGAGTTTGAAATCTATAAATTTCAAACCCGTGTGATGGTGCTACAGGGCGTGGTCTTGGTGTGCTTTGCTTTGTTAGGCATTCGCTTGTTTTACTTGCAAGTCATCCGCCATGAAGATTTGCTCGAGCAAGCAGAAAACAACCGAACGGCTGTGCTTCCCACGGTGCCCAACCGAGGCACCATCCTAGATCGAAATGGCGTGGTGTTGGCCAACAACTACTCGGCTTACACCCTTGAAATTACGCCATCGCGTGTCAAAGACTTAGAAGCCACCATCGAGAGTTTGTCTGAAATCATTGACATCCCGCTGCGCGACAAAAGACGTTTCAAGCGCATGCGGGAAGAGTCTAAAAACTTTGATTCGCTGCCCATCCGCTCACGCTTGACAGACGAAGAAGTGGCCAAGTTCACTGCGCAGCAATTTAGATTTCCAGGTGTCGAAATCAAAGCCCGCTTGTTTCGCAATTACCCCTTTGGTCATTTGGCCAGCCATGTGGTGGGCTACATCGGACGCATCAATCAAAAAGAAAAAGAACTCATCGAAGAAAGTGATGAAGAGGGCAATTACCGCGGCACGCAATACATCGGCAAACTGGGCGTAGAGCAACGCTATGAACGAGAGCTGCATGGCATGACTGGCGTGCAGGAAGTCGAAACCTCAGCAGGAGGCCGCGCTGTGAGGCGGCTTGCCAGTCGTCCCGCCACACCGGGTCAAAACGTGGTGTTGTCGATCGACATGAAATTGCAAAAGATGATTGAAGATCTGTACGGCGAAAGGCGGGGTGCATTGGTTGCACTCGACCCTCGCACTGGCGAGATTTTGGCTTTCGTCAGCAAGCCCACGTTCGATCCCAATTTATTCGTTGATGGCATTGACAGCGAAAGCTGGAAGCTTTTGAGTGAGTCCATCGACAAGCCGCTTTTAAACCGTGCCATGCGCGGCACCTACCCACCCGGCTCAACCTACAAACCTTTCATGGCTTTGGCGGCCCTTGAAACTGGCAAGCGAAGCGCAAGCGAAATCATCAATGATGCCGGTTCTTGGTCGTATGGCGGCCACACCTTCCGAAGCCACGGCGATGCAGGCTTAGGACCCGTCGACATGGTCAAATCCATTGTGCTCTCCAGCAATGTTTACTACTACTCCTTGGCCAACACCATGGGCGTAGACACCATTCATGACTTCATGAAGCCCCTTGGCTTTGGCCAAATCACAGGTGTCGATTTACCCGGTGAGTTGCGCGGCACCTTGCCCAGCACAGATTGGAAAAAGAAAACCTATAAAAAGCCGGAGCAACAGCGTTGGTATGGCGGAGAAACGATTTCGCTAGGCATTGGACAAGGCTACAACGCCTTTACCATGCTGCAGCTGGCCACTGCCACCACCACACTGGCGAATGGCGGCATTTACCGCAAGCCCCGTTTGGTCATGGCCACCCAAGATCCTATTCAACGCGTAGACCGTGCTGTGGCCGGTGAAGAGCCCGTCAATTTAGGCTTCAAGCCAGAAAACTTGGCGGTCATTCACCAAGGCCTCATCGGTGTTGCCAAAGAAGGCACTTCGGCAAGAGTTTTTGCGGGCGCCCCTTATCAAAGTGCTGGCAAAACAGGCACGGCTCAAGCCGTGACCATTGGGCAAAAAGACAAATACAACGCCAGCAAATTGGAAGAACATCAACGCGACCATGCTTTGTACATGGCATTTGCGCCCGCAGAGAATCCGCAAATTGCGTTGGCCATGGTAGTTGAAAACGCAGGTTTCGGTGCTGCACAAGCTGCGCCCATTGCTCGACGCATTTTTGACTATTGGTTGGTGGGCGACTACCCTAGCGTAGAAGACATCGAAGCCTCTCAAAAAGGTTTGGCTTCAACACCCATTGGCGTACGTCGGAAAAAAGACGATGTACGACTCATCTCGGGTGAGGGCGTGGTGGGTGGTGTGAAAAATCGCTGATTCAACTCATCTGATCACTGCGGCTCAATGCCTGCGCGCTTGGCAACGCCCGCCCATTTCTGAAAATCACTCTTGATCAGATTGGCAAACTCAAGGGGCGAACTGCCCACGGGCTCAGCCCCTTCAGCAGCCAGCTTTTCTTTCATCTCTTTGCTTTGCAAGGCCTTGATCATTTCCGCATTGAGGGCTTGAATGATGGCTGGCGGAGTTCCAGCGGGCGCTACCAAACCATACCATTGCAAAGCAACATAGTTGGGCACGCCAGCTTCCATCACGGTGGGCACATCGGGCAAGATGTCCAAGCGCTTGCTACCGGATACAGCCAGCGCACGAACTTTGCCAGATTGAATGTGCGGCATGACTGTCAGCGCATTTGAAAACATGCCATTGACTTGCCCGCCTAGCAAGTCAGTCACTGCTGGCGATGTGCCCTTATAAGGGACATGCAATGCTTGAATACCCGCCATGTAGTTGAACAATTCCATGGACATGTGCGGTGAGGTACCTACACCGGCACTGGCGTAATTAAGCGCACTCGCGTCTTTTTTGCCAATTGCAATCCAATCTCGCAAATTGTTGGCCTTCACACCCGGATGAATGACAAAAATATTGGGCGCTGTGGCAGCCAAGGAAATAGGGGCAAAGTCCTTGATGGGGTCGTAGTTCACCTTCTTGTACAAAATTGGATTCAAGACCAAGGGGCTGGGCACAAACAACAGGGTGTACCCATCTGCGGGCGCGTGTGCAACCGCCTCAATGCCAATTAAGTTGCCAGCACCCGGTTTGTTTTCAACAAAAAAGCTTTGACCCATTGCACTGGTAAAAGCCTTTGCAAGCAAGCGGCCAATGATGTCCGTGCCGCCGCCCGGTGCGGAAGGCACCACAATTTTCACAGGCTTAACAGGGTAAGTTTGAGCGTGCAGTGCTTTGGCAGCAAACAATTGCAGTACCGACAACACGGCCAATGACATCAGCAAGGGGGACTTCCATGTTTGGAAAAATTTAACCATGAGCGTGGAGTGTTTGGTGGTTTAAATCAATGGGCTTGGCAGCGATCAAAACAAATGCAATGACACAAGGTTCTATGCCATTGTTGACCCAATTGTGAATGGTGCCCCTTTGCACCAAGACATCGCCTTGTTGCAAATGAACCCTTTGCCCATCGATGTCCATGTCAATAGAGCCGGCCATGACCACGGCATAGTCAATGGTTTCCGTTCGGTGATTTCGGGGTGCAACACCTGGATCGTATTGGACGATTCGAAACACGCTGTCTTCTTTGCCCAAGACTGAAACATCTCTTGTGTAACCATCAGCAGGGTCTGAGTTATCGACGGGCATCTTGCCTGTCGACCAGACCACACAACTTTGATGGAAATCTCTTCTAGAAAGGATGTTGGTGCACAACTCATCGTGCGACACAATGGCATTGCCATTTTGATCATGACCTGTCACAACGCGGCGAATTTTCATGAGGAGACTCTTTTAAAAAATCTAAAAACATCTGTGGCAATGCTTGCCACATGATGACCTCATACTACCTTTGAGCACAAGAGCCAAAGGGGTTGTCTGTGAGACTTTGTAGGGAACAGCTGTGAAAAATGACTCTCAGGTAAGCCCAGCTTCAACTCAAAATACACAATTTAAACCGTTGAGAAGTGGGGTCTGTCACATGGTGCGGCTGGCGGGGATCGAACCCACGACCCTTGGCTTCGGAGGCCAATACTCTATCCACTGAGCTACAGCCGCGCCTGATTCATTGCTGAGAGTCAAGGCGGATTATGGCATGCAGCCCCTCAATTCACAGATTTCAAAGGCCAAGTCAAAGCGCTCGGAGGTTATAATTTAAAGCTAATTCCGTCTAAGCGGATACAAACGTTTCATCAGAGATTCATTGAGGACGCTATGAGCGACAACAGCCACGATCAAGCCCACGAAGACCACACGGGTCCGGTCAAAACTCCCAAGCAAATGTTGCTTTTAAGCTTTGCTTCTTTCGTCATTCCCGTTTTCATCATCATTGGCCTGGTGTACTACGTCACCTCCGCCAACAAAACGGCCCCCGGTAGTGATACCGAGCGTACTGTTGCACAACGCATTCAAAAAGTAGGCATGGTTGAAATTCGCGACGCCAATCGCCCCGCGAAAGCAGGCGAAGAAGTCTACAAAGCGCAATGCTCAGCATGTCATGCCATTGGTGCAGCAGGCGCACCTAAGTTTGGTGATGTTGCTGCTTGGGCACCTCGCATCAAAACAGGCTACGAGGCTTTGGTTAATTCTGCGCTCAAAGGCAAGAATGCCATGGGCGCCCAAGGCGGCGGCGATTACAGCGACCTTGAAATTGGTCGTGCTGTGGCCTACCTCACCTCTGGTTCGGGCGGCAAATTCAAAGAGCCAGAGGCGCCTGCTCCAGCCGCCGAGAAAAAATAATTCAAAGAAGCCAGCCGCTGTATGGCGGCTTTGCTATCAAACCGCTCGATGCCCATCAGAGCGGTTTTTTTGTCCAGCAGCAGGGCTCATGGTGTATGCAAAATACCCAGGCATGTCAGCCGCTGACAAGACTTCTAAAGGCCAGAGGGCCATCTCCAATCCCTCTGCTGCTTTAGCAACGTCAAGGGTATGAAGCAAGCCAAAGCCCATGCCCGTTTGAAAATACACGCGCCCAACTTCATCTGTATAACAAGTTTGAGCTTGTGTTTCTTGGCCTGTTTGAGCCGTCAATTGAAAGTCCGAGGAGAGCCGCCAAACAAAGGGCGTTGCCGCCAATTCGACATAAACACGTTGCGGCCCATTTTGAAAAAACCAAGCACCGCTTGAGTCGGCGGCGTAATTGCGGTGAATAAATTCAATCAGTTTTTCATGCTGAAGCAAAGACCCTTTGGCGCCTGGCTGGCCACTTTGAAAAGAGCCTTTCGCTTGCGCGGGATCGTCGCGCAGATACCAATGCCCGCGCTCATCCAAGCCCAACCAACCGTAACAGTTGGGTACGTTGGGCCACTTGGCCATCGCTTGTTTGACAATATCGTCCATGCGTTTAATCTGAGTGGATGTGCTGCAACAACCATTGACCCACAGCTTGTGGCATGGCTTTTAAATGCCCCGGCAAAAACCCACTTGCAAACCCAACATGCCCTCCCTCATCGGGTTGCCAGAGAGATACGTGAGTACTGACTTTGTCCGGAGTTGGCAAGCTGTATGAAGGAATGAAAGGATCATTCTTGGCATTCAATGCCAATGCGGGTATTGCAATGTTCCCCATGTGCTGCAGTGCCGACGCTTTCTGCCAATAATCGTCTGTGTTTTTAAATCCGTGTAAGGGCGCAGTGAACACATCGTCAAACTCATACAGGTCTTTAGCGGCCATGACTTTCTGGGCATCAAACAAGCCAGGATGCTGCTTGAGTTTGGCCATGGCTTTGGGCTTCATGCTGCGCAAAAACATGCGCGTGTAAACATGCCGATTGAAACCTTTACCAATGGCATGACCGCTGGCTGTCAAATCCAAAGGTGAGCAAATGGAAGCCACTGCTTGAACAACTTGCTGTGCTGCTTGCCCCTGCTCACCAGCCCAGCGCATCAATGCATTGCCACCCAATGACACGCCTGCCGCCACAACACAGGGTCGATTTTGTGCGCTAGCCTGTTGTTTGAATTTGCGCAACAAGTGGTCAACCTCTTCATGGTCGCCGGAGTGATAAGCACGTGGCGCCAAGTTCAGGCTGCCGCTGCAACCTCTAAAGTGGGGCACTGCAATGTCACAGCCATGTTGTAAACCCCAATCGGCAAAAGCCTGTGAAGAGTGGCTGCTTGAAGAACCTTCTAAGCCGTGGAACAAGATCAACAAAGGTCTTGCGGTTTGAGCAGCCGGGGCTTCGCAAAAGTCCACATCTACAAAGTCATCGTCTGGCGTAAGCCATCGCTCGCGTCGCCATACCGGTGGCGCAGCATCGAATCTGCGCGACCACAAGGCTGGCCAAATGGTTTGCAGATGGCCGCCGGGTAACCATGAAGGTGCTGAGTAGTCTGTCAATGAAGCACCGATGGGCTTGATGTCACTTCGGCAGGTGCGTTGGGCGTACCGGGGCTGGCGTGGTGCGCCACCATGCGCCAACCTTGCGGTGTTTTGTGATAAACATTGGTGGTCAGCACATAGGCCGTTTGAGGTCCTTCGGCGCCTAACACTTCCACACGTTCCACCAAATGATGCATGGCACTGGCAAGTGAATCAACTTTGTGAATGTGCGTCGGGTGCGCCTGCACGGTGCCATTGGCAAACATGGCCTCAAAGGTTGCTCGAATGGCGCCAGAGCCAATTAAGCGCGGTCCTCCCGGATGCACGCACACAATTTCTTCTTCATCGGCCCAACACGCCATGAGACGTTCAATGTCGCCTTGCCTGAGCGCGTCATAAAACGCAGCCTCAATATCGTCTGGGTTGCCACCCAATGTGGCAGCTTGAAGTTTGGCTTTGCGCATGGTGTCCTTAGAAACAAAAAACCCGGCGTGCGCCGGGTTTCAGAAAACTTGTCAGCGTGTTCAACGCCAACATTTTATTTTTTAACGCGGAACTTGCGCAAGGCTGCGAGTTGCGCTGCAAACACAGCCAACTCGCTTTGCGCACGCGCCATGTCGATTTCAGACTTGGCATTGCGAAGGGCATCTTCCGCAGCAGCTTTTGCTGCATTGGCTTTTTCTTCGTCCAAATCCTTACCGCGGATCGCAGTGTCAGACAACACGGTCACGTGGTCGGGTTGCACTTCCAAAATGCCGCCGGCCACAAAGACAAACTCTTCGGTGCCATCGGTTTTTTCAATGCGAACGGAACCAGCCTTGATGCGTGAAATCAAGGGTGTGTGACGGGGATAAATGCCTAATTCGCCCGCCTCACCAGGCAAGGCCACAAAACGGGCTTCACCTGAGAAGATGGACTCTTCGGCACTGACCACATCAACGCGGAGGGTGTTCATAGTGTGTTCCTTGAAAAGGGTTTACAAAAATGGCTTACGCCATTTTCTTGGCCTTTTCGAAGGCTTCATCAATGGTACCGACCATGTAGAACGCTTGCTCGGGCAAGTGATCACACTCGCCAGCCACAATCATCTTGAAACCACGGATGGTTTCGGCCAATGTCACGTACTTGCCGGGTGAGCCTGTGAAGACTTCAGCAACGTGGAAAGGCTGGGACAAGAAACGCTGAATCTTACGGGCACGGGCCACAGCCAACTTGTCTTCAGGTGCCAAGTCGTCCATACCCATAATGGCAATGATGTCGCGCAGTTCGCGATAACGCTGCAATGTGCCTTGAACAGCGCGCGCTGTTTCGTAGTGGTCCACGCCCACGACCAAGGGGTCGAGCTGACGGCTGGTAGAGTCCAAAGGATCCACCGCGGGGTAGATACCCAAAGAAGCGATGTCACGGGACAACACCACGGTGGAGTCCAAGTGAGCAAATGTTGTGGCTGGTGATGGGTCGGTCAAGTCATCGGCAGGCACGTAAACGGCTTGGATGGAAGTGATGGAGCCCACTTTGGTGGAGGTAATACGCTCTTGCAAACGGCCCATTTCTTCGGCCAATGTAGGCTGGTAACCCACAGCAGAAGGCATGCGACC
>JAIYCG010000015.1 GCA_027488115.1 Comamonadaceae bacterium | reverse complement strand
TTGATCTGGTTCCGGAGAGTGTGCGGGTAGGTAGCATCGAGCCGAGTGGGCAACCCTCGGCCCAGAGTAATGGCGGTCACATTGAGGGCAACTTCAATGCACAGAATCCGGCTTATCGGTGGGCTTCACACTTTTTCTGCATGGTTTTGCTGAAAGCCATGAAAAAACGCGCCGTTGTTTGCAAGGGCGCGTTTGGAAAGTGGCGAGCAAGGCTGCTCGGGCTGGAAGTGTCTGAAAGTGGTGATTGAAAGCGATTAGCGCGTAGGCACCAAGCTGGCTGCCAAAGCAAACACCGAGTTGGGCACATTGACTTTGACGGGCTGGCTCTTAGGTTTAGCAAACACACCCCGCTTCACCAGAGATGGTGCAGGCTCAAGGTTCACGCCCTTGGCGCGCTGCTCAGACACCAACTGACGCAAGCTGATGGACTGCAAATGTGCCAACATTTTTTCGTTCAAGCTGGCCCACAAATCGCTGCTCATCCATGCACTGGCGTCGGAATTGTTGGCGCCTTCTGAGTCTGCAGAGTTGTCGACAGCGCTGACAATGTCGGCCATGGTGATTTTTTCGGCGTTGCGCGCCAAGGAGTAACCACCGCCAGGCCCGCGAGTGCTCTCGACCAGCTGGTGTTGGCGCAGTTTGCTGAACAATTGCTCCAGGTAGGACAGGGAAATTTGGTGACGCTCGCTGATGGCTGAAAGCGAGACAGGGCCTCGATCTTCGCGCAATGCGACATCAATCATTGCAGTGACTGCAAAACGACTTTTGGTACTCAAACGCATATGGGTTTCCTTTCGGCGGAAGCGACTCTACAAACTGTCAAACATTCTCTCAAACTTACAAGCCAATTGAGGATGACCCGATGAATTTCAAGGGCTTCTAGGTCAAAAATGTCGCAAAAATGTGCCAAAAATGGCGTTTTTTCAGAATCTCTCATAAGGCATGAGGGCTCGCCATTGGCCAGGCGCCAAGGGTGCCATCAAAACCCGGCCCATTCGAACTCTTTTGAGTCCAATCAGCCGAAGCCCAGTCTTTTCAATCACACCCACTGCATAGCCCGGTTGATACCCCTTAAAAGCCATGCGCAAACCCGTTTTATGGGGGGTCTCACTGCTGATGCTGGTTTTAAGCCCCATGGGGCACATGTCGTGAAGTTGGTCGGAACTGACCAAACCCTGCACTTCCGCCAGCATTTCATGTTCTAAAGGCGTTCGATCGTCTTGAAGTTTGCGAAGCATGCTGCTGTCTTCAGACAAAACCACCAAACCCGTCGCTGCATCTTCCAACGCAGCCGCACATTGCAAGATTTTTTGGAGTCTGGGAGTGAGGCTGATGCCGGAGCGGTCTTGCTTGGAGCGCATTTCGGGGGTCAAGCTGGTCCAAATGTGCGTGTGCCCTTTGGGCAGGCAACTTTGTCCGGCTGTCTTGTGCAAGATGATGGTCAGCAGAGGCACTTTCCCGCGTTGGGCGGTGCTGTGAATGTCAATATTTTCATCGGTGATGCGGTGCGCTGGTTCGTCCACCACCACCTCGTTGACCTTGACCCAGCCACCCACAATGACTTGTTCGGCTTCGCTGCGCGAGCATTTCAAAATATCGGCCACGCGTTTGGAAAGGCGAATTCCCTCGCTGGGGTGCAATGCATTCATGGGTATTTTTGTTGTTCAGTGGTTGCCAGGGGGCGTTGACTGAATGCGGTCAACGTGGGCTTGTAGGGAGCGCGCAGCCACCGGCCACAAACGTTCTGGCACGTCATCATAGGCGTGTGCAACCCAGTCAAGGAGGGTGCCGTGGGGCAATGCGCGCATGGCCGCAATCACTTTGGCTTCGCGCTTTAAGCGATGTGCTTTGAGTTGGGCGATGGCTTGAGACGCAAATCCCAATACATAGCCATGGGCGGGCAAGATAAATTCAAGATGTTGGGCTTGGCACTCATGGGCCAACAAGTCCAGCGAATTGAGGTAATCGGTCATGCTGCCGTCGGGTGGGTTGACCACCGTGGTGCTGCCATTTAACACATGATCGCCCGTGAACAACAAGCCATCTTCCAAGAGAGCCAGACACAAATGATTGGCGGCATGGCCAGGGGTGTGCAGGACTTTCAAGCTGTGCTCGCCCACCTTCAAAATTTCGCCATGTGCAAGCTCGCGATCGGGTTTGAACTGACTTTGTGCGTTGGCCGTGCTGGCTGAGGCCAGGCCCAAGATGGATGGCATACCCCCTGCTTGTCCCTCGCAAAGTTTCTGCAAAGGCTTAGCGCCAGGTGAGTGATCGGGGTGTGAGTGGGTGCACACAATCATGCGAATTTGTCCGCCCGTCGCACCCCAAATTCTTTCTAAATGTTCAGGGTCGGCAGGGCCCGGATCGATCACGATGAAGCCACCGTGGGGGTCGCCCACCCAGTAAGTGTTGGTGCCTGGGCCCGTCATCACACCCGGGTTAGGTGCGGTGAGTCGGAGTACGTTTTTGAGCAGAGCCACCGGTTGTTCGGACTGCCAATCGAGGTGGTGCACGATTTGACCATCGGGGCTGGTGAGCGCCAATTCTCCATACGGCGACTCATGTTCCATGTAACGCTCTTCTTTGCCAGCCAACCAACCAGCACGGGGACAGCTGGTCCAAAGGGGTTCGTCGTTGACGGCGCAGGCGTCTAGCACCGCTTGAACATGGTTGAAAGGCGTGAGCCTTTGCAAAGTTCGAATGGTGGGAAATATGATGAAGAAGTCGCCTTTTTCATGGCGCTTCAGAGCCTCTGCAGGACTGACCCACACCGGTTCAAACTGCTCGGATTCATCGGCCACAGGCGCTTGGCCTTCTGGCATGCGGGCCACTAAAAATGGCACATCGAAGCGCTTGGGCAAATCGCGGTCGGTGATCCAGTGGGCCAACACAAACACCTGATCGGCAGCCAATTTCAAGCCTTCAGCGTTGCATTGAGCCGCAAACGGCTGGCTTCTGTCTAACTTGGCGATGTCTTGGGCAGTGGCCATGCTGTGATCGGCCCGGTAAGCCAACAAAATGCCCAGTTCTTCAAAGCTTTCGCGGATGGCGGCGATGGCTTGGGTAAGGCGCAAATCGCTTTGCGTGGACCGGCGCAATGCTTGAGCATGTGACTGGGCGTCGAGGGTGTCAATGCCGCCGCCAGGAAAAACATAAGCGCCTGGGGCAAAACTGGCCGTCAGCGATCGCCGTGTCATGAGCACTTCAATGCCTTGAGGGCTGTCGCGCAGCAAAAGCACCGTGGCAGCGGGCCTAGGGATGGTGGGCTCGCGTTGGGAGCGTAAGAGTTGTTCAAGTCTGACCATTTGCAGATTATCAGGCCTTGTGCCCATCAAGGTCCGAACCGAGGATAATTAAGCCATGCGAATTCGCTTTACAAAAATGCAAGGGGCTGGCAACGACTTCGTGGTGCTAGATGAAACGCGTGCGCGTTTAAAGCTCAACACGGCCCAATACCGATTTTTGGCTGACCGGCATTTTGGTGTCGGCGCCGATCAAATTTTGACCGTTCGCCCAGCACCCAATGACAGCCTCGATTTTGAATATGTCATTCACAACGCCGACGGCGGTGAGGTTGAGCACTGTGGCAATGGTGCGCGATGCTTTGTGCGTTATGTACGCGACAAAGGACTGACCACCAAAGACCTCATTCGCGTCAAGGTGCAACAAGGCGAGATTGAATTGCAAATGAACGCCGATGGCCGAGTGACCGTGAACATGGGCGGGCCAGTGCTGGATTTGCCCAAGGTGCCTTTCAACTCTGAAGGCCTTGCGCACAACTTGGTCAATGGCTGCGAAGTTTGGCATTTGCCTTTGAACACCCACCATTTAACGAAAGGCGAAACAGCGCATGCCAATGTGGCTGCTTTCGCCAATGTGGCGGTGGTTTCTATGGGCAACCCACATGCCGTTCAAGTGGTGAGCAACGTCGATACAGCGCCCGTATCAAAGGACGGTCCGATGATTGAAAGCCACAGCGCCTTTCCAAATCGCGTGAATGCTGGCTTCATGCAAATCCTTAGCCGCGATGCCATTCGTTTGCGAGTATTTGAACGCGGTGCAGGCGAAACCTTGGCTTGCGGCACGGGTGCTTGCGCCGCCGTGGTGGTAGGCATTCGCATGGGCTTGCTCAACCCTAAAGTCGATGTGCATACGCACGGCGGGTTACTGACCATTGAATGGCAAGGCGCTGCTCTGAACGATGTGTCTCAACCCGTGTGGATGACGGGGCCGGCCACTTCGGTTTTTGAAGGCGAAATTGACGTTCCAGAATTACCTTGATTAGAAAGACAGGCATGACCCCCACTTCCATCAATCCGATGAACCCCATCACTGAAGACGACATCGCTGACTTCTTGTCCAACACGCCTGATTTTTTTTTTTTCTTTGCGCAGCTGTTGTCTTCGGTTCATTTGATGAGCCCAGACAACCACCGTTCGGTGAGTTTGCAAGAGCGCCAAGCACAGATGTTGCGCGACAAAATTCGGGCCTTGGAAATGCGCATCATGGACATGATTCGCCATGGCAACGAAAACATGATCATCACAGAGAAGCTTCAAAAATGGGCCTGTGAGTTGTTGCAGACCCCCGCTTCGGAACGTGTACCCTCTGCTTTGAAAAACATCGAAGCGCGCTTTCAAGTGCCCCAAGTGGCTGTGCGCTTGTGGGGTGTGGCCGATGTTTTTGCGGACGCACCTTATGCGCAATGGGTCAGCGATGAAGTGAAAGAGGCTGCGAACAGTTATGCCTCACCCTTCGTTGGGGCGAGCTCTGGTATCGAAGCCATTCAGTGGTTACAAGAGCCCGCTCAAGCTGCTTCTGTGGCCTTGTTGCCTTTGCGTTTACGCAAAGAGCAAGCACCCTTTGGCTTGTTGGTGTTGGCCTCGCCTGACGCGCGGCGATTTCACAGCGGAATGGGCACTGACTTTTTAGAGCATTTGGCCGAGTTGTGTGGTGCTGCTTTGTCTGCCCTATTGCCCGCAAAGGTCTAAGGCTTAAGCCATGGACCAGCGCGTTGCGCGATACCTAGACCATGTGCGTTTTGAAAAACGTCTGGCTGAAAGAACTTCGACGCTGTATGCGCTTGACCTTCAAAAGCTTTCTGAATTAGCGTTGGCCGCCAACGTCGATTTGGCGCAAGTTCAAACCATCCACGTGCGCAGATGGGTGGCGCAAATGCACAGTGGCGGCCGTACCGGACGAGGCATCGCCTTGATCTTGTCTGGCTGGCGCGGTTTTTACCATTGGCTGGCGCGTGAAAACCTCATTGCTCACAACCCCGTTGAAGGTGTGCGTGCACCCAAAGTTTCAAAACCCTTGCCCAAGGCTTTGGGCGTGGACGAAGCGGTGCAACTGGCCGAACACACTCAGGAGGCCGATGACCCTTGGCTAGAGGCACGCGATGCCGCCATGGTGGAGCTGCTTTACGGCTGTGGGCTGCGTGTGGCCGAGCTCACAGGCTTAGATGTTGTAGCCAGCACAGAGGCCGCCAAAAAAGGCCGCGGTTGGATTGATTTGCAAAGCGCCGAGGTGATGGTGCAAGGCAAAGGCGGCAAGCGCAGATCGGTGCCCTTGGGGCAGGCGGCTGTGAAGGCATTGCATGTGTGGTTGCCGCTTCGCAGCCAAGCCATGGGCATGATGACGCAGTCAGTACCTGGCGTGTCGGATGCAGCGCTGGCGCTTTTCCCAGGGCGGCACGGCACCCGTTTAACGGCTCAATCTGTTTGGCAGCGCTTGAAACGGCGCAGTTTGTTGGCGGGGCTTGCCACGCCAGTGCACCCCCACATGTTGCGGCACTCGTTTGCCAGCCATGTGTTGCAATCGAGCAGTGATTTGCGCGCTGTACAAGAGTTGTTGGGGCATGCCAACATCAGCACCACGCAGGTTTACACGCGCTTGGATTTTCAGCATTTGGCCAAAGCTTACGATGCGGCGCACCCCAGAGCCAAAAGAGGCAGTGCCCCTCAAGAGAAAAAATAATCGCGCTTGGTAAATGGCCCTAGGTTTGGCGCAGAGTGGGACAATGGCGGCATGAAAACCATACAACTCAAAGCGGGCAAAGAGCGTTCTTTGCAACGCCAACACCCTTGGATTTTTGAATCGGCCATTGGCAAGGGTAGCGCCGATGCCGGCGAAACTGTGCGTGTCGTTTCCAGTGAAGGTGAATTTTTGGCGTGGGCTGCGTTCAGTCCAACGTCTCGCATTCGGGCCCGAGTTTGGAGTTTCAACGAGGCGCAGCGTGTGGATACAGAGTTCATTCATGGCCTCATTCAAAAATCCATTCAGGCACGCAGTTTGTTTGACATTCAAAGCAACGGCATGCGATTGGTTCACGGTGAATCGGATGGCCTTCCTGGCTTGGTGGTGGACCGTTATGGCGATACCTTGGTGGCGCAATTCACATCTTGCGGTACTGAACGGTTCAAGGCGGTGATGGCCGATGCATTGCTTCATGCAACAGGCCTCAGCAAACTGTACGAGCGATCTGATGCCAATGTGCGGTCATTGGAAGGTTTGCCCGAAGTGACGGGCTGGCTGCGCGGTGAGGGACCTACAGAAATCTGCTTGCAAGAGCATGGCTGGCAGTTGTCACTCAACATTGCTGAAGGCCATAAAACAGGTTTCTATTTGGATCAACGGGGCAGTCGTTTTCTTTTTTACCAGCACACGCTGTTTCGCAAGTTTCAAAATGTGCTCAATTGCTACTGCTATACCGGTGGCTTTACGGTGGCGGCCTTGGCGGGTGGAGCGGAGCACGTGACGTCGATTGATTCTTCGGGGCCAGCGCTTGAAAAAGCCAAGGCCAATGTGTTGCTCAATGGGTTTGACTTGTCTCGCACCACGTTCATGGATGCTGATGTGAATGCTTCGCTGCGGGCCTTCATTGAGCAAGGCCGGCAGTTTGATGCCATTGTGCTGGATCCGCCTAAATTTGCGCCTACGGCGTCGCACGCTGAGCGAGCTGCACGGGCTTACAAGGACATTAATCGCTTGGCTTTCAAACTGTTGGCGCCGGGGGGTGAGTTGTTGACCTATTCGTGTTCGGGGGGAATCAGTGCCGATTTGTTTCACAAAATTGTGGCATCTGCGGGAACTGATGCGGGGGTGGATGGGTATATCAGTGAGAGGCTTCAGGGGGCGCCTGATCATCCGATGACGGTTTACTTTCCTGAAGGGGAGTATCTGAAGGGGCTGGTGGTCGTGAAGAAGCTTTGAGACTTCTCGCGCTTCCTGGACAAGGATGAATGGGGCGGGCGCCTCATACTGGGGTACCAGAAATCGTTGCCCACCCCACTCACCCTTGCCCAGGAATGATCATTGACAGTGGATGCCATCCTCCTCCTGCTGGGTGATTGCTAGGGTGGGTACACTTCTGCCTCTGTTGATGACTGTTTTTTCTCTTTTGGAGTATTTCCATGGCTTTGATTCCTGCAACCATCCTGACTGGGTTTTTGGGTTCCGGTAAAACCACCTTGCTCAAGCGTGTGCTGACGGAAGCGCACGGGCAGAAGATTGCCATCATTGAAAATGAGTTTGGTGAGGAAAACATTGACAACGATATTTTGGTGTCGGACACCAATGAGCAAATCATTCAGATGAGCAACGGGTGTATTTGCTGCACCATTCGCGAAGATTTGCGCACGACGCTTCAAACCTTGGCAGAGCAAAAGCGCAAGGGTGAGCTCAACTTTGACCGGGTGGTGATTGAGACCACAGGCTTGGCCGATCCGGGGCCAGTGGCGCAGACGTTTTTCATGGACGATGAAATTGCCGAGAGCTTTTTGCTTGACTCGATCTTGACCTTGGTTGATGCCAAGCATGCGGCGCAACAACTCAATGACCGTCAGGAAGCGCGTCGGCAAGTGGGCTTTGCAGATCAGATTTTCATCAGCAAGTCCGATTTGGTCTCCAAGCCCGAGTTGGAAGCCTTGCAACACCGTTTGGCGCACATGAATCCGCGCGCGCCTCAAAAGGTGGTGCACTTTGGAGAGGTATCTTTGGCCGAGGTGTTTGATTTGCGCGGCTTCAACTTGAATGCCAAATTGGACATTGACCCTGACTTTTTAAAAGAAGATGCGCCTCATGTGCACGATGAACACTGTGGTCATGATCACGAGCATGAACATGAGCATGGTCAAGAGAAGGCGCACGATCACCATGATCATGCGCACGGTGAGAACTGCGATCACCCCTCCCACCAAGGCGAAAGCCATGGCCACCATCATCACTTTGACGATGATGTGAAGAGTTTTGTATTCAAATCAGACAAGCCCTTCGATCCTGCCAAATTGGAGGACTTTTTGGGGGCCATTGTGAATGTCTATGGCCCCCGAATGCTGCGATACAAAGGTGTCTTGAACATGATGGGCACTGAACGAAAAGTTATTTTCCAAGGGGTGCACCAGCTGATGGGCAGTGATTTGGGACCTGTTTGGGCTGAAAATGAGGTCAAAGTTAGCAAAATGGTGTTCATTGGCATCGATTTGCCCAAAGACATTTTGTTGCAAGGTTTGGAGCAATGCTTGGTTTAGTTTTCCAGAATCCGTTTTAAGCCTGTTCAGTCGCTACAATCTGCGCCCTGACGGGGTACCTTAATTGGCACCTCGATACGCCCAGAAGGTCGAAAAATATGGGTTTTGACGCAAATGAACCATTGACCACAATTCATTTGCCTATGGCTGGTATCCCTTGTGGATGCGTAAGCCGCCACGGCTAGGAGACAGGACGTGAAAAAGCCCCTTAAAACGAGCTCAAAAACTGCAGTGAAAAAACCCAGTTCCCAAGCAAGTGCCCAATCCACTGCCAAAGCCAGTGTCAAAGCCAAAACGGCCGCACCTGCCAAGAAGCTAACCCAAGCCGCGCCTTCTAAATCAGCGAAGGGCGCCGCTCCCAAGCCTGCGGCTAAAGTAGCCACCAAAGTGGCCCCCAAAGTGGCCCCCAAAGCGGCACCCAAAGCAGCATCAAAGGTCGTTTCAAAAGCTTCTCCCAAGGCGCCAGCCAAACCCGTGCCCAAGGCCAAGCCAGCTCCCAAAGTTACTTCCAACATTGCTGTGAAGACTGCGCCTAAGTCAGCGCCTAAGGCAGCTCCTAAGGCCAACTCTAAGCCGGCGCCAAAACTTGTTGCAAAAACACCCGTGAAAGCAACACCCAAGGCGGTTGAAAAGCCTGTTGTTAAGCCGATTGAAAAAGCAGCACCCAAAGCACCTGTGAAAGTCCCTGCCAAAACGCTCGAAAAAGCACCGACAAAAACACCTGCAAATGCATCACTGACCGCCAAAGTAGAAAAGCCTGCCAAGCCAGCTAAAGCGGAAAAACCGGTCAAAAATGAAAAAACTCCACCCGTCTTTACACTGGCAGTTGCCGTTGAGGCAGTCGCCCCGGGTGATGTGCCTGCTCGCGCAGTGCGCCCCTCTGCCCGCCTTGCCCAAATCACTGTGCCATCGATGGCTCAATCGGTGGCTTCCACGGCTGCAAAAGCCAGTTACTTACAAAACATGCCTACACAAGCTTTGACCCCTCCGCCCTTCGTTGCCGTTAAAAAAGATCCAAAGTTGGCGAACAACTGGAAAACCAAAAAACCTGACCAATTGACCGATGCCGAAGTCATGGCCATGTCAGACAACGACTACATGAACGACGCGCAACTTGCATTTTTCAGGATCAAGCTGGTTCACCTGAAGCAAGGTATTTTGGCCAATGCAGGTGAAACAACCGAGCACCTGCGTGAGGACACCGTGGTGGTGCCTGATCCCGCAGACCGCGCCACCATTGAAGAAGAACACGCCCTCGAGTTGCGCACACGTGACCGTGAGCGCAAGTTACTCAAGAAAATTGAGCAATCGATTCAGCGCATTGATGCCGGCGACTACGGTTATTGCGATGAAACGGGTGAACCCATTGGTGTGGGTCGTTTGTTGGCACGCCCAACAGCCAATCTGTCTTTAGAGGCACAGCAACGACGCGAGCTCAAGCAGAAAATGTTTGGGGATTGAGTTTTAGAAATTAGACACTCCGCCTAAGGCTCCATCATGGAGCCTTTTTTTTCGCTTTGATTCAAAAAGTCAGGTGATGTTTGTAATCAACAGAAAAAAAGCTAAATTATTTTTTCATTACAAAATGTCTAAGAAGTTACTTGCAGACCAACTTCTAAGTGCCTAATTTTCAACGATTTTTCCCATCAATTTCTCTTGCAAAGAGATCTCTAAGCCCTTGATTTCATTGAAAAAAACTCAAAAACCCTCTTGCGAGGGTGTGAATTCCTGATAAAGTGCAAAAAAGTGCAATTTAGTGGGAGAAATACCCAAATTGTGTGTGCGTTGATTAGGAATAGAGAATCAAGTGTTTCAAGGTGCATCTTCGTTGAGTTTGGACGTCAAAGGCCGCCTGTCCGTGCCGACGCGTCACCGCGAGGTTTTGAGCGCCACTGCGGGTGGTCAACTGACCATGACGAAACACCCACACGGCTGTTTGATGGTCTTTCCGCGCACTGAATGGGAGCGCTTTCGGGAGCGCATTGCACAACTGCCCATGGAGGCTCAGTGGTGGAAGCGAATCTTCTTGGGTAACGCCATGGATGTCGAGATGGACGGCACGGGCCGTATTTTGGTATCGCCAGAATTGCGCGCTGCTGCAGGCATTACCAGAGACACCATCTTGCTTGGCATGGGCAACCACTTTGAATTGTGGGACAAAGCGGCCTACGACGCACAAGAGGCCAAAGCCATGCAGGGCGACATGCCCGATGTCTTCAAGGACTTTACGTTCTGAGGCCAGCGTGACAACTCATTGGCAACATACCACCGTTTTGCTCGCTGAAGCGGTTGACGCTTTGTTAAGCGATGCAGGCGCAGGTGCCGAAAAAAATATTTATGTCGATGCCACTTTTGGCCGTGGCGGTCATTCGCGTTTGATTTTGTCGCGTTTGCCTGAAGGCGCACAGTTGATTGCTTTTGACAAAGATGTTGAGGCGATTGCTGAGGCAGCTGGAATCACAGATGCCCGTTTTTCAATCAGGCACGAAGGCTTTCGCAACCTCGGTGAACTGCCTGTAGGCAGTATTGCAGGGGTGTTGATGGACCTTGGGATCAGTTCCCCCCAAATTGACAACCCCGAGAGGGGTTTTTCTTTTCGTTTCGATGGCCCCTTAGACATGCGCATGGACACCACGCGCGGTCAGAGCGTGGCTGAGTGGCTGGCCGATGCCAGTGTGGATCAGATCACGGAGGTTGTGCGTGACTATGGCGAAGAACGGTTTGCTTTTCCGATTGCAAAGGCGATTGTGGCTCGCAGACAAGAGCGGGGCCCAATTTCATCCACCGCCGATTTGGCCGGGATCGTGGCTAACACGGTCAAAACCCGCGAGCCGGGCAAGGACCCTGCAACGCGGACATTTCAGGCTCTTCGGATTTTCATCAACGCCGAGCTTGAGGAGCTTGAACAAGCGTTAGAAGCCAGTCTTGAAGTGTTGCAGCCTGGTGGTCGATTGGTGGTGATCAGTTTCCATTCATTGGAAGACCGGATCGTGAAGCAGTTCATTGCGAAACATTCCAAAGAAGTCTACGACCGCCGTGCGCCTTTTGCAGTTCCGCAGGCTATGAAGTTGAAGTCATTGGAACGCATTCGGCCCAGTGAGGCAGAGGTAGCAGCCAATCCTAGGGCACGCAGCGCCATCATGCGTGTGGCTGAAAGAACGGCGGTACTTGCATGACACGCCTCAATTTGTTTTTGGTCATTGCCATCATTTCGTCTGCCATGTTCTTGGTGCACAGCCACTACCAAGCACGTCGCTCGTTCATGATTTTGGAAGCTGCCATGAAAGAGGCCACGCGTCTCGAATTGGAGCATGAGCGATTGCAAGTGGAGCGTCGTTCGCAAGCATCGCCATTGCGCATTGAGCAAATTGCCAAACAACAATTGCAAATGCGCTTGGTCACACCGGGCATTACCCAGTATGTCAAGCAGCCCTCTGATTTGCAAGCAAGCTCACAAAAGTCGGCTGTGCAAAAGACTAACAAATCAACTGAGGCCAATCCATGAGCCGCAGTGTTCAGCTTTCATCTAGCCCTTTGTTGGCAAGCAAAACGCCAGTTTGGCGCAGCAAACTCATTGTGGCCGCCATGGCATTGGCCTTTGTAGGTTTGGCCGTTCGCGCATCGTATGTTCAAGTTTTTGAAAACGCTTTTTACAAACGTCAAGGTGAAGTTCGGTTCGCCAGAACTTTGACTTTGCCTGCCAATCGTGGACGTATTTTGGATCGCAATGGTTTGATCTTGGCTTCCAGTGTGCCCGCACCCAGTGTGTGGGCCAACCCAGAAGAGATCGACAGATCACCTGAAGGCTTGCGCCAGTTGGGCAAGTTGCTTGAAATGTCGCCAGCAGAGTTGGCGAAGAAATTAGAGAACGAGGACAAAACTTTTGTCTGGCTGCGCCGTCAAATGGACGAGCCTGTGGTGAAGCAAATTTTGGCTTTGAACATCAAGGGCATCTACACCATCAAAGAATACAAACGTTTGTATCCCGAGGGCGAATCGGCTGCACACATTGTCGGCTTCACCAACGTGGAAGACAAAGGTCAAGAAGGCATTGAATTGATTTTTCAAGACCAGCTTTCTGGCAAACCTGGGGCAAGGCGCGTCATCAAAGATCGTTTGGGTCGTGTGGTGGAAGACGTGGGGCAAATGACGCCACCTGTCGATGGCGAAGATTTGCAATTGAGCATTGACAGCAAGGTACAGTTTTTTGCGTATCAAAAATTGCGTGAAGCGGTGTTAGAAAACAAAGCCAAAGCAGGCAGTGTGGTGGTGCTTGATGCGCAAACAGGTGAAATTTTGGCCTTGGCCAACTACCCCAGTTACTCACCCGACAAGCGTGTCAATTTGAGTGGCGAACAATTGCGCAACCGTGCACTCACAGACAGCTTTGAGCCGGGTTCCACGATGAAACCTTTTGCCATTGCTTTGGCATTGGAAAAAGGCATCATCAAGCCCGAAACGGTCATTCAAACAGCGCCAGGCACGATCAATATCACTGGCTCCACCATCACTGACGCGCATCCACACGGCGCGCTCACAGTCAATGAGGTGATTCAAAAGTCGAGCAACGTTGGCACCGTGAAAATTGCCATGCAAATGCAACCCCGCGAAATGTGGGAAATGTTCACGGCGGTGGGTTTGGGTCAGAAGCCGCAATTGCCGTTTCCTGGCGTGGTCAGCGGCCGCTTGCGAGCTGCCAAAACATGGCGGCCCATTGAGCAAGCCACCATGAGTTATGGCTATGGCGTGTCGACCAGTTTGTTTCAAATGGCCCGCGCTTACACCATCTTTGCCAGTGACGGAAAGTCACTGCCTGCAACCTTGATCAAGAACGGTCAAATTCCAGCGGGTGTGCCAGTCATCAGCCCGCAAAATGCGCAAGCCATGCGCCACATGTTGAATTTGGCAGCAGGCCCTGGTGGCACCGCACAGAAAGCGCAAACCATGGGCTATTCGGTGGGCGGCAAAACTGGCACTGCCCATAAGCAAGAGGGTAAAGGCTACGCAGGCAAAAAATACCGCGGCGTGTTTGTGGGCATGGCGCCCATTGAAAAACCACGCATTGTGGTGGCAGTCATGATAGATGAACCCTCAAATGGTCGTTACTACGGCGGTGATGTAGCGGCACCTGTTTTCAGTCAAACTGTGCAACAAAGTTTGCGCTTGATGGGTGTGCAACCCGATATGAGTGTCAAGCCTCAAATCGTGGCCAATGGTGTGGAGGAGTCGTTCTGATGCAAATCCTGGACACGCCTAAACAAGCTGCAGAATGGTTGCGCCAACACGTCATGGGCGAGCTGTGCACAGACAGCCGTGCTGTTCAACGAGGCGATGGTTTCATTGCTTGGCCAGGGGCCGCTACCGATGGCCGCGCATTCATCGCATCGGCATTTGAGCGTGGTGCAAACGTTTGTTTGGTTGAGGCTGAAGCGTGTTCGCAATGGCATGCTGCTTGGCAGCCTGTGTCAAACAAAGTTCCAACCCAAGTAGCAACCTATTCAGGCTTGAAAGCACAGACAGGATGGATTGCAGACGCTTATTACGAACAACCCAGTCAAGCACTGAAAGTGCTGGCTGTGACGGGAACCAATGGCAAAACTTCCACCACTTGGTGGCTGGCACAAGCCCTCAATGCCATGCAAGTGGCTGCTGAGGGTGAAGCCGATGCGCCGCGTTGCGCAGTGGTGGGCACCCTCGGAGTTGGGCAGCCGCCGCACTTGATGACGACGGGCATGACCACACCGGATCCGGTTTTGTTGCAAGCGCAATTTAGGAAATTTGTGTCTGCGGGTGTGACGCACTGCGCCATTGAAGCCAGCTCTATTGGCATCGCCGAGCAGCGCTTGGCCGGCACGCGCATTCACTTGGCCATGCTGACCAATTTCACACAAGATCATTTGGACTATCACGGTTCTATGGCTGCCTATTGGCAAGCCAAGCAAGCCCTCTTTGAGTGGCCCGAGCTTAAAGTGGCTGTGATCAATGTCGATGACGCGCAAGGCGCCAAGTTGGTGGCCGATCTTTCGGTGAAAAGCTTGACCGATTCTGCCAAGCAAGCCATCGACCTTTGGACTTGCTCTAGTCAAGGACAAGCTGCTCGATTGCAAGCTCGTGATGTGAAAAGAACCATGTTGGGTTTGGCCTTCGATGTCGTAGAAGGGCAAGAGCGCGTTCACCTGCAAACTTCATTGATGGGTGACTACAACGTTGACAATCTGTTGGGCGTGATTGCAGCCTTGCGGGCATTGAATTACAAGTTGGTTCAAATTGTCCAAATATGCGCTCAGCTTCAAGCTGTCCCAGGCAGGATGGAAAAAGTCGCGGTTGCGGATGGCGAAGAAAATCTCGAATTGCCCCTGATTGTGGTGGATTACGCGCACACACCTGATGCCGTTGCGAAAACCTTGCTGGCGCTCAAACCTGTGACACAAGCTTTGGGGTCACAACTTTGGTGTGTGTTGGGTTGTGGTGGTGATCGTGATGTCAGCAAGCGCCCCTTGATGGCTGCTGCCGCTGAATCTGTAGCCAACCATGTGGTGCTCACGAGTGACAACCCCCGCGGAGAAGTGCCAGAAAAAATTGTGCGTGATATGTACTTGGGTTTGAAGTCGCCTGACAAAGTGCATCAGGAACTTGACCGTGCCAAAGCCATTCTTCAAACGATCCTGAATGCAGGGCAGCACGATGTCATTTTGATCGCTGGCAAAGGCCATGAAGATTCCCAAGAAATCGCAGGCGTCAAATACCCTTTCGACGATCGCGTGCATGCTCAGGAAGCTTTGGTGAAGCGCGCAGGTGTCATGAAGCAAATGAGGGTTCAGTCATGAACATGACATTGACCCAACTTCAAACTTGGTTGCCTGAGGCTGTGGTTGTGGCAGGCGAGCCAGACACCAACACCTTGGCCCAAGGCTTGATCAAAGCGGTTCGCACAGACAGTCGAAGTGTGGTTGCAGGGGACTTGTTTGTTGCCCTTAAGGGTGAAAAATACGATGGCGCAACGTTCTTGGTACAAGCTCAATCACAAGGTGCAGTCGCTGTGTTGTTTGAAGGTCAACAGCCATTCAGCAGTGAGCTTCTTCAATGCTTGAAAGAAGTTTCGGTGCCTGCATACTGCGTGCCGAACGCGCGTGTCGCTTTGGGTGAACTGGCGGCGCAATGGCGTCGCCAATTTGAGTTAGAGCTGATTGGTGTCACGGGCAGCAACGGCAAAACCACCGTCACCCAAATGATCGCATCGGTGTTAAGAGCGGATGTTTCAAATCCATCCGTGTCAACGCAAGGTAACTTGAACAATGAAATTGGGGTGCCACTCACCTTGTTCAATTTGCGGCCTGAGCACCGCCGCGCCGTGGTGGAGTTGGGCATGAATCACCCCGGTGAAATTGAAGTACTGGCTCGTTATGCGCAGCCCACCATTGGATTGGTCAACAACGCCCAACGTGAGCACCAAGAGTTCATGTCCTCGGTAGAAGCTGTGGCCATTGAAAATGCAGAAGTCATTCGCAACTTGCCTGCAAACGGCGTAGCTGTTTTTCCTGCCCAAGACGTTTACACCGAAGTATGGCAAAAGTTGGCGGGCTCAAGACAAGTCATGACTTTTGGTTTTACCCAAGGCGATGTTCAGGCGCACCAAATTGCTTGGGTCAATGGTGCGTGGTCGTTTCAATTGACAACGGCCCATGCTGCTTGCACTTGCCATCTGAACATTGCGGGTCGGCACAATATTTTGAATGCTTTGGCAGCAGCAGCCTGTGCTTTGGCCGCAGGCATGAGGCTGTCCGACATTGCCAAAGGATTAGAGAATTTCGAGCCTGTCAAAGGGCGCTCCAAATCGTCTGCATGGCAAATTCAAGGCCACGCGATCACGCTGATTGACGACACCTACAACGCCAATCCCGATTCAGTTCGCGCAGCCATTGAGGTGCTGGCTGAACTGCCTGCGCCGCGCTTGTTGGTTTTGGGGGACATGGGCGAAGTGGGTCAACAAGGTCCTGAGTTTCATCGGGAGGTGGGCGCCTACGCCAAAGAGTTGGGCGTTCAAGCTTTGTTCACTTTGGGTGATTTGTGCGCACACAGCAGCCATGCCTTTGAGGGTGCGGTGCACTTTGCCAACATGGACAGCTTGCAGCAAGCGGTTCTTGATCAAATTTCGACATTCAACAGTGTGTTGGTCAAAGGATCGCGCTTTATGAAAATGGAACGCATCGTGGACAAGTTGAGCACCCAGCTTGATCACGTGCCTGCCTTAGAAAGAGAGTCAGCCCATGCTGCTTAATTTGGCGCAATGGTTGCAAAACTTGTCCCCTGAGTGGGGTTTCTTGCGTGTTTTTCAATACATCACATTCCGTGCGGTGATGGCTGCAATGACTTCATTGCTCATTGGTCTGCTTGCAGGTCCTGCCGTCATTCGCCATCTGGCTGCACTCAAAATTGGCCAGCCTGTGCGTGGCTATGGCATGGAGACACACTTGGCCAAAAGCGGCACGCCCACCATGGGCGGTGTGCTTATCTTGTTGTCAATTGCGATCAGCACTTTGCTGTGGTTTGACTTGTCCAATCGCTTTGTCTGGATTGTGCTCATTGTGACTTTGGGGTTTGGCGCCATTGGCTGGGTGGATGACTGGCGCAAGGTGGTGAACAAGGACCCAGAGGGCATGCCCTCTCGAGAAAAATATTTTTGGCAATCTGTCATTGGCTTGTTGGCAGCGCTTTATTTGGTGTTCAGTATTTCTGAAAGTTCCAATCTGCGTGTGTTTGATTTGTTTGTGAATTGGGTTGTCTCAGGTTTTGATGTGGACTTGCCGCCCAAGGCTGGATTGATGGTGCCTTTCTTTAAAGAGGTGAGTTACCCCTTGGGTGTGTTTGGTTTTATGGTCCTGACTTACTTGGTCATTGTGGGCTCCAGCAATGCTGTGAACTTGACCGATGGGCTCGACGGCTTAGCCATCATGCCGGTGGTCATGGTGGGCTCCGCATTGGGCGTGTTTGCTTATGTAACGGGTAGTTCGGTGTACGCCAAGTATTTGTTCCTGCCCTACATTCCTGGCGCGGGTGAACTGATGATCTTTTGCGCTGCCATGGCAGGCGCGGGCTTGGCATTTTTGTGGTTCAACACACACCCTGCACAGGTGTTCATGGGGGATGTGGGTGCGCTGGCTTTAGGGGGTGCACTCGGCACCATTGCTGTGATCGTGAGACAAGAAATTGTGCTGGCCATCATGGGCGGTATTTTTGTCGTAGAAGCTTTGTCAGTGATGGTTCAAGTTTCGTATTTCAAATACACCAAAAAGAAATATGGCGAAGGCCGTCGCATTTTGAAGATGGCCCCTTTGCACCATCATTTTGAAAAGAGTGGCTGGAAAGAAACCCAAGTGGTTGTGCGTTTTTGGATCATCACCATGCTGCTTTGCTTGGTGGGCCTGTCGACTTTGAAGCTGAGATAAGCATGAAATACCTTCAAGGCCAACACATCTTAATTCTGGGGCTTGGAAGCTCTGGCTTGGCCATGGCGCGTTGGTGTGCTGAAAGGGGCGCGCTTGTGACTGTGGCAGACACTCGCGAAGCGCCTGCTAATTTGACTGTTCTTCAAAGCGAATTTTCCGAGGTGAGGTTTAAATCGGGTTCTTTTTCTGCCAGCTGGGTTGAAGGGACTGACATCCGTGCAGTCTTTGCCAGCCCCGGTCTGACGCCAACAGAAATTGCCCCTGTCTTTGATGCTGCGAAAGGCATGGGTCTTTGGGTTGGTGGTGAATTAAGTTTGTTTGCTCAGGCCTTGGACCATTTAAAAGCCACACGCGACTATGCGCCGCAGGTTTTGGCCATCACAGGGACCAACGGCAAAACGACAGTGACGGCACTCACGGGTCGCTTGCTCGAACGTGCTGGAAAAACCGTGAGGGTGGCCGGCAACATTGGCCCCACTTTGCTCGATACCTTGCGCGAGTCAATGTTGACAGAGCTGCCAGAAGTGTGGGTTTTGGAGTTGTCTAGTTTTCAACTCGACAGCGCTGGGCCCTTTGAGCCCAGTGCCGCAACAGTTTTGAACATCACCCAAGACCATTTGGATTGGCATGGAAGCATGCATGCTTACGCAGCCGCCAAAGAAAAAATATTTGGTGTTCACAGCCTCATGATTTTGAACCGCGATGACGCGCGTGTGATGGCCATGTTGCCAGAACCTGTGCGTGCCAAATTGCAAAAACCCGTTCAACGTGTCTATGTGACTTATGGCGCTGACATGCCACAGCGGCCAGGTGACTTTGGTTTGGAAACCGTCAATGGCATGACTTGGTTGGTACGGGCCCTAGAGTCAGATGAAACTCGTCGTTTGCGCAAAGGTGAAGTAGAAGAAATACACATTCAGCGACTGATGCCCGCTGATGCGCTGCGAATTCGCGGCCGACACAATGCTGTGAACGCCTTGGCCGCGTTGGCCTTGGCCAGCAGCACCGGTGCCAGCCTGGCGTCGATGTTGTTTGGATTGCGCGAATACGCTGGGGAGCCGCATCGCGTAGAGCCCGTAGCCATTGTGAATGACGTTGAATACTTTGATGACAGCAAGGGAACCAATGTAGGTGCAACTGTCGCTGCCTTGGTAGGCTTAGGTGCTGAACGCCGAGTCGTGGTGATCTTGGGGGGTGAAGGCAAGGACCAAGACTTTTCACCTTTGGTCGAACCGGTGTCTCGGTTCGCGCGCGCTGTGGTTTTGATGGGTCGTGATGCCCGTCTCATTCGTGAAGCCATTGAAATGTGCGGTGTCACTTTGATCGATGCCAGCTCCTTGCCCGAAGCGGTGAATGCTGCCAAAGAGATTGCCCAAGCGGGCGATGCCGTTTTGTTGTCGCCAGCATGTGCCAGCTTTGACATGTTCCGTGACTACTCGCACCGAGCTCAAGTTTTCTGCCAAGCAGTGGCTGACATTGCAGACGCAGCGGGTCAAGCTTTGGAGCTTGCACGATGACTGAAATGTGGTCTCGCATGATGGCTTGGGGTGGCGGCGTCTTCGGTCGCATGGGTGGCGCTGGTCGTCTCCAAGGTGCCGCAGAAGGCGTTCTCCCTGTGAATTTGGGCAGCTACGACTATGCCAAAAACGCATCAACCCAAGGCAAGATACAAAACATCGATCAGGCCATGGTGTGGGTGGTGGTGGCGCTTTTGATGTGGGGCATGGTGATGGTGTATTCGGCCAGCATTGCCATGCCTGACAACCCAAAATTTTCCAAATATTCTCAGACGCATTTCTTGGTGCGTCACGTCATTTCGATTGCCATTGGATTTGGCGTTGCCCTTCTTGCATTCCAGGTGCCCTTGGAAACTTGGGAGAAAAACGCAAGGCCCTTGTTCATCTTCTCTTTGGTGCTTTTGGCAGCAGTGCTTGTTCCCTTTATTGGCAAGGGCGTCAACGGTGCACGTCGTTGGATTTCTTTGGGTGTGATGAACTTTCAACCCTCAGAGTTTGCCAAGTTGGCCGTCATCATTTATGCATCCGACTACATGGTGCGCAAGATGGAAGTGAAAGAACGCTTCTTTCGTGCTGTGCTGCCGATGGGCGCTGCAGTGGGTCTAGCGGGTATCTTCTTGTTGGCCGAGCCTGACATGGGGGCCTTTTTGGTGATTGCCATCATTGCCATGGGTATTTTGTTTTTGGGCGGTGTCAATGCCCGCATGTTCTTCCTCATTTTGGCCATCTTGGTGTTTGCCTTTGCCATGATCATTGCGGCTTCACCATGGCGCCGTGAACGCATTTTTGCTTACCTCGATCCTTGGGATCCCACCCACACTTTGGGCAAAGGCTACCAGTTGTCGCACTCTCTGATTGCCATTGGCCGTGGTGAAATTTTTGGGGTGGGTTTAGGCGGTAGTGTTGAGAAACTGCATTGGTTGCCAGAAGCGCACACCGATTTCTTGTTGGCGGTCATTGGCGAAGAGTTTGGCCTGGTCGGTGTGGTTGCCGTGATTGGCATGTTCTTGTGGCTGAGCCGGCGCATTATGGTGATTGGTCGTCAAGCCTTGGCCCTTGATCGAACCTTTGCAGGTTTGGTGGCTCAGGGTGTGGGCATTTGGATTGGATTTCAGTCCTTCATCAACATGGGTGTTAACTTGGGCGCATTGCCCACCAAAGGTTTGACCTTGCCGCTCATGAGTTATGGCGGGTCGGCTATTTTGATGAACTTGGTGGCCATTGCCATCGTGCTTCGAATTGATGCCGAGAACAAACAAATGATGCGAGGGGGCCGAACATGAGTCGCTGCGCACTGATCATGGCGGGCGGTACCGGTGGGCATATTTTCCCCGGTTTGGCTGTGGCCGAATCTTTGCGAGATGCAGGATGGCGCGTGCATTGGCTTGGCGTACCGGGCAACATGGAAAGTCAGTGGGTACCGCAACGTGGCTTCCCCTTTGAACCCGTGGAGTTTGGTGGCGTTCGCGGCAAAGGCGTGACCAGTTTGGTTTTCTTGCCGCTGCGTTTGCTCAAAGCGTTCTGGCAAAGCATTCAAGTGGTTCGACGCGTCAAGCCCGATGTGGTGGTGGGCTTGGGTGGCTACATCACATTTCCTGGCGGCATGATGTCAGTTCTGTTGGGCAAACCTTTGGTGTTGCACGAGCAAAACTCGGTGGCTGGCATGGCCAACAAAGTTTTGGCAGGCGTGGCAGACCGCATTTACAGCGCATTCCCCAATGTCTTGAAAAATGCCATTTGGGTCGGCAATCCTTTGCGTCAAGACTTTTTGAACAAGCCTGCCCCAGCAAAACGTTTTGCCGGTCGCACCGGGCCTTTGAAGTTGTGGGTCGTGGGCGGCAGTTTAGGCGCGCAAGCTTTGAATGAAGTGGTTCCGAAGGCCTTGGCTTTGTTGCCGGCTGACAAGCGTCCCCTGGTAGTCCATCAGAGCGGTGCCAAGCAAATTGACGCGCTCAAATCTCATTACGCCACTGCAGGTGTGCAAGCCGAGCTCACACCTTTCATTGAAGATACGGCACAAGCTTTTGCAGATGCCGACCTGATTATTTGCCGAGCTGGCGCCAGCACTGTGACTGAAATTGCGGCCATTGGTGCAGCCGCCATTTACGTGCCTTTTCCCTTTGCTGTGGATGATCATCAAACCACCAATGCCAATTTCTTGGTCAGTCAAGGCGCTGGTTGGCTGATGCCTCAAGCGCAGCTGACTGCACAAGCATTGGCTGATCGCCTCAGCCGCATCACTCGAGAAGAATTACTGGCATGTGCAGAAAAGGCATGGGCCCTCAAAAAGACGGAAGCGACCCGTGATGTGGTGGCTGCATGTGAGGCATTGGCTGCATGAAACACGCCATTCGTCACATTCATTTCATTGGCGTTGGTGGCGCCGGCATGAGCGGCATTGCCGAAGTGCTCTTGAATTTGGGTTATACCATTTCAGGCTCTGACTTGTCAGACAGCAGCACCCTGCGTCGTTTGGCGGCTTTGGGTATTCAAACCCATGTGGGTCACAGTGCAGAAAATGTCCAGAGTGCCGATGCGGTCGTTACTTCAACCGCGGTGAAGGCAGACAACCCAGAAGTGTTGGTTGCCAAGTCCCGTCATATTCCTGTCGTGCCGCGCGCAGTCATGTTGGCTGAGTTAATGCGCATGAAGCAGGGCATTGCCATTGCGGGCACCCACGGCAAAACCACGACCACCAGCTTGGTCGCCAGCGTGTTGGCCGAAGCGGGCCTCGATCCAACCTTTGTCATTGGCGGGCGACTGAACAGTGCCGGTACCAATGCCAAATTGGGCACGGGCGACTACATCGTGGTGGAAGCCGATGAATCGGATGCATCTTTCTTGAATTTGTTGCCTGTGATGTCGGTGGTGACCAACATCGATGCCGATCACATGGAAACCTATGGCCATGATTTCGAAAAGCTGAAGTCGGCTTTTGTAGAGTTTCTGCACCGCATGCCTTTTTATGGCACAGCCATCGTGTGTTCAGACGATCCTGGCGTTCAAAGCATTGTTGATCAATTGGCTCGCCCCGTGACCACCTATGGACTTAAAGAGGGGGCACAAATAAGAGCCATGAATGTTCGGGCAGATCATGGGCAAATGCAATTCACCGTTCAGCGCCGCAATGGGGTGGTCTTGCCAGACCTTCCCATTGTTCTGAATCTGCCAGGTCTGCACAATGTTTTGAATGCATTGGCCGCCATTTCTGTGGCCGTAGAGCTAGGGGTTGAAGATGCAGCGGTTCAACGCGCCTTGGCCAACTTCAAGGGTGTTGGCCGGCGCTTCCAGCGTTATGGTGAAGTGAAGCTTTTAAATCAAGCGGGTAGCTTCACTTTGATTGATGATTATGGCCACCATCCTGTTGAGATGGCAGCCACCTTGGCCGCTGCCCGTGGGGCTTTTCCGGGCCGCCGCTTGGTGTTGGCCTTTCAGCCGCACCGCTACACCCGAACACGCGATTGTTTTGAAGATTTTGTCAGCGTGATCAGCCAAGGTGCAGACACTGTTTTATTGACTGAAGTTTATGCCGCGGGTGAGGCGTCTATCGTTGCGGCGGATGGCCGATCTTTATCTCGTGCGCTGCGTGTGGCGGGTAAAATTGAACCCGTTTTTATAGATAAAATCGAGGCCATGGCACAGGCGATTTTTGAGAACGCAAAAGACGGTGACATTGTCATTTGCATGGGTGCCGGCTCTATTGGGGCAGTGCCTGCCCAAGTTCAAAAAATGGGAGGTGCTGCGTGAGCACTTTTCCTCAGAATTTTGGCAAAGTGGCTGTCCTCATGGGCGGTCATTCTGCAGAGCGAGAAATTTCATTGATGTCAGGCCGAGGTGTGCTGGCTGCCCTCCAATCGCAAGGCATTGATGCACACGCTTTCGATCCCGCAGAGCGCAATTTGTCAGACCTTCAACAAGAAGGTTTTCAACGTTGCTTCATTGCGCTCCATGGGCGGTATGGCGAGGACGGCACCGTGCAAGGTGCACTCGAGTTGCTTGGCATTCCTTACACCGGGTCGGGCGTGATGGCCTCTGGCATCGCCATTGATAAAACCATGACCAAGCGTGTTTGGTTATCAGAGAGTGTGCCCACGCCGCGCTATGTGTTGCTCAAGCCAAATAAGTTTGGCCCTGATGCACAAGCACAAGTGATTCAAAGCTTGGGCTTGCCTCTCATTGTGAAGCCGGCAAGAGAGGGGTCTTCTATCGGTGTCACCAAAGTCTGCAAGGCCAGCGAGCTGCTCCAAGCACTTGAAGATGCCGCCCAATGCGATGCCGATATTTTGTGTGAGCAATTCATATCGGGCGATGAAGTGACCTGTCCTATTTTGGGCGAGGGCGATGATGCCAAAGCCTTGCCGGTCATTCGCATCGTTGCACCTGCTGGTAACTACGACTACCAAAACAAATACTTCACTGAGGATACTCAGTACCTGGTCCCTTCGGGACTGCCTGAGTCAGAGGAAAAAGCCATTCAAGCGCATGCGCTCAAGGCTTATCAGGTGTTGGGGTGTCAAGGCTGGGGCCGTGTTGACGCCATGATCGATGCGCAAACTCGTCAACCCTATCTTTTGGAAATCAACACATCGCCAGGCATGACCAGTCATTCCTTGGTGCCCATGTCGGCCAAAGCCGCCGGCATGTCTTACGAAGAACTGTGCGTACTGCTGTTGGCCTCAGCCAGCTTGTCGCATTCGAACTTTGGAAGGAAAGGCACATGAAAAAGCCTGTCGATTTGCCCATGGATGTACGACTCATGCAATGGACCACCGTCGCCATGTTGGCAATGGCTTTGATCATGTGTGTGGTCAGTGGTTTTGGTTGGCTGCTTCGGCACCCAGTTTTTTCAATTCAAAGCATCACAGTGCTAGGCAATGTGACACACAGCAATCCTGTCACGCTGCGTGCCAATGTGGTGCCCCAACTCACGGGCAATTTTTTCACCTTGAATTTGATGCAAGCACGCCAGGCTTTCGAGCAAATTCCCTGGATTCGCTCTGCGCTGGTTAGGCGTGAATTTCCAAATCGCTTGTCGGTCACCCTTGATGAATTTCAACCTGTGGCGCAATGGGGTGGTGAAGGCGATGGCAAATTTCTAAGCCCAGAAGGTACCGTTTTTGAAGTCAATGCAGATGAAGTTGACAGTGATGCGCTGCCCACATTGAAGGGGCCTGAATCGCAGGCCAAGATTGTTTTAGAGATGTACAAATTTCTCAAGCCCCGGATGGAAAAGATGGACATGTCTTTGGACAAGTTAGAACTCAGTCAGCGGGGCAGTTGGACAGCCCAGCTGGAATCAGGTGCAAATTTGGAGCTGGGGCATGGGACGCAGCAGGAAATTGGTGACAGGCTGCAATTGTTTTTCAAAACATTGACGCAAGTGACTTCTCGATACGGTCGTACAGCAAACTCTTTGTTGTCGGCAGATTTGCGTTACGAAAGTGCTTACGCGCTGAGGTTGAGGGGCGTCACAACTTTGGCTTCAGATGGTTTGAAAAAACCTTAATTGGCAGATTGAAGATTTAGATCAGAACGGTTGGACATATGGCAAAAGAATACAAAGATTTGGTGGTCGGTCTCGACATTGGAACTTCCAAGGTCATGGTCGTCGTGGCCGAGGTCATGCCAGGTGGCGAATTGAAGCTGGCCGGTATGGGCGTTGCACCTGGCAATGGCTTGAAACGAGGTGTGGTGGTCAACATCGACGCTACAGTTCAAAGTATTCAGCAAGCTTTGAAAGAAGCCGAGTTGATGGCCGATTGCAAAATCACACGCGTCAATACAGGCATTTCGGGCAGTCACATTCGCGGTCTCAATTCAAGCGGTATGGTGGCGGTCAAGGACAAAGAGGTGACGCCCGCCGACGTGGCGCGTGTGGTTGAAACAGCTCGTGCAATCAACATCTCCACCGATCAACGTTTGTTGTTGGTCGCGCCTCAAGAGTTTGTGATCGACGGTCAAGATGTGAAAGAGCCGATTGGCATGAGCGGCATGCGCCTTGAAGCCAAGGTACACATCGTGACAGGCGCACAAAGTGCCGCAGAAAACATCATTAAGTGTGTTCGCCGTTGTGGCCTCGAAGTAGATCAGCTCCTGCTCAATCCCTTGTCTTCCAGCTTGGCAGTTTTGACTGAGGACGAACGTGAATTGGGTGTCGCTTGCGTGGACATCGGTGCAGGGACCACTGACGTGGCCATCTTCACCAATGGCGCCATTCGCCATACCGCTGTCATACCCATCGCAGGTGATTTGATCACCAGCGACATTGCCATGGCACTGCGAACACCCACCAAAGATGCTGAAGACATCAAGGTTGAAAGTGGTTGTGCCAAACAGCTGTTGGCCGACCCAGAGGCACAAGTTGAAGTACCAGGCCTGGGTGACCGTGCACCCCGCATGTTGTCAAAGCAAGCCTTGGCCGGTGTGATTGAGCCACGCGTTGAAGAAATTTTCTCTCTCGTTCAACAAGTCATTCGCGAGTCGGGTTACGAAGAGGTTTTGTCTTCTGGCATTGTGCTCACTGGCGGCAGCGCCGTGATGCCTGGCATGGTGGAGCTGGGTGAAGATATTTTCTTAAAGCCCGTTCGCCGAGGCGTTCCCAAATACACAGGCGCATTGTCTGACATGGTGAGCCAGCCACGCGTGGCCACCGTCATGGGTCTCATGGAAGAAGCCCGTCTGGCGCGTTTAAGAGGTTTCAAAGTATCGCAGAAGAAGGGTTCCATGAACAACGCCTTCACACGCTTTAAAGATTTCATCGTGGGTAACTTCTGATGGATTGGCGCAAACTTTACTTGGCAAGGGGGAGTCCGCATCAGCGATGTTGAATCTCACTTTTTCCTCAAAAAATAAAATTTTCAAAAATCAATATTTAAGCAACTGCAACAGTTTTAGGAGAGCACCATGAGCATTGAAATGATCCAAGTCGAAGAGTTCAATCAAGGAACGCAAATCAAAGTGATCGGCGTGGGCGGTGGCGGCGGCAACGCTGTCGAGCACATGATCGAGCGCAACGTTCAAGGCGTTGAGTTCATTTGCGCCAACACCGATGCCCAAGCACTGGCCCGCAGTGCAGCACATCGCTTCATTCAATTGGGTCAGACCGGCTTGGGTGCTGGCAGCAAACCAGAAAAAGGCCGTGAAGCCGCTGAGGAAGCCATTGAAGACATTCGTTCAGCCATTGAAGGCGCACACATGTTGTTCATTACAGCAGGCATGGGTGGCGGTACTGGCACTGGCGCTGCGCCTGTGATTGCTCGCGTGGCCAAAGAAATGGGCATTCTCACAGTGGGCGTTGTGACCAAGCCATTCGACTTTGAAGGTGGCCGCCGCATGCAAAGCGCTGAATCTGGTTTGGCTGAACTTGAAGCCAACGTTGACTCATTGATCGTGGTACTGAACGAAAAGCTCATGGAATTGCCCGGCGGCGAAGACATGACCCAAGACGAAGCGTTTGCGCACGCCAATGATGTGCTTAAAAATGCCGTAGGCGGTATTGCAGAAATCATCAATGTCCCAGGCCACGTCAACGTCGACTTTGAAGACGTGCGCACGGTCATGGGCGAGCCAGGCAAAGCGATGATGGGTACAGCCTCAGCCAGCGGCCCAGACCGTGCACGCATTGCCTCCGAGCAAGCTGTCGCATGTCCTCTGCTCGAAGGCATTGATTTGTCGGGCGCTAAAGGTGTGCTGGTCTTGATCAGCGCTGCCAAGGGATCCCTCAAATTGAGCGAATCCAAGCAAGCCATGAATACCATCCGAGCTTATGCTTCTGAAAGTGCACACGTCATTTACGGGACAGCCTATGACGAAAACTTGGGCGACGAAATTCGTGTCACAGTGGTGGCCACCGGCTTGTCAAGCCAAGGTGCACGCCGTACAGCGCCGCCTTTGCAAGTTCTGCGCACCGGCACAGACAATGTGCCATTCTCTGTGGACACTGGCGAAGCTTTGTCAGCCAAATTGGGTGGTCAAGGCTCTGCCTTGGGTGGCGACTATGGCCGCTTGAATACCCCCAGCGTGTGGCGAACCAACCGCACACAAGCTGCTGCCAAAGTGGACGGCATGGCCTCGGCTGGTATGGACGACATTGAAATTCCAGCCTTCTTGCGCAAGCAAGCTGACTGAATTTTTTAGAAACAAGTGGGTCTTAAAACCCTCTTTGTGCAAGCTTGTGCTTGAGAATTTAAAATCAGCACATGCTTGCCCAAAGAACCATCAAAACCCTCACCCAGGCAGTGGGTGTGGGTTTGCACAGCGGTCAGCGGGTTGAACTGACGCTTCGGCCAGCACCCCCTGGCACAGGTATTGTTTTCAGGCGCGTTGACCTGGCAGAACCGGTCGATATTCACGTCTCAGCCCAGAGCGTCACCGACACCCGTTTGGCGTCGACCATTTCCAGTGGCCAAGCTAAAGTGCATACCGTGGAGCACCTGATGTCGGCTTGTGCAGGCTTGGGCATCGATAATTTGATCATCGACATCACCGCAGAAGAAGTTCCCATTTTGGATGGCTCTGCTTCGTCTTTTGTGTTTTTGCTGCAAAGTGCCGGCATTGAATTGCAAAATGTGGCCAAGCAATTTATCCGGGTTCTCAAAACGGTGGAGGTCAAAGACGGTCAAGGTGAAAACACCAAGTGGGCCAAGCTTGAACCCTATGAAGGGTATCGCCTGAGTTTCGAAATCGATTTCCATCACCCAGCAGTTGATTCAACAGGCCAGCAAGTCGTGTTTGACTTGGGTCGAGATTTGTATGCCCGCGACATTGCCCGTGCACGCACATTTGGCTTTACCAAAGACGTTGAGATGCTTCGCTCCAATGGACTGGCGCTGGGCGGTGGCCTTGACAATGCCATCGTGATGGACGACTACAAAGTCTTGAACAGCGATGGTCTGCGCTACGATGATGAATTTGTAAAGCACAAAATTCTCGATGCCATGGGAGATCTGTACTTGGTCGGAAAACCGCTGATTGCAAGTTACACCGCTTTTCGTTCAGGCCATGCCATGAACAACCTGTTGCTCAGAGCTTTGCTTGATCAGCCCGAAGCTTACGAGTTGGTGAGCTTTCAAGATGTGAACAAAGCACCCGAAGGATTTGCCTTGCCCGTCCGCGCTTGGTAAGCGACATCAATGACAACTGAAACTCAAGCGACGCTCCATGATTTACTGGGGCAAAAACCATTTCTGCGTTTTTGGCTCGCCCGTGTTTCAGGTATCTTGGCCAACCAAATGCTTTCAGTGGCTTTGGCTTGGCACATGTACGAAATTACGGGCAGCGCCTGGGACCTTGGCTTGGTGGGCCTGTTTCAATTTGTACCCGCTTTAATTTTGACCTTGCCAGCAGGCCACATTGTGGACAAGCTCAACAAGGTTCACATCTACGCAGCCTGCATGTTGATCCAAGCCGCAGTGGCTTGTTTGCTGGTCTGGGGGACACAGGCTGACGCCGTCACCCGCGAATTGGTGCTCTTTGTGTCCGCCATCATGGGCATGGTGCGATCCTTTCAGATGCCCACACAACAAGCTCTTACACCGCATTTGGTCCCTGCCAATTTATTGCAGCGCGCTGTAGCCTTGAGCTCGACGGGCGTCCAAACTGCGGTTATCAGCGGTCCTGCATTGGGCGGTATTTTGTATGCCACCCATGTCAATGCAGTCTATGCCGTTTGCGCCCTTTTTTTGGTGCTGGCTTTTTTGTTCACACTCACTGTTCGCTACGATCACAAACCCTCGAGAGCAGCAGCTGATCTCCAGAGCGTGTTGGCAGGCGCGTATTTTGTCTGGCATCACAAAGTACTTTTAGGCGCCATTGCCCTTGACTTGTTTGCAGTGCTGTTAGGTGGGGCCACGGCTTTGCTTCCTATTTTCGCCAAAGACATTTTGCACACCGGCCCCGAAGGTCTGGGTATTTTGAGATCTTCTCCTGCTGTCGGTGCCTTGCTCATGGCAGTAGTTTTGACCAAATGGCCCATCGAACGAAAAGTAGGCCGCTGGATGTTGGTGGCTGTCGCGGTGTTTGGCATTGCCAATGTGGTCTTTGGTCTTTCAACCAACATGGCGCTGTCCATTGCAGCCCTCATGGTCACAGGTGCTGCAGACAATGTAAGCGTGGTCACGCGCATCACTTTGCTTCAACTCGAAACGCCAGAAGACATGCGCGGCCGCGTAGCAGCAGTCAACTCCATTTTCATTGGCGCTTCTAACCAACTGGGTGAATTCGAGTCGGGTGCCACGGCCTCCATGTGGGGCCCAGTAGGCTCGGTCGTTTTCGGCGGCTTGGCCACCGTAGGCGTGGCTTTGGCCGCCATCAAAATCTTTCCAGACTTAGCCAATCGCGACAGAATGGTCATGCCCAAATAAGCGATAGCAAAGCGAGTGAAATCTACCGAAACTAGTGACTCCTGCCACCTCGGTACATGCCATGTGTCTTCCGATTGAGTACATCCAAGGCAGCTAACTTGTTCATGGAGGGGCTTGCATGGGCATGTGTAATGGCCAAACCCAATGCGTCGGCTGCATCGGGACCAGGCACTGAAGGTAACTTCAGCATGCGTTTGACCATTTCTTGAACTTGAGATTTGGCAGCGCGGCCTTGACCGGTGATGGCTTTTTTCATTTGCAACGCGGTGTATTCAGCAACCTCTAAATGACACGACACCAAGGCAGTGACGCAACAACCCCGAGCTTGGCCTAAAAGCAAAGTGGCTTGGGGGTTCACGTTGACAAACACAATCTCGACCGATGCCGATTCGGGTTGGTAGCGCTGGTTGATTTCTAAAATGCCATCGTAAATGACACGCAGGCGATTGGGTAAATTGCCTTGGTTCACTTTGTCGGTGCGAATGACACCGCTGGCCACATAGGTGAGTTGTGAGCCTTTGACATCAATCACGCCAAAGCCAGTGGTTTGGAGGCCGGGGTCAATGCCAAGAATTCTCATATCGCAATTGTGAAGCAATGATCAGGGCAGGGCAACATCGTTCATGCGCGCCATGATGGTTTCTGTGCGATCGCTTAAATAAACTGACTGCGGCAATTTTTCAAAATAGCGAGGGCGCGGCAGCATGACGGCCAAACGAGCAGCTTCCCAGGCGTTGAGCTTGGAAGCGGGTTTTTGAAAATAGTGTTGGGCTGCAGCTTCTGCGCCAAAAACCCCTCGCCCCCATTCCACATGATTGAGGTAAAGCGTGAGAATTTTCTTTTTACTGAGGAAATTTTCCAAGGCCATGGTGATGACCCACTCTTGACCCTTTCGAATCAGGGTGCGCTCGCCACTCAAGAGCAAATTTTTGGCCAATTGCTGTGTCACGGTAGAGCCGCCGACAATTTTAGGTGCTGCTGGTTTTGCCCCTTTTTTGGGGGTGCTTTGCGCCTCTAATTTGGCTTGGGACTTGGCATTTTTCTGCCATGCTTTTTCAATGGCATCCCACAACACACCGTTGTGTGAAGTGAAGGCACTGTCTTCGGAAGCAATCACTGCACGTTTGAGTGAATTTGCAATTTGGTCGTCGGCTTGCCATTGCTGACGCCAAGCCAGTTTGCCTTGCGTGCTTGCAATTTGCCAAGCTTGCGATCTTTCAAACGCGGTGGAAGAGGGTTCGACCACAGCCATGAAAGCAACACGTCCAACAAAGAACAGTTGCAAGATGATGAAGCCAGCCAATACCAGCCGGAGCCATTGTTTGAAAGCATTGAACAACGAATTCAGCATGGCATTATGAATGGGACAACAAGGCTCTTAAATCAGCCAGCACACCTTGTGTGGGTGGCTGAACGCCGCGCCACAGTTGGAACGAAGCGGCCGCTTGCTCAACCAGCATGCCAAGGCCATCACGCGCTTCGGTGCCGTTGGCTCTGGCCCATTGCATGAAGGCTTGCGCTGCTGGGCCGTACATCAAATCACAGGCCAAGCCATTGCGTTGAAGCACGCTGGCAGGCACTGGCAATGCAGCTTGTTGAAGGCTGCTGCTGCTTGCGTTGATGACCAAGTCAAAGGACTGGCTCAGAATGGCTTCGTGCGTCAGGCCAAAGGCTTGGCAGTCAACGCCCTCTGCTGCAGCCAAGCGGGCATGACGCGCTGTGAGTTGAACGGCTTTGTCAACAGTGCGGTTGGCCACCCAAATGGCTTTTGGCTTCTCTGACAACAAAGGACCCAACACACCAGCGGCTGCGCCGCCTGCCCCAATGAGCAAAATGCGGCAAGCTTTGAGCGCGAAACCCGCATTGCCAACCAAATCGGTTACCAAGCCTAAGCCGTCGGTGTTCTCACCATAAATACGATCTCCATCGAATTTGAGGGTGTTGCAAGCCTCAGCCAATGCCACCCTAGGGCTGCACTCCGTTGCCAATGCTGCAGCTTCGGTTTTAAAGGGCAAGGTGACATTGCAACCCTTGCCTCCTGCGGCCCTGAAAGCATTCACCGAGGCGCTGAAGGCATCCAATGCCACCCAATTTTTTTCGTACTGAAGTGTTTGGCCTGTGAGCTCGGCAAAACGCATTTGAATCCAAGGCGATTTGCTGTGTTCAATGGGATAGCCGAAAACGCAATAGGAGTCCATGAGATGCATCCGTTAATTTTTTCTCTGAATGTCAATCGACTGTTTGGAGGTGGCGTTTGAATCAGGCGCGAGCATTTTGGTTTCAAGCGTTTCGTCGCGGGCGAATTGGAATCGCGTGACCACAACCAATTGGTCAGCTTCTTTTTTCATGTCAGGCGTGAAAGCACCAAAGGGGGATGCGCCGCGAACAATGGCTTGTGCCCTTTGGTCCAAAATGAATTGGCCTGAACCACTGGCCACTTCGGTGTTCAAGACCTGCCCCTTGCTGTCTAAGGTGATCACCATGGTGAGCTGGCCGTAAAGCATTTGGCCCGCTGCTTGAGGGAAATTTTCTGTGCCAGTGACTTCGATGGTACGGCGCATTTTGTCGTAATAGCGTGCAAATGACACTTCTTTGGTGGCAGGTCCAATGTACCGTTTCTTGGGACCCGCTTGAAGCGCTTGTGATTGTTTTTCAATGTGAGCCAATTGCTGTACAAGTTGTCTTTTGCGCTCATCCAAAGCGGTATCTGATTTGGCATCTTTGGCCTCAGGGTTATTCTGAGCGTTGAGTTGATGCAACTCTTGTTGAAGTTGTTGAACCAATCGCTGTTGTTCATTTTGAAGCGACGCTATTTTTTGCTCTAACTGTTGCAACTCTTGGGTGTTGGTGTTGGCTGCTTGCGCTGTGAACGGGCTGGTTTGCAAACTGGTGCCAGGCACTTGCCCGCCGCCCGCTAAGTTGACTTGGGCCAAGGCCAAAGGGGCATCGGGTGCGTTCTTGCTGCGTGAATTGACCAGCACCACTTCCAATGTTTTGGTTTCAAAGATGCGGTCAAATCTGGTTGGATCTGCCCATTTGAAGGTGAGAAGACCGGCATGAAAAAAAAGCGACAAGCCCAAGCACCAAACCAAGGTGAGATGTGAGCCTTGTTTCAGTGTCATGGGCATAGAGGGTGAATACATATTGCGCAATCAGCCAAGAACAGCAATCAGGCAGAGGTGTCCTCGGCTGGTGCTTCGTTCACATTCATGGCAATGGCAATGGGGCCCGTGACGGCTTCTTCTAAGTCTTCCATCAACTCCTCACCTAAAGCGCTATCGGCATCTCCGCCATTGGCTACAGAGATGATTTTTTCAATCACAGTGCCTGTGACATCCAGGGCCATGGCGTCAATGTTGCCCAACAGAACCTTGACTTTGTCACCTCGCACCAAGCCTGTTGCGCCCTGCACGTTCAACATGAGCGGCAAATGGTCTGCACGAACCAACCAACTGCCGGAACCCATTTCTTTGACCAAACTGGCGACCACCTCGGTGATATTTTCTTGCTTCAAATATTGAAGCGTCCAAAAACGTTCCATGCCCGATTGGTAACTGTTGTAGGCGCTGTAAGCGGCTTCAAAGCCGCTGATGATGGCAAACATTTGCGCGTCCTTGGGCTTGAAGGGCGCCGCCAAAGCTGCCGTTGCGCCATGCTGCGCGCACGCAATGATTTGCCACTGATTGACCAAGTCGGTATAGCGACGCAGTGGTGAGGTGCTCCAAGCGTAGGCAGGTACACCAATGCCGGCGTGAGGCAAGGCTTTGGTGCCCATGCGAACTTTGATGCCTGGTGACAAACTGGCTTGGCTTCTGTAAATGGCAGGAACGCCCAAGCTCGCCAACCATTGGCCCCACGTGCTGTTGGCCAAAATCATGGCTTCAGCCACGATCAAATCGAGGGGCGAGCCGCGTTGGCGTACGCTGATTTGAACGGTTTCATCGCCTGCCGGAGGTGAGTCAGAATTTGGCCGCAGCAATCGGAAGTTGTAGTCGGGTCGATTGAAGGTTTCGGGTTTGCCGCGAACCACTTCACGTGCCGCTTTTAAATGCTGGGCCAAGCGCCAGAAGAACGCCAATTGAGCGTGGGTGATGCCAAGTTGGGGTTCGTTTTCTCGCACGGAGGGCGTACTCTGCTCGAGCCATGCTTGGGTGATCCACTGATCAAGTTGGTCATGGCGCAAATTGGCTGCAATGGGAACACGTTCCAATTTGGTTTCAGTGTGTTGGATGGCCAAAGTGGCTTCGTCCAAAGTGACATACAAAGAAACGGCGGGACAAGCGTGACCTTCGGCCAAGGTATAGCTTTGAACCACCTCATCGGGCAGCATGGTGATTTTGTAACCAGGCATATAGACCGTTGACAAACGCGCTCTGCCCACCTGGTCGATGGGGCTGTTGGGCTGAATGGCCAAGCCAGGCGCCGCAATGTGGATACCAATGACCACCGTGCCTGTGCCCAAACCTTGAATGGAAAGGGCATCGTCAATTTCAGTGGTTTGCGAGTCGTCGATGGAGTAGGCCTGAACAGCAGCCAACGGCAATGCTTGAGCAATGGCTGGTGCTTCCAATTTGGGAAAGCCAGTACCTTTGGGGAAATTGTCGAACAAGAAACGCTGCCAATGAAAATCGTAGGCACTGGCAATGGCACCTGCGTTTTGGAGCAAAGTCAGAGGCGCTGTTTGGCTGGTCCGGCTGGCTTCGACCACGGCTTTGTATTCAGGTGCATTTTTATCGGGCCTGAACAAAATTTTGTAAAGCTGTTCCTTAATGGGTGCAGGGCACTCACCCTTGATCAAGGATTGTGACCAAAGCTCAATTTGCGCCAAGATTTGTTTTTTCTTCTCAATGCCTGCCAAGGCCAACTGGACGGTTTCGGCCGAGGCTTTTTTGAATCGCCCTTTGCCAGCGCGCCGAAAGTAATGGGGTGCTTCATAAAGGCGCATGAGTGCACCCACCTGCTGGACGGTGCTGGCATCGGCATTGAAATAGTCCCGCGCCACGTCGGCAAAGCCAAACTCGTCTTCGGGTGCAAATTCCCAGGCCAGATCAAGCTCAATGCTTAGGCTAATTTGAGCGGCATCAGCCAGCAGTTGGGCAGGTGCTGGTTTGTCAAATTTCAAAAGCACATTGGCGCCTTTGACCTTGACCCTTTTGCCACTGTCCAACTCCACCTGAACTGAAGCCTCTGCTTCCGACAGGACACGTCCGGCAATGAATTTGCCAGCTTCTTCAAACAATAAAAACATAGGCCAGATTGTCCCATGCGCCGGCCCTTGACAACCCTGAAGCGTTGTCAAATTTAAGGGAAAGCCAGATTTTTGTGGGAAGCGAAGGATAATTGGCGCATGTCGCCCGTCATCGAAAAACCCAGTTGGTGGTCTCGCTTCCTGCATTTGTTTGAAGGATTCGACGGCCCATTGGCTTTCGCGGTCTTTATCTTGGCCTGTGCAGGACTGCTCATCATGTATTCCTCGGGCTATGACCATGGCACCCGTTTTGTAGACCATGGCCGAAACATGCTCATTGCGGCCAGCATCATGTTTGTGGTGGCGCAAATTCCGCCTCAACGGCTCATGACCTTGGCCGTGCCCATTTACACGGTGGGCGTGTTGTTGTTGGTGGCTGTCGCCATTTTTGGCATCACCAAAAAGGGTGCGCGAAGATGGCTCAACATCGGAATTGTCATTCAGCCCAGTGAAATTCTGAAGATCGCCATGCCCTTGATGTTGGCTTGGTGGTTCCAAAAGCGAGAAGGCCAGTTGCGTCCTTTGGATTTTCTGGTGGCGGGTTTGTTGCTTGTGGTGCCTGTAGGGCTCATCATGCGTCAACCCGATTTAGGCACCGCGCTGTTGGTACTCAGTACCGGCTTGGCCGTCCTGTTCTTTGCAGGCTTAAGTTGGCGTTTGATCTTGCCGCCGGTTTTGCTGGGTTTGATTGGCATCCTTTTGTTGGTCATTTTTGAGACTCAGTTGTGCTTTGATGGTGTTGACTGGAAAGTGCTGCATGAGTATCAGCGGCAACGCGTGTGTACTTTGCTCGACCCTGCACGAGACCCGCTGGGCAAAGGCTTTCACATCATTCAAGGCATGATCGCCATTGGCTCGGGCGGCTTTTGGGGCAAAGGCTTTATGCAAGGCACCCAAACCCACTTGGAGTTCATACCCGAGAGAACCACGGACTTTATTTTTGCCGCATTTTCTGAGGAGTTTGGTCTCGTGGGCACCCTGCTCTTGATTGCAGGGTTCTTCTTTTTGGTCTTCAGAGGTTTGGTCATAGCACGCGAGGCGCCCACCCTTTTTACCCGCTTGTTGGCCGGTAGCGTCAGCATGATTTTCTTCACCTACGCCTTTGTCAACATGGGCATGGTCAGTGGCATTTTGCCGGTTGTGGGTGTGCCTTTGCCCTTCATCAGCTATGGCGGAACCGCTATGGTCACGTTGGGCTTGGGCTTGGGTATTTTGATGTCCATTGCCAAGGCCAAACGCTTGGTTCAGACCTGACATGCTTTGAACAGCGGCCTTGCGCAACGGCCTTCTCAAGCCTCCGGTCTGTAGGGCCTTATGGGCATGTCTACAATGTCACCATGATTTCACGCGAACCCACCATTGAACGTTTGGCCACGGCCAGGTCCCTCTTGCTTGAGCCTTTTGGATTGGATGAAACCCATCTGTCCAAAGCGCTCTCAGCCATCAAGGCGCACAAGGTTGATGATGCCGACTTGTATTTTCAGTACACCCGCTCTGAAGGTTGGAGTTTAGAAGAAGGCGTTGTCAAAACAGGCAGCTTCAGCATTGACCAAGGTGTGGGTGTTCGCGCTGTAGCTGGCGAGAAAACAGCCTTCGCCTATTCCGATGACATTTCAGAACCCTCCTTGATGGATGCTGCGATCACTGTGCGCGCCATTGCGCAAGCCCAGCAAAACCGCAAAGCCAAAGTGCCAACACGCAAAGTGGCAGGCATTCGTTCTTTGTACCCCTCACTCGATCCGATGGGCACACTCAACAGCACAGACAAAGTTCAGCTGCTTGAAAAAGTGGAGCAGCTGGCGCGCGCTAAAGATCCTCGGGTGGTGCAAGTCATGGCGGGTCTTGCCAGCGAATACGACGTGGTCATGGTGGCCCGGGCAGATGGCACATTGGCAGCAGACGTGCGTCCCTTGGTGCGCCTTTCTGTCACTGTGATTGCCGAACAAAAAGGGCGCCGTGAAGTGGGCAGTGGCGGCGGCGGCGGTCGCTTTGGCTTGGCTTATTTTGACGATGCCATGTTGAACACGTATGTCAACGACGCGGTACATGCCGCACTCACCAACTTAGACGCCAGGCCAGCCCCCGCTGGTGTGATGACCGTGGTCTTGGGCTCTGGCTGGCCAGGCGTCTTGTTGCATGAGGCCATTGGCCACGGCCTTGAAGGCGATTTCAATCGCAAAGGCTCTAGCGCTTTCAGCGGCATGATTGGCAAACGCGTGGCTGCCAAAGGTGTCACGGTGCTTGACGATGGCACCCTTTCAGATCGACGTGGTTCTTTGAATGTTGACGATGAAGGCTGTCCCAGCCAGCGCAATGTTCTGATTGAAGACGGCATTTTGAAGGGTTACATTCAAGACGCCATGAACGCACGCCTGATGGGTGTCAAGCCCACCGGCAATGGCCGACGCGAAAGTTATGCCCACATTCCCATGCCGCGCATGACCAATACCTACATGTTGGGCGGCGACAAATCGCCTGAAGAAATTGTGGCCAGTATGAAAAAGGGCTTGTACGCCACCAATTTTGGCGGCGGTCAGGTCGATATCACCAGTGGCAAGTTTGTGTTCTCTGCCTCAGAAGCCTATTGGGTAGAGAACGGCAAAATTCAATATCCCGTGAAGGGCGCCACCTTGGTGGGCAGCGGCCCCGAGTGCTTAAAGCAAGTGAGCATGATTGGCAACGACATGCGACTTGACTCAGGCGTGGGCGTTTGCGGTAAAGAAGGCCAAAGCGTGCCTGTGGGTGTCGGCCAACCCACCCTGCGCATTGAAGGTTTGACTGTGGGCGGCACGGCTTAAATGCTGGGGCACTGACAATTTGTCAGAAATCTGCCAAAAACTTGTGCTACATTCTTTTGCCATGACCAAGCGTTTTAGCTTTTTTAGCTTTTATTTTGCATTCTCAGTCCCCGGCGGACGAGAGGCCAGCGCATAAGTCACTGAACCCCTCTATCAACCGCCGGACTCAACCCCCGGCGGTTTTTTTTTGTCACTTACCCAGACCTGATTCAAGTTTTCATTTTTCAAAAGGAGTCCACATGATCACCAAAGCCAAAGCCACTTCGGAGCCTCGCTATGCAAGCCCTTCAGATCGTGCAGGCCAGACCGATGACGAACGCATCAAGGACATTACTGTGTTGCCGCCACCAGAGCATTTGATGCGCTTCTTTCCCATTGCGGGCACGGCGGTGGAAACCTTGATTTCACAAACACGCCGCAAGATTCACAACATCATGGCGGGCAAAGACGACCGTTTGTTGGTGGTCATTGGCCCTTGCTCCATTCACGACCCAGCCGCCGCTTTGGACTATGCGCGTCGCTTAAAGCCCCTGCGTGACAAGTACCAAGGCACCTTGGAAATTGTGATGCGGGTGTACTTTGAAAAACCACGCACCACGGTGGGATGGAAAGGCTTGATCAACGACCCCTACCTGGATGAAAGCTATCGCATTGACGAAGGCTTGCGCATTGCACGTCAATTGCTGATTGAAATTAACCGCCAAGGCCTGCCGGCAGGCAGTGAATTCTTAGACGTGATTTCACCGCAGTACATTGGCGACTTGATCAGCTGGGGCGCTATTGGCGCTCGTACCACCGAGAGCCAAGTGCACCGCGAGTTGGCTTCCGGTTTGTCTGCCCCCATTGGCTTTAAAAATGGCACCGATGGCAACATCAAAATTGCCACAGATGCCATTCAAGCAGCTGCGAGAGGTCACCATTTCTTGTCAGTGCACAAGAACGGGCAGGTGGCCATTGTGCAAACGCAAGGCAATCCCGATTGCCATGTCATTTTGCGCGGCGGCAAAATGCCCAATTACGATGAGGCTAGTGTGAATGCGGCTTGCCACGATTTGACCGCCGCCAAATTGCCACCCACCTTGATGATCGATTGCAGCCATGCCAACAGCAGCAAACAGCATGAACGCCAATTGGTGGTGACTCAAGAAATTGCAGATCAGATGGGCAAAGGCTCGCGTCAAATATTCGGCGTGATGGTCGAAAGCCACATTGAAGGCGGCGCGCAAAAATTCACACCTGGCAAAGACGATGTGAATGCTTTGAAGTACGCGCAAAGCATCACGGATGCGTGCATTGGGTGGGCTGACAGCGAAAAAGTTTTAGAGACTTTGTCCAAGGCGGTTGAGACACGTCGCAAGAAATAAGTCGGCGCACACTTCAGAAAGTACCCAAGCCGCCATCCATTGGCGGCCTTTTACTTTTGCTTCAGTGCCTTTAGGAGGCGATCGTGCACTCCGCCAAAACCGCCATTGCTCATGCAAAGCAAATGGTCACCCGTTTGAACTTGTGCCATCACTTGCGAGACCAACTCGTCAATGTTGGTGGCCACTTGTGCTTTGTTGCCCATGCTTGCCAGGGAGGCATGGGCATCCCAATCTAAGCCACCGCTGTGGCAGAAAGACAAATCGGCCTGCTCTAAGCTCCAAGGCAATTGCGATTTCATGGTGCCCAGCTTCATGGTGTTGCTGCGCGGTTCAAAAATAGCCAAGATGCGTTGCTCATTGCCAATTTGACGGCGCAGGCCATCGAGCGTGGTGCGAATGGCCGTAGGGTGGTGCGCAAAATCGTCATAGACCGTGATGTTCGAAACGGTGCCACGCACTTCCATGCGACGCTTCACATTTTGAAAACTGCCCAGCGCTTGCGCTGCTGTGCTGGGTTCAACGCCTACATGCTCTGCCGCAGCAATGGCCGCCAAGGCATTGAGTTGGTTGTGCACGCCGCCTAAACCCCAGCTTACATGGGCCACCTTTTGGCCTCGGTGCATGACATCAAATTTGTGGGGCTCTCCCACCGCCGAGAAGTCTGAAACTGCCGCGCCAAAACTGCGGACTTCACTCCAACAGCCTTGCGCCAAAACACGCGTCAAACTTTCTTCCAAACCGTTGACAACCAAGCGACCCTGCTCTGGGACGGTGCGTACCAAATGATGAAATTGACGCTCGATTGCGGCCAGGTCGTCAAAGATATCGGCGTGGTCAAATTCCAAATTGTTCAAGATGGCAGTGCGAGGCCGGTAATGGACGAACTTGCTGCGCTTGTCGAAGAAGGCGGTGTCGTACTCGTCGGCCTCAATGACAAAGTAATTGCGCAAATGGCCGTTTGCCACTTTGCCTAGGCGCGCCGAAACGCCAAAATTCAGAGGCACGCCACCCACCAAAAATCCGGGTTCAAGTCCGGCAGCTTCCAAAATCCAGGTCAACATGGAGGTGGTCGAGGTTTTGCCATGCGTGCCTGCCACCGCCAATACATGCCTTCCCTGAAGAACATGTTCGGACAACCACTGCGGGCCGCTCGCATAGGGAGCACCTGATTCCAAAACGGCTTCCATCAAAGGAAACTTCGGTTCGCCCGAAGGCAAGCGACTTCGGCTCACCACATTGCCAATGACATAGAGGTCTGGTTTGAGCTGCATTTGCTCAACACCAAAGCCCTCCATCAATTCAATGCCCAAGGCCTTCAGCTGATCGCTCATGGGGGGGTAGACCCCGGCGTCGCAACCCGTCACTTTGTGTCCGGCTTCTCTGGCCAACGCAGCCAAGCCGCCCATGAAGGTTCCGCAAATGCCCAATATATGTATATGCATAGGGGGATTTTAGGCGGTGCACAATGGCGCCATGGCAGATTTGACAGATGAAATTGCAGCTTCGGCAGCGCAGTGGGTGGTGGAAGAGGGCTTGGAGTACGGCCCGGCCAAGCGCCGCGCTTTGAAAGCCTTGGGCTTGCCGCCGCGCTCGCCCTTGCCCAACAATGACCAAGTTGAAGCGCATGTGCGTGAGTACATCGACCTTTTTTGTGCCGACACGCAGCCACAAGAATTAGCGGCCCTCAGAGGGCATGCTTTGATGTGGATGACGCGCTTGGCAGAGTTTCGGCCCTATCTGGGCGGTGCTGTTTGGCATGGAACTGCCACCCGTTTGTCAGATATTTACCTTCAATTGTTTTGCGACGATGCCAAGTCTTGTGAAATTGAACTCATCAACAAGGGCGTGGCCTTTGAGGCCCGATCGGTCAATGGCTTGCAGGGTGAGCCTGTGGAAGCTTTGAGCATTCACAGTTACTGCGAGGCGTTGGGGGAAGAAATTGGCGTTCATCTGTTGGTCAATGATTTTGATGATGTGAGAGGCGCCTTGAAAGTTGACGCCCAAGGGCGATCGCCCAGAGGGGATATCGCTGCTGTGAAAAGATTAATTGAGGCATGATGCAGGTATGAAACAAGAAGACACTGAAGAAAGCAGATCTCGCCGTCATTGGCTGTTAGCGGGGGTTGGTGTTGCAGCTGGCTTGGCAGGAGCCATGTTTGCGTGGCAAAAATTTCAGCCTCAAGGCGTGATGGATGAGGCGGTCAAAAATTTCTGGCTGCAGGAGTTTGAGAAACCAGAGGGCGGTACTTTGAGCTTTCAAAGTTTGCGCGGCAAACCACTGTTGGTTAATTTTTGGGCCACATGGTGCCCCCCATGTATTGAAGAACTGCCTCTAATTGATGCCTTTTATGCACTAAATCAATCTAAATCTTTTCAAGTTGTTGGATTGGCGGTTGATCAGCCTAGCATGGTTCGCCGTTATTTGTCGCAAAAACCATTGCGCTTTCCCAATGGCTTGGCTGGTTTAAACGGCACTGCTTTGGGCCAATCACTGGGCAATGCTCAAAGTGTTTTGCCATACAGCGTACTTTTCGCAGCAAATGGCAGGCTTTTAAAGCAAAAAGTCGGCAAATTGGAGCAATCTGACCTAGATGAATGGCTTCGTTTGGTCAGTTAAATGACTTTTGCATGCAAATGTAGCTATTTAGAGGTGTTTTTAGTGTAGATTCAGCGTTTTCGCTAGCAAACACAGGGGGTAACATGGATTTGCGCAAACTCAAAACCTTGATTGACTTGGTTTCTGATTCCAATGTCACAGAATTGGAAATCACAGAAGCAGAAGGTAAGGTTCGAATTGTCAAAGGTTTCGCAGCTTCAAGCGCCCCTGTTTTAACCCAACAAGTTGTGGTGCCTGCTTCGCCCATATTGGCTGCTGCGCCAGTTGCCCCTCTCACAGCCTCCGAAATTGCAGATGCTGCGGCGGTCACTGCTGCAGCGGCTGCAGCTGAAATTGCAGCCGCTGGCCACACGGTCAAGTCGCCCATGGTGGGCACTTTTTACCGTTCTTCGAGTCCAGGTGCCAAGCCATTCGTCCAAGTGGGAGACACCGTTGAAGAGGGCGACACTCTTTGCATCATTGAAGCGATGAAGATTTTGAACGAAATTGAATCTGACAAATCAGGCACTGTGAAACAGGTCTTGTGCGAAAACGGTCAGGCTGTGGAATACGGTCAAGCCTTGTACGTCATCGAATAATTCACCGGGATTCTTATGTTCAAGAAAATTCTGGTCGCGAACCGCGGGGAGATCGCCTTGCGAATTCAGCGCGCATGCCGCGAAATGGGCATCAAAGCGGTCATGGTTTACTCCGAAGCCGATCGAGAAACCAAATATGTGAAGTTGGCAGAAGAGGCGGTTTGTATTGGCCCCGCAGCCTCCAACCTCAGCTACCTCAACATGCCGGCCATCATTTCGGCCGCCGAAGTGACCGATGCTGAAGCCATTCACCCCGGTTACGGTTTTTTGAGTGAAAACGCAGACTTTGCCGAGCGGGTGGAAAAAAGCGGTTTTCAATTCATCGGCCCATCCCCCGAATCCATTCGCATCATGGGCGACAAGGTGTCGGCCAAGCAGGCCATGATCAAAGCGGGCGTACCTTGTGTACCCGGTTCAGAGGGCGAGCTGCCCGACGATCCCATCATCATTCGGCGAACGGCCAAAAGCATTGGTTACCCTGTCATCATCAAAGCGGCAGGCGGCGGTGGCGGCCGCGGTATGAGGGTGGTGCACACCGAAGCCGCACTCATCAATGCCGTGCAAATGACCAAGGCTGAGGCAGGCGCTGCGTTTGGCAATCCTGCGGTCTACATGGAAAAGTATTTGCAAAACCCTCGACACATTGAGATTCAAATTCTGGCGGACAAGCACAAGAATGCGGTTTACTTGGGCGAGCGCGATTGCTCTATGCAAAGACGCCACCAAAAAGTGTTGGAAGAGGCACCCGCGCCTGGCATTCCCCGCAAACTGATTGACAAAATTGGTGAGCGATGCGTCGCGGCTTGCAAAAAAATCAACTACCGCGGTGCCGGTACCTTTGAATTTTTGTATGAAAACGGCGAGTTCTATTTCATTGAAATGAACACGCGTGTTCAGGTTGAGCACCCAGTCACCGAGTGGGTCACGGGCATTGACATTGTCAAAACTCAAATCATGGTGGCCGCAGGCGAAAAGTTGCCTTTCACTCAGCGACAAATTCAAATGAAAGGCCACGCCATCGAATGCCGTGTGAATGCTGAAGATCCTTTCAAGTTCACGCCTTCGCCCGGTCGCATCACCACTTGGCATGCCCCGGGCGGCCCTGGCATTCGGGTCGACTCACACGTCTACAACAACTATTTTGTGCCGCCCAACTACGACTCTATGATTGGCAAAATCATTGCCCATGGCGACACGCGCGAGCAAGCCATCGCGCGCATGCAAACTGCACTGGCCGAAACCGTGGTTGAAGGCATCAGCACCAACATTCCTTTGCACCGTGAAATTCTGCGGGATGCTAAGTTTGTCAATGGCGGCACCAATATTCACTACTTGGAAGAGTGGTTGCGACATCGCAAAGGCTGAGCATGTTTGAATTGAATTTGTTGTGCCCTGAAGACCGTGTCGATGTTTTGAGCGAAGCCCTCGAGGCCTTGGATGCTTTGAGTGTTTCAGTCGAAGACGCTGACGCAGAGACGGAGCACGAACAAGCTTTGTTTGGCGAGCCAGGGATGCCGCCACCCAAAGAGGGATGGCATCGCTCTAAAGTGGTCGCCCTGTTTGCCAAAGAAGAGGAAGCACGCCAAGCAGCCCTACTCTTGGCCGCGCAAGATTTTTTTGACGGCTGCAAAGTCACCTCCGTCGAGGCCGTGCCTGATCAAGATTGGGTGCGCCTGACACAATCGCAATTTGCACCTGTAGAAATCACCCCTGAATTTTGGATTGTGCCCACCTGGCATGAGCCGCCCGCTCAAGCCCGTGAGATCATTCGCCTTGATCCTGGTTTGGCGTTTGGTACCGGCACTCATCCCACCACGCGCATGTGCTTGCGCTGGATTGCAAGGCATGCGGTAAAGGGTCAACGTGTTTTGGATTATGGTTGTGGCTCTGGCATTTTGGCCATTGCCGCCGCCAAATTTGGGGCGCTGCAAATAGACGCGGTTGACATTGATGAAGCGGCTGTTGCCTCTACCCTGCTCAACGCGCAAGCCAATCAAGTGACTGTGGCTGCTGGACTGCCTGAATTGGCGCAGGGCTCCTACGAAACTGTGTTGGCCAATATTTTGGCTACGCCACTCAAGGTGCTTGCACCTTTGCTGTGCAGTCATGTTCATGCGGATGGCAATTTGGTATTGGCTGGTATTTTGGAACGCCAAGAAGAAGAGCTCATTCAGGCGTATGCGCCACACCTTAAGTTGTCAGTTGCTGACCGGGAAGACGGTTGGATTTTGATGACTGCGCAACGCGGCACAGCCGCCTAAATTCGCATGAGCTTTTGGGGTTTGGTCACCTGGGCTGGGCTGGGACTCGTGGGCCTGCTGTATCAAACGCTTCTTGTCTTCAAAGATCCACTCGCTACCCACTACCCCCCATTGAAACCAATTTTGATTGAGGCTTGTCATCAACTTGGATGCCGCATTCACCCTTTGCGAATACCCGATGCCGTGGTCATTGACTTTGCGTCAATTGACCTCAAGCAAGCTGCGCAAGCGCAAGATGAGATGCTGCTGGGCATGGATGAGCCGCAATGGACAGTTCAAATTCATTTGAGAAATGCCGATAAAGTGCCTGTGGCAACCCCGTGGTTGGAGTTGACTTTGACCAACGTGCAAGACGCTGCGCTGGTGAGAAAAGTGTTGAATCCTGTGGATTGGGGTGGCGCAGACGTGATCTCACCCGGAGAAATTGTTGAGTACGAACTGGTCATGAAGCTGAAAAAGCAACATTCAGCTTTCATGGGTTATCGCTTACTCACTTTCTATCCTTAAGCTTTTGTATTGCACAAAAAAAGCCCGACGCTTTTCAGCATCGGGCTTTGCTTTGCTTTCGCTCAGCGCTTTAAGCTTGAATCAGGGCTTGGCGGCCGAAGGAAACGGCCAGGCAGCTTGAGGATTCAATGCCGTTTGCGCAGCGGCAGCAGGGGCAGCGGGCGCTTTCGCAGCTTTCTTAGCAGCTTTTTTCGCAGGCTTTTTAGCGGCTTTTTTAGGAGCAGCTTTTTTAGCAGCTTTCTTAGCTACAACTTTTTTAGCAGCTTTTTTAGGAGCGGCGGCTTTTTTAGGAGCTGCTGCTTTCTTTGCTACGGCCTTTTTAGGAGCAGCTTTTTTAGCGGCGGCTTTTTTAGGAGCTGCTGCTTTTTTAGCTACGGCCTTTTTAGGAGCTGCTGCCTTCTTAGGAGCTGCTGCCTTTTTGGGAGCAGCGGCTTTCTTCACTACGGCCTTTTTAGGGGCTGCTTTTTTTGCTGCGACTTTTTTGGGTGCCGCTTTTTTTGCAGTTGCCATGATTTTTTTCTCCTTGATCAATTAGAAAAATCAACAGAGGGAA
>JAIYCG010000018.1 GCA_027488115.1 Comamonadaceae bacterium | reverse complement strand
CCTAGCTCCTTAGCCTGCAATTGCACCGATTTGCAGTTCTGTGTACTGCTGACGGTGACCTTGACGTTTCTGATAGTGCTTGCGACGGCGCATCTTGAAGATGTGCACTTTGTCGTGCTTGCCGTGTGCCAACACTGTGACAGTAACTGTTGCGCCGGACACCAGGGGCGTGCCAACCTTCAGATCTGCGCCGTTGCCGACTGCCAGAACCTGGTCGATCACGATTTCCTGGCCCACGTCCGCAGCAATCTGTTCTACTTTAATTTTTTCGCCAGCAGCAACACGATACTGTTTGCCACCGGTTTTTATGACCGCGTACATAATGACCTCTTTAATGGAAGTTTCCCTAGGACGAACCCTAAGTAACCGCGGATTTTAGCACGGACTTTTAAGACTTGACAAGCCCTTGAATGCAGAATTAACCATGGATCCGAAGCGTGCATTCGCTCTCTATAATGACTCACATCCACAGAAAAAACGACCAAAATGCAAGTTTGGAGGGTTTTCTGCCACATGAACCTTGTTGTTTAAAGTCATTTTGTCCAGCTCTGCGCCACCCCCTCAAGCCTCTCTCGCCTCGGCCTTGGCCCTGGTGGCGCAAGACATGTCCTTGGTCGACGAGGTCATTGCCGATCGCCTGAGTTCTGGGGTTCCCCTCGTGGGCCAAGTCGCCCAATACATCATTTCGGCAGGTGGCAAAAGGCTAAGGCCCGTCATTTTGTTGCTCACCAGCGGCGCATTGGGTTACCAAGAAGCGCACAAATACAGCACTGCAGCAGTGGTGGAGTTCATTCACACAGCCACCTTGCTACACGACGATGTGGTGGACGAGTCCACTTTGCGGCGTGGTCGGCCCACCGCCAACCAAAATTTTGGCAACCCTGCCAGTGTGTTGGTGGGTGACTTCCTTTATTCCCGTGCTTTCCAAATGATGGTGCAAGCGGGCAACATGCGCGTGATGCAAGTTTTGGCCGATGCAACCAACATCATTTCAGAAGGTGAAGTTCAGCAACTCATGAACATGCACGACGCCTCTTTGGACGAGGAAGCCTATTTGCACGTGATTCGCTCCAAAACCGCCATTTTGTTTGAGGCCAGTTCTCGCTTGGCGGCCATTTTGGCCAATGCATCGCCCGAAATAGAGGCTGCCTGTGCCGAATACGGCCAAGCAATTGGCACAGCTTTCCAAGTGATCGATGATGTCTTGGATTACGAAGGCAATGCAGCCGAAATGGGGAAAAATCTGGGCGACGATTTGCGCGAAGGCAAAGCCACCCTGCCCCTCATTTTGGCCATGCAAAGAGGCACCAGTGGGCAGCGTGAGCTCATTCAGAATGCCATTGAAACTGGCTCAGTCGACCAACTGAGCAGTGTGATTGCCATTGTCCGCGAAACGGGGGCCCTCGATGGCAGCCGCAGGGCGGCCATGGCAGAAGCACAAAGGGCGGTGAATGCGGCGAAGCAATTGCCCGACGGCCCCTACAAAGACGCACTGATTGCTTTGACCTCGCAGTTGCTTGAGCGCAGAAACTAAACCTTCAAGGCGCAACTTCACGCAATAAGCGTGCGCCCAATAGGGTGTAACGGCTGTCTGGCGCGTTGATATTTCGATAACTGCAACGAGCATAGATTGGCCAAGTATGCCAAGACCCACCACGCCTTACTTTCAAATGCCCTTTTGAGGGTCCTTGGGGATCGATTTTTGGCGATTGTTGATAGTAATTTTCGTCGTAATGATCACTCACCCACTCCCAAGCATTGCCCACCATGTCGTGCAATCCAAATGCATTGGCCGCATAGCTTGCAACAGGCGACGTGAAAGCAAAGCCATCATTGCCAACCAAGGCTTTGTCCTTCCAACGCAACCAATGGGGTGTGGCAGACGCATCAAAAAGATTGGCCCATTTGAACAATTCTTGGGGCTCATTGCCATGGGGGTATCGTGTGTTGGTGCCCGCCTTGCATGCGTATTCCCATTCTGCCTCCGTGGGCAGGCGATAAACTTTGCCTTCTCTTTGGCTGAGCCAATTGGCCATGGCCATAGCATCTTTCCACGTGATGTTCACAACCGGGTGGTTGGGGCCTTGCTCAAAGCCAGGATTTTTCCAACTGTAGACAGGATCTCGGCCTGCAAAGGCATCTGCTTTTTCAGGACGATCTCGATCGTGTTCCGGACTGTAGCCATAGCCCCCAGTTTGATCTTGAATGGACTCAGGAACATAGCCCGACAAATTTAAGAATTGCTCAAATTGTGCTCTTGTTATTTCCGTCTGACCTAAATCGAAAGCGCGCGATATTTTGACGCGATGCAAAGGCATTTCATCGCTCAATTCATCCAATCGTTTGAGCTCCAATTGAGGAAAGCTGGTTTGCATAGAGCCCACTGTTTCATTGCTGCCCATCAAAAATTCACCTGCAGGAACTCGAACAAACTTCATGCCCAATGAGTTTTCTGAAACCAAGGGCATGGTCTGCGCCAGAGCACCTTGAAGAGAAAAGACCAGTGCAATCAAGCAAGCGAATGTGGGGGTCAGGGGCTTCGAAAACGTTTGCACTTTTTTCATGGGTATGCCTGCATCAATTGTGAAAATCTCGCCATGTCAATGTTGCCGCCACTGATGATCAGACCGACCTTTTGACCCTTCAAGGACTCGCCTGCCTGAATGGCAGCAGCCAACGAAAGACAGCCTGTGGGCTCCACAATCATCTTCATGCGCTCTGCATAAAAGCGCATGCTGTCAACCAGTTGCGCATCCGTCACGGTGTGGATGTCGTCCACCAGCGCTTTGATAATTTCAAAAGTGATGGCACCCACCATGGGCGTTTGAGCACCATCGGCAATGGTCACTGGCGTCGCTATTTTGACTCGCTCACCTTTTCTGAATGATTGCTGTACGTCATTGCCTGCCTCAGGCTCCACACCCACGAGTCGACAACTGGGCGAGAGTTCCTTAGCGGCCAATGCACTGCCACTTAACAGCCCACCGCCGCCCAAACACACAAAGAGAGCGTCCAATTCACCCACCTCCTTGAACAACTCCAAGGCCGCTGTTCCCTGACCTGACAAGACATCAGGATGGTCAAAGGGAGGAATGAACGTCAGACCCTGCGCTTGGGCCAAGGCTGTGGCCAAGGCGCTGGCATCCTCTGAATATCGGTCATAGCCAATGACCTTCGCGCCATAGCCCTGCGTGGCCGCCAACTTAGCGGGCGAGGCATCATGCGGCATGAAAATGGTGGCAGGAATTTGAAGAATGCGCGCCGACAAAGCCACCGCTTGTGCATGGTTACCAGAAGAGTAGGCCACCACACCGGCCCTTCTTTGCGAGGGGTTCAATTGGGCCAACGCATTGAACCCTCCTCTGAACTTGAATGCACCCATGCGCTGAAAATTTTCACACTTCACATAGATCTTCGCGCGCAGTTGTTCATTCAACAAACTCGACTGCATAACGGGCGTCTTGTGAGCAACGCCCTCTAAACGTGCAGCTGCTGCCAAAACATCATCGAAGGTGGGTAAAGCATGCGGCATGAGATTAACTCTATTGAAGAAGAAATTGATATTGATTAAGCTAGATCGAAATCAAATCGAGGAGACTTTGTGATCAGTTTCAAACTCAATGGTAAACCGACTCAGTCGAATGCCGATCAGTCCGAACCCTTGTTGCACATTTTGGCCAACGATTTAGGGGTCAATGGTCCTAAATTTGGGTGCGGCTTGGCGCAATGTGGCTCTTGTACGGTTTTAGTCAATGGAGACCCCTTGCGCAGTTGTGTTGCCCCTTTGTCGTCGGTTCAAGGCCGATCTGTGACCACCATTTCAGGTTTGGCCACCCAAGGCAAACCCAGCAAACTCCAACAAGCGTTTATCCACGAGCAGGCTGCGCAATGTGGTTATTGCACTTCGGGAATGATCATGCAAGCCCAGTCCTTGCTGGACCGAAATCCCAAGCCTACTGAGTCCGAAGTGAAAACGGCGCTAGATGGCAACCTTTGCCGCTGTGGCGCTCACAACAGAATTGTGCGTGCCGTGATGCGCGCCGCGCAAGGAGTTTGAGATGACCGCCTTACAAACTTCACGTCGGAAATTTCTCAAAACATCAGGGGCACTCACTCTGAGTTTTGGCATCCCTTTGATGGATGTTCATTCTCAATCTGCGCCTGCTTCAGACAAGCCTAGGTTGGCTGGCGATTTGCAAATCCACAGAAAACTCAATGCATGGATTCGCATTGACAGCGCTACTCAAACCGTGGAATTGCGAATTGGCAAAGTAGAGTTGGGTCAAGGCATCTTGACGGCTGTGGCCCAAGTCTGTGCAGATGAACTGGATGTGGATTTTTCCAAAGTCAACATTATTTCTGGCGATACGGCACTCGTGCCCGACGAGGGCGTCACTGCCGGCTCTTTCTCGATGCCCTATTGCGCAACAGCAGTGCAGGCCGCTTCTGCTGAAGTCAGAGCCATTTTGCTTGGCTTGGCAGAAATCAAATTGAGCCAGGCCGCGGCTCAAATGAAAGTACAAAATGGATTGATCCGTGCGGGCAATGGTGCGCAAACAAGTTATTGGGATCTGGTGATTGGAGAATCGCTCAACCGTGAAGCCACAGGCCTCGTTAAACCCAAGCCCCTCAGTGAGCATCGCTACATCGGCCGCTCAGTGCCGCGGCCCGATATTCAAGCCAAGGTCATGGGCGACGCTATTTTTGTTCAAGAACAAAGGCCGCAAGGCATGTTGTTTGGTCAAATTGTTCGACCCCCTAGCCATGGCGCCAGATTGCAATCTGTCAATTTGAGCAGCATCGAGACAATGCCAGGCGTGGTGAAAGTCGTCCGCAATGGTAGTTTTTTAGGGGTCATTGCCAAACGCGAAGCTCAGGCTCAAGCAGCCGCGCAAGCATTGCAAAATGTTTGCCAATGGCAAGTTCCCAACAACTTGCCAAAGACACAAGACATGCCGACTTGGCTGCTTCAAACAAAACCCGATGTTGTCATTCCGACCAAAAAGCAAGCCCGCGCCAACTCAAGCAGCGCCAACACGCCCATTGCCCGAGTTGTTGAAGCTCAGTACTACCGGCCCTATCACATGCATGCTTCCATTGGCACATCGGCCGGTATGGCCTGTCTGGGCAATGATGGTGTGTTGACCGTCCAAACGCACAGCCAATCTGTGTTTCAAACGGGCGAGGCCATTGCCAAAATGTTGGGCATGCCCAAAGAAAAAGTTCGCATGCAACACGTGCAGGGTTCTGGTTGCTATGGCCACAACATGGCCGATGATGCGGCTGCTGATGCCGCACTTTTGGCGATGCAAGTACCTGGACAAACTGTTCGCCTGCAATACTCGCGCGAACAAGAACATGCTTGGGAGCCTTATGGCTCTGCCATGCTGATGAAAACCAAGGCCAGCCTTGATGCCCAAGGTAATGTGCTTGATTGGGATTTCACTTTATGGTCAACGCCACACGGTACAAGGCCCAGTGGACAACCGGGCAATCTCTTGTCAGCGGCCTACCTTGAGAAGCCCTTTGCGATGCCCAAGCCAGTCAATGGCGGTGGGCCAAATTACGCGGCAGATCGAAATGCCATTGCGTTGTACGATTTTCCTGGCCACAACGTGACCACGCACTTCATCACTGAGATGCCCTTGCGCGTTTCTTCAACCCGCGGTCTTGGGGCTTATGCCAATATTTTTGCCATTGAATCTTTTATAGATGAATTGGCGCACGCAAGCGGTGCCGATCCTGTGGAATACCGATTGCGCTTTATGAAAGATGAGCGTGCGCGTGATGCCATTGTCAAAGCGGCCGAAAAATTTGGCTGGTCGCAGTGGCGCAAGACGCCTGGCCGAGGACGTGGCATTGGCTTTGCTAAATACAAAAACATTGCTGGTTACTGTGCTGTCGCACTGGAAGTAGAAGTCAATCGACAAAATGGCCGCATTCGTGTGTTGCGTGCGGTGGCCAGCGCCGATTGCGGTCACATGGTGAACCCAGACGGCATCAGCAATCAAATTGAGGGCGGTTTGATCCAATCACTGTCATGGACTCTCAAAGAAGAAGTCCAGATGGACAACACCCGTGTTTTGTCGCGCGACTGGAACAGCTACCCCATTCTGACATTCTCAGAAATTCCGCCTGTAGAGGTGGTCTTAATTGACCGGCCTGGTCAGCCATTTTTGGGCACAGGAGAAGCCTCCCAAGGACCCACTGGCGCTGCCTTGGCCAATGCGGTTTTTGATGCCACTGGCGTGCGGTTTAGAACCTTGCCGTTGACACCGGATCGAGTGTTACAAGCCTTGTAAGCCAAACGGAGTACCTAGACATGTCTGAAATTCGACCTGCCAATAACCGTCCCAACATCCCTCAAGTGCAACAAGAGCGGCCTGTCAGAACCGAACAAAAGGACAAAGAAGTTGCACCCCAAAAAACTGAGACCCAGCGTGAGCTTGTCAAGCATGAAGCCAATCAGAGCAAGCCCAAAGGCGGCAATGTCGACATCACTGTCTAGTTTTTTTGAGGCAAGAGGCATGACTTAAAATGTCAGCTTCATTTGGTCACACAGAAAGTACATCCCATGGGCGCGCAGTGGAAAGCAAAAGGCAAGGCGCAAGCCGCAGACGCTAGAGGCAAACTCTTCGGACGCTTGGCCAAAGACATCATGATGGCTGCCAAAAGTGGCGCCGATCCCGCTGCCAACTCAAAGCTGCGACTGGTGGTAGAGCAAGCTCGCAAAGTTTCCATGCCCAAAGAAACACTTGAGCGTGCCATCAAAAAGGGGGCTGGTTTGTTGGGCGACGCTGTTCATTTTGAGCGCGTTATTTATGAAGGATTTGCGCCGCACCAAGTGCCCGTCATGGTTGAAGCACTGACCGACAACCTGAACCGAACTGCCTCTGAGGTACGCGTACTTTTTCGCAAAGGACAACTGGGCTCGTCGGGCTCCGTGTCTTGGGATTTTGACCATGTAGGCATGATTGAAGCCGAGCCCTCCCAAGCGGGGTCAGACGCAGAGCTTGCGGCCATTGAAGCAGGTGCTCAAGATTTTGAAGCAGCTGACGACGACGGCGTTACTGTTTTCATCACCGACCCAAGCGATTTGGACTTGGTCAGCAAAGCCTTGCCGGACCACGGATTTACCGTGCTTTCGAACAAATTGGGCTACAAACCAAAAAACCCCGTGAATCCAGCCAACCTGACTGCCGAACAACTGGATGAAGTCGAAAACTTCTTGGCCGCCATAGACGGCAACGACGACGTCCAAAACGTTTTCGTCGGTTTGGCCAATTAGGCTATTTTTTTCATCTCAATGGGCTGCGGCCTTGGGCTTCTCGCCTGTCGCTTTATTGAGGCAAACAATTTTTGCAGGCTTTTCTTTGTATTCGAACTTGCTGCACGCCTCTCCCGTCTCCCGCTTCTCTACGGGCTGAGGCAACGAGTCTGGCGTTGATTTGGGCCTGGTAATGCGTTCAGGCACGGCTGACCTTTCTACAGGCTTTTTGTCATCGCCTTTTTTAGGTGCGTCACTTGCATGAACATTGAATGCAAATAACAGGGCCAACACAATCACGAATTTCATGAGATCCTCACAGTTCAATTTTGAACCATGCCTGATTTTGATTCAATTTTTAAAAGAGAACAACTGATCATCGCACTCAATTTTGTTAAAAATCGCTGAGGACTTTTTTTGAAATACCCTTTCCCAAGGCCTTCATCCAGTAAACTTTCAATCATTGCCAAGGTCGTTCTTTCAGATCGACCTGAAGCCCCTTGAATGAACAATGAACCCCAAAATGCAGCATGACGCCAATCCATAAAGGCAGCGAGTACTGGGACAAGCGCTTCGCAACCGCTGCATATGCCTATGGCGAGCAAGCCAACGATTTTTTGATCTGGGCTGCACCGCAAGTTAAAAAAGGCAAAGTCATCTCACTGAGCGAGGGTGAAGGTCGCAACGCCGTGTATTTGGCGAAGCTTGGCTTTGAAGTCACTGCAGTTGATTTTTCCAGTGTTGGGCTAGCCAAGGCACAAGCACTTGCAAACAAACACCAGGTCAAGATCGAATGTGTCTTGGCCGATTTGAACAACTTGAACCTCAAACCTGATACCTGGGATGTGGTCGTCAGCGTATTCTCGCAACCTGAATCCTCCATTCGGCAAAGGCTGAATGCGCAGCTGGCCAGCAGTTTGAAAATCGGTGGTGCCTTGATCCATGAGTCCAAAGTGGCTGAGGAAGACGACGCATCAGGCAAGTATCCTGGTGTTGCTGTGTTGCAGAGAGAAATAGCACCGATGCATATTTCTTTTGCACATCAGGGTGCACGCATTTTGTCTGAGGGCTCTTATCACGTTGGGTCTCACACCACCGCACAAATACTTGCATTTAGAGTTTGAACCGTTCAACGGGCCTAATTGCACGCATCATTGAATGCCCAGTTCTCATGAAACGGCATTCAGATGGAAGTCCATCAATCAAGCAAGCTTGCCACCCTCACTGAAGCGCCTGTTGTTCATTACCTCCAACAAGCTTGGGAAATAGCAGCGCAGCTCAGAGCTTCCGACATTCATTTTGAGCCCTTCGAAAATTTTTATCGCGTTCGCTTGCGCGTCGATGGTGTCCTTCAAGAAATTACGCCACCGCCATTGGAGCTCAAAGAGCAAATTGCTTCTCGCATTAAAGTGTTGTCACGCTTAGACATCGCTGAAAAACGCCTGCCGCAAGATGGTCGCATGAACCTGGGTCTCAAAGATGCTCAGCGTCTCAATTTGCGCGTGAGCACATTGCCCACTCTCTTCGGAGAGAAGATCGTGGTGCGCATTTTGCCAACCGATTTGGCCAAACTCAACTTAGACCATCTGGGCTATGGCATGGCTGACAAACAAAAACTGCTTGAAGCCATCCACAAGCCGCATGGCATGATTTTGGTCACAGGGCCAACTGGCTCTGGCAAGTCTCAATCTTTGTATGCCTGCCTGAATTTGCTCAACCGGGCTGAAGTCAACATTGCCAGCGTCGAAGATCCTTCAGAAATTCAACTTCCAGGCATCAATCAAGTCAATGTGAAAGACAGAATTGGCCTTAATTTTGCGACAACCCTGCGCGCCTTTTTACGCCAAGACCCAGACATTCTGATGGTGGGAGAAATCAGAGACCATGAAACGGCAGACATCGTCATGAAAGCTTCTCAAACAGGCCATTTGGTCATGTCCACTTTGCACACCCAAGATGCCCCCAGCGCTCTCATTCGCCTTCGCAACATGGGTGTCGCCACCTACAACTTGGCATCCAGCATCAGTCTTATCTCTGCACAGCGTTTGGTTCGCCGCTTGTGCGTTCACTGCCGAAAGCCAATCAGCGTGTCAGCTCAATCGCTGAAAGAATTAGGCCTACAGTTGTTTCCTGATCAAGCAGCCCCACAACATCATTTTCATGCTGCGCAGGGTTGCTCTCAATGCTACAAAGGGTACTGGGGACGAATTGGCTTGTTCCAAGTGATGCCGATCACTGCGGCACTGCAACACCTGATCTTGCAAAATGCAAGCCGCCAAGAACTTTCAAGTCAAGCCGAAAAAGAGGGCGTCTGCACACTGCGGCATGCGGGACTTCTCCAGGCTTCGATGGGCATCACTTCTTTGGCCGAAGTCATGGCGCATACCGATGTCACTTGATACCGCTCTTTCTCGTGCAGCCGCTAGGCGGCAAGCTGCTCCAAGCCTGACCCATCAAAGCAAAGCCGTGCCTGCCAAAACATTGAGCGTTTTCACGCGGCAATGGTCTGCGCTGATGAGTGCTGGCATTCCACTTTCTCAGGCTTTCGAATTGCTCAGTCTAAGCATCGTAGGAACAAAAGCCACTCAAAAAGCCTTTGGCGACACCTTGCAAACACTTCGCACAGAGGTCAACGCGGGGCAGTCGCTTTACATTGCTTTTCAAAAGCACCCTCAAGTTTTCAATCAACATTACTGTAGCTTGTTGCATGCAGGCGAATCAGCAGGCATTTTGGACAAAGTTTTGGACCGATTGGCAGACACGCTTGAAGCCCATGCCGCTTTAAAATCCAAGCTCAAAAATGCGCTCATTTATCCTGCAAGCATTTTGGTCATTGCCATGGTGGTGCTCGTGGTGATCTTGCTTTGGGTCGTGCCCGTCTTTGAAGATGTATTCAAAAGCATGGGGGCGTCTTTGCCATGGGCAACGCAACAGTTGATCAACATGAGTCTTTGGATTGGCGATTGGGCCGGTGCATTGTCTGCGGCAGTGTTGGCGCTTCTGGCCTTGTTGCGTTGGGCACACCAAACGTCCTACCAATTCCAAATCATTTTTGAAAAAATGAGCTTTCATACGCCCCTTTTAGGTCCCCTCTTTCAGACCGCCCTGATCGTCAAATGGGCACAAACTTTGTCGGCTTTGCTTGAAGCCGGTATTCCTTTGGCTGAGGCATTGGCGCCGGCTTCGGCCGCGAGCGTTTCGCCCAATCTGGCCCAAGCCACAATAGATTTGACGCAGCGCATTCAAGAGGGTCACAGTTTGAGCAAGGCCATGTCAAAATCCAACTTATTCTCTGCCATCACAATTCAGATGTGTGCCATTGGCGAAGAAACGGGATCACTTGACGAAATGCTGCAACGTGCTGCCAAACTCATGGAGTTCGATGTGAATCAACAAATTGGCAACCTGTCCACACTCCTCGAGCCTGTCATCATGGTAGTTCTTGGCACTCTAATTGGCGGCATTTTGTTGGCCTTGTATTTGCCCATCTTCAACTTAGGACAAGTTTTTTGATCACACCCCTTGCATGGCCCCAATTGTGGTTATCCCCCGGCACCATGGGCTGGGTTGTGCCGCAACTTGCGCAAGTCAGTTTGTCGCACATCATTTTGACAACGGCGATTGGCTTGGTCATCGGCAGTTTTGTCAATGTGCTCATACACCGCTTGCCCTTGATGATTTTAAAAGCAGAAGAAACCGGTCCCAACAGCTTCAATTTGTGGGTGCCACGTTCGCACTGCCCGCACTGCCTTCACGCCTTGAGTTGGTATGAGCTCGTTCCTGTTTTGTCTTATGTTTTCAGCCGAGCTCGCTGCACACATTGCAATGGAACCATTTCTTTTCGCTACCCTGTTGTTGAAATCCTCACTGCTGTTCTATTCGGTCTCTCTCTGCTGAAGTTCGGTTTCGGCTATTCAGCCTTGCTCGGAGGGTTCTTCTGCGCCACGCTTTTGGCACTTGCTTGGATTGATGCCGAAACCTTGCTTTTGCCAGATGCCCTCACACAAGCCTTGCTTTGGGTGGGTCTCATTGCCAGCGCCATGTCACTGACCCCAACCCCACTCATGCATTCCCTGTCTGGTGCGGTCTTAGGCTACGGACTTCTATGGCTGGTGAGTTGGGGGTTTGAGCGCCTTGCAGGCAAAGAGGGCATGGGTCAGGGCGATCTCAAACTGCTGGCTGCGCTTGGCGCTTGGGTAGGCGTTTGGAGTCTTCTGCCTTTGCTCTTATTGGCCTCGGTTTCTGGGCTGATTTTTGGGCTTTTCCAAAAAATGAGGGGGCAACTGGGTCACAATGGACACTTCGCGTTTGGACCTTTTTTAGCCTTTTCCGGATTCGCATGTTTCTTTTTAGGCATTTCCATGGGAGCTTAACCCGTTGAGCAGCAAGCCAATTCGACTCGGCCTAACGGGCGGCATTGGCAGCGGCAAAAGCACGCTGGCCGACATCTTGGCTCAGGCAGGTGCTGCCGTCATAGACGCCGATGCCATCTCAAGATCTTTAACCCTTCCTGGGGGAAGAGCCATACCGAGTATCTTGGCTGAGTTTGGCGAGAAAATGATTGACCCCCAAGGCGCCATGGACAGAGAAGCCATGCGAGCTCTGGCCTTTTCAAACCCCCAGAGCAAACGCCAGCTAGAGGCCATTCTTCACCCCTTGGTGGGTCAAATTTTCCAAGAACAAACAAGTGCTGCACTTTCTGCTGGTCATGCCTGTTTGGTTTATGACGTGCCCTTGCTGGTAGAGTCTGGCGAACGCTGGCGACGCCAAGTCGACTGGATCTGCGTGGTCGACTGTGAAGTCGAAACTCAAATTCAGAGAGTGATGGCGCGAAGCCAGCTGAGCAGGTCCGATGTTGAGCGCATTATTTCCCAGCAAGCCAGTCGTCAACTTAGGCTGGCCAGTGCCGACGTGGTCATTTTCAATGAAGGCATCGATTTAGCCCAACTGAAACACATGGCCCACGAAATGATGGCCCGCTTCGGGCTATGATCTCTGCACAGAAAGACGCAGCGTGATACTTTACGAATACCCCCTCAACGAACGCACCCGCACCTACTTGCGCCTGCAGCATTTGTTTGCGCGCTTCAACCAGTTGAGTCAACGTTCTGAAGCCCTAGATCACCATTACGCACTCACCACCATTTTTGAAATCATGGAAGTGGCTTCTCGCTCAGAGCTGAAGTCGGAAATTCTCAAGGACATTGAACGTCACAAGCAGCAACTCAATGGCTACCGTGGCAACCCCTCCATTTCTGAGCAGGCTCTTGACCTGATCATTGAAAAACTCGACCAACGCTTTGAATCTTTGAACAGCATGGCTGGCAAAATGGGCAGCGCTTTAAGCGAAAGCGAATTCCTCAACAGCATTCGAAGCCGTACGGCTATCCCTGGCGGCACCTGCGAATTTGACTTGCCTGCGTACCACGCCTGGCAACATCATGCGCCAGCCTCAAGGCAGGCCAATTTGTTTGAATGGTCACAACACTTTGCGCCTTTGGCCAACGCCATTCAGCTCATTCTGAAAATGATGCGTGAATCTGGTAGTACCCAAAAGGTCATGGCAACGGGTGGGCAGCTGCAACAAAATTTACCGCAAGGTCGCAATTTTCAATTGTTGCGCTTGCAAATCGACGACAGGTTGAACCTCACCCCGGAGATCAGTTGCAACCGATTGCTGGTGGTGATACGGCTGATGCAACAACAAGCCGATGGCAAACTGATTGGCAACAAAGAAGACACCCCCTTTGAAATGACGCTCTGCTCTTAATGCGCAGGCCCCAATGAAGCTGCAGAGAGACAGATGAGTGAGCCATCAGCCAAGCCCAAACAAGTGAAATGCCCCACCTGCGGTGGGCCCAGCCTTTTTAGCGCCCAAAATGCTTACCGCCCCTTTTGCAGCGCGCGTTGCAAAGGCATTGACCTAGGTGCTTGGGCCAATGAGAGTTTCAGATTGCCAGAAGACACACCGCCCGATCAAGACAATTTTGGCGACCCCAAACTGCAGTAATTGGCGTTTAGCTTTCTGCCTGATGTGTGGCACCTAAAAAACCACTTTCTTCAGCCAACCAGGTTAATACAGGCACCGTTCCTGGCAATACCGGCACCACTTCGACTGGCAAACTTTGCCAAGCAAACTTTTGACCTTCCCGCATTTCCAAGTCGCCTTGCCAACTTCGAACCTTGCAAAAGTTCAGCCTCACCAAGGCGTGCGGATAGTCCACCAACTGCTGGCGCCAAATTTGCACGTCGTCAATCTTCAAACCCAGCTCTTCTTCAAGCTCACGCGTTAAAGCCTGTTCAACGGTTTCATGAGCTTCAAGTTTGCCGCCCGGAAACTCCCAATAGGCTTCGTACACTTTGCCCGGCGGTCTTGAAGTCAATAGAAACTGATTTTGCGCATTGATCAAAATGCCCACCGCAACATCGACAGTCTTTCGGTCTTGGCCACCTTCACGTTGAAGATGCGCGTCAGCCACCAACAGCGTTGGGCCTGCTGCCGAGGCCTGAGTCATAGCGATCGCTGAGTCGAAGCGCCTTGGCCCATGCGCCCCACACAATCGCGCGCAAATTGATAGGCCACTCGGCCACTGCGCGATCCACGTTCAAGCGCCCACACCAGTGCCTCAGGGCCCGAGGCTTGAATGACTTGTTCACTGGCACCCAAAGACCGCAGCCATTGCGCCACGATGGTCAGGTATTCGTCTTGCGAAAAGGGATAGAAACTGATCCAGAGTCCAAAACGTTCCGACAAAGAAATTTTCTCTTCAATCACTTCGCCCGGGTGTACCTCACCATCTTCGGTGTGGGTGTAGGTGAGGTTGTCTTTCATGTGCTCAGGCAACAGGTGTCGACGGTTGCTGGTGGCGTAAATGAGGACATTCGGCGTAGAAGCTGCGACGGAACCATCGAGAATGGATTTCAAAGCTTTGTAGCCGCCTTCACCATCTTCAAAACTCAGGTCATCGCAAAAAATGATGAACTTTTCAGGCCGACCAGAAACCACATCGACAATGTCGGGTAAATCGGTGAGATCCTCTTTGTCAACCTCAATGAGTCGCAAACCCTGCGATGCATAGGCATTCAAACAAGCTTTGATCAAAGAGGATTTGCCCGTGCCACGTGAACCCGTGAGAAGCACATTGTTGGCAGGCAAGCCTTGAACAAATTGCAAAGTGTTTTGTTGCAGCTTTTCTTTCTGCCCATCAATTTCTTGCAGGTCCGCCAGGTGCATGTCTGACACATGGCGCACACCCTCCAACACACCATGGCCCGAGGCGCGCTTGCGATATCGCCAAGCAATGGCTGCCGTCCAATCGGGCTCGCTTAAAGGCTGCGGCAAGACGCGCTCAATGCGCTCCATCATGAGTACGGCGCGCTCTAACAGTTTTTCAATGGTGACGCTCATGATCGGTAGTCTGCATTGATGGACACATAGTCGTGACTCAAATCGCAAGTCCATACCGTGTCGGCGGCTTCACCGCGACCCAGCAGCACTTTGATGGTGATTTCGCTTTGCTTCATGACACGTTGGCCATCGGCTTCTTGGTAGGCTGGATGGCGACCGCCGTTGTGAACCACACACACGTCGTCCAAATACAGGCCAATCAAACCCTGATCAAGATCCTGAATGCCAGCGTAACCTACAGCGGCCAAGATGCGTCCTAAATTGGGGTCGCTGGCAAAGAAAGCTGTTTTCACCAAGGGTGAATGGGCAATGGCATATGCCGCCAAAAGACATTCTTCAACCGTTTTGCCACCTTCCACGCGAACGGTGATGAACTTGGTCGCACCTTCGCCGTCTCGCACAATGGCATGAGCCAACTGCTGCGCCACAGACATCATTGCATCTCGCAGAGCTTTGCCGTCTGCAGATTCCCAAGATGAAATGGCAGCGTGAGCGGCTTTGCGTGAGGCCATCACAATGAAAGAATCGTTGGTTGAGGTGTCACCATCAATGGTGATGCGGTTGAAGGAAGCATTGGCCAAGTCGGTGGCCAAGGCTGGCATCAAGGCAGGGTCGATGTTGGCATCGGTGGCCAAGAAGCCTAGCATGGTGGCCATGTTGGGGCGAATCATGCCGGCACCTTTGCTGATGCCCGTGATGGTGACGGTTTGACCTGACAACACCACTTGCGCACTGAACGCCTTTGGCACCGTGTCGGTGGTCATGATGCCTTCAGCGGCCTTGGCCCAATGCTGGGCATGGGCATCCGCGATGGCTTCTGGCATGCCCGCCACGATGCGATCGACAGGCAAGTTCTCCATGATGACGCCCGTCGAGAACGGCAGTACTTGTTGTGGTTTGATTTTAAGAAGCGCGGCCAATGCTTCAGCGGTAGAAAGTGCATCGGCCAAACCTTTGGCACCTGTGCCAGCATTGGCATTGCCCGTGTTGATGATCAATGCTCGAATGTGCGTGTCGGCTTTTGAAGCAGTGACTTGCTGTAAGTGATTGCGGCAAACTTGAACAGGCGCGGCACAAAATCGGTTTTGTGTAAAGACACCAGACACAGCACTGCCTTCATCTAGCAAGATGACTGTGAGGTCTTTGCGCCCCACTTTGCGAACGCCTGCTTGTGCAATGCCTAAGCGAACACCCGGAACAGCTAACACATGATCGGGAATGGGTGCTTGAAGATTCACTGTCATAGAGACCTCTTATGCCAGTTTACCGTGGCAGAACTTGTACTTTTTGCCGCTACCACAAGGGCAGGGTTCGTTGCGACCCACAGGTGCCAACAGCGTGCTTTTAAATTCAGCTTGGGTTTGTACCTGGCCTTGCTCGTCTGGCGCCGTGTAGGTCACGTTGCTGATATTTTCTGCACGCTCTTCCAGCACTTGCGCAGCTTCGCTAATTTGCTCACTCGATTCAATTTTGACATTCATCAAAACACGGGTGACTTCATTTTTAACGGAGTCAAGCAATTGGCCAAACAGTTCAAACGCTTCTCGTTTGTATTCTTGCTTGGGTTGCTTTTGGGCATAACCACGGAGGTGAATGCCTTGACGCAAATAATCCAAAGAGCTCAGGTGCTCGCGCCAATGGGTATCGATGCTTTGCAACAAAACGACACGTTCGAAGGGCACAAAGTTTTCAACACCGACGGCGTCTAGCTTGACCTTGAATGCCGTGTTGGCTGCGGTCAAAACCATTGCCAGAATTTCTTCGTCGGTGATGGCCGTTGCAGCTGCTACTTTTTCACGAAGCGGCAGTTGAATTTGCCATTCATCGTTGAGGACACGCTCCAAGCCCACCAAGTCCCACTGCTCTTCCACAGTTTCTTCTGGCACATACTGACGAACCAAATCAGTGAAACTGCCTTCTCGCAAGGCCGTGATTTGTGCGTCCATTTCTGTGGCATCGATGATGTCATTGCGCTGTTGGTAAATGACCTTGCGCTGATCGTTGGAGACGTCATCGTATTCAAGCAATTGTTTGCGCGTATCAAAATTGCGCGCTTCTACTTTGCGCTGCGCGCTTTCAATGCTGCGTGTCACCATGCCGGCTTCAATGGCTTCGCCTTCTGGCATTTTGAGGCGGTCCATGATGGCGCGCACGCGATCGCCCGCAAAAATGCGCATAAGGGGGTCGTCTAAGCTCAAATAAAAACGTGAAGAGCCAGGGTCGCCCTGTCGGCCAGAACGGCCGCGCAATTGATTGTCAATTCGACGTGACTCATGGCGCTCAGTAGCAATGATGCGAAGGCCGCCCAAAGACTTGACTTGCTCGTGCACAGACAGCCAGTCAGTGCGCATGGCCGCGACTTGAGATTGACGCTCTTCTGTGCTCAAACTCTCATTGAGCTCAACGGCTTGAATGTCTTTTTCAATGTTGCCGCCCAAAACAATGTCGGTGCCGCGGCCTGCCATGTTGGTGGCAATGGTGATCATGCCAGGGCGGCCTGCTTGCGCAATGATGTCAGCCTCTCGGGCATGCTGCTTGGCATTCAACACTTGATGCGGTAACTTGGCTTTGGTGAGCATCTCAGAAATAAGTTCTGAGTTTTCAATGGAGGTGGTGCCCACCAACACAGGCTGGCCACGCTCAAAACATTCCCTAATATCGGCAATGGCGGCGTTGTATTTTTCTGGCGCCGATTTGTAAACACGATCGAGTTGATCCTCGCGGCGGCTGATGCGATTAGGCGGAATGACCACCGTTTCTAAACCATAAATTTCTTGGAACTCGTAGGCTTCAGTGTCTGCCGTACCCGTCATGCCACCCAACTTACCGTACAAACGGAAATAGTTTTGGAAGGTGATGGAGGCCATGGTTTGGTTTTCAGCCTGAATGGCCACGCCTTCCTTGGCTTCAACTGCTTGGTGCAGACCATCGCTCCAACGTCTACCCGTCATGAGACGTCCAGTGAATTCGTCGACGATGACAATTTCTCCGTCTTGCACCACATAGTGCTGATCGCGGTGATAGATGTGGTTGGCACGCAAAGCTGCAGTGAGATGGTGCATGAGCGCAATGTTGGCGGGGTCGTAAAGGCTAGCGCCTTCAGGAATGAGGCCCGCCTTGGCCAAAATGTTTTCGGCTTTTTCATGCCCTTGTTCAGTCAGGAACACTTGGTGTGACTTTTCATCGACTGTGAAGTCACCAGGTTTGGTGATACCTTCACCGGTGCGCGGGTCTGCTTCGCCTTCTTGCCGAGTCAGCATAGGCACCACTTGGTTCATGGCTTGGTATTGGGCTGTGTGATCGTCGGCTTGGCCGCTGATGATGAGTGGGGTGCGCGCCTCATCAATCAAAATAGAATCAACTTCGTCAACGATGGCGTAGTTGAGGCCTCGCTGAACACGGTCTTTGGCTTCATAGACCATGTTGTCGCGCAAATAGTCGAAACCAAACTCGTTGTTGGTACCGTAAGTGATGTCTGAGTTGTAAGCTGCTTGCTTTTCTTCGCGAGAGAGTTGGGACAAGTTGATGCCCACGCTCATGCCAAGGTAGTTGTAAAGCTTGCCCATCCATTGAGCATCGCGACTGGCTAAGTAGTCGTTGACCGTGACCACATGCACACCCTTGTTGGCCAATGCATTCAAATACACGGCCAGTGTGGCGGTTAAAGTTTTACCTTCACCGGTTCCCATTTCAGAAATTTTGCCCTTGTGCAAAGAAATACCACCCAACATCTGCACGTCAAAGTGGCGCATCTTCATGACGCGCTTTGAACCTTCACGAACAACTGCAAATGCTTCTGGCAAAATTTTGTCCAATGATTCACCTAGCGCAACACGAGCTCGAAACTCGTCTGTTTTGGCGCGCAATTGTTCATCGCTTAAAGCTTCGTATTCAGCCTCTAAGCCATTGATGAGCGCTACAGTTTTGCGGTACTGTTTGATCGTGCGGTCGTTTCGACTGCCGAAAAGTTTGGTCAGAAAATTGATGGCCATGGTGACACGGGTCTGTCTTCGTCAAAAATGCAATGACTCGCCCGAAAATCCTGTCTTAAAGTGGATTCAAAAGTACGTGCGCTGAGAGCGCAAGTGAAGTTGATATTTTAACTGCTGAGCGCAGGCTGATGGCCAAATTTTCCCGCAGATGATCAGGGCTCTCGCATAATGCACAGATGGCAAAAATCAATCAAGCAATCACCCTCATGGAGGCGGCTCAAGAATCACCCAGTTTGGCCCGACTGACCGAGCTCAGCAGGGAATCTAGCCTGCGACTTCGAACTTTGCAAAGCCTCATCCCTGGGCCTTTGCGAACGACCCTTCAAGCTGGGCCGATCGACGGCTCTGAATGGTGCCTTTTAGTGAGTTCCAATGCAGCGGCCGCCAAACTGCGTCAAATGCTGCCCGCCCTTTTGGCGCACCTCCAAAGCCATGGCCACAGTGTCGAGAAAATTCGCCTCAAAATTCTTCAAAATCCTCGCTGAGGCTTACTCGGTGGAGCAGCCTCCCTCAAGTTATGACAGACAAAAAAAACCAAGCTCAAGGCTGGTTTTTAAAGTGGTGCCGCTTGTCGGATTCGAACTGACGACCTACCGCTTACAAGGCGGTTGCTCTACCAACTGAGCTAAAGCGGCACGGGCTGAATTGTAATTCAATAATTGAAGTTTTTTGACATGCGCGCTGTTTTTGAAAGCGCTTATTTGATTCTGGTAAGCGTTGGCCTTGTGGGCTGAGTAGGAGGCGGCTTGTTGGGATCACCTGTCGACTCATTGGCATCGGATACTTTGTGCAACTTGTCCATGCCCACCACCGTGGTTCCCAAAGGAGAATCAGAGACAGGGAACGACATGCCTTGTCCATTCTCACGCGCATAGATGGCCATCACGCGATGGATAGGCACCATGATGTCGCAAGGCTTGCCGCCAAAGCGGGCTTTGAATTCGATGAATTCATTGCCCAATTGAAGTGAGCTGGTGGCGTCAAAACTGATGTTCAGAACGATTTCACCACCCTGCACAAATTCGCGTGGCACTTGAACCGAGCCATCTACTTTCACGGCCACATAGGGTGTGAAAGAGTGATCTGTACACCACTCGTACATCGCCCGAATGAGGTAAGGGCGGGTAGAGGGCGACTCCAATGCGTTCATCACCATGGTGTTTGAGGATGCGTTTGAAATTGCTTTTGCAATTACTTGCGCATGACCTTTTCTGAGGGCGTCAGCGCTTCAATGTAGGCGGGACGAGAGAAGATGCGCTCTGCATATTTGAGCAAAGGTGCCGCATTTTTACTCAGGTCAATGCCATAAAAGTCTAGGCGCCAGAGCAATGGGGCGATGGCCACATCGAGCATTGAGAAGTTGTCGCCCAACATGAACTTGTTTTTCAAGAAAACGGGTGCCAGTTGGGTGAGCCGATCGCGAATGTGTGAACGGGCTTTTTCCAATGCTTTGTCGTTGCCCTTGAGCGTGCGATTTTCCAGTGTGGCCACATGCGTGAACAACTCTTTTTCGAAGTTGAGCAAAAACAAGCGAACACGTGCTCGGTCGACAGGGTCGCCGGGCATGAGTTGAGGGTGTGGGAAACGCTCATCAATGTACTCGTTGATGATGTTGGATTCGTACAAAATCAGGTCGCGTTCCACCAAGATAGGCACCTGGCCATAGGGGTTCATGACGTTGATGTCTTCTGGTTTGTTGTACAGATCGACATCGCGAATTTCAAAATCCATGCCTTTCTCAAACAGCACAAAGCGGCAACGGTGAGAAAAGGGGCAGGTTGTTCCTGAGTAAAGCACCATCATGGTGAAGGCTCCTAAAAATCAAAAAGAGTGGGAAGCCACCGGGATGGCTGGCCTGCCCACTCCATCAATTCGGGCATCAGCCCGAATCACGAGTTATTACTTGATGTCTTTCCAGTAAGCGGCATTCAAGCGCCAAGCGATGAATGTGAAAATAGACAAGAAAATCAAGACCCAAACGCCAATCTGAACACGGGCATTTTGGACAGGCTCGGACATCCATTGCAAGTAGTTCACCAAATCGCCAACGGCTTGGTCGTACTGCAAAGGTGTCAATGTACCTGGCTTGACTGTTTTCCAACCCGTGAAAATTTGCGTGGTATGCCCATGCTCTACGCGCTCTTCATAAACGGGCTCGCGCTCACCTTGCAACTCCCACAGGGGATTGGGCATGCCCACATTCGGAAATGCCAAGTTATTCCAACCCGTGGGTTTGGCTTCATCACGGTAGTAAGTGCGCAAGTACGTGTAAAGGTAGTCTGCACCAGTGCCGCCATGGCCTGAACGTGAACGTGCGACCAAGGTCAGGTCAGGCGGTACAGCACCAAACCATTCTTTGGCCTGATTCGGGTTGGCATTGACCTTCATGGTGTCGCCCACTCTGTCAGTGGTAAACAGCAAGTTGTCCTTGATTTGCTGGTTGGTTAAACCAATGTCTTGCAAGCGGTTGTAACGCATGAAAGCTGCAGAGTGGCAGTTCAGGCAATAGTTCACAAACAGCTTGGCGCCGTTTTGCAAAGACACTAAGTCGTTGGTTTTGCCGGGCGCTTTGTCCCATGCAATGGCATTGCCACCAGCTGCGTGCGCACCCGAAATAGCTGCAAATGCAACACACAAAGCCAGTACAAATTTTTGAATTGTTTTCATTTTCCGATACTCCTGGACTTAGTGCGCAACAAAAATCACGCGGTCAGGTACAGGTTTAGGTGTACCCAACTTGCTCCACCAAGGCATGAGCAAGAAGAAGCCAAAGTAGAACATGGTGCCCACTTGAGAAACACGTTCACCGATGGGTGAGGGAGGTTGCACGCCCAAATAGCCCAAGATCAAGAAGTCAATCACGAATACGGCATACACATACTTGTGCCAGTCGGGACGGTAACGAATGGATTTGACAGGGCTGTTGTCGAGCCAGGGCAAGAAGAACATGATGACCACTGCACCACCCATCACCACCACACCCCAGAACTTGGCATCAATGCCGTACATGAGGGCAGAGATGACCACTGCGCCACCCATCACACCAGCTTTCAAGACCGTTGGCAGTTTGTTGTTTTTGACCGCCAAGAATGCACCCAGCAAGACACAAACGATGAGGACATACATCATCTCGCCAGTGATGGCTCGCAACATGGAGTAGTAAGGCGTGAAGTACCAAACGGGCGCAATGTGCAAAGGCGTTTTGAGAGGATCGGCCGGAATGAAATTGTTGTATTCCAAGAAATAGCCGCCAAACTCAGGCGCAAAAAACACAATGGCGGTGAACACCATGAGGAAGATGCTGACAGAGAAGATGTCGTGCACCGTGTAGTAAGGGTGGAAGGGTATGCCATCCAAGGGGTGTCCGTGCGCATCTTTGGGTGCACCGGGCGCCTTGATTTCAACACCATCGGGATTGTTAGAGCCCACTTCGTGCAAAGCAATGATGTGCGCCACCACCAAGCCCAGCAGAACCAAGGGCACTGCAATGACGTGGAAGCTGAAGAATCGGTTCAAAGTGGCATCGCCCACCACAAAGTCGCCGCGAATGAGCAAGGCCAAATCGGGGCCGATAAAGGGAATCGCAGAGAACAAGTTCACGATCACCTGAGCGCCCCAATAGGACATCTGGCCCCAGGGCAACAGGTAACCCATGAAAGCTTCGGCCATCAGGCACAAGAAGATGGCACAGCCAAAGATCCAGACCAGTTCACGTGGCTTGCGATAGCTGCCGTACATGAGACCGCGGAACATGTGCAAATAAACGACCACGAAGAACGCAGAAGCGCCAGTGGAGTGCATGTAGCGAATGAGCCAACCCCATGGCACATCGCGCATGATGTACTCCACGGAAGCGAATGCCAAATTGGCATCGGGTTTGTAGTGCATGACCAAGAAAATGCCAGTGACGATTTGGATCACCAGTACCAGCAATGACAAAGCACCAAATACATACCAAATGTTCAGATTTTTGGATGCGTAGTACTCGCTCATGTGAGCTTTGAACAACTCTGTTGCTGGGAAGCGGTTGTCAACCCAGTTCATGAGCTTTTCGCCTGCAGAGGCGTTAGGGGAAATTTCCTTGAATTCAGCCATGGTGGTTTGCCTCAAGCCTTCTTGTCTTCACCGATCAGCAGCTTGCTGTCGGACAGGTACATGTGCGGTGGTACTTCTAAGTTGTCGGGTGCAGGTTTGTTTTTGTACACACGGCCAGCCAAGTCAAAAGTAGAACCATGGCAAGCGCACAAAAAGCCACCTTGCCAATCGTCTGGCAAAGAAGGCTGTGCGCCTGTTTGAAATTTATCGCCAGGCGAGCAACCCAAGTGGGTGCAGATGCCAACAGCCACCATGAACTCTGGTTTGATAGAGCGGTGGCCGTTTTTGGCGTACTCAGGCGTTGGATAAGCCTTGCGGTCAGAGGCAGGATCGGCCAACAAGGGCTCGTTCTTTTTGAGTGCTTCAACTTGTTCAGGCGTGCGACGCATGATCCAAACAGGTTTGCCACGCCATTCAACGGTGAGCTTCTCACCGGGCTTGACATCAGAAATATCAACTTCTACGGCAGCACCGGCGGCTTTGGCGCGCTCGGAGGGCTGGAAAGTGCTGACAAAAGGGGTGGCGACGAAGCCTGCGCCTACGGCGCCAGCACAGGTGGAGGCAATCAGCCACGTCCTTTTGCTGTTGTCGACTGGGGTATCACTCATGAGAATCCTCTAGCGAATCGGTATCAGGGTTTAGCCTCAGATTGTAGCCGAGTGTGGGGGGCTGTTTCTAGCCCCTGCGCCGACTCAGGTCATCAAATCACGCAATTAATTGACGCGCCATGCGAATGGCAGCCACCATGCTGGAGGGATCTGCCAGACCCTGCCCAGCGATGTCAAAAGCCGTTCCATGATCAGGGCTGGTTCTGATCAAGGGCAAGCCCAGCGTGACATTGACGCCCTGCTCCAAGCCCATGTACTTGACGGGAATGAGGCCTTGATCGTGGTACATGGCCAGCACCACATCAAACTCCGAAGCGTGCCCTTGCCTTTTTCGGGCTCGCATGAAAACAGTGTCTGGCGCGAAGGGTCCCAATGCCAAAATGCCCTCGGAACGGGCTTGGGCCATGGCCGGCTCAATGATTTCTATTTCTTCCAGGCCAAACAAACCACCCTCCCCGGCATGCGGGTTGAGTCCGGCCACACCAATTTTGGGGGCTCGGCCCAACAACAGACTGAGTGACTTGTGGGTAATGCGCAGGCTCTCCAGCACGTTGGGGTAGGTGACTGCTTCAAGGGCATGCCTCAGAGATACGTGAATACTCACCAACACTGTTCGCAACTCGTCATTGGCCAACATCATTTTCACGGGCATGTCGGCCAAACCAACCCCAGCGTGCTTGGCCGCCTCAAACTGAAGCATTTCAGTGTGTCCTGGAAACAGTTTGAAGGGCTCGCCAGCAGCCGAAAGCGCCTCTTTGTGCAAAGGCGCCGTCACCATGGCGGCCACCTCCTTGCGCAATGCAGCTCGAGCCGCCCACAACACACACTGGCCTGCAAATTGGCCAGCCGCCGCACTGACCTGCCCAAAGGGAAGTTCTTCACTCAAAGCTGCAATTTGCAAAACAGGCAGCACACCCGCAGGCAACAAACTTGCATCTGAGGGCTTTTCGATTTGCAGCAACTTCAAATGTTCTCCACCGGCATCTACCGAACGCAAGGCTTTTTGCATGACCTGCACATCGCCCGCCACAAAACAGGCTTGGGTCACTGGCCGAACTTGTGGTGAGATGGCATCAATGAGAAATGCACGCGCAATGATTTCTGGGCCAATGCCACATGGATCTCCTGGCGTGATAGCGATGGTGGGCAATGTCGGCATAAGTGTGAGGGGTCAGAGCGGCTTGAAAAGAGACAACTCTGTCTCAATTTAGCAGAGCGTCTATTGTGATCCAACTCTGAACCCATGCGCTTGATTCAACTTCAGGCCACAATGTGAAACATGAAAAGAATTTGGCTTGTGTTTTCCCAATCAGTGACTGTCATTTTGGCCGTTTGGTTTGTCATTGCATCGCTTCAGCCGGGTTGGCTGAAGGGGCTTGGCGATGGCCATGGCATGGGCAGCGCCAAAACGATCGCTCTGACTCAAGCCAGCATGGAGAATCAAGGGGGCGCTATGCCGGGCGGAAGCTTTAGGCAAGCAGCTCAGAAAGCTGCCCCAGCCGTTGTCAGCATCAGCGTGCAACAAAAGGCCCGCAGCAAAGCTCGGCGCAACGATCCATGGTTTCGATTTTTTGAGGGGCCCGAAGAAGACTTGCCGGGTGGCGGCATGGGCAGCGGCGTCATTGTCAGTGCTGAAGGTTACATCCTCACCAACCACCATGTGATCGAAGGCGCAGATGCCATCGAGGTAGCGCTCAACGATGGCCGGAATGCCACGGCCAAGGTCATCGGTACAGATCCTGAAACTGATCTTGCTCTTCTTAAAATCGACTTGCCCAAGCTGCCCACCATTGTGTTGGGTCAAATGGAAAGCTTGCAAGTGGGCGATGCCGTCTTGGCCATCGGCAATCCCTTTGGCGTGGGGCAGACCGTGACCTCAGGCATTGTGAGCGCCTTGGGACGCAAGCAGTTAGGCATTAACACCTTTGAGAACTTCATTCAAACGGATGCCGCCATCAACCCCGGCAATTCTGGTGGTGCGTTGGTCGATGTGAATGGTTTGCTCATGGGCATTAACACTGCCATTTACTCTCGCTCTGGTGGCAACATGGGCATTGGTTTTGCAGTGCCCGTCTCCACGGCCACGCAAGTGATGGCCTCCCTGATCAAAGAAGGCAAAGTAACCCGTGGCTGGATCGGCGTTGAGCCGCGGCCACTGACCGCTGAAATTGCAGAAAGCTTTGGCATTGCCAAAGACAAAAACACGGGTGAATTACCTCGGGGAGTTTTGATCAATGGGGTATTGCAAAACAGCCCCGCTGCCAAGGCCGGCATTCAACCGGGTGACTTGATTTTGAAAGTGGCGGGTCAAGGCGTGGCGGATGTGCCTGAAATGCTCTCGCAGGTGGCGGCCTTAAAACCTGGTGAACCTGCTAACTTGTCGGTTCAACGCAACGGCAAACTGATAGAAATTCGGGTGACGCCGGGAACCAGGCCCGTGCGGCCCTGATTGATTGAAGAGCTATCACATGAAGCCATCAAGTGGCTGATTCTTCTTTGGGCGGCTGGGTGTGTTTGATGAAAATTTGCGCGGCCCAAATGCCCAACTCATAAAGCAAGCACATGGGAACGGCCAGAGCCAATTGAGAAACCACGTCAGGGGGGGTGACGATGGCTGCAATGACAAATGCCAAAACCACAAAGTAACCCCGAAAGTCTTTGAGTTTTTCAATGGTGACCACATTCAAACGAGCCAAAACCACCACGGCGATGGGCACTTCAAAGGCCAAGCCAAATGCCAAGAACATGTTCAATACAAAGCCAAGATAGGCTTCAATGTCTGGCGCGGCCGTGATGCTTTTGGGTGCAAAACTCTGAATGAATTTGAACACCTGTCCAAAAACAAAGAAATAACAAAATGCCACGCCAATGAAAAACAACAAGGTACTGGAAATGACCAAAGGCATGACCAGGCGCTTTTCATGGGTGTACAAGCCAGGCGCAATGAAAGCCCACATTTGATAGAGCACCACAGGCAAGGCCAACAAGAAGGCGGCCATGAGCAAAATTTTGAGGGGCACCATGAAAGGCGAAATGACCGACGTGGCAATCAAAGTGGTTCCTGCCGGCAGATTAGCCACCAGGGGTGCGGCCAGCAGGTCGTAAAGCTCTGCGGGCCCGGGGAAGATGGCCAAAATGGCTGCAGCAATTCCGATTCCCGCCATAGCGCGCACCAATCTGTCTCGCAATTCAATCAAATGCGTTACAAAAGGCTGCTCGGTGCCAGCCAATTCGTCTTCGGGCTTAGGGGTTGGATCGGACACTGAAAATTAACCTAGTCTGGTGGGTCGGTAGCGCGCCACTCTGGCTGCACCCGACAATGTTTTGGTTCGCACACCCGCACGCGATTTGTACCATTGAGGCACTGCGGCCTGTTTCAATCGGAACTTTTTACCTGGATGCTTGTAAACGGGCGGTGGGGGCTCCCAAGGCGTGTGGTTTGTCTCTGTGGCGAGGCCCGCTGTGGTGTCATTCCACTGTTTTTCAAAATCGATGGCAGTTGTCTGAACAGAGCCTTCAACGTCCCTGGCAGCGCTTTCCATCGTTTCCTTCATTTTTTTCAGCTCATCCAAATCCATGGTGCGGTTGACCTCAGCCTTCACATCGGAGACGTAACGCTGGGCCTTGCCCATCAGATTGCCCAGGGTGCGCGCCACGCGCGGCAACTTCTCAGGGCCGATGACGATGAGCGCCACCACCCCGATGAGGGCTATTTTGGAAATGCCGAGATCGATCAAATCAGGACTTTGTCTTGGCTTCCACGTCAATCGTGGTTTTTTCAGCCGTGGTCGATGCGGCTACTTGACCGGCAGGTTTTTCTTCGGTGGTGGGATTGCCATTGGCATCTTTCATACCGTCTTTGAATCCTTTAACGGCTCCGCCCAAATCAGAGCCCATGTTTTTAAGCTTTTTCGTGCCAAAAACCATGACCACGATCAGCAAAACAATTAGCCAGTGCCAAATAGAAAATGAACCCATGGATGTCTCCTAACAATGATTGATGATTCTAAGCGTTTAACCCCGAAGCCACGGACGTGGCCCGCCCATGACATGGAAATGCAAATGGTGAATTTCTTGCCCACCTTCAGAGCCGGTATTGGTCACAATTCTGTAACCTCCCTCGGGATAAGGGCGGCAACCCTGCTCCAGCGCCAGTTTGGGGGCCAATGCCAGTAAATGCCCTATTAAAGCCGAATGTTCTAGGGTTATTTGGGCCATTGAAGGAATGTGCAGCTTAGGGACCATCAAAAAATGGACCGGTGCCCAAGGTGCAATGTCATGAAAAGCATACACATGCTCGTCTTCAAAGACCTTCTTGGATGGAATTTTTCCCGCAATAATTTTGCAAAAAAGACAGTTGGGGTCTTGCATCATTCACCTGATTGTTCACGTTGTTCGGCTTTGCGAAGGGCTTTTTCCTCTAGGCCACTGAGGCCTTCGCGGCGGCTGAGTTCAGCCACGACGTCGGCTGGCGACAAGCCATAGTGGGCCAGCGCAATCATGCTGTGAAACCACAAATCGGCTACTTCGCCCACCAGTTTGTGCGCTTCGCCGCCATGGTCCATGTCTTTGGCTGCCATCACTGTTTCAGTGGCCTCTTCGCCAATTTTTTTCAAAAAGGCATCGGGCCCTTTGTGAAGCAAACGCGCCACATAACTTTTTTCGGGGTCGCCACCGTTGGCCGGTTTGCGACTTTCAATCACGGCCGCTAAGCGGGCTAAAGCATCGGTTGAACTCATGATATTGGCAACGAGTGCTCACTTGTAAATTGATTCGGGATCTTTCAGGACCGGTTCGACGGCCATCCATTCGCCATTTTGATACTGTTGGAAGAAACAGCTGTGACGGCCTGTGTGGCAAGCAATGCCTGGCTCATGACCCAATTGGGTGACCTTGAGCAACACCACGTCGTTGTCACAATCTAATCGGATGTCGTGCACGGTTTGCACATGACCCGACTCTTCGCCTTTGAACCACAGTTTGTTGCGAGATCGGCTGAAATACACCGCACGTTTGAGTTCGACGGTTTTTTGCAGTGCTTCTCTGTTCATCCAAGCGAACATCAGCACATTGCCCGTGCTGACTTCTTGAGCGATCACGGGTACCAAGCCCTGTGCATCCCATTTAATTTGATCAAGCCAATTCATGGGGTGAATCTACCACTTGTCTAAGCCTTGAACGGGCGTTTGTTTACAAACGGACAGGAATTCCCCGCTCGCGCATGCGCTGCTTGGCTTCCTGAACAGTGTATTCGCCGTAGTGAAAAATACTGGCTGCCAGCACGGCATCGGCGCCGCCCTGCTGGACGCCATCGGCCAGATGGTCCAAATTGCCAACACCGCCCGAAGCGATGACGGGAACTTGCACCGAATCACTCACAGCCTTGGTCAGGGCCAAATCAAAACCCGACTTGGTACCATCGCGGTCCATGCTGGTGAGCAAAATTTCGCCAGCACCAAATTCGGCCATTTGGGTTGCCCACTGCACCGCATCTAAGCCCGTATTCTGACGGCCACCATGGCTGTAAACATCCCAACCCTCGCCGCGCAACTGAAGGTCCTGTCCCTGACGACGTTTGGCATCGATGGCCACCACAATGCACTGGGCGCCGTATTTTTGGGATGCATCTCGAATGACTTGCGGGTTGGCAATGGCCGCTGAGTTGAAACTGGTTTTGTCGGCACCCGCATTGAGCAAGCGGCGAACATCTTCAACGGTTCTGACACCGCCACCTACTGTGAGCGGGATGAAGACCTGAGAGGCCACCGCTTCGATGATGTGCAGAATGAGATCGCGGCCATCGCTGGTGGCCGTGATGTCCAAAAAAGTAAGCTCATCGGCACCTTGCTCGTTGTACCTGGCCGCAATTTCGACGGGGTCACCTGCGTCGCGAAGTTCTACAAAGTTAACGCCTTTGACCACACGGCCGCCGGTCACGTCAAGGCAAGGAATGATGCGTTTGGCTAGCATGATGTTGAAACCGTGAATTGTTGCCAAGCTGCCCATTGTTGAGACGGCAGAACTTCGATGGTAGATGTGACGCGCGCGGCTTCAACGCACAGCATGCGTTGATAGCCATCAAAAGGCATGTCTTTGAGCTGGCTGCATTTCTCAGCACCTGGATTCCAAACTACGCTTTGGCCCCATGAGGCACTTTGTGAAATTTGCAGTTGGAGGTTGCCATCGTCCAACACCCAAGTAGGCTGTGTTTCAGGGGTGACGTCGTAGACCCGATCAAATTCAGAGTTGAATGAGAGTTGGCCTGTACATGCTTGATGCGAGTCGATCACAGCATCCCATTCAGGTTGATGGGCTTGCCCATTCAAGCTGACTTGGTCAATCTGATGCACAGCAAGATAGGTGTGCAAAGCACCAGTGAAACTCAAAGTTTGAAGGCCGAGGTTTTGAACTTTGAGCTGAATTTTTAAACTGCTAGCCGCTAACACAACATGAATTTGCGCTCTAAATTGAAAAGGCCAGAGCGATTGCGTTTGCGCATTGTCTGACAGCTCAAAAACTTTTTCTGGCCCCTGGCTTTGATCAGCCAGCAAATGCCAAGTCATGTTGCGCGCAAAGCCATGCTTAGGCAAGGTGCCTCGTTGGTTAAATTGCGGAAAGCAAACAGGGATGCCGCCGCGGATGGCAGTGTGACCGTCGCAAGCAGAAACCGGACTGAGGTACAAACGCTCTTGCCCGCCTGTTTGCCAAGACAAAACCTGCGCGCCTTGCTGGGCCACAAACACACTGTCACCTTGCGGCAATGACCAGCGCCAACCCGGATGACCCTGCAGGCTGTCAGTCGTTAAGTTCATCGGCCCGTGCCTGGGCTGCTTGGAAATCAAGGTCGCCGGAATAAATAGCGCGACCACAAATGACGCCTTCTACACCCTCGGCTTCTACGGCGCACAATTGTTCAATGTCGGTCATGTTGGACAAACCACCAGACGCAATGACAGGAATGGTGAGGGCTTGCGCTAACTTCACAGTGGCATCGATGTTGATGCCGCTGAGCATGCCATCGCGACCAATGTCGGTGTAAATGATGGACTCGACGCCCCAGTCTTCGAACTTTTTAGCCAGGTCAACCACTTCGTGGCCTGTGAGCTTGCTCCAACCATCGGTGGCTACTTTGCCGTCTTTGGCGTCGAGACCCACAATGATGTGACCGCCAAAGGCACTGCAAGCATCGCGCAAGAAGCCTGGGTTTTTAACGGCGGCTGTACCAATGATGACGTAACGCAAACCGCCGTCGATGTATTTTTCGATGGTGTCTAAATCGCGAATGCCACCGCCCAACTGAACTGGAATTTCGTCTCCCACCGCTTTGAGAATGGATTTGATGGCCGCGAAGTTTTGTGGTTTGCCAGCAAAAGCGCCATTGAGATCGACCAGGTGCAATCGCCTTGCACCTTTGTCGAGCCAACTTTGGGCCATGGCCGCAGGGTCTTCGCCAAAAGTGGTGGCTTGGTCCATGTCACCTTGTTTGAGACGAACGCAGTGGCCGTCTTTGAGATCAATTGCAGGTATCAGAATCATGGCTAATGGGTAGCGCGAGAGTGAAGAAAATGAAATTGGAAATTAAATCAAGTCGTTAAGGTTGCCAGTGCAAAAAGTTCCGATACAGGGCCAAACCTTGGTCGGCACTTTTTTCTGGGTGGAACTGCGTGGCAAACAAATTATCGCGCGCAATGGCACAGGCGAAAAGCCCGCCGTAGTCAGTTTGTGCAGCAACATGGTGTGCATTATCGGGTTTTGCGAAAAAACTGTGTACAAAGTAGAAATAGCTGCCATTGGGGATTTTGCCCCAAACCGGATGTTGGAGACCATCATTTGAGCAGAAATTGACCTGGTTCCAGCCCATTTGAGGCACTTTGAAGCGGCTGCCATCGGGCTGTGTTTTGTCAGCCAAATTAAATTTGACCACGTTGCCAGGGATGAGGCCCAAGCCAAGCACATTGCCTTCGTCACTGTGGTCTAGCAACATTTGCATACCAACACAAACCCCAAACAAAGGTTTTTTGTTGGCCGCCTCTAGCACCGCTTCAAGCAATCCTGAATCGCGCAGCTCGCGCATGCAGTCGGGCATGGCCCCTTGACCGGGCAGCACCACTCGGGTGGCGTTGCGCACATCCTGAGGATTGGAAGTGATTTTCACGTCTATGCCCGTATCTTGGGCAGCATGAATGACGGCTTGGGCCACTGAACGCAAGTTGCCCATGCCGTAATCCACCACCGCCACTGAATTGGGGGACATGCTTAGAGCGAACCCTTGGTGGAAGGAATGATGCCCACGGAGCGTGGGTCAATTTCAAGGGCAGCTCGCAGCGCGCGCGCGAAAGCTTTGAATACGGTTTCTGCTTGATGGTGCGCATTGTCACCGCGCAAGTTGTCTATGTGCAGTGTGACCAAGGCGTGGTTCACAAAGCCCTGAAAAAACTCGTGCATGAGCTGCGTGTCAAAGCCGCCCACCATGCCGCTGGTGAAAGGCACATGATTGACCAAACCAGGGCGGCCTGAAAAGTCAATGACGACGCGTGACAGGGCTTCGTCTAGAGGCACATAGGCATGGCCATAACGACGCAGCCCTTTTTTATCGCCCACAGCTTTTGCCACGGCTTGGCCCAAAGTGATGCCTACATCTTCGACGGTGTGATGGCCATCAATGTGCAAATCACCCTTGGCTTCGATGTCCAAATCAATGAGGCCATGGCGTGCAATTTGATCGAGCATGTGGTCGAAGAAGCCAATGCCGGTTGACAAGTTGGCTTGACCGGTGCCGTCCAAATTGACTTTGACTCTAATTTGGGTTTCTGCAGTGTTGCGCGTGACTTCTGCAACGCGGGGTGAGCTCATAAAGATTCCTTGAGTGCTGCCAACATGAGTGCGTTTTCTGCGGGGGTTCCGACAGTGAGGCGCAAACAGTTGGTGAGCAATGGATGCATTTTAGAAACGTTCTTGACCAAAATACCTTTCAACTTCATACCTTCGAAGCACTTTGTGGCGTCTGGCATACGAACCAGGAGCATATTGGCCTGGCTTGGGAAAACTTGCAAACCTGGCAACACCGCCAATGACTGGCTGAGTTTTTCTCGTTCTTGTCGAATTTGAACCGCCTGGGCTGCAAACACCTCGGCATGTTCCAACGCAAACAGCGCGCATTCACAGTTCAAAACACTGATGTTGTAAGGCGGGCGAACTTTGTCGATTTCGGCAATCAAGGCCTTGGGGCCCATCATGTAACCCAGACGAACACCTGCCAAACCAAATTTGGACAAGGTGCGCATGAGCAACACGTGGCCATGACGCGCCAAACGGTTCACATAGGTTTGACTTGCAAAGGGCTGATAAGCTTCGTCCATCACCACCAAGCCGCCTTGCTGGCCTTGGGCTACCACAATGCGCTCAATGACATCGGCACTCCACAAAGTGCCTGTGGGGTTGTTGGGGTAAGCCAAATAAACCACAGCAGGTTTGTGCATTGCAATGGCGCTCAACATGGCCGCTTCGTCCAACTCGAAATTGGCAGTCAATGGCACACCTTGAAATGTCACACCTTGCAATTGAGCACTCATGGCATACATCACGAAGCCTGGCAGCGGCGCCAAAATGCTGGCACCAGGCACATCACAGGCCACCGAGAGGAGCGTGATGAGTTCATCGGAACCATTGCCCAGCATGATGTCAAAGCCTTCAGGCATTTGCGCGTACTTGGCCAGTTCCGAGCGCAAGACATTGATGCGCTCACCTGGATAACGGTTAAGGGCCAATGAACCCAGACGCTCGCCCAATTTCTTTTGCAAGTCTGAGGGCAAGTTGAAGGGATTCTCCATGGCGTCTAGCTTGACCATGCCGATTGAATCTTGAATGGCATAGGCGTGCATTGACTGCACATCTTGGCGAATGTGTTTTAACCAAGGGCTTGCCGATGGCTGCGCTCCAGCGCTTGAATTGAGAGAGTCACTCATGGTATTTTTCTTTGAGGCGGCACGGGGTTCAAGCGCAATTCAGCGGCACGTGCGTGCGCTTGCAAGCCTTCACCATAAGCCAATTCGGCAGCAATTTTGCCCAGAGTTTGTGCGCCCTTTTCACTCACTTCAATGAGGCTTGAGCGTTTTTGAAAATCGTAAACACCCAAGGGCGATGAAAAGCGTGCCGTGCCGCTGGTGGGCAACACATGATTGGGTCCAGCGCAATAATCGCCCAAGGACTCGCTGGTAAATGCGCCTAAAAATACAGCGCCTGCGTGCTTGAGCAAGGGCTCCCATTGATGGGGATTGAGACTGGACACCTCCAGGTGCTCGGGCGCAATGCGGTTGCTAATTTCACACGCCTCTTGCATGCTGCGCGTTTGAATAAGTGCACCGCGATCGTTCATGGATTTGGCAATGATGGCAGCTCGCGGCAATGTGGGCAGCAACTGATCCATGGCGACTTGAACTTTTTCAATGTAATCGGCATCTGGGCAGAGCAATATGCTTTGCGCCAACTCATCGTGTTCGGCTTGCGAGAACAAATCCATGGCCACCCACTCAGGCGGCGTGCTGCCATCAGCCAAGACCAAAATTTCGCTAGGACCTGCAATCATGTCAATGCCCACGGTGCCAAACACGCGCTTTTTAGCGCTGGCCACGTAGGCATTGCCAGGGCCCGTTATTTTGTCAACTTTGGGAACCGAAGCAGTGCCATAGGCCAGCGCGGCCACTGCCTGTGCGCCGCCAATGGTGAATGCGCGCGATACACCCGCCACATAGGCTGCTGCCAATACCAAGGCATTTTTCACGCCTTGCGGGGTAGGCACCACCATGATGATCTCTTCTACACCCGCCACATGTGCAGGAATGGCATTCATCAAAACGGACGAAGGATAAGCAGCCTTGCCGCCAGGCACATAAATGCCCACGCGGTCGAGCGGTGTGACTTTCTGACCCAACAAGGTACCGTCTTCGTCCTTGTAGGACCAACTTTCGCCAGAAGCTTTTTTCTGTGCCTCGTGGTAGCTTCGGACTCGCTTGGCAGCGGCCTCAAGAGCGTCTCTTTGCAAAGCAGGCAGAGCCTCAAACGCTGCCTTCAACTCAGCTTGGGTCAGCACCAGCTGCTGCATGTTGTCAGCCTTCAAGCCATCAAAGCGTTGCGTGTATTCCAAAACTGCGAGGTCGCCGCGTTTTTGGACATCCGCCAAAATTTCAGCAACGCGCGATTCAATGGCGGCGTCTTCGGCCGATGACCAATGCAGCCGTTTTTGAAATTCGACTTCAAAATCTGTATCGGACGTTTTCAAACGCAAAGCTTTGGCAACTGGCGGGGTCATGAATCAAATCTCTTGAGGTGTGGTTGGCTCTTTTTCAATGGCGTGCGCTTAGCTTAAGCTTTGGCCACAGCGCCAGCTGACACAGCCTTTGCAAAAGCATCAATGATGGCGCGAATGGGTTCTTGCTTCAATTTGAGCGAGGCTTGATTGACAACCAGTCTTGAGCTGATGTCCATGATGCGCTCGACTTCAATCAGGTGGTTGGCTTTCAAGGTGCTGCCCGTTGAAACCAAGTCGACAATGGCATCGGCCAAACCAGTGAGGGGCGCCAATTCCATGCTGCCATACAGCTTGATCAAGTCAACGTGAACGCCTTTTTGAGCGAAGAATTCGCGTGCAATGTTGGTGTATTTGGTTGCCACTTTGAGACGGGAACCAGATTTAACAGCCGTTGCATAATCGTAATCAGCACGTACCGCCACGCTCATGCGGCACTTGGCAATTTGCAAATCCAGGGGTTGGTACAAGCCTTGCCCGCCATGTTCAATCAGCGTGTCTTTGCCTGTGACGCCCAAATCAGCACCGCCATATTCAACGTAGGTGGGCACATCGGTTGCACGAACCAAAACCACTCTGACACCCGCTTGGTTGGTAGGCAGTATCAGTTTGCGAGAAGTTTCCGGATCTTCCAGCACTTCGATGCCTGCCACTTTCAAGAGCGGCAGTGTCTCATCAAAAATTCGTCCTTTGGACAAGGCCAAGGTGATCATGTCAGTTCCTGTGATGACTTCGAACGTTCAATTTGCGCGCCCACTTTTCTCAATTTGGCTTCCATGCGGTCGTAGCCACGATCAAGGTGGTAGATGCGGTCCACAATGGTTTCGCCCTCGGCCACCAAACCGGCAATGACCAAGCTGGCAGATGCACGCAGGTCTGTGGCCATCACGGTGGCGCCTGATAACTGGCGAACGCCCTGGACCACTGAAACTTTACCGTCAATTTGAATGTTGGCACCCAAGCGGACCAACTCATTGACGTGCATGAAACGATTTTCAAAGATAGTTTCAGTGACTTTGCTGGTGCCCTCGGCAATGCAGTTCAAAGCCATGAACTGGGCTTGCATGTCGGTCGGAAAGCCAGGGTACTCTGTGGTTCGAAAGCTTTGAGCCTTCATTCGGCCTTGCGCTTTCACGCGAATGAAGTTGGGCCCCACTTCTATTTGAGCACCCGCATCTCTCAATTTTTCAATGACCGCGTCAAGGTGATCACCGCGCGCATGCTTCAATACGACATCGCCACCCGTGGCCGCCACCGCGCACAAAAATGTGCCCGCTTCAATTCGATCGGCGACCACTGCATGATCGCAGCCCTTCAGTTTTTCAACCCCTTGAATGTGAATTCGACTGGAGCCGTGACCTTCGATCTTGGCGCCCATTTGAATGAGCATTTCTGCCAGATCAGGAATTTCAGGTTCTTGAGCTGCGTTTTCCAAAACAGTTTCGCCCTCAGCCAAAGCAGCAGCCATCAAAAAATTCTCTGTGCCCGTGACGGTGACCATGTCGGTTGCAATGCGTGCGCCTTTTAAGCGCGTCCTTCCGTTGGCCAAATCGGCCACCATGTAACCGTGCTCGACCACGATCTTGGCGCCCATGGCCTGCAAGCCTTTGATGTGCTGGTCGACAGGTCGAGAACCAATGGCACACCCACCCGGCAGGGAAACACGTGCATGGCCAAATCGGGCCAACAAGGGGCCGAGTGCCAGCACGGAAGCGCGCATGGTTTTCACCATCTCGTAGGGTGCCTCGGGCTTGTTCAGTGCACTCGCATTCAAGCTGACGCTGCCGTCTTCTGCATACAGGCAAGTGACACCCATGTTGCGAATGAGCTTGAGCATGGTGTTGACGTCTTGCAACTTGGGCACATTGCGCAGCACGACTTCCTGGTCGGTTAACAAGGCGGCGCAAAGTTCTGGCAAGGCGGCATTTTTAGCGCCTGCAATGTCTATTTCGCCATTCAAAGAATGCCCGCCACGAATGATGAGTTTGTCCATTTTTTAGAGTGAATTGCTGTATGCGCGAGCTGATTGGACCAAATGTTCAAGCTTGCGCTTTTGCCCATTCAGCTGGCGTGAAAGTTTTCATGGACAAGGCATGCACCTCATCGTTTTGCATTTTGTTGCCCAAGGTGGCGTATACCTTTTGATGCCGCGCAATGAGACGCAGACCTTCAAATTGAGGAGAAACCACCACAGCTTGCCAATGGCGACCATCGCCGTCGACGCTTAGGTGATCGCACGAAAGGCCGGCGGCAATCATGGCTTGTATTTGTTCTGCAGTCATGGGGTGAGGTACTTGGAAAATGAAATCAGCCTCTGATTTTGTAGCCTGATTTCAGCAATTGAATGGCCAAAGTGCTGACAGCCAACATGGCCACAGAAACAACCGCCAAGCTGGTCCAAGGCGAGACATCGCTTTGGCCAAAGAAGCCGTATCTGAAACCGTCAATCATGTAGAAGAAAGGATTTAAGTGACTCAAGCCTTGCCAAAAGGGCGGCAAAGAATGAATGGAGTAAAAAACGCCCGACAAGAAGGTCATGGGCATGATCACAAAACTTTGAAAAGCCGCCATTTGGTCAAATTTTTCAGACCAAAGTCCTGCAACCAAGCCTAGGGCGCCCAACAAGCCGGCACACAGGACGGCAAAAACCAAAATCCAAACTGGCGCATGGTACTGCAAAGGCGCAAACCAAACCGTGACGGCAAACACACCAAAACCCACAGCCAAACCGCGCAACATCGATGACCCGACATAGGCCACAAACCAATGCCAGTGAGACAAGGGGGTGAGCAACAAGAAGACGATATTGCCCATGATTTTGCTTTGCACCAAGCTGGAAGAGCTGTTGGCAAAAGCATTTTGTAAGACGCTCATCATGATGAGGCCGGGCAATAAAAACGCCGTGTAAGGCACGCTGTCATAGACCTTCACATGGTCTTCTAAGACATGGCCGAAAATCATCATGTAGAGAACGGAGGTGAGAACGGGCGCTGCTATGGTTTGGAATGCAACCTTCCAAAAGCGCAACACCTCTTTGTACAACAACATGCGCCAGCCGTTCATGATTTGCCCTCGGCCATCACATCTAAAAACACATCTTCTAAGTCGGCCTTGCGAATTTCAACATCCTCTGCAACCAAGCCTGCTTGGCGAACCGCGGCAAGGTAGGTTTCTATTTCAACGGCGTCGTGCGCTGGAAACTGAACGATGCGACCCGTGATGCGCGCCTTGGCTGCCAACTCAATAGGGAGTTGACCGTCCAACTTGAAGCGCAGCACGTTGCTTGAAGCAGACTTCAACAACTCAGACGTGCTTGCCAAAGCCAATACCCGACCTTGTTTGAGCATGGCCAAGCGGCCACACAGCGCTTCAGCTTCTTCCAAATAATGGGTGGTGAGCAAAACAGTATGGCCTTCACGGTTTAACTTGGCGATGAATTGCCACAAGGTTTGCCTAAGCTCTACATCGACGCCAGCCGTGGGCTCATCCAGGACAATGACGCGGGGCTTGTGAACCAAAGCTTGGGCCACCAAAACGCGGCGCTTCATACCGCCGGAGAGCTGCCGCATGTTTGAATTGGCTTTGTCTGAGAGACCTAAGCTGTCTAGCAACTCATCAAGCCATGCATCGTTTTTTTGAACGCCAAAATAACCCGATTGAAAACGCAAGGCTTCCCGAACGGTGAAGAAGGGGTCAAAGACCAGCTCTTGAGGGACCACACCCAGCATGCGCCGCGTATGAGCGTAATCCAATTGGACATCCTTGCCATGCACCATGACTCGGCCTTCAGTGGCTTTGCTAAGGCCTGCCAGAATGCTGATGAGGGTGGTTTTACCGGCGCCATTGGGGCCGAGCAGGCCAAAAAACTCACCCTCAGCAATGTCAAAGCTTACTTTGTTGAGTGCTGTGAAAGGCTCACTGCCAGGCTGTTTGGCAGGGTAAGTTTTGGAAACGGTTTGAAAAGAGATGGCGGGCATGAGCCCCCTATTTTACGGTCATGTGCTTTCGACCAAGAGCTCAGACACCCCATAAAGCAGGGCCAATTCGCGTAATTTGGCCGGGAATTGCTTAAATTTCAAAGTTTTTGACAGACTTTCGGCTTCTCGTCGGCATCCCAGGAGTACGGCCAGAGCCGATGAGTCGAAGTCGGTCAGCTGTCCGGCTTGGATTTCCACCTCGGCATCGGGACTGTTGCGAATTTGAGCTTGCAACTTTGCCAAGCTGTTGGCAGCATTGCCATGGCGCAAATCGGAGGGCAAGATTAAAAGAGCTGTGGACATGCTTGAGTCGGCATCAGGCGCGCGATTCCAAGTTCGAAATTAAGCTTTTTTAGCATTCGATTTGTTGCGATCGGACAAGCTCTTGATCAAACCATCCACGCCACCTGCATTGATTTCTTTTGAGAATTGCGAGCGGTAGTTTTCCACCAACCAAATACCCAAGACGTTGAGGTCAAAAATTTTCCAGCCAGCGCCTTCGCCGGGCGTTTTTTCAAGGCGATAGTCAAGCTGGATGGGCTCACCTCTGCCTTTGACTTCGGTTTGGACCACCAAGTTTTTGTCATCGCTTGCACCGCGCAAAGGCTTGACTTCAATGACCTGATCATTGATTTGGCTGAGTGCGCCCGAATAAGTGCGAATGAGCAACAATTTAAACTCTTCTTGCAAACGATCTTGTTGCTCAGGCGTGGCCTTGCGCCAACCTGGGCCGGTGGCCAAGGCGGTCATGCGTCGGAAATTAACATGCTGCATCAGCTTGTTATCGACCAATTGCATGATCTTGTTGATGTCACCGCCTTTGATGTTTTTGTCGGAACGCACCGCATCCAAGGTTTCATTCGAAATGCGTTTCACAAAGGCATCAGGCGCCTCATCGGCAGCCAAAACTTGGACCGAACTCAAAGCAAAGCCGAATGCCCAGACAACAGACCATATCAAAGTAAAGAATTTGCGATTCATAAGGTGAGATCATAAAGAGCGTTTGACTCTTTAACGCGCTAGCTTCAAAAAGGTTGATTAAACCACCACGCTCAATTCTTAAATGGCACAAGGCTTTTAAGGTTTGAAGGCCTTTGGCGGCTCTTGATTGGCTCTAGCGCCCGGTTGGTTAGGGGCCACCATGGGCGTCGCCTGGTCTGGATCTTCAAGGTCTTCCATCATGGGCGGGTTGCCATCGTAAATATCGTTCAAACGCTTTTGCAAATAGGCGTCTCGCGTGAAGGTGTAGGGGTCTAAGGAGGCTTGTTTGACAGCGTCAGACAAGGTTAAATAGCGCTCCCGCTTGTCGGTCAAACGCAACAAAGTCAGCGTATTTCTAACCGCATTGTCTTTGAATTGTTGGTTCACATCTGTTTTGACATCGACGTAAAGTCCGAAACTATCCCGAATGGTAGAAGGCCCAAAGAACGGCAAAACCACATAAGGACCTGATGAAACACCCCAAAACGCCATGGTCTGACCAAAGTCCTCTTTGTGCTTGTCGATTTTGAATTCAGTTGCCCAATCAATAATGCCCCCCAGACCCATGGTGGTGTTGATACCCACGCGCATGGCATTTTTGGCTGCGGCCTCTAATTTCAATTGCGCAAGGCTATTGAAAAAAGACATCACATCACTTTGATTGCTGAAAAAATTGCCAATGCCTTTGCGAACCACAACGGGCAAAACTTGACCATACAAAACAGCCACTGGGCGAAGCACGACGTCGTCTGCCACATCGTTGAAGGCAGTCACTTTTCGGTTAAGAGGCTCAAGAGGATCCGACGGATCTGGCCCTTTCAAAGAGGCACAGCCTTGCAAAACCAATAATGCGAAGATAAAGAAGCCAATGCGCAAGCGCAACCAAACTCTCATTATTTAGTTCCAGAAGAAGGTGCTGCAGGATCAGCCGCTTTGCTGTACAAAAATTGACTGATTAAATTCTCCAAGACAACCGCCGATTGGGTAGATCCAATGTTGTCACCTGCCACCAGGTTTTTTTCATCGGCGCCAGCCACAATGCCCACGTACTGTTCTCCCAACAATCCACTGGTGAGAATTTTCAAAGAGCTGTCTTTGGGAAAGGCAAACTGATTTTGCAAAGCCAAGCTCACTTTGGCTTGAAAGCTATCACCGTCAAATTGAATGGTGTCAACACGGCCCACCACCACACCCGCACTCTTGACGGCCGCGCCTTTTTTAAGACCGCCAATGTTGTCAAACTTAGCAGTGACCGTGTAATTTTTGGACCAACTGTATTGAAGCAAGTTGGCCGATTTAAGGGCTAAGAAAAGCACCGCAGCCAAGCCCATCAACACAAACAATCCCACCCACACATCATTTTTTGAACGTTGCATCACGTCCTCCTTAAATGCTGAACATCATCACCGTCAGGATGAAGTCCAGTCCTAAAACAGACAACGAAGAGATGACCACGCTTCGAGTGGTCGCAGAAGCCACACCATCGGGTGTTGGCTGAGCCACATAACCTTGCAGCAAAGCAATGAAGGTCACTGCCACGCCAAACACCACGCTTTTGATCATGCCGTTGCCCACATCTTTGAACACATCAACACCGCTTTGCATTTGACTCCAAAATGAACCGGCATCGACGCCAATGAGCAGCACACCCACCACATAACCACCCAAAATGCCAACGGCACTGAAAACAGCTGTGAGAAGAGGCAAAGCAATGATGCCCCCCCACAAACGAGGCGCCAAAATTCGCAGCTTGGGATCAACCGCCATCATTTCCAAAGCGGTTAGTTGCTCACCTGCGCGCATTAAACCAATTTCTGCAGTGATGGACGCGCCAGCCCTGCCTGCAAACAACAAAGCGGCCACCACGGGCCCCAACTCGCGCACCAAACTGAGTGCCACCAACAAGCCTAGCGCATCGGCTGAACCATACCGCTGCAAGGTGTAGTAACCCTGCAAGCCTAAAACGAATCCGACAAACAAGCCAGAGACGGTGATGATGGCCAAAGAGTAATTGCCTAAAAAGTGAACTTGGTCGCGAACCAGCCCAAAGCGCTTTAGGCTTGCACCCGATAGCATGGCCAACTGAGCAAACAAACGCGCGCCATATCCCCAATCCGCCAATTTCTGACGAACCCGATATCCAAGTTCAGCGGGATGAAAAAAGATCATTGAGAAACACCACCAAAATCTTCTGCAATGGCCGTGGCTGGATAATGAAAATGAACAGGCCCATCACTGAGACCATTCACAAATTGGTGAACGAGCGGGTCTGAAGTTTGTCTGAGTGATTCAGGCGTACCTTGGGCTGCCACCTTGCCGTTGGCCAAGACCACCACATGGTCGGCAATCTGGAATGTTTCGTCAACGTCGTGAGACACTACCACGCTGGTAATGCCCAAGCTGTCGTTCAACCTTCGAATGAGCCTTGCCGCTGTACCCAAAGAAATGGGGTCAAGGCCGGCAAAAGGTTCGTCGTACATCATCAAGTCAGGATCCAGCGCAATGGCGCGGGCCAGTGCGACGCGTCTGCCCATACCACCTGAAATTTCAGAAGGCATTAAGTTTCTGGCACCTCGCAAGCCCACTGCATCGAGCTTCATCAACACAATGTCGCGCACCATAGACTCCGACATTTTGGTGTGCTCCCTCAATGGAAACGCGACGTTGTCAAACACGTTCATGTCTGTGAACAAGGCACCAAATTGAAACAACATGCCCATGCGTCTGCGTGCTGCATAGAGTTGCTCGGTGTTCATCTGACCCACATCTTGACCATCGAATGTGAGTTGCCCTTTCTGTGCGGTGTATTGGCCGCCAATCATGCGCAGAACGGTGGTCTTGCCACCGCCAGACACACCCATGAGGGCCGTGACTTTGCCACGCGGGATGCCAAAAGAGATGTCGTTCAAGATGACCCGGTCCCCATAGCCGAAGCTGAGGCTTTTGAGTTCAACCAGCAGAGAAGTGTTGGGCAAGGTCATGTGTCAAATAACAAAAGCCGGGATCGCCGGCTTTTGGAGGATAAGGCGTTCAGGTTAAGTGAGTGTGAAGCGTTTTGCGTTTCCGTCACTTAAGCTGTCTGCGTTCATTTTAACGGGGTAAGTCGCTGGTTCCCATTAAGAATTCGTCAATTGAGCGGGCAGCTTGGCGGCCTTCCCGAATGGCCCACACCACCAAGGACTGACCACGGCGCATGTCGCCAGCCGCAAACACTTTGGGAACGTTGGTGGCATAGCCGCCAGTGAAATCGGTGCTGGCTTTGGCGTTGCCGCGGTTGTCTTTGTCGACCCCAAAGGCATCCAAAATGGTGGCAACAGGGTTCACAAAGCCCATGGCCAAGAAGACCATGTCAGCGGGATACGTTTTTTCAGTACCTGGCACATTCACCAACTTGCCGTCTTTGAATTCAACTTCCACAGTTTTAAGGCCGGTCACTTTGCCTTTTTCGCCAATGAATTCTTGGGTAGAAATGGCGAATTCTCGGGTGCAGCCCTCTTCGTGGCTAGAACTGGTGCGCAATTTGAGAGGCCAGTAAGGCCATGTCAAAGGACGATTTTCTTCTTCAGGTGGCTGAGGCATCACCTCAAACTGCGTGACGCTCTTCGCGCCATGGCGGTTAGAAGTGCCCACGCAATCGCTGCCTGTATCGCCGCCGCCAATCACGATGACGTGTTTGCCGTCAGCGCGCAATTGGTCTTTGAGCTGGTCGCCCGCATTGACCTTGTTTTGCTGGGGCAAGAATTCCATCGCAAAGTGAATACCCGCCAAATCACGGCCAGGCACGTTCAAGTCACGTGATTGCTCTGAGCCACCCGTCAGCAACACGGCATCGAAGTCTTTCTGGAGTTGCTCAGGGCTGATGGTTTCTTGAGACCAATTGGTCACCTTGGAACCCGCAGGCAGACTGCCCACCATGACGCCAGTCTTGAGGGTCACGCCTTCAGCGATCAGCTGCTCAGCACGGCGGTCGATGTGCGACTTTTCCATTTTGAAATCGGGAATGCCGTAACGCAACAAGCCACCAATGCGGTCGTTCTTTTCGAACAAGGTCACATCGTGACCCACGCGAGCCAATTGCTGGGCAGCGGCCATGCCGGCTGGGCCAGAGCCCACCACGGCTACTTTTTTGCCAGTCTTGTGGGCAGCGGGACGGGGCTTGACCCAACCTTCTTGCCAAGCACGGTCAATGATGGCGTGCTCAATCGACTTGATGCCCACGGCATCGTCAGCCACATTCAGTGTGCAAGCAGCTTCGCAAGGTGCGGGGCAAATGCGGCCCGTGAACTCTGGGAAGTTGTTGGTGCTGTGCAGTACTTCAATGGCGTTTTTCCAATCACCTTGAAATACCAAATCGTTGAAGTCCGGAATGATGTTGTTGACGGGGCAGCCGCTGTTGCAAAACGGTGTACCGCAGTCCATGCATCTAGCGCTTTGCGCTTTGGCTTGTGACTCGTCCAAACCGATGACGAACTCTTTGTAATTTTTGACGCGCTCGCCGACGGGCTTGTAACCCTCTTCAACGCGTTCAAATTCCATGAAGCCGGTGATTTTTCCCATGTTCAATCCTTGTTATTTCTATGTGCTCTTGAGGCCAATGAGTTGCTTGCTTAGTTAGCAGCCACAGAGTCTGTGGACTTGGCCGCCGCTTTGCGTGCGTTGATTTCACCCAAGGCGCGCTTGTATTCGTTCGGGAACACTTTCACGAACTTCATGCGCGCTTGCGCCCAGTTGTCGAGCAATTCACGTGCGCGCTGGCTGCCGGTCCACTTGTGGTGGTCTTCCAGCAACTTCTTCAACTGTGTTTCATCGGCTTGATCGCGGTGCCACACTTTGCGGTCCACGGAAGCCTCTTGCTCGGCCACGGTCAACACTTTTTCCATGCTAACCATGGCAGTGTTGCAGCGAGATGCAAACTGGCCGTCTTCGTCGTACACATAGGCAATGCCGCCGCTCATACCGGCCGCAAAGTTGCGACCTGTTTTGCCCAACACGGCCACAGTACCGCCGGTCATGTATTCACAACCATGGTCGCCGGTGCCTTCCACCACTGCCGTGGCGCCTGACAAGCGAACTGCAAAACGCTCACCGCCCACACCTGCGAAGAAAGCTTCGCCTGTGGTAGCACCGTACATCACCGTGTTGCCCACAATGATGTTTTGACTGGCCACGCCGCGGAACTCCAGGCTAGGACGAACCACAATGCGGCCGCCTGACAAACCTTTGCCGGTGTAGTCGTTGGCTTCACCAATCAGGTACAAGGTAATGCCCTTGGCCACAAACGCGCCAAAGGATTGGCCGCCGGTGCCTTCCAATTGAATGCGGATGGTGTCGTCTGGCAAACCTTCTGGATGCACTTTGGTCACCGCACCTGAGAGCATGGCGCCCACAGAACGGTTGACGTTGCGCGCCACTTCCATGAACTGCACTTTCTCACCTTTGTCGATGGCAGCGCGGCTCTTGGCAATGAGCACATTGTCCAAAGCTTTTTCCAAACCGTGGTCTTGCACATCGATGTGGCGACGGGGCACGTCTGCGGGCACATCGGGCACAGCCAACAAACGGCTGAAATCGAGACCGCTTGATTTCCAGTGCTCGATGCCTTTGCGCGTGTCGAGCAAATCGGCACGGCCCACCATGTCGTCAAACTTCTTGATGCCCAACTGCGCCATGATTTGACGCACTTCTTCGGCGATGAAGAAGAAGTAATTGACCACGTGCTCTGGCTTGCCAGAGAACTTTTTACGCAACGTAGGATCTTGTGTGGCCACACCCACAGGGCAAGTGTTCAGGTGGCATTTGCGCATCATGATGCAGCCTTCGACCACCAGCGGCGCGGTGGCAAAGCCAAACTCATCGGCACCCAGCAAGGCCCCCACAGCCACGTCGCGCCCGGTCTTCATTTGACCGTCGGCTTGAACACGGATGCGGCCGCGCAAGCGGTTCAGCACCAAGGTTTGTTGTGTTTCTGCCAGACCAATTTCCCATGGGCTACCAGCGTGCTTGATAGAAGACCAAGGTGATGCACCGGTACCGCCGTCGTGGCCAGCGATCACCAAGTGATCGCTCTTGCACTTGGCCACGCCTGCAGCAATGGTGCCCACGCCAATTTCAGACACCAACTTGACGCTGATGTCGCTGTGAGGCGCCACGTTTTTCAAGTCGTGAATGAGTTGGGCCAAATCTTCAATGGAGTAGATGTCGTGGTGAGGTGGGGGTGAAATCAAACCCACGCCGGGCACAGAGTGACGCAGCTTGCCGATGTAGTCGGACACCTTGCCACCTGGCAACTGCCCACCTTCACCGGGCTTGGCACCTTGCGCCATCTTGATCTGAATTTGATCGGCACTGTGCAAGTACTCGGCGGTGACACCGAAGCGGCCAGAAGCCACTTGCTTGATCTTAGAGCGCAGAGAATCGCCAGCGTCTAAAGGCATGTCGACTTCCACCTCTTTGGCGCCAATGACGCTCTTCAAAGACTCACCCTTTTTGATCGGGATGCCTTTGAGTTCGTTGCGATAACGTGCGGAGTCTTCACCGCCTTCACCGGTGTTGCTCTTGCCGCCAATGCGGTTCATAGCAACGGCCAACGTGGCGTGTGCTTCTGTAGAAATAGAACCCAAAGACATGGCACCTGTGGCGAAACGTTTGACGATTTCGCTGGCAGGTTCCACTTCTTCCAAGGGAATGGCCTTAAGAGGGTCGATCTTGAATTCGAACAAGCCGCGCAATGTCATTTGACGCTTGGTTTGGTCGTTGATGATCTGTGCGTATTCTTTGTACGTGGTCCAGTTGTTGGCACGGGTGCTGTGCTGCAACTTGGCAATGGCGTCAGGCGTCCACATGTGCTCTTCACCACGAGCGCGCCAAGCGTATTCACCGCCTGCATCGAGCATGGTGGCCAACACGGGGTCGTTGCCAAACGCAGCCTTG
>JAIYCG010000043.1 GCA_027488115.1 Comamonadaceae bacterium | reverse complement strand
TGCTGGTGGAGGAGACTGGATTCGAACCAGTGTAGGCGTAAGCCAACAGATTTACAGTCTGCCCCCTTTAGCCACTCGGGCACCCCTCCTCAGCGAATCTGGGATTATGCCACTTTTTTTCAGACCCCCGCAAGCCTCAGACGTGAAATTACCAAAGGATGGGATTTTTATTTTGCGCCTCCAACCAGCGGTTGACTTGGCCAAAATGACCACATCCAATGAACGGCCAAGGTGGGCGCAGTGCCGACAAAGGTGAAGGGTGATTGGCCTTTAAGACCAAGTGCCGGCCATTTTGATTCAAAGCCTCTATAAGGCCTGACTTGCTTTGGGCATGTGCACCCCACAACAAAAATGCCTTGGGCTCGAAGTTTGCCGCCAAGGTCTGAATTACTTTGTCAGTAAGCACTTCCCAACCCCAATCTCTATGGCTAGACGGAAGCGACTGCTCTACTGTGAGAGCCGTGTTCAATAACAAAACGCCTTGCTGGGACCAGCGCATCAAGTTGCCCGCATCGGGTCCTGAGGGGATGGCAAGGCTGAGGTCTCGCTGAATTTCTTTGAAGATATTTCGCAAACTGGGCGGTATTTTTTGACCCGCTCCCACCGAAAAAGCCAGTCCCTGCGCTTGGTTGGGGCCGTGATAAGGGTCTTGACCCAAGACCACCACTTGGATTTTTTCGAAAGGGGTGAGTGACATGGCCCGGTAAGGCGATTTGGGGAAAAAGACACGATTGGCCGCCAAGCCCGCTCGCACCTTGTCGTTCAAATCAAGCCCAGCCTGGCTGACCCAAAACTCATCCAACAGTTTGCGCCAAGTTGGTGTGAGCCCATCGGTGCTGGGCGGCCAATCGGCTGAAAGCAGCTGATTCGAAGGCGAAGGTGCCTTAAGGTGGTCTGGATCCTCACTGAACAGGTCGGATTGCTTGAGACCCATTTTGGTCGGCAGATGTCAATGAAAGAGGTCGGCCAGCGCTTGACCAGGATCGGCAGCGCGCATGAAAGCTTCGCCCACCAGAAAGGCATTCACATGCGCATCGCGCATTTTTTGCACATCTGCTGTCGTCAAAATACCGCTCTCCGTGACCAAGATTCGGTCGGCAGGCACATCTTTCAGCATGCCCAAGGTGGCTTCAAGGCTGACCTCAAAAGTTCGAAGATTGCGATTGTTGATGCCCACCAGGGGTGTTCTGAGTTTCAAAGCTCGGCTCAATTCTTCTGCGTCATGCACCTCCACCAAGACCGCCATGTCCAAGCTGCGGGCAATGGCTTCCAAGTCCTTCATTTGGGCATCGTCCAAGCAAGCTGCAATGAGCAAAATGCAGTCGGCGCCCATGGCGCGTGATTCGTAAATTTGATAGGCATCGACCATGAAATCTTTGCGCAGCACAGGCAAATCGCAACTGGCCCTGGCTTGTTTCAAATAGTCGCTGCTACCTTGAAAAAACTGAACATCCGTGAGCACAGACAAGCAGGCCGCGCCAAACTCCGCATAACTTTGCGCAATGTCAGCGGGAATAAAGTCTGCGCGCAATACGCCTTTAGACGGGCTGGCTTTTTTAATTTCAGCAATGACCGCGGCTTCTTGATTCGCAATTTTCTTTTGCATGGCGCCTACGAAATCACGTGTCAAGACTCTGCTTTCTGCATCAGCACGAACCGCTTGGAATGATTTCATTCTGGAAGCCAGTGCAATTTCTTCGTGCTTGACGGCCACGATCTTTTTCAAAATATCACTCATGCTGCATTTCCTGCTTTTTGTGTGAACGCCACAAACTGTGTCAACTTGTTCTTGGCGGCGCCAGAGGCAATGGTCTCGCGGGCCAAAGCAATGCCGTCTTTGATAGAGGCCGTGACATTGGCGGTATACAAAGCTGCACCCGCATTCAAAATCACGATGTCGCGCGCTGCGCTTGCTTCGTTGTTCAAAACACCACGCAAAACCGCTTGAGATTCTTCGGGCGTTTCGACGCGAAGCGCTCGGGAACTTGCCATGGACATGCCAAAGTCCTCAGGGTGAATTTCATATTCTGTCAGGTGGCCGTCTTTCAACTCACCCACCAAGGTGGATGCGCCCAAGCTCACTTCGTCCATGCCATCGCGGCCGTAGACCACCAGCGCATGCTCTGCACCCAAACGTTGCAAAGCTCGAATTTGAATGCCCACCAAGTCGGAATGAAATACCCCCATCAAGATGTTGGGTGCACCAGCAGGATTGGTCAGTGGCCCCAAGATATTGAAAATGGTTCTGACGCCCAACTCTTTGCGCAAAGCTGCTACATTTTTCATGGCTGGGGGATGGTTGGGCGCAAACATAAAACCAATGCCCACCGCTTGCACGCACTGCACAATTTTTTCTGGTGGCAAGTTGATGTTGGCGCCTAAACTTTCAAGCACATCGGCACTGCCCGACTTGCTGCTGACGCTGCGGCCACCGTGCTTGGCTGTTTTGGCGCCTGCAGCAGCAGCCACAAACATAGAGCACGTCGAAATATTGAAGGTGTGCGAGCCATCACCGCCGGTACCCACAATGTCGACCAAGTGACGTGTATCGGGCACATGGACTTTGGTTGAAAACTCCCGCATCACTTGTGCTGCAGCAGTAATTTCACCAATGGTTTCTTTCTTCACGCGCAAGCCTGTAATGAGTGCGGCTGTCATGAGTGGCGACAACTCGCCATTCATGATCATGCGCATGATGTGCAACATTTCATCGTGAAAAATTTCACGGTGCTCAATGGTTCTTTGCAATGCTTCTTGTGGCGTGATCGGCATGGTGATCTCTGCTTTTGAATTTTAAAAATAGGGCTTGGGTGATGAGCATCAGGCGCCAAAGAACTGACGAATGGCCGCAATGGCGCGGTCAACACCGGCACGGTCTACATCCAAGTGCGTGACAAATCGCAAGCGGTACAAACCGGTCATGTCAATGCCTTCACTTTTCAAATGCGCTTGCAAAGCAGCGCCGCGGGATTTGGCCTCGTCCACCAAATCAACAAACAAAATATTGGTTTGAGGTGCTTCAACTTGCAGGCCGGGAATGCCTGCTAAGCCTTGCGCCAAATACGCCATGAGTTGATGGTCTTCGGCCATTCTTGTCACATGATGGTCTAAAGCGTAGGACACGGCGGCCGCCATGAAGCCCGCTTGACGCAAGCCACCACCGGCCATTTTTCGCAGGCGATGCGCTTTGGCAATGTAGTCTTTGGAGCCACACAAAGCAGACCCCATGGGAGCACCCAAGCCTTTGCTAAAGCAAACAGAAACACTGTCAAAACATTGAGTGATGTTTTTGACTTCATCGTAGGGTGAAGTGCCCATTGCTGTAGCTTGCGCCACCGCTGCATTGAACAAGCGCGCACCGTCTAGATGGCGGGCCAAACCTTTTTCTTGCACAAAGCGGCTGTAGTGGTTCAAATAACTTTGGGGCAGCACCTTACCGCCCCATGTATTTTCCAATGCGACCATTCTGGTTTTTGCAAAGTGGGCGTCATCGGGTTTGATAGCAGCCTCAATGTCTTGCAATGCCAATGTGCCGTCAGCTTGTTGGGTAAGTGGCTGCGGTTGCACACTGCCAAACACCGCGGCACCGCCCCCTTCCCACCGGTAGCAGTGAGCCATCTGGCCCACAATGTATTCATCGCCACGCTGGCAATGCGACAAGATGCCGCACAAGTTACTTTGCGTGCCTGTCGACATGAAGAGGGCCGCTTCAAAGCCCAACATGTGGGCCACTTTTTCCTGCAGCTCGTTCACGCTGGGGTCATCGCCGAACACATCATCGCCCACCAAAGCTTGCGCCATGGCTTCACGCATGCCGGCCGTTGGCCGTGTGACGGTGTCGCTTCGAAGATCGACGCGAGCTGAACTAGAAATGTGGGTGTTCATGTCAATGGGCTTCCAAGAAGTTTTTCAGCATGGCATGGCCATGCTCGGTGAGAATCGACTCTGGGTGAAATTGAACACCTTCAATGGCCAAGCTTTTGTGGCGCACACCCATGATTTCACCATCATCGGTCCATGCTGTCACCTCCAAATCTGCAGGGCAGCTGGCGCGCTCGATGGCCAGTGAGTGGTAGCGATTGACTGTGAATTTTTCTGGCAAGTTTCTAAACACGCCCTGCTGGGTAGAGTGAAGGACACTGGTTTTACCGTGCATCAATTCTTGCGCTCGCACAATCTTGCCACCGAAGGCCGCGCCAATGCTTTGGTGGCCCAAGCACACCCCCAAGATAGGCAGCTTGCCTGCAAAGTGCTGAATGGCCGCCACCGAGATGCCGGCCTCTGCAGGTGAGCAAGGTCCTGGAGAAATGACCAGGCGATCAGGTCTTCTTTCGGCAATGCCTTCGAGGCTAATTTCATCATTGCGAAAGACTTCAACATCGGCACCCAGTTCACCAAAATATTGAACGATGTTGTAAGTGAAGGAGTCGTAGTTGTCGACCATCAACAATTTGATTTTTTTCACCTTGATTACTCCAATCCTTCTTCCACCAACTCACTGGCACGCAACAAGGCGCGCGCTTTGTGTTCGGTTTCTTTCCACTCCAGCTCTGGCACCGAGTCGGCCACCACGCCAGCCGCAGCTTGCACATACAAGGTTTGATCTTTGATGATGCCGGTGCGAATGGCAATGGCCACATCCATGTCGCCTGCGTAGCTGAGATATCCACAAGCACCACCGTACACGCCCCGCTTGGTGGGCTCCAATTTGTCGATGAGTTCCATGGCATGAACCTTGGGCGCGCCCGTCAGGGTACCCGCTGGAAACGCAGCCTTGAGCACGTCCATGTTGGTCATGCCTTCGTTCAAAATGCCTTCGACATTGCTGACGATGTGCATCACATGGCTGTAACGCTCGATGGCAAAAGCTTCGGTCACTTTCACAGACCCTATTTTGGCAATGCGACCAATGTCATTGCGGGCCAAGTCAATCAACATGACATGCTCGGCGCGCTCTTTGGGATCGTTCACCAATTCGAGCTCGGCTGCTTTGTCTTTTTCGGGTGTTGCGCCGCGCGGTCTTGTGCCAGCCAAGGGACGGATGGTCACTTTCACACCGTCTTCGGTTTGCTCTTGCCGCACCAAAATTTCAGGACTGGCACCCACCACATGGAAGTCACCAAAATTGTAAAAGTACATGTAGGGACTGGGGTTGAGTGACCTGAGTGCGCGGTACAAAGACAAGGGGCTTTCGGTATAGCGCTTTTTAATGCGCTGACCAACCTGCACCTGCATGAAATCGCCCGCCGCTATGAGCTCCTTGGCCTCCAAAACGGCCTTCAAGTAATCTTCTTTTTTGAAATCGCGCTCTGAAGGATAGGTTTGTGTGGAGCTCACCACAGGTGCACTGACTGAATACTTTAATTGCTCTTTCAATTCCCTCAAACGTTTTTTGGCTTTTGAATAAGCTTCAGGCACACCAGGGTCTGCATAGACCATCAAATAAAGTTTGCCCGACAAGTTGTCAATCACAGCCAACTCTTCGCATTGCAGCAGCAATATATCGGGTGTACCCAAGGTATCTGGCGGGCAAGAGTTTTCGAGCTTTTTCTCGATGTAACGCACCGCATCGTAGCCAAAGTAGCCCGCCAAGCCGCCGCAGAACCTGGGCATGCCCGGTCTGAGTGCCACTTTGAAGCGCTTTTGATACTGCTCAATGAAGTCGAGGGGGTTGCCAGGCGCGGTTTCAACCACCACACCATCGCTGACAACTTCTGTGCGTGCCTCTTGGCCAAAGCCGCGCGCTTGTAAAAAGGTTCGGGCTGGCAAACCAATGAAGCTGTAGCGTCCAAAGCGCTCACCGCCCACCACCGACTCCAGCAAGAAACTGTATTTGCCGCCATCTTTGTGATGGGCTAACTTCAAGTAAAGAGAAAGTGGGGTTTCTAAATCTGCAAAGGCCTCTAGCATGAGAGGAATGCGATTGAAGCCTTGTTGAGCAAGGCTTTTAAATTCAAGTTCTGTGATCACGATCTGGGCTCCGTATGTTTAGCCGATTCATTCAAGGGATTAGGGTCAAAACACGAACCCCACTTTGGCAGCCAAGGTGCTACCGGTTCTAGGCAAATTTAGATTGGCTGACGCCAAGACCAGGCTCCCCGGCTCAATAGGGCCGGCAGCTGGACTGCAAAGAATGAATGAAACAAAATCATGAGATTGCCAGTGTACCAAAGGTCTAGCCACCGATCAGTTCCTTGCGCATGGCTTGAATCACGGCGGCGTAATCGGGTTGGCCAAAAATAGCACTGCCCGCCACAAAGGTGTCGGCGCCGGCATCGGCAACCCGGCGAATGTTGTCCACCTTCACGCCACCATCAACTTCCAATCGGATGTCTTTGCCAGAGGCCTCAATCCATTTGCGCGCGAGTTCAATTTTGCGCAAGGCGCTTTCAATGAAGCTCTGTCCGCCAAAGCCTGGGTTGACTGACATGATCAAAATAAGGTCAATGTCTTCGATGACCCACTCCAACACGTCCAGAGATTCAGCGGGGTTGAACACCACACCTGCCTTGCATCCTTTGGACTTGATGGCCTGCACACTGCGGTGCACATGGGTGGAGGCATCGGGGTGAAAACTAATGAGGTCGGCACCGGCATCGGCAAAGGCAGCTGCCAAGGCGTCAACCGGTTGCACCATGAGGTGCACATCAATGGGCACGTCTTTGCCATCGGCTGTTTTGGCATGGGGCTTGAGCGCTTGACAAATCATGGGGCCGAACGTGAGGTTGGGCACGTAATGGTTGTCCATCACGTCGTAGTGAATCCAGTCGGCGCCGGCGGCAATGACGGTGCGCACCTCTTCGCCCAGGCGGGCAAAATCGGCGGACAACAGCGAGGGTGCAATGCGGTAGGTGGTCATGTCTTGATTGTCGCATTTTGCGCCCCTGTTGTTGAAGCTGTGCTTGAGGTTATGCTTGGGCTTATGGGCGAATTTGATCTGATCGAAACCTTCTTCAAGCGCCCCCCGCGCCATGCTGAGCTGGGGGTGGGGGACGATTGCGCATTGCTCTCAGTGAAAGCGGGGCAGCAACTGGCCATTTCAAGCGACATGCTGGTTGAAGGTCGACATTTTTTATCAACCGTGAACCCCGAGCATTTGGGCCACAAAGCCTTGGCTGTTAACTTAAGCGACTTAGCCGCTTGTGGTGCTCAGCCCAAGGCCTTCTTGCTGTCACTGTCTTTGCCTGAAGTGGTGCCGCAGTGGCTGACTGAATTTTCTAAAGGGCTGTGGGCCTTAGCAGATCTTCACCAATGCGACCTGGTTGGGGGTGATACCACTCGAGGTCCTTTGAATATTTGCATCACCGTGCTGGGTGAAGTCTCTGCTCAGGATGCCCTGTTGCGGCGTGCAGCTCAAGCAGGCGATGACGTTTATGTCAGCGGTCATTTGGGCGATGCGCGTTTGGCTTTGGAAGTATTTAGGGGCAATGTGAGCGTACCGCAAGCGGTCTTTGAGGCCGCGCGATTGCGCATGGAAAAGCCTACGCCCCGCGTTGCCCTTGGGTTGGCGCTTCGAGGGCTGGCCCATTCAGCCATCGACATCAGTGATGGCTTGCTGGGTGATTTGCAACACATCTTAAAAGCCAGTGGGGTAGGCGCTGAAATTGAAACCCAGCAAGTGCTTGGCACCATGGCTTGCGCTCAAACCGCCGGCTTGTCCCAAGACGATCTTCTGCGTTTCACTTTAGCGGGTGGCGACGATTACGAGTTGCTTTTTACAGCGCCACAACATCAGCGAAATGCCATCGCGGCCGCAGGCCATGCCTCGGGTACTGCCGTCACGCGCATTGGGAAAATCACAGCGTCTCCACTTTTGGTCTTGCTAGATCCCCATGGCCAACCCATGCCCAATTCATTTGCTTCTTTTGACCACTTCAAAACAACATGAGACCTGATGCCAGTTTCATGTTGAGGCATCCGGCGCATTGGATTGCTTTGGGTTTTGGCTCTGGCCTTTCACCCAAAGCACCCGGTACCATGGGCACGCTTTGGGCGTGGCTCTGTTGGTGGGCATTTCACGATTTTTTCTCTGTCGGCGAGCAAGCCGCCATCATTTTGATCGCCAGCTTGGTGGGGGTTTGGGCCTGCAAAGTGACCGCTCAAAATTTGGGCATTTCCGACCCAGGTTCCATCGTCTGGGACGAGGTGGTGGCTTTTTGGTTGGTGCTGCTTCTGCTGTCACCTGCCGATTTCAAAACCGAATTGATGGCTTTTGTGCTGTTCCGATTTTTTGATGCAGCCAAACCTGGCCCCGTGGCTTGGGCCGACCAGTTGTTCAAAGGCTTTGGTTGGCGCGGCGCGTTTGGCATTTTGTTCGATGATTTTGTAGCGGCTTTTTGCACGCTGCTTTGTTTTGCAATTTGGAGAGCATGGTGACACCTCACCTCGAAACACTGTGTGAAGCACTGGCCCAAGCATTGACAGCCAAGCATTTGTGTATGGCTACAGCCGAAAGTTGCACGGGTGGCTTGATTGCCGCCAGTTGCACCCAATTGTCGGGTTCCAGTGTCTGGTTTGAACGTGGTTTTGTGACCTACTCGAATGCAGCAAAAACGGAGATGCTCGGCGTTCCTTCTTCGCTGATTGAGACGCATGGTGCGGTCAGTGAGGAGGTTGCCAAAGCCATGGCAATGGGAGCTTTGGCGCACTCAAAAGCCCATTTCAGTGTAGCCGTCACTGGCATTGCGGGACCCACTGGCGGTAGCGTGGCCAAGCCTGTAGGCACCGTTTGGTTGGCTTGGGGATGGCGCGACTCGCTGGCGGCCATACAGTGTGAGGCCATGCTTCAGCAATTTAAAGGATCGCGCTCGGAGGTTCGGTATGCTACGGCCGACTTGGCGCTGGCCCACTTAACTGAACGGGTCAAAATGAGGCAAAAAAATACCCACCGAAGTGGGTAATTTTTCAATCAACAACAAGACTTGGGTCTTGGTTTAATTTGGTTGCGGGGGCCGGATTTGAACCAACGACCTTTGGGTTATGAGCCCAACGAGCTACCAGACTGCTCCACCCCGCGGTAAAAACGAGAGTATACCTTGTTATTCAGCTTTAATACTTAAGAATGAAGAATGAAGGCTGAAATTAAACAATGGATTAAGCGGCAGGCGCTTGATCGGCCACATCAGGGCGATCGACCAATTCGACCAAAGCCATGGGCGCATTGTCGCCCACGCGGTAACCCATTTTCAAGATGCGTGTGTAACCACCAGGACGCGCATTGAAGCGGGGGCCGAGGTCTGTGAACAATTTGGTGACGCTGTCGCGATCACGCAGGCGGTTGAACGCCAAGCGGCGGTTGGCCACTGTGTCAACTTTGGCCAAAGTGATCATGGGCTCGATCACGCGGCGCAATTCTTTGGCCTTAGGCACTGTTGTTTTGATGACTTCGTGCTCAATGATGGAGTTCATCATGTTTTGCAGCATTGCCAAGCGGTGTGAGCTTGTGCGGTTGAGTTTACGTAGTCCGTGTCCGTGACGCATGGTGCTAATCCTTTCTTTATTAATCAAGCAGCCGTATCAGGTACTGCCCGTGCACTGCCCGCTTCCTTGATGCAAGCGGGACTTTTTCTTTTCTAGCGTTGATTAACGCTTTTCCAAACCGGCAGGTGGCCAGCTTTCGAGCTTCATGCCCAAAGTCAAACCACGTGAGGCCAAAACCTCTTTGATCTCGTTGAGTGACTTGCGACCCAGGTTGGGGGTCTTGAGCAATTCGTTTTCGGTACGCTGAATGAGGTCACCGATGTAGTAAATATTTTCTGCTTTGAGGCAGTTGGCAGAGCGAACGGTGAGTTCGAGCTCGTCCACTGGGCGGAGCAAAATAGGATCGAAGCTGCTGGCGCCACCGCGTTGTGCGGGTGCATCAAATGCAGACAATTCGCTGCCTTCGAGTTGTGCGAACACAGCCAATTGCTCAACCAAAATTTTGGCAGAAGAACGAACGGCATCTTCGGCGCTGATGGCACCGTTGGTTTCCATCTCGATGACCAATTTGTCGAGGTCGGTACGTTGTTCAACACGCGCGCTTTCGACTGTGTAGCTGACACGCTTCACAGGTGAGAAAGAGGCGTCAAGCACGATGCGGCCCACAGATTTGGTTGGCTCATCGGCAAAACGGCGCATAGAGCCTGGCACATAGCCACGGCCTTTTTCAACCTTGATTTGCATGTCAAGTTTGCCACCTTGTGACAGGTTGGCAATGATGTGCTCTGGGTTGATGACTTCAACGTCGTGCGGCGTTTGGATGTCGGCCGCTGTGACAGGGCCTTCGCCATCTTTGCGCAAGCTGAGTGTGACTTCGTCACGGTTGTGGAGTTTGAACACCACACCTTTGAGGTTCAACAAAATATTGACGACATCTTCTTGCACGCCGTCAATGGATGAGTATTCGTGAACAACACCCGCTATCGTCACTTCGGTGGCGGAATAACCGACCATGGAAGACAATAAAACGCGGCGCAGCGCATTGCCCAAAGTATGGCCGTAGCCACGCTCGAAGGGCTCAAGGGTCACCTTGGCGCGATTGGGGCCGAGTTGTTCTACTTGGATGGCTTTGGGTTTCAACAGATTGGTTTGCATTCAGACTTCCTCTCAATACCCCCGGTACGTTACACCGGTAAGGCTGATGAAGCACCCAAACCGCGATGCATCGCGGTGAGGGAACGATTGAAACAAGATGAAATTAGCGTGAATACAATTCAACGATCAAAGATTCGTTGATGTCTGCCGCAAACTCATCACGATCAGGAGCCTTCTTGAAGACGCCTTCTACTTTTTCGATGTTGACTTCAACCCAAGCTGGCATGCCAACTTGTTGAGCCAACTGGAGTGCTTCTAAAACACGTGTTTGTTTTTTGGACTTTTCACGAACGGCCACCACATCGCCAGCTTTGACGAGGTAGGAGGGAATGTTCACGGGGTGTCCATTCACAGTCACTGCTTTGTGAGAGACCAACTGACGTGATTCAGCACGTGTAGAGCCAAAGCCCATGCGGTAGCAAACATTGTCAAGGCGTGATTCGAGCAAGCTCAGCAAGTTGGAACCTGTGTTGCCTTTGCGGCGGTCGGCTTCGGTGAAGTAGCGGCGGAATTGCTTCTCGAGCACGCCATACATGCGCTTCACTTTTTGCTTTTCACGCAATTGCAGACCGTAATCTGATGTACGCTGACCAGAAGTACGGCCGTGTTGGCCGGGCTTGGTGTCAAATTTAGACTTGTCCGCAATAGAGCGACGAGCGCTCTTCAAGAACAGGTCGGTGCCTTCACGGCGGGATAGTTTGGCCTTAGGGCCTAGGTAACGTGCCACTTGATCTTCCTTTTCTGTCAACTACCGCATGAGACATGCGGGAGCCATTGCCAGCACGGCAATGGCGGTGGGCTTTGTGAATTAAATACGGCGACGCTTTTGTGGACGGCAACCGTTGTGTGGCATGGGTGTGACATCTGCAATCGAAGTGATGCGGATGCCCAAGGCGCCCAATGCACGAACCGAAGACTCGCGACCTGGGCCTGGGCCTTTGATCTCGACGTCTAAGTTCTTGATGCCTTGTTCAATGGCAGCACGGCCAGCCACTTCGGAAGCAACCTGCGCTGCAAACGGTGTGGATTTACGTGAACCTTTGAAACCTTGACCACCGGATGAAGCCCATGACAACGCATTGCCTTGGCGATCAGTGATGGTGATGATGGTGTTGTTGAACGAGGCGTGCACGTGTGCGATGCCGTCGGCAACGTTCTTGCGAACTTTTTTGCGCACGCGTTGTGCGGCGCTATTGGATGGGGCTTTTGCCATGGTGGTCTCTCAATCCCTGTTATTTCTTCAAGCCTGCGGCGCCTTTGCGCGGACCCTTGC
>JAIYCG010000005.1 GCA_027488115.1 Comamonadaceae bacterium | reverse complement strand
TAGGAATGTTGCTGAATGCAGCAGCAGCAGTGCTGGCTGAAGACTCAAGAGTAGTCACATCAGTTGAGTTGAGCAAGCTCAAGGTACCAGCGGCGCTAAAGTTAACGCTAACTGTTTCGATACCCTTCATTGAAGCAGCACCGTGAACACCAGTAGCACCAACTTGAATGTTGATCAAGTCAGCACCTTTACCGCCATCCAAAGAGTCAGTGCTTTGGAATGTCATACCACCAGCAGTGGTGAACAAAGCAGCGTATGAGTCTGCACCGTCACGACCAGTGAACTCAGCACCTGAGTCAACACCAGTTGTCAGGGAGAATTTCTGAGGGGCAATAGCGTCAGCAGCAGCTTTGTCGGCGATAACCTTTGCAGCAGCAGCATCAGCAATAACTTTATCAGCAGCAGCTTTGTCAGAAATGACTTTTGCAGCAGCAGCGTCAGCAATAACCTTGTCAGCAGCAGCTTTAGCAGTGGCGGCGGCGGCGTCAGCAGCAGCTTTAGCAGCAGCAGCAGCAGCAGCGCCAGCAGTTGTGAAATTGCCACCAGCAGCACCAGCTGTCTGAGAGTAAGTCAAAGCGGCATTGACGTTGTTGTTGAAAGTTGTTGCAAAGCTGCCATAAGTCGCATCAGTTGTCATGGCGGAGAAGCTGTTAAGCAAATCAACCAACTTAGCACCTTTGGCAGCAGCAGTAGAACCTGCAGCAGTCATTTGAGCAGCAAGCCAGTTGTTCAAGCCAGCGATGGAGTTCAGACCCAAGTTTGTCAACACGGTGGTTGCAAGCTGAGCGTCTGTTCTGCCCATGAAGTCGCTGGTGATGAAGTTTGCAGCAACAGTCGCAGGAGCGATTGTTGAAACAAGTGCGAGTTCGTTGTAGGAAGCGTTGCTGAGGTATTCGCCGTACAGGGCACCTGCTACGCGGGTGATGATCGTGCCATTGGTTGAGATGGGCATTTGAGATTTCCTTATTAAGGTTTATGTAAAAAACTGATTTCTTTGCAAAGAAACCGAGTGCGAGCTAAGCTAAAAGCCCACACTCGACAGAGCGCACTGCTTCCAATGCGCTCTGCGGATTGCAGGCTTTAGTGGTTTGTACTGAGCTGACCAGACTAGTAGTAAGCAATACAATTCGACCGCTTTTAAGTACTTGAAAACTAAGCGTTTTTTAAAGGTCAAATTTGTGCAACGGCATCACAACGACGTATTGCGTCGTTTAACGACAACGAGGTAAGGGTTGTCATTCTTCTCATTAATATTTATGAGTATTAAATTGAGATGAAGATGCCAAACGTCCCGCTTACTGATTTATATATTTCGGAAGTTATCTGTCCTCAGAATAAATCGCACTTGGAAATTTTTGATTCCGAGATCCGTGGTTTCTATGTGGATGTACTGAGCAGTGGCCGCAAGAGTTTTCGTTTGCGATACAGGTTTGAAAAAAAACTTCGCGTTGTCACGCTGGGCGATGCACGACTCCTCACCACCGATGAAGCACGAAAGTTGGTAATCGATTTATTGAGGCAATCTAAACAGGGCGTAGATCCACAAGCGCCCGCACTTAATGAGGCTGGCCCACTTATCAAAGACTTCTTTGTTGAAAGATACCTTCCCTACGTGAAGAGCTACAAACGCAGCTGGGACACCGACGAGTCGATGATTCGCAATCACGTTGTGCCCAAGCTCGGCGGCAAGGCCATGGGCCGCATCTCGCCACCCGATATTGCTGTTTTTGTAGAGCTGATGAAATCTGAAAACTACGCCAAAGGCACATGCAACCGCGCTTTGGTATTGCTTCGCTATGGATTTTCTTTAGCGCTTCGTTGGAAAGTGCCAGGCATCCAAGACAACCCTGTAAAAGAAATCAAAAATATAAAAGATGACAACAAAATTGAGCGCTACTTAACAGAGACGCAAACCAAAGGCTTGTTGGATGCTGTAAGGCTAAGCGACAATGAAATGTTGCAATACATCGTGCTCTTCTTAATTTACACCGGCGCTCGCAAGCGCGAGGTGTTAGACGCGCGTTGGCGCGACATCGACTGGGCACAACGATCGTGGCGCATTCCCAAAACAAAATCTGGCAAAGTGCGACACGTCCCCATCAGCTCGGGAGCCATGAGTGTGTTGGAACATTTGCGCTTGCGAATTCGCACAGGCTTCTTAGATGAGCAAGCGATATTTGTAAACCCCAAAACAGGTGCGCCTTTTGTTTCATTTTTTTACAGTTGGAACAATGCACGAATTCGCGCAGGTTTGCCAGAGTTTCGAATTCACGATTTGCGGCACAGCTTCGCATCCTATTTGGTGAATGCCGGTCGCAGCTTGTATGAGGTTCAAGAGCTACTGGGTCATGCCGACATCAAAACCACCAGTCGTTATGCGCACCTCAGCCGAGAGCGTTTGGTGGCTGCCGTAGAAATGGTGCCCCAAATAGCAATTGGGCCAAAAGTAAGACTCTTGACCCAATTGAAACCAATTGACCCTCTCAACTGCACCGATTCTCAGAAGATCAAAGGTGCAGTTGAGTGACAGGCCATTAAGGTGCGGTGGCAGTGACGGCAACTGTTGCAACATTGCTGTTTAAACTGCCATCGTTGACCGTCAATGTGAAAACATAAACGCCTGCCACATCAGCCACGAAAGTGGGCGAGGCCAGGTTGGTACCCGCGCCCAATGTTGCTGCACTGGTAGGGGGGCGGTACGTCATGGTCCAAGCGTAGATCAAGGTATCGCCATTGGCATCGGTACTGCCGGTGCCGTTGAGCGTAACCGTAGCGCCACGAACCACAGTTTGCGCTGCACCTGCATTTGCAACAGGTGCCACGTTGGCCGCGCCTGCTGTGATGGTGACGTAGCTAAGAGCGCTGGTCAATTTGCCATCGTTGGCTTGCAAGCTCAGCACATAGGTGCCTACTCTGTCAGCCACAAAGCTAGGTTTGGTGGCTGTATCAGAAGACAATGCTGCGGTGCTGTTCGCGGGTTTAGAAACCATGACCCATTTGTAGGTCAGGGTGTCGCCGTTGGCATCGCTGCTGCCAGAGGCATCCAAGGTGGCTGTGGTGCCAACCACCACATTTTGCAATGCACCCGCATTGGCCACAGGGGCAACGTTGGCTGCCGCAGCAGTGATCGTAGTGACCGCAACATCGCTGTCAACTTTGCCATCATTGACCACCAGGGTGGCAACATAAACACCCACCACGTCGGCTGTAAAGCTTGGTTTGACCGATGTGGCGCTACTAAGTGCTGCATTACTGCCTGCAGGCTTGGCCAAAAGCACCCACTTGTAGGTCAGGCTATCGTTGTTGGCGTCTGTGCTGCCACTGCCATCCAAAGCGACGTTGCCCAACACCACGCTTTGATTTGTACCAGTTCTAGCGACTGGTGCCAAGTTGGCCGCAGAAGCTGTCACGGTGGTTGACGCAACTGTGCTGTCTGCTTTGCCGTCATTAACGATCAGGCTGAACACATACACACCTGCTAGGTCTGCCGTAAAGCTAGGCTTGGCAATTGTAGAAACTGCAAGGACAGCGTTAGAGTTTGCAGGTTTGCTGAGCAAAGACCATTTGTAGGTGAGGGTGTCGCCGTTGGCATCAGAACTTGCGCTACCGTCCAAGGTCACATTACCCAACACCACGTTTTGGTTGACACCTGCGTTGGCTACAGGTGCCACATTGGCAGCTGAAGCCGTGACGCTAACTGATGTCAATGCGCTGTCTACTTTGCCATCGTTGACAACCAGGCTGAACACATAGACACCCGCTTGGTCTGCCGTAAAGGTAGGCTTGGCGGATGCCGCGCCTGCCAACACAGCATTTGAGTTGGCGGGTTTGCTTTGCAAAACCCACCTGTAGGTCAGTGCGTCGCCGTTGGCATCAGAGCTGGCGCTGCCATCCAATGTCACGTTGCCAAGCACCACGCTTTGATTGGTGCCAGCGTTAGCCACAGGCGCAGCGTTGACCACAGAGGCTGTCACAGTGGTGGCAACCGTTGTGCTGTCTACGCGGCCGTCGTTCACAATCAGGCTAATGACATAAGGCCCAACCAAATCGGCTGTGAATGTTGGCTTAGCTGAAGTGGGGTTGGTCAAGACTGCGGTACTGCCAGTTGGCTTGGACATCATGACCCAACGGTAGGTGAGTTGATCGCGGTTTGCGTCCGAGCTGTTGGTGCCATCCAAAGTAACTGTAGAACCAACGGTGACGTTTTGATTCAGGCCTGCATTGGCGATGGGCTCTGCGTTGGCAGAGGACACACTCACGGTGGCAGCAGCAGCTTGGCTGTCAACTTTGCCGTCGTTCACAATGAGTGAGGCCACAAAGACACCTGCAACGTCAGCTCTAAATGTTGGCTTAGCGGTGGTGGGAGCAGACAAAACAGCAATGCTGCCGGTCGGCTTTGTAATCAGGGCCCACTTGTAAGTGAGGAAGTCGTTGTTGGCATCGGTACTGGCCGTACCGTCAAGTGTGACTGTGTCGTTGAGCTTGACGCTTTGTGCCAAACCCGCATTGGCAACAGGCGCTGCATTGGCTGCGGAAGCGGTAATGACCACCACAGACGACAAGCTGTCTGCTTTGCCATCGTTCACGATCAAGATGGCGGTGTAGGTTCCGGTCATGTCGGCCGTGAATTTGGGGTTGGGCGAAATGGTGGAGTTAAGAACTGCGCCACTCCCTGTGGGCACATTGCTCAAGCTCCACTTGTAAGTCAGCGGATCGCGATTGGCATCGGTACTGGCCGTACCGTCCAATGTCACTACGCTGCCCACCGAAATGTTTTGGTTGGTGCCAGCGTTGGCCACGGGCGCAGAATTGTTGACACTTGAAAAAACACTGACGCTGGTGGATGTGCTGTTGGCTTTGCCATCATTGACCACCAAAGAGATGGTGTAAGAGCCCGCCACATCGGCGGTAAAGGTGGGTTTTGCAGAGGTGGTTGAAGACAACGCAGCCAAACTGCCTGCTGGCATGGAGGTTAATTTCCAGAGGTAGGTCAGTGTTTCGTTGTTGGCATCTCGGCTGGCGCTGCCATCGAGGGTGACCAAGCTACCTACGGTGACGTTTTGAGTAACACCTGCATTGGCGATTGGAATCGCATTGCTTGAAGTACTGCACCCAGCACCCGGCAGAATGCCCAAGACTGCAGAGCAACCTGCACTGCCACCACCGCCGCAGGCCACGAGGAGGGAAGAGAGCAGGGCGACGACTGAAACGCGCAATGTAGTTTTCATAGGGTTCTTCACTTGCAAAGAGAATGAGAAATGTCGATATTGTCGGGGTAACGCAACCCCTTTTTGTTGTACAGGTCAACAGCACTGCCAATGAGGCCACCCGTCAGTATATTTCCAGCCATCTCCCAACTGGGCAGTGCTGGCGCTGTAACGGTCAGCGGTTGGCTGAATTGGGTTTTGCAGGTGATGTCCAAACCGCGGTTATCGCCAGCCACCACCACTTTGCCAGGGGAGTTGAAAGTCCAGGTGCCTTTGGAGTTTTCTGCACGGCAATAGGCCACAACAGCTTTGCCAGAGCAGATCACCCGCACATGAAGCTCTTGGGTGTCGTCATTTAACAAACTGGCACAACCGCTAAGGCCACCAATGGCCAAGCCCAATGTGGCGGCAATGACGCCGCGCGTGACTGGGCGATGGGGGAAGAGTTGGATGGTCATGGCGTTTTCAAGCTTTCTGCATTGGCTATTTCTCAGTCCGTAAATCGTCCCGAAAGTCTGAAACTTGAGGGCGCTGCGCCGACGAATCCCTGACAGTTTGGATCATTTGACTTCGTTTAAGCAATATTTAAGCCCGAAATTGAATGCACAAAGTGGCAAGTGTTTGCCGGTTTGTTGCCGCTCATCATTTTTTGTACAGTTTGAAATTATTTTTCAAAGGACTGGAAAAATTCATATAGGAAGCTTTAGAATCCGTTCCTATATGAATTCTGTTGTACGCGTTCCCCTCAACACCACGCCCGAGCAATTTGCGCGCTTGCAGGCTTTGCAAACGGCTTTTGCCGAGGTCTGCAATGCCTTGGCGCCAGAGGTTCAACGGACACGTGTTTGGAACCGGGTGGCTTTGCACCACATGCATTACCGAGCGCTGCGCGAGAAGTTTCCGGCCTTGGGCTCGCAAATGGTTTGCAATGCAATTTATGCCGTATCGCGCACTTCTCGCATGGTGTTTCAAATGCCGGCCAGCCCGTTCAGCTTGACCAAGTTAGGTGACAAACCGCTGCCTTTGCTGCAATTTGCCAACAGTTGTCCTGTTTATTTTGACCGCCACACGCTCAGCATCAAAGGTGCCAAGTTGTCCTTGTTCACCTTGGACGGCCGCATGCACTTTGAATTAACTTTGCCAGAAACGCAGCTTTTGATGTTCAAAGTTTCCAAACTGCGTGAAATTTCTCTGACTCGCCGATTGGACGGCCTGTACGAACTGGCTTTCTGGCTTGAAAGCCAAAAAGCCCTGACGCAGCAAGAAGCCCAAGCTGCTTTGGATGTGCAAGTATCTTCCCAAGACGAGCCTGTGCCGGCTGCCTTGATGGCCCAGTCTCCCATTCCATATTACGTCTCTATTGAGGTTGCTGCATGAAGCCCCAAACCCCCCCGTCCGAACTGGCCTTGGCCTTTGAGCCACTCAAGCCAGTCATTTTGAAGGCCATTCTTTTTAGCACGCTCATCAGCTTGCTGGCTTTGGCGCCCACTGTCTATATGTTGGAGGTGTACGACCGCGTGGTCAACAGTCGCAGCGGCATGACCTTGGCCATGTTGACGGTCCTGATCGTGCTGGCCTACGCCATCATGGAAATTTTAGAAAAAGTGCGTGGTGCCTTGATGCGTGCAGCAGGTGTGCAAGTCGACGATGCACTTTCTAAGCGGGTCTACGATGCCATGTTTCAAGGTTTCTTGAAGCGCCAGGTGGGTGGCACGATGCAAGTGCTGAACGATTTGAAGTCGGTTCGTGAGTTTTTGGCCAACCCTGCCTTGATGGCCATTTTGGAGGCGCCAGTGGCATTGCTTGCTTTGGCCCTGATATTTGCTATCAGCCCCATGCTGGGCTATGCCGCTTTGTTGGGTGGGATAGCGCAAATTTTTGTGGCGTGGATGAACGAACGTGCCACACGCAAACCACTGGGTGAAGCCAACCGCAGTGCCGTTGGTGCACAGCAGTTTGCCGAAGCCTCCTTGCGCAATGCGCATGTGATGGAATCAATGGGCATGTTGGACGCGGTCCATGCCCGCTGGCAAAAGCGCCAACGCGAGTTTTTAGCCTTTCAGGCTACGGCTTCTGAAGGGGCGGGTTTGTGGACGGCTATGTCCAAGGCAGTCCAACAAGTGATGTCCTCTTTGTTGTTAGGGTTGGGTGCTTGGTTGTTGCTGAACAACATGTTGAACGGTGGCGCTAGCATGATGATCATTGGTTCTGTGCTGGGTGGCCGCGTGTTGGCACCTTTGAGTCAGTTGGTGGCGCAGTGGAATGGCGTCGTCAATGTGCGGGGCGCTTGGGAGCGCTTGGATGCATTGCTGTCACAAATACCTCCAAAGCCACAAGCCATGTCACTGCCAGCCCCCAAAGGTTTTTTAACAGTCGAATCTTTGGTCGCTGGTGCGCCTGGCCAACAAACACCCATTGTGCGGGGTGTGCAGTTTGGCTTGAACCCCGGTGAAGTGCTGGCCGTGGTGGGGCCTTCCGCTTCGGGCAAAACCACTTTGGCGCGTTTGTTGGTGGGCTTGTGGCCTGCGATGGGCGGTAAGGTGCGTTTGGATGGCGCCGACATTCACGCCTGGGACAAAACTGAGCTGGGTCCTTACTTGGGCTACTTGCCTCAAGGTGTCGAATTGCTCGACGGTACTTTGGCAGAAAACATTGCCCGCTTTGGCGACGTCGACATGGTGCAAGTGGAAGCAGCTGCGCGCTTGGTCGGTTTGCACGACCTCATCATGTCTTTGCCAAAAGGCTACAACAGCCCTGTTGGCCGTGATGGTGCCATGTTGTCCGGCGGTCAACGTCAGCGGGTAGGCTTGGCGCGCGCCCTTTATGCCAAGCCTGTGTTTGTGGTGTTGGATGAACCTAACTCCAGTTTGGACGAAGCTGGCGACATTGCCTTGGCCAATGCCATTGCCGCCTTGAAACAACTGGGCACCACTTTTGTGGTGATGACCCATCGCACCAGCGTGCTGGGTGTGGCAGACAAGATGTTGATCATGCGCGAAGGCGCACAGCAAGCCTTTGGCCCGCGCGATGAAGTGCTGGCCGCGTTGCAACAGAAAGCTAAATCATGAAGATTCCAGAAATGATGAACCGCGACGAGTTGTCGCGCACGCTGTGGGGCTTCCGCTATGAGTTCATGGTGGCAGGTATTTTCAGCATGGTGGCCAATTTGCTAATGCTCACACCCACCATTTACATGTTGCAGGTGTACGACCGTGTCATGTTGAGCCAAAGCACGGGTACCTTGATTGCCGTGTCTTTAATTACTTTGTTCTTTTTTGGTGTACTCACCTTTGCCGAGTGGTCGCGTTCTAAATTGTTGGTCAGCTCAGGCGTGCGCTTGGACGAGTTGCTCAGCAAGCGTTTGTTTCATGCCAGCTACGAGGCTTATTTGAACCCTGAAGTGAGCAACCCCTCACGCTCTTTCAATGACCTGACTGAAGTGCGTCAGTTCTTGACTGGCAATGGCATCTTTGCGTTTTTTGATGCGCCTTGGGCACCGATTTACATTGCCGTTTTGTTCATGCTACACCCCTGGCTGGGTTTCATGGCCATTGGCTTTGGTCTGGTGCAAGCGGTGTTGGCTTGGTGGGGTAGCCAAGCCACCAAACCGGCGCAAGCCGAAGCCAGCAAGTCACAGCAAGACGTGGGTGGTTATTTGCAAAGCAAATTTCGCAACGCTGAAGTGATTGAGTCTATGGGCATGGTCAGCCACTTGTACCGTCGTTGGTCCGAGCGCAACGCCAAAGCCATGGGCAGTGCCTTGAATGCCCAAGCTGTGTCCGGTCGCGTTGTGGCATGGAGTAAATTTGTACGCTACACGCAGCAGTCTTTGGCGCTAGGCGGTGGCGCCTTGTTGGTGATTCAAGGTGAGTTATCACCCGGCGCCATGATTGCTGCCAACGTCCTCACAACGCGCGCATTAGCGCCTATCGATTTGATGGTGGGCACATGGAGTGGCTTTTTGAGCGCCAAAGAGGCTTATGTGCGCTTGCGCGATTTGTTACAGGCGCATCCTCTGCGCAACAAGCCGCTTTTGGGCATTGTGCCCAAAGCCGATGTGGTGTTGAAGGATGTTGTGGCATCTGCCCCCGGCCGCAAAGAGCCTATTTTGAAAGGCGTGAGTGCCCTCATGCCAACTGGCACTGTCACTGTGGTCTTGGGTGCTTCGGGTTCTGGCAAGTCAACTTTGGCTCGTGTGCTGTTGGGCATATGGCCACATTCAAGTGGTGATGTGCTGTTAGACGGCCAAGCCATTTTGAATTGGGACCGCATGGAGCTTGGCCCGCACATTGGGTACTTGCCACAAGACATTGAATTGTTTGACGGCACCATTGCCGAAAACATTGCACGGGCTGGCCAAGTGGTGTCTGAAAAAGTGATTGCGGCTGCCGAAGCTTCCGGTTTGCATCAAATGATTTTGCGATTCCCCAAAGGCTACGATACGCCCATGGGTGAAGCCGGTGGATTGCTGTCGGGTGGCCAGCGCCAACGCATTGGCTTGGCACGTGCTTTGTATGGTGAGCCTGCGTTGGTGGTGCTGGACGAACCCAATGCCAACTTGGACGATGAAGGCGAAGCCGCGCTGGTGCGGGCGGTGCAAGGCCTCAAAGCCAAAGGCAAAACCGTGGTGCTGATCAGTCACCGACCTGGCATTGTGGGTGTGGCCGATCGACTTTTAATCTTGCATCAAGGCTCAGTTCAGGCCAGCGGCCCGCGCGATGGTGTGCTGGCAGCTTTGCAACAACAACGTGAAGCGGCGCAAGCTGCACAGGCAGCGCAAGTGGCGCAAGTGGCGCAAGTAGCGCCACCTTCAGCGCCTGTAGCAGATGGCAACGCCCCTTCAAATTCCTAATTTTTTTGACACCTGAATCGAGACTGTCATGGCTAAACCAAACTTGAACTCATCTTTGAAATCATTTGTGCAAGACGCACAGGTGGTGTCCTCTAACGACGATGGCGGACCGCGCGCTTCGTCAGACACGCGCGCTGTTGCACGAACCGGCCTGCTGGTGTTGGCGGTTGGCTTTGGCGGCTTTTTGCTGTGGGCCGGCTTGGCCCCGTTGGACGAAGGCGTTCCAACACAAGGCATGGTGACTTTGGACACCAAACGCAAAACAGTACAGCATTTGACAGGTGGCATCGTGAAAGAGGTGTTGGTACACGAAGGTCAGCAAGTGAAAGAAGGCGAGCCTATGCTGCGCTTGGACGGTGCTGTTGCCAAGGCCAATTACGAAGCGGTGCGTCAACGTTACTTGGGCTACCGCGCCATGCAAAGCCGATTGTTTGCAGAGCAAGCGGGCAGCGATGTGATCGACTTCCATCCTGACGTCAAAGCGGCCATGAACGACCCCCTGATCAAACAACAAGTGACCACGCAGCAGCAGCTGATTCAAGCGCGACGTGCGGCTTTGGCTGCCGATTTGCAGGGCATTGAAGAAAGCATTCAAGGTTTGAAGGAGCAGTTGACGTCTTATCAAAACATCTTGGTGCAGCGCCGAAGCCAGTTGTCTTTGCTCACAGAAGAGCTGACCAACACGCGTGGCATGGTGAAAGAAGGCTATGCACCTCGTAACCGCCAGTTGGAACTCGAGCGCATGGTGGCCGAATCCAATGCAGCCATTGCCGACCTCACAGGCAACAGCCTGCGTGTCACACGCCAAGTGGCCGAGTTGACACAGCGCTCCATGGCACGCAAACAAGAGTACCGAAAAGAAATTGAAAACCAGTTGTCGGATGTCACGCGTGAAGTGCAATCGGATGCCGAAAAATACGTGGCCGTCACCGCCGATTTAGACCGCATGGAGATCAAAGCACCGGCCAGTGGTCAAGTGGTGGGCTTAACTGTTCAGACAGTGGGTGCCGTGTTGCAACCCGGTCAAAAACTGTTGGATGTGGTGCCAGAAAACCAAACCTTGTTGTTGGAGGCACACATTCCGCCGCACCTGATCGACAAAGTGAACACGGGCTTGTCTGCCGACATCCGCTTTAATTCTTTTGCGCATTCACCTCAATTGGTTGTGGAGGGCAAAATCATGTCGGTGTCGGGCGATTTGTTGAGTGACCCCCAACAACCGCAATATTCTTATTACTTGGCACGCGTTCAAGTGACACCTGCTGGCATGAAAACTTTAGGTGTCCGCCAAATGCAGCCCGGTATGCCTGCAGAGATTGTGATCAAAACAGGTGAACGCTCGTTGCTGACCTACTTGATGCACCCATTGATGAAGCGCATGGCCGCTTCCATGAAGGAAGAGTGATGCAAGCCTCAACTTTCTTTGCCAAAACTGCGCTGGCCTGCGCGCTGTCTACTGCAGCAATCGCCTCTTGGGCACAGTCTTCTGTGATGGACTTGAAGCAGGTTTACCAAGCCGCTTTGGAGCAAGATGCCAACATTCGTGCCTCGCGTGCTACGGCCGATTCGGGTCGTGAACGTTTGCCACAGGCGCGTGCAGGTTTGTTGCCCCAAGTGTCAGCCAGTGCGGGTCGCAACAACAACGACCTTAATTCGACCGCACCCAATATTTTGGGCAATCCCGTGACGACCAACGATAAATATTTCAGCGACAACCGCACTTTGCAGTTGCGCCAACCGTTGGTGAACATGCAGCGTTGGTTGCAATTTCAACAAGCCAAGTCCATTGTGGAAGAAGCTGAAGCCAACCTCGACCGCGATTTGCAAAACTTGGTGGTGCGCGTCGCAGGTGCTTATTTTGAAACCCTCATGGCCGACGAACAGTTGGATTTGGTGCTGGCACAAATCAAAACCTATACCGCTTTGGTAGATGCTGCACAAAAAGGCTTGGCCGCAGGATCTGGCACACGCACCGATGTGGACGATGCCAAAGCCCGTTTGGACATGGCGATTGCGCAAGAATTGGAGGCGCGCCAAAACCAAGACCTGACGCGCCGTCAGTTGCAGTTGCTTGTTAACCAGCCTGTGAATCAAATTGCCAAGCTGAATGTGGCGGCCCTTAAACTGAGTGCGCCCGAGCCTGCCAATTTGGACGAATGGACTCGCAAGGCGGAAGAGGCCAGTCCTGAAATCAAAGCCATGCAAGCACGCTTGGATGCGGCACGGCGTGAGGTGAGCAAAGCCCAAGCGGGCCATTTGCCTACCCTTGACGCTGTTGCCCAATGGTCCAACAGCGGCAGTGAAAACATCACCCGCGTCAATTCTCGTTACGAAAATAAAACCATTGGCTTACAACTGAACATTCCGATCTACTCGGGTGGTTATGTGAACTCCACCATTCGTCAAGCCGTGGCAGAGCAAACTCGCGCAGAAGAAACGCTGGAAGCCTTGCGCCGCGACTTGGGGGTGCGAGTGCACAAAGAGTACCGCGGTGTGACCGAAGGTATCTTGCGTGTGCGCGCACTCGAACAAGCCGCCCGGTCCGCCGATCAAATGATGAAATCGACGCAAATGTCACTGAAAGCTGGTTCTAGAACCCAACTCGATGTATTGAATGCCCAACAGCAATACACCCTGGCTTTGCGTGATTTGGCGCAGGCTCGCATGGTATTTTTGCTGTCCAAGGTGCGACTGGCCTCTTTGGTGGGTGACGATGCCTTGACGTCTGTAGAGCAGGTGAATGCCAGTTTGATGGCCAATTGAGCAGGGTGGTTTGGGGCTGCCTCACAATGTTTTTTGGAAAAAGTCCCTATTGGCTTATATTTTCCATAAATATTTAATCCAATTCGAGTAGAGTTTGGGTTTTCCCATCGTCTAGGAAAACCCTTTTGCCGAATGAAATTGTTGGAAAGTTGAGCACGGGTTCGGAAGTCATCAATGGCTCCGACTTGGATGATTACATTCGTCCCCTTGGCGGGTCAGACTTCATTGACGGTAAAAAAGGCTACGACACCGTTTATGTGTTTTGGCCGGCATCTAAATTCAAAATAACCACCTTGCAAGGCACCACCTATTTGGATGCTGTATCGGGTGCGTCGCGCAGTGACAAGCTGGTCCTGCGCAATGTGGAAGCCATTGAGTTTTCAGACAAAGTAGTTTCTTTGGAAATTGCGGACCGGTATGTCAATACGCCCAGCAAAGACAATTTTGACGGGGGCCCCGGCATTGACACCGTGGTCTACGACAAAGCCATCTCCAACTACTTGGTGAAGCCTGGTGTAAATGGCATGGAGGTGAGCAGTGCCAACTACACTGAAGGCGCAGATTGGTTGTTGAACATTGAGCGACTTCAATTTAAAGACAAGGGCTTGGCGTTTGACTTGGACGGTCACGCCGGCACTGCTGCCAAAACGCTTGGCTTGGTGTTTGGTCAAGAAGCGGTGAGTGTGCCCAAGTACATGGGTATTTGCTTAGATTATTTGGACAACAAGCAAATGACCGCAGCACAACTCATGCACGAAGCTTTGGCCGTACGCCTAGGGGCTGACGCTCAAAATACCGAAAAGTTGGTGTCGTTTTTGTACGAAAGACTGACTGGCATGGTGCCCATTCAAAGTGAAAAAGACAAGTATGTGGGATGGATTACAAGTGGCGCTTACACCGCAGATGGCTTGGCGGTGTATGCGTCTGAACTAAGTTTGAACCCGGTGGTCACCCAGTTGACAGGCATGGCTGCAACAGGTGTCGAATTTGAAATGCCATCTTGAATAGTTAGACAGACAAGAGGACAACTGAAATGAAAATTAAGTTAGCAATGGTGTTGACGTCTGTAGCGTTTTTGCTTTGCGGATGTGGTGGACAAGATAGCGCAAGCACCGCAAATTTGTCTGGTCAAGTGAGTGCTTTGATCGCTCCTTCAACTTCTAGTCATTACGCAGCTTCTAGATTTTTAGAGCAAGCGTCGATGGGGCCATCTCCTGCATTGGTGGCACAAGTGAAGGCCCAAGGCATGGACGCGTGGATTGCTTCGCAAATGAAGATGGCTCCTACAAAAATTGTGACGCCAGAAAGCATGGTGAATTACGATGATCAGCGTGATAAGCCTGCGGCCGAAAGAATGAGAGATTTTTACAATTTAAATTTATACAACGTGTTGATTGGTGGTGAAGACCAATTAAGAATTCGAACTTCATGGGTGTTGTCTAATTTTCTGGTGGTTTCTACGCGCAAAGTAGCAGAATATGGCGGCATTGAATATCTCAATATGTTGCAAACCAATGCGTTTGGTCAATATGGTGACTTACTCAAGAATTTAACGCTCAGCCCTGCCATGGGAAATTACTTGGACAATAACCAAAACACAAAATGGCAACTCAACGAAAACTTTGGCCGCGAGTTGATGCAACTTTTTTCGATTGGGCTAGTGCAACTGAACATGGACGGTACACCCAAGCGCGATGCCAGTGGCAAGGTGCTTGAAACCTACACTCAACAAGACGTGATTGAAATTACGCGTGCTTTAACAGGCTGGAACTTTGTTCCAAATCCAACTGATCTCATTAGCAATCGAAATTTTGCTAACTATGGTAAGCCTATGATTGAGAATTCAGGCCGTCACGACACCGACAGCAAAAAGTTTTTAGGTAAAACCATTCCAGCCGGACAATCTGCCGCCAAAGACTTGGACAGCTTGGTAGAAATCTTGGTCACTCACCCCAATGCCGCACCATTTGTATCGTTGCGATTGATTCAAGGTATGACGACCAGCGATCCTTCTCCTGCTTATTTGCAGCGTGTTGCTACCGTATTTAAAGATACCAAAGGCAATATGGCCAAAGTCATTACTGCAATATTGACCGACCCTGAGGCAAGAGCCGGTGATGTATATGGGAAAACAAGTAACAATTTCGGACGCATCAAAGAACCGGTGCTGGTGTATACCTCTGGATTGAGAGGCTTGGGTTGTAAGGTTGCTATTAAGAGAACAGACAAACCCAACGAAGTCATTCAAAGCAACAATCAGCAGCCTTTAAACGCATATTCTGTTTTTAACTTTTTCCCACCCAACCACAGAACGCAAGGTACCAATGTGTTGGCCCCAGAACAAAAGCTGTTGAACTCTGTTGAGTTTTCAAGCAGGATGGGATTTTTCAATTATGCGCTTCAAAATGAATCATCCCTGAATGACGCAGGATGTGATGTGGCTGTATTTAAATCAGCGCAGGCAGTATCAGATGAAAAACTAATGGACTTGATCAACGAGCGATTTTTCAGGGGTGCAATGTCCGCTAGCATTAGCAAAAGTTTGATTGATGCCAATAAAACTTTGTGGAATAGAGACCAAGGCCTCAGACTGACCGGTTCCATTTTAGACATGGCGGCTTTGACACCTGCTTTTGGAGTTTCAAAATGATCAACCGTCGAAATTTCTTGTCACACGCTGGCGCTGTTTCTTTGGCAGGTATTGCCGCCACCCTGGCTTCGGTGAAAGACGTTCAAGCTGCAGATTACAAAGCACTGGTGGTGGTGTTTTTATCAGGTGGATTTGATGGTAACAATGTCTTGATCCCCATGGATGCAGCCTACAGCGATTACGCCAAGGCAAGACCCTCGTTGGCACTTCCCAAAGACAGTTTGGTAAGACTTTCTGGATCTCACATTGGTCATCAATTTGGCATCTCGCCCGCAAATAGAAGCTTTGCCGATTTGTTTGAGCAAAAAAGAATGGCTGTCGTTGCCAATGCGGGTGCCTTGGTTCAGCCCACCACCATGGCGCAGCTCAGAAACAACTCTGTTAAATTGCCGCCATTTTTAGGCTCGCATACAGAACAAGAACAGTGGGTTCAGGGTTGGATGGGCGATGAAGACACCAGTGGTTGGGGTGGTCGAGCCATGGATGTGATGCCAGCTGACATGAAAAACTTTCAACCCTTGGTGGCAATGGCACGAGATTACACGGCTGTGGTGGGCAACCGAACTGCTTTGAGTCTTGCCAACAGCGGAAGCGGTTCTCGTTGGGGCAATGCTGAACTTTCAGATCCTAACAGTGTGTTCAGACAAAGGGTGGAGTGGGCCAGCAGGCTTCAGTCCAGCAATGTGTATGACTCAGAGTTTTCCAGAAGTTTGCGAGCTGCTTACAACGACACAGTTCAGTTTGCGCTTGGCCAAAGTTATGGCACTGCGCCAACGGGAGTTTTTGCTGATGCTCAAATAGGCAGAGACTTGCGCTATTTGGCCAGGCACTTGGCTTACTCTAAACAAACGGGCGCACGCCGACAAATTTATTTGGTGCAAGACGGGGGCTACGACACCCACACAGATCAACTATCAACCAGTACCACCAACCCAGGCTTGGAGATGAATATCGGTGAAGTGACAAACAGCTTGGTAGCTTTCGACAAGTCAATTCAAGCCTATGGCATGAACAACGATGTCATTACGGTGGTCATGAGTGAGTTTGGCAGAACATTAGACCCAGCCGCTGGAGGGGGCTCTGACCACGCTTGGGGTAATCATTGGTTTGCATTAGGCGGGCCAGTAAAGGGGGGGGTCATTTATGGCAACACATTCCCTACATTGCAAACTGGTGGTGTGGACGATGCCTCGCTTTACAAACCATACCGCGGGCAATGGATTCCTCAGTTTTCTTCTGACCAGTTCATGGCCGACTTGGTCGGTTGGTTGGGTTTAACCCCTGCTCAAGCCTTGTCTGTGATGCCCAATTTGATCAATTTCCCGCAGAAAACCATTGGTTTCGTCTAAGTACTTTGCCGTGCATTGAAACTTCAACTAAAAACAGAATCAGGGTGCTTAAATGGCTGATACCTTTCTGACAGAAAAAGACGACACCTACGAGCACACCAAAGGCAAGGAATGGACTGCGATTCGCGCTTTGGGTGGAAATGATGTCATCGTTATTCATGGCAACGCCAAAGTTGTGGGTGGTCCAGGTAATGACATCATTACCAACGATGTGTTTGATTATCCAAGTGGCGGTGCTGCTTACTGGGATTCACCCAGTGCCATCTACATCGATTTGGAAGCGGGTTATGCGCTGGATGGTTACGGAACTCGAGATACATTGATCAACATTCGCGATATTGACACCAGCGGACAAAATGGCGATGTCATTTTGGGATCGTCCAAATCAGACAATATTTGGTTGAATGGTTTCAATTGGAAAAATCGCAAGCCTGGTTCAGCCACTTTGGATGCGCGTGGCGGCAACGACACTGTTAATTTTTACGATAGCAAGATTTCTGATTTTCAAATCAAAGTATCTGCTGATGGCCGCACTGTTCAATTGACAGGAAACAACGGGTATTCCGCAACTTTGAAAAATGTGGAAAACTTGATGTTCAAGGAAGTGTTTGCCGACAACAGTCAGATTGATCGCAAATTCAGTGTTCTCGATTTAATTGACATGACCAGCGTTGGAAGTGATCTGCTTTTGCGCGGTTACATGGGTTGGCAAACTGGAAAGTCGGGCAATGGGGTAGCGCTGTCATACAGTTTTTTGTCCCAAGCACCCGCTACAGGAGGTGAAAGTGGCGTGGGATTTTCTACTTTCTCTGATTCGCAAAAACAAATTGTGCGAGATTTATTCACCACACTGCAGAATCAAACTGGCGTTGTATTCACAGAGGTAACGGGTGATACAGGTCAGATTAGATTGGGTGTGAACCAACAGTCAAATACGCGAGCTTATTCATTTATTCCGGACGAATTTAAGAATGACGCGCGCGCTGGCGATGTGTGGATAGATCAAGAAACTTTGGCGTTGATGCGGCCTGGCCAAGAAGGCTACTATGTTTTGTTGCATGAATTAGGCCATGCACTAGGCCTGCAGCACCCCCTCAATGAATCCGATACATCTGGGGCAACAGTGTTGTTGAATGCGTTCTCAACAACCAATAACACCGTGATGTTGGATGTCAATGCTTCAACCAACGGAGGCACATGGCCTTCGTGGTTTGGAAATTTTGATCTTCAAGCTTTGCGCAACCTTTACGGTTCAAAGGCTTACGCTACAGGAAATAACAGTTACAAGTTGTCCGATACGACAGGCAGCATGCTGATCTTGGACGATGGCGGCGTAGATACCCTGGACGCATCGGGCACCAGTGTTCCAGCAAGAATTGATTTGCGTCCAGGCAAAGCAAGCTCTATTGGTCTTGATACCGATGGCACAACTCAATTTAACAATGTGTCAATTGCCGCTGGCAGTTGGATTGAAGGGGTGGTGGGAACGGTCTATGACGATGTCATCATTGGCAATGCACAAAACAATTCTGTGACTTTTTTAGGCGGCAATGACCTCGTGGATGGTGGCGCTGGGTATGATGTATTGCGAATTCGGCAGTCGGCTTCTGAGTTCAAAATTAACAAAGACACCGTCACTGCTTATTGGTACGTAGAAGCCATCAACAACACGTTTGGCAATGTTGAATTGCAAAACGTCGAGCGTATCTATTTTGAAAATACCTCAATGGCCTTGGACACTGGGCCCACTGAAAACGCCGGCATCACTGCCAAAATTTTAGGCGCGGTATTTGGCAAAGAAGCACTGACAAACAAGCAATATGTGGGTATCGGCTTGAGTTTTTTAGATGCAGGTTGGACCTATGACAATCTGGCTGGACTAGCACTCAGCGCAGCAGGCGCGAATACCAATGATCAAATTGTGAGCCTGCTTTGGAAAAACATCATTGGATTTACTGCCAGCGCTGCAGACAAAGCCCCCTATATCTCGCTGCTTCAGAATGGCATGACGCCGGGTGCTTTGGCGCACTTGGCAGCAGACTCTAGTTACAACACAAGCAATATCAACTTGGTTGGTTTGCTGCAATCCGGAATTGAATTTACGCCCAGCTGAAGTGCGAGATTTAATCTAAGTTTTGCAGAGTTTTTTGAAATTCTGCAAACCCCGTACCGCGCTCTTGTTGGGCAATGTACTTTGGAAAGTACTTGAGTTCTTTCTCAAAGCGTTTGATGTTGGCCACCCCCACGCTGTGCGTGAAATGCTCAAACATCACTTGGTCATTGGTGGAGTCGCCCACGTACACCCATTGCTCAATTTCTTCTTGTAAATCTCGGCCTGTCAGTTCTTTCAGAATCCACTGCGCGCCATGCCATTTGTTGTGATCGCCAAACCAAGCATTGATGTGGATACTGCTGACGGTGGCTGTCATGCCTTCTTGTTGTAGCAGTTGGGTCACTTGCTGTATTTGATCTTGCGAAAGGTGATGAAATTCGCTGTGGTCAAACGCAATGTCTGTTTCGCGGCCGGGTGAATCTTGCGCCATGACGGTGCCGGGGATTTCTTGTAGCACGCGCTTGGCAATGCGCTGCATTTCTTGAAAATTATGGGTGCGGGTGGCCAAGTCTTGTTGGTAGATTTTGCTGACTTGCTTTGTTTGCGCGTTGTGCAGCAAGGCCACAGCGCCGTTCTCGGCCACCATGGCGTCCACTGGCCAGGTTGAGGCAAAGGGAATGCTCCAGCCCACAGGCCTGCCCGTGATGGGAATGACCATGAGGCCTTGGGCTTTTAAATTATGCAGTGCTTGTAGCGCATCGGGGGTGATGGCGCCATCGGTGGTGAGCGTGTCGTCAATGTCGGTGAACATGCCCACGATGTTGGCGCGGGCGCTGATAGGCCAAGATGTGAGTGGTTTCATGTCGGTCAAAGAAGTGGACATCTGATCATATGCAAGCATTTGTGGGTTGCTTTCTTCGTACTTTACGAATAAAGTAGTTTTAATCACTACTTAATTGAATATGAAAACCATTTCGGCAGCAGATGCCAACCGTTATTTTTCAAGTCTCTTGCGCGATGTTGCCACGGGTGAGGTGGTGACCGTGGTGCCTAGGGGCAAGCCAGTCGCAGTCATTACGGCGGCCACACAAGAGGACGCTTATAAAGTGCGCGCCCACAAGCGTCTTGTAGAAAGACTCCAAAGTCAGCCTTCAAGTGGCGCCAGAAATTGGACACGTGACGAACTTTATGAGGGCTAAGCCATGCGGGTGGCTTTGGATACAAACGTGCTGGTTTATGCAGAAGGCTTTGGCGATGATGTTCGTTGCCAATTGGCAGGCAATTTAATTGCACGGCTTAAGCCAACGGACTCAATCGTGGCGGTGCAAGTCTTGGGCGAGTTGTCACCGTTGTCAATCCATTTGAAACCAAAGCCAAGCCCTACAAGCTTTTGGCTTCGGCCTTGTAATTAGCCAGCAGACCCCAACGCCAGTCCAGCGTGCTCACGCAGCGGATGAAAGTGAATTTTTGGAAAGCGCTCTTGCGCCAAACGTACGTCATATGGTGATGTGCACAGGTAAGCCAAAGTATCTGCCGCATCCAAGGCCATGCGCTGTGGATACGCGTTCAAAAACTCTCTGAGTTCTGCTGGCGTATCCGCTGTAATCCAACGCGCACCGGTGTACTGACAACCTTCCAGCCGCACATCGCAATCGTATTCAGCTTTGAGCCTGTGCTGCACCACTTCAAACTGCAACTGACCCACTGCGCCTAACAACATTGGGCCGCCCACTTCAGGTTTGAACACCTGAATGGCGCCTTCTTCTCCCAGTTGATCGAGGCCAGCTTGGAGTTGTTTGGTTCTAAGCGGATTCTTCAAAATCACGGTCATGAACAACTCAGGCGCGAAGAAGGGCAGGCCTGTGAAAAGTAAATTGGCACCATCGGTAATGGTGTCGCCCAACTGCACACCACCATGTGTTGTGAAGCCAATGATGTCGCCTGCATAAGCTTCATCGACCGCCTCGCGTCGTTGGCTCAAGAACGTCACCACGCTGGTGGGGCGCAGCTCTTTGCCTGTGCGCTGTACTTTGAGTTTCATGCCGGGTGTGTACTTGCCTGAGGCCATGCGGACAAACGCAATGCGGTCGCGGTGTGAAGGATCCATATTGGCCTGCACTTTGAACACTACGCCTGCAAAGGCGGCGTCTTCGGGTTGCACTTCTTTGATGACTGGCTGCTTGTTCACCATGAGTGAACTGGTGCGCGGCTTGGGTGAGGGCGCCAAGTCGACCAAGGCGTCAAGCACTTCCATCACACCGAAGTTGTTCACGCCGGAGCCAAAGAACACGGGGGTTTGTTTGCCAGCCAAGAAAGCTTCTTTGTCAAAAGAAGGAGAAGCGCCAGTGGCCAACTCCATGCTTTCTAAAGCGGTGGCAAATTCATTGCCAAAGCGCGCGTGCAATGCGGCTTCTTCCGTCAGTGGCATGGCCTCGAAGTCTTGCGGCAAGCGCTCGCTGCCCGACTCAAACACGGTCATTGCTTGGGTGCGCAAGTTGATGATGCCGCCAAACAATTTACCTTGCCCTACGGGCCAAGTCATAGGAACGCAGGGCATGCCCAGTTCGCGTTCGACTTCGTCCAAGATGTCCAAGGGGTCGCGCACTTCGCGGTCCATTTTGTTCACAAAGGTGATGATGGGCGTATCGCGCTGGCGGCAGACTTCAATGAGTCTGCGGGTTTGCGCTTCCACACCATTGGCGGCGTCAATGACCATGAGGGCCGAATCTACGGCTGTTAAAACGCGGTAAGTGTCTTCGCTGAAGTCTTTGTGGCCGGGGGTGTCGAGCAGGTTAATGACGTGGTCGCGGTACAACATCTGCATGACCGACGAGGCCACCGAAATGCCGCGCTGCTTTTCGATTTCCATCCAGTCCGAGGTGGCGTGGCGGGAGGCCTTGCGGGCCTTGACCGAGCCGGCAATTTGAATGGCTCCCGAGAACAGCAAGAGCTTCTCGGTGAGCGTGGTTTTACCCGCGTCAGGGTGAGAAATGATGGCGAACGTCCGGCGGCGCCGGGTTTCTTGGGCGTAAGTCAATGTGGCTCCAGGGGGAATTTGGGTGTCTGGCATTAAATCCAGAGAAGCCACTAGTATAATTTGCCCCATTCCGAGGAGCGTTGCAGCGGCCCACACTTTAACAAGTGGCGAGGACGTGAGGCTCGGAACCCTACATTGCAACGACGCTCATCCACTTTTCAGCGGGATGAGCCCTTTTTAAATGAGCTTCCTTCTGAGATGTGGTTTCAAACTTTAATTTGGAGCACACCATGAACGCACGTTTAAACACCCCTGTCAACGCCGATTGCGCCATTGCCGACATCGGCTTGGCCGATTGGGGTCGCAAAGAAATCAAAATTGCGGAGACAGAAATGCCCGGCCTGATGGCCATTCGCAAAGAATTTGCCGCTGCACAGCCTCTTAAGGGTGCCCGCGTGACAGGTTCATTGCACATGACCATTCAAACAGCCGTGCTGATCGAAACCCTGCAAGCTTTGGGCGCCCAAGTCCGCTGGGCATCTTGCAACATTTACTCCACCCAAGACCACGCTGCGGCAGCCATTGCAGCTTCTGGCACGCCTGTGTTTGCGGTGAAGGGCGAGAACCTCACTGAGTACTGGGACTACACCCACCGCATTTTTGACTTCGGCGCCAAGGGCACTGAAGGCGAAGGCCCCAACATGATTTTGGACGACGGCGGCGACGCGACGCTCCTGATGCACTTGGGCAAGCGCGCTGAAACAGATCCTTCTTTGTTGGAAAACCCAGGCTCTGAAGAAGAGACTTGCTTGTTTGCTGCCATCAAAGCCAAATTGGCCGAAGACAGCACGTGGTACAGCCGCAAGGGCGCACACATCATTGGTGTGACTGAAGAAACAACCACGGGCGTGCACCGCCTGAACGAGATGAGCGCCAAGGGCGAACTGATGTTCCGCGCCATCAACGTGAACGACTCCGTGACCAAGTCCAAGTTCGACAACTTGTACGGTTGCCGCGAGTCTTTGGTCGACGGCATCAAGCGCGCGACTGACGTGATGATTGCTGGCAAAGTGGCAGTGGTGGCCGGTTATGGCGATGTGGGCAAGGGCAGTGCACAAGCTTTGCGTGCTTTGAGCGCCCAAGTTTGGGTGACAGAGATTGACCCCATCAACGCTTTGCAAGCCGCCATGGAAGGTTACAAAATTGTCACCATGGACTTCGCTGCAGACAAGGCCGACATCTTCGTGACGGCCACTGGCAACAAGCACGTCATCACGCACGATCACATGCTCGCCATGAAAGACGAAGCCATCGTTTGCAACATTGGTCACTTTGACAACGAGATTGACATTGCCTCTGTTGAAAAATACACATGGGAAGAAATCAAGCCCCAGGTCGACCACATTGTGTTCCCCGATGGCAAGAAAATCATCATGTTGGCCAAAGGCCGCTTGGTCAACTTGGGTTGCGGTACAGGTCACCCCAGCTTTGTGATGAGCACTTCTTTTGCCAATCAAACCATTGCTCAAATTGAATTGTTCACACGCCCTGATGCTTACGAAAACGGCAAGGTTTATGTGTTGCCCAAGCACTTGGACGAGAAGGTTGCCCGCTTGCACCTGATGAAGGTGGGCGCCATGTTGACCGAGTTGACTGACATGCAAGCAGCCTACATTGGCGTGTCAAAGAACGGCCCTTACAAGCTTGACACTTACCGTTATTGATCGAATATTTTGCGCATAGACCAATTGTTAGTAGAGCGCGGCTTGGCCGCGTCTCGTTCGCAGGCTCAACGACTCATTGCGGCAGGTGTTCAGTGGCGCACGCCACCGGGCGCTTTGCCAATGGCCGTGGTGGAGGCTGTGAAGTCTTCGGTCGAATGGCGCAAGATCAATAAGAACAAAGACGAAGTGCCCAGCGATGCAGAAATTGTGTTGCTGGACGACTCTGAGTCCAAGTATGTTTCTCGAGGGGGTTTGAAACTGGAAGGTGCACTGCATGACAGTGGCGTTTCGGTTTCAGGCCTGCGGTGTTTGGACGTGGGGCAGAGCACGGGTGGCTTTACCGAATGCTTGCTGCTGAATGGTGCTGCCGAAGTGGTGGGCATTGATGTGGGTCACGGACAAGTGCACCCAAGGGTGCGTGAAGACGAACGTGTCATTTGCATTGAAGGTGTGAATGCCCGTGAGTTGATGCCAGATGACGAGCGCATTCCAGATGCAGAGGCTGGCTTTGATGTGATGGTGGGCGATGTGTCCTTCATCTCATTGACCCTGGTGTTGCCAGGTGTTGTGCCTTTCTTGAAGCCTGGTGGTATTTTGTTGATGTTGGTGAAGCCGCAGTTTGAATTGCAGCCCGAGAACATTGGCAAAAATGGCTTGGTGAAAGATCCGGCCATGTACCCCGTGATTGAAAATCGCATTCGCACTTCTTTGAAAGAGCTGGGCTTGAAGGTCACAGGTTGGTATGACAGCACCATTGAAGGTGGCGATGGAAATCGTGAGTTTTTTGTGCAGGCGGTGAAGCCTGATTGAGTATGAAAAAATTACCCGTTAGCTTTGAATTTTTTCCACCCAAAACCCCTGATGGTGCAGAAAAGCTGCGCGCTGTGCGCCAACAGCTTTATACCCAAGCCCCTGAGTTTTGTTCAGTGACCTATGGTGCTGGCGGCTCTACGCAAGCCGGCACCTTTGGTACCGTGGGTGAAATTTTAAAAGAGGGCATTGCTGCCGCTTCTCATTTTTCTTGTGTCGGTGCCAGCGAAGAATCAGTGCGAACTCAATTGGCCACTTTGAAAGCCATGGGTGTGAAGCGCTTGGTGGCCTTGCGCGGCGATTTGCCCAGCGGCTACGGCATCGGCGGTGCTTTTCATTACGCGTCCGATTTGGTGGCGTTTATTCGCAAAGAAACAGGTGACGATTTTCACATTGAAGTGGCGGCTTATCCTGAGGTGCACCCTCAAGCTAAGTCGGCCGAGTCCGATTTGCAGGCCTATGTTGCCAAGGTAAAGGCTGGTGCCAACTCGGCCATTACGCAATACTTTTACAACTCCGATGCGTACTTCCGCTTTGTGGACGATGCGCACAAACTGGGTGTGGATGTGCCTGTGGTGCCTGGCATCATGCCCATTACCAGCTCTACGCAGCTTTTGAGATTTTCAGATGCCTGTGGTGCAGAGATTCCTCGTTGGATTCGTTTGCGTTTGCAGGGCTATGGTGATGACACCGCTTCGATCAAGGCCTTTGGCTTGGATGTGGTGGCCGACTTGTGTGATCAGCTGCGCAATGCGGGTGTGCCAGCGTTGCACTTTTATACGATGAACCAGAGTGCGACTACTTTGGAGTTGTTGAAGCGGTTGGCGTAACCAGTAAGGGTGAGTGAATCACTTTGGATCAATTTTTGATTTAAGTGAGTGATGGGTCACTTCCATGCTGTCATGAAGAAATCGTAAAACCTCAATGGTTTGATTTTTTGTCACTTTGAACACCAGTAAATGTCTTCCCTTATAGCCTTTTCGCTGCACATGTAGGCTGCGAATATTTGGCCCAATGTCTTCTCTAGAAATACTTCCCATTGGTCTTGGTCCAAGTATTAAATCTTCAAGTGCTGATCCAATGGCCTTTAGGTATTTGGCTGCTTGTGGCGCTCCAAAATTCTCAGTGGTCCAAACCTTGATGCTGATGAGGTCAACTTCAGCCATCTCTGTAAGCTGAACTCGCCAGAAATTGTTCATGTAACTGTTGTTACTTTGGAGAGGACTGACTTGAGATGCTTTCGCAAAGAAGCCTTTGAGTCAAACTCTTTAAATCTGCCTGCTTTGATGTCATCTAGTCCTAATTGCACAGCTGCTTGAAGTGCTTTCAGTTTTAAGGCATCTTCTTTTTCGCGTTGATCTAGCATCCTAAGCCCTTCTCGCAAAACCTCACTTGCGTTTTGGTAGCGACCGCTAGTCACCAACTCCTCAATCATCAATGCTTGTTGGTCTGTGAGTACGACATTTCGAGTTGGCATGGGTGCGTCCTTGTGTAAGGGTATTGGCATATTATGCCAATTCACAGCCTTGCTGGCCAAATCGATTTTGTTGCTTTTAGCAAATTGAACTGCGTCAAATAGTGCAGCAGCATCGTCCTTTGCTATGTGTTTTTCGATATCTGCATCAGTAGTAGCATCCAGTAAGGGTAGATTGACATACTCGCTTGATATGGACTGTTTTTTATGGACATCAATTGTTTTGCGAATTATTCTCACCATCATGTGTCCTTGCAGCGATTAGTCAGACTTCCATTGAATATGAAAAGATGTGAAAAGTACTTGCATTTGCTTGCAGATAGAACGAGCTCTAGGAGTGAGGGGCAGCTTTCAAATGTTTGCGCGACTTAATTCCTAAATTCACGACGTTTTTACCGTTCATCAAAACTCATCACCACCTCTTTGCTGGTGGGCTTGGCTTGGCAGCTGAGTACAAAGCCTTGCTCGGCTTCCCACTTTTCTAAGGTGAAGTTCTTTTCCATGACCACACTGCCTTGCATGACTTTGGCGCGGCAGGTACAGCACACGCCGCCTTTGCAAGAGTAGGGCAGATCGAGGCCCGCAGCCAAGGCCACATCTAAGATTTTGTCGGTAGACGACATTTGCATTTGATGCTTTTTGCCGTCCAGCACCACGGTAAGCGCAACATCGCCTTTCGATTCTGCTGGGTGACCCAGCACCACTTGTTTGCGTGCATCGGCGGGCAATGCTTCTAGTGTGGGCGAGGTGAATCGCTCGGTGCGAATGTTGCGCGCAGGCACGCCCACTTCAAGCAAGGCCTTTTCTGTGGCTTCAATCATGGCTTCGGGGCCGCAAATGAAGACCTCGTCCATGCTGGCCGCAGGCAAGAGACTGTTCACAATTTCTTTGACCTTGGCCTCGTCAATGCGGCCTTCTAGCATGGGCACTTCTTGCGCTTGACGAGAGAGCACATGGATCAGTGTGAGTCTGTTGGGATAACGATCTTTAAGGTCTTGCAGCGACTCGTTGAACATCACGCTGTCCATGCGGCGGTTGCCATAGACCAAGGTGAATTTGGATTCGGTTTGCTGCTCTAAGGTGGTGGCCAAAATAGACAGGATGGGCGTGATGCCTGAGCCTGCTGCAAAGCCTACACGGTGAATGGCGCGTGGCCGTTGAACGGTGAAGCGGCCATCGGCGGGCATGACGCGCATGATGTCGCCAACTTTGAGTTGTGTCGAAGCCCAGTTAGAAAATACGCCGCCCTGTACTGGGCGAATGCCGACTTCTAAAGTGCCGTTTTGTTTGAATGAATTTTCTGAAGAGCTGATGGAATAACTGCGGCGTACATCGTTGCCATCAATTGTGGCGCGAAGTGTTAAAAACTGACCTGCTTTGAAATTGAAACCGCTTTGCAATTCAGTGGGCACTTGCAACGTGATGGCCACTGCACCTGCCGCTTCGGGGGTGATGTTGGCAACTTGAAGGTCGTGAAATTTGAAGGCGGTCATGGTGCGAAATTTTCAGTTGGTGCGTTGTTCTTTGCAGTTTGCAACGCTACTTCAATAAGGTTTGAAGTAATCAAATGGCTCCATGCAATCGAGGCAGCGGTAAAGCGCTTTGCAGGCGGTAGAGCCGAAGTGGGATGTTTCGGTAGTGTTGTCTGAATTGCATTGTGGGCAGGGTACGGCGAGCAATTCGTGGCGGCCTGGATTGTTGGTGCTGCGTGCGGCAAATTGCACGATGCTTGTGTTGCCTTGCGTTAAGCAATCTTGGTCGGCACCGCTGTGCGGGGGTGCAATGCCATAAGCGCGCAGTTTGTCTTTGGCTTCTGGTGTCATCCAGTCGGTGGTCCAAGCGGGGGCCAGTTGCGTGACCACGCGGCCTTGCAAGCCGTGGTCCTTCAGCAAGTTGCGCACATCGTCTTCAATTTGGCCCATGGCGGGGCAACCGCTGTAGGTGGGTGTGATGACCACTTCCAATTGCTCACTGTCTTCATTGATTTTGGTCATGCGCACATCGCGCAAAATGCCCAACTCACGCAAGGTGACCACTGGAATTTCTGGATCAGTCAATGACTCTAGCAAAGCCCACGCTTGTTCAACAACGCTGTGTGATGGCGTGTTGGTCTTTGAAGTGATGGGCGTTGCCAATGTCATGGTGAGCTTTTAAATTACCAAGTGGCGTTGGGGTGTGCACGCGCCAAGCTTTGCATCTCAGCCAACATGAAACCCAAATGTTCTGAGTGAACACTGTGTTTGCCAGTCGGCACAAAGCCACCCTCTGCTGGACGCTTCAAAGTTGCTTCTAACAATGCGTCGTTCACAATTTGATTCCAGTCAGTTTGCAAACTGGCCATGTCCAAACCTGTGATGCGTGCAGCTTCTGACTCGTAAGTGCTTGGCGACCAAAACTCTTGCGTATAAGGCATGAGGTGATTCACCGCGGCTTGTGCACGTGCATGCGATTCTGCGGTGCCATCGCCCATGCGCAACAACCAATCGCGCGAATGACGCAAGTGGTAACGCACTTCTTTGAGTGACTTGGCCGCTATGGCTGCCAAATTTTCATGCGGTGAATGTTGCAGTTTGTCCCACACCAACACCATCAGTGCGCTGTACAAAAAGTTGCGAACCAAGGTGGTGGCAAAGTCGCGATCACTGGCTGAAGTGCCCGCAAGCGGCGGGTGGTTAGGCAACTCCAGCAGTGTGTAATTTTTAAAGTCAGGCACGTCGCGGAAAAAAGCCAGCGTGTCTTCTGTGGCCCCATTGCCAATTTGTGCGGCAGCTTGTTGGTACAACAAGCGCGCTTGGCCCACCAAGTCCAAGCTGTTGTTGGACATTGCAATGTCTTCTTCCAGAATGGGACCATGGCCAGACCATTCGGCATTGCGTTGGCCCAGCACCAAAGCGTTGTCTGCCAAGTGCAAAATGTAATCAACGGGCAGACCAGGGGTCATGGTGGCTTGCGCGGCAGACATTACATGTGCCCCACTTCAGAAGGAATTTCATAAAAGGTGGGATGGCGATAAACCTTGTCGCTAGAAGGTTCGAAGAATTCTGATTTGTCGTTGGGCTCGCTCGCTGCAATGGATGAAGATTGCACAACCCAAATACTCACGCCCTCTTGGCGACGCGTGTAGACATCGCGTGCCATTTGCAATGCGTGCTGCGAATCGGAGGCGTGCAAACTGCCGCAGTGCTTGTGCTCTAGGCCTTGCTTGCTGCGCACGAACACTTCCCACAAGGGCCATTCTTTGAGTGCTGGGGCGGATGAACTAGCAGCGGTGCTTGTGGTGCTTGCTTGTTTTGCTGAGGATGTTTGATCGGCGCTCATGCGGCCTCCTTCAAATTCTTTTGCGCTTGTTGATCAGCTTGTTTTTTGGCGTGCGCCAAAGCAGCATCACGCACCCATTGACCATCGTTCCAGGCCTTCACACGTGCGCCCAAACGTTCTTTGTTGCAAGGCCCGTTGCCATTGACGGTAGCCCAGAATTCGTCCCAATCAATTTGACCGTAATCATGATGTTGACGTTCTTCGTTCCACTTCAAATCGGGATCGGGCAATGTGACGCCCAAGATCTTGGCTTGCGGTACTGTGGCGTCCACAAACTTTTGGCGCAGGTCATCGTTGCTGATGCGCTTGATGCCCCAGCGCATGCCTTGCACACTGTTAGGGCTGTCGGCATCGGGCGGTCCAAACATGGCCAAGCATTTCCACCACCAACGATTGACCGCGTCTTGCACCATGGCCTTTTGTTCGGCGGTGCCTTGCATCATCACGAGCAAAGCTTCGTAGCCTTGGCGCTGATGGAAACTTTCTTCTTTGCAAACTCGAATCATGGCGCGTGCATAAGGCCCGTAGGAGCAACGGCACAAAGGAATTTGATTCATGATTGCAGCGCCATCGACCAGCCAGCCAATCACACCCACATCGGCCCAATTGAGCGTGGGGTAATTGAAGATCGAGCTGTACTTGGCTTTGCCAGTGTGCAATGCGTCGAGCATTTGATCGCGGCTGGTGCCGAGTGTTTCGGCTGCGCTGTACAAATACAAACCATGGCCTGCTTCGTCTTGCACCTTGGCAATCAAAATGGCTTTGCGCTTCAGGCTGGGCGCACGGCTGATCCAATTGCCCTCGGGCAACATGCCCACAATTTCGCTGTGTGCGTGTTGGCTAATTTGGCGCACCAAGGTTTTGCGATACGCATCTGGCATCCAATCGCGAGGCTCCACTTTGCCATCGGCATCAATGCGCGCATCGAACTGCGCTTGCAAAGCCAGTTCAGCTTCTGACAAAGCTTTGGGCACCGATTTGAGTGCGGCAGTAGCGGCAGTGGTTTGGGTGTCGGGTGCGTCCGGCACATTGAAGGATTGCGTGTACATGGGCTTCTCCTCGCTGGTTGAGCGTGTTTGAAGCGAAGTATATCAATTACCCGACCGATCGGTCGGTTAATTAATCTTCAAAGCTCTAGGGGTTTTCTCTGGACTTGTAATTTCAATGCGTTACTTTTTAAGTGTTGGCAATATTGACAACATCTATTGGGTGTTGGCATAATCGCCAACATGGCAGCCCATCGAATCACCGCAATCAAGAACATCAACCCTGATGGCTCTATCTTGGAGGTAGTGATTTGGAAAGTGCCCAAGCCTGTGCCGCCCAGCGAGCATGGCTATAAGTACAGAGCGGTTTATGTTGTCCAAGGTGTTCGCATTTTGGGCTTTGACAACGAAAGAGGCAAAGGCGATCACTGTCACATGGATGGCAAAGAGTTGCCCTACACCTTTACCAGCGTTGACCAATTGTTGGAAGACTTCATTGCAGCCGTAGAAAAGAGGAGAGCATCATGACTCAGAGAAAACTGACCATCACTTTGCAGCCAGACTGGATAGCAGCAATCCGTGCAGTTGGTGTTGCAGCCAAGGCAGACAATTACCAAGGCGAAGTGCTTAACTTTGAAACACCCGGTCAATTCTTTGGTCAGTTGTCAGAAAAGCGTTGGGACATTGTTCGCGCAGCGCAGGGCAAAGGTGAGATGTCAGTGCGAGAGTTGGCGCGTGTTGTCGACCGTGACGTTAAGCGTGTGCACGATGACATTGTGATCTTGGCTCAATTAGGTTTGCTTGAGCGAACACAAAGCGGAGGCATTCATTGCCCCTATGCGACTTTGCACATAGACATGCATTTGCAAGCAGCCTGAAACCAAGCAATCACAAACAGCGTACTTAGGTTACATTTAATGAATATTTAAGTATTCAATAAATTAAAAATCTAGAGGTGGGTCGCAATGAAGGTTTACATCAACCAATACCGAAATCATTGGATTTCTCCCTACACTTTGATTGACCAGGTGTTTTTTTGGACCCATTGGTCTCAATGCCGTCGAAGCAAAGAAATGCGCCATGACGTCGAGGGGACAGAAATTAATGCAACTTGGACTGATCGTCCTCCATGGGTAAAGTTAACGCATGACAAATTATTGATCATCAGCAAAACGGTCCAAAAGATTTTGAATTTGATCCGTCCCAAAATTGATTTCGTCAAAATCGATCGCTGGGATACTTGGAACATGGATTGCACGCTTGCCATCATCACCTTGCCTATGCTTCGTCAACTTAAGTCAACAAATCAAGCTGCTCCCATGGTGGATGATGAAGATGTACCTGAAGAATTGAAGAGCACCATGGCACCCCCTAAAGAAAATGAATATGACATTGATGCCAATCATTTCAAGCGATGGGATTGGGTTCTGTCAGAAATGATATTTGCATTTGAATGCAAGCTTGACCCTTCTTGGCAGGATAAGTTCAGCTCTGGCGAAATCGATAAGATTTCTGTTCCTATTGACCGTTCAGGAAATGAAGTGCCTAAAAGTCAGGCCAAGCTTTTCCGATGGGCGGACGGTCCTAACCATACTTATCAGTGCGATTACGCAGGCATGCGCTTGGTAGAGTTGCGTATCCAAAATGGTTTTTGTCTATTTGGGCGTTATTACCAAAACCTGTGGGACTAAGATAACTTGGTTAATTTCTAAGCTTTAAAAACTAATCTTCTAACCAAAATATCAACTGTGCTCAACTGCCCAGCTGTGACCGGTGCCCCTGGCCAAGGCAGGCCCCACCACTTCCATGGCCTCGCGCAGTTTGTCCTTCAAGGTGAAGGGCGCGTTGATCACAAACATGCCGCTGGCCGACAAACCGGCTGAACTGCCATCGGTATTGCGACCAATCGACAGCGTGAGGTTGAGCCAAGGCTTTTGGGATTGGTTGCTCAAAGTGCGCAAGCGCTTGGGCAAATCGTGTGCCTCTGGGCGGGCAATGATGGGATACCAAACCAAATAAGTGCCGGTGGCAAAACGTTTCAAGCAGTCTTGTATGTTAGCGGCCACTTTGCCGTAATCGCTTTTGATTTCGTAGCTGGGGTCCATCAGCACCATGGCGCGCTTTGAGCCTGTGGCCGATGGCGGCGGGGGCAACATTTTCTTGAGTGACTCAAAACCGTCTTCTCGGGCAATCATGATGCTGCGGCCTGCATCCAGCTGCGCCACGTTCGAAGCCAGAGCTTTGCTGTCAGTAGGATGCAGTTCAAACAGGCGCAATTTGTCGCGCGCATCTTTGCGCAACATGGCGTGAAGAATGAAGGGCGAGCCAGGATAAAACTTGGCTTGGCCATTGGGGTTGAAGCTGGCAATCACGTCCAAATAGGCTTGAAGCGCTTCGGGTATGGGCTTGGCGTCTTTCTTGGCGCTGGCCGCGTCCAATTCGCTGAGCAATTTGAAAATGCCGTCTTGCGCTTCGCCGCCGGTTTCAGAATAGTCGCCGTCCAAGCGGTACAGGCCCGCACCGGCATGGGTGTCAATGATGGTGATGCCGCCCTCTTTTTGTTGCAGGTGCTGCAAGGTGGCAATCAAGGTGAGGTGCTTGATGACATCGGCATGGTTGCCGGCGTGGAAGGCGTGTCTGTAACTGAACATGCCCTGATGGTAACGCCTCAGCCCCTATAAAGCCCAAAAAACCCTTGCAAAACAACAATTTTCTCGTTTAGAATCGAGGGCTTCGCAGCGCTTTAGTGATCCCGCGGCGGAGGGCATGCATGTTGATTCACGTTAACGTTCAAGTCAACCCCACCTAAGAGGTTCCCAGAAGAGGAACACCGACCGTGGAAAAGGATCCAACAAACCTTCTTTTAAAGAGAAAACTCATGACCAAAACGTTCAGCGCAAAACCCGCTGACGTGACGCACGAGTGGTTTGTGATTGACGCGACCGACAAGGTCCTCGGACGAGTAGCCAGCGAAGTTGCTCTCCGTTTGCGCG
>JAIYCG010000031.1 GCA_027488115.1 Comamonadaceae bacterium | reverse complement strand
GAATTTCTGAACGCTCCACTTGTTCGCCAGCGATGTAGTTGGAATCACCCACGCTCTCGACCACGACACGACGCAGCATTTGACGCACGATCACTTCAATGTGTTTGTCGTTGATCTTCACGCCTTGCAAGCGATACACGTCTTGACTTCGTCGACGATGTAGCGGGCCAACTCTTCCATGCCGAGCAAACGCAAGATGTCTTGAGGATCGGCTGGGCCGTCCACAACGCTCTCGCCCTTGTTGACCACCTGGCCTTCGTGGACCACGATGTTTTTCTCTTTGGGAATGAGTTCATCCCACACCTTGCCATCTGGGTCGGTGATCTGCAAACGAACCTTGCCTTTGGTCTCTTTACCGAAGGACACGGTACCGGTCATCTCGGCCAGCATGCCCTTGTCTTTGGGGCTGCGAGCTTCGAACAGTTCGGCCACACGTGGCAAACCGCCGGTAATGTCTCGGGTTTTTTGACCTTCAACAGGGATACGCGCCAAGACTTCGCCTGGGCCCACGTCTTGGCCGTCGCGCACTTGGATCAAGGAGCCGATTTGGAAACCAATGGTCACCGAGTGATCGGTGCCTGGAATCTTGACTTCTTTGCCTGATGCGTCGATCAGTTTCACTTGCGGACGAACCACTTTGGTCGAACCACGGCGCTTCGGATCGATCACCACCAAGGTGGACAAACCGGTCACTTCATCGACCTGCTTGGCCACGGTGAGTCCTTCTTCGACGTTCTCGAATTTGGTCTGACCTGCAAACTCAGTGATGACGGGACGTGTGAGCGGATCCCAGTTGGCCAAAATGGCACCGGCTTTGATCGCTTGTTCAACTTTGACGGTCAGGATGGCACCGTAAGGCACTTTGTGACGCTCACGCTCGCGGCCATGCTCATCGTGAATGATGATTTCGCCGGAGCGAGAAATGACCACCAACTCACCTTTGCTGTTGGTCACGTAGCGCATGGCGGCATTGAATCCGATCAAACCGCTGGACTTGGCTTCCACGCTAGAGGCCACAGAAGCACGCGACGCAGCACCACCAATGTGGAAGGTGCGCATGGTGAGCTGAGTGCCTGGCTCGCCAATGGACTGCGCAGCGATCACACCCACAGCTTCGCCGTTGTTGATCAAACCACCGCGGCCCAAATCGCGGCCATAGCACATGGCGCACAAACCGAAGCGTGTGGCGCAAGTGAGTGCCGTGCGAACTTTGACTTCGTCGACGCCTTCAGCTTCGAAGATTTCAATCATGTCTTCGTCAAGCAAGGTGCCGGCAGGTGCCAACAACGCGCGAGACTCAGGGTGCAAGACTTCGTCAGCCAAAGTGCGGCCCAAGACGCGATCGCGCAAAGACTCAATGACTTCACCGCCTTCAACGATGGCGCGCATTTGCGAGCCGTCGGTGGTGCCGCAGTCGAGTTCTTTGACCACCAAGTCTTGTGTCACATCGACCAAACGACGTGTCAGGTAACCGGAGTTGGCTGTTTTCAATGCGGTATCGGCCAAGCCTTTACGCGCACCGTGTGTTGAAATGAAGTACTGCAAAACATTCAGGCCTTCACGGAAGTTGGCCGTGATAGGCGTTTCAATGATGGAGCCATCAGGCTTGGCCATCAAACCACGCATACCTGCCAACTGGCGAATCTGAGCCGCAGAACCGCGGGCACCAGAGTCGGCCATCATGTAAATGGAGTTGAACGATTCTTGCTCAACCACATTGCCGTGACGGTCGGTGGTTTTCTCTTTGCGGAGCTGGTCCATCATGACCTTGGACACGGCGTCGCCCGCTTTGCCCCAGATGTCAACAACCTTGTTGTAACGCTCGCCAGAGGTGACCAGACCCGACACATATTGCTGCTCGATGTCTTTGACTTCTTTCTCGGCTTCACCAATGATGGCGCCCTTCTCGGGTGGCACCAACATGTCGTCGATGCCAATGGAGATGCCTGAACGTGTTGCCAAACGGAAACCGTTTTGCAGCAACTTGTCGGCAAACACCACGGTCTCTTTCAAACCGCACTTGCGGAAAGAGGTGTTGATGAGCTTGGAAATTTCTTTCTTCTTGAGCGCTTTGTTGATGTTCTCGAAAGCCAAGCCCTTGGGCAAGATTTCGGACAACAAGGCACGGCCCACGGTGGTATACACCATGTTGGTAGAGGGCGTGAACTCTTTGGTTTCTTTGTTCAGAATCCAGTCGGTCACGCGCACGCTGATCTTGGCTGTGAGTTCAACCGCACCCGCATCCAACGCACGCTGCACTTCGCCGATGTCGGAGAAGATCAGGCCTTCGCCTTTGGCATTGATGCGTTCACGGGTGGTGTAGTACAAGCCGAGCACCACGTCTTGTGACGGCACGATAGAAGGTTCACCGTTGGCGGGGAACAGCACGTTGTTGGAGGCCAACATGAGCGTGCGGGCTTCCATTTGCGCTTCCACAGACAATGGAATGTGAACGGCCATTTGGTCACCGTCGAAGTCGGCATTGAAGGCCGCGCAAACGAGGGGGTGCAACTGAATGGCTTTGCCTTCAATGAGCAGGGGTTCAAACGCTTGAATG
>JAIYCG010000001.1 GCA_027488115.1 Comamonadaceae bacterium | reverse complement strand
GTAAGTCGTTGTTTTTAAAGGGGTTTTGGCTCCTCGACCTGGGCTCGAACCAGGGACCTACGGATTAACAGTCCGGCGCTCTACCGACTGAGCTATCGAGGAATATTCGGTTTGTTAGCAGAAAAGTACACAGAAATTCAGAGTTTTTGAAGACTTGGAGTGTCTGCGAAAATCGCTAAGCCTCGCATTGTAACAAAAAAAATGCAGCTTTTTGAAGGCTCTAGGGTTTTGTTGGTGCAGGGTAGTTAAAGGGTGGTTTCACTCTGGAAAACATGTCTCTTCTGGTGTATTTGCTTTGATCATTGAAATAGCTAAAAGACAACTCTATTAGAACAAAGCTGAGCGTCCAGAAAATTGACGCTTGTAGTGCACTGGCCAGGTAGGGTGTGTCCAGAGTAAACGCAAGTTTGGAGGTCAAGATTAATTCATTTCCTGTTGAGGAGCCAGAACTAGTTTTAGAAAAGTTCTACGCTATGGTTTTTTCGCGAATTCATTTTGAGCCCAAAGGCTTGACTTTAGGGTATCTCTAGATTCTGGGCGCTTTGTCACTTATCTGTGTCAAGCTTTTCGGGCGAATGCTTTAAATATGAGAGCTCGGGAAATCGGGCAAACCGAATACGTAAAACTCGCTCTTCGTTTTAGCAACCATGCGGATGGTTTCACCTACCGCGACCTCCGCGCTACTCCAAGGGCCATAAGTCTCTTGCGCTAAATTGCCTTCGCCAATTGTGCAAAAGAGCAATTGTCCGCGAGCACTCGTATCAAGTGTTAGCTGAGCACCCGCTTGCAATTGGAGCTGAGATAACTGTAAGCCATACCCATTGAAGGTGCCAAGATCTTTTCTGTGGACACCAGCACCCATCATGCGCCAGGCAAAGCGGTTGGGGTCCAGTAGCACTGGAGTTAGGTACTGCGGCGCCGGGTAGACGATTGTGGTGCCATGAACATGCTCCCATACTGCCTCATAACTGTCTTGGTTATGTTTTTTCCCCGCCTCATCAAGCCAAGTGAATACGCCGTCTTCAAACTTACCGCGCTCACTGAGCTGATCAATGCCAGATCGCAGCTGAGCACGACTCATGAAGCCTTGATTCGACGGCCCGCCGATTTGCAACAGCAAGGTTACGCTTCTACCTTCTCCCCTTTGCGTGTAGTAGGTCCCCTCACAGAAATACCCTACAGAGCCCTCATGCTGAATCAGCCCTTTTCCGAAGCTGAAACTACCTTCGAGCATGATACGTATCTGCTCAAAGTTATGGCGATGCTGGGGCGTATGGTATTCGTCCTCAATATGTACCAATTGCAAGCCATAATTGCCAGGGGTGGAATCTTGGCCAGTCATCAAGTCACGAAAGCCGATGTTGCCACCACGAAAGCCCTTGCGTACTGGTGATACCAATGGGCAGTGTTCGAGTGTGTGCATGCGCATAACGAATACGTCCTATAACGAAGCGCCCGAAGCACGAACGATCGGCTCCCATCGGCGAATTTCTGCTTCTACGAAACGCCCAAAACTCTCGGGCGCTTGTACTGCAGGCATGCTCAGGCTGGCGGCCTCCACACGCTGGCGAGTTAAGACGTCCTGCATGGCTGCAGCAAAGGCTGAGTGCAGCTTTGTAACCACATTCGCAGGTGTTCCTGCAGGTGCAAAAAGACCATACCAGCCGTCAATGTTGAAATCCCGCAAGCCTACCTCGTTCATTGCAGGTACATCGGGCACGAAGCGTGACCGCGTGGGGGTGGTTTGGGCCAGTACTTTGAGACGCCCATCCTTCACCAGGCTCATTGCTGCAGCAGGAGAAGTAATCGTCATTTGAATCTGCTGACTCACCAAATCACGAATGGCTTCGGAAGCTCCCTTATAAGGTACATGCGTCATGTTGAGGCCAGTTCGCTGATTGAAAAAAGCACCAGCGATGTGACCAGGCGAACCAATACCGCTGGAACCGTAGCTCACCTTGTCACCCTCTCGTTTGGCATAAGCAATGAAATCCTGGAGCGTGTTAACAGGCAAACTAGCCGGCACCACGATGATTTGCCCACCACCTTCAGTGACTTGTAGGATGGGTGCGAAACTTTTAATCGGGTCATAAGGCAACTTAGCAAATAAAGCTGGGTTGACAGCATGACTGAAACTGCCACCAAGCAGTATCGTATAGCCATCGGGTGCAGCTCTGGCTACGGCTTCACTTGCAATATTGGTCGCAGCGCCAGGTCGATTTTCCACCACGATTGGCTGGCCAAGAATGCGCGAAGCTTCTTGCACGAGAGCTCGCGCGAGCGCGTCACCAGAACCACCGGCCGCAAAACCGCAGATGATGCGTATGGGCTTGTTTGGAAAGTCTATCGTTTGCGCCACTCCTTGTTGCAATGGAATGATGGTAGCCAATCCAGCAACCAAAAGGCCCAAAGTGTGACGGCGGCGTGTGAAAGTGTTCATAGATTAGATCGAAAATTTTTGAAAGAACATTAGCATTTTGCTTTCTAACTGTGAAGTCTGGCATTCCCCTAAACCATGACAGACTTCACACAGTACAGTTTGAAGTTTATATGTCAGTTAACCATTACACAAAAATTGGAACCCCATGAACCTGTTCATTCGTTGCATCGCACTGCTACTTTGTTTTGCCATGGCACCTGCACTGGCCTTTGATGACAACTACCTCGATGCCAACGGCGTCAAAATTCGCTACATTGATACCGGTAAGGGCAAAGCGATCGTCCTATTGCACGGCGGTGCTTCAAGCCTCGAAAGTTGGACCTCGGAGGGCGTGGTAGACAATTTGGCCAGGGACTTTCGCGTTATTGCATTTGATGCCCGCGGCCATGGTAAAAGTGATTCGCCACGCGACCCAGCCGCTTACGGTCGGCAACAGGCGCTAGACGTAGTTCGCATTCTTGACGCGCTGAACATACAGCGTGCGCAAATCATCGGTTTCTCACTGGGGAGCAGCACCGTCGCTCAACTGCTGACGCTGCATCCCGAACGCTTCCTCACGGCTGTGCAGGTTGGAGGCGCCGGGCGCACGCCAGATGAAGCCACCGATCCGCGTATCGAAACTGAAGCCTCCGAAATCGCTCGCGACTGCATCAGCCGCAGTCGCCTTATGCGCCAGGCACCGGCCGGAATGAAACCTACTGAAGAAGAAATTCAGCGGCCCATCATCTCCTGCCGCGCCGACAAGAACTTCGACCCGCTGGCGGTTGCCGCCTCACTTCGTGGCTACAAAGATCAGGCCGTCACCAGCGTGCAGAGGGCAGCGGTGAGAGTACCAACCATGGGCATCGTCGGCACGCTAGACCATACTCTTAAAGCGATGCAGGAACTGAAAACTATTCGACCTGCGATGAAGCTGGTTCTGCTTGAAGGCGTATCGCACACTGGCAAAACCGGTATTCAGGGTAATCCACGACTAGTTACTGAAATCCGCACTTTCATCGCTGAATAGCGCAAGCCAGCGGTACAGGGAAGGGCTTATAAAACCCCCTGAGGAATCCTCTATTGCGCAGCAGTGCCAAATTAGTTAAGTTTTGCTTACCTAATTTGTAGAATGAACAGGAGACTTTCATGCAGCAAGAAATCATTCATGGTCAGCAAGCTACTAGACGAGATAGCCTCAAACGCTTATCTGCAGGCGTGATAGCACTCAGTGCTCTATCAAGTCATGGGCATTCAAATGCCTCTTCTGGTTTCTCGACCCAAGGCTTAAAGAGAATTGCGCCTTCAATGAAATTCCAAATTGATCAAGGCATATTTCCTGGCGCAGTCAGTTTGGTAGCGCACAAGGGTAAGACAGTTCATTTCGAAGCGCATGGTTATCAAGATGCAGCCAAATCCCGCGCAATGTCTAAGGACAGTATTTTCCGTTTGGCTTCGATGACCAAACCGATTGTCACGACAGCAGCCATGATGTTGGTAGAGCAGGGCAAGTTGAGACTTAACGATCCAGTGATTAAGTGGCTACCTGAATTAAAGAATTTGAAGGTGGAAACTCCGCAAGGTGATGTCGATCTTGTGCGGCCAATGCTTGTTCACGATGTGATGCGGCATACCGCAGGATTTGTTTACGGCGGTAGTGCCAAATCTGAACGCATTCGCAAGTTGTACAACGATCTTAATATTGAGGCACGTGAAGTAGATATTACCGCCTCTGAGATGTTGAAGAATCTAGGCCAGATTCCTCTGGCACATCAACCTGGTACTTTCTGGGAATACTCGATTGCGGTTGATGTACTTGGACTACTGATTGAACGTGTTGAAAATAAATCCTTAGATGATATTGTTCACAACCTATTACTAGGCCCATTGAATATGAATGACACAGCATGGTGGGTGCCACCTGAAAAAATGAGTCGCCTTGCGGAATGTCTAGACACTGATCCGCTTAAAGCAGATATGTTGTTGTCTTATCGGCAGTCATACAACCCCAGAGGCAAATGCTATTTCAAAGGTGGTGCTGGTTTAGTCGGCACAGCTAAAGATTATTTGCAATATGCGCAGATGATGGTGAATGGTGGACAACTCAATGGCCGACGTTATCTGTCCCCTAAAACTGTTGAATTTATGTTGTCTCAACACACGGTAGGTATGGGTGGAAGCACCATTGGAACCACTGGGCCTGGCTATGGATTTGGTATTGGTTTTGGTGTGAGATTGGATGAAGGTATGGGTTGGACTGCTGGATCTAAAGGCGATGCAATGTGGGCGGGCGCTTGGGGTACAAGTTTCTGGATTGATCCCAAATCTCAGTTGGTTGGCGTGTTGATGGCGCAAGCACCATCGTATCGCGTGCCTAATCGAATGCTCTACAAAAACTTGGTTTATGGTGCAATGGGTGCTTGATTATGAAACTCGCAAATTTAATTCGTAATTTTTCTTTGGTAACCAGTATTGCGTGTCTTTGCTTAGTTGCAAAAGCCCAAACATACCCTAACCCTACGACGCCTTCACGCATTGAAATACATGCTTTGCCCACACAAACCTATACTGGCGATGAATTTCTGAAGGGTTCCGTCAAAGGAGTTCCTCATATGCTGGCGGCGGAATTACGAATTCCTCAGGTTCAAAAAGCAAAATTCCCAGCTATTATCTTAATTCATGGCAGTGGAGGAGTGGGAAGCAACATTGATATGTGGGTCCACGAATTAAATAAAGCTGGCATTGCTACTTTGATTGTGGATACCTTTTCTGGAAGAGGTATCACAAGCACCGTCCAAGATCAAACATTGCTTCACAGTTTGGCGATGATGGTGGACAGTTACCGTGCTTTGGATATATTGGCCAAGCATCCTCGAATTGATGCATCTAAGATTTCCATCATGGGATTTTCAAAAGGCGCTGTGGCATCTATTTTTTCATCTACAACCCGATTTAAGGAAATGTACGGGAGCTCTGCTAAGTTTGCTTCTCACATTGGGCTATATACGCCCTGCAATACACGTTTCATGGGGGACAGTGCCGTAACAGGTGTTCCTATGCGACTCTTCCATGGAACTGCAGATGACTATGTCAACGTAGTGCCTTGCCGTGCTTATGTGCAAGAGCTTAAGTCAAAAGGTGTTGACATATCGCTCACGGAGTTTGCAGATACGCAGCATGGCTATGACAGTCCACTTTCTCCAAGAAAACTTGCGGTTCCTTCCGCTCAAAGTACACGGCAATGCCAATTCATCGAAAAAAATAAAGGTGAAATATTTAACGCACAAAGTGGCGCGCCATTTAGTTATTCAGATCCATGTGTCCAAATCGGAGCGCATGTTGGACACAACCCTGAGTCAACAGAACAAACTGTTAAAAGTGTTGTGAGTTTTTTGCAAGCACTTTAAGTAAGCCTGGCGCCTCGACCAGGGCGCGAAACAGAGACCTACGTATTAACAGTACGCACCTTGTTCGAAGCGATTTAAAGTGCTTCCACATTTGCTTCCACATTGTGACCTGCTCCCCTCCTGCAGTCCACGTGTAACCTATTGATATATATAGGTTATTTTTTATTGAAGCTACTCATAATCCTTTGCTCATATGTTCGACTCCCTTACTCGGCACCATGCACACTTCTGTAGTTCATGTGTGAGCCATTGATTGATTTGTGCTGACTGAGCCAGTCTGGGCCAGTTGCTCCCAGACTCAGGCTTGGAAAACTGGCATGTGCTTGCCTGATGTCACTAGTACGCTAGGCTTCATGGCGTTATGAACCACACCCCCCACCATGTCTGCTGTCACAGCAGACAGGGTCCAACCCAAATGACCATGACCCGTGTTGTAGAACACGTTGGCCAATTTGCCCCGGCCCACTCGCGGCATCATATTGGGCATCATGGGACGCAGGCCAGCCCATGGCACAACTTGGCGCGTATTGATGCCGGGGAAGCACTGGTTCACCCATTCAATCAGAGGCCGGATGCGGTCGGCGCGAATGTCTTTGTTGTAGCCATTGAATTCTGCGGTACCTGCAACGCGGAAACGATCTACGCCTAAGCGGCTTGTTACCAGTTTGGTCTCATCGTCTAGCAGACTCACAATGGGTGCAGACGACTGGCTTTGAGCGTCGGGCAGGTTGACGGTGATGGAATAGCCCTTCACCGGATAGATGTTGACCCTGTCGCCCAGCTGCGCGGCTAAGCTGCGGCTCTGGACGCCGGCACAAACCACCAGTCCGTCAAATTGGTGAGTGACATGAGCATCACTTTCAGCAACGGTCACTTCAGCTTTGCTGCCATCGCTGTGAAGGGACAGAACGTCTTGGCCATACAGGCACTTCACACCTAGGCGCTCAGCCGCTATGGCCATGCCCGTAGTGAACTTGTGAATGTCGCCTGTAGAGTCGCTCTCGGTAAAGTAGCCGCCGTAATAAGTGCCAGCCAGTGTGGGCTCGATGGTTTTCATTTCACTCGGGGTCACGGCACGGCGTGGCAAGCCGCCTTGCGCCAGCATCTTGCTTACTTCACCTGCATGGTCAAAGCCTTTTTTATCGCGGTAGATGTGCAGAATGCCTTCTTTTTTGAGGTCAAAATCTACGCCTTCGTCCTGCGCCCAAGCAAACAAATGTTGACGTGCGGCAATGGCCAGGCGAGCAGACTCCACGGTGTTGCGTTCGTAATGCGGGATGTTGCTGATGAACTCCAAAAACCAGCTCAACTTGTGCCAGCTGGGCTTGGGGTTGACCAAGAGGGGTGCGTCGCTTTTCAACATCCACTTCATGCCCTTGAGGATGGTGGACCAGTGGTTCCAAACTTCGGCGTTGGACGCGGACAACTGACCGCCATTGGCAAACGATGTTTCCATGGCTGCGTAGCGATTTTTTTCAAACAGCGTGACGGCAAAGCCGCGCTTCGCCAAGGCATAAGCCGTGGTGACGCCGGTGATGCCGCCGCCAATCACGGCGATGGATGTTGCGCTTGATTTCATGGTCTCAATCTCCAAACAAGTCAGGGTGTCAAGATGACAAAAAGCGCTCTGACAACGCAACCCAGAACGCAGCGCCCACAGGGATGTTGCGGTCTTCAAAATCGTAGTTGGGGTTGTGCACCATGCAGGCGCCGTGACCACCGTTGTCGGCATCGCCATTGCCGATAAATAAATAGCTGCCAGGCACCTGGTCAAGCATGTAGGCGAAATCTTCACTGGCAGTGAGCGGCTCGGTTTGCAGCACCACGTTGTCGGCGCCGACCAACGCCACCGCCACCTCGCGGGCCATGGCCGTTTCTTCAGGGGTGTTGACCAGCACCGGATAGCCCGGCAAAAACTCAACTTTGGCCGTCACACGATAACTTTGCGCCTGCAACTCAACGAGCTCCACAATGCGACTGCGCAGCAGCTCTCGCACACCCCGATCCAAGGCCCGCACACTGAGCTTAAGCGTGGCGTTTTGGGGAATGACATTGTTGGCCACACCTGACTGAAAAGAGCCGATCGTGATGACGGCCATTTGCAGGGGGGGTACGTTGCGCGAAACGATGGTTTGTAGCCCCATGACAATGGCCGAACCCGCAACCAGGGGGTCGGCACTCAAGTGCGGCATGGCACCATGACCGCCTGTACCTTCAATGTGCACCACAATGTTTTCACTGGACGCCATGGTTGCACCTTCGCGCAGCAACAACTGGCCTGGCCGAAAGCCTGGTAGGTTGTGCATGGCAAAGACAGCGTCGCAAGGAAAGCGGTCAAACAGGCCGTCTTCCATCATCTTGCGTGCGCCTCCCAAGCTTTCTTCAGCGGGCTGAAAAATCAAATTCAGCGTGCCATCAAACGTGGCGGACTTTGCAATGTGTTCGGCTGCAGCCAACAGCATGGCGGTGTGTCCGTCATGGCCGCAGGCATGCATCAAACCTGCATAGCAACTGGCATGGGGTAGGCCGGTCGTTTCTTGAATGGGCAGCGCGTCCATGTCAGCCCGCAAGCCCAGCCTGCGCGAACCAGAGCCGCGTTTGAGCTGACCTACCACACCTGTGCCGCCCAAGCCACGTGTGACTTCATAGCCCCATTGCGTCAAGCGCTCTGCCACCAGATCGCTGGTGCGAAACTCTTGGAAACCAATTTCGGGGTGCTGATGAATGTCACGACGAAGAGCGGTGAAGGCACTCGCGCGAGCTTGCAGGACGGACAAGGTGGCTGACATGGGCTTACTGGGGTTCGAGCTTGATCGACTTGGCGATGGCCGTCGCTGTGACAGTTTCTTTTTTGTAGAAGGCGTCAAGCTGTGCCAGGGTCATGGGCTCGGCCACGGTGCTGCCTGCAGTCTCAATCACTTTGCGAATCTCTGGATTGTTCAGGGCTGTGTAGGTGGCTTTGTGCAAGGCGTTCATTTGTGAATCTGGTGTCTTGGCACTGGCTGCGACGCCAATCCAGATGCTGAACTGATAGTCTTCAAAACCTTTGGTGGCCTTTGCCACGGGCAACTTGGGTAGGCGTGCCAGGGGTTGGTTGGAGGCCAGGGCCAAAGCTTTGATCTGACCGTTCTCGATGGCACCAATCACGGGGCCAACCAAGGGGACGACTGCAAAGTCCAGCACACCGCCCATCAAGTCTTTGAGGTAGGGCGCCATGCCGTTGTAGGGCGCGTGCAAGCCACGTGCACCCGCTGTTTGCAAGGCTTTTTCAGCCATGAGGTGGTAAAGGGAGCCCATGCCCGTGGAGCCATAGCTGAGAGGCTTCTCTGCCTTCTTGGCGAAAGCGACAAACTCTTCCAATGTGTTCACAGGCAAGTCCTTGCGCACAGCGATGGCAATGGGGGTGTGTCCCACCAAAGCGGCTAGGCGCATATCCTCTGGCTTGTTTTTTGCGGCTGCGACACCCAAGGGGGTGTAGATCAGCTCTAATGGTGAGCCGGCCAACAGGGTGTAGCCATCGGGCTGTGCATTGCTTGCCTTGAGTACACCAAGTGAACCACCCACGCCAACGACGTTTTCAACGATGATGGGCTGGCCGAATACATCTGCCATGCCTTTGCCAATGGCGCGGCCAAGCACATCAGAGCCACCGCCCGGTGGAAACGCCACGATCATGCTGATGGGTTTGGTCGGAAAGGTCTGAGCGATAACGGCTGTGGCCAACGCAAGGCCTACAAACAAAGCACTGCAATGGCGAATCAAAGCGCGGGGTGTGAGGTGCATGATGGTCTCCAAAAATAAGTTTTATGAAAGCTAGCGAAATCAATGTTAGTGGGTTCAATTCAATGTGTCCAATGACTTATTTTTCTTGTTATCATTCATTTTCCTCATTCGAATGGAAGGGAATTTGCAGTGAATATCAAGCATTTGGAACACTTGCTGGCCCTGGCCGATACCGGCTCATTCAGCAGAGCTGCAGAGAAGCTGTTCATTACCCAATCGGCTCTGAGCCGCAGCATTCAAAGCCTCGAGGACGATCTGGGCGGTAAGGTACTAGACCGCATTGGCAAGCGCAATGAGCTCACACCCTTGGGCTTGGATGTGGTGTCCCGAGCTCGGCACATTGTCAGGGACACATCCGAATTGCGACACAGTGCCAAGTTACTCAAGGAAGGCGGCCGCGGCGCAATCAGTGTGGGCCTGGGCTCTGGCCCTGCTGCTCTGTTGATGGTGCCACTGATGTGCGAAGCTGCCTCCCAGCCTGGCATGCGAGTCGCCGTCACGCAAGGTCCGGTGGAGCTGCAGATCCAGCAGCTGCGCACCCGTCAAATCGATGCCATGGTGGTGGACATGCACCGCGTGATCCCGGCCGCTGACCTCAACATCGAATCGCTGGTCGAACTTAAGGCAGGCTTTGTGGTCCGTGAAAAGCATCCCTTGGCTCGGAAGAGTTCAGTCAATCTGTCGGATGTGTTGCGCTTTCCAGTGGCGTGCATTCCGCTTTCCGATGAGGTGGCACGCTTGCTTGTGGACCAATATGGCCTGCAGGCTAACCCTTCTGAAATGGTGTCACTTCGTTGTGACGATATCAACGGCCTTCTTGCCACTGTGGCACAGACAGACGCGATCTATTTGGGTGTGATTGCAGCGGCACGTGAAGGGCTCAAGGACGGTAGCCTGGTAGAACTGAACCTCAAGCCCCGCCTGAGGGCCACAGCGCGCTTTGCTTATGTAACGCTAGCTGGGCGCACCGAAGCACCGGCAATGGCTTATTTTAGACAATTCCTGCGTGCACATTTGAATGAATAGGAAGTGCCTGGGATGCTATTTCTTCATTAATAAGCTTGAAGCATCGTTCATGTTCTGATTTTATTTTAGAAAAGTGTTCGAATCGAGAGTCTCAAATTTCTAGGCGCCCCTGCATACAAGTAGTAGTGGCCAAACTGCTTTGGCGATTCTCTCCAATAGGCTCTGTTGGTCGCGTTTTCTAAAGCCATGGTCCAGTCGGTATCTTGACCTAATAATTTGGTACTGTAATGCGCAGTCAAATCGACCGTGGTCCAAGCAGGCAATGTCATGGTGCCGCCTTCCATCAGGTCACGCTGGCCTTCATGGCTTAAGCGAACTGCGGTGCGCAGGCCTGGCACTTGGGCCCATCGGTATTCTGCAACTGCACGAACCACCAAGGCAGGCACATTCAATGGTCGCTGGCCATTTTGAGCAGGGTCAATGATGGCATCTAAACGTTTGGCATTTAACCAAGTGGCGCCAGTGTCTACTTTCCATTGCTTGCTGCGATAACCCAAGCCCAATTCCACGCCTTGGTGTTGGGCCATGCCATCCAATTTTCGGGTGCATGAGTTGTCATTTTCACAGGCACCTTGGTCGCCCCATACCGGGCGTGTGATGTCAAACAAGGCGGTGTTCCAAAGCCAATCACCTTGTGCACCTTTGAAGCCCAATTCTTTTTGAGTGCTTTTTGCAGACGGCAATGCTTCGCCAGCATTGGTATATCGACTCCGGTTGGGTGTGACTTGGGCTTCAACACCTTGTCCATAGCTTGCGTAGCCAGTCGAGTTGAAAGGCAACTTGTGACTGAAAGCTATCCAAGGTGTGGTGATGGTGCGTTCGTCGTGGGTGGCGCGGCTGCCGTCGGTGCGTTGGCTGTCGCGTTGAATGTGGCTGGAGCGAAGGCCAAGCCACAAATCTGCAAAGCGATGAACACGAAGGCGGTCTTTGACACTGACCTCCGTTGAATACTCTTGGCGGTTGGTGTTCAGATCGTAGGGTTCTGGTGCTGCAGCACTTTCACTTGCGCCCGTCAAACTGCCTGTGCCAGCCCAGTTGTAGGCCTGCATGGGGGAGAGCTTGTCTATTTGTCTTTGCCTCAGCCAAGAAAAAGTGACATCGTGTTGAATGCCTGCCAGTTGCACTTGCCCTGTCAATTCTGTTTGCAATGCATCGTTGATGCGTCGCTCGTTTTCGCTCCGATAGTCATACAGGTCAAATGTTTTGTCACTGCAAAAACGATCGTAATTGCCCTCTGCATAGCAGCCATAAGCATAGCTGAGGCGGTCGTCTGTTTTCAAACGTTGAGCGCCAAGTTGAGTGGTCCACATCCAGCCACTGTCTAATCGCTGCTTGAGGCGCAGGCTGCTTGTGACGCCATCAAACACACCCGGTACGGACCAGCTTTGTTTGGAGAAATTGTTTTGCCCGTAAACAGGTGAGGGCAGTGTGTTGCCAGTCATACTGGCAGCATTCACACCCATTTGCTGGCGGCTGCTGTTTTCAATTTCCCACTCTAATCGAGTGTTGGCATTCAAGCGCCAGTCCATGGCAAGAGCCAAAAGTTGGCGTTGACCTTTTGCGTTTTGCACATAGGGATTCAGATCTTCATAGGCTGCGTTCAAACGGTAACCCAAGGCGTTGTTTTCGCCATATCGTCCGCCCACATCCAATGCGATTGAACTGTTGTTGCCGTTTCCGTAGCTCAATGTGAGGCTTCTCACATTGCTTTCAATCGAGTTGGGCGGACGCTTCACCACGTAGTTGGCCAAGCCACCTGGTGCACTGGTGCCTGCTTGAATACCGCTGGTGCCCTTGAAAAGTTCAATGCGTTCTTTGTTGTCCATGGCAATCATGGTTTCAGCATTGATGGGCAAGCCTTCACGGCGGTAGTTGTAGCGGTTGTCCAACACGAAGCCACGCACACTGAGCATGTCCCAATAGGCGGGAGAGTTGTAGCTGTCGGTCACTGAAGAATCTAAGCGCAAGGCGTCTGAAATTCTTTGTGCGCCCAAGTCGCGCAGTGTGGCATTGTCAACGTTGGTGGCACTGAACGGTGCTTCACGCAAGCTGAGGTTTTCAAAACCACTGACTTGTTGAGAAGCAGGACTGGTGATCAGAACCGTGTTGTTTTGAGCCAGCGCAGAAGTGCTTACAAGCAAAAGTGCGTGACAAGCTATGTTTGGCAAATGGTGTGCCATTGCGTTTTCCTTCAACGAAATGGCAGGTCGGCTGAATCATTCAACGGGAGTTGGCAAATGAGTGTTTGCCTCGTTGTTTAGACAAGCTTCCCTGCGCGAGGATTACCTCAATCAGGTTCAAAGGGACTTTCTCAGTCTTAGCTTTGCAGCCAAAACACCCCTAGCGGATGTGACTGCAAATTTTCATTTGCAATCACGGGTTGAATTCTACGACACACCCAAGAGTTTGTGCAGGTGGGTAGACGTTGTGGTGTATTGAAGTATGGTTTTTTGGTTGGGACGCAGCAGTGCCGATGCGCCAAATGCAGCCAAGGTAGCCTCATGAAACCCGCACAAAATGAGTTTCTTTTTACCAGGGTAGGTGTTGATGTCGCCCACTGCAAATATGCCCCTGGCTTCAGTGGCGTAGTTTTCGGTATTGACCGGCAATTGCTTGCGCTCCATGGCCAAGCCCCAATCGCTTAAGGGGCCAAGTTTGGGAGAAATGCCCAGACACAAGAGCAATGCTTGTGCAGGCAAAAACTCGGTTTCGCCTTGCGCATTGAGGATTTCTAAGCCGGTGAGATGGCCATTGTTTTGAATCAAGGCGGTGGACTGACCTGCCACAAAACGCATGGTCTTTGCGGCACAAGCTTGGCGCATCTGCGCAATGGCGTGGGGCTCAGCTTGAAAGTGATCGCGCCTGTGTACAAGGGTGACGCTGGCGGCAGCATGAGCACCTTGACGCCATTGCTCGCAAGCTTCAAGAGCCGAATCGCCATCACCCAAAATGACGAGATGTTGGCCTTTGAAGGCCGACTCATTCGGGGCTGAGTGAAAAATATCTTTGCCAAGCAGAGTTTCAAAACCTGGCAAGCTAAGGACTCGTTTTACAAATGCGCCTACACCTGCTGCAATGAAAACCGTGGCAGCTTTGAATTGAGTGCCTTTGTCAGTTGTCAAATGCCACTGGCCATCTTGCGAGGGCTTCAGTTCACTCACCAACTCTTCAAGGTGAATTTGTGGCGCAAAGGGTTTGATTTGCTTCTGAAGTTGGTCGATGAGTTCTTGACCGGTGCAAAGCGGAATGCCAGGAATGTCGTAAATGGGCTTGTTGCCGTAAAGCTCTGCACACTGCCCACCTGTTTGCGGTAACGCATCGACGATGTGGCAACGAATGCCTTGAAGCCCTAGTTGAAACGCTTGGAACAGACCCACCGGACCTGCGCCAATGATCAGAGCTTCGGTTTGAATCAACGGATCAACTCGCTCAATTTGCCTGTCTTGTCTTTCCAATCGTCAGCATCTGGCATGGGCGTTTTGCGCTTGGTGATGCTTTTCCAAGTGGGCAGCAGTGCCAACTCAGCATTGAGCTTGGTCATGTGGACTTGGTCTGCTGGCAGATCTTCTTCAGCATAGATGGCGTTGACGGGGCATTCGGGAATGCAAACGGCGCAATCAATGCACTCATCGGGGTCGATGGTGAGGAAGTTGGGGCCTTCACGGAAGCAGTCTACGGGGCAGACATCCACGCAGTCGGTGTATTTGCAGCGGATACAGGATTCAGAAACAACGTGGGTCATGACAGTTTGCTAGAGCTTAAGCGTTGAGCGGGCGGAATTGCCCGAAAAGTTGGCATTTTAAGGCAGTTAAGGTGCGAGGTTTAATTCACCAACACTGCGCCTGAGGTCTTATGGCTGGCCGTGTCGACCAAAATGAGGGCTCCCAGCACTTTAGATTGATCAAAAGGGAGGGTTATCAGGGGTTCTTGGAGGGCCAAAGTGACATGCCCCACCGAATTAGCGGGCAACTCTGCAGCAGCTTCTTCGACCAAGGTATTGATGTTCAAGCGGTGCACCACGCGTTGCACTTTGGCTTTGACCCATCGATGGCCATGCAAAGCCCAGTAAAGACGACCTGCAACCAAAGGTTCATCGTCCATCCAAGCGACAGTGGCGTCAATTTGACGCTGGCCTTCAAGGCTTGAGTCTGTCGCCACGATCCAATCGCCCCGTGAGACATCGACTTCACGGTCTAACACCAAGCCCGCACTTTGGCCTGTGATGTTGGTTTTAGATTGGCGAGTGGCAGATAAAACTTGCGATACGGTGGCAGTTTGCCCACTTGGGAAAACTTTCACGTTTTGTCCCACGCGCAAAGTGCCGTTGGCCACTCGACCCCAAAAAACGCGGCGCCCTTGGTGTGTCACGTTGGCGTCGTGAAATTTTTCAACCCACTGCACTGGCATGCTCATCGGTAAATGAGCTTCGGCAGGGGTGCTGGGCAATGTTTCTAAAATTTGTAACAGGCTTGGGCCGGTGTAACCGCAAAAGTTGGCATGGCTTTCAACCACGTTCCAACCCTTGAGCGCAGACAAGGGTACCCAAGCTTTGACGTTGATACCCGCATCGTTGGCAAATTTGGCCAAGGCACCCCGAATGTGTTGGTAAGCCAATGTGGCATTCTCAACAGCATCCAGTTTATTGATGGCAAACACCACCGAGGGCACTCGCAAGAGTTTCAAGAGCAAACTGTGCCGGCGTGTTTGTGGCAGCAAATTCAGATCGATATTTTTCCAGTCAAGTTTGGTGGCATCGACCAGCACCACAGCAGCATCAGCGCTAGACGCAGCCGTGACCATGTTGCGCGTGTATTGCTCATGACCGGGTGCATCGCCAATGATGAACTTGCGAGCTTCTGTGTTGAAATAACGGTAGGCCACATCGATGGTAATACCTTGCTCACGTTCGGCAGACAAGCCGTCGGTGAGCAAGGCCAAATCGGTTTCGCCATGGCGTTGCACACCGGCCAAGTGGTCTTGCAGTACAGCCTTGGTGTCGACCAGCAAGCGGCCAATGAGGGTGCTTTTGCCATCGTCAACCGAGCCACATGTGATAAATTTAAGGGCGTTGGTCATTAGAAATATCCGTCTTTTTTGCGTTTTTCCATGGAGGCATCAGAGGTCTTGTCGTCCATGCGCGTGGCACCGCGTTCGCTCACGTCGGCCGCCAAAGTTTCAATCACGATTTCTTCTGGTGTGGCAGCTGTGCTTTCTACGGGGCAAGTGCAAGTGATGTCACCTACGGTTCTGAAGCGAACGTTGCGAAACTGAACCGTCTCACCCTCTTTGGGCGGTGTGAGTTCTGTGACGGGCACCCACAAACCTCGGCGATCGACAACTTCTCGTTTGTGTGTGTAGTAAATGGAAGGCAAGGCTATGTTTTCGCGAGCTATGTACTGCCATACATCAAGCTCTGTCCAGTTGGAAATGGGAAACACTCGGAAGTGTTCGCCTGGTTGCAACTTGGTGTTGAACAAAGACCAAAGTTCTGGGCGCTGAGATTTGGGCTGCCATTGGCCAAAGCTGTCTCGGTGGCTGAAAATGCGTTCTTTGGCACGGGCTTTTTCTTCGTCACGTCGTGCACCACCCATGAGTGCATCGAACTTGAACTCTTCAATGGCTTCAAGCAGCGTGACCGATTGATGCACATTCCGTGATTCGTTGGCATGAGCCAAGCGCACGGTGCCGCGTTTCATGGAATCTTCAACACTGCGAACAATGAGTTCTGCGCCTAATTCGTTGGCGCGGAAGTCTCGAAAGTCGGTCACTTCTTTGAAGTTGTGTCCGGTGTCAATCATGAGCAAGGGATAAGGAATTCGCCCGCCTTTTTGCTTATCCACAAATGCTTTTTCGGCGCATTTCAGCATCACCAAAGAATCTTTGCCGCCTGAAAACAGCAGAGCAGGGCGCTCAAAGGCAGCAGCTACTTCGCGCAAGATGAAGATGGTTTCTTCTTCAAGGGCGTCCAGGTGGGCATTGCTGAGCTGATGCAGCAGTTCGGGTTCGGTACGTGCGTTCATGAGGCCTTCTTTTTCGAAGTCGTTTTTATGTTTTGGCATGCAAGCCACACTCTTTGGCCGCTTCGTCTTCCCACCACCATCGGCCAGCGCGAAATTCTTCGCCCAGGCTAATGGCACGGGTGCAGGGTGCGCAACCAATGCTGGGGAAAAACTGATCGTGCAAAGGGTTGTAGTCCACCTTGTTTTCAGCGATGTAGTGCCACACATCGCCCCATGTCCAATTGGCCAGTGGGTTGAGCTTGATTTGGCCTTTGGTAGCCAGGTCAGTGCGATCAATCAAAGGCACCTCTGCGCGGTTGTGAGATTGTTCTCGGCGCAAGCCGGTAACCCACGCCCGCTGACCTTTGAGGGCCTCTGCCAAGGGTTCGAGTTTTCGCACTTGACAGCAAGCTTTGCGAAGTTCAATGCTTTGGTACATGGCATCTTGGCCATGTGTTTTGACGAAGGCAATGACTTTCTCATTGGAAGGTCGGTAAACGTTCACAGGTACTTTTGAGTGTGCTTGTGTGCGCTCTAAAAGAGCCAATGTTTCGCGATGAAGTGCGCCTGTTTCCAAGACAAAGACAGGCATATTCAAGCGATGTTGGTTATTGAGGTGGGTGATCACAACGTCTTCTGCTCCCAAGCTGGAAGCTTGGGTGACAGGACTGAATTCGGCAACAGCTTGTTGCAACAAAGCCAGAGTTTCAAATACTTTTTCAGCAAAGTTTGTACTGGGCTTGGCGTGCACAGAAATGGACGACATACTCAAGGTGCATGCTTTGCAAAAAGAGGCTTCGTCTCTAGCGCTGAGCCTTGGTAAAAATCTGGGAAGCGATCAAATTGGCGTTGCGCTGCGCCAGCGTCTAAGCCTTCTCGCAGCACGGCCACATCAAAGCCTGTGCGGGCCATGGACACCAATTGGTCAATCAACACGTCGCCCGTTGCGCGAATTTCACCTTGAAAGCCAAGGCGACGGCGCAATAAAAAAGCTTGGCTGTAAGCCCTGCCATCGGTGAATTTTGGAAAGTGCAAGTCGATGCGTTTCACGCCATCAAGTGACACACTGCGAGGGTCTTGATCATTGCTGATGCTGATGACACTGGCATCAGACGCATTGATGCTGTGTTCATTGTTTGAAAGTATTTTCATTTGTAACTGCAATCGGTTCAAGCTAGGGCAGGCTCAGGGTGACGTGCTGAGTTGGCAGCCGTTTTAAATGCATCTTGACCAGCGCGTCGCAGGGTTTCAATGAAGTATTCGTTGCGGCCGTGATCGCCTTGCTGGGTAGGCAAGCGAAGCTCAAGGTATTTGTTGATCACCGCTTCAATGACCTCGGGAACTTCAGAAGCAGAAAAAGAGGGTCCAACCACTTTGCCGGGGCCAGCAGGGCCTGAAAGCTCAGAACCGTCAGAGCCGCCCAAGGTTACTTGGTACCATTCTTTGCCATCTTTATCGACGCCCAAAATGCCGATGTGTCCGCTGTGATGATGACCACAGGAGTTGATGCAACCACTGATGTGCAGGTCGATTGGACCCAGATCGTCTAACTCATCCAAGTCTTGGTAACGCTCTGAAATGGCTGCGGCCACTGGAATGGCGCGCGCATTGGCCAAGGCGCAATAGTCGCCACCGGGGCACGCAATCATGTCGTTCAGCAAGCCAATGTTGGGACTCGCCAAGCCCAAAGCTTTGGCCTCTTGCCACAAGTCGAATAAATGTGTCTCATCAACCCAAGGCAAGACCAAATTTTGAGAGTGCGTCACCCGCGCTTCGCCGCGTGAATACTTGGCGACCAATTTTGCAGATGCCTCGAGTTGCTCGGCTGTGGCATCGCCGGGGGCCAAGCCCAAGCGTTTGAATGACAAGCTCACAGCGCGTAGGCCTGGGTTTTGATGGGCCACAACGTTTTGCTTGAGCCAGCGTAGAAACGCAGGATCATTCAAATTGGCATTGTTAGAAATTTCAACCCGCTCGGTCATTTCAGGGGCCACAAAACAGGCAGCCACACGATCGAATTCTGCTTGCGTGATGGTGTGGGGGCCACCGTCCTTGTTCACGATGTCATTGAACTCGGCTTCAACTTCATCGATGTAGCGCTGACCTTCGGCTTTGACCAAAATTTTGATGCGTGCCTTGTAAATGTTGTCACGACGACCCCAGCGGTTGTAAACGCGCACGACCGCTTCGAGGAAATTCATGATCTGTTGCCATGGCAAGAATTCACGAATCAGGGTGCCAATGACTGGCGTTCTGCCCATGCCACCACCGACCCATACTTTGAAGCCAATTTCCCCTTTGACGTCTTTCACCAATTGCAAGCCCACGTCGTGCCAGCCGATAGCGGCGCGGTCTTCACTTGCACCGGTGATGGCAATTTTGAACTTGCGCGGCAAGAAAGCAAACTCAGGGTGCAAGGTGCTCCATTGCCGCAAAATTTCAGCGTAGGGCCGAGGGTCGACCACCTCGTCAACGGCCACACCTGCCAATTCGTCGGTGGTGATGTTGCGAATGCAGTTGCCGCTGGTTTGAATGCCGTGCATGTCCACAGTGGCCAACAAGTCCATGACATCGGCAGACTTGCTCAATGGAATCCAATTGAATTGAACGTTTTGGCGGGTTGTGAAATGGCCGTAACCTTTGATCAATTTGGGTGATTTGCCAGGCAGCAAGTCTTGTTGTTCTTGGGCTTTGGCAAACAAGGCCTCTTCGGGTTGATCGTAGTCTTTGGCAATGGTTGCCAACACGCTCAATTGCTTGCTGGATATTTCGCCATAAGGCACAGCCACCCGAAGCATGGGCGCATAGCGCTGTACGTACCAGCCGTTTTGTAGGCGCAAAGGCCGAAATTCATCATCGGCCAGCTGGCCTTTTTGCCAGCGTTCAAGCTGATCTCGATGCTGAGCTGCGCGCAATTTGACAAACTGCCGGTCGAATTCTGTGTAGTGGTACATCTGCTTGAAATCAATGAAAGAGTCGGCAAGGGCCGAATAAGGTCTGAACTCTACGCGCTCTTTATGCCATTTCAAACTACTTAATCGTTTGACATATATGCATTTTGATCATAAGGATTGACCTCTACAGGAAGGGTAAATGTCTCCAAAGCGACTGGGATTTGGCTTGCTGATACAGTTTCGGTTTTAAGGAGTTTGAAATGAAGTCTTGGTTTTTGACTGCTTGGGTTGCGGCATTGGCCTCCATGACTGGCTTGTCTGCGCAAGGGCAGACTCCCATTCGAATAGGCGAAATCAACAGCTATTCAGCCATTCCTCAATTTACGCAGCCCTACAAACAAGGGTGGCAACTTGCTGTGGAGGAAATCAATGCGACAGGAGGTTTGTTGGGTCGCAAAGTAGAAGTTATAGCGCGTGACGATGCCGGCAAGCCCGAAGATGCCTTGCGCCATGCAATTGAGCTCACCAGTCAAGAGAAAGTGGATGTGCTGGCAGGTGGTTTCTTGTCCAACGTGGGATTGGCCCTGGCCGATCATGCGGGTAAAAACAAGCGCCTTTTTGTGGCCAGTGAACCTCTAACCGACGCCATTGTTTGGGACAAGGGCAACCGCTATACCTTCCGTTTGCGCGCCAGCACCTACATGCAAGCCGCTATGTTGGTAGAGGAAGCCGCAAAGTTGCCAGCTAAGCGTTGGGCCACTTTGGCACCCAATTATGAATATGGGCAAAGTGCCGTGGCCAGTTTCAAAGAGTTGTTGAAGGCCAAAAGGCCCGATGTTGAATTTGTGGGTGAGCAATGGCCCGCACTTGGAAAAATTGATGCGGGCAGCAGCTTGAGTGCGCTCATGCAAAGCAAACCCGATGCTATTTTCAACGTGACCTTTGGGGCGGATTTGGCCAAGCTGGTGCGCGAGGGAAATCAGCGCAGTATTTTTCCAAAGGTTCCCGTGGTTTCCATGTTGTCAGGCGAACCTGAGTACTTGGAGGTTTTGAAAGACGAAACCCCTAAGGGCTGGATCGTCACGGGCTATCCATGGGATCAAATTGACAGCAAGGAGCATGCTTCTTTTGCGGCCAACTATTACAAAAAATTCAGAGAGAACCCCAAGCTAGGTTCTGTTGTGGGCTATGCCACCATGCAAGCTATTTTTGCGGCGATCAAAAAAGCAGGTACCACTGACAATGAAAAGTTGGTGTTGGCCATGCGAGGCTTGAAATTCAGCACGCCCTTTGGCCCAGCAGAATTCCGGGCCATCGACCAACAGTCCACCATGGGTGCCTTTGTTGGCAAGCTAGACGTTCGTGGAAACCAAGGCAGCATGACGCAATGGCGTTATGCCGATGGCAAAAACTACCAGCCTACAGATGCTTATGTGAAAGCTCGCAGGCCTGCCGCTGCACAACAGTGACCTTAGCCAAATCTTGAAGCGGCCATGAGCTTGGCTAAAGATACAGCCATGGGCAGTGGCTCTTGATTCAATTGTGCGACCAATAATTCGCCACACAACACGGACCAGCTGATGCCTCTTGCCCCCATGCCTGTGCATACATTCAAGCCCTTGAATTCGGGATGGTCAAACTCACCCACTGCAGGCAGCCGATCTGGAAGCGCCATGCGAATGGCGGCCCAAGATGAGGTCTGCTCAAGGTCAATGTGAAGGATGTCGTTCTGCCATTCAGGCATGAGCTCGGCCCATTGTTGCCTGTTCGACAACTGGTCTGTATCACAGGTTTTTAGATCAAAGTCATTGCGTTGAAAGCTAGATCCCACAATCCAATAGGGTTCAAGCACGGCGGCATGAACAGGTTTGAAATGGCCGATGTAACTGCCATGGCCATTCACTGGGAAGCTTGGCAGCTGCTTGCACAGTTGTGCGGGCAACAGGCTCATAGGTCCCCACGTCACTTGGCCTCTTAAGGCTGTGGCCGGTAGGTGAGGGCGAACAGGTGTTTTCGAATCAATGTCAATGCTGTCAATCAAAGCTTGGCCATCAAATGCATTGGCAATGATGAGTTGAGGCGCGTGTGCCACAACATGACCTGAAGCATCGAGACATTGCCAAAGATTGTCTTTGCGTTTGAGTTTGGCGATGGTTTTTTGAATTGACAAGCGGATGTTGGCATGTCGAAGCTGAGCCTTCACCAAAGCTTGAGTCTGAATCCATCCAGCGATGACATGCCAAAGTGCAGAAGAACTTTTATTCAGGCCTGCATTGCACTTTTGAGTTTCACTGGCCTCGGTGGTCCAATCATGACCCGCGCTTGGCCACAAGCTGCCCTTTGGCAATTGTCTTTTTCCAGCGAAGCGGTGTTCTAACAATTGAGACAGTTGCCAGTCGCGTCCGTGCTCAAGTAACTCTTGTGCACGTTGAACTGTGGCGCGCACGCCGTCGCGTGTGATGCGGGAGAGCACATTGTTGTCGGGCGAAACATGTGTGGCAAAGAGGCCAGCGGGTAGGCCGGATGCTCCTGCGCCTAATGCATGCCCCTTGTCCAGTACTTCCACTTGCCAGCCTCTTTTAGCCAAACTGTGCGCTACGGCCGAGCCCGCTAAACCCGCGCCTATGACAACGGCATCAACACTCTGGCTTGGCTTTGCAGAGTGTGCAACGCTTGTTCGCTGACGCAATGAAGTTTTAATTTTCCAAGGTGGACAGTAAGTTGCCGTTGATGCATTTGGCACATCAGGTGTTAAACAAAAGCCTGCTAGGACCATTTCTTGAACAGTGGCTTCTTGGGCATCGAGCCATTTAATTTGTGAGCCCAATTGGCACAAGCGAGACAATGTCTTTGCACCCCATGCCTCCAGTTTGCCAATGCACAGACTGTCTGCTGCAATGTCAATTTCTTTGGCAATAAGCGGTACAACGCCAACGCACAAGGTCAATTGAATTTGCCCCCCCTCGAACAAGATGCGGTGAACACCCGGCAACAGTCCAAAGCAAACTTGCGCCAGTTCAGTGGGAAGTTCGGTGGGTGTTTCGCTTGCGAATGCAGTGAAAAAAAGCGTGCGCGGTGAGTTGAGGTTTGTTCGCCAGGCTTTGATGGTTTCTAGAAATGAGTCACCCCGACCAAACTCTGTTTCCAATGCGTGCCAATTAGTTTGACAGGCGGGCCTGTTTTTCCAATGACTGGCGTGAAAATTAGGGGTTGGTGGGTGGGACATAACCTTGGGCGGCATCGGCACCTGAACCAAAGAAATGGTTCTCCATTTGACGAGCCAAGTACTGACGCGCACGGGCGTCTGCCAAGTTTAAACGGTTCTCATTGACCAACATGGTCTGATGTTTCAACCATGCGGCCCAAGCTTCTTTGCTGACGTTTTCCCAAATGCGTTTGCCTAAGTCACCTGGGTAGGGTGGAAAGTCGAGGCCTTCTGCTTCAGTTTCTAATTTGATGCATTTAACAGTGCGCGCCATGATGTTCCTTGATATTTCTTAAGATGAGTTGCATATAGGGATATAAAATTATTGTATTTCCATTACAAGCAAATAAGCCTGAAAATGGCTTGTTTTGTTTAAATTCCGTAAGTTTTATGAGTGCATTTTTAGAAGAAAAAGTCCTGAGCGTTCACCATTGGACCGATAGGCTGTTCAGTTTCACCACCACACGAGATCAGGCACTCCGTTTTTCGAATGGTCATTTCACCATGATTGGCCTCAGAGGCGACAACGGCAAACCCTTGCTTCGTGCCTACAGCATTGCCAGCGCCAATTACGAAGAACACTTAGAGTTTTTGAGCATCAAGGTTCAAGATGGCCCTTTGACATCCAAGCTGCAACACATTCAAGTGGGTGACACCATTGTGGTAGGCCGCAAACCCACAGGCACTTTGCTCATAGATTACCTCACCCCGGCCAAGCGTTTGTACCTTATTGGAACAGGCACGGGCCTTGCGCCCTTTATGAGCATCATTCGCGATCCTGAGACCTACGAGCGATTTGAGCAAGTGGTGTTGTTGCACGGTGTTCGTGAAGTGAAAGAGCTTGCCTACCACGACTACATTACCAAAGAGTTGCCACAAAATGAGTTTTTGGGTGAGATGGTCAGCAAGCAACTTTTGTACTACCCCACTGTCACGCGTGAAGCATTTGAACATCAAGGCCGGGTCACTGAATTGTTAGAAAACGGCACCATCAGTTCAGACCTTGGTCTTCCAACTTTGAACGCAGTAGAAGATCGCGTCATGATTTGCGGCAGCCCTGAAATGTTGCGCGACCTCAAAGCTTTGTGTGAAAAACGCGGCTTTGTTGAGGGCAATACCAGTACCCCTGGGCAGTTCGTGATAGAACGGGCTTTTGTAGAAAGCTAACTCTTGATCCACATCCCCACACACCGCTGCTTGGCTTTGGTGGCTGTTGCTTCCCTTGGCATGCTGGCTTTTGGTATTTTGTACTTGCAAAATCACTTGGGTTTAGAGCCTTGTCCCATGTGCATCGTGCAGCGTTATGCGCTCATTGGCGTCATGGTGTGGTGTGGGTTAGGGGCCAGTGCCAAGGCGCCAAGGCGTTCTGTTTGGATGTCATGGTTGGTGCTGCTCACGGCTGGTTTCGGAGCCTTTGTGGCAGCACGACAAACATGGCTGCAATGGTATCCACCCGAGGTGGTGTCTTGCGGCCGAGATTTTTACGGCATGATTGAAAACTTTCCGCTTCAGCGGGCAGTGCCAATGATTTTCAAGGGCAGTGGCGATTGCACCAAAATTGATTGGACCTTTTTAGGAGGTTCTATTGCCAATTGGTCTTTCCTTGTTTTCACGGGCATCTTTGTCTTGATGCTTGTGCTGCGCTTGCGCGACGGCTTGTTTCGAGCCGCGCCAACATTAGAACCCTTTAACTGAGTTTTTTCATCAGCACTTGGCTGCGGCGGTCCCAGTTGTATTTGCGCTTGCGGCCCTCTGGCAACCAGTCGGGGTCCATTTGAACAAAACCGCGCTTGATGAACCAATGCATGGTGCGCGTCGTGAGTACAAAAATACTTTCCAAACCCATGGCCCGTGCGCGTTGTTCGATCCGCTTCAATATTTTTTCACCATCCCCTTGGCCCTGAGATTGGGGTGACACGGTGAGGGCCGCCATCTCAGCTGTTTTGGCTTCTGCATAAGGGTAAAGCGCAGCGCAGGCAAAGATGACGCCATCGTGCTCAATGATGGTGTAGTGGTCCACATCGCGTTCAATTTCTGTGCGATTGCGTTTGACCAAGGTACCATCGTTTTCGAAGGGTTCTATCAATTGAAGAATACCGCCAACATCATCTGGTGTGGCTTCTCTGAGTTCTTCCAACTTCTCATCAATCACCATGGTGCCAATGCCATCGTGCACATAAATTTCAAGCAGCAAAGCACCATCTACTGCGAAGGGCAAGATGTGACTGCGTTCGACGCCTTCTTTGCAGGCCTTGACGCAATGTTGTAAATAAAAGGCGATGTCTGTCGGAACAAGTGCTGGGGGTAGTTTTTTGAGCAGGGTTTCTGCTGCGGCCAATGGCAACTCGGTGTCAATTGGGTTGTCTTCCGATTCGGGTTCTTCAGGCTTGATGCGCAAGCCAGGAATCTCAGTCAAGAAAATCAGTTTGTCAGCTTGGAGTTCAATGGCCACACTTGTGGCGACTTCTTCCATCGACAAATTAAAAGCTTCGCCGGTTGGAGAGAAACCAAACGGCGAAAGCAAAACCATAGCCCCCATTTTGAGCGTTTGGGTAATGCCAGCAACATCAACTTTGCGAACCAATCCAGAATGTTGAAAATCGACGCCATCGACAATGCCAACCGGGCGTGCAGTTAAGAAATTGCCGCTGATAACGCGCACCGTCGAGCCCGCCATGGGGGTGTTGGGCAAGCCTTGACTGAAAGCTGCTTCAATTTCATAACGCAACTGGCCTGCGGCTTCTTGCGCGCAATCTAGGGCGACTTCGTCGGTAATGCGAATTCCTTGCGAGTATTTGGGCACGTGTCCCTTGGCCATGAGTTGCTCATTCACTTGGGGCCGAAAGCCATGGACCAACACAATCTTCACACCCATGCTTTGAATCAGGGCTAAATCTTGGGCCAAGTGCTGAAGCTTGCCCGCCGCAATGGCTTCTCCTGCAATGCCTACGACAAAGGTTTTGCCACGGTGCATGTGGATATAAGGTGCCACGGAGCGAAACCAAGGTACGAAGGTGAAGTTAAAGACAGTTGACATGAGCTTGTGGGTCTCTGGAAATGGGTCAAGACAGCGGATAATTCAAGGCTAACGCCATCCCTGATTTTTACAGAAGTTTTGCCATTGTCCGCCACCCCCTTGAAAATCGATTTTCCCGAATCTTTGCCGGTGTCTGCAAAGCGCGACGAAATCTCTCAGGCCATGGCAGATCACCAGGTCATCATCGTCTGCGGCGAAACGGGATCAGGTAAAACCACGCAGTTGCCCAAAATTGCTTTGGCCCTTGGGCGCGGCAGGCTCAATGCCGCACCGGGCCAGCGAGGCAAGTGGATTGGCCATACACAACCTAGGCGTATTGCAGCCAGCAGCGTGGCCAAACGCATTGCTGAGGAGCTTCAAACGCCACTCGGCGATGTGGTGGGCTACAAAATTCGCTTCCAAGACCGCTTGTCTAAGGATGCCTCGGTCAAGCTCATGACTGACGGTATTTTGTTGGCCGAAACGCAAAATGACCCGCTCCTTGAGGCTTACGACACTCTGATCATTGACGAAGCCCACGAACGAAGTTTGAACATTGACTTCTTGTTGGGCTACTTGCGTCAAATCTTGCCGCGCCGACCTGACCTTAAAGTGGTGGTTACTTCGGCCACCATTGATGCCGATCGCTTTGCTCAGCATTTTGCGTCAAGCAAGGGACCTGCGCCAGTGATCATGGTCTCTGGCAGAACCTTTCCTGTTGAAATGCGATGGCGACCGTTCGAAGAAACGCGTGAACACGATTTGAACGATGCCATTGCCGAGGCTGTCGACGAACTTTGGGCAGGTCACGCGGCCGGTGATATTTTGGTGTTCTTGCCGGGTGAGCGCGAAATTCGAGAGGCTGCCGATCATTTGCGCAAGCACCTATCGCACAGCGCAGTCACACGGGATGCAGAAGTGCTGCCGCTGTTTTCACGCTTGTCTCAAGCCGATCAAGAGCGTGTGTTTGATACGCATTCGGGGCGACGCATTGTGTTGGCAACCAATGTGGCAGAGACTTCGCTGACAGTGCCAGGTATTCGGTATGTGATTGATGTAGGCACAGCACGTGTCAAACGTTACAGCCTGCGCAGCAAGGTTGAGCAGCTCATGGTGGAGCCTGTCAGTCAGGCGGCGGCCAACCAACGTGCTGGTCGCTGTGGTCGTGTGGCCAACGGCATTTGCATTCGTTTGTACGAAGAAAAAGATTTCAATGGACGCCCTCGATTTACCGATCCAGAAATTTTGCGATCCTCCCTGGCGGGCGTCATTTTGCGAATGAAGTCTTTGCATTTGGGAGTGGTGGATGACTTTCCTTTCATTGAAGCACCCTCCAAACGCGCCATCACGGATGGCTATCAGTTATTGGCAGAACTGGGTGCTGTCACTGAAGACAATGAACTGACGCGAACCGGCTCTGAATTGGCAAAGTTACCTTTAGATCCTCGAGTGGGTCGTATGATTTTGGAAGCGCGCGACAGGCAGGCCTTGGACGAAGTCTTGGTCATCGCCAGTGCTTTGTCTGTGCAAGATGTGCGAGATCGGCCTATCGACGCGCAATCTCAAGCTGATCAAGCGCATGTGAAATTTGACGATGAGAAAAGCGAATTCACTGGTTATTTGAAATTGTGGAAATGGTTGGGTGAAGCGCGTGGCGGCAAGTCGCCTGGGGGATCAGAGCACAAGTTAAGCAACCGCCAGTATGAGCAGTTGTTGCGTCAAAACTTTGTCAACATTCGCCGTGTGCGCGAATGGCGTGATACGCACAATCAATTGCACACCACTGTGGCGGAGCACCGTTGGCCATTGAACGCCAAGCCCGCAAGCTATGAGCAAATTCACATGTCCATGATGGCGGGATTGCTTGGCAATGTGGGTTGCAAGCAAGACGATGAGGACGTTTATTTGGGGGCTCGTGGGATTAAGTTTTACCGTCATCCAGGCGCGCATTTGTCCAAGAAACCTGGCCGCTGGACGGTGGTGTCTGAGTTGGTAGAGACCACGCGTTTGTTTGGTCGTGGTATTGCCAACATTGAGCCCGCATGGCTAGAGCAAGTGGGTGCACATTTGCTACGCAAGCAACTTCTGGATCCACATTGGGAAAAAAAATCTGGCGAAGTCATTGCGCTTGAGCGCGCCACCTTGTATGGCTTGGTGGTTTACAGCGGCAGACGGGTACCTTTTGGCAAGGTTGATCCGCAATCGGCACGAGAAATTTTCATTCGTGAAGCTTTGGTTGAAGGGCAGTGGGAAACCAATTTGCCGTTCTTGGCTGCCAATCACAAGATGATTGCCAAAGTGGAGGAGCTGGAGCACAAATCTCGCAGACAAGATGTGTTGGTGGACGATGAGCTGATTTACGCTTTTTATGACCAACAAATTCCTGCCGATGTGTGTTCTGGCCGTTTGCTGGAAGGGTGGTACAAAAATGAGGTAAAGCGCCAACCCAGTTTGTTGGTTTTAAGTCGTGAAGAATTGATGCGACACGAAGCGGCTGGCATTACCACGCAGGCATTTCCAAAAACAATTCGCTTAGGGGGCACTGATTGCACAGCCACCTATTTGCACGAACCAGGCGATGCACGCGATGGTGTGACTGTGACCGTACCTTTGTTTGTCTTAAACCAAGTCAGTGAAGAACGCTGTGAGTGGCTGGTTCCTGGTTTGCTTAAAGACAAAATCCATGCATTGCTCAAGAGCTTGCCTCAAAAACCGCGCTCTAGATTCGTACCCTTGCCCGATTCTGCAGCCAAACTGGCAGAAACTTTAGGAACGCCCGATATTTTTGGCTCAGGTTCACTGACCGATGTGCTTCTGAAGAAAGTACGCGACATCACCAGTCTGGATGTGAAGCGAGCTGACTTCAAACTGGACATGTTGAGTGCTCACTTGTTCATGAACTTGCGAGTGGTGGATGAGCATGGCAGGCAATTGGGCATGGGTCGCAATTTGGGGGCTCTTAAATCAGACTTGGGCTCGCAAGCAAGGGGCGCTTTTCAAGCTTTGGCGCAACTTAAAGTACAACCCAATGCGACGGCATCAGCCCCTTCAAAGACCTCAGATCTGAAGGGTATACATGGCGCGCATTCGGCTAGCCAGGCTGATGCGCCACATACCAGGGCGTCGCAGGTGTCAACTGGTTTCAGGTCAAGCCAAACGCCTTCTGTTGTACAACAACGTTACACAGCATGGACTTTTGGAGATTTGCCTGAACTCATGGAAATCAAGAAGGGCGGTCAAAGCCTGATTGGGTTTCCAGCGCTGGTGGATCATGCAGATGCGGTGCAAATTGAAGTGTTTGACGAACCTGAAATGGCGGCCCAAAAACACCGAGAGGGTCTGCGACGATTGTTTGCTTTGCAAATGAAAGATGCCTTGAAGTATTTGGAAAAGAACATTCCAGATTTGCAAAAGATGGCTGTGGCCTTCATGCCCCTTGGTACGGCCGACGAACTGCGACAGCAAATTATGGAGGTGGCTTTAGACCGCGCCTTTCTCATGGACCCTTTGCCTGCCGATGAGCTCAGCTTTAAGAAGCGCATTGAGGAAGGGCGCGGGCGCCTGACGCTCATCGCCAATGAAGTGGCCCGCTTGGCAGGAGTCATTTTGATCGAGTTTGCTGCCGCGACACGCAAAATCAAAGACACCAAAAACGCACCCGAAGCGACTGCCGATTGCACGCAACAGTTGCATCGTTTGGTGCCCAAACGCTTTATGTCTCTGACGCCGTGGACACAACTGCAACACTATGCACGCTACTTAAAGGCCATCGTATTGCGCTTGGACAAGTGGCGAGCAGACCCTGCACGTGACGCTGCCAAGTTGTTGGAGCTCAAACCTCAAGAGCAGCGTTATTGGCGTTTGGTGGCAGAGCGCAAAGGCGTGGTAGACGATCGAATGTTAGAGTTCCGTTGGCTGCTTGAAGAACTGCGAGTGAGTTTCTTTGCGCAAGAATTGCGAACGCCTCAGCCGGTGAGTGTCAAACGGCTCGACAAGGCTTGGACTCAATTGAATCACTGAGCTTTGGGCAAGGTCATTAATGGAATGTCTTTGTCGACTGCCAATTGATCCAATTGCTTGCGTGTTTGACTGGCCAAAAAGTTTGCAATGGCTTGATGTGTCGATTTGCTAAACAAGGCTTTCACATCTTTCACCGTCATGCCAGCAGCTTCACACAAAGCTTTTGCAAAATGTGGCTCAAGAGCAGCCACGGCCACGCGACCGTTTTTGCAGGCGTACATGTTGTATCCTGCATGGGCACCGCCGACTGCGCCCTTGGGCAAGGTCATGCCCCATGACCTTGGCAATGCCAACCATGCAGCTGCATCACTCAGGGCTACTTCGTGAAAACTGCCTTTGCCAGAAAGACGCTGAGTTAATGTCGCTTTTAAAACCGCCTCACTGGCCATCATGGCCCCGCCCATGTCGGCAAACAAACTGGCAGGCAAAGCCATGCCCGGGACCAAGTCGACTTCGGCTTGGTAAGTTAGATCGTGACCTGGAACTTCTGCCATGGGGCCGGGCGCTCCTACCACGCAGACACAACTTAGCTTGGGATACTGTTGTTGCAGTACCTTCCAACTCAGGCCCAATTTGTTGAGCGCTGACGGCCTGAAAGATGTGATCAATACATCGCTTTTAGAAAGCAATTGGTGAAGGTTTTTTTGTCCCTTCACATCTTTCAAGTCACATGCAATTTGCTTCACCCCTTGGTGCAGGCTTGCGTAGCCATCTGGCGTGTAGTGCACCATTGGATCGCCTTGCGGTGGGTTGATTTTGGTGCAGTTTGCGCCCATTTTTACCAATCGCATTAAAGCAGCAGGGCCCGGCAAGTTAAGGGCCAAGCTGACAACACGCACACCGCGCAAAGTAGAGTCTTTAGACATGACAGCGTGATACCGAAAATGAAGAGAGCTTAGACACCCAAATGTTGAGACATCATCTGGGGTTGGGATTGAAGCAACTCTGAAGTGCCTTCAAACACCACTTCACCTTTGACCAAGATCACATTGCGGTCGGTAATTTGCGTCACATGTTTCCAGTTTTTATCGACAATGATGCTGCTGATACCGCTTTCTTTGATGACACTGCAGATACGCCAAATTTCTCGGGCAATGAGGGGCGCTAAACCTTCCGTGGCTTCATCCAAAATGAGCACATCGGGGTTGGTCATCAAGGCGCGGCCAATGGTCAACATCTGTTGTTCGCCACCTGAGAGTTGTTGTCCCCCATGTCCTAGCCGCTCTTTCAAGCGCGGAAAAGTTTCAATCACACGATCGTAGGTCCAATCGTTTTGACCTTTTGTACCAGGGCGTGCCGCCATTTTCAAATTTTCAACCACGCTCAGGTTGCCAAAAATACCGCGGCCTTCTGGCACATAGGCAATGCCTTGTTGTGCCACCTCAAAAATGGCGCGTTCGTTCATGCGTTCGCCTTTGATGTGCACCTCACCTGAACGAGGCGTGACGATGCCCATGATGGATTTCAGCAAGGTGCTTTTGCCCATGCCATTTCGTCCCATGAGGCCAATGGTTTCGCCTCGTTTCACATCAAAATCAATGTTTCGAAGTATGTGACTGGCCCCGTAATAACTGTTAAGACCTCTTACTTTAATCAATGTGTCAGTCATTTCAGTGATCCTCACCCAAATAGGCTGCCTGGACGCTAGCATCGGCTCTGACCGCTGCTGGCAAACCGCTGGCAATGACCTGGCCGTTCACCATGACGGTCAGTTGATCGGCCAAAGTGAAAATAGCATCAATGTCGTGCTCTACAAGCATCATGGCGTGATAAGGTTTTAAACGCAGCAGCAACTGCACCATGCTTTCTGCTTCTGCCACACCCATGCCGGCCAATGGCTCGTCCAACAACAGCACTTGCGGCTCTGTGGCCAAAGTCATGGCTATTTCAAGTTGACGTTGTTCGCCATGGCTTGCCGCACCTGCCAAGGCTTGGCGGCGATTTTGCAAACCGGCCAATTCAATGGCACGCTCTGCGCGTGCATTCACATCCGACATGTGATTGGCTTGTGTCAACCAAGCCAGTGGATTGAAGGGCCCGGGTTGTGTGCGTGATTGAGCCGACAAGCGAACGTTGTCCCACACACTGAAGCTTCTGAAGATGTTCGTTTTTTGATAACTTCGGCCCAGACCGTTGCGAGAAATTCTTTCAGGTGTCCAGCCGGTAATGTCTTGGCCGTTCAAGGCAACATGTCCCGATGTGGGCGGTAAGTCACCAGAGAGCAAATTGGCCAGAGTAGATTTGCCAGCACCGTTAGGGCCGATAACGGCATTTATTTCGCCTTTGCGCAAATCGACTGAAACTTCATTGACCGCGGTCAGGCCGCCAAAGTTTTTGGTGATCTTGTTGGCACGCAAGAGCAAATCAGATGGCGTTTGAGGATTAGTCATGATGCTGCGCCTTGCCTTTGAGCAATGAGTCAAACAAGCCCAAAATACCGCGGGGAGCCAATATCACTAGCGCCACTATGAAAAGGCCCATCCAGAGTTGCCAATGTTTACCCAAATTAAAGCTGCCTACTGCTGGCAAATCTTTGAACACATGGAGTAAATATTCAAATGAGAAAGCGCCAACGATGGCACCTGCAAAATTGCCCATGCCCCCTAAAATGACCATCATGATGACGTGCGCGCTCATGTGAAAACCCATGAGTTCAGGGTTGACATAGCCCGATTGGGCGCCCCATAAAAAGCCGGCCAAACCGGCCAGTGCTCCGGCCAGTGAAAATGCAGCCAGTTTGTGGCTGAAGGTGCCATAACCTAAAGCGCGCATTCGATGTTCATTCACTCGAATGCCGGCCAATGCGCGGCCAAAGGGGCTCCAAAGCAAGCGCCTTAAAAAACCATAGACCAAGACCATGAGCGCCAAGGTGAAGAAGTAGAAAACCTTTTTGTTTTCTAAATCAAACAAAATGGCTTCTGGTTTGAAGTTGATGTAGATGCCGTCAGATCCGCCCAGGGCCTTGTTGTCGAAGAAGACATAGAACACCATCTGCGCAAAGGCCATCGTGACCATGATGAAGTAAATGCCATGAGTTCGAACCACCAAAAAACCAATGACCAAGGCCAACAACGCGGAAGCCCCTACGGCTGCAGGCAGAGTCCACCATAAAGACACAGGCTCGCCAGGAGGCGTCAAAAATGCCAAGACATAACCGGCCACGCCAAAGTAAGCTGCATGGCCCAAAGAGACCAAGCCCGTCACGCCTTGAAGCAAATCAAGGCTCATTGCAAAGATGGCCAAGATCATCATGCGGGTGACCATTTGCACGTAGTAGTCGGTGCCTACAAAAGGAAAGGCCGCCAAAGCCAGCAGCCCAGCACCCAGCAAAATCTTCAAACTGGGTGGCAGTGTTTCGAGAGGAGCTTGAGAGTCGCTCATGACATGCCCCTTAGTTTTTAAACAAGCCTTCAGGCTTGTAAAGTAAAACAATGGCCATCAACACATAGACCAACATGCCTGCAACTTGGGGCAGCAACACTTTGCCAAAGGTGTCGACCAAACCGACGAGCAAGGCTGCGATGAGCGCGCCTTTGACCGAACCAATGCCGCCAATGACCACCACCACAAAACACATGATGAGCACTTGCGACCCCATGTTGGGATAGACGCTGGACACGGGTGCCGCCACCATGCCTGCAATGGTGGCCAGGCCAACACCCATGGCAAATACCAAGGCGTGTATGAGTTTGATATTGACGCCCAAAGCTTCTGTCATTTCGTGATTGAAAGCGCCAGCGCGAATTTTCATGCCTAAGCGTGTTTTCGAAATGAGCAGATAAAGACCCAATGCCAAAAGCAAACACACGCCCGACATGAACAAACGGTAGACCGGATATGAAAGCGTTTCTGTCAGTGGAATGGAGGCGCTGAGAACATTGGGAATGTTGACACCGTGCACGTCATCGCCCCACAAAATAGAACGCGTTTCTTCAAAGACGTAAATGAGACCAAAGGTCAGCAGAACTTGATCTAGGTGATCGCGTTTGTAAAAATGTCTGAACAATAACCATTCAAGCAGCAAACCAAAAAGCACCGACAGCAGGGTTCCCAAGATGATGGCGAGTGTGAAGCTTTGTGTCATGGCCGCCAAAGACCAGGCCAGATAAGCGCCCAACATGTAAAAACTTCCGTGCGCCAAATTGACCACACCCATGATGCCAAAAATCAAAGTGAGACCTGCTGCCAACATGAACAACAACAAGCCATACTGAACACTGTTTAGCAACTGGATAAGAAAATTGACGAAATCCATAGAGGAAAAATTAACACCAAAGAAATGCTGAGTTGCGGTAAAGTAGGCACAAAAAAAGCGGCGGACCACTCCACCGCTTTAGCATGATGGGTTTTTCGAATTAGCCCATGCGGCAGCCGGCGCCTGAATCGGCTAACGCTTTGGAAGCCACACCAATGACTTTGTTCTCGCCTTTTTCAGCCACGCGCAAGTAAATGTCTTGCACCGGATTGTGTGATTTGCTCATGGTCCATTTGCCACGTGGGCTGTCAATGACTGCGCCTTCCATTGCTTTGTAGAGCTCTGGTTTCTTCGACAAATCTCCTTTGACGGCGTTGGCACCTTGGATTAACAAAAGACCTGTGTCGTAGCCTTGAACTGCATAAACATCGGGTTGCATTTTGAAAGTTTTGGCGTACTCCAAACGGAAAGCCTTGTTCCGGGGTGTTTCCAAAGAGTCGCTGTAGTGAAGGGTGGTCATGACGCCATCGGCTGCGGGGCCCGCTGCTTCCAACACGCCTTCGGTTAAGAAGCCAGAACCATAAAGTGCAATCTTTCCTTTGAGGCCAGCTGCAGCAAAGTCTTTGATGAATTTGGCGCCAGAAGGGCCTGCAAAGAAACAAGCGACTGCGTCTGGTTTCAGTGCGGCAATTTCTGTGAGCAGTGCTTGGAATTCAACGTTCGGGAAGGGCAAGCCCAACTCTTTGACAATGGTGCCACCCGCTTTGGTGTAGCTTTCTTTAAAGCCCTCAAAGGCCTCATCGCCTGCTGCATACTTCCATGTGATCCACACCGCCTTTTTGTGACCCTTAGCCACCATGGCTTGGCCTAATGCCAAGGTTGGTTGGCTGTTGGAGAAGCTGGTGCGAAAGACGTTGGGAGCGCACAAAGAACGCGTTGCTGCATGCACACCTGCATTCGGGATCAATGAAAGAACACCCGAGTCGCGTGCTACTTTTTGGATGCCCATCTGTACGCCAGAGTGCACCGTCCCTATGAGAACGTCGACTTTGTCGCGCTGAACCAATTTGTTGGCATTCTCAATGCCTTTGGAGGGATCCGATTCGTCGTCAACTTTGAACCATTCAATTTCGCGTCCACCCAACTTTCCACCTTGTTCGTTGATGGCCATGCGAACGCCATTTTCAATGGCCACGCCCAATGGGGCAAATGCGCCAGAGTAGGGCAACATCAATCCAACACGAATTTTGCTGGACTGAGCTTGAGCTAATTCTGTCAACAGCAAGCTAGAACTGGCGGCACCAACCAAAGCGGCACTGCGTGTTAAAACCAAGCGGCGTGAAGTTGAGGTAGTCATGAAAATCTCCTTGAAGCATGCATTATGTTGCATATCAAGAGTGAAAAATCTAGGAGAAACCCTGATTTTTAGAAAAAATGTGGCCTGCCCGGAGGGACTCGAACCCCCGACCTACGGCTTAGAAGGCCGTTGCTCTATCCAGTTGAGCTACGGGCAGATAAAAAAGGCCCTGGAACCAGAAAGGTAGGGCCTTGGTAAAAATGAGTGGTCGGAGCGAAAGGATTCGAACCTTCGACCCTCTGGTCCCAAACCAGATGCGCTACCAGACTGCGCTACGCTCCGACAAGCCTATTATTCTAATGCGGTATCAAGGGAAATCTTGAAACTTGAATAAAAAGTTCTTTCAAAGTTCAAGATGTCCCGCGCGAAAACACAAATGCCTGATGGGCTGGAACTCAACAGGGACTTGTTAACTGCCACGCGTGACGGGCATCTCTACCTCGCCTGGCATGAGCAGGTGCTTTGCCAATTCGAGCTTGGCCAAAGAGTTACGGTGCACCTCATCGGGGCCGTCTGCCAAACGCAGCGTGCGTTGATGAGCGTATGCGTAGGCCAATGGGAAGTCTTGCGACACACCACCACCGCCATGCGCTTGGATAGACCAATCAATGATTTGACACGCCATCTGAGGCGCCACAATTTTAATCATGGCAATTTCAGCTTTGGCCACTTTGTTGCCCACGGTGTCCATCATGTAAGCCGCTTTCAAAGTGAGCAAGCGAGCTTGTTCAATCATGCAGCGTGATTCAGCAATGCGTTCTTGCCAAACAGTTTGACGCGCCACTTCGCGACCAAATGCCACGCGTGAGTTCAAACGCTTGCACATGAGTTCGAGAGCGCGTTCGGCCACGCCAATGGTGCGCATGCAATGGTGAATACGTCCTGGACCTAAGCGGCCTTGCGCAATTTCAAAGCCGCGGCCTTCGCCCAGCAGCAAGTTGGCAGCAGGCACGCGCACGTTGTTGAGTACCACTTCCATGTGGCCATGAGGCGCATCGTCATATCCAAACACGGACAGTGCACGAACCACGGTAATGCCAGGTGTGTTGGCAGGCACAATGATCATGGACTGTTGCTCATGACGGCCTGCATCTGGGTTGGTTTTGCCCATGACAATGTAAACCGCGCAGCGTGGGTCACCTGCACCAGAAGACCACCACTTGCGACCGTTGATGACGTACTCGTCGCCATCACGCCTAATTTCGCACTGAATGTTGGTGGCATCTGAAGAAGCAACATCGGGTTCGGTCATGAGAAAAGCAGAGCGGATTTCACCTTTGAGCAAAGGCTCTAGCCATTGGTCTTTGAGTTCTTCGCTGGCATAGCGTTCAAAGGTTTCCATGTTGCCAGTGTCAGGGGCTGAGCAATTGAAAATTTCAGCAGCGAAGGGTACGCGTCCCATGATTTCGCAAAGGGGCGCGTATTCCAAATTCGACAAGCCTTGTGGCGCACGGGGTGACTTAGGCAAAAATAAATTCCAAAGGCCAGCAGCCTGTGCTTTGGGCTTGAGTTCTTCCACAATTTTGGTGGGAACCCAGGCATTGCCTTTTGCGCGGTTGTCGGCAATTTCTTGAAAGAATCGCGCTTCGTTGGGATAAATGTGCTCGTCCATGAAAGCCAGCAAGCGGGCTTGCATGCTTTTGACTTTGTCTGAGTATTCGAATTGCATTGAAGGTCTCCTGTTAAATCTTGAAAAAAATTTTTGACATTAAGTTGTATGAAAGTTCAATGAACTTGGCTTGCGAATTGCCATGCCAGTTCGGCCATGGGCTTGGCACCCGCTCCCGATGATTTGGCTTGATCGCTTGAAGCCGTTCCGTCTTCTACGCGTTTGGCAATGCCTTGCAGAATGGCTGCGATGCGGAAAAGGTTGTAGGCCATGTAGAAATTCCAATCGAGGGCCAGTTTCTCGGGTGTGGTGAAACCTGTGCGTTCGCAATAACGTTGGATGTAGTCGGCCTCTTCTGGGATACCCAGTGTTTTGTGATCGAGGCCGCCAATGCCCCTGAATGATCCTGGTTTGATGTGCCAAGCCATGCAGTGATAGCTGAAGTCAGCCAGCGGGTGGCCCAATGTGGAAAGCTCCCAATCTAGCACCGCCAATACTTTGGGCTCAGTGGGGTGAAACATCATGTTGTCTAAGCGAAAGTCGCCATGCACGATGCTGACCAAAGACTCATCTTTGGCACTGCTGGGAATATTGGCAGGCAGCCATGTCATCAAGCGGTCCATTTCTGGAATGGGCTGTGTTTGAGAGGCAACGTACTGTTTGCTCCAACGCCCAATTTGTCGTTCGATGTAACTGCCAGGCTTGCCGTAATTGGCCAAGCCTTGCTCTGCAAACTTCACACTGTGCAGGGCTGCAATGACACGGTTCATCTCGTCATAAATTTCGCCGCGTTGGGTGTTGGTCATGCCAGGCAATGACTGATCCCACAAGACACGGCCAGCGACAAATTCCATCACATAGAAAGCACGGCCAATGATGGTTTCATCTTCGCAAAGTACATGCATGTGAGCCACGGGTACAGCTGTGCCTGCAAGGCCTTTCATGACCGCAAATTCTCGTTCAATGGCATGTGCCGATGGCAGCAATTTGGCAACAGGCCCAGGCTTAGCCCGCATCACGTAGGCGCATTGGGGGGTGATGAGCTTGTAGGTTGGATTAGATTGACCGCCTTTGAATATTTCAATGCTCAGTGGGCCTTCAAAGGCGGGCATGTTGGCATACAACCAACGCTCAAGGGTGAGGACATCGAAGGCATGGGCGCCTGTGACTGGGCGGGTGCCCACAAAATGATCAAACTGGCTCATGAAAATTACCGCTGTTTGTGTTCAAGGTGAAGGCACTGGCGTTCAGTTGTCCGAATTTACAATTTTGAGAAGAGCTTCTCTGTCTAGCACGGTCAGACCACCGGGTTCGATTTTGATGACATGTTCGCGTTCCATTTGCTTGAGCTCTTGGTTCACTCTTTGTCTGGATGCCCCCAATAACTGTGCCAATTCTTCCTGCGCCAATTGCAAACTGATTCGAATGGCCTTGGCATCGGACAAGCTTGGAACGCCATAGCTGCGAAGCAAGTGATTGAGTTGTTTGGCTAGGCGTGCTCTGAGGGGCAAGGTGTTCAGGTCTTCGACCAATCCGAAAAGTTGCCGAATGCGACGTGCGTGCAAGCGCAACATGGCGTCGTACAGCTCCACGTGGGATGCCAAAATCTTCTTGAAATCTGCCTTGGCCACATTGAGAGTGGTGGTTTCGCCATGAGCATAAGCGTCGTGCGTACGCCTGTCGCCGTCGAAGATGGAGACATCGCCAAACCAGATGCCTGGCTCGACATAGGTCAGGGTAATTAATTTGCCCGACACCGAGGTAGAACTGACACGGACGGCGCCCTTGGCGCAGGCGATCCACTGCTCCGGCGGTTCTCCGCGGGCTGCAATGAGTTCGCCGTCTTTGTGCCGTTTGACGTAAGCGCATCGAAGTATGTCGTGCCTGAGTGATGGTGAAAGGGTAGAGAACCAACGCCCAGCGTTGATGGATTCTCTTTCCTCCATCGTAAGAATGGGTTCGTCCATAGTCTGTCTTTTGAGTGACTGGGTTGTGAAAAATTGTCGCCTGAGGGACCCTGCCTTACTCGTAGCGCGGTTTTTCTTTGTTTAAAAAGGCCGAAATGCCAATGCCTGCATTGACATGGTGCAAATTCTTCACGAAATGATCACGTTCAAGCGCCAATTGATGATTCAAAGAGGCAGCGTCGGCTTCATTGATCAACTCTTTGATGCTGGCCAGGGCGTTGTGGGCCTTTTGATTTAAAAGTTGGGCCATGGTGAGCGCTGTGCCTAATGCCTGACCTGGCTCACACAATGTGTTGACCACGCCCAATTGATGAAGCCGTTCTGCTTGAATGCGCTCGCCCAACATCAACAACTCTGTGGCCAATTGTCTTGGCACACTGCGCGCCAAACTCCAAGTGCCACCGCCATCAGGTGACAGCGCAATGTTGCTGTACGCCATCACAAAGACACTGTTTCGAGCGGCAACAATGAGGTCGCAGGCCAGGGTCAAAGAGAAGCCCGCTCCGGCCGCTGGACCTTCAACTGCAGCAATCACAGGCTTGGGGAAAGTTCGAATGGCTTCAATCCAGTTGTGCAAGCCCTCGATGCTTTGCGCTTGGTGTTCTGGTGGCAATTGGCGGTTGTTGTTCAGTCTTTGCAAATTGCCACCTGCGCTGAACAATTCACCTTCGCCGGTAATGATGACGCTTTTGATTTCAGCACTTGACTCGGCCACACTCAGCGCCTCAACGCCTGCCGCATACATTTCTGGGCCCAGAGCATTCCTGTGCTCAGGATTGCTCAAAGTGAGAATAAGGGTGGCGCCTTCGCTGGTGCTGAGCAGTTGTGCAGACATGATCAGTCCTCGGTATGCAGCAATGACAAACCAATGGCGCCTCGGCGGCGCAACCATGGGCTTGGGCGATAACGGGGATCACCATAAACAGTTTGCAAATTGAACAGCACTTCCAAAATATTGGTAGGACCTAATTTGTCACCCAGTGCAAGGGGGCCAACGGGGTAACCTAGGCCCAAAGTGACCGCGATGTCTAAATCTTGAGGTGTGCAAACCCCTTGCTGGCACATATCGGACGCAATGTTGACGATGTTGGCGACGACGCGCTGTGTGACGAAACCACCGCTGTCTCGAACAACGCTGACGGCCTTGCCGTCTTTGGCAAACAAGGCATGGGCGGCATCGCGCATGTCAGATCTGGTGGCTGGGTTGGTGGCTAATACGCGTCGTTTTGTAGCAGCATCATCAAACAGCATGTCAATGCCAATGGTTCGCGCGGGGTCTAGGCGTTCTACGACAGCAACCGTCGTGACATCAAAGCCTAGAGGCGCTACAAGGGTTAAAGCATGCGGTGATGGAGAAGCACCTGTTTCTATGTTGGCACCCAGATCTTTGAGCAATTGCAAAAGTTCTAGACGCCTTGAGGCACGAGGAGACACCCAAACCGGCGGGAAGTCTTTCACATCGGGTACCGCTGGCTCTGGGGACACTACAGCCTTGCCATCGATGTATTTGTAGAAACCTTCACCCACTTTTTTGCCTATGACGCCACCTGCCAAACGCTGCGCTGTGATAACGCTGGGGCGGTAACGCGGTTCTTGATAGTACTGGTTGTAGATCGACTCCATGACTGGATGAGACACATCTAAAGCTGTGAGATCGAAAAGTTCGAAGGGTCCTAATTTGAAGCCGACTTGGTCTTTTAAAATTCGGTCAATGGTGGCGAAATCGGCAACGTTTTCCGAAACAATGCGCAAAGCTTCGGTGCCGTAACCTCGGCCGGCATGGTTCACGATGAAGCCTGGTGTGTCGTTCGCTTGAACGGCCGTATGTCCCATTTGCTTGGCAAACTCCGTGAGTCGAATGCACACATCCGGATTCGTTTGAAGGCCAGCAATGACTTCCACCACTTTCATCAATGGCACAGGATTGAAAAAGTGATAGCCAGCAAATTGGGCGGGTCGTTTAAGCCCTGCCGCAATAGCAGTAACCGAAAGAGAAGAAGTGTTGGTTGCCAATACTGTGGTTTCTGGCACCAGGTTTTCTAACTCAGCGAACAAGCTTTTTTTAATGTCGAGTCTTTCGACAATGGCTTCGACGATGAGCTCGCAATCCTTTAAATCTTGCAAGCTGGTGGCGGTCTTTAAATTAGATTTGTAAGTGGCTAGCGTTTTTTCATCAATGCGGCCTTTTGCCAACAGTGAGTCCCAGACCTTGTGAACCGCCTCTAAGGCTTTGAAGGAAGCCTCTGATTGGGTGTCATAGAGGTCAACTTGGCTGCCGGCTTGAGCCGCAATTTGCGCGATGCCGCGTCCCATGGCACCTGCGCCAATGACAGCTACTTTTTTGAATGCAATATTCATAATTTGATTGAGATAAGTTTTGAGTGAGCAAGCAGGTTGAATCTGCTGGTAGTCAATTAGCGGCGCACTTGCAGAGCGCCCGGATTGACGATGTTGGTCGGAGTGCCTTTGATGAAGTTGACCACGTTGTCAAATGCTGCGCCAAAGTACAACTCGTAGTTGTCTTTCTCAACATAACCAATGTGTGGTGTGCAAATGCAATTTTCTAAACGCAGAAGTGCGTGTCCTTGCAAAATTGGCTCATGCTCAAAAACATCGATTGCTGCTAAACCCGGTCGCCCTCGATTGAGCGAGCTGATCAGGGCGTCGGGTTCAATGAGTTCTGCGCGTGATGTATTGACAATCATGGCACTGGTTTTCATGCGGGACAGGTCTTCCAAGGTCACAATGCCGCGAGTCGCTTCATTGAGTCGAAGATGGATGGACAAGACATCGCATTGTTCAAAAAATGCTTCTCGCGTAGAGGCAGGGATGTAACCGTCTTTGACTGCTTTATCGCGAGAGGCTTCACTGCCCCACACAACGACTTGCATGCCAAAAGCTTTGGCGTAGCCAGCAACCAATTGCCCAATTTTTCCGTAGCCCCAAACGCCAAATGTTCTGCCACGTAGCACGGATCCCATACCAAAGTTGGCTGGCATTGATGCGCTTTTTAATCCAGACTGTTGCCATGCGCCATGTTTGAGGTTGCCAATGTATTGCGGAAGACGCCGAGCAGCGGCCATGATCAAGGCCCAAGTTAACTCTGCTGGGGCAAAGGGAGATCCTGTTCCTTGTGCAACGGCAATGCCGCGCTCTGAACAAGCTTCTAAATCAATGTGTGAACCGGCTGCACCTGTTTGGGAGATGAGCTTGAGTCTTGGGAGTTTTTCAATGAGCTGCCTGTTCAAGTGCGTGCGCTCACGAATGAGAACCAATATGTCTGCGTCCTTAAGGCGAACGGACAACTGCCCCAAACCTTTGACGGTATTGGTGTAGACCTTGGCGTTGTAGGCGTCGAGTTTGACAGCGCAGTCTAGTTTTCGGACGACATCTTGATAGTCGTCAAGGATCACAATATTCATAAGCACTATTGTGCCTTGCCTAGAGGCTTTCATTAGGGGGGAGCAGGAAATTTTGCCTCTCCCCAAGGCCTACAAATTAGTGGGGGAGTTTGAGAGTTTTTTGAGCTTCCAGAGCGACAAGTCTGTCGAGTTCGGCACAAACATCGGCCATGCGGCCAGAAATGACCATGCGACCGGCGCACTGCGGTGCTTCGCCATGTTCTGTGATGCGAAGAATACGCAAAGCACGCTGTTTGGCCAACTTGCCTTCTTTGGACGAAACGGCCAAGTAGGAGGGCAAGGGTTGAACGTATTGGGCACTGAGCTCAAATTGAGATTTGGCACTCATGAACTTTTGAATGCCGGTGTAGATGCTGGAAATTCCAAATAGACTGATTGTCATGGGAGGCCTTTATTGAATGGGGGTTACATCAAGAGGGTGTTGCGAATGAGTCCGACCGCCAAGCCTTCGATGTCGAAGGGCTCGCCTGGGTTGACCAAAATAATAGGGTAATCGGGGTTTTCTGGGAGAAGCTCAATACGGTCGGCTTGACGGCGCAGACGTTTAACAGTGACTTCATCTCCAAGGCGCGCCACCACAATTTGCCCGTTTCTGACTTCTTTGGTGGCTTTAACGGCCAGCAGGTCGCCATCCATGATGCCGGCGTCTCGCATAGACATACCGCGGACTCTGAGTAAATAGTCTGGTTGCTCTTGGAACAAGTGGCTTTCGACATGGTAGGTGCGATCGACGTGTTCTTGGGCCAAAATAGGCGAGCCTGCAGCAACGCGGCCTACAAGCGGCAATGCCAACTGGGCAAAGCCAGGCAAAGGCATGCTAAACATGTCTGTGCTACTGCGCCCAGTGTTGCGGGATGAGCCTTTGAGGCGAATACCTCGAGAGGTGCCACTGACCAAATCGATGGCGCCTTTGCGGGCTAAAGCTTGGAGGTGTTCTTCAGCGGCGTTGGCTGATTTAAAGCCTAGGATGTTTGCAATTTCGGCCCTGGTCGGTGGGGAACCTGTTTCGGCAATGCTTTTTTGGATGAGTTCCAAAATTTCTTGCTGTCTGGCTGTGAGCTTGGGTTGATCGATCATGATGCACTCCTTTAGAGGTGTCTGAGGTCAAATAACTGTGTTCTTATCCAGTGACTGTATTTTTAACCAGTATTTTTACAAATGCAAGCAAAAAATCAAAAAATTGTTGTTTTGGGCACAGGCGGCACCATCGCAGGGGAATCCAAATCAGCCAACGAAGGCCTGACTTACAAAGCGGCTCAGCGGGGGATCAGCGAAATATTAAGGTCCGCCTCAGACTTGAACTCGCAATGGCCAACTTTCCTAGACGATTTCCAATTGGAGTCTGAGCAAGTCGCGCAATTGGACAGCAAGGACATGGACTTTGGAACATGGATCCATTTGGCCAAACGTTGTGAACATTGGTTAGACATGGTTGATGTATCGGCTGTCGTGATAACGCACGGGACGGATACGCTTGAAGAAACGGCTTTTTTCCTGTCACAAGTCATGACCTCAAACAAACCAATCGTTCTGACGTGTGCCATGAGACCCGCGAACTTCAAGGACGCAGATGGTCCTCGAAATTTAAGGGCTGCCTTGTGTGTAGCTGCGACCACAAAAGGGCGAGGTACTTGGTTGGTCGCTGCCGGTGAGATTCACCACAGTCAATATGTTCAAAAAGTTCACCCAACTCGATTGAATGCCTTTGACTCAGGAGAGATCGGAATGGCGGGTCGAATAGCCAATGACCAAGTTCAGTGGCATGAAACTTTTGTGCCACCCGCCTTCACGCATTCAATGGCAGTAAGTCAATTGCCAGATGCTGCTTCTTGGCCTTGGGTTGAAATTGTGATGAACCATGTCAATGCATTACCTTTGCACATTGATGCATTGGTTCAAGCGGGCGTCAAAGGTTTGGTTGTAGCAGGAACTGGTAATGGTTCTATTCATACAAAGATGAAAGAAAGCTTGTTTCGGGCTCAACAGTCCCATGTTGAAATTCGAGTTTCAACGCGATGCAATCAGGGCTCTGTGATACCTAACGAGCGCCATGAATTTGAAACTGCAGGCGGCTTGAGTCCCGTGAAAACAAGAGTGGCTTTGTTGCTGGACATCATGTCACAGCATCAAAGCCACTAGATGGTTTCAAATTTTGCTTAGCTTAATTGCTTGAGCCGATGTCCAAGTGAATTGAATTACTTTTCTGCGCCTAGAGCCTGCATGGCGCGTTGAGTAATTTCTTCAACACTGCCCAAACCGCTGATGGCACGGTATTGAGGGGCTGAATGCGCTTCGCGCTGTGCCCATTCAGAATAATAGGCAACCAAGGGCCGTGTTTGTTGGCTGTAAACGTCCAAACGCTTTTTAACTGTTTCTTCTTTGTCGTCTTCACGCTGAACCAGTGCTTCACCTGTTTGGTCGTCTATGCCTTCGGTTTGGGGCGGATTGAATTTGACGTGGTAAATGCGACCTGATGCAGGATGTGAGCGGCGGCCACTCATGCGCTCAATGATGGCGTCGAAGGGTACATCAATTTCAAGCACATAGTCCAATTTCACACCTGCTGCCTTCATGGCATCGGCTTGCGGAATGGTTCGTGGGAAGCCGTCAAACAAGAAGCCATTGGCACAATCGTCTTGAGCAATGCGCTCTTTAACGAGGTTGATAATCAGGTCATCGCTAACCAGACCGCCAGACTCCATGACGGCCTTGGCTTGCAATCCAAGGGGGGTGCCGGCTTTAACCGCAGCGCGCAACATGTCGCCCGTTGAGATTTGAGGAATAGCGTATTTGGCGCAAATGAACGCAGCCTGTGTTCCTTTGCCTGCTCCTGGTGCGCCTAAAAGAATGAGTCTCATGAAAGTCCCTAATAGTTATTTAATCTTTCGCCATGGCTTGGATGGCCCTCATCAGAGAATATCACGGTCCGCCTAGATTTTCCTGACGAGCCCAATGGGAGACTTTTATGGCTTCAGCAATGCCCTGACTCGCTCTAAATCTTCTGGGGTATCTACACCTGGCCCTGGCGCTTCTGGGCTGATGTGAACGGCTATTTTGTGGCCATGCCACATTGCGCGCAATTGCTCTAAAGCTTCCTCGGTCTCAATGGTAGCCACTGGCAAAAGGGGAAATCTTTGCAAAAAGCCGACGCGATAAGCGTAAATTCCAATGTGCCTGAGTGGTGCAGGGTTGGGCAGGGAATGAATGCCTTTTGCAAAGCCATCACGCCACCAAGGAACAGGTGCTCGGCTGAAATACAAGGCAAGCTTTTCATGGTCGAGGACGACTTTGACAACATTGGGGTTGGTAAATTCGGCAAGATCCTGAATTTCGTGGGCTGCCGTGCTCATGCTGGCAGTAGGTCGCTGAATTAGCAAATCCGCCACCTGATTGATCAGCTCAGGGTTAATCAGGGGTTCATCGCCTTGCACATTCACCACCAAGTCGTCAGGTTTCAAACCCAATATTGCGCTAGCTTCTGCAAGCCTGTCACTGCCACTTGGATGATCCATTTGAGTTAGCAAGACACGTACCCCCTGCGCATGGCAGGCCTGAACGATTTCAAGACTGTCTGCGGCTACCACCACTTGGACAGCATTCGATTGGGCTGCACGTTGGGCAACTCGAACCACCATGGGCAAGCCGTGGATATCGGCCAAGGGCTTGTTGGGTAGCCTTGTTGAACCCAAGCGAGCAGGAATGATGACAGTGAAGGCTGGAGACATGAGCCACTCAAAGAGAATTTAGACCAGAGGCGTACGGGGTTTGAGTTGTTCTAGCTCTTCATCACTCAAGGTTCGAGCTTCGTTTTCTAGCAAGATGGGAATACCCTTGCGAATAGGATAGGCAAGCCGAGCACTGCGCGACCATAACTCTTGCAATTCGCGTTGTAAATCTAGGGGTCCCTTGGTAACAGGGCAAACCAGCAGTTCGAGTAATTTCGTGTCCATGGCTCAATGATACCTGTGACGGCTTTGGAATAGTGTATCGAAGGCTTTCCAAAACGCAGGTTCTGGTTCGAAAATTAGAGGAATTGAAAGTGCATCGGGAAAGCGAGTCCACAGTTTCACCGCATCTTTTTCAGTACACAGAAGCGGCAGTTCAGGGTGTAGGGGCGCCCAAGTTTCAAAATTGTCGTGATCGGGCAGGGCACTTGAATGCTTTATTTGAATTTGATTTTCTTGGAGCATTTTCAAAAATGCTTCAGGTCTGGCAATGCCTGAAACAACTTCAACAAGGCGCGATTTCAAGTTTTCCATTGAGACATGCTTTCCGCTGGAGGTCAGCGCGTGCGTTTGGAGTTCTCTGTGAGATTCATACCCTTGTGCCAGCGTTCTTTGATGGGTATGCAGCAGCAGATCAACTGCCCTTGGCCAAGGCTCGCGCAATGGGCCAGCCGGAAGCAAGCGGCGATTGCCCAACCCCATGGCATCCATGGCACATATTTCGATATCGCGCTGAAGCGCTTTGTGTTGAAGCCCGTCGTCGCAAACCAAGACTTTGACATTTGGAAAGTGGTGGAGCAGATGTCTGGCCGCATCGATGCGTTGCGAGCCCACCACCACGGGTACTTTGCATTTTTGAAAAATCATCAAGGGTTCATCGCCCACTTCACTTGCCAAACTTTGATTGTTCACAAGGCGAAGGAAAGAATTGGTCCTACCATAGCCTCGGGAAATGACGCCAACCGGATAACCTTGTGACAACAAGCGCTGAACAATGGCCATGGTGAGTGGTGTTTTGCCACCGCCACCGGCTACAACATTTCCCACCACAATGACTGTGGCATTGACCTGCTGTTGTTTGAACCAACCTAATGCGTATGCCAGCTGCCTGATTCTCAAGGCCAGTTTGTAAATGGCTTCTATGGGCCAAAGCAAATAAGTGACTGCACTTCTTTCACCCCAGTAGAGCGGGAGTTTTTGCAAGTATTGGCGCATGTTGATTTTTAGGGCTTACTTGCTTGGGGCGTATTTTGAGTTGCAAATGCAATTTTAGACACACCATTCAGTCGGGCGGCCTCCAGAACATTGACGACCGATTGATGACTGGCAGAAGCATCGGCTTTAATAAGAAGAGAAGCTTCTGATTTGCGCATGCCAGAAAGTTCGTTGTTGAGGTCTTGCAGGGTTCTCCCTTCAAGCTTGCTGCCGTTGACAGCGTAGAGGCCTTGAGAGCTCACACTGACCACCCATGTTGCAGCTGAATCTTGGGGGACTTGTGCAGAAGCAGAAGGCAAGCTCACGCTCATTTCATTGAACTTGGTCCAAGTCGTCGAGACCATCAAAAAAATGAGCACGACCAACAAGACATCAATGAAGGGAATCAAATTGATGTCGGGTTCAATGGCTGTGTTCTTTTTAAATTTCAAAATGAATTCACTCGATATCTTTATTCACGCATTGCAGCTAAATGCCTGGCGAATCTCTCAGAAGCCCATTCCATTTGAAGTACCAGTCGGTCTACTTTTGATTTAAAGAATCGCCATGCCATCAGACAAGGTATGGCAACAATCAGGCCGAGTGCTGTGTTGTATAGCGCAATAGAAATGCCATGCGCCAATTCTGTCGGCTGTTGTTGTCCTGGAGTTTGCAAACCAAACAACTCAATCATGCCCACCACTGTTCCTAACAAGCCTAACAAAGGCGATGCAGAGGCCAATGTGGCCAATGCAGTGAGGTAACGCTCCAAACCTTGCGCGGCCATGCGACCTTCCATTTCCATGCTTTCTCTGACATCTTGATGAGAAGCGTTCGGGTTCAAAGCGAGAGTTTGAAGGCCTGTTGCAAAAATAGGCCCAACAGCACCCATCAGCGCAATTTCATGAATGGTGGATTCGCTAGGAAAACCCTGGTGAGTGGACTCGATCGCGATGTCCAAAGCTTTCTCAGGAAGAACTTTGGCCGATTGCAGTGCATAAAGGCGCTCCAAAATAATGGCGAAGGCAAAAATGGAGCAAGCAATGAGGGGCCAAATTGGCCATCCTGCGGCTTGTATGATGCTGGTCAAAATCAAACTTTCTGCTTGTAGATTCAGTTTTCATTATGGCTGATCGATTTGTTCTTCTTTTCTGTGGATAACTTTGTGAAGAACTCGCTGTCAATATGCTTGAAAACCGCATGAATACTGGTCTTGTTCCAGTTGCACATTTTTTAGACAATAAATTTTACTATCAAATCAACAACTTAGGATTCACTATGCCTCTTAGGTTCTGGCAATCACCCTGCAATCCATGGCTCGTGCTATTTGTGGATTAATTTCCCCTTGAATAACAAGCTTTCTCAATGGATATGTTCCTGAACACCGCGAAAAATAAGGTTTTTGAATGACGCAATCAGATTTAAAGCCGCGGACATGGTCAGTTGGTGCACTATGCCTTGCAATTGCTGACACCTTGAATACAAGGTTCAATCCTGTGGCGGTCAAGGGCGAGATTTCTGGCTTTTCAAGAGCAGCCAGTGGGCATTGTTATTTCAATCTCAAGGATGAGACCGGTCAGATACGCTGCGCCATGTTCAAAAGGGCCGCCAGCGCTTTAACGTTCATGCCTAGAGATGGTGAATTGGTGGAGCTGAGGGGCAAGTTGGGCGTTTATGAGGCCCGCGGTGATTTGCAGTTAATTGTCGAGTCCATGCAAAGAGCAGGTCAAGGTGATTTGTTTGCACAGTTTCTAAAACTTAAAGCGAAATTGGAAGCTGAGGGATTATTTGATCCCTCACGCAAGCGCGCTGTTCCTAGCCAACCACGCGCGATCGGATTGATTACTTCGTTGGGAGCAGCGGCTTTGCATGACGTGGTGACAGCATTGCAAAGGCGTGTTCCGCACATTCCCGTGATTGTTGCGCCATCTTCCGTACAAGGGCCGAATGCGCCTTTAGAGTTACTTCAGAGTTTGAATCAGCTGGTCAGTTGGCAGGGTCGGCCTTTGAATCCTGGTTTAGGTTTAGCAACTCAATTTGCGGTCATTGATGTCATCTTGATGGTTCGTGGTGGTGGGTCCATGGAAGATTTGTGGGCCTTTAATGATGAGGCTTTGGTAAGGGCCGTGGCTTCTTGTCCTGTACCCGTCATTTCTGGCGTAGGCCATGAAACCGACTTTACATTGACAGACTTTGTCGCCGACTTGCGCGCTCCCACACCAACTGCCGCAGCCGAGTTGGTTGCGACAGCAGGCGCTCAGATGATGGCAGATTGCCAACGAATGAGCAAGGCACTGAGTGAAGCGCTGATCACCAGCCTTGATCGAAAAAGCCAAAGGCTGGACTGGATCGCCAATCGATTAGGCCGCCCATCGAGCCGTTTGAAAGATCAAGCGACGAATTTGTTGCGCATGAATCAATCTCTTCGATATGCTTTCAAAACACAATTGCAAGTCCACAAGCAGTTTCTTGACCGGCACTCAGAAAATTTGCCAACGCGCTTGCAACAAAATCTTCAATGGCACAATCAACGGGTTCTCAACATCAGCACCAGATTAGGGCTGTTAAATCCACGCTTGGTATTGGAGCGAGGATACGCATGGATCACCGATGACACCGGCCGCGCCTTAACGCATGCCAGTGACTTTAAATCTAACCAGGTTGTGACGGCAAGCTTGGCAGATGGGCAAGTGAACCTGCAAGTCAAATAAGGCTTGAAGTGAATTCTTGGATGTCAACCCCAGATTGCATGTGCCTTTTGCTCGGAAATCGCAGACAAGCACTGCCGATCGACCTACAATAAGCCTTTGATTTTTTACTGCACCTAAACGAGGATTACATGGAACATACCCTGCCATCATTGCCCTACGCCATCGACGCATTGGCACCACACTACAGCCAAGAAACTTTGGAATTTCACCACGGCAAGCACCACAATGCTTACGTCGTAAATTTGAACAACTTGCAAAAAGGCACTGAGTTCGAATCCATGTCTCTGGAAGAAATTATCAAAAAATCCAGCGGCGGCATTTACAACAACTCAGCTCAAATTTGGAACCACACCTTCTTTTGGAATTGCATGAAGCCAAATGGTGGTGGCGAGCCCACGGGTGCTTTGGCCGCAGCCATCCATGCTAAATATGGCTCCTACGCAGCTTTCAAAGAAGCCTTCGTCAAAAGTGCTGTTGGTAACTTTGGTTCTGGTTGGACTTGGCTGGTTAAAAAGGCCGACGGCAGTGTTGACATTGTCAACATGGGCGCCGCAGGCACGCCTTTGACCACAGCCGACAAAGCCTTGTTGACCGTTGACGTTTGGGAACACGCCTATTACATCGATTACCGCAATATGCGCCCAAAGTTTGTTGAAACGTATCTCGACAAATTGGTCAATTGGTCTTTTGCAGAAGCCAATTTTGCCTAATTGAATTTTGTTTGGAATCACATCAATTTGATTCCTTTTCTTCTCCAATCAAAAAAGCCCAGCGCGTTGAGCTGGGCTTTTTAATTGAATGTTCAATTTCAGCGAATCATCATGCCGCCATCGGCAACAATGGTTTGACCTGTAATGTATTTTCCAGCAGCACTGGCCAACAGAACAGCGATGCCCCCTATGTCGTCGGGCTCTCCAATTCGTCGCAGCGGCGTTTCATTTTCAACCATGCCAGCTTTAACGGGATCGTCAGTGAGGGCCTTGGCAAATGCGGTTCGAATGAGGCCTGGCGCGATACAGTTCACACGGATATTGTCTGGCCCCCATTCCACAGCCAAGTTGCGAGCCAATTGCATGTCGGCGGCTTTGGAAATATTGTATGCACCAATGACTGAGGAGCCGTGCAAGCCACCCACCGATGAAACCAACACAATCGCGCCATCCTTCTGTGCTTTCATGTCCGGATAGACCATGGTGCATAGCCAAGTGCTAGACAAAACGTTGTTGTGCATGACTTTGTTGAAGACTTCATCGCTCATCCCTGTCGTGGGTCCGTAATAAGGGTTGCTTGCGGCATTGCATACCAAGATATCAATGGGGCCCCATAGCTCACGAGTTTTTTGAACCATGTTTTGCAGTTGCGCTTTGTCGGCAATGCTGGCGCTGATGGCCATGGCCGTGCCGCCTTCTGCTTGAATTTCTTTGACAACCGCCTCACAGGCCTCCAGTTTGCGACTGGAGATGACCACTTTGGCGCCCGCGCGAGCCAATTGAAAGGCGATCGAGCGGCCAATGCCGCGACTTGCGCCAGTGACGATGGCCACCTTGTCTTGTAAATTAAAAAGATTCATGGGTCTCCTTTTTGGGTAGGTCAATTTGCTAAACATTGAAGTTTGCCTGAAGATTCAATTTGATCTGTCTTGCTGGTGTCAGCGAGAATAGGACATGGATCAAATTCAGACAATTGTTTTAGGAGCAGGTGTGGTCGGCTTGGCCGTAGCCCGCCAGTTGGCCCTTGAAGGTCAGGAAGTTTTGCTGTTGGAGTCTGCGGATGCCTTTGGCACGGGAACCAGTTCACGGAACAGTGAGGTGATTCATGCGGGCATTTACTACCCTGCGGGTTCTTTGAAGGCCAAGCTCTGTGTCAAGGGCCGTCAATGGCTCTATGCCTATTGCCAAGAACGCCATATTCCTCACAAACAGTGCGGCAAATTGATAGTGGCCACCTCACCAGGCCAAGTTGTCCAATTGGCTTCGATTCAGGCTAAGGCTGAAGCAAATGGCGTTTTGGGTTCTGACCAATTAAGGCTGCTTTCTAAGGAACAAGCTCAAGCCATGGAGCCAGAATTAAGCTGTGAAGCCGCATTGTGGTCACCTGGTACAGGCATTGTTGACAGCCATGCTTTGATGCTGAGTTATTTGGGAGATTTTGAAAATGCAGGTGGCATTCTTGCGCTCAATTCTCAATTCTCATCTGCCCAGATTGCGCAGGGAAATGGGAAAACACAGTTCGTTGTTCGAACGACGGACGGCACTGAAATTTTGGCTGAGAGCGTCATCAATTCAACAGGGTTGCTTGCACCCCAAATCGCCCGACAATTCAGTGGCTTTAAGTTGGAGCTACTGCCTCATGCCTACTACGCCAAGGGCCATTACTTCAGCCTGATAGGAAGATCTCCCTTTTCAAGACTCATTTATCCAGTCCCTGAAGCTGCTGGATTGGGGGTTCATCTCACTTTAGACATGGCGGGACAAGCCAAGTTTGGACCCGATGTGGAGTGGGTTCAATCGCCTGATGACTTGAGTGTCAATCCGAGCCGTGGCGATGCCTTTTATGCAGAGGTTCGCAAGTATTGGCCGGGATTGAAAGATGGCGCCTTGATGCCTTCCTATGCTGGAATTCGGCCCAAAATCAATTCTCCTCAAGAAACCGCCGCCGACTTTTGCATCATGGGGCCTCAATCTCATGGCGTGTCTGGGTTGGTGCATTTGATGGGCATTGAATCACCTGGATTGACCAGTTCCTTGGCAATTGCCTTTGACGTTTCGCAAGCCCTGAAACACAAACCCAACTAAATCGCAGCTTTAGTTGTTTGACAATTGCTTCAGGGACTTGGCCACTTCATGGACCAATGCGGGCCCTTTGTAAATAAGGCCCGTGTAGATTTGCACCACATCGGCACCTGCCTCTATTTTGCTGACAGCATCGTAGCCGCTCAGGATGCCACCCACGCCAATGATGGGGAACTGAGGTCCAAGTTGTTGGCGCAACAAACGAATGACGCGATTGCTTCCTGCCAAAACCGGAGCACCGGAGAGCCCTCCCGCTTCATCGCCATGCTGCATGCCTTTGACGGCGTCTCTTGACAAAGTGGTGTTGGTCGCAATGACGCCATCCATTTGATGTTTGATCAAACTTTGAGCAATGACAACGATTTGGGCATCGTCCAAATCAGGGGCAATCTTGAGAAAAACGGGCACGCGTTTTTTGTACTGTTCTGTCAGCGCCAATTTTCGCTCGTTCAGAGCTGACAAAAGTTGATCAAGTGCTTGATCGGTTTGCAAGGAGCGTAAATTTTTGGTGTTGGGGCTAGAGATGTTGACGGTGACGTAGTCGGCATGCTCGTAGACACCACTTAAACCAATCAAGTAGTCGTCGGTAGCACGTTCTATAGGCGTGATGGCATTCTTTCCAATGTTCAATCCAAGCAGTCTGCCTTGATTTCTGAACCTTGATTTTTTCACGTTAGCGACAAACGCATCAAGTCCTTGGTTGTTAAAACCCAAACGGTTAATCAAGGCCTTGGCTTCGGGCAATCTGAACATGCGGGGTTTGTCGTTGCCAGGTTGGGCCAGTGGCGTCACTGTACCCACCTCGACAAAACCAAAGCCCATGGCGCCTAGGCCATCGATGCACTTGGCGTTTTTATCAAGACCTGCTGCCATGCCAACTCGGTTGGGAAATGTGAGGCCAGCCAATTGAACTGGGTCGGCAACCCAGGGCTGGCGGTAGACACGGTCAAACCAAGTATTTTGCGTCTGAGCCAACTGATTCAAAGTCAGATCATGGGCTGCTTCAGGCTCTAAATTGAATAAAAAGGGTCGCGCCAGGGGGTAAAGGTTCAGGGACATTGGATAATCTCAATCAATTCAGCATTGTCTCAAAGAATCGCCATGAATCAAGACGAACTCAAAGCCCTGGTAGGTCAGGCAGCCCTTCAATATGTGGTGCCTGGTCAAATTGTGGGCGTAGGCACGGGCTCTACTGTGAATAAATTCATTGAAGCTTTGGCCACCATGAAAGATCAAATTAAGGGGGCCGTCTCTAGCTCTGAAGCTTCTACAGCCCGGCTAAAAGCCTTGGGCATTCCTGTTTTTGACAGCAATGAAGTGAGCGAGTTGGCTGTGTACATTGATGGTGCAGATGAAATCAATGGTCAGGGTCACATGGTGAAAGGGGGCGGTGCTGCGCTCACTCGAGAAAAGATTGTGGCGGCACAATCCAAAATGTTTGTTTGCATTGCCGATGAGTCTAAGTTGGTTGCTGTGCTGGGCGCATTTCCTTTGCCCGTTGAAGTCATTCCCATGGCGAGTGCTCGCATCATTGAGCAGTTTGCAAAAATGGGTGGACATGGCCAAGTGCGAATGAAAGACGGTCGTGCACTGGTCACTGACAATGGGCAACACATCATTGATGTGCGGGGTCTGCAAATACCTGATCCTGTGTCGTTTGAAGCTCAAGTCAGTCAATGGCCTGGGGTTGTCACCGTGGGTGTTTTTGCCTACCAAAAGGCTCAGGTTTGTTTGCTGGGAACTTCAGAGGGCGTCAAGACGCTGAAGTTTTAAGCACTTAATCGGCCGACATGCCTTGATGTCTGAGCAGTGCATTGATAGAAGGTTCGCGGCCTCTGAAAGCGATGAATGATTCCAGGGCAGGACGGCTTCCACCAGCCTCCAAAATGGCCTTTCGGTAACGTCTACCTGTTTCTAAGCTGGGTGAACCGTCGGGCTGTACAGTTTCTTCAAACGCAGCATAAACATCAGCAGATAAAACTTCAGCCCATTTGTAGCTGTAATAACCCGCCGCATAACCACCCGCAAAAATGTGGCTGAAAGTGTGCGCCATGCGGTTGAAGGCAGGCGGTTGAATGACGGCAACCTCAGCCCGAACTTGGTCCAAAACCGGCATGAAGTTTTCGGTCGGGTTGTGCTCGCTGTGTAGCAATATGTCTAGCAATGCAAACTCAATTTGGCGAAGTGTTTGCAAGCCACTTTGAAAGTTCTTCGCAGCCAGCATTTTGTCAAATAATTCGCGTGGCAACGGAGCACCAGTTTTGACGTGGGAAGTCATGTGCTTCAACACAGACCATTCCCAACAAAAGTTTTCCATGAATTGACTTGGCAATTCAACAGCATCCCACTCAACTCCACTGATGCCAGAGACATCTCGCTCATTGACCTGGGTGAGCATGTGGTGCAAACCATGTCCAAATTCGTGAAACAGCGTGATGACGTCGTCATGGGTTAGCAAGGGAGGGTTACCGTCGACACCCTCCGCAAAATTGCAGACCAAATGAGCCACTGGGGTTTGTAATTGACCATTGTCCGGTCTTAACCAACGGGCACGAACATCGTCCATCCAAGCGCCGCCGCGTTTGCCTGCTCGGGCTGGTGGGTCAAGATAGAACTGGCCGAGCAAGTTGCCATTTCTTTCGATCCGATAGAAACTAACAGATGGATGCCACACTGGCGCAGTGTCTGCTTGAATACTGACTTCGAACAAAGTTTCAATGATTTTGAACAAGCCTTGAAGCACTTTGGGCGCTGTGAAATATTGTTTCACTTCTTGTTCACTGAAGCTGTATTGGGCTTCCTTCAATTTTTCGCCAATGTAAGGCCAATCCCAAGCTTGTGGGTCTTGTAAGTTCAAATGTTCGGCTGCAAACTTTCGCAAGTCATGTAAATCTTTTTCTGCAAAGGGGCGGGCCCGCTTGGACAAATCGCGAAGGAAAGCAATGACCTTTTCAGGAGAGTCAGCCATTTTGGTTGCCACAGAAACTTCAGCAAAATTATTGAAACCCAAAAGGTGAGCTTCTTCTTGGCGAAGTTGCAAAATTTCTTGAATCAGGGCGCTGTTGTCTAAGCTTGCAAATTCTGCATCAGCTTGATCAGAGGCGCGAGTCACATAGGCTCGGTAAAGTTTTTTTCTTAAATCACTGCTGTTTGCAAACTGCATCACAGGCAAGTAGCAAGGCATTTTCAAAGTCAGTTTGTAACCCTCTTTGCCGTCTTTTTCGGCAGCAGCACGCGCTGTTTGGATGACATCATCTGGCGCACCCGTCAATTCATCCCTTGAAACGAACAGGGAAAATCGATCGGTGGCATCTAAAGCGTTTTCACTGAATTTCTGGGTCAGTTCAGCCATTCGCTCTTGAACAGCGGCATACCTTAACTTGACTTCACCTTGCAGTTCAGCGCCGCCAAGAACAAAGTTGCGAAGGGCATTCTTCAAAGCTTGCTTTTGTGCTGCATCAAGTTGCGCAGGATCGACAGCTTTGTATTTGGCATAGAGCTTTTCGTCGGATCCAAGCTTAGTCCAGAATTCTGTAACCTTCGGTAGGGCATCGTTGTAAGCTGCTCGCAGCTCGGGCGTATCTGCCACGCTGTTCAAATGGCTGACAGCGCCCCATGCCCTGCTGAGTTGTTCAGTGCACACATCGAGGACCTTGGCAATTTCGTGCCAGGTCGATGGGAAGTCTGATTTTGTGACTCTCTCTAGAGCGTTCGAAGCTGACTTCAAAAGCTCATCAATGGCTTGGTTGACATGATCAGGTTTGATCTCGTCGAACAAGGGCAAACCGCCAGTTTGGCGCAAGGGGTTAAAGCTGGTGGAGGACATCAATGAAAAGAGTAAAGGATTCTAAAAAGAACAGGCCGATCAATTAAAGACGTTCTGCAGCCTCAAGCGTATTGACCAGCAACATGGTGATGGTCATGGGTCCTACGCCGCCGGGTACAGGCGTGATGTAGCCTGCAATCTGCGCAACATCCGCATAGTCGACATCACCACAGAGTTTGCCTTCCTCATTTCGATTCATGCCAACGTCCAACACCACAGCACCAGGTTTCACCATGTCGGCTGTCAAGAGATTGCGCTTGCCTACTGCCGCCACGATGACATCGGCTTGAAGCGTCATGGCTTTCAAGTCTGGGGTGGCGCTGTGGCAAATTGTGACGGTGGCATTTTTTTGTAACAGCATCAAGGCCATTGGCTTGCCAACGATGTTGCTACGACCTAGGACCACAGCATGTTTTCCTTTGAGATCATAGCCAATGCTTTCCAACATTTTCATGCAGCCATAAGGCGTGCAGGGCCAAAACCCAGGCATGCCCGTCATCAGTGCGCCTGCACTTGCGATGTGAAATCCATCGACATCTTTCGCAGGCGCTATGGCTTCAATGACTTTTTGTGCATCAATGTGCTGAGGCAAGGGCAATTGAACCAAGATGCCATGAATGCTTGGGTCGAGATTGAGTGCGGCAATGCGTTCCAGCAAAGCCGCTTCTGAAAGGGATTCCGGATGCTTTTCTAAGACAGAGTGCAGGCCGCAGTCATGGCAAGCTTTGACTTTGTTTCGCACGTAAACTTGGCTGGCTGGATTGTCTCCGACCAATAAAACGGCTAATCCTGGTGTGATGCCTTTAGCTTTCAGTGCAGTGGCGCGACCAGTGACATCTGCGCGTAACTTTTGCGAGAGGGCATTGCCGTCGATGATGTGGGCTGTCATGTCCTTAATTTCAGCCCTTAGGGGCGTTTTGTCCGAGGGCGATTTTGAGCAAATCTGCGACGGTATTGGCGTTGAGTTTTTCCATGATGTTGGCACGGTGGGCTTCAACGGTTTTGATGCTGATGCCCAGATCATCGGCAATCTGCTTGTTCAAACGGCCCGCCACGATGCGTTCAAGCACTTGTGCTTCACGTCCCGTGAGTTTCGCAAGCAAGGCATCGCGGTTAGCGGCATTTTGGTGGTCTGAAAATGACTCCCGAGCACTTTCTAGCATGCGCTCGACCAAACTGACCAAGTCATCTTCCTTGAAGGGCTTCTGAATGAAGTCCATGGCCCCTTTTTTCATGGTGTCAACCGCCATTGGCACATCGCCATGTCCAGTGATAAAGACAATAGGCAATGGTGATTTTCTCTCCATCAATTTATCCTGAAGCTCGAGTCCGGTCATGCCGCCCATGCGAATGTCGACGATGAGGCAAGCCACCTCGCGAGGATCGTAGCGGCTTAGGAAGGATTCTGCTGAATCAAAACATCTGACACGGTAATCTTTGCCCTCTAGTAACCACTGGAGGGAATCACGAACGGCTTCGTCATCATCGACAACGTAAACAGTTCCTTTTTTAGGTATCAAACTCATTGGTTTTTCCAGGTTTACTTGCTAATTAATTGTTCTGGTTCACCGTGACGGGTAGCCAAAAAGAAAAACAACATCCAACAACTTCGTCGGCATTGTAGAGGTTCTCAGCCTTGATTCTGCCTTGATGTGATTCAACAATGGTTCGGCAGAGGTTGAGGCCAATGCCCATGCCCTCCACTTTGGTTGAAAAGAAGGCCTCGTAAAGACGTTCCATCACCTGAGGCGGCAAGCCTTTTCCTGTGTCACTGACTGAAAAGTGGACTGTGTTTTGGGCATTCACCGTCTTGGGAACCACCCTTAACTCCACATGCCTTTTTCCAACCGGGCGTTCTGCATTGTCAATGGACTCTGCGGCATTTTTCATCAAATTGATTAAAACTTGCTCAATCAAGATGGGGTCCACACTGAGTAGTGGCAATCTCGCAGCGACATAATGCGACAGTCGAACATTGCGACGTCGAAGCTCAATTTCGGCCAATTCAACGGCCTCATTGACCATGCTCAAAACCGACGATGGCGATCGATTGGGCTCGCTTCGCTTCACAAAAGATCTAATTCGGTGAATGATTTGACCTGCGCGCTGGGCCTGATGAGCGGTTTTTTCCAGTGCCCAAATCAAGTCTACTTCTTCAATTTGTTGACCTTTGATTCGCGAAAGCATGCCGTTGCAGTAATTGCTGATAGCCGTCAAGGGTTGATTCAACTCATGAGCAACGCTAGAGGCCATTTCCCCCATCGTAATCAGGCGACTCGCATTTTGCGCGCGTTCAGCTTGTTGAAAAGCCATCTCTTCTGCTTTTCGGCGTGCGGTAATGTCAGTGGCAATCACCAGTTGGGCCAGCCTGCCGTCGGCCCAATGGATATAGCGAGTGCGAATCTCGAGCCATTTGGCCAAATGTTCCAAATAGATTTCAGCCCTTTCAGCTGGAGCCACAGTGAGACTTTCTGTGGGTAAACCTGCCAAAGCATCCACATCGTCCATTTCGGTTTCTGAGTTTCTGATATCAAGCATGCCCGCTTGTTCAACCAAATTCAAATGCCCGAGTGTGTCAATCCCAAACCACTGACGGTAGAGTTTGTTCGCAAATAACAATTCGGCACTGCCAAGAGGTGCAACAGACACGGATGCGTCTAAGGCTTCGAGTACGATGGTGAAGCGCTCATAGGAGGCAGCCAATTGTTCTCTCACACGATTTGGCTCTGTAATGTCCGTCATCGATGTCATCCATCCGGTTTGTTGACCGTTGGCGTCAATGAGAGGAGAGACGTAAAGGCGTGCATCAAAGACGCTGCCATTTTTTCGTTTGACCCGAACCTGGAAGCCACCGGGCGTTTGTTCGCCACTGAGTTCTTCATCCAATCGTGCCATTAAACTTTCTCTGTCCTCGTTTGGCCAGTAAGGGTAGGGCGCTACGGCACCAATTAATTCGTGCTCTTGCCAACCTGTCATTTGACAGAAAGCCAAGTTGACGTAGCTGATTCGTCCCTCCATGTCCAAAGCGCGCATACCCGTGAGCATGGAGTTTTCCATGGCCCTTCTGAAGTTTGTTTCGGCAATCAGTTCTTTTTGTGTTTGTTGTCGCTTGCGGGTATGTCGCCAATTGGCAATCAGCATCCATGCGGTCAGCATACTGAGTGCCCCAATGACCCAAAACATGCCATTTCCAACAAGGTCTTGTGAAGTGCGCCATGCCTGCGCTCTGAGAATGAGTCCGTTGCCAACGGGCGATACGGGAACTTCGTATTCATTGTTTTGAAAAGCAATGCCGGGCATGAAATTCCAAATGCTAGGTCGCTTGGCGATGGACTGGCCTGCAATTAGATTGCCATCTGCATCCAACAGTGAAACAGCATACTTTGCGGCGATTTCACTGGGAACGCCATAGCGCAATAAACTTTCAACAGCATACTCAGCCATGATCACGCCATTGAATCTGCCCTGAGAGTTGGTCAGAGGAATGTGCAATTGAAGGACCACGTTTTTGGCGAAGGTCTCTTGACCCGTTGCGTTGTTCGCCATAGACAGGCTGCCGTCGTCTTCCTGCGAATAAATGGGTTGCATGAGATCGCGCGCCAACGTGTAGCTATTTTCTGATTCGCCCCACTTGATCACTTCACCAACTCGCCATTTTTGGCTGATCAAGACGCTTGGAGCAGTTGCACTTGCCAAAACTTTTCTGCGGTCATCGATCCATGCCACCGTCTTTAGTTCTGGATTTTTTAAAACAAGGTTTTCAGTACGCCTTGAAAATTCTTTGAGATCAATGTCCTTGTTGGAGACATCGCGCGCCAAACGCATGATTTGTTCTTGCCGTTCTAAAAGTCTGAGTCTCAGTCTTTGCTGGCTGTACTCAACATCTCGTTTGACAGCCTCTTGTTCCCGATCAACTTCTTCGATTTTGAGATACCAGAATGAAAATGCAATGGCGCTGAAAAACAGCAACACCGATGCGACAGGCGCAAGGGTTGCAAACCTGTCTTGTTTGAGAGGATTTTGACGTTTCCACCAACGACGCCACCAAGATACAGGTTTGATCGCCATGATGGCTTTTGATACTGTGGGGGACTTCATGTCCCTAAGTTTAGGGTAAGCCTCTTCCTTCATATTTTGCATAGTGAAATCATGAAGCACAATTTGAAATAATTTAAACTTTGTGAGAAAATTCGTCAAAAATAGTTCAACCACGGCCTACAAAGGAGACAAACATGTCAGCCGTTCAGCCAAATAACGTCCAACTTGACTTAGATTCAACCGAAACGCGCGAATGGATGGACGCACTCTCGGCCGTCATCGAAAAGGAGGGGGGCGAACGAGCCCACTTCCTGCTGGAGCAGTTGTTGGAACATGCCCGAGAGCAAAGCATCGACATGCCTTTTTCGGCCAACACGGGCTACGTCAATACCATCGAGCCTGACCAAGAAGCCCATTGCCCTGGCAACATTGAAATTGAAGAGCGTCTTCGCGCCTACATGCGCTGGAACGCCATGGCCATGGTGGTGAAAGCCAATCGACACAACCCAGAAGATGGGGGCGATTTGGGTGGTCACATTGGCTCCTTTGCCTCATTGGCACACATGTTTGGTGCCGGCTTCAACCATTTTTGGCATGCCGAAAGTGAAAACCATGGCGGTGATTGCTTGTACATCCAAGGCCACGTCTCTCCCGGTGTTTACGCCAGGGCTTACCTTGAAGGCCGCTTGACGGAAGAGCAATTGCTGAACTTCCGCCAAGAAGTTGATGGCAAAGGTTTGTCCAGTTATCCGCACCCCAAATTAATGCCTGAGTTTTGGCAGTTTCCTACGGTTTCCATGGGCCTTGGTCCCTTGATGGCCATTTACCAAGCGCGATTTTTAAAATACCTACACGCTCGCGGCATTGCCAACACTGAAAACCGAAAAGTGTGGGTGTTTTGTGGTGATGGCGAAATGGACGAAGTGGAGTCTTTGGGCGCGATTGGTTTAGCGGCTCGCGAAAATCTCGACAACCTTATTTTTGTGGTCAATTGCAACTTGCAACGTTTGGACGGTCCTGTTCGTGGCAACGGCAAAATTGTTCAAGAACTTGAAAGCGAATTCAGAGGTTCTGGCTGGAACGTGATCAAGCTGTTGTGGGGCAGCGAGTGGGACAAACTTTTGGCCCGTGACAAAGATGGGGCCCTTCGCAAAATCATGATGGAGACTTTGGATGGCGACTTCCAAGCTTTCAAAGCCAATGATGGTGCTTACGTTCGCAAGCATTTCTTCGGTCGTGACCCTCGCACACTAGAGATGGTGTCGCACATGAGCGATGAAGAAATTTGGTCATTGAAGCGCGGCGGTCATGACCCCCAAAAAGTTTATGCCGCATACCATCAAGCGGTGAACACCAAGGGCCAACCTACTGTTTTGTTGATCAAAACGGTTAAAGGTTTTGGCATGGGCAAAGTGGGCGAGGGCAAGAACAACGTTCACCAAACCAAAAAACTTTCAGATGAAGATGTTCGTTACATGCGCGACCGCTTCAATATTCCTGTGCCAGACAGCGAGTTGTCTAAGGTTCCCTTCTACAAACCTGCCGATGACACGCCCGAGATGCGTTATTTGCACGAGCGGCGCAAGGCCTTGGGTGGCTACTTGCCGCACCGCCGCACGAAAGCCGATGAAAGCTTTACTGTGCCGTCGCTGGATGTTTTCAAATCGGTCATGGAGCCTACGCCAGAGGGCCGTGAAATTTCGACCACCCAAGCTTATGTTCGCTTTCTTACCCAATTGCTACGCGATCAAGCACTAGGACCCCGCGTTGTTCCTATCTTGGTTGACGAAGCCCGCACCTTTGGTATGGAGGGTTTGTTCCGCCAAGTCGGCATCTACAACCCTGCAGGCCAGCAGTACACACCTGTCGACAAAGACCAAGTGATGTACTACAAAGAAGACAAAGCCGGTCAAATTTTGCAAGAGGGCATCAACGAAGCGGGGGGGATGTCGAGCTGGATTGCAGCCGCCACCAGCTATTCCACCAGCAACCGCATCATGGTGCCTTTTTATGTGTACTACTCGATGTTTGGTTTCCAGCGCATTGGCGATTTAGCATGGGCCGCTGGCGACATGCAAGCACGTGGTTTCTTGTTGGGCGGTACATCAGGCCGCACCACTTTGAATGGCGAAGGCTTGCAGCACGAAGATGGCCATAGCCACATATTGGCTGGCACCATTCCAAATTGCATCAGTTACGACCCCACCTTTGCACACGAAGTGGGCGTGATCTTGCACCATGGTTTGAAACGCATGGTCGAAAAACAAGACAACGTTTACTACTACCTCACTTTGTTGAATGAAAACTACGCCATGCCCGGCCTCACGCCTGGCACGGAAGAGCAAATCATCAAAGGCATGTACTTGTGCAAAGCGGGTGGCAAAAACAAGACCAGAGTTCAATTGATGGGCTCGGGCACCATTCTCCGTGAGTCCTTGGCTGCGCAAGAATTGCTGTCTAAAGATTGGGGCGTTGCGGCAGATGTTTGGAGTTGCCCAAGCTTCAACGAGTTGACACGCGATGGCCAAGACGCTGAGCGATTCAACATGTTGCACCCCTTGGAGACACCGCGCGTGTCATTTGTAGAGCAGCAGTTGGCCAAGTTTGCGGGTCCCGTGATCGCTTCCACCGACTACATGAAAAACTACGCGGAACAAATTCGACCGTTCATACCCAAGGGACGCACTTACAAAGTGTTGGGAACCGATGGTTTTGGGCGCAGTGATTTCCGAAGCAAATTGCGTGAGCACTTTGAAATCAACCGCCACTACATCGTTGTGGCTGCTCTCAAAGCCTTGAGCGAAGAAGGCGCTGTGCCCGTTGCCAAAGTTGCAGAAGCTTTGAAGCAATACGGCATCAAGACCGACAAGGTCAATCCTTTGTACGCTTGATCACAAAATTTGGAGACACACATGGCATTGGTAGAAGTCAAAGTTCCTGACATCGGTGATTTCGATGAAGTTGCGGTCATTGAGTTGATGGTCAAGGTGGGAGACACCGTCAAGGTTGAGCAGTCATTGATCACGGTTGAATCTGACAAAGCATCGATGGAAATTCCATCTTCCACTGCGGGCGTGGTGAAAGAGTTGCGAGTGAAGTTGGGCGATAAAGTCAAAGAAGGCTCGGTGGTGTTGATGGTGGAAGCAAGTGGCGACGCAGCTGTTGCGCCCGCCGCAGCTGATGCTGCACCTGCTGTCGCCTCAGCATCTGCTGCTGCAGCGCCTGTGCTTGTTGCTGCCGCCTCGTCTGCAAATGGACCTATCGAGGTTCACGTGCCCGACATTGGTGATTTCAAAGACGTTGCAGTCATTGAAATCTTTGTCAAACCTGGCGATGCCATCAAAATGGAGCAGTCGCTCATCACGGTGGAGTCAGACAAAGCCGCGATGGAAATCCCATCATCGGCAGCGGGTGTATTGAAAGAGCTGAAAGTCAAAATTGGCGACAAGGTCAACATTGGTGACTTGCTCGCCATTTTGGAAGGCAGCATCGCGGCCGCTACAACGGCGGTCACATCAGCCAGCGCCGCTTTGAGCGTTGCTTCGCCTGCCTCCGTTTCAACACCTGCAGTCGCACCAGCCTTGTCTACAGCGGTCCTTTCTGCGCCTGCCCACAACCCTGGTGCAGCAACTTTGGGCTTGCCTCACGCATCTCCCTCCGTACGCAAATTTGCGCGTGAATTGGGTGTTCCTTTGGAAGAGGTTAAAGGCAATGGACCCAAGGGACGCATTACGCAAGACGACGTACAGGCCTTCACCAAATCGGTGATGGCAGGTGCTACGCAAACCAAAGCACAAGCGGCCAAAGCGCCAGCAGGTGGCGATGGTGCTGCATTGGGATTGATCCCTTGGCCCAAAATTGACTTCGCTAAATTTGGTCCGATTGAGCGCAAAGAAATGGGTCGCATCAAAAAGATCAGTGGTGCCAATTTGCTGCGCAATGCCATCATGATTCCAGCCGTTACCAACCATGACGATGCTGACATCACTGAGTTGGAAGCCTTCCGTGTTGCAACCAACAAGGAAAACGAAAAGTCTGGTGTGAAGGTCACGATGTTGGCCTTCTTGATCAAGGCTTGCGTGGCTGCATTGAAAAAATATCCTGAGTTCAACAGCTCTTTGGATGGCGATGCATTGGTCTACAAAAACTATTGGCACATTGGCTTTGCAGCCGACACCCCCAACGGTTTGATGGTGCCAGTGATCAAGGATGCTGACAAAAAAGGCATCTTGCAGATCAGCCAAGAAATGGGTGAGTTGGCCAAAAAAGCCCGCGATGGCAAGTTGAGCCCCGCAGAAATGACGGGCGCGACCTTCACGATTTCTAGCCTGGGTGGCATTGGCGGTAAATATTTCACGCCCATCATCAATGCGCCTGAGGTGGCCATTTTGGGAGTATGCAAAAGCACGCATGAGCCCGTTTGGGACGGTAAGCAATTTGTGCCGCGCCTGATGTTGCCTTTGTCATTGACATGGGATCATCGCGTGATCGACGGTGCGGCAGCCGCACGTTTCAATGCGTACTTAGGTCAAATCCTTGGCGACTTCCGCCGCGTGTTGCTTTGAAAGGCTGAACCATGGCATTGATTGAGATTCAAGTTCCGGACATCGGCGACTTCGACGAAGTGGCCGTCATTGAGTTGCTGGTGAAAGCTGGTGATTTGGTGAAAGCTGAACAAAGTTTGATCACTGTGGAGTCTGACAAAGCCTCTATGGAAATTCCTTGCTCCCAAGCAGGTGTGGTCAAAGAGCTCAAGGTCAAGTTGGGTGACAAAGTCAAGCAAGGTTCCGTGGTCTTGGTCCTAGAGGGTGAGGCTTCTGCCACGACCCCTTCACCCGCTGCAGCCCCAGCTCAAGTCACTTCACCAGTTGTTGTTGCTGCATCAACGGCTGCAACGACTCCCGCTACAGTCAACCTGCCTAATGCTTCATCCTATAGCGGTTCAGTCGACATCGCGTGTGATTTGCTGGTGTTGGGTGCGGGTCCAGGCGGTTACTCTGCTGCCTTCCGTGCAGCCGATTTAGGCCTCAAAGTTGTCATCGTTGAGCGTTACGCCACTTTGGGTGGCGTGTGTTTGAACGTGGGTTGCATACCCTCCAAAGCTTTGCTGCATGTGGCAGCCGTCATGGACGAAGTCAGTCACATGGCCGATTTGGGCGTTGATTTTGGTACACCCAAAGTCGACATTGCCAAATTGCGCACGCACAAAGAAAAAGTCATTGGCAAACTCACAGGCGGTTTGGCTGCCATGGCCAAGATGCGAAAAGTGACCACAGTGCGTGGTGTGGGTGCATTTGTCAGCGCCAACCATGTCGTGGTTGAAGAAACTACGGGCACTGGCCAAGATAGAACTGGCGTGAAGCAAACCATTGGCTTTAAAAACTGCATCATTGCAGCAGGAAGCCAAGCCGTCCGCTTGCCCTTTATGCCCAACGATCTGCGCGTGGTCGACAGCACAGGCGCTTTGGCATTGAAAGAAGTACCCAAGCGAATGCTCATCTTGGGTGGCGGCATCATTGGCCTCGAGATGGGCACCGTTTACAGCACCTTAGGTGCGCGCTTAGACGTGGTGGAAATGATGGATGGTTTGATGCAAGGTGCTGACCGTGATTTGGTCAAGATCTGGCAAAAAATGAATGCCCATCGTTTTGACAACATCATGCTCAATACAAAAACAGTAGGTGCCAAAGCGACCGAGGCGGGTATTGAAGTGACGTTTGAATCCGCAGTGGAGGGCATGGCGGCCCCAGCGCCTCAAGTCTATGACCTGGTGTTGCAAGCTGTGGGCCGTACCCCTAACGGCAAGAAGATTTCGGCAGACAAAGCGGGTGTCAGCGTGACAGATCGCGGTTTCATTCCCGTTGATATCCAAATGCGTACCAATGTCCCGCATATATTTGCAATTGGTGACATCGTCGGTCAGCCGATGTTGGCGCACAAGGCTGTTCACGAAGCCCATGTGGCTGCTGAAGTGATTGCAGGTGAAATTCAAGGCAACAAAGAATTGGCTGCCAGTGCTTTCAACGCTCGCGTCATTCCAAGCGTGGCCTATACCGATCCTGAAGTGGCATGGGTGGGTCTGACTGAAGATCAAGCCAAAGCACAAGGCATCAAGGTCAAGAAGGGCTTGTTCCCTTGGACAGCGTCTGGCAGAGCCATTGCCAACGGACGTGACGAAGGCGTGACCAAGTTGCTGTTCGATGATTCACCCGAAGCACATGGCCATGGCAAGATCTTAGGCGGTGGCATGGTGGGCACGCACGCGGGTGACATGATTGGCGAGATAGCTTTGGCCATTGAGATGGGTGCAGATGCGGTGGACATTGGTAAAACGATTCATCCACACCCCACATTGGGCGAAAGCATTGGCATGGCCGCTGAAGTGGCGCATGGCTGTTGTACCGACCTTCCACCATCGAAGAAATAATTCAATGAGTTCAAAAACCGCCTTCGGGCGGTTTTTTCATATCGATCGCTGGTTTAGTTTTGCGCTGGTTCTGCTTGTAGCTTGTCGACTTGCACGCGCCTAGCGCCATTGAACCTTTTTTGCCAGTAGGCTTCTCGCATATCGTCAACACGCACGGATTTGCCGGGTCTGGGTGCGTGGATGAATTTGCCGTCACCTACGTAAATACCCACATGGCTGAAGGTTCGCTTCATGGTGTTAAAGAATACCAAATCACCCGGTTTGAGTTCACTTCGATTGATCTCCTCTGTCACTTTGGCTTGTTCTTCCGCTCTTCGAGGCAAAATCAAACCGACAGACTTTTCAAACATGTGCCTCACGAAACCACTGCAATCGAAGCCTTTTTCTTCGGAGGTGCCTCCTCGTTTATAGGGAACGCCCAGAAGCCCCATGGCCTGAATCACAAGTTCAGAGGCTTTGCCACCAAAGGTATTTCTTGCAGACTGTAGAGGTCCGCCGAACTGATTGCTGATTTGCTGGGAAAGTTGTTCCGTCATTTGAGAGACCAACCCCCGCTCTTTCAGCAGGCGTTCGAGATCATCCTCAACGGGTGCTGCACAGGCTGCCGTTGTCAGGAAAATCAGTCCACATAGAATCAGGCGCATAACTTGTCAGTTTAATGCCATCTTCAAAAGCTTGATACCCCCTTACAGTTTTGCATTACTGATCGTCTCGCTAATTTTGTACTCCAAGGTTTCACTATGTTGCTAGAAGTTGCATCCTCTCAATTGGTTCTGGTCGATTACCAGCAAAAACTCATACCCGCTATGAAAGACGCGCAAGCTGTTTGGCTGAGGGCTGAGGTGATGGCTCGAACAGCCAAACTGCTCAATGTGCCTGTTTGGGCCACAGAACAAAATCCTTCAGGCTTGGGTGAAACATCGCCAGAGATTCGCCAGCATTGTCAAAGAGTGTTGGCCAAAATGGCATTCAGTGCCGTGGAGGAGGGCCTTGGTGAATGGTTAAGCCCACCTGCACCCTCAACACCCAAAGGCAATGCACGCAGTTTGCCGCGCCATTTGCAAAAGCCGCCAGAACCCGAAGCGGGGCCTTCCGTGGTGATTGCTGGCTGCGAGGCTCATGTTTGCCTTTTACAAACAGCTTTGGATTTGTTAGAAGACGAATTTGAAGTTTGGGTGGTTACCGATGCCTGCGCATCCCGAAGTGATCGTGACCGGGACGCCGCTTTTGATCGTTTGGCGGGAGCAGGTGCTGAGTTGCTAACCACTGAAATGGTTATGTTTGAATGGCTGAGGTCGGCTGAGAATCCTGATTTCCAACAAGTTCATTCTTGGATCAAATTGCTCGGTTAATTTCATCTATTTGCAAGCGAAGCTCACAAAAGTCAGTTTGCCGCAAGTCCGTCATGAATAATTATAAATTCAGAAGGCAGAGCCAGTTGAACTGGCTTGAAGACAATCGTCGACTTGTATTTGATCGAAAATAATTGCAATTGTTAGCGCGCAGCGGCTTTAGGAGACACCATGGGGCAATTTTCAGAATTTCACAAGCGTTCAATACAAGATCGTGATGCGTTCTGGGCAGAGCAAGCTCAAAAAATTGAATGGCACAAAATACCCCAAGAAATTTGCGACTACAGCAATCCGCCTTTCGCAAATTGGTTCAAGGGTGGTGAAACCAATCTGTGTCACAACGCCATCGACCGACATCTGAAAGATCGTGGCGATCAAAATGCCTTAATTTTTGTTTCTACGGAAACCAATCAAGAAATCACATACACCTACAAGCAATTGCATGCGGAAGTCCAGCGCATGGCCGCCTGCTTGTTGTCATTGGGTGTCAAAAAAGGCGATCGTGTTTTAATTTACATGCCCATGATTGCGGAGGCCTCCTTTGCCATGTTGGCCTGTGCACGCATCGGCGCCATTCACTCAGTGGTATTTGGAGGCTTTGCCTCTGGCTCTTTGGCCTCGCGCATTGAAGATGCAACACCCAAGGTCATCGTGAGTGCAGACGCAGGCTCGCGTGGCGGTAAAGTTGTCGAATACAAACCCTTGTTGGATGAAGCCATTCGGTTGTCAGCTCACAAGCCAAACTCGGTGATGTTGGTCGACCGGGGTCTGGCCAAGATGGTCATCACTGACGGTCGAGACTTGTTGTGGTCAAACCTGCGAGAAAAGCATTTCGACGAAGTGGTGCCTTGTGAGTGGGTTGATGCCACGCACCCCAGTTACACCTTGTACACATCAGGTACCACCGGCAAACCCAAAGGTGTACAACGCGATACTGGCGGTTATGCCGTTGCCTTGGCCTCAAGCATTCCCAATATTTTTTGCGGCCAAGCTGGTGAGACATTTTTTTGCACCAGCGACATCGGTTGGGTGGTCGGGCACAGCTACATCATTTACGGCCCCTTGATCGGCGGCATGTCCACCATCCTCTACGAGGGCTTGCCTACACGCCCAGATGGCGGCATTTGGTGGAGTTTGGTTGAAAAATACAAAGTGACTGTCATGTTCAGCGCCCCTACGGCCATTCGGGTGCTGAAAAAGCAAGATCCAGCGCTGCTCAGCCAATATGATTTGTCTAGCTTGAAGGCCTTGTTCTTGGCGGGCGAACCTTTGGATGAGCCCACTGCCAAGTGGATTTCTGAGGGACTTGGTAAACCCATCATTGACAACTACTGGCAAACAGAAACTGGTTGGCCGGTCCTGACAGTTTGCAACGGGATTGAAAAAACTTTGAGCAAATTTGGCTCACCTGGCAAAGCGGTTTATGGTTATGACGTCAAATTGTTAGACGATCAAACTGGCGATGAACTCACGCAAGCTAACCAAAAAGGGGTGGTGGTCATAGAAGGCCCTCTGCCGCCTGGCTGCTTGCAAACGGTTTGGAGAGATGACGATCGCTTCGTCAAAACATATTGGACCACGGTCCCTGGCAAAATGGTTTACTCCACTTTCGATTGGGGCATCAAAGACGAAGATGGTTACTTCTTTATTTTGGGCCGTACAGATGATGTGATCAACGTGGCGGGTCATCGTTTGGGTACGCGTGAAATTGAAGAGAGTATTTCTGGACATGCTGCAGTTGCAGAGGTGGCCGTGGTGGGGGTCGCAGACAGCCTTAAAGGTCAAGTTGCTATGGCCTTTGCTGTGCTTAAAGATGGCTCATTGCTGAATGATGCTCAAGCTTTGTTGAAGCTTGAAGGTGAAATCATGAAGGTGGTGGACACCTCTTTGGGCGCAGTTGCAAGACCTTCTCGTGTTCGTTTTGTTTCTGTTCTTCCAAAAACGCGAAGCGGTAAATTGCTGCGCCGTGCTATTCAAGCGGTTTGCGAAGGGCGTGATCCAGGGGACCTGACCACCATGGACGATCCTTCTGCCTTGCTTCAAATATCGGAATTAGTCAAAGTCTAAACCGCACTTGATTGACAAATGTCTGACGGGAAGGCTGCAAAATTTGTCCGTTTTCACATAAAAGACACCTGCGGCCCGACAATCAATGTGATAATGCACAGGTTACTTAGGCCCTTCCTATGCCACAGTCGCATCCGCCAACCGGTTCAGCCGTGTCGCGGAAGGTAAATCCACCAACTAATGTTCCCTGAAGGGGAGCGAAGGTCAGCGAAATATGAGTGAGACAAAATCCGTCTACACCGCCTACCAAGGCAACACCTATCTCTTCGGAGGCAATGCGCCTTACGTTGAGGAAATGTACGAGAACTACCTGGCCAATCCAGGCAGCGTTCCCGACAGTTGGCGCGAGTACTTCGATGCCTTGCAACATGTCCCTGCAGTTGATGGCTCCTCCGCCAAAGACGTTCCCCATTTGCCCGTCATCAATGCTTTTGCCGAACGTGCAAAACAAGGGGGCACCAAAGTGGTCATGGCCAGCGACGATGCAGAAATGGGTCGCAAGCGTACCGCAGCTCAACAACTCATTGCGGCCTATCGCAATGTGGGCCAACGTTGGGCCGACCTCGATCCTTTGAAGCGCACAGAGCGCCCCAACATTCCGGACCTCGACCCCGCTTTTTATGGCTTCACAGATGCTGACCAAGAAACTGTGTTCGATACCAGCAACACTTTCTTTGGCAAGAAATCCATGCCTTTGCGCGAGTTGCTCAATGCTTTGCGCGAGACGTATTGCGGCACCTTGGGTGCTGAGTACATGTACACCACCGAACAAGATGAAAAACGTTGGTGGCAACAAAAGCTGGAAAGTATTCGCAGCAAACCCAACTTCAACGCAGATCAGAAAAAGCACATCCTTGACCGCCTAACCGCAGCCGAAGGCTTGGAGCGGTTCCTCCACACCAAGTATGTGGGTCAAAAGCGTTTCTCGCTTGAAGGTGGCGAGACCTTCATTGCTGCGATGGATGAACTCATCCAGTCGGCTGGCGAAAAAGGCGTGCAAGAAATTGTCATTGGCATGGCGCACCGCGGTCGTTTGAACGTGTTGGTCAACACCATGGGCAAATTGCCCAAAGACTTGTTCGCTGAATTCGATCACACAGCCCCCGAAGATTTGCCAGCGGGTGACGTGAAATACCACCAAGGCTTCAGCTCAGACATCAGCACACGTGGCGGCCCCGTTCACTTGTCACTGGCGTTCAACCCCTCTCACCTTGAAATTGTGAACCCCGTGGTGGAAGGTTCTGTGCGCGCCCGTATGGATCGCCGCGCCGATCCTCATGGCCAGCAAGTATTGCCAGTGCTCGTTCACGGTGATGCTGCTTTTGCGGGGCAAGGCGTTAACCAAGAAACATTGGCATTGGCCCAAACCCGTGGTTACTCCACAGGCGGCACAGTGCACATCATCATCAACAACCAAATTGGTTTCACCACGTCCGATCCACGTGACATGCGCTCCACTGTGTATTGCACAGACATCGTGAAGATGGTGGAAGCCCCTGTGTTGCACGTGAACGCAGACGATCCAGAAACGGTTGTGTTGGCCACGCAAATTGCGCTTGAGTACCGCATGACGTTTAAAAAAGACGTGGTGCTCGATATTATTTGCTTCCGCAAATTGGGTCACAACGAGCAAGACACGCCTAGCCTCACGCAACCATTGATGTACAAGAAAATTGCGGCCCACCCCGGTACCCGCAAGTTGTACGCCGACCGTTTGGCGTCACAAGGCCTGGGTGACTCGTTGGGCGACGACATGGTCAAAGCTTGCCGTGCCGCATTGGATGCAGGCAAACACACCGATGAAGAAGTGGTCTTGACCAACTTCAAAACGCAATTCACCGTTGATTGGGCACCCTTCCTCAATCAAAAGTGGACCGACGCAGGTAGTACCGCACTGCCCATGGCTGAGTGGAAACGCATTTCTGAAAAGATCACCACATTGCCAAGTTCTGTCACGCCTCACCAGTTGGTCAAGAACGTGTATGACAACCGTGCGGCCATGGGTCGTGGTGACATCCCTGTCGATTGGGGCATGGGCGAACACATGGCTTTCGCGTCATTGGTGGCCAGTGGCTACCCCGTGCGTTTGTCAGGCGAAGATTGCGGACGCGGTACCTTCACACACCGTCACGCTGTGATTCACGATCAAAACCGTGAAAAGTGGGACACAGGCACTTATGTGCCTTTGCAAAATGTAGCCGACAAGCAAGCTCCATTTGTGGTGATCGATTCGATCTTGTCCGAAGAAGCTGTGCTTGGTTTTGAATACGGTTACGCCTCTAACGATCCCAACACTTTGGTCATTTGGGAAGCTCAGTTCGGCGACTTCGCCAATGGCGCGCAAGTGGTGATTGACCAGTTCATTGCTTCTGGCGAAGTGAAGTGGGGCCGTGTGAATGGCCTGACACTGATGTTGCCACATGGCTACGAAGGTCAAGGTCCAGAGCACAGCTCTGCTCGCTTGGAGCGTTTCATGCAATTGGCGGCCGACACCAACATGCAAATTGTTCAGCCTACGACGGCCAGCCAAATTTTCCACGTGTTGCGTCGTCAAATGGTCCGCAATTTGCGCAAGCCACTGATCATCTTTACACCGAAGTCTTTGCTGCGCAACAAAGATGCTACATCACCGTTGGCTGAGTTCACCAAAGGCGGCTTCCAAACAGTGATCCCTGAAAACAAAGTAATCAAGGCCGACAAGGTCAAACGAGTGTTGGTGTGTTCAGGCAAGGTCTACTACGACTTGGTCAAAAAGCGTGAAGAATTGGGCGCTGACGACACCGCTATTTTGCGTGTCGAACAGCTGTACCCATTCCCACACAAAGCTTTCGCAACCGAATTGAAGAAGTATCCCAACGCCACCGAGTTGGTGTGGACGCAAGACGAGCCACAAAACCAAGGCGCCTGGTTCTTTGTTCAGCATTACATCCACGAGAACATGACAGAAGGTCAGCGTCTGGGTTACTCCGGTCGTGCGGCTTCTGCATCGCCTGCGGTTGGTTATTCACACCTCCACCAAGAGCAGCAAAAAGCCTTGGTCGACGGCGCATTCGGCAAGATCAAAGGCTTTGTGTTGACCAAATAAGGTCTAGCCCAAACATCCATAGAACCTATTTAGAAAGAATTGAAATGGCTATCGCAGAAGTTAAAGTTCCTCAGCTGTCTGAGTCCGTGGCTGAAGCCACCATGTTGCAATGGAAAAAGAAAGTGGGCGACAGCGTTGCGGCTGATGAGATCTTGATTGAAATTGAAACTGACAAAGTGGTCTTGGAAGTGCCGGCACCTTCAGCAGGTGTGTTGTCTGAAATTTTGGTGGGCGATGGCGGTACCGTGACGGCCGAGCAACTCATTGCTCGCATTGATACAGACGGTAAAGTTGCTGCATCAGCGCCTGCCGCAGCAGCTGCACCAGCGACCGCAGCCAGTGCGCCAGCTGCTACACCCGCAGCTCAAGGCAACAGCATGGCCGGCGTAGCAATGCCAGCTGCCGCTAAACTGATGGCCGACAACAACTTGGCCGCTGGTTCAGTGGCAGGTTCTGGCAAAGACGGCCGCGTCACCAAAGGTGATGTGTTGTCTGCAGTCGCAGGTGGTGCTAAGCCAGCGGCTCAGGTTTCTATTCCTACTGGTGTACCAACAACTTCGTTGCCACAAGTGGCTGCACCGACCGTCAACTTGGGCGATCGTCCTGAGCAACGCGTGCCCATGACACGTTTGCGTGCACGTGTGGCCGAGCGTCTGTTGCAGTCGCAATCGACCAATGCCATCTTGACCACCTTCAACGAAATCAACATGGCGCCCGTCATGGAAATGCGCAAGCGCTTCCAGGACAAGTTCGAAAAAGAACATGGCATCAAGTTGGGCTTCATGAGTTTCTTCGTCAAAGCTGCTGTGCACGCTTTGAAGAAATATCCTGTGCTCAATGCTTCAGTGGACGGCAACGACATTGTGTACCACGGCTACTTCGACATTGGTATTGCGGTGGGTTCACCCCGCGGTTTGGTGGTGCCTATCTTGCGCAACGCCGACCAAATGAGCTTTGCCGACATCGAGAAGAAAATTGCTGAATTTGGTGCCAAAGCCAAAGACGGTAAGTTGGGCATAGAAGACATGACCGGCGGTACCTTCTCCATCTCCAATGGCGGTACGTTTGGCTCCATGATGTCGACCCCCATCATCAACCCACCTCAGTCAGCCATTTTGGGCGTTCACGCTACCAAAGATCGTGCCATGGTTGAAAACGGTCAAGTGGTGGTTCGCCCCATGAACTATTTCGCCATGTCTTATGACCACCGCATCATTGACGGCCGCGAAGCTGTCTTGGGCTTGGTGGCCATGAAAGAAGCGCTGGAAGATCCATCACGCTTGTTGTTTGACATCTAAGACTGGAACTGAGCATGAGCAAACAATTTGATGTGGTCGTCATTGGCGGCGGCCCTGGTGGTTACATTGCCGCCATTCGCGCAGCCCAATTGGGATTCCAAGTGGCGTGTGTAGACGAATGGAAAAACGCTGCAGGGGGCCCAGCCCCTGGGGGGACTTGCACCAACGTCGGTTGCATTCCCTCCAAAGCCTTGTTGCAATCTTCTGAGCACTTCGAGCAAGCCAACCATCACTTTGCCGATCACGGCATTGAAATGAAAGGCGTCAGCTTGGATGTGACCAAGATGCTTGCCCGCAAGGATAGCGTTGTGAAGCAAAACAATGACGGTATTTTGTACTTGTTTAAAAAGAACAAAGTGTCTTTCTTCCATGGCCGTGCTGCTTTTAGCAAAGCCGTTGAAGGTGGTTACGAAGTCAGTGTCACTGGCGCGGCCAATGAAACATTGGTGGGTAAGAACATCATTGTTGCTACTGGTTCCAATGCTCGTGCTTTGCCTGGAACTCCTTTTGACGAAATCAATGTGTTGTCCAACGACGGCGCTTTGAAGGTAGGCGCTGTGCCCAAGAAATTGGTGTTGATTGGTTCCGGCGTCATCGGTTTGGAAATGGGTTCTGTCTGGCGTCGTCTGGGTTCTGAGGTGACCATCCTTGAAGGTTTGCCAACTTTCCTGGGCGCAGTGGACGAACAGATCGCTAAGGAAGCCAAAAAAGCATTCGACAAGCAAGGTTTGAAAATTGAACTCGGCGTCAAGGTCGGTGAAATTCAGAACGGCAAAAAAGGCGTCAAAGTGGCCTACACCAATGCCAAGGGCGAAGCCCAAAGCATTGATGCAGACAAATTGATCGTGTCGATTGGCCGTGTGCCTAACACCATTGGATTGAATGCAGAGGCGGTAGGTCTGAAGCTGGACGAGCGCGGCGCCATCGTGGTGGACGCTGATTGCAAAACCAACTTGCCAGGCGTGTGGGCGGTGGGTGACGTGGTGCGTGGCCCCATGTTGGCTCACAAAGCCGAAGAAGAGGGCGTTGCCGTGGCTGAGCGCATTGCCGGTCAACACGGTCATGTCAACTTCAATACCATTCCTTGGGTCATTTACACCAGCCCAGAGATTGCTTGGGTGGGCCGCACAGAGCAGCAGCTCAAAGCAGACGGTGTGGCTTACAAAGCCGGTACCTTCCCGTTCTTGGCCAATGGCCGCGCACGTGCCTTGGGTGACACTACCGGCATGGTGAAGTTCTTGGCCGACGCCAAGACCGACGAAATTTTGGGTGTTCACATTGTAGGCCCCATGGCCAGCGAACTGATCGCTGAAGCTGTTGTGGCCATGGAATTCCGTGCCAGCGCTGAAGACATTGCCCGCATCTGCCATGCGCACCCATCCTTGAGTGAAGCCACCAAAGAGGCTGCCTTGGCAGTGGACAAACGAACCTTGAATTTCTAAGTTTTTCAAGCCTCTTTAAACTCCGAAGCCCGGGCGTGTCCCGGGTTTTCTAATTTCAATCACAACACTTATGTCCGTCCGATCCGCCTACGATCAAGAACTTCAAAGCAGAAGCTATCAGGCTGATCCTGCTCAACTCAAAGCGGTAGAAGCTCTGGAAAGATGCGCACAAGAATGGGCTGCATATCAAGCAAGCATTAAGAACCCATTTCGTTTTTTGAAAAAGAAAATGGAGCTTCCTCGCGGTGTTTACATGTTTGGTGGTGTGGGTCGCGGCAAAAGCTTTTTGATGGATTGCTTTTACAACGCTGTGCCTGTCAAAGACAAAACGCGTTTGCATTTTCACGAATTCATGCGGGAAGTACACCGAGAACTGGCCTTGATGCAAGGCACAGTCAACCCCTTGGATGAGTTAGGAAAGCGCATGGCCAAGCGTTATCAACTCATCTGTTTTGACGAGTTTCATGTGGCAGACATTACCGATGCCATGATATTGCACCGCCTGTTGGTTTCTTTGTTTGAAAATGGCGTAAGTTTTGTAACCACCTCTAACTTTAAACCGGACAATCTGTATCCAGATGGCCTCCACCGCGACCGCTTGCTGCCCGCCATTGATTTACTGAATGAGCGCATGGAAGTGCTGAATGTTGACAACGGAACAGATTACAGACGCCGCACCTTAGAAATGGTGAAGCTGTATCACACGCCGTTGGGAGAAGATGCCGATATGGCCATGACCGATGCATTCACCAAGCTGGTCAGCGGTAAAGACGAAGACCCAATTCTTCACATTGAAGCTCGCGAAATTGTGTCTAGAAGGCGGGCTGGAGGTGTCGTTTGGTTTGATTTCAGGGCTTTGTGCGGTGGACCCAGATCACAAATTGATTACTTAGAAATTGCCACCCAATTTCACACGGTCTTGTTGAGCAATGTCCCCATGATGCCACCGCGTTTGGCATCAGAAGCAAGGCGATTTACTTGGCTCATTGATGTTCTTTACGACAGGCGTGTTAAATTGATCCTTTCAGCTGAAGTTCAACCCGAAGCACTCTACACGGAAGGTCCTCTTGCACATGAGTTTCCCAGAACCATCTCCCGGTTGCATGAAATGCAGTCCTCTGAGTTCTTGGCACTAGAACATCGCACCGTCGACACACAGATCACTTAGTTCAACATGTTCAATCGCGCCAAAGCTGTTTGCTTTTTATTTTCAAGTTTAGCTTGCACTGTTGTGACGGCTCAATCTGAAGATTCATTTCAGCTGTCAGAGATGGCGTCCATCGCAGCCCAAAGACTTGTCTTGGCTCAAGAAAAAAAAACTGTCCTAGATCATTTTCAAGAATCGTCGAAAGCGTGTTGGAAACAATTTGCAGTGAACGATTGTTTGTTCAAGGCAAAGCAGCAAAAATACCAAGGTTTGACGCCGCTGGAACAACGTGAAATTGCATTGAACGAACGCCAGCGCTATCTGAAAGAATCCGAGCGGCAGCAACGAATCAACGGCAAAACCCTTGAGAACGCCAAAGACAAGGCTATCCCTTGAGCGCTTTCCTGCAGGCCGTGGCAGCCACTTTTTCAGATGAGGGGGTCATTGCGCACGCAACGCCTCAATTTAAATCCCGAGCTGGACAAACTGAAATGGCCATGGCTGTTGCAGAAACCATATCAAACGGTGGCGAGTTGGTCGTGGAAGCAGGAACTGGCGTGGGTAAAACCTATGCCTATCTTGTGCCTGTATTGCTCAGCGGTCAGCGGGCCTTGGTGTCGACCGCAACCAAGGCACTTCAAGACCAGCTTTTTTCGCGTGATATTCCAAAGCTGATTGATGCTTTGAATTTGCCCATCCGGGTGGCCTTGCTTAAAGGTCGGGGCAGTTACTTGTGCACATTGCGCTTGTCGCAAGCCAGACAAAGTCACGATGCTTCCTTGCGCATTCACATGCATGCTTTAAGCAAAATTGAAACATGGGCACAGTCGACTCGAACCGGCGACCTCTCTGAATTGACGGGCTTGGACGACCGATCACCTGTCATTCCCCTGGTGACTTCAACGCGTGACAACTGCTTGGGCTCACCTTGTCCCAACTTCAAATCTTGTCATGTCAATTTGGCGCGCAAAGAAGCAATGTCGGCTGATGTGGTTGTCATCAACCATCATTTGTTTTTTGCAGATCTGAATGTCCGTGAAACGGGCATGGCTGAACTGCTTCCTTCTGTGCAAGCTGTGGTCTTTGATGAAGCACATCAATTGAATGAAATTGGCATCAATTTTTTAGGCCGACATCTGAGTACAAGCCAGCTTTTAGAATTAACGCGAGATACATTGGGTGCTGGAGTTCAATGGGCCAGAGGCTTGGTCGATTGGACTTTGATTTGCAGTGTGATGGAAAAATCAATTCGCGATCTTCGACTAACAGCACAAAATTCGAGACCAGGCTCGCGTTTGCGCTGGACAGAGCCTGTGCCAGACGGCATGGAGACATCAGAATGGCTTTTAGCGATGTCGCAACTGCAAGTTGCACTGCAAGCCGCGCAAGCCGCCCTTGATACGGTCAGTGAAATGGCCCCCGACTTTGTGCGCTTGCATGAACGCGTCACGTTGCAGCTGCGCTTGATTCAAGACTTTCAAGATCCTTGTGCAGAAGGGTCAGTTCGTTGGGTGGAAGTGGGTGCACAAATGCGCTTGGTCGAATCACCGCTTGATATATCGAGCGCAGTTCAAACCCACATGTTGCAAAAACAAGTCAACGAGCACACCCAAGCGCCAGCACCAGGCTCGCAAAAAGCGTGGATATTTACATCTGCAACTTTAGGTGAAGATGATCAAATGCGCTGGTTCACAGAGCCTTGTGGTTTAAGTGAGTCCCGCAAGCTTAGAGTTGCCAGTCCTTTCGACTATGCCAACATGGCCGCTGTGTATGTTCCGCCCGGCATGCCTAAACCAAACGACATCACTCATACGCGACAGGTGTCTTCTTGGGTTGAAAAACACGCGCGGCAGTTGGGAGGCAGAACCCTTGTGCTAACCACCACTTTGAATGCCATGCGGCAAATTGGTGAAGCTCTTACGGCTGCATTGGGACAGAGTGGTGAATTGGAGATTTTGGTACAAGGTCAAGGTCCCAAACGCCGCCTCATGGAGCGGTTTCGTGAGGGTTCAAATGAAGGTGGTTTGGGATGCATCTTGGTCGCTTCAGCTTCATTTTGGGAAGGCTTTGATGTGCCAGGAGACGCGCTTCAGTTGGTGGTCATCGACAAGTTACCATTCCCACCTCCAAATGATCCATTGGTGGAAGCTCGTTCGCAGCGATTAGAGCTTTTGGGCAAAAGTTCATTTTCTGATTACAGCTTGCCTGAAGCCGCAGTGGCCCTTAAGCAAGGGGCCGGTCGTTTAATACGGAGTGAGACAGATCAAGGCATTTTGGTTGTGTGCGACCCCCGGTTGACGGGCATGGCATACGGACGCCGTTTGCTAGCCTGTCTACCACCGATGCAAAGAATTCACACAGAAGTTGAATTTGAGGAAAGTCTTACAAGGCTTACCAAAACTTCCACCAGGCCGTAGTTTTGTTGTTGGGGGAAGGCGCAACATTGGGAAAGTTTTTTTCCAAAACGCGCTGTGTGTCTGTTTTTAATTCTTGCATACCCAGTGCGTCATAAGACATGGCCAGTATTTCTAAGGCTTCTTTGATGGCAGGCACGCCGGGGTAATCGGTGATGGCCAATTGCGCTCGATTGACTGCAGCAACATAAGCACCCTTTTTGTAGTAATAGCGTGCAACATGAACCTCATAGGATGCCAAAGAGTTGACGATGTAGGTCATTCTTTGTCTTGAATCAGGTGCGTATTTGGAGTCTGGGAATCGGGAAACAAGTTCTTTGAAGGCTTCAAAGGAATCTTTAGCAGCCTTTTGGTCGCGCTCTGATAAGTCTTGTTTCGTAATGAAAGAAAACAGACCCAAGTTGTCGTTGAAGTTGACTAAACCTTTCAAATAAAGTGCGTAGTCAACCGCTGGGCTGGCAGGGTGAAGTTTAAGGAAGCGATCAAGCGTAGCAATGGCTTGAACCTTTTCTGTGGCGCGATATTGGGCATAGGCTTTTTCTATCTGAGCCTGTTGAGCCAAGGGCGTACCAGCAGCTCGACCCTCCAGTTTTTCAAAAAGCATGGCTGCGCGGTCCCAAGCTCCAGCACCGACTTCGTCGCGTGCTTCACTGTATATTTTTTCAGGCGTCCAAGCTGCTGTAGGATCAGCAGTTGTGCTTGAGCACCCGGACAACATCGTCGTAACTAAGCCGAAAAGCGTTAGCGCAAGCACCGATAATCTGACGTTCAACATCTGGCAACCTTGGAAATAAACCAAATTGATTATATCGAGCCCCTCAGAGCTGGAAGACATCGACGAGTTTCAAGATGAAACCTCTCTAGAGGCTGTTGCCACGGACATAGTTTCAGAGGTCCGTGAATTGCTGGTGCCCGCAGAATTTCATGGGCAGCGACTAGATCGGATGCTTGTGGCAGGGGTGCCTGAGTTTTCAAGAAGTTATTTGCAACAGCTGCTTGAGGACGGTGCAGTGAGCCGCGAAGGCTCGACCCACCTCAAAGCAGCGCTTAAGGTCAAAGCAGGCGAGCGTTGGCTCATAGAGCTACGGGCAACGCCCCAGTCCCAAGCATTTAAACCAGAAAATCTGAACTTGAATGTGGTCTATGAAGACACCCATCTGAGAGTGATTGACAAGCCCGCCGGTTTGGTGGTTCATCCAGCCCCAGGCAACTGGTCTGGCACATTGATGAATGGACTTTTGGGCTTGGATTCAAGCCTGATGGCTTTGCCAAGGGCTGGCATCGTTCACCGTTTAGACAAAGACACAAGTGGCTTGATGGTCGTGGCCAGAACTCGAATGGCCATGGATGCGTTGGTCAAGCAAATGGCCGCTCGTGAAATCAAAAGGCAGTATGTGGCAGTGTGCGACAAGCCATGGACAGGAAGCCAACAAAAAACGGTCGATTTGGCCATTGGCCGAGATCCTGCTAACCGCTTGAGAATGGCTGTCGTAGATTTAACCAAAAACTCGGGGAAAACCGCTAAAACTCACTTTCGCGTGATGTCTCAAAACGACCAAGGGTCCTTGGTACGTTGCATTTTAGAGACGGGCCGGACCCACCAAATCAGAGTCCATATGGCCTCTCTTAAATTGCCGTTGGTCGGGGATGTGCAATATGGTGGCCTATCAAACGCCGCCATGCCAAGGCAAGCTTTGCATGCAGACCATTTGTCTTTCTCACACCCCATCTCCGGTAAGGCACTGTCCTTTTATTCGGACTTGCCCAAAGATTTTCAGAGTTTGCTTCAGGCTTGGTCCCTCAGTTACAATGAAAAATCCTGATTCCCGGGCGAGGCCTATTGGATAATGGACTTTACTCACCTTCATGGGGTGCACAGGTGGCTTTGATTCACCGCCAACTTGATTTGCTAAGTCGGTCCGTGCAACCCAATTCGCGCTTTGGCGCATTTATCCCGGAAGATTGACACCATGAATACGGCGCAAGCCAAGCGTGTCCTTGAAACAGCTTTGCTTTGTTCAACACAGCCCATCACAGTGCGTGATATGCGTGTATTGTTCGAAGACGCTTTAGGCGCTGACACTCTTAAAGTACTCCTAGAAGAGCTTCAACTGGATTGGGCCGAGCGCGGCCTCGAATTGGTCTCTGTGGCAACCGGTTGGCGCTTCCAAAGCCGCCCCGAATTGCGCATTTATTTGGACAGGCTTAACCCCGAGAAGCCGCCCAAATACACCCGTGCCGTGATGGAAACCTTGGCCATCATTGCCTACCGACAACCGGTAACTCGGGGCGATATGGAAGACATACGCGGTGTCACCATCAATACCCAAATCTTGAAGCAATTGGAAGATCGGGGTTGGGTCGAGGTCATTGGCCACCGTGAATCTGTGGGTCGACCTGGTCTGTACGCCACGACCCGTCATTTCCTTGATGACTTGGGCTTGTCATCGCTTGATCAATTGCCTTTGTTAAGCAATGTGGAAGGCCAAGCAGCTGTATTGGCCAGCTTGAGTCACTCTAAAGAGGACACGCCTCAGGCTTCACTTTCCCTTGAAGATGCCATCGTCGTTGTTGAAGCGGGCATGGTTGATGAATCCTCCAACATGGCTGAAGAAATGACAGGAGACACCCCGATTGTTATCGCGGAAGACCTAAAAGCTTCGGAACAAGGCAAGCAACATGACTGAGTCAACCGATTTGCCTTCTCCAGATCCTTTAGATTCTTCAGGCTCTATGGAGCCATTGAGAGCCATTGCGATCGAGGATGTGGTGTCTGGTCATTTCGACCAAGAAGCCGAAGGTGTTATTTCGCCTCTTTTGACCAAGCGGGTGTTGCCGCCACAGGCAGAGTCACCCAAACTCCACAAAGTTTTAGCACAAGCTGGCTTGGGTTCTCGTTTGGAAATGGAGCAACTCATTTTGGAAGGTCGAATTTCGGTCAACAACGAACCAGCTCACATCGGTCAACGTATTCAGTACGGTGATCAAGTCAAGGTCAACGGGCGACCACTCAGAGTTCGAATCGACCCACCACCGCCAAGGGTCATTGCGTATCACAAGCCTGCCGGTGAAATTGTCAGTCACGACGATCCTAAAAACAGGCCCACTGTTTTTCGCAAGTTACCTCGGTTGCAACATGGCAAGTGGCAGTCTGTCGGCCGTTTGGACCTCAATACTGAAGGCTTGTTGCTGTTCACCAGTTCTGGTGAACTTGCCAATCGGCTGATGCATCCTCGATTTGGATTGGAACGCGAATATGCCGTGCGAGTTCTGGGTGCCCTGAGCAACGAAGAAAAACAAAAGTTGTTAGACGGTGTCATGCTGGAAGACGGCTTGGCACAATTTGGCTCCATCGAAAATGGCGGGGGAGAAGGCTCAAATTGCTGGTACCGCGTCACCATTTCGGAAGGCCGTAATCGAGAAGTTAGACGCATGATGGAAGCTGTGGGTCATGCAGTCAGTCGCCTCATTCGAATTCGATATGGCGCCATGGTTTTGCCGCACGGACTGCGTCGAAGCACCTACATGGAGTTGGACGAAGCTGATATCCGAGCCCTTACGCATGCGGCCCATAAAGCCGAAGGTGCACCAGTTCGCGATGCTGCAACACCTCATGGTGAAAAACGACCTGAAGATCGTCGGAACCCAAATATTCGGAACCCTAAAAATAGAGCATTTGGCGCTAAAAAAACAAGTTCTGGTTCAGGGCAACGTGGCGACAGATCATCTTCTGGGCAACCCGATCCGATGAAAACTTCTGTAGGCTACATTGGCGCAGACAGTTTCAGCCGCCAGCGCAAGGAACAAGGTCCTGGTGGCAGGTCAGGGGGGCCTCGCCGTAATGGCGGCAGAAGTCGTTAAAAGCGTCCACACTTTCAAGAGCTTGCAAATCCTTTTGCCCCATGGGGAAACCCTAATATCGGGTTAGAATAGACGGCTTTTTTCATAATAAAACAGAGGAATTTCATCATGGCTATAGAACGCACACTCTCCATCATCAAGCCTGACGCCGTTGCTAAAAACGTCATCGGTCAAATTTACGCTCGTTTTGAAGCTGCCGGCCTCAAAGTGGTGGCTGCCAAGTTGGCACACCTGTCACGCGGCGAAGCCGAGGCTTTCTACGCTGTTCACAAAGAGCGTCCCTTCTTCAAAGATCTGGTTGACTTCATGATTTCTGGCCCCGTCATGATTCAGGCCCTAGAAGGCGAAGGCGCAATCTTGAAAAATCGCGACTTGATGGGCGCAACTGATCCCAAGAAAGCCGCCCCTGGCACCATTCGTGCTGACTTTGCAGAAAGCATTGATGCCAATGCGGTTCACGGCTCTGACGCCGCAGAAACTGCAGCTGCTGAAATCAGCTTCTTTTTTGCTGGCATGAATGTCTATTCTCGTTAAGCCCTGCTAATTAGCCATTCCCATTAGCACGCGGTCAAGAACTTCCTTCTTCCGCCATGACGGCCAACCTTCTTGATTTCGACCTTGAAGGCTTGGCCGTTTTTTGTGAGAGTCTTGGTGAAAAACGTTTTCGAGCCACACAGTTGTTTCGCTGGATTCACCAACGAGGCATGTCAAATTTTGATGACATGTCCGATCTTGCCAAATCTCTGCGCGAGAAGTTAAAGGCTCATGCACACGTTGCGGCCTTGCCAATTCTGTCTCAACAATTCTCCAAAGATGGCACGATCAAATGGTTGTTCGATGTCGGTGCTGGTGATGCTGTAGAAGCTGTCTTCATTCCAGAAGACGACCGCGGTACATTGTGTGTGTCATCCCAAGCGGGTTGCGCAGTAGGTTGTCGCTTCTGTTCAACTGGCCATCAGGGCTTTAGTCGCAATTTAAGTACGTCTGAAATTTTGGCCCAGTTGTGGTTTGCCGAGCATTTTTTACGGCAACACTTGAACCAGTCAGATCGTGTGATTTCCAATGTGGTCATGATGGGAATGGGAGAGCCACTGCAAAATTACAGCGCGCTGATTCCCGCCTTGAAGGCGATGTTGGACGATCATGGCTACGGACTTTCTCGCAGACGCGTCACTGTCTCTACATCGGGCGTGGTGCCCATGATGAAGCGGCTATCAGCCGATTGCCCTGTGGCATTGGCGGTTTCCTTGCATGCTCCCAACAACCCATTGCGTGACAATCTTGTTCCGTTAAATCGCAAGTACCCCTTGGATGAATTGCTTTCAGAGTGCACTTTGTATCTAGACAAAGCGCCGCGAGATTTCATCACCTTTGAATATTGCATGCTCAAAGGTGTCAATGACCAAGTCTCGCACGCCAAAGAGTTGGTCCAACTTATTCGCCGCCACACTGCCCAAGGTCTTCGCTGTAAATTCAACCTAATTCCCTTCAATCCGTTCAAAGAATCGGGCCTTTTGCGATCTGATGAAGCCACTGTTCAACAATTTGCAGCGGTGCTTTTAGAAGCGGGCTTTGTCACCACAGTCCGTAAAACAAGAGGCGATGACATTGATGCTGCATGCGGCCAACTGGCAGGCGATGTCAAGGATCGAACCGGTGTGGCGAATCGAATTGCGCAACAGCGTGCAGTCCCTATTCAGTGGCACGCCACAAATTCTTCGGCACAAATGCCACTAAACTGATGTTCCAACTTTCAACACTTGCACTTCGTTTGGGGGCAAGATGGTTGAAGCGCTTACTTTTTGTCTCATTCAGCTTGCATTTATCTGCAGGTATGGCGTTTTCTTCTTCTGACTTGGAAAACGCCTTGGTCTTGCCGCGCGCTCAGGCGCGAACAGCATTAGCTTCCGCTTATTTTCAAGCAGGATTGCCAGCTTTTGCCATGGAGGAAGTCGATCAAGCTTTGATTTTGTTGCCCCGATACGCACCAGCATTGCTGATCAAAGCGCTGTTGTTGCAGCAACAAAACAAGCCTGATATGGCCCAAAAATACTTTATTCAAGCTTTTGATTCTGCCCCTGAAGATCCTCAAATCAAGCTTTTCTGGGCTGTTTTTGAGTGCAAAAACAAGCGCTTTAATTCGGCCTTTGAGAAATTTCAGCAATCTTTAAACCACTCTATGGGCCACGGGCAGGGTCAAGTGAATTGGATTTGGGGACAATGTTTGATCCAAAATCAACAATTTGAAGCTGCCAATTTACGAATGACAGAGGCCCTGGCCCAACTACCAAGCTTGATTTCAGAGGCGCTTGAACTGGTTGAACTCAAAATTCAGTTGGGAAAGTTATCAGATGCTGAGAAAATTCTCGAAATTTTGATTGATTCCCCCTCTGTGAGTGCACAATCGGTGTGGCTCGCTTTTCAGCTTGCCGAGCGGCAGAATCAAGCAGTTAAAAAGAACCATTGGGGCAAGATGTTAGGACTTCATTTTTCAAATTCAGCGCAATGGCGTGCCTACCAGGACAGGGTCTCACATGACTGAGAGCAACACTGACCTGTCGCTGCCCCTGTTGCCTCAATCTCCAGGCGCTGCCATGCGCTCTGCCAGAGAAAAAGCGGGTGTGCACTTGGCGGTCATGTCTGTGAACCTCAAAGTCAGTATCAAACACTTAGAAGCGCTTGAGGCTGATCAATTTGATCAGTTTTCCGAGCCGGTGTTTGCGCGTGCATTGGCTGCCAAAGTGTGCCGTTTTTTGAGAATTGATTCTCAACCCATACTGGCCCTGATGCCTCAAATGACCAATGGTTTAAAACCCCTGAACCTCATTCAATCTGAAAGAAAGTCATCCTTCAATTTGCAGCGACTTGATCAATTCAGCGATGCTTTGTTAGATGGCCGAAAACTCTTTATTTTCATGGTGCTGCTGGGTATTTTGCTGTGGACTTTTTCCGCCGATTTGCAGCGCCAAATCAGCCATTTCTCGGCCAAGCCCGAGACAGCTGAAGTCGTGCCAACCATGCCCCCTGTTCAAGAGCAAGTTGCGCCAGAAGCAGCCTCATCTGACCTTCCCAAAGCCATGGTGTTTGACAGTTCAACCCCAGCCATTGACACCCAGCCTCGCCCCAATTCAAACGCCTCAAATCCTCCAACGCAAGAGCTTAAAAAATGATGGAAACTAAGCCTACCCATGAAGCCATTCCTGCTGCAACTCCTCTTTCACGACGCAGCCTCCAATCTCAAGTGGTTTGGGGACAGCGCATTGTCACTGTGGGCGGTCAGGCGCCTGTTCGTGTGCAGTCTATGACCAACACCGACACGGTAGATGTCATTGGCACTGCCATTCAAGTGAAAGAACTGGCATTGGCAGGTTCCGAATTGGTCAGAATCACAGTCAATACGCCTGAAGCAGCTGAAGCTGTTCCCCATATTCGCGACCAGCTCGACAAAATGGGTATTGATGTGCCCTTGATTGGTGATTTTCACTACAACGGACACCGTTTGCTGAGTGAGCATCCCGCTTGCGCTGAGGCGCTTTCCAAATATCGAATCAACCCCGGTAATGTTGGCAAAGGTGAGAAGCACGACGTTCAGTTTGGTCAGATGATTGATGCGGCAATGCGCTTTGGCAAACCTGTTCGCATCGGTGTTAACTGGGGCAGCTTAGACCAAGAATTGCTGGCAGATTTGATGGATCAAAACAGCCAAAGGAAAACCCCTTGGGAATCGCGTCAGGTCATGTACGAGGCACTCATTACTTCCGCCATCACGTCTGCAGACAAGGCCCATGAAATGGGCATGGCCCGCGAGCAAATCATGTTGTCGTGCAAGGTTTCAGGGGTTCAAGATTTGATCGCTGTCTACCGTGAATTGGGCCGCCGCACAGATTACCCTTTGCATTTGGGTTTAACCGAAGCGGGCATGGGGACCAAGGGAACCGTTGCTTCCAGCACCGCTTTGGCCATCTTGCTGCAAGAAGGTATTGGCGACACCATTCGGGTTTCGCTGACGCCGCAGCCCGGCGAGTCTCGTACGCAAGAAGTGGTCATTGCCTCTGAAATTTTGCAGTCTTTGGGCTTGCGCATCTTTGTGCCCAGTGTCACGGCATGTCCAGGCTGTGGCCGCACCACCAGCAGTACTTTTCAAGAGTTGGCCAAGCAAATTGACGATTTCTTACGCGCACAAATGCCTGTCTGGCGCAGCCAATATCCAGGTGTTGAGAATATGAAGTTAGCTGTCATGGGCTGTATCGTGAATGGTCCTGGTGAAAGCAAACACGCAGACATTGGCATCAGCTTGCCAGGCACGGGCGAGGCACCCGCCGCACCCGTCTTCATTGATGGCGAGAAAAAACTGACCTTGCGCGGTGACAACATTGCCAAAGAATTCCAAACCTTGGTAGAACAATACATAGACAACCGATTTGGTGGCTCTTCAAAATCTGCCAATTAATTTTTTATGTCAGACATTCAATCTAAAGATTCTTTCAAAGCGAGTCCATTTAAAAAACTCACGGCCGTCAAAGGAATGAACGATGTGCTACCGGGTGAGTCAGCCAAATGGGAATGGTTCGAGGGTGTGGTCAGAACCTTGATGGCTCGTTATGCTTATCGGAATATTCGCACGCCCATCGTTGAGCCTACGGCGCTCTTTGTGCGCGGCCTTGGTGAAGTAACTGACATTGTTGAAAAGGAAATGTATTCCTTCGAAGATCGCTTGAACGGTGAAGCCCTGACATTGCGACCAGAAAGTACGGCTGGCGTAGTTCGCGCCGTGGTTGAACACAACATGCTTTACGAAGGCGGTAAACGCTTGTACTACATGGGCCCGATGTTCAGGCACGAACGTCCGCAGCGTGGACGGTATCGTCAGTTTCATCAAATTGGCGCTGAAGTACTGGGTTTTCAAGGTCCTGAAATTGACGCTGAAGTTATTTTGTTGGCACACGATTTGTGGCAGGCGATTGGTTTAACGGATGTTCGTCTTGAGCTCAACAGCTTGGGGCAACCACCAGAGCGTTTGGCGCACCGTTCAGCTTTAATTTCTCATTTTGAGAAACATCAAGATGCCTTGGATGAAGATGCCAAACGCCGGCTTCACAGCAACCCACTTCGAATTTTGGACACCAAGAATCCAGCCATGAAAGAAGTGGTTGAAACGGCTCCCAAGTTGCTCGATTTCTTGGGTGAGGCCTCCCTTGCGCATTTCAATGCCCTGCGACAAATTCTAGAGGCCAACGGTGTGACTTACACCCTGAACCCTAGACTGGTTCGTGGTATGGATTATTACAACCTCACTGTGTTTGAATTCATCACTGATCAACTGGGTTCTCAAGGCACAGTCTGTGGTGGCGGACGGTACGATTACCTGATTGAGCAAGTTGGGGGCAAGTCTGCGCCTGCAGTCGGTTGGGCTTTAGGGCTCGAGCGCGTTTTGGCCTTGTTGGAAGAGCAGGGCAAGATTTTTCCAGATGACTCGCCCCATGCCTACGCCATCATCTCCGATGCCAGCCATTTGCCTTTGGTCCTGAGTTACCTCAGGCAGCTTCGGGCTTTGGGTGTCAAGGTTCAGATGCATGCCGGTTCTGGCGAGGGCTTGGGTAGCATGAAAAGTCAGTTCAAAAAAGCCGACAGCAGCGGTGCGGCTTTTGCCCTCATTTTTGGGGCTGACGAGCTACAACAAAATATCGTTTCAGTGAAGCCTTTGCGCGATGGCGGTGGCACACAAAGAACAGAATCCCTCGAAAAGTTGAACGAATGGGCTCTAAGCCTACAATCCAACTCTTAAATTAAAGTTGAATATGGCATCAAATCTCGATTTAGAAGAACAAGAGCAACTTGATGAAATCAAGCACTTCTGGAAAAAATACGGCAATCTCATCACTTGGCTTTTGATCGTCGTGATGGGCTCTTATGCTGGCTGGAATGGTTATCAGTACTGGCAGCGTCAACAGTCGGTCAAAGCCTCGGCGCTTTTTGATGAGTTAGAAAAAACAGCAGCATCTGGAGACACCGCTAAACTTGAGCGCGCTTGGAGTGATATGAAGGAACGCTTTCCAAGCACCACCTTTGCAGCTCAGTCAGCCTTGCTTGTCGCCAAATCCTTTCAAATGACCGACAAGTTAGATGCGGCCACAGCCGCCCTTCAATGGGCCAGTGAAAGTGCTTCTGATTCTGGCAGTGCTCAGCTGGCACGTCTGCGCTTGGCTAATTTACAAGCTCAGCAAAAATCCTTCGATGAGGCTTTGAAAACCTTGTCAAAGCCTTTTGATCCTGCATTTGCTGGACTTGCTTCGGATGTTCAAGGCGACATCTTTGCCACCCAAAACAAGTCACAAGAAGCTGTCAAGGCATATTCCGAAGCATGGCGTTTGATGGAGGAAAATTCTGAATACCGACGTTTGGTTGCTGCCAAGTTAAACGCTTTGGGTGTTGATCCTGCCGCAAAAGGTGCTGCGAAATGACACTTCAATTTCTCACTGTTGGTGCCAGGATTCAGTGGTTAACTTGCTTGTTGTATGCAACGATTGGAATCGCCATCACAGGCTTAGCGGCGTGTTCTAGCACGCCTGATAAACCAAAACCTACAGCGTTAGCTGACTTTAAAGCCCAGCTAAACATTAGTAAAGTTTGGACTTCTCAACTTGGCTCGGTCAGTACCACTTTTGACGCACCCTTGAGCCTTAACTTGAGCAATGGTCAATTGGCCTTGGCAACAAAAGGTGGGCTGATTACTTTATTGGATGCTGAAACAGGTGCTGAAACTTGGCGCCTTGCTTTGAACACCCCTGTTGCTGCGGGTATCGGTGGCGATGGTGAGCGCTTTGCCATTATTTCCAGTGACAATGAATTGATAGCTGTTGCCAAAGCCAAAGTCATCTGGCGAGTGAAGTTGCCTGCATCTTCTTTCACGTCGCCCTTGGTAGCCGGTGACCGTGTCTTTGTCTTAACGGCCGATCGAACTGTCATGGCCTTCGATGGCGCTTCCGGTCAGAGGTTGTGGAGTCAACAGCGCTCTGGCGACCCACTGGTCCTCAAACAAGCAGGTATTTTGACGACTTTCCAGGACAGGCTTATTGTTGGTCTATCGGGTCGTTTGCTCGCGATGAACCCAAGCAATGGTGTTGCCACTTGGGAGCTCGCCATTGGTTCTTCTCGCGGTACCAATGAGGTTGAGCGCTTGGTTGACTTGGTTGCTGGTGTTTCACGTCTGAACAATGTCATCTGCGCCAGATCGTTTCAAACTTCGGTTTCTTGCGTGGATGCTCAGAGAGGCAGCAATTTATGGACCCGAGCAGCTCAAGGACACGTGGGTGTCAGTGGCTCAGAGTCATTGCTTTTTGGTGCTGAATCGGATGGAAAGTTAGTCGCCTGGCAGCGAAACGGTGGTCAAGTCGCTTGGCAATCCGAGGCCTTGCGTTTTAGAGGACTCACTTCGCCACATTGGTCGGCAGGACAATTGGTTGTTGGTGACGACTTGGGCTGGGCTCATTGGATAGATGTTAGCAATGGGCAAACCATTGGACGTATTCAGGTCGATTCGTCTGGCATTGCAATGACACCTTTGCGTGTTGGTCAAAATTGGGTGATCGTGACAAAGAATGGCTTGGTGCAAGCCTTTCGCGCCGAATAACACTCAACTGAAAGACTGATTTGAAACCCGTACTGGCCTTGGTCGGACGCCCCAATGTGGGCAAGTCCACTTTATTCAATCGACTCACTAAAAGTCGCGATGCCATCGTCGCAGACTTTGCCGGTCTTACACGCGATCGCCACTATGGCCAAGGACGGCAGGGTCGATATGAGTACATCGTGATCGACACGGGTGGCTTTGAGCCAGATGCCAGTACTGGCATTTACAAAGAAATGGCGAAACAAACTCAGCAAGCGGTTGCTGAAGCCGATGTGGTGGTCTTTGTGGTGGATGCCAGAGCGGGTGTTTCCTCTCAAGACCACGATATCGCCAAGTATTTGCGGCGAATCGGCAAGCCTTGTTTGTTGGTTGCCAACAAAGCTGAGGGTATGCGAGAAGGTGTTCAAATCAGTGAGTTTTATGAGCTTGGTTTGGGCGATGTGATTCCTGTTTCTGCAGCGCATGGTCAAGGTGTTCGAAGTCTCGTCGAGTTGGCTTTGGATCCACTTTTGTTGCCCGAAGATGATGCAGACACTGAGCCAGATTTGAGTGTTGTCAAATTGGCCGTAGCAGGCCGACCCAATGTGGGGAAATCCACACTGATCAATACTTGGTTAGGTGAAGAGCGATTGGTGGCCTTTGACATGCCCGGGACGACGCGAGATGCCATTACAGTTCCTTTTGAACGTGAGGGCCAAAAATACGAGTTGATAGATACGGCTGGTTTGCGTCGCAAGGGCAAAGTCTTTGAAGCCATTGAAAAATTTTCAGTGGTCAAAACTTTGCAGGCCATCGAATCAGCCAATGTTGTTTTGTTGTTGTTAGATGCCACTCAAGGTGTGACCGATCAAGACGCTCACATTGCTGGCTTTATTTTGGACAGTGGGCGAGCTGTTGTCTTGGCTGTCAACAAATGGGACGCCGTCGACGAATACCAACGTGAACTTGTTCACCGTTCGATAGAAAATCGGTTGCCATTTTTGAAGTTTGCCAACTTGCACACCCTATCTGCCAAAAAACGCCAAGGTCTGGGCCCTGTTTGGAAATCAATCAAGCAGGCTCACCAATCGGCTATGGTCAAAATGACCACGCCTGTTTTGACCCGATTGCTGCTTGAGTCTGTACAGTTCCAAAGTCCTCAGCGCGGCGGTATGTTCCGACCCAAAATGCGTTATGCCCACCAAGGCGGCATGAATCCGCCAGTCATTGTCATTCACGGCAATTCCTTGGAGCACGTCACAGAAACTTACAAACGGTATTTGGAAGGGCGTTTCCGAAAAGCTTTTGATTTGTCCGGTACGCCATTGCGCATTGAAATGAAAACGTCTCAAAACCCCTTTGCTGACAAAGATGCAGGGTAATTTGTAAGGTTTTTAAAAAGGACTTGCGCTGAATGCCCTGTTTGATGTGTTAAGGTGAAACCCTTAATTTAATCAAAACACGGAGAATATCGTGAACAACAAAGGGCAACTTTTGCAAGATCCCTTCCTCAACGCACTGCGTCGTGAGCATGTGCCAGTGTCTATTTATTTGGTCAATGGCATCAAACTCCAAGGTCAAATTGAGTCCTTCGACCAATATGTGGTGTTACTCCGTAACACCGTCACCCAAATGGTATACAAACACGCCATTTCCACCATCGTCCCCGGCCGAGCCGTGAACCTTTCGGGTTCAGAAGAAGCTGTCGACGATTCGACGACTTAACGCCATCTTTTGAACAACGATTTGGTTGTTACAACCCCCGCCTTGTTGGTGGGTGTTGATTTTGGTTTGCCTCATTTTGATGCTGAGTTAGATGAGTTGGGCCAACTGGCGTTAACGGCTGGCTTAAGGCCAATTGCCAAAATGACTTGCAAACGCAAGGCTCCCGACGCTGCTCTTTTTGTGGGTTCTGGCAAAGCCGATGAAATCAAATTCATGGCTGAGCAAATGGGAGCCAAAGAGGTTCTTTTTGATCAGTCATTGAGCCCAGCCCAGCAGCGCAATCTTGAACGCCATTTGGGTTTGCCTGTCAATGACCGCACTTTGCTCATACTTGAAATTTTTGCGCAACGTGCTCGAAGCCATGATGGCAAATTGCAAGTCGAATTAGCGAGACTGCAATACCTCAGTACCCGCTTGGTACGCCGGTGGTCTCACCTGGAGCGTCAGCGAGGCGGCATTGGAACGCGCGGCGGTCCGGGTGAAACTCAAATTGAGCTCGACCGCAGAATGATCAATGACGCCATCAAACGCACCAAGGAGCGCTTGGTGAAAGTTAAAAAACAACGCTCTACCCAAAGAAGGCAGCGTGACAGAAGAAACTCCTTCAATGTTTCTTTGGTGGGCTATACCAACGCTGGCAAGACAACTTTGTTCAATGCTTTGGTGAAGGCGCGCGCTTACGCGGCAGACCAATTGTTTGCCACCCTAGACACCACCACGCGCCAACTCTACTTGGGGGAGGGGGGCAGAAGCGCTTCGGTCTCTGATACCGTGGGTTTCATCCGTGACTTACCTCACGGATTGATTGATGCTTTTCAGGCAACTCTGCAGGAAGCTGCCGATGCTGATTTGTTGATGCACGTGGTGGACGCATCGAATCCAAGCTTTCCAGAGCAAATGGACGAAGTCAAACGTGTTCTCGGGGAAATTGGTGCCGACAAGGTTCCACAGTGGTTGATTTTCAATAAAATTGACAGCCTTCCGCCAGAGCGGCAACCCCTCGAGTTGTTTGACCTATTTGAAGTGGATGGACTTCCACTGAAGCGGGTATTTGTCAGCGCTCAATCGGGTCAAGGCCTGGCGAAGCTGCGCCAAATGCTGGCTGAAGAAGTTGCTCGAACAGTTTCAAGCTCGGAAGCCATCTCAGATCCACGCTTTGACCTTGATAATTTCGGGGAAAATCAGCATGATTTTTGATCATTGTCGCTTTGATTGTGCACAATGAGCGTAGTCAGATAAAAACGTAGAAAAGCGAATGAACTTCAAACACCGTGCATTTGGCTGGCCAGTCTTGCCCCAGCGCCTTCGTGGCATGTTCAATTTGAACGATCCACGATGGGGACGAGGCGATGACAAACCTGCCTCCGAAGGACAAGACGGCTCCAACGCCCCGGGCCATCAGCCTGGCGCAACTGGCCCACAACAAAACCCTTCTAACTCCCAGCCTTCTCACCAAGGCAATTCTTCTAATCGGCCTAGTCAGTCCTCTGGCCCACCCGATTTGGATGAATTGTGGCGCGACCTTAATCGAAAACTTTCACAATTTTTGGGTGGTAAAAACGGCGGTCCCCCAAACAAAGGTCAGCCAAATGGTTCTCCTTTCAATGGTTTGCCTCCCGTGTTTCGCAATTTAGGTATTGGCGTCATATTGGGTGCCTTGTTGCTGATCTGGATGGGTACAGGCTTCTTCATTGTCCAAGAGGGACAGCAAGCCGTGATTACCCAATTTGGAAAATACAAATCTACCGTGGGTGCCGGTTTCAATTGGCGAATGCCTTATCCCATTCAAAAGCACGAGCTGGTGTTTGTGACTCAAATTAGATCGGTCGACATCGGCCGTGATAACGTCATCAAGGCGACTGGACTTCGGGAATCGGCCATGCTGACAGAAGACGAAAACATTGTCGAAATTAAGTTTGCAGTGCAATACCGTTTGAACGATGCCCGGGCTTATTTGTTTGAAAGCAAGAACCCCACAGAAGCTGTGGTGCAAGCCGCAGAAACAGCTGTTCGTGAGGTTGTTGGCAAAATGAAAATGGATTCTGCCTTGGCCGAGGAGCGTGATCAGATCGCGCCACGAGTTAGAGCTTTGATGCAAAACATCCTTGATCGCTACAAAGTGGGCATTGAAGTGGTGGGCATTAATTTGCAACAAGGTGGTGTTCGTCCTCCAGAGCAAGTTCAAGCCGCCTTTGACGATGTCTTAAAGGCTGGCCAAGAGCGTGAACGCGCTAAAAATGAAGCGCAAGCTTATGCCAACGATGTGGTGCCACGGGCCGTGGGTGCTGCTTCTCGTTTGAAGGAAGAGTCTCAAGCCTACCGCGAAAGAATTGTGGCTCAAGCTGAAGGTGATGCGCAGCGTTTTAAAGCCATCTTGCCCGAATACCAAAACGCACCCCAAGTGACGCGTGACCGCATGTACTTAGATGCCATGCAGCAAATTTACTCCAATGTCACCAAGGTGGTCATCGATAGCAAGCAAGGTTCCAACCTGATGTACCTGCCTCTTGATAAGCTGATTCAAATGACGGCTAATCCTGCGACACCTTTGGTTCCTGTTGAGACGCCTGCGACCAATGCTTCATCCAGCTCTTCGCCGACCAGTGCCCCTCAAGACCCCCGATCGCGCGACAGTCTTCGATCTCGTGACCGTGAAATTCGTTAAGGAAGCAGCAAAATGAATCGTATTGGAATATGGGTTTCATCCCTGCTGTTGCTGCTGGCCTTGGCCAGTTCAATGTTGTTCGTTGTGGATCAGCGTCAATTTGGTGTTGTCTACGCCTTGGGCCAGATCAAAGAGGTGATCACCGAGCCTGGTTTGAACATCAAATTGCCACCACCCTTACAAAATGTCACCTACATTGACAAACGTTTGCTGACCCTCGACAGCCCTGACACCGAGCCAATGCTGACGGCGGAAAAGCAACGTGTTGTGATCGATTGGTATGTGCGTTGGCGCATCACAGATCCTATGGCCTACATTCGCAATGTTGGCTTAGACGAAAAATCAGGTGCAAATCAACTGAACCGAGTGGTGCGCAATGCTTTTCAAGAGGAAATTAACAAGCGCACTGTGAAAGACTTGCTGTCCTTGAGCCGAGACGTCTTGATGAATGATGTCAAACGCGAAGTGCTTGAAAAAGTCCGTGGCGATAAACCTTGGGGAGTCGATGTTGTTGACGTACGTATTACGCGTGCAGACTACGTTGATGCCATTACAGAATCTGTTTATCGCCGCATGGAAGCAGAGCGCAAGCGGGTTGCCAATGAGCTACGGTCCACTGGCGGTGCTGAGGGTGAAAAAATTCGAGCTGATGCCGACAGGCAGCGTGAGGTGACCATTGCCAATGCGTACCGCGAGGCTCAAAAAATCAAAGGTCAAGGCGACTCCCAAGCCGCCAAAATCTACAACGAGTCCTTTGGTCGTGACCCGCAATTCGCTCAGTTTTACAGAAGCCTTGACGCTTACAAAGCCAGTTTCGCCAAAAAGAGCGATGTCATGGTCTTGGATCCAAGCGGCTCGGACTTCTTCAGAACCATGCGTGGCAATTCTTCTGCTGTTAACCCATCAGCCCCCCCTGTGAAGAAATAAGTGAGCTTCTGGTCCTCAATTTTGGTGGCCATCTCGCTGGTATTGATTTTTGAGGGGCTGATGCCCCTCATTTCCCCGCACAAGTGGCGTGAGATGTTCAGTCAGCTTTTGCAACTGGAAGACGGTCAAATTCGCTTTTTCGGGCTATCGATCGTTTTGTTGGGTCTCTTTCTTTTGTGGTGCTTCATTTAGACGCTGTTTGAACCAGTAAAATCCTTGTTTTAACAGCAACGCTCATTTCCATGTCTGCTTGGGTCCTGCCGGATCACATCGCTGATGTCTTGCCCTCAGAAGCCAGGCACATCGAAGAACTCCGAAGATTGCTTTTAGACACTGCCCGAAGCTACGGCTTTGAGTTGGTGTCACCCCCGTTGCTCGAACACATTGAGTCCCTGTTAACCGGAACGGGCAAGGCCCTTGATCTTCAGACTTTCAAGTTGGTCGATCAAATTTCTGGCCGAATGATGGGTTTGAGAGCCGATACCACACCTCAAGTTGCCCGCATTGATGCGCATTTGCTAAACCGCCAAGGTGTGACGCGACTTTGCTACTGCGGCCCCGTTCTGCATACCCAACCTGATCGGCCTCATGCCACCCGAGAGCCCTTGCAGTTAGGTGCTGAAATATTCGGTCATGCTGGTTTAGAGGCTGACCTTGAGGTTTTACAGTTGGCTTTAGATTGTTTGCGTGCCGCCCAGATGGGTGAGGTATTGGTCGATTTGGCCGATGCTCGAATTGTCAGCAGCTTGCTGGAAGGCATGCCCCTCACTGAAGCCATGCGCGGTGAAGTGTACGCAGCCCTGGCCAGTAAAAATGCCTCTGCATTGGCCGAGTTAACTCGAAATTTCCCCCAAGAGATTCAAGCGGGTTTGATGAATTTAATTGACTTGTATGGTGACATTTCTGTGCTGGCCCAAGCACTCGAAAAATTACCTTCAAAGCCTCAAATCCAATTGGCCATCGCGCAACTGAAGTGGTTAAGCGAACAACTCCCTCAAGCCAGCTTTAAATTCGATTTGGCAGATGCACGTGGCTATGCTTACTACAGTGGTTTGCGCTTTGCAATTTATGCCAAAGGCGCCAGTGATGCAGTGGTGCGGGGAGGGCGGTATGACGGAGTGGGTGCTGCCTTTGGTCACGAACTGGGTCGAGATCGTCCCGCTGTTGGTTTCAGTTTGGATTTGAAGCAATGGGTGGGGGTTGTTCCCCAACTTAGTTTAAAAGCAGCCATTCGCGCACCTTGGGGAACAAGGCCTGACCTTCGATCCGCCATTGCTCAGTTGCGCATGCATGGCGAAACTGTCGTGTGCATCTTGCCTGGACACGAAAGTGAAATAGATGAATTCCAATGTGACCGCGAACTTTTAGAGATCTCGGGGCAGTGGGTTGTAAATGACATTAAAAACAATACAAAATGAACATGATCAAAGGACGAAATGTTGTCGTTGTGGGAACCCAGTGGGGTGACGAAGGCAAAGGCAAATTGGTTGACTGGCTCACTGAAAGTGCTCAGGGTGTTGTGCGTTTTCAAGGTGGCCACAATGCGGGTCATACATTGGTCATCAATGGCGTTAAAACAGCGCTTCACCTCATCCCAAGCGGCATCATGCGTGCAGGTGTGAAGTGCTACATCGGCAATGGGGTGGTTTTGTCTGCTGGCAAATTGTTTGAGGAAATTGCGGGCCTGGAAAAGGCTGGCGTCGAGGTTCGCTCACGCTTGCGTATCAGTGAAGCTTGCCCCTTGATCTTGCCATTTCATGCGGCTTTAGATGTGGCCCGAGAAGCCGCCCGCGAGCAAGGCGGTACAGAAAAGATCGGCACCACAGGGCGAGGCATTGGTCCAGCTTACGAAGACAAAATTGCGCGTCGCGCTTTGCGCGTTCAAGACTTGAAGTACCCCGAGCGGTTTGCACACAAGCTCAAAGAACTTTTGAATTTGCACAACCATGTCTTGACAACCTACTTGGGTTCTGAGCGCTTCGTTTTCGGTGACGCTCTCCAACCCTATGTCAAGAACGGTGAAGTTCAATTTGATGTGGTTTTCAAAGAAGCCATGGAACAAGCAGAACTTTTAAAACCCATGATGGCGGATGTGTCCCGCGAATTGAACGATGCACATCGCTTGGGTGCCAATTTGCTATTTGAAGGTGCTCAAGGCACTTTGCTTGATGTCGATCACGGCACCTACCCGTATGTCACATCGAGCAACTGTGTGGCTGGTAATGCTGCTGCTGGTTCAGGTGTGGGTCCTGGTTTGTTGCACTATGTTTTAGGCATTACAAAAGCTTATTGCACACGCGTTGGCGGCGGCCCATTCCCAACCGAGTTGGATTGGGAAAAGGAAGGCACGCCAGGTTGGCACATGAGTACAGTGGGCGCAGAAAAAGGCGTGACAACTGGCCGCAGTCGCCGCTGTGGTTGGTTTGATGCCGCCTTACTCAAACGCAGTGCACAGGTTAATGGTTTGTCAGGTTTGTGCATTACCAAACTCGATGTTCTCGACGGCCTGAAAGAGCTGAAGCTTTGTACGGCGTATGAGTTGGATGGCGAAATCATTGACATTTTGCCCATGGGTGCAGACGACATTTCGCGATGCAAACCCATTTACGAAACCATAGAGGGCTGGACTGACAGCACCGTCGGTGTCACTCAATTTGACAAACTACCGGTCAATGCGCGCCTTTACTTGCAGCGCATTGAACACATCACGGGTGTCCCTATTCATTTGGTTTCAACCAGCCCAGACAGGGACCATACCATCCTGATGCACCATCCTTTTTTGGCGCCTCTTTAATTCATTTCAAACCCCATTCACTTTCGCGTGAACTGAATCAACCTTTGGAGAAACCGCATGCTGACTGAAGACGGCAAACACCTGTATGTGAGCTACGACGAGTACCACAATCTGATTGAAAAATTGGCAATCAAGGTTCATCAATCTGGTTGGGAGTTCGATACCATTTTGTGTTTGGCGAGGGGCGGCATGCGCCCCGGTGACATCTTGTCACGCATTTTCAACAAACCCTTGGCCATCATGTCCACCAGCTCATACCGAGCTGACGCTGGGACTGTTCAAGGTCATTTGGACATTGCTCGTTTCATTACCACCCCTAAAGGTGAAATTGCCGGCCGTGTTTTGTTGGTCGACGATTTGGCCGACTCAGGCCATACCTTGAACGCGGTTGTCAACATGTTGAAAACCAATTACACCCCCATTACAGAGTTGCGCACAGCAGTCATATGGACCAAGGGGCTTTCAGGCTTTCAATCCGATTACTCAGTTGAGTTCTTGCCTACCAATCCTTGGATTCACCAGCCTTTTGAGGGCTACGACAGCTTGAATCCCGAAAAATTGATGGAAAAGTGGAAGGTCTGAAGGTAGTATGTCGGGATGAAATCAAAGAACCCATCCCACATTTCGACTCAGATCATTCACCACGACTACACACCACCGGCTGAGTTTCAGGCACCCCAACCGGGAGTTTTTAAAGCTTCAACGGTTTTCTTTCCCAATGTGGCTGCCATGCGGCAACGCGAATGGAAAGACAAATCGGCTTACACCTACGGAACCCATGGGACGCCTACAAGCTTTACGCTGGAGGAGCGTTTGTGCACCTTGGAAGGTGGCAAGCACTGTGTTTTAACACCCAGCGGATTGTCTGCATTGGCGGTTGCTTCCTTTGCAGTTTTGAAGACGGGTGACCATGTCTTGTTGCCCGACAACTCTTATGGCCCTAACAAAGTCTTGGCAGAGGGCGAGTTGGCCTCGTTTGGTATTTCTCACACCTACTACGATGCCATGAATCCTCAAGATCTAGCGTCCAAAATCAAACCCAACACGCAACTTGTATGGCTAGAAGCTCCAGGCTCAGTCAGCATGGAGTTTCCAGACCTCATTGGTTTGGTCAAGGTCTGCCGGTCGCAACAGGTGCTCATCGCCCTGGACAATACGTGGGGCGCTGGGCTTGCCTTTAAGCCCTTTGATCTTTTGGGTGACGGCAGTTTGGCTGTTGATTTCACCGCGCATGCCCTCACCAAATACCCCAGTGGCGGAGGCGATGTGCTGATGGGCAGTGTCATGACCTGCGACGATGCATTGGCTTTGAAACTCAAAATGACCATGATGCGTTTGGGAATTTGTGTGGGTCCCAACGATGTTGAAAGCATCCTTCGGTCGCTGCCCACCATTTCCTTGCGCTATGCGGCTCAAGACCGTACCGCTCGACTTTTGGCTCAGTGGTGGAAGAGCCAAAAAGCTTGTGTCCAAGTTCTTCATCCAGCATTAGAGGGTTCGCCAGGCCATGCCCATTGGCAAGCCTTGTGTGCCCCTGCAGGCAGCGAAGGCTTCGCTGCAGGATTGTTCAGTGTGATGCTAGATCCTTCATTGACACAAGATCAAGTGGATGCATTCTGTGACCATTTGAAGCTCTTCAAAATTGGCTACAGCTGGGGTGGCCCCATCAGCTTGGTGGTGCCCTACAACATTGGAAACATGCGTTCTGAATGGCCTTCACACCTTCAAAAAGGTTATTTGGTGAGGTTTTCTACAGGGTTTGAAGACCCGCATGATTTGATTCAAGATTTGAGCAATGCCATGACGCAGTGCCTGAATTTCTAATCGTTTTTGGAGATTGAATGCCAAGCTGATACAGTGCATGTCATTCAATAGAAAGAAATACCTTGGCAACTCCCAATTACGGCTACGAAAAACGTCAAAAAGAATTGGCGAAGAAACGCAAAAAAGAAGACAAACTGAAAGCCAAGTCAGAAAAGAGGACTGATTCGCCAGAGTCAAGTTCCGAAGCCATCGAAGCTGAAACCGTTGTGGTGTTGCCCGATTCGGACAAGCCGCCTACCCCTTGAGCAACATGACTCTGGCACAATTTTTACTGGGGTTCGGCTAACATTCTTTTAAGTTGAGGCCATATATTTCTCATCATGATGCCCTGAGCCCCTTCGTTGGGGTGAATTCGGTCTTGCTGAAACCACTTCAAGGGATCCGTAGCGTCTGCAACACCCTTTAAAAAAACATGGTTAAGTTCAGCACCTGTTTCTTGTTTGACAGATTCATAGGCCTGTGCCATTTGCTGAGCATAGTTGGCGCCATAGTTGGGAGGTATTTGCATGCTCACAACCAGCACTTTAGCCCCCACTTTTTTACCTTCTTTGGCCATGGTGATTAAGTTTTGTTGTGTCATGCGCATGCTCAAACCTCTGAGAGCATCGTTGCCACCCAGTTCCACAATCAAAACGTGGGGTTTGTGAATTTGAAGCAACTGCGGCAACCTGCTGACGCCGCCGGAACTTGTGTCGCCACTGATGCTGGCATTCACAATTTTCATTTTCACCTTCTCTTTGGCAGCTTGTTCGCTCATCAAGTGAACCCAACCTGTGCCTCTTGTGAGTCCATACTCAGCGCTTAGTGAGTCACCCACAATCAACACGATCTTCTCAGAATTTGAGTGCAATTTGGTATTCGAGTTTATAGGCGCATCTGTGGCCCAAGCGCTCCAGCAAAAGCCCGTCAAGAACAAGCCCACCACAAGCCAGTTAAAGTAATGTCGTCGTAAGGAAATTTGGTACATGTCGGAAACAATGATCTCAGTCAGTCATGTGGGCAAAGTGGTCACAGATGCCAGCGGCCCCTTGGCTATTTTGCGCGATATCGATTTCACCGTGAATACCGGGGAATCTGTTGCAATCTTGGGGGCTTCAGGCTCAGGCAAAAGCACCTTGTTGGCCATCATGGCCGGCCTGGATACGCCCACCGAAGGCAGTGTGTCATTGGCTGGCCAGCCAATATTTGACATGACCGAAGACCAACGAGCCGCATGGCGTGGTCAAAAATTAGGCTTTGTCTTTCAAAATTTTCAGCTGATGGGCCATTTGTCAGCGCTCGAAAATGTGATGTTGCCTCTCGAGTTGGCTGGCATCAAAAACGCATCTCACTTGGCCACAGAAATCTTGACACAGGTTGGACTTTCAGAACGTTTAAACCACTTCCCCAAAGTTCTCAGTGGCGGTGAACAGCAGAGAGTTGCCCTTGCCAGAGCCTTTGTGGTTCAACCCCAACTCCTTTTGGCCGATGAGCCCACTGGCAGTTTGGATGCTCAAACAGGTGAAAGCATCATGGATTTGATGCTGTCGATGAACCACGCCAGAGGAACGACCCTCATTTTGGTAACGCATGACCAAAAATTGGCTGCGCGCTGCAATCGAACTCTCACGCTTCAAGCCGGACAGCTCGTATCCCAAGGATAATGGAGGCATGTCCTCTCCCAAAATTCTTTTCGGTTTTCATGCGGTTGGTGTTCGTTTAAAAACTGCACCTCATTCCATCGTCGAGGTTTACTTCGAAACGACAAGGCGTGATGCCCGCATGCGTCAGTTTATAGAACGTGCGCAAGAAGCGGGCGTGAGACTCATTGAGGCTGACAGCATGCGATTGGCCAAGTTGGCCGGAAGTCACGGACACCAAGGGGTTGCCGCAAGGGTTGAAAGCTTGCCCCAAGCCCATTCACTTGACGATCTCTTAGACCAAGTTCAAGGACCGCCCTTGCTTTTGGTTTTGGATGGTGTCACCGACCCTCACAATCTTGGCGCTTGTTTGCGCGTCGCCGATGGCGCAGGTGCCCATGCCGTCATTGCGCCCAAAGATCATGCTGCGGGTCTCAATGCAACGGTTGCCAAAGTTGCAAGTGGTGCGGCCGAGACAGTGCCTTATTTCATGGTCACCAATTTGGCTCGAACGTTGGGCGAATTAAAGGAGCGCTCCATTTGGATCATTGGAACCAGTGGCGATGCGCCTCGCAACGTTTACCAAGTCGATTTGAAAGGCCCTGTGGCCTTGGTTCTAGGTGCTGAGGGCCCTGGCATGCGACAACTCACCCGCAAAACATGTGATGAGTTGGTCAGTATTCCGATGCAGGGCGCTGTAGAAAGCTTGAACGTTTCGGTAGCAAGCGGTGTCTGTTTGTTTGAAGCAGTCAGGCAACGATTGGGGTCTTGAGCATACATTGGCTGAGAGAAAGCCAGATCGAATTCAGAATTTTAGAGAAAACCGGCTGCCCCCAGAATGCCGCCCGCTGCTATCAACCAGAGCAGATGAATCGATGTTTTGAGCATCAGCCCGCTGGCAATGGCGGTGATCAACCAAAGCTTCCAGTCTTGTGAAAAATCTCGGTGAGCAGCAGACAAAAGCCACCCCGTAGACACCAGCAGTCCAATCACTATGGGTGCCATTCCCGATTTGAAGGACTGCACAGCAATTAAATCTCGGTTGACCTGTGCCCACTTCGTGGCTTTGTAAGTCAAGATGGAGGAGGGCAACATGATGCCCACCATGGTCAAAGTGACCCCTAGCAATCCAAGCCACCAAGCTGTCGCACCAGCATTTAAGCCGCCACCTGCATTGATGCCAACTTGCCATCCCATTAACGCTACGAAAAGCACATTGGGGCCTGGCGCAGATTGAGCAAGCGCAATGCAAGAAGAAAACGATTCGTCTGTGAGCCAATGTTTGTCATCGACCAAGAATCGGTGCATTTCAGGAGCGGTAGTGATGGCGCCGCCAATGCCCATCAAGGACAGGACTGCAAAGTGCATGAACAGATCGAACCAGTCTTGAGGACTTAAGGGCATGCTCAAGGTGCCTCGCGATTCGATTTAGATTCGGCTTTTGGTGGAACATGTCTCAAAGCACGGTAGGTTAAAAAACAAGCCACGCTACCAAGGCCAAGTAACACCCAAGCCAATGGCAATCTGAAAATGCCAACACCTGCAAACGATAAAACAGCAAAAGTAAGGGCAGCCCAAAGTCCCATGGGGTTTTTGGGCAATGTGGTGCTGAGTTTGAGCCCCGTGGCTATGACCAGACCCGCCGACACAGCCCCCATGCCCTTCAGAGCGCCTTGAGCCGAAGGGTTGTCTGCTACACCTCCAAACAAGATGGCCAGACCCAGAACCAACACGAGAGGGCCACCAATCAGGCCACAAACTGCAGCGAGAGCACCCGCAATGCCAAAGTATTTACCACCAATCATGAGGCAAAGGTTGACCACATTCGGTCCGGGCATGACCTGTGCCACAGACCATTCCTCCACAAATTGAGCTTTGGTCATCCACTTTCTGCGGTCTACCAACTCATGTTGAACTACAGCAAGAACGCCACCTACACCTTGAAGCGCCAAGAAAGTGAAAACCACAAACAACTCCGTTTTAGAGCGAGGATGGTTGAGTGCTTGGGCTTCTGATGACATTGTTCAATTATCGCTGAAGCTTTTGCCAAACCTTGGATAGAAAGAAACCCTTTGACTGAAAGCATCTCAAAGAGGCCCTAAACTACCGTATTCTTTTTATTTGCCTCATGAACGCACTGGTCGACGTTTCTTTTTTCCCGCGCAATGCCAAGCCCCTGAACAGCTATCGCAAGTTTTGGGCGGCACGCTTTGGAACGGCCCCCTTTTTGCCAATGAGTCGGGCAGAAATGACCCAATTGGGCTGGGACAGTTGCGACATTGTCCTGGTTACAGGCGATGCCTATGTGGACCATCCCAGTTTTGGCATGGCCGTCATTGGGCGCATGCTAGAAGCGCAAGGGTTTCGCGTGGGCATCATTGCTCAGCCGGATTGGCAAAGCGCCGAACCGTTTCGTGCTTTGGGTCAGCCTAACTTATTTTGGGGTGTGACTGCTGGCAACATGGATTCCATGATCAACCGTTACACGGCCGATCGAAAAATCAGATCCGATGATGCTTATACGGCTGGTGATGTGGGTGGTAAGAGGCCCGATCGAGCGGCCATTGTTTACAGCCAACGCTGTCGCGAAGCTTATCCCGATGTGCCCATTGTGTTGGGTGGCATTGAAGGTTCTTTGCGTCGCATTGCGCACTATGACTATTGGTCCGACAAAGTGCGTCGATCCATTGTGGTCGACAGCAAATGTGATCTGCTCCTTTATGGCAACGCTGAACGCGCAGTGGTGGAAATTGCTCACAGGTTGGCTGCTCGAGAACCCGTGCAAAACATCGTCGATGTGAGAGGCACTGCTTTTGTTCGCCGTCAAACCCCTGAAGGTTGGTTTGAAATTGATTCAACTTCGGTTGACACACCCGGTCACGTCGAGGCGCACGTCAATCCTTACTTGATGATTTCAGATCAGGCGCGTGAAAACGGCGCCAGTTGTGCCCGTGAAGATGAAGCACAGATGGTCGCTGATCAACAAAATGCTGCGGTCAAGCCGCTCACTTTTGTGCCCAATCCGCAGTTGCCCGCCATGACGGGCAAGGGTCTTCACAAAGTTCCGCCTCGCGATAAAAGTGTCATCCGTTTGCCCAGTTATGAGCAAGTGAAGTCTGATTCGGTGCTTTATGCCCATGCCAACCGTGTGTTGCACTTAGAAACAAATCCGGGCAATGCGCGTTGTCTGGTTCAAGCCCACGGTGAAGGCCATACCGCTCGGGATGTCTGGATCACACCCCCGCCCATACCGCTCACTACGGCCGAAATGGACACGGTGTTTGACCTGCCCTATGCACGCAGTCCACACCCCATTTATGCCGACGAAAATGGATCGCACGATGGTTCAACCAAGATACCTGCTTGGGAGATGATCCGTTTTTCAGTCAACATCATGCGCGGTTGTTTTGGCGGCTGTACTTTTTGCTCCATCACCGAACACGAGGGCCGAATCATTCAAAGCCGAAGCGAAGCTTCTGTGCTGCGTGAGATTGAAGACATCCGCGACAAGGTCAAAGGTTTTACAGGTGTCATTTCAGATTTGGGTGGCCCTACCGCCAACATGTACCGATTGGGTTGCAAGTCTCCTGAAATTGAGGCAGCTTGCCGAAAGCCAAGTTGTGTGTTTCCTGGTATTTGCAGCAACCTCACCACAGATCACGGCCCGCTGATTCAGATGTATCGGAAAGCCAGAAGTCTCAAGGGCATTAAAAAGATTTTGATTGGCTCTGGCTTGCGTTACGACTTAGCCGTTCAAAGTCCTGAGTACGTGAAAGAATTGGTCACACACCATGTGGGTGGGTATTTGAAAATCGCTCCAGAGCACACCGAGTCTGGTCCGCTCACCAAAATGATGAAACCTGGCATTGGCACTTACGACAAGTTCAAGAGTTTGTTTGACAAGTTCAGTGCAGAAGCGGGTAAGAAACAATTCTTGGTGCCTTACTTCATTGCGGCACACCCTGGAACCAGCGATGAAGACATGATGAACTTGGCCATTTGGCTCAAGAAACACGGTTTTCGTGCCGATCAAGTTCAAACTTTTTATCCAAGTCCCATGGCCACAGCAACGGCGATGTACCACACCACCAAAAATCCGTTGCGTAAAATTACCCGCGAAAGTGAAAAAGTCGATGTGGTCAAGGGCGAAAAGCGTCGCAGATTGCACAAAGCTTTTTTGCGCTATCACGATGCCAAACATTGGCCGTTACTGCGTGAGGCACTCAAAGCCATGGGGCGTTCCGATCTGATCGGCAACGGCAAGCATCATTTGATACCTACATGGCAGCCCTTGTCAGATGAATATCAAAGCGCTCGTCGCAAAAACAGCACGCCCAGCGCTGTTCCACGCAAAGGCAGTATGCTGACTCAACACACTGGGTTGCCACCACGCAAAAAACATTGATTGACAGTCAGGTTTTGTGTCGAGACAAGCTCATTACTGCCGTTATGACTGTAGAACTTGAAGCAACTCAGTTTCTATTTCAATTTGCTCACGATTGTGCTGCAGGGCTGAACCTTCAATCAGGAAGGTGTCTTCAACTCGTTCACCCAGGGTACTGATCTTGGCCAACTTCAGACTGATGCTGTGTTTGGCAAGAACGGTTGCCACGCTGTAGAGCAGACCCATTTTGTCGCTGGCAGAGATGGCTAGCAGCCAGCTTTGCGCTTTTTCATCGGGATCCAATGTGATTCTGGGCGCAATGGGAAAGTTCTTGACGCGCCTAGAGACCCGGCCCTTGGTAGGTGGGGGGAGCGGACCCTTTTGATTGATGGTCAGGCTCAAGCCCGACTCCACCATGGTGATGAGTTCTCGATAATGTTCAGGCAGAAGCGAGGTGACCACTTGGAAGGTGTCTAGCGCAAATCCATTTTTAGCCGTGTGAATTTTGGCGTCCAAAATACTGAATCCGGCTTGATCGAAGTAGCCGCAAATTCGAGCAAACAAATCTGTTTGGTCTTCTGTGTAGACCAAGACTTGCAGCCCTTCTCCCAATGGCGAGATGCGGGCCCGAACAATACACTTTCCATTCAATGCTGCAACGGATGGTGCAATTGGTAACGGCACATACCTTGAAAGCTGCCTTGCGTGCCATGCAATTTCACTGGCATCGTGGCGCATGAAATAGCCAATATCCAGTGTGTCCCAAAGCGCTTTTTGCCCGTCATAAGGTTCGGAGTGCCTCGCTAACTCTACCAAAGCCTCTCGCTTGCGAGATTCGATCTCAGCATTGGCGTCTGGGGCTCTGCCCCCCAACGTCCGCAAAGTATATTTATAAAGGTCCTCTAACAACTTGCCCTTCCAAGCATTCCAAACTTTGGGGCTTGTGCCGCGGATATCTGCAACTGTTAAGAGGTACAAAGCGGTCAGGCGACGCTCGTTACCGACGCGTTTGGCAAATGCAGCAATGACGTCGGGGTCGCTCAAATCCTCTTTTTGAGCTACATGACTCATGGTCAGGTGTTCGCCTACCAAAAACGCAATGAGCTTGGTGTCCTCAGGCCCTATGCCATGTTGGCGACAGAAACGCTTGACTTCTAAAACACCCAATTTCGAATGGTCACCACCACGACCTTTTGCAATGTCGTGAAACAACGCTGCTGTGTAAAGGATGTAAGGCTTGTCCCAACCCGCTGCCAGTTGAGAGCAAAATGGGTATTCATGGGCATGGTCGGCAATGAAGAAGCGACGCACATTTCTGAGTACCATCAGGATGTGTTGATCGACGGTGTAAACGTGAAACAGGTCATGCTGCATCTGACCCACAATGTTTCTGAACACCCAAAGATAACGACCAAGAACTGAGGTCTGATTCATCAAGCGAAGAGAATGCGTGATGCCATGACTCTCTTGAAGAATTTTTAAGAAGGTGCCGCGATTGACCGGATCGCGCCGGAAATTGGCATCCATCACACCGCGCACGTTGTAAAGTGCTCGCAGAGTTTTGGCTGACAAGCCCTTGACGCCGGGTGTCTGCTGGTATAACAAAAATGTTTCCAGAATGGCATGCGGATGTTTTTGATAAAGGTCGTCTTGCGCTACTTGTAAAAGTCCGTTTGTTTCAAAGAAATGTTCATTGAGCTTACGCACTTCGATGCGAGTGTGGCCTCGTTGCGCTTGCAAATACGCTTCAATGTTCAAAAGCAATATTTGGTTCAACTGAGTCACTGCTTTGGCGGCCCAGTAATACTGACGCATGAGGACTTCACTGGCCCTTTGTTTGTGTTTGCCTTCAGGCGTGCTTTGGGCTTTGTAGCCAAATGCCTCTGCCAACGAGTGTTGCAAATCAAAAACCAAACGATCTTCACGTCGCTTGGCCAACAAATGAAGCCTGGCACGGATGAGACTCAGCACCGCTTCGTTGCGTTTAATTTGCTTTACTTCAAGCGGTGTGGCCAAGCCCTTTGCAGCCAGATCGTCCCAAGTGTGTCCTAAACCAGCAGCCCTTGAGACCCATAAAATAATTTGAAGATCTCTAAGCCCGCCAGGTGACTCTTTGCAATTGGGTTCTAGGGAGTAGGGCGTATTTTCAAACTTGTTATGACGCTGATTTAACTCAAGGGTTTTTGCTACAAAAAAGGCATGGGGATCCATGGCCTCTTTGTAGCTTTGTTGAAACTGTTGAAAAAGGATGAGGTTGCCTGCAAGAAGTCGACTTTCAAGCAATGAAGTTTGAACCGTAATGTCTTTTTCGGACTCATCTAGGCAATCTTTCAGCGTTCTGACACTAGAGCCAATTTCCAACCCACTGTCCCAACAACTGCCAATGAATACTTCGAGTTTTGCTTTTAACTCTGGGGAATCTTCTGCGATGATGTTGTCAGGTAATAAAACCAAGACATCGACATCAGACGATGGAAACAATTCTCCGCGGCCATACCCACCCACCGCAATCAGTGCTTCACCCTGTGTAAACCCAGCATTGCGCCAAAGCTGAACCAGCAGAACATCTGCGAGTTTGGCCAAACGAACCAAGGTGGGTTTAAGCCCTCGGCCATTTGCAGTGCTTGTGGCAATGTTTGACCACAGGGACTGCTTTTCCCGTCGGTACTTATCTCTCAATACCGACAAGTCGGTCATATTTAACCTTTGACGAATTCAGGAACAGGAGGACTTCCGGCAGAAAGTGTCAGGACTTCATAGCCAGTTTCAGTGACCAAAATGGTATGTTCCCACTGCGCAGACAAACTTCTGTCTTTGGTCACGATGGTCCAGCCATCACCCAATTCTTTGATGTCCCTTTTTCCTGCATTGATCATGGGCTCGATGGTGAATGTCATGCCGGCTTTGAGTTCGTCCAAAGTACCTGGCTTGCCATAGTGCAAAACCTGGGGCTCTTCATGAAAGACACGGCCAATGCCATGGCCGCAGAACTCTCGAACAATGGAGAAACCTAAATTTTCTGCAAATTTTTGAATGGCCCATCCGATATCGCCCAAACGCGCGCCGGGTTTGACTTGTTCTATGCCGTGCCACATGGCATCGTAAGTGACTGCACAAAGCCGCTTGGCAGCGATGGAGGCTTCGCCCACAATGAACATTCTGCTGGTGTCACCATGCCAACCGTCTTTGATAACGGTTATGTCAATATTGACGATATCACCTTTTTTGAGCATTTTTTCATTGGGAATGCCGTGACATACTTGATGATTGATGGAGGTGCAAATAGATTTGGGGTAGGGCGAATAACCTGGTGGCTGGTAATTCAAGGGCGCAGGCACCGTGCCTTGAACATGGACCATGTAATCATGGGCCAGTTTGTCCAATTCATTGGTCGTGATGCCTGGTTTCACGAAGGGCGTTAAGTAATCGAGTACTTCGGAAGCAAGGCGTCCAGCCACACGCATGCCTTTGGCGTCTTGATCGTCTTTAAGGGTAATTGTCATGGGGAGCGATTATCCCATCCTGAGTCCAACTTTGCAGAAATGAGCACTACCAGCGGTTAAAATAAAGCTTCGTTCAATGCCCCAGTCAGCGGTATTTGAGTCACATTTCCCTCTTGCCATCAAGGCCACCCCGTGACCCTGCATACACTCATTTTGGAAGGCGGTAACGCCCTCAGCGATTTTCGTAACCAGCAATTGCTGCCTAAGCTGCATGCCTGTTGTCCTGAATTGAAGGCCCTGTCAGGCCAGTATTTGCATTTGGTTGCGAGTGCAACTGCCTTAGAGGCGACGCAAAGGGCCAACTTGACCGAGCTTCTCACCTATGGTGAACCATTTGAAGAGACCCACAAGCCGAAGCCTTCTTTTATCAGATCCCTCTTGATTTCACCTCGACTGGGCACTGTTTCACCTTGGGCATCCAAGGCAACAGACATTGCCCATAACTGCGGCTTGATGGTTCGTCGGATTGAGAGATTGGTCGAGTTTTCATTGCATTTTAAAAATGCAGCAGCAGCGCAAGCTTGCTCAGCTGAAACCCTGCTTCAGTTGGCCGACTTGTTGCATGACAGGATGACTGAATCTGTTCTGGCTCAACGAGACGATGCCTTGGCGCTTTTCACTGAATTGCAAGCTCAACCACTCTTGCACGTAGACCTGCTGTCTGGTGGAAAAGAAGCCCTGGAAAAAGCCAACCAAGAATTTGGCCTGGCTTTGGCCGAAGATGAAATTGATTACCTCATGAGTTCTTTCAAGCAATTGGGCAGAAATCCCAGTGATGTCGAACTGATGATGTTTGCCCAAGCCAACAGTGAGCACTGCAGACACAAGATTTTCAATGCGCAATTCACCATAGACGGTCAAGACCAAGCGCACAGTTTGTTTGGCATGATTCGACATACGCATCAGCAAAATCCTCAACACACCGTGGTGGCATATTCTGACAATGCCTCCATCATGACCGGCCACGACGTAGAGCGTTTTGTTGCCAAACAAGAGGGTGTTTATCTCAAAGAATATGCACTGCACCATGTCTTGATGAAGGTTGAAACACACAACCATCCGACGGCCATATCGCCTTTCCCAGGTGCTTCAACGGGGGCCGGCGGCGAAATTCGAGATGAAGGCGCTACGGGTCGTGGCTCCAAACCTAAAGCTGGATTGACAGGTTTTACTGTCTCGAAATTATGGGACGGTCCTCACGGCAAACCAGATCACATCGCAAGCGCGCTTCAAATCATGACAGAAGGTCCGTTGGGTGGTGCAGCCTTCAACAATGAATTTGGGCGTCCCAATTTATTGGGCTACTTTCGAGAGTACGAACAGGTGGTCGATGGTGTGGTTCGGGGTTACCACAAGCCCATCATGATTGCGGGCGGTCTTGGTGTCATTGACAATGTGCAAACCCAAAAAATTCAGTTTCCCGCTGGTACTTTGTTGGTGCAACTAGGGGGGCCTGGCATGCTCATTGGCATGGGCGGAAGTGCGGCCAGTTCAATGGCCTCAGGCACCAACGCAGCCAACTTAGACTTTGACTCTGTTCAACGCGGCAATCCAGAAATTGAACGAAGAGCACAGGAAGTCATTAATCACTGCTGGGTCATGGGTCAAGACAATCCGATATTGGCCATCCACGATGTGGGTGCTGGGGGTTTGTCCAATGCCTTTCCAGAACTGACCAACGATGCAGGGCGCGGGGCACGCTTTGATTTGCGTGCTGTACCCATAGAGGCATCGGGTCTTTCGCCTAAAGAAATTTGGTCCAACGAAAGTCAAGAGCGCTATGTCATGGCCATTGCGCCTGAGTCATTGAATTTGTTCAAATCTTTTTGTGAGCGCGAGCGTTGCCCATTTGCCGTGGTGGGTGTTGCAACCGAAGAGCGCCATTTGGTTTTATCAGATGAACTCGCTTCCCAAGAAAGTTTGAAGCATCCCGTAGACATGCCAATGAATGTGCTGCTTGGCAAACCGCCCAAAATGCATCGCAAGGTCACTTCTGTGCATCGAAACATCACTCCCATTGACTTCACGGGTGTGAGCTTGCAGTCATCCATCTTGAATGTCTTAAGTCACCCTACCGTTGCGTCCAAGCGGTTCCTCGTCACCATAGGCGATCGAACGGTAGGTGGCCTGACGCACAGAGACCAAATGGTTGGCCCCTGGCAAGTGCCGGTGGCTGATTGCGCGGTCACACTGGCCGACTACCAAGGTTTTAAAGGGGAGGCCATGAGCATGGGCGAGCGTACCCCTCTGGCCAGCATCGATGCAGCAGCCTCAGGTCGCATGGCCGTTGCCGAAGCCATTACCAATTTGTTGGCAGCGCCCATTGAACTCGATCGGGTCAAACTCAGTGCCAACTGGATGGCTGCCTGTGGCGAACCGGGAGAAGATGCGGCGCTGTATGAGACCGTGAAGGCAGTTGGCCTAGAACTCTGTCCAGCCTTGGGCATTTCCATTCCTGTTGGCAAAGACAGTCTGTCGATGAAAACACAATGGACCCATGAGGGAGCGACTCACAAAGTGACATCACCGGTCAGTTTGATTGTGAGTGCTTTTGCAAGTTTGTCAGATGTTCGAGGCACTTTAACCCCGCAATTGAATGCAAGTGCTTCAGACACATCCCTCATCTTGATTGACTTGGGTCACGGACAAAACCGCATGGGCGGAAGTATTTTCTCGCAAGTCCTCAATCAATCTGCCGATCGGGTTCCCGATTTGGATTCTCCCGAAGATCTGGTGAACTTGGTCAAGGTCATCAACTTGCTTCGATCGCAAGGCAAAATTTTGGCTTATCACGACCGCAGTGATGGTGGATTGCTAAGTGCTGTGGCCGAAATGTGCTTTGCCGGTCAAGTGGGCGTTGCCCTTAACGTAGACCTTTTGGTGACCGAAGGAGATGGGATCTCTGACAGCCGCGCAGAGTACGGAGACGCCAAAAATTGGGCGCAGCAAATTAGCGCAAGAAGGGAAGAGCTCACCCTCAAGGCTTTGTTCAGCGAGGAGTTGGGTGTGGTCATTCAAATTGACACGCAAGACCGAGCAGAAGTCATGCAGGCTTTGCGCAAGCACAATCTTTCCAAATACAGCCATGTGATTGGCAAAACGCGGCCCCACCATTCTGTGATCGACAAAGGGGTTGGCGCTTTGAGCATTTGGCGTGACACCCAAGAAATTTTCACAGCTAATTTAGAAGACCTGCACCAAGTTTGGGACAGTGTGAGCTGGAAAATATGCCAGCAAAGAGACAATGTTGCCTGTGCAGACAGTGAGCATGCACGCATTGGCCATTTGAACAATCCTGGCTTGCATGTTTCACTCAGCTTTAACACTGAAGAAAATGTAGCGGCACCTTGGCTCAATTTAGCCAAACCTCGCGTGGCCATTTTGCGTGAGCAAGGCGTCAACTCACATGTTGAAATGGCCTATGCGTTTGCGCTAGCGGGATTTGAGTCTCACGACGTTCACATGACCGATCTTCAAACAAGTCGTGTCAACTTGAAAGATTTCCAGGGGCTGGTAGCTTGCGGTGGCTTTAGCTACGGCGATACCTTGGGTGCCGGCATCGGTTGGGCTCGCAGCATCACGTTCAATCCTTTGTTGTCTGATGCGTTCAAAGCTTTCTTTGCGCGCACTGATGTGTTTGGATTGGGCGTTTGCAATGGTTGCCAAATGTTTGCCGAACTGGCCGACATCATTCCGGGTGCACAAGACTGGCCTAGATTTACAAGCAATCAAAGCGAACGTTTTGAGGCCAGGTTGTCAATGGTGGAAGTTTTGCCTTCGCCCAGTCTTTTCTTCCAGGACATGGCTGGAAGCCGCATGCCGATTGCAGTGGCACACGGAGAAGGGTTTGCCAATTTCAAGTATCGAGGCCGTGCTCAAGAAGCCATTGCCGCCATGCGTTTTGTGGATAACATGGGCAAACCCACTGAAGATTATCCTGCCAATCCCAATGGCAGCCCAGGAGGTCTAACCGCTGTGACAACACCCGATGGTCGATTTACAGCCATGATGCCGCACCCAGAACGGGTGTTCCGCAACGTACAGATGAGCTATACACCTGGAGAAGTGTCAGCATTCAGCCCATGGCTCAGAATGTGGCAAAACGCCCGGCGTTGGGTTCAATAACCATCCAAAAAGCACTTGCCCGTGTTGTCCAAGTGCTTTTATGGTCCCTTACTGTACTTTGGCTTTCGCGCGCAGATCCTCTTGGAATTTGCCCAATTTAGATTGCGTCAGTTGTTGGGAAATTTGGGGCTTGACCTCGTCTAATTTTGGCAACTGAGCTTCACGAACATCATCGACGCGAATGATGTGAAAGCCAAATTGACTTTTCACGGGTGCATCCGTCATTTGGCCTTTATCAAGCTTCACCATGGCATTGGAAAACTCAGGCACATAGCTGGCTGCATTGGCCCAATCCAAGTCGCCACCATTTGCGCCAGAACCTGGATCCTTGGATGCTTTCTTCGCTAAATCTTCAAATTTGGCGCCCTTTTTCAGGTCGGCAATGAGGGCCTTGGCTTCGTCTTCCTTTTCAACCAAGATGTGACGTGCTCTGTACTCTTTGCCGCCGTTTGCAGCAACAAACTTGTCGTATTCAGCTTTGATTTCAGCTTCAGTGACGGGATTTTTCTTCTGAAAGTTGGCAAACAACTCGCGAATCAAAATGCTTTGCCGAGCCAACTCCATCTGCGCCTTGTAGTCTTCGCTGGTTTCTAAGCCGCGTTTGCGAGCTTCTTGCATGAAGATTTCACGGGCAATGAGCTCTTCTTTGATCTGAGCCAAGATTTCTGGGGTAACGGGTTTGCCGGACCTCTCAACTTGTTGCTTCAGCGCTTCAACACGAGAGCTGGGTACGGGCTTGCCATTGACGATGGCCAGATTTTGAGCCATTGCAGAAAAGCTCATTGCAGCGAGCAAGCCCAAGGCCAATTTCGAAAGTTTCATCAGATTCCTCAGATAGCGATTAAATTTAGTTGGATCGAAATTCTATGGCCAGGGCATGCAGCCCGTTGTCCAAGAATTCTTGGAGCGAATCATACACAAGGCGGTGACGCTGAACTCGGTTGAGCTTCTCAAAATGTGAAGAGGCGATCAGAACCCTGTAGTGACTGTTCAGCCCAGAGTCATTGGCGCCAGCATGGCCTGCATGTTGGGCACTTTCATCAATCACTTCAAGAAAGCTAGGCTCGAAACTCTGATTTAAGGCTGCCACCATGAGAGGTTGCCAAGAAGAATTGGTGGGTAGCTTTGATTTGGGATTCATGTGATGGCTTTATTTGGCTGCATCATCTTTGATGCTGTTTTCAGTTGGGGGCACGTGTTTGGCAATGTACAGGCCGGTGCCAACAATGAAGACCAATGGGAATACATAACCCCAAATTTTGAAATTCACCCAATCTTCAGTACTGTATGAATAGGCGACATACGCATTCAAAGTTGACATGAAAATACAATAGGCGATCCATGCTGAACTCAAGGTTTGCCAGTTGGGATCGGGTAAGTTGACCTGGCTTCCAAGCATGGTTTTCAAGAAATTTTTCTTGAAAACAAATTGCGCAACAAACAAACCAAGGGCCATGCAACCGTACAGAAGGGTGGGCTTGTATTTGATAAATCGGTCATCTTGCAAAAAGAGGGTTAAGCTTCCGAAAACCAATATCAGCGCCAAAGTGACCTTTTGCATGGTGGCCAACTTGCCGTCCAGTCGATACATCACCAGACTTTGCACCACCGTTGCAGCCATCAAGACGGCCGTTGCTTCGTAAATCGAAGCCATCTTATAAGCTGCAAAAAAAAGCAGAATTGGAAAGAGGTCTAGTGCTATTTTCATCTCAGCTTTTCTGGAAGTTCAAAGATGCTGAGTTCATGCAATAACGCAAACCTGTTGGCTCAGGCCCGTCTTCAAAAACATGGCCTAAATGCGCGCCACAGTTGGCGCAAACACTTTCTACTCTAACCATGCCGTGACTGCGATCTACTTTTTGAGCGACGGCATCGGGTTCTGCCGATTGATAGAAAGAGGGCCAGCCGCAGCCTGCATCAAATTTGGTTGATGAGTCAAATAACTTGGCGTCGCAACACACGCAATTGTATTGTCCTTGTTCCCAATGAGTTTCGTATTTGCCAGTAAATGGGCGCTCCGTGGCTGCGCGGCGAGTGACTTCAAAAGCCAATGGCTCTGCGTTTTTGGCAATCAGCCAAGCACGCCATTCAGCGTCGGTTTGAGGTAATTTTTTTTGAGACATGTTGAAAGTCTAACTACTGAAGTATTTGTTGATGAAATGATGGGACCATTTTTCTCAAGAAGAGCAACTGATCTCAATGCGAGACGCCCAGTCAGGCGGTATATTGGCATAAGACTCAAATTGCTCTTGCTCATCGAAGGGCGTCATAAGCAATTTGAAGAGGGTTTCAACTTCGGAATGGTCTCCCATTTTTGATTTTTGAATGGCGGCTTCTGCCAAATGATTTCGAAGTACAAATTTGGGGTTCACTTGGAGCATCTTGCTGATTGCCAAAGTGGAGGGCTGATGGTGCAAGCGATTCATATAGCGATTGCGCCACAAAGCCCAAGCAGCTTGGTCGATGATCAAATCAGCCACAGATTGCCATTCTGTACATCCTGCTTGTGTTTGTTCTGCAGCATGGCTTAATCTGCGCCAAAAAATGGTGAAGTCCACTTGCTCATTGGCCAGCAATTGAAGTAAATCGTTCAACAATGTTTTGTCTTCAGCGGCTTGATCAGGATCTGCTTGTTTTTCCAAACCCAATTTACATAAAAAGCCACGTTCCCAACTTTCGGCAAAAGTGGTCTTGTAGGATTCCAAGGCTTTCATGGCCAAATCTTGCTCTTCAATGAGGGGCATTAAGGCTTGCGCAAGGCAAAATAAATTCCAATAAGCCACTTGCGGTTGCCGACCATAAGCATAGCGTCCCATTGAATCAGAATGATTGCAAATGTGTTGCGGGTTAAATCCGTCTAAAAACTGGAAAGGTCCGTAGTCAATGGTGAGCCCCAAAATGCTCATGTTGTCTGTGTTCATCACCCCATGACAGAAACCGACGGCTTGCCAGTGGGCTATTAAATGCGCCGTCCTGACTGTGACGCATTCCAAGAGTTTGGCATAAGGTTGAGTCAATGAAAAATTTTCTGATTGAAAATAATTTTGAATGACAAAATCGGCCAATTGCTTCAGATGCTCAAGCCCATGGGGGGATGCATCGTTTGCAAAATGCTCAAAGTGCCCAAATCGAATGAAACTGGGTGCGGTTCTGGTCACAATGGCTGCAGTCTCTAGTTTTTCTCGCAGAATGGGAAGAGTGGATGCCGTTAAGCAAAGCGCCCGCGTTGTTGGTATGCCTAAACCCGCCATGGCCTCACTGCAAAGGTATTCCCGAATACTTGAACGCAAAACTGCTCGACCATCGCCCATTCGGGAATAGGGCGTTTTACCCGCACCCTTGAGTTGAATTTCAAGCGTGGCTTGAGGGCTGGCGTACTCGCCCAAACTGAGCGCTCGCCCATCGCCTAATTGGCCCGCCCATTGTCCAAACTGGTGACCACTGTAGACGCTGGCCTGAGGCTGCATGCCCTCCCATAAACCATTGCCACTGAAAACTTGCAGACCTTCTGCGCCTTCTAACCAGTCCTGGGGCAAACCCAATGCTTTTCCAAGTTCGAAGTTTCGAGAAACCCAACTTGGCTCGGGTACCGGCGTGGGCAATACCTCGGTTGTGTAGGCGGGTCCAAGCGCATTGAGTCGATTAATCCATGTCATAAAGTCTATTGTCTTCGCCTTTGGATGAGCCTATTGTCTGACTGGTATTGAAATGCCTTGTGAAACTCGTGCTAAAAAGCGAACTATTGTATTTTTTGGGGTGTTTATGTTGGGACTTATGCAACAGCAGTCATTGCTGATTTCTTCCTTGATCGAATTTGCCAACCGTCATCATGGTGATGGTGAGGTTGTATCTAGGCGAGTTGAGGGCGATATTCACCGCTACACCTGGACCGACGTTGCCAACCGATCTCGACAAATGGCCAATGCGTTGGATGCCTTGAAATTGGATCAAGGTGCTCGCGTTGCTACTTTGGCTTGGAACGGCTACAGACACCTTGAACTTTATTTCGGGGTGAGTGGTTCTGGGCGTGTTTTACACACCTTGAACCCCAGACTGCACCCTGACCAAGTGGTTTGGATTGCCAATCATGCCGAAGACGAAATACTTTTCTTTGACTTAAGCTTTTTGCCATTGGTGCAAGCGGTTCATGCCAAATGCACTACGGTCAAACATTGGGTTGCCATGTGCGATAAGGGCAAGCTACCTGCCGATTCGGGCATTCCCAATTTAACAAGCTACGAGGCCCTGATTGACGGTCTTTCTACCTCATTCGATTGGCCACAATTGGATGAGAACACAGCTTCAAGCATGTGTTACACCAGCGGCACCACGGGCAATCCCAAAGCTGCACTTTACAGCCATCGCTCGACCATGCTGCATGCATACGCTGCAGCACTGCCCGATGTGATGTGCATCTCTGCCAGAGACTCTATTTTGCCGGTCGTGCCCATGTTCCACGTGAACGCTTGGGGCATACCCTACAGCGCAGCCATGACTGGTGCCAAATTGGTTTTCCCGGGCCCTGCATTGGACGGTAAATCAATTTATGAATTGATTGAGTCTGAAAAGGTAAGCTTTGCGGCTGGCGTTCCCACGGTTTGGCAAATGCTGTTAAGCCACATGAAGCCCAATGGTTTAAGTTTCTCTTCATTAAAACGCACGGTGATTGGGGGGTCCGCTTGTCCGCCCGCCATGATTGATGCTTTTCGTGAGTCTTATGGCGTCGATGTTTTACATGCTTGGGGCATGACAGAGATGAGCCCACTTGGAACACTCTGCACACTGAAGAACAAGCACTTGAATTTGCCAGAAGATGCGCAAATGAAGTTACGGCTCAAGCAAGGCCGCACCATCTTTGGTGTAGACATCAAAATAGTGAACGAAGCAGGTGAGTCCTTGCCACACGATGGCAAAACTTACGGCGATTTGTTGGTCAAGGGTCCTTGGATCATTCGTGAGTATTACAAACAAGAAGGGCCTTCGCCCCTGCAAGACGGCTGGTTTCCAACAGGTGATGTGGCCACCATTGACGAAGACGGGTTCATGCAAATTACGGATCGCAGTAAAGATGTGATCAAGTCAGGTGGTGAGTGGATCAGCTCGATTGACATTGAGAACATTGCGATGGCTCACCCCGATGTCATGATGGCTGCCTGCATTGGCATGCCTCATCCAAAATGGGATGAGCGCCCGATTGTGTGCGTTGTCAAAAAACCTGGCGCTAATTTATCAGCGCCAGAGTTGCTCAAGTTTTATGAAGGTAAAACAGCCAAATGGCAGATTCCTGACGATGTCATTTTTGTTGATGTCATACCCTTAGGCGCAACAGGGAAAATGTTGAAAACCAAATTGCGTGTTCAGCTCCATGACTACAAGCTACCGTCACTCTAAATTTTTCTAAGGGCCTCGGGTTTTCAGGGGTGTTTCAGCAGAATTCGAGTCATTTTTAGTCGCTTCGGCGATAGCGCCTAGGGCAAACCCCGACCGCTCTATCTCTCAAAACAGTTACGCTGACGTCTGTGAAGTTTTTTTCATAACTGTTGGAGCTAAATATGAAATTTGCAGTTCGATCTATTGCAGTTGCCTCATTGGCAATGTGTGCTTTTGGTGCTTTTGCCCAAAAAGGCGAGACAGTCAAAATTGCCTGGATTGACCCCCTGTCCGGCCTCATGGCACCTGTGGGCAATAACCAGCTCAAGAGCTTTCAGTTTTTCGCAGAAAAATACAGCGCGATCAACAAAGCTGGTGTTAAATTTGAAGTGGTTGGTTTTGACAACAAATTAAGCCCTGCTGAAAGCTTAAACGTTTTGAAGGCCGCAACTGACCAAGGCATCCGCTACATCACACAGGGCAATGGTTCTGGTGTCGCTGGTGCATTGATCGAAGCTGTCAACAAACACAACGAGCGCAATCCCGGCAAAGAAATTATTTTCTTGAATCACTCTGCGGTTGACCCTGACTTTACAAACAGCAAGTGCAGCTATTGGCACTTCCGTTATGACGCAGACACCTCCATGAAAATGGAAGCATTGACGACTTTCATGAAAGACCGTCCTGAAACCAAGAAAATTTTCTTGTTGAATCAAAACTATTCACATGGTCACCAAGTGGCCAAGTTCTTCAAAGAGGGCATTAGCCGCAAGCGTCCCGATGTTCAAATTGTTGGTGAAGATTTGCACCCCTTGGCTCAAGTTCGCGACTTCGCTCCTTACATTGCCAAAATCAAGGCGTCAGGTGCCGATACAGTTGTCACAGGCAACTGGGGTTCTGACTTGGCTTTGTTGGTCAAGGCTGCCAATGAAGGCGGTTACAACGGCACTTTCTACACTTACTACACGGGTGTAACAGGTACACCCACAGCCTTGGGTAAAAATGGAGAAGGCCGAGTCTTCCAAATTGCCTACGGTCACTACAAAATGGGTGGTCAGATGGACAAATGGCAAGACGAGTTCAAAGCCAAATTCAACGACGACTTCTATACGGGTTCGGTTCACAGCATTTTTGCCACATTGGGTGATGCCATGGCCAAAGCCAAATCTACCGAGCCAGCCAAAGTTGCTGCTGCTTTAGAGGGGTTAAAAACCACCAGCATTTTCAATGGTGAAGTTGAAATGCGCAAAACTGACCACCAACTTCAACAACCCTTGTACCTCACGGTTTGGAGCAAAGTGGACAAGAAGTACAACTACAGCGTCGAGAACACTGGCATGACACTCATTCCAGTTAAAGAGTTCCCCTCTTACGTTTCAAGCACGCCCACCAGCTGCCAAATGAAGCGTCCTGGCTAATTGATTTGAGCCTTCAGTAGGGCCCGATCCTCAATGGGTTGGGCCCTTCTTTTTTGTGTGTGACTAGCCGTGGATGGCAGAAGGTAGTTTTTATGGAGTTCTTCATTATCTCCATGCTCAATGGATTGAGCTACGGGTTATTGCTTTTTATGCTCAGTTCTGGGCTCACCCTGATTTTCAGCATGATGGGTGTTTTGAATTTCGCCCATGCTTCGTTTTACATGATCGGTGCCTATTTTGGCTACACACTCACCAATGTCATTGGGTTCTGGCCCGCACTGATCATTGCACCTTTTTTAGTGGGTGGCTGCGGCGTTTTATTTGAACGCTTGACCTTGCGCAAAGTTCATAAATTTGGTCACGTCCCTGAACTCTTGGTGACTTTTGGTTTGTCTTACATTGTCTATGAATTGGTTCAGCTCATTTGGGGTCGAACTGCCGTTGAATTCACACCGCCAGAGTTGCTGAAGGGTTCAGCATTTACGCTCATTAACAACGCATCAACCGGACTTCAGTTTATCTGGGGCGCTGCACCTGCCGAAATGTGCAGAGCATCCGACACTGCCATCCGAATTGTTTGCTCTCCTTTTCCTGCAACACGGGCTTTCATGATGTTTGTGGCCCTGCTGATGTTGCTCTCATTGTGGCTGTTGCTCACCAAAACACGAATTGGTTTGGTCATACAAGCTGCACTGACACACCCTGAAACTGTAGAGGCTTTGGGACACAATGTTCCGCGTGTTTTCATGCTGGTGTTTGGTGCTGGAACCGGTTTGGCAGGTTTGGCGGGGGTCATTGGGGGCAGTACTTTCGTCACAGAACCCGCCATGGCAGCCACTGTAGGTTCTGTCATCTTTGTGGTGGTGGTGGTCGGCGGTATGGGCTCTTTGTCGGGTGCTTTTCTCGCATCCGTATTGATTGGTGTCATTCAAACCTTCGCCATTGCCTTTGACTACTCTTTTGTGAGCGTATCCAAAGAACTTGGAATTCAGCTTTCGAGTGCAATGCAAAACAACTCGTTTTTGAAATTAACCATTTCGCAAGTGGCGCCGATCCTGCCCTATCTGTTTTTGGTGTTGATTTTGATATTCCGTCCGAAGGGTCTTCTTGGCACCCGCGAAGGATGACATCATGAAAACTTATCAATTTAAACCCTACAACGTTGGCCGGTGGCTCATTTGGAGTCTGTTCGCCATCGTCTTAATTTGCGCACCGCTCATTTTCACCAGTAATTTGTCGGGCACCATGCTGGCTCAAATGGGCATTGCCATCATTGCCTGTTTGTCTTACAACATCTTGTTGGGTCAAGGTGGCATGTTGAGCTTTGGTCATGCGGTGTACACGGGCCTAGGCTCCTTTGTCGCTATTCATGCGCTGAATGCAGTCACTGCCGGCACGTCGCATGTACCCGTCAGTTTGCTGCCGCTCATCGGTGGTTTTGCCGGCATTGGATTTGCAATTTTGCTGGGCTATGTCACCACTAAAAAATCGGGCACACCGTTTGCCATGATTACTTTGGGTGTGGCAGAGTTGGTATTTGCCATGTCCCTCATGTTCTCTGAATTTTTTGGAGGTGAGGCGGGTATCTCGGGCAACCGTGTGGCGGGGCAAACCGTTTGGGGTATTACATTTGGACCTCAAATTCAAATCTACTATTTGATTGCCATTTACACCTTCATCTGCGTGGCGCTCATGTATGCATTCACACAAACACCACTGGGTAGAGTTTTGAATGCGGTTCGTGACAATCCAGAGAGAGTTGAATTCATTGGCTACAACACGCAACGAGTTCGTTACTTTGCATTCATCATTGCCGGGTTTTTTGCGGGTATCTCTGGCGGCTTGGGTGCACTCAATTTTGAAATTGTCACTTCAGAGGTGGTGGGTGCTGGGAGATCTGGTGGCTACCTTTTGTTCACTTTCTTAGGCGGTGCAACTTTCTTTTTTGGTCCCATCATTGGCGGCGTCCTCATGGTCCTGGCTTTTGTGCTTTTGTCAGAACTCACAAAAGCTTGGTTGCTGTATTTGGGACTGCTGTTTTTATTCATGGTCATGTATGCGCCTGGCGGTATTGCCAGCCTCATCATGATGAATTTGCGAGTAGCTTCATTTGGCAAGTTGAAACAAGTTTGGGTCAGTTACCTGGGCTTGTTTGTGACGGCTTTTGTGGCACTCATAGGTGCTGGTGCCATGATTGAAATGGTATATCACTTGCAATTGAATTCTGCCTTGGGCAATAACTTGAAATTCATGGGCGTTGTTCTCAATGCCAAAGGCGTAGACAGCTGGGTAGGCTCTGTGTTTGTGATGCTCACTGGACTCGGCCTGTTTGAGGTAGCCCGAAGGCAATTCCTTGTTGAGTGGGGCGATATTCAAATTGAAATTGAAAAAGAAATTAAACGTCGGGAGGCCGCATGATGTCCTATGCGCTTGAACTCAAAGACCTCCGAAAAAATTTCGGTAAAACAGAAATTATTCGTGGCGTTAACCTGGCTGTGAATGCGGGCGAACGGATTGCCATCATTGGTCCCAATGGTGCAGGAAAGTCCACACTTTTTAATTTAATCAGCGGTCGATTTGGACCTTCTAGTGGCCAAATTCTTTTGAATGGTCAACGGATTGAGAACAAGGCCCCTTATGAAATTAATCGACTGGGTTTGTCTCGCAGTTTTCAAATTACCAATATTTTTCCAAAGCTCAGTGTTTTTGAAAATTTGAGATGTGCGGTGCTTTGGAGTCTTGGCTACAAATACACTTTCCTTAAATTTCTTTCTGGCCTCAAAGATGCCAACGACTTGGCTGAAAAATACATGGCCATGATTCGACTCGATAAAAAGCGTGATTTGCTGGCCATGAACCTGACCTATGCTGAACAAAGAGCCTTAGAAATTGGCATCACCATTGCTGGTGGCTCCAATGTCATTCTTTTAGACGAACCGACTGCCGGCATGAGCCGCAGTGAGACTTCACGTTTCATTAACCTCATTAAAGAAGTCACTGTGGGCAAGACACTCCTCACCGTTGAACACGACATGGGTGTTGTGTTTGGTTTGGCTGACAAAATTGCGGTGGTTGTTTACGGCGAGGTGATTGCCTTTGACACCCCTGAAGCTGTCCGTTCCAATGCCAAAGTTCAAGAGGCCTATCTGGGATCTCAGTTGGCTGATGAACAAGCGGGAGGTCATTGAGATGCTCAATATCGAAAACTTGCATGCCTTTTATGGCAAAAGCCACGTCTTGCATGGGGTGAGCTTCAATGTTCAGCCTGGTGAAATTGTGGCCTTGTTGGGTCGCAATGGCTCTGGCCGTTCCACCACTGCGAAGGCCATCATGGGTTTGGTCGACTGTCAAGGCGACATCAATTGGAAGGGTCAGCAAATAGCTGGCAAAAAAGCCTTTCAAATTGCACACCTTGGTTTGGGCTACGTACCAGAAAATAGAGATATTTTTCCCAAACTCACAGTTCATCAAAACCTGCTGTTGGGACAAAAAGGCAAAGGCAAGGAGGCTCGATGGAGCTTCGATGACATGTACCAAATGTTCCCTCGCCTGTTAGAGCGACAGCACACAGAGGCGGGCGTCTTGTCGGGCGGTGAGCAACAAATGCTCACACTTTGCCGAACGCTCATGGGCGACCCCGACCTCATCATCATCGATGAGCCCACTGAAGGCTTGGCCCCTAAGATTGTTGAATTGGTGGGGCAGTACCTTCAAAAACTCAAGGAGAGTGGCATTTCAGTTCTGCTGATCGAACAAAAATTGACCATCGCCATGAAGATTTCAGACCGTGCCTTGGTGATGGGTCATGGCAGCATTGTTTTTGAAGGTACTCCCGCCGAACTCAATGAAAATACTTACATTCGCAAGGAATGGCTTGAGGTTTAAGCTACCAGGCTTGATTTTCTCAACGTCTCATGAGCGACATTTGACCTGTTCATTTCTAACGAAACATCCTAAAATTTGAAAATAGAACGCCCGTTCTATTTTTCGTGACTGACACCACCTAAGAGGAAAACAGCATGACCGCTGACTACAAAATCATTGGCGATGTGGCCGTGATCACAATGAGCAACCCACCTGTCAATGGTCTGGGGCTTTCAACACGCGTTGGAATTACAGATGGGCTGGCCAAGGCCAATGCCGATGCAGCAGTTAAATCCATCATCATCACGGGTGCCGGTAAAGCCTTTTCAGGGGGGGCTGACATTCGCGAGTTTGGTTCACCGAAGGCTGTCCAAGAACCCAATCTCTTAAGCGTCATTCGTGCTTGCGAAAATTCAAGCAAACCTGTTGTGGCAGCAGTGCATTCTGTTGCCATGGGCGGCGGCCTAGAGTTGGCATTAGGTTGCCATTACCGAATGGCTGCCCCTGGTTGCAAAGTAGCATTGCCTGAAGTGAAGCTGGGTTTAATTCCTGGCGCAGGTGGCACCCAAAGATTGCCACGCGTCATTGGGGTAGAGCCCGCACTCAACATGATTGTTAGCGGTGAACCCATTAACAGTGAAATGCTGGCCATGTTGCCAGGACAAAAATTGTTCGATCGCATGGCCACTTCTGCTGATTCTCTTGAGGCAGAAGCTTTGGCGTATGCCAAAGAATTGGCAGCTCAGCATGCAGATGGTTCTGCATTGCCATTGGTTCGTAACTTGCCTTGCAAACACCCTCAAGGCGATGCTTATTTCCAATTTGCACGCAACATGGTCAAGGGCATGGCTAAAAACTTCCCTGCGCCACCCAAATGTGTCGATGCTGTTGAAGCGGCTACCAAGAAAAAATTCGAAGATGGCATGACATTTGAACGGGAAATATTCACCAACCTCATGTGGACGCCAGAGTGCAGAGCATTGCGACACATTTTCATGGCTGACCGAGCAGCTTCCAAAATTGCCGATGTGCCTGAAGACACGCCTAAACGCAACATTGCATCCGTTGCAGTCATTGGCGCTGGCACCATGGGTGGCGGCATTTCCATGAACTTCTTGAACGCTGGCATTCCCGTCAAGATGCTTGAGATGAAGCAAGAAGCACTAGACCGCGGAATTGCAACCATTCGCAAAAATTACGAATCGCAAGTTAAAAAAGGCAAGCTTAAGCAAGACAAATATGAACAACGCATGGCTTTGCTCAGCACCACCCTGAGCTATGACGACATTGGCAGCGCCGACTTGGTCATTGAAGCCGTGTTCGAAGAGATGGGTGTTAAGGAAGCTGTCTTCAAGAAGCTTGATGAGGTCATGAAACCTGGTGCTATTTTGGCTTCCAACACATCCACACTCGATGTCAACAAAATTGCAGCCTTCACCAAGCGTCCCGAAGATGTAGTGGGTATGCACTTTTTCAGTCCCGCCAATGTCATGAAATTGTTGGAAGTGGTACGTGGAGCCAAAACCAGCAAGGATGTGTTGGCCACTGTCATGGCCTTGGGTAAAAAGATCAAGAAAACGTCCGTGGTCTCTGGCGTGTGCGATGGCTTCATCGGCAATCGCATGATTGAACAGTACAGCCGTCAAGCGGGCTTTCTGATTGAGGAAGGTTGTACCCCTGCTCAAGTCGATAAAGCCGTCGAGAAATTTGGTTTTGCAATGGGTCCTTTCCGCATGGGCGATTTGGCAGGCAACGACATTGGGTGGGCCATCCGCAAGCGTCGCAATGTCGAGCGTCCAGGCATGAAGTACAGCAAAACAGCCGACCTCTTGTGCGAGATGGGCCGCTTTGGTCAAAAGACCGGTGCAGGCTGGTACGACTATCAAGCAGGCAAGCGCGATGCCATTCCAAGCGCAGTGGTGGTTGAAATGATCGAGAAACACCGCGCCGCAGAAGGCATTGCCACCCGCAAAATTTCGGATGAAGAAATTGTGCAGCGCTTGGTGTTTTCTTTGGTGAACGAAGCCGCTCACATATTGGAAGAAGGCATCGCTGGCAAGGCCAGCGACATCGACATGGTTTACCTCACGGGTTACGGTTTCCCTATTTTCCGTGGCGGCCCCATGTTGTATGCAGACCAAGTGGGGCTGTTCAATGTGGCCGAAGCCATGAAACGCTTTGCTAAAAACCCACACGATGATGCCGCATTTTGGCAACCCGCTCCGCTGCTAGCCCGCTTGGTGGCTGACGGCAAAACTTTCAACTGATCAGAGGTAATTAGTATGACCAACGCCGTCATTGTCTCAACTGCACGTACACCTCTGGCTAAGAGCTGGAAGGGCGCCTTCAACATGACCCATGGTGCCACATTGGGTGGCCATGCTGTGCAACACGCCGTTCAACGCGCTGGTATTGATGCCGCCGAAGTTGAAGACGTCATCATGGGATGCGCCACACCAGAGGGTGCCACAGGCGCCAACATTGCGCGTCAAATTGCATTGAAAGCAGGCATGCCAATTTCTGTGTCCGGCATGACTGTCAATCGTTTCTGCTCATCCGGTTTGCAGACCATCGCGTTGGCTGCTCAGCGCATTATTGCTGGTGAAGGTCAGGTCTATGTAGCGGGTGGTGTTGAAAGTATTTCTTGCGTCCAGCAAGAAGCCAATCAGCACATGTTGCAAGATTTGGTACTGGCCAAAATGAAGCCTGAAATTTACTGGAACATGCTTCAAACTGCCGAGCAAGTTGCCAAGCGTTACAAAATTTCCCGTGATCGCATGGACGAGTACGGTGCAGGCAGCCAGCAAAAAGCATGCGCTGCCCAAGCTGCTGGTTTGTTCAATGACGAAATTGCACCTATCACTGTGTCTGCCGGCGTCATCGACAAGGTCATGGGTCTCATGACGAAGCAAGTCACCGTGAGTGTGGACGAAGGTCTGCGTGAAGGCACCACTGTAGAGGCTATCTCGGGACTGCGTTCTGCCTTGCCAGGTGGTTTGGTGTCAGCTGGCAACGCCAGTCAGTTCTCAGACGGTGCTGGTGCTTGTGTGTTGATGGACGAAAAGTTGGCAGAACAGCGTGGCTTGAAGCCCCTGGGTCGCTTCCTTGGCTTTGCTGTTGCGGGTTGTGAGCCCGATGAAATGGGCATTGGCCCAGTGTACGCCGTGCCTAAGGCTTTAGCGCGACTAGGCTTGAAAGTGTCTGACATTGACTTGTGGGAGCTGAACGAAGCCTTTGCAGTTCAAGTTTTGTATTGCCGTGACACCTTGGGCATTCCTGCGGAGCGTCTCAATGTCAATGGCGGCGCCATTGCGGTAGGCCATCCTTACGGCGTCAGTGGTCAGCGATTAACAGGTCATGCACTGATTGAAGGCAAGCGTCGCGGCGCAAAGCGTGTGGCTGTCACCATGTGCATTGGCGGCGGCATGGGTGCTTGCGGTATTTTCGAAGTTCTCTGAGCTTCATTTTTCATTGCCAACGGGCGTCCCGCTAATCATGCAGGTCGCCCGTTTTGATTTGGACATCACCTGATATGAGTCTTCGTTCAACTTTAGATTTCTTGCTGTTTGAATGGTTGGAAGTTTCTAACTTGCAACAGCGTGAACGTTTTGCCGATCACAGCCGCGAAACTTTTGATGCTGTTTTAGAGACATGCGAGAGAATTGCCAAAGAAAAATACGCGCCTTTCAACCGTTTGGTCGACGTTGAAGAACCCCATTTCGATGGTGAGAAAGTCATTCTTCCTCAAGCCACGCACGATGCTCAAAAGGCCTATGCAGCGTCTGGCATGCTCAGTGCAGCGCAAGATTACGACATCGGTGGCATGCAATTGCCCTACACCGTAGAGGCTGCTGCCAATTCTTTTTTTGCCATGGCTTCAGTCAGTATGGGTTCTGGCCTATTGACCGTTGGCAATGCCAATTTGCTCATGGCGCATGGCACTGAGTTACAACGCAAAGTTTTTGCCTTGAACGAGTTTTCAGGCAGGTGGTCTGGCACCATGTGTTTGTCAGAACCACAAGCAGGGTCATCGCTCAGTGATATCACGACCCGAGCCGTTCCAGACGGTGACGGCTTCTCTTCCGATCCTTTAGGCGCACGCTATCGCCTGAAGGGCAACAAGATGTGGATCTCTGCAGGTGATCATGAACTGACTGAAAACATCATCCATTTGGTATTGGCCAAGATCCCTGGTGCTGATGGCAAATTAATTCCAGGCGTTCGTGGCATTTCACTTTTCATCGTGCCCAAAAAAATGGTGACCCCCGACGCAGAACTCACAGGAGAGCGCAACGATGTGGCATTGGCCGGTCTCAACCACAAGTGTGGCTGGCGTGGCACAACCAATACCTTGCTCAATTTCGGCGAAGGTAAGTTCAAAGTCAAAACAGACAATGCAGGCAGTGATGGCTCTGGTGCCGTTGGTTATTTGGTGGGCGAGCCAGGCCGGGGTTTGAGCTACATGTTTCACATGATGAACGAAGCCCGCATTGGCGTTGGCATGGCAGCCACCATGTTGGGCATGGCAGGTTATGAAGCCAGTTTGGCATATGCCAAAAGTCGCCCGCAAGGACGTCCTGTCGCAGGAGGCTCTGTGAAAGTTGTGAAAGATGCTGCGCAACCCCAAGTCCGAATCATTGAACATGCCGACATCAAACGCATGTTGTTGGCTCAAAAATCGTACAGCGAAGGTGCCCTGGCCTTAGAGTTGTATTGTGCAAAATTGGTGGACGAGCAGCACACGGGCGATGCGGCTTCTGCCGATGAAGCGCGTTTGTTGTTGGAAGTCTTAACACCTGTCGCCAAAAGCTGGCCCAGCGAGTGGTGTCTTGAGGCCAATAGTTTGGCCATTCAGATTCATGGTGGGTATGGCTATACCCGTGACTTTCCTGTCGAACAGTATTGGCGCGACAACCGATTGAACATGATTCATGAAGGCACACATGGCATTCAAGGCCTAGACTTGTTAGGCCGCAAAGTGCTCATGGAAGAGGGCAGAGGCGTGCATCTGCTTGCTGCTCGAATGAGAGAGACAGCCGACAAAGCCATGGTATTTCCAGACTTGGCAGCTGATGCCAAGGCCTTGAACACTGCTTTGCAAAAGGTCATTGCAGCCACTCAATCGGCTTGGTCTTCTGGACAGCCGCATGAAGCCTTGGCCAATGCCGTTCCCTACTTGCAAGCGTTTGGCCATTTGGTGTTGGCTTGGATCTGGTTGGATGTCAGCGCTTCATGCAGAGGCACAAAGACTCCAGCACAAACTGGGCGACAAGCGGCTGCCAAATATTTTTACCATTACGAGTTGCCTAAAATTGACGCTTGGTTGCAAGTTGTGAGCAACCGCGACATGACTTGTGCCAATTTGCTAGAAGAGGCTTTTTAATGTCTTTACAAACTGCATCCACTCAAAAAAATGGCTTACGCCACATCGTGATGTGGACATTGAAAGAAGAAGCAGAGGGTCACTCCAAGTTAGAAAATATGCTCAAAGCTCGAGAAGTTTTGATGTCTTGCGCCCACTTGGTAGAAGGCATTGAATTGTTTGAAGTCGGCTTGAAAACAGATGGCCTCGATTGCAGTTGCGATGTCATTCTGAATTCGGTTTTCAAAGACGAGGCCACTTTGACGGCCTATCAAAATCACCCTGATCACATGGCCATCAAACCATTCATGAAAGCCATCGTTGCTCAACGTCAATGCATGGATTTTTGGATTTAATTTTTAACGAAGGATGAAGATGACTCGAACCGTCAAACAACTTTTCGACTTAACTGGCCAAACGGCACTGATCACAGGTGGCTCACGAGGCCTTGGGCTTCAAATGGCCCATGCCCTGGGTGAAGCAGGTGCACGCTTGATGCTGAGTTCCCGCAAGGCTGACGATTTGCAAGAGGCTGTGGCCGAACTTAAAGCTGCTGGCATTGAAGCCGATTTCATTGCAGCTGATTGCGGCAAAGAGGAAGACATTCGGCGCTTAGCTCGCGAAACAGTTGAGAAAATGGGCCGCATTGACATCTTGGTCAACAATGCGGGCGCCACTTGGGGTGCGGCTGCAGAAGTTCACCCTGTATCAGCTTGGGACAAGGTCATGAACCTCAATGTTCGTGGCTATTTCATCCTGGCTCAAGAGGTGGCCAATCTGTCTATGATTCCAAATGGTCGGGGCCGCATCTTGAACGTGGCCTCCATTGCGGGCTTGGCAGGCAATCCGCCTGAAATGCAAACCATTGCCTACAACACGTCCAAGGGCGCTGTGGTTAATTTCACCAAAGCATTGGCAGGAGAGTGGGGCCAACATGGCATCACGGTCAACGCCATTTGCCCAGGCTTTTTCCCAAGCAAAATGACTTATGGTTTGCTTGAAAAAATGGGGGCAGATCGAATGGCCAGCCATGCACCTTTGCGCCGCTTGGGCGATGACGAAGATTTAAAAGGCTTGACGCTGCTTTACGCCAGTGAAGCTGGCAAACACATTACCGGTCAATGGTTGGCCGTTGACGGCGGCGTCAGCGCCATCATTGGCGGTTAAGCTAAAAGTTGAGGGTTCTTCATGAGCATTCCATTTGGCGTCCAGATTCCATTCGTAGAAAGTCTGGGCTTTACCCTTGAGAAGTTTGAGAACGGCACTTCTGAGCTGCATTACAGTCCACGCCCTGAGCACCTCAACTCTTTTGACATCACCCATGGCGGCGCTGTCATGACCCTTCTCGATGTTGTCATGGCCACCGCTGCTCGCAGTGTTGAACAAGACATGGGGGTGGTCACCATCGAAATGAAGACCAGTTTCATGCGAGCAGCCAAAGCCCAAGAGGGCGAGCACTTGGTGGCCAAAGGACTGCTGCTGCACCGAACTAAAACCATGGCCTTTACCGACGGCAAGGTCTATGACGCCAGCGGTCAACTTTGTGCTCATTCGACAGGCACATTCAAATATGTGAAGCGAACACCCTCGGTCACATCCCCTATTTCAACTGATTAGAAAGAGACACACATGCCTACCAACCACGCCATCGTACTAGACAACCGACCAGAAGCTGAGGTCACACCGGCCAACTTCAAAATGATCACTTCTGAAACACCTGCCTTGCAAGAAGGCCAGGTGTTGGTCAAACACCATTACCTCAGCCTTGACCCGTACATGCGCGGCCGCATGAATGCGGGTAAAAATTATGCACAACCTCAGCCACTGGGAGAGCCCATGATTGGTGGCACGGTGGGTGAAGTGGTCGAAAGCAAAAATACCAAGTTCACCGTAGGCCAAACGGTCTTGTGCATGGGCGGTTGGCAACAGTACAGCGTGATCAATGCAGATGCGCCGGGTGCACTCAAGCATGTCAATGCTGAAAAAATTTCTATCAGCCATTACCTAGGCGCCTTGGGCATGCCTGGCGTTACTGCTTGGTACGGACTGAACAAAATCATTCAAGCCAAAACTGGTGCAACAGTGACAGTGAGCGCCGCCAGTGGTGCGGTGGGCAGTGCGTTTGGTGCCTTGGCCAAAGCGCGTGGCTTGCGCGTGGTAGGGATTGCAGGTGGCAAAGCCAAATGTGATTATGTGGTCAACGAATTAGGTTTTGACGCTTGCGTAGATTACAAAGAGCACACCGATTACATCTCCTTGTCGAAGGCCTTGCGCGATGCTTGCCCCAACGGCATTGATGGCCATTTCGAAAATGTCGGTGGTATGGTTTTGGATGCCGTCATGCTGCGAGCCAACGACTTCTCACGCATTGCTGTGTGCGGCATGATTGCGGGCTACAACGGTGAGCCCTTGGCCATGACCAACCCCACATTGATCTTGAAGAGCCGCATGACCATTGAGGGCTTCATTGTGAGCGAGCACTTGGAAGTTTGGCCAGAAGCATTGGCTGAATTGGCCCAACTCATTGCCAGTGGCAAGTTCAACCCAAGGCAAACCATTGCCCATGGATTGGCCTCTGCGCCGGAGGCGTTCATGGGACTGTTCAAGGGCCAGAACTTTGGCAAGCAGCTTGTGAAGTTGGTTTAAGTTTCACAAGCAACTTGATAAGAAATGCCATGAGCCAACTGATATTGCACCATTACCCAACGTCGCCATTTGCTGAAAAAATACGCTTGATTTTGGGCTACAAAAAGTTGGCCTGGCAAAGCGTGGTCATTCCTACGATCATGCCCAAACCAGATTTAACGGCACTCACGGGTGGCTACCGTCGAACGCCTGTTTTGCAAATAGGCGCAGACATCTATTGCGATACGGCTTTGATTGCCGATGTGCTTGAAAAGATCGCGCCCAGTCCTAGTCTGTATCCTTCGCCTGTCAATGGGGCCTCCAGAATTGTGGCCCAGTGGGCTGACAGTCAAGTTTTTCCCGCAGCCATGGCTTACAACTTTCAGCCAGCAGGCATCGCCCAAGTTTTTGCAGGTGTGCCAGAAGAAGCGGTACAAGCTTTTGTGGCAGACAGGGCAGCAATGCGAGGGAGTGCTCCGCGCATGGCCATAGGAGAGGGCACCAGCACGTACAAGAGCCAGTTGCGACGACTGTCGGACATGCTCACTGAACAACCTTACTTGATGGGAACCATGCCCACCATTGCCGACTTCGCTGCCTACCATCCTTTGTGGTTTACGGTTGAGCGCACACCCAGTTTGGCAGGCATTTTGGAGCCAACGCCTTTGCTCAAAGATTGGATGGTTCGCATGAATAGCATTGGACACGGCATCCATGAAAAAATGAAACCGTCGCAAGCCGTTGACGTAGCAAAGCAAGCTTCTCCTGAAGATGTGTCGCATTGGAACTTTGTGGATGAACACGGTATTGCGCTGGGCTCTGAAGTGACCATCACCGCCGACAATTTTGGTCTTGAACCCACACCAGGCATTTTGGTTGCCGCTACCAAAACACGACTCACATTGCGTCGAGAAGATGAGCGTGCAGGAACTGTTCATGTGCACTTTCCACGCAATGGATTTATTTTAAATAAGGTCAAATCATGATTCGTAATTTTGAAAATAAAACAGCCGTTCTTACAGGTGGCGCTTCAGGTTTTGGTCTGGAATGCGCGCGCATCGCCGCCAGACACAAAATGAATGTGGTCTTGGTAGATGTTCAGCAAGACGCCCTAGACAAAGCTGAAGCTGAGATCAAAGCTTTGGGCGTCAAGGTCCTTGCCAAGCGTGTTGATGTTTCCAGTGCAGAACAAATGGAAGCCTTGGCCAAAGATGTACAAACTCATTTTGGAGTTCCCCATTTTGTTTTCAACAACGCCGGCGTTGGTTCTGGCGGTTTGGTTTGGGAAAATTCCGTTGCCGATTGGCAGTGGGTTTTGGGTGTGAATGTTTGGGGCGTAGTTCACGGCGTGCGTTTGTTCACACCGATGATGTTGGAGGCGGCTAAACAGGATCCCCATTATGAAGGCCATATTGTCAACACGGCCAGCATGGCGGGTTTACTGACAGCGCCCAACATGGGCGTCTACAACGTCAGCAAACATGCTGTTGTTGCTTTAACGGAAACCTTGTACCAAGATTTGAAATTGGTTTCAGATCAAGTTAGCGCCAGTGTGCTGTGTCCTTATTTTGTGCCAACGGGCATTAGCCAAAGTCATCGCAATCGCCCAGCCGAGTTGCCGCATCAAAAAGCAACCAAGAGCCAACTCATTGGACAAGCCATGAGCGACAAGGCCGTCAGCAGCGGTAAAGTTTCTGCTGCACAAATGGCTGAGATGGTATTTGAAGCCATTGCCAACGATCAGTTCTACATCTACAGTCACCCTCAGGCTTTAGGCAATGTTCAAACCCGCATGGAAGCCATTGTTCAGCAGCAGAACCCACCCAATCCTTTTGCGGCACGCCCTGATATTGGCGAAAAACTCAAAGCTGAATTACGCAGCTAAAAAATAGCCACCTGAGTGTGGCAAACTCGTCGGCTTGAAGATCAAACCGTATTAAAACGCATAGAAAAACGCTGACGAGATGCAGAAAATATTAGGCCAATTGGCCGCAGAAATCAAAATTCGCCCTGAGCAAGTTCAGGCGGCTGTAAGTTTGTTAGACAGCGGCGCTACGGTGCCGTTCATTGCTCGTTACCGTAAAGAAGTCACAGGGGGCTTAGACGACATTCAATTGCGCGAACTTGAATACCGTTTAGGCTATTTGCGTGAGTTGGAAGAACGCCGCGCTACCATCCTTAAAAGCATTTCAGATCAGGGCAAACTCACCCCCAATTTGCAAGCCGCCATTGGCCAAGCGGCTACCAAGCAAGACTTGGAAGACATTTACTTGCCCTTCAAGCCAAAGCGCAGAACCAAGGGTATGATTGCCAAAGAGGCAGGCATAGAGTCTTTGGCAGACGCTTTATGGTCTAACCCGTCACTCAACCCGCACGACGAAGCTCAAGCGTATTTGAAGCCCGCTGATGCCATCGAAGGCGCTGATTTCTCGACAGTGGGTGCCGTGTTGGATGGCGTGCGAGACATCTTGTCTGAACGATGGGCAGAAGACGCATCCCTCATTCAAGCTTTGCGTGAATGGCTCTGGAAAGAGGGCTTGTTCACCAGCCGCCTAACGGCTGGCAAGGACGAAAACCAAGCCGAAGTCGCCAAGTTCAGAGATTATTTTGATTACAGTGAGGCTATTGGCCGCGTACCGTCGCACCGTGCATTGGCGGTCTTCCGAGGTCGCGCTTTAGAGTTCTTGGATGCCAAGCTGTCTTTGCCAGAACCTGAAGCGAGCAATGCTTCAACTGCCCCCTTAACGCCAACGGCTGCAGCACAAGCAGCAAGCGCATTGGCGGAAGGTCGAATTGCTTTGCAACTTAATTGGTCGCACAGAGCCAGACCCTCAGATGACCTCATCCGTAAAATTGTCATTTGGACTTGGCGAGTTAAGCTGAGTTTGTCTTTAGAGCGTGATCTCTTCACTCGCCTTCGCGAAGATGCGGAGAAGGTGGCCATCAAAGTATTTGCTGACAACTTGCGCGATTTGTTATTGGCCGCGCCAGCGGGCCCTCGTGTGGTTTTGGGTTTGGATCCTGGAATTCGAACTGGCGTGAAAGTAGCGGTTGTTGATAAAACGGGCAAGCTCATTGAAACTGCCACGGTTTATCCGCATGAGCCCCGCCGAGATTGGGATGGCTCATTGCACACCTTGAACAAACTGTGCCAAAAGCACGGTGTCAATTTGATTGCCATTGGCAATGGCACCGCCAGCCGTGAAACAGACAAACTTGCAGCCGACCTGATGAAGCAACTCAAAACGCCCGACAACATTGAAATTCAAAAAGTGGTGGTCAGCGAGGCGGGGGCGTCCGTGTACTCTGCCAGTGAATTTGCCAGCCAAGAAATGCCCGAGGTCGATGTGAGTTTGCGAGGTGCGGCCAGCATTGCCCGTCGTTTGCAAGATCCATTGGCCGAATTGGTCAAAATCGACCCTAAGTCAATTGGCGTGGGTCAATACCAGCATGATGTCAATCAAACTGAATTGGCGCGCACCCTGGAAGCCGTGGTGGAAGACTGCGTGAATGCGGTGGGTGTCGATCTGAACACGGCCAGCGTGCCTCTGTTGTCACGCGTTTCTGGCTTGTCGGGCGGTGTGGCTAAGTCGGTTGTTCGTTGGCGCGAAGCCAATGGTGCTTTTAAGAACCGCCAAGATTTGTTGAAAGTGACGGGGCTCGGAGCAAAAACTTTTGAACAGAGCGCAGGTTTCTTGCGCATCAGAGGTGGCGACAATCCGCTGGACATGACGGGCGTTCATCCGGAAACCTATCCTGTGGTGGAAGCCATCATGGCCAAAGTGGCTCAACCTGTTGAAAATGTCATGGGGCGCGCCGACATGCTCAAAACATTGCGACCCGAATTGTTTGCCAACGAAAAGTTTGGCGTGATTACCGTCAAGGACATTCTGCTTGAGTTGGAGAAGCCAGGTCGAGATCCTCGCCCTGATTTCAAAGTGGCGCGCTTTAACGACGGCGTTGATGACATCCGTGATTTGAAAGAGGGCATGGTTTTAGAAGGCACCGTGAGCAATGTGGCGGCCTTTGGTGCCTTCGTTGATTTAGGCGTTCATCAAGATGGCTTGATTCACGTGAGCCAACTGAGCAACAAGTTCATCACCGATGCACGGGAGGTTGTGAAGACGGGCGACATCGTTAAAGTCAAAGTCACCGAAGTGGATGTTGCGCGAAAACGCATTGGCCTGACCATGAAGCTGAGCGACGCGTTGCCTGCTGGTTCGCAACGCACACGCGAAAATAAATTTGAAAGTGGCACTCGCCAAGGGCAACTCAACCACCGGCCTCAAGCATCAACTCATTCTGGCAACGTAGGCCAAAGCGCCATGGCTTCTGCATTTGCCAAACTGCAAAATAAAAGCTGATAAGTCCGATGAAATCACTTGCCATCTATGCAGGGCCCCAAGCAAAGCAGTACATTGAATTGAATGGACTTGAGGCATCCGATGTAGGTGTCATTCCTGCAGCTGCAGGTGGTCCTAAAGGTTTGATCTTGGGTCCGCTAGACCGGTTCATGTTCAACGAATGGTTGCCAAGCAGTCAGCAAGCTATTGATTTGGTGGGTGCCTCTATAGGTGCATGGCGCATGGCTACGGCATGCTTGCCAGACAGCCAAGCTGGTTTGCACCGACTTGAGCATGACTACATTCATCAGCATTACGAACTGAAAGCGGGTGAGAAGTTTCCCAGTGCTCAACAGGTGAGTGATTCATTTCGTCAAAACTTAGACCTGTTTTACGGCGGCCTGATAGAACCCTTGTTGACGCACCCTCGTTACCGCCTGCATGTGTTGGCGTCGCGTGGCAAAGGCCTGTTAAGTCAAGAGCATCCTTTGCTCAGCCCACTGGGCTATGGTTTGGCGTTTCTGAGCAATGTGATCAGCCGCAAAGCCATGAGTGCGTCATTAGAACGCGTGGTTTTTTCTTCAGCAGGTGAACTTCCATTTGGCACCGAAGATTACGCCACTCGGCACTTGTCATTAACGCCTGCCAATTTCATGGATGTGCTGCAAGCAAGTTGTGCCATTCCCTTTGTTTTGAAGGCTGTCCATCATATTCAAGGCGCACCCAAAGGTGCCTATTGGGATGGTGGCATTACGGACTATCATTTGCACCTCGATTGGCAAAGAAATACAAACACCGATACAAAAAAAGGCATTGTCATTTATCCGCATTTTCAAAAAGCTGTGATACCGGGGTGGTTGGACAAAGGCTTGAAGTGGCGCCATAGAGCCACAGCATTTTTAAACAACACGCTTGTATTGGCACCCAACCCGGAGTGGGTTCAAACTTTGCCTAATGGCAAACTACCCGATCGCCAAGACTTCGCAACCTATGGTCAAGATTTAAAGTCCAGAGTGAAGGTGTGGCAGCAAGCTACTTCAGCCAGCCAACAGTTGGCCGATGAGTTTGCGGCTTGGTTGCAAAGGCCCGATATGGCCATGGTTCAAGACCTCTAATTACATGGATGCGATCAGCATCTCTCGGTATTCGTCGGGCGTTGCAATTCGAGGATTGGTTTTGTGGCAATGATCGGCCATGGCGCCGTGGATGACTGCATCAAATTGTGATTCAGTGACGCCCATGGCTTTCAAGCCAGTTGGCAAACCCAATCTGGCACTCATGTCTTGGATGGCTTGAGGAATGTCGCCGCCAGACGAAAGTCCCATCACTTGCGCCATGCGGTTTAGGCGGTGTTCTTTTTGCACAGACTCAGCGACTGAATTGAACTGAACCACGGCTGGCAAGAACATGGCGTTCAAGGTGCCGTGGTGCAAGCGAGGATTGACGCCGCCCAAACTGTGACTGAGGGAGTGCACGCAACCCAACCCTTTTTGAAATGCCATGGCGCCTTGCATGGAGGCACTCATGAGGTGCATGCGGGCTTCTTTGTCTTGCCCATTCTGGGTCGCCCTTTCAATGTGTGCCCAAGCGCGTTGCAGGCCATCCAAACAAATGCCATCTGCAGGCGGATTGAAGGCCGCAGACATGAAGGTTTCCATGCAGTGGGCAATGGCATCCATGCCGGTAGCGGCTGTGAGCATAGGCGGCAGACCGTAGGTGAGTTCTGGATCGCAAATGGCAGCTTTGGGCACAATGAACCAAGAATGGAATCCAAGTTTGCGCCCATCGTCTACGATCAAAATAGCGCCTCGTGCCACTTCACTGCCGGTGCCGCTGGTGGTGGGAACCGCAATCAGAGGCGCAACGCGGTCTGTGATTTTAGGAGATCCGCCTTCAATGGTTGCATAGGTCTTCAGTGGGCCTTCGTGTGTGACGGCAATGGCCACACATTTGGCACAGTCAATCGATGAGCCACCCCCCACGGCAATCAAACCATCGCAGCCCTGTGCTTTGTACACCTCGCTGGCTGCGCGAGCTGCGGCCTCGGTGGGGTTGGAGGGTGTTTGGTCAAAGACGGCCACTTGAAAGCCTGGCAGTGCATCTAATGCTTTTTGCAAAATACCTGCGGCCTTCACACCCTGATCGGTCACGATAAGAGGTTTGTGAATGCCTACGCGCTCACACTCTTGCTTTAAAAGCTGAATGGCGCCGAAATCGATTTGAATTTGGGTAACGTAATTGATAAATGCCATGCTATTTTCTTGTGATGCGTTAGGATCACGCTCAACTCTAATGTATCAAGCCATTGAAGTCAGCCTCCACAACCCTGAAAAAGTCACATTGGCGATAAAAAAGTCACGATGAGTTCTCACCACAACCCTCACAGCCGACTGACGGAAGCCATGCGCTTGGTCTTGCGCAACATTGAACGGGCAGGGCGCCCGCCCATGTATTTGTTGAATGCCCAGCAAGCCCGCATGTTTTATGAAATGTCTGCCAGCATTTTAGATTTGCCTGAACCCAACATGGCGCGCGTTGAGGAATTGCAGATCCCAGCCAGGGATGGTCATTGGCTAAAAGCCAAGTTGTTTGCACCCACCCTGAAATCCGATACAGCGACTTTACCAACCCTGGTTTATTTTCATGGCGGCGGTTTCACCATCGGCAGCATCCAGACGCACAATGTTTTATGCCGTGAGTTGGCTCGCCTTGGTCATTGCGCCGTCATCTCTGTGGACTACCGATTGGCTCCAGAGTATCGCTTTCCCGTGGCGACAAACGACGCATGGGATGCGCTTCAGTGGATTCACAAGTCCCTCAGTTCACTTGGTTTGCGAGACAACGCATTGGCAGTGGGTGGCGACAGTGCTGGCGGTACATTGGCTGCAGTTTGTGCTATTCATGCAAGGGATGCAGGCCTGCGTTTGGCACTTCAATTGCTCATTTATCCAGGTACTGCTGCGCGTCAGGACACAAGCTCCCATCTAACTTACGATTCAGGCTTCATGCTTGACAGAGCCACTGTCGATTGGTTCTTTCAACATTACATTGATGCCCAGGATAGAGACGATTGGCGCTTTGCACCCATGTTGGCTGAAAATCATGAAGGTTTGGCTCCTGCATGGATTGGCTTGGCAGAATGTGACCCTCTGGTAGACGAAGGCGTGGCTTACGCTGATTTACTTCGAATGGCAGGCGTTGGCGTAGACTTAGAAATTTACCGCGGTGTAGTGCACGGGTTTGTCAACATGGGGCGGGTTATTCCAGAAGCTCGGCATGCCCATCAAGATGCTGGTTTGGCTTTGAAAAAAGCCTTTAGCACACCTGTTTAAATTGAGTGTTTGCAATTCTCCGAAAGACCTCTACAACATGAAACGCAGTGACTTCCGATTTTTCAATCGCATTCGAGTGCGTTGGGCCGAAATTGACATGCAAAAGATTGTCTTCAACGGCCATTATTTAACTTACATCGACACTGCGGTCACCGCTTACTGGAGCCGTGTGGCACTGCCCTATGAAACGGCATTTCACAAATTAGGCGGCGAGCTGTACGTTAAAAAAGCCACACTCGAATACCATGCATCTGCACTCATGGACGACGATCTTAGCGTCGGCATGAAATGCAAAAAGCTCGGAAATTCTTCCATGGTGTTTGAGTCGGGTATTTTCCGCGGCGACAAATTGCTGATCAGTGGCGAGTTAATTTACGTATTTGCCGATCCCCAAACACAATCTTCCAAGCCTATTCCTGAAGCTTTGCGAAATATTTTGCTGATTTTTGAAGCCGGTGGATCCGTGGTTGATTTGAAATTAAGTACATGGGGTGAACTGAAAGAGTTGGCATCTCCTTTGCGAACGGAGGTATTTGTCGATGAGCAAGAAATTGCACCCGAACTTGAGTGGGACGAGCATGATGCGACCGCACTGCATGCAGTTGTTGTCAACAAATTGGGGCAACCCGTTGCCACGGGACGCTTGCTTCAAGCCAAACCTAAATTGGCGCAAATTGGTCGCATGGCAGTGTCTAAACCTCTGCGCGGCGGCAGTCTAGGTCGTATGGTGGTCAATGCTTTGATTGACGCAGCACGCCAACGCGGCGATCAGGAAGTTATCTTGCACGCTCAATGCAGTGCGGAAGGTTTCTACCGACGACTCGGATTCAAAGCGCAAGGCGACGTATTTCAAGACGCCGGTATCGATCACATCGAAATGAGCTTGAAACTGAATTAAATATCTTCTAACAAAGGGTAGGGGATGGCACTGATGTGCAAACTAGGCCCTTTGGCGTCGCCCAAATGAAGTGGCCGATTCAAGGCACTGGTCTGCATTGAGACAATACCCCACCAAGGCGCGGTTTGAGGGTTGCTGGTCCCACTGAATTTGGCAGCACTGGCCACTGATCCGCAGGCTTGCTCGGCATCGTCAGACGAGAAAACCTCTTGACCAGTTTGCATGACGGAGTGGCAGGACACAATATAGGCCCGTCGTTTGAGCGTACCGCGAAACTGACTTCTAGCGACCACTTCTTGGCCAGGATAGCAGCCCTTTTTGAAACTCACACCTTGCACCGATTCGTAATTCAACATTTGCGGCACAAAGGCTTCGGATGTGATCGTTTGAACCATGCTGATGCCAGACAGAACTTCAGCAAGTTGCCAATCGTCTGTGGTGGCACTGGTAAGAGCTTGACTTAAGAATTCCTTGCTAGACGCACTGTCTTTCAAACCAATCCAAAGTGTTCTTTGAACAGATGTGCCTGAATTTTTTGCTGGGTGTAACTTGATGAAGTAAGACTCAGCATCTTGAAATACCTGCAAAGGAACCTCTGAATTCAAAGAAGGGCAAGCTAAATTGGCTGCCTCTCCCAAAAGACCACGAAGTTCGTAGTTTTCAGATGCATCTGTGAGCTTCACTTTGGCACGCATGACAAACATGGACAAGCGTTTGACTGTGGCTTGAAGCAAATCCTTGTGGCAAACCATCAGGTATTGCTCATTGCTGACTTTCAGCAAAATGAAACTGGCCATCAATCTGCCCTTGGCTGAACAATAACCCGTAAATCGAGCTTGCCCTGTAGGCAACAACAAGACATCGTTGGTCAATTGACCTTGCAAAAAGTTGCCAGCATCAGGCCCTTCAGCCAAAACGACTCCCCAATCTGGGGGGGGCAGCACGCCGGAAGGTGAGAATTTCAAATTGGGTTCAATCAGGTCCATGGCTGAATTATGATCTCCTTAGAGAAAACACAAAGGATTCAAGGTTTGAGCCGCCACGTTTCAAAAGCCAAAAAAAGTCAAACTTCGCGAAAAAAAAGTTCGTGGCGGGCTTTTTTGACTTTGGCAACTTTCACGGTGCTGGTCGTTTTGGCGGGCTCCATGGCCTGGCTTCAAATGCCCATGGGCTTCAAGTCTGATGCAGTGAAGACTTCTTCCGGTGTTCAGGTTCTGGATTTGGCAATTGAGCCAGGCACAACACCGAAAGGTGTTGCACAAGCCATTTCAGATGCAGGTGTCAATGTGTCACCTCCTTTGTTGCGACTCTGGTTCCGATTGTCTGGTCAAGATCGAGCCATCAAGGCGGGCAGTTACGAAATCACCCCAGAGATGTCTCCCAAAGGGGTTCTCAACATGTTGGCCCGTGGCGAAGAAAGCCTGAAAACAATCACTTTGGTTGAAGGGTGGACTTTCAAACAATTCAAGCAAGCTTTGGCCAAGGCTGAAACTTTGAAATTCACCACACAAGCCATGACAGATGCTGACATCATGGCTAAACTGGGCCGGCCCAATATTCACCCCGAGGGCCGTTTTTACCCAGACTCCTACACCTACTCTAAAGGGTCAACAGATCTGGCGGTCATGCAGCGCGCTTTGAAAGCCATGGACCGGCACTTGGAAAATGTGTGGGCCCAAAAACCTGCCCACTTAAAGCTTATGAATCCAGAAGAGCTGCTCATTTTGGCAAGCATTGTGGAAAAAGAGACAGGCAGAGCCAGCGATCGTCCCATGATCTCGGCAGTTTTTCACAATCGACTCAAAATTGGCATGCGACTGCAAACGGATCCTACCGTCATCTATGGCTTAGGAGATTCATTTGATGGTAATTTAAGGCGTGTTGATTTGCGAACCGATACCCCTTACAACACCTACACTCGATCAGGCTTGCCGCCAACGCCGATTGCCATGCCAGGTAAAGCTGCCTTGATCGCGGCCATTTCACCAGCGCCATCCAGTGCGCTTTATTTTGTCGCTAAAGGCGATGGCACCAGTCATTTCAGCCAAACACTGAACGAGCACAATAACGCGGTGAACAAATATCAACGTGGTTTATCTAAGGAGGGACAATGAGCCATGAGCCAAGCTTGGTTTATCAGTTTTGAAGGCATTGATGGCGCTGGTAAGTCAACCCACATTGAAGGCTTGTCAAACTGGTTCAATAGTCGTGGGCACATTGTTACCCGTACCCGTGAACCGGGTGGCACACCATTGGCAGAAAAGTTTAGAGAATTGGCATTGCATGAAGCCATGGACCCCTTGACAGAAGCCTTGATCATGTTTGCTGCAAGACGTGAACACTTGATTCAAGTGATTGAACCCGCCCTAGCAAGGGGCGAAGTCGTTTTGTGTGACCGCTTCACTGATGCCACCTTCGCTTACCAAGGTGGTGGAAGAGGTTTCGATTGGCAAGTCTTAAAATCACTCGAGCAAATGGTTCAGCATGTTCCATCAAGCCCATTGCGGCAGCCCGACCTGACCATTTGGTTTGACCTGCCGCCTGCAGTGGCTGCAGAGCGCTTGAGCACTGCGCGTTTGCCTGACAAATTTGAATCGCAACCCCAATCTTTCTTTCAAGCTGTCCGAAATGGCTACGCCAAACGCATGCAAGAATCACCCACTAGATTTGCCCAAATTGCAGCGGACCAATCGCGCGATGCAGTTTGGTCAGACGTCTTAAAAGCTGTTGAAGCTGCCTACTCTCAATGACTCCAATGACCCCAATGGCACCATGGATTCATCTACAAAGCTTGTCATTGCTTTCGCAACAGGGACATGCCTGGTTGTTGCAAGGGCCCTCTGGTTTGGGTCAATATGAGTTAGCAACTTCCTTGGTCAGTGCATGGCTTTGCGAGTCAGACTCTGCGTTAACGCAAGGTTCATGTGGCCACTGCGGCAGTTGTCACGCGTTGAGTGTTCATACCCATGCCGACTTGTTTGTCTTGATGCCCGAAACCATCCTGATGGAATTGGGCTGGCCGCTGAGCGAAAAAGCCCAGTCTGAAATTGACAGTAAATCGCGCAAGCCCAGTAAAGAAATTCGCATTGATGCCATGCGAGATGCCATTGAATTTTCTCAAAGAACCAATGCTCGGGGCAAAGGGAAAGCGGTTCTGGTGTTTCCGGCTGAGCGCATGAACCATGTCACGGCCAATGCTTTGCTGAAAACTTTGGAAGAGCCGCCTGGCGATGTTAAATTTGTATTGGCCACAGAAGCTGCACACCAGTTGTTACCCACTGTTCGAAGCCGTTGTTTGATTCACACCATGTCGTGGCCATCACATGCTGAAGCGGTTAAGTGGCTTCAAACACAAGGGCTTTCAGCAGAAGATGCCCTGCCGCTTCTCAAAGCTGCAGGCGGCCGACCTGATGAAGTATTGAAGCAACGCAATTTTGGTCAAACCATGCAGTGGTGGTCTCAATTTCCCAGGGCCATGCTGGCAGGAGATGCCAGTTATTGTTCCGATTTACCTGCATCGGAAGTGATCGATGCATTGCAAAAGCTTTGTCACGATTTACTCATGATGCAAATTCGAGCATCTTTGCGGTATTTCAATGAGAATGATCTCCCTCCCTTGAAAATTTCACCGGCGCAACTGACAGCCTGGTTCAAACGCCTTTCTCAGGCTGCCAAAACAGCAGAGCACCCCTTCAATGCAGGCTTGATGTTAGAGGCGCTTTGCACAGAAGCGCGAGAAGTGCTTAACAGCCCCGCTTAATATGTATACCGATTCACATTGCCATCTCTCTTTTCCTGAGCTTGTTTCTCAGCTTCCTGATATTCGCCAAAAAATGCACGACGCTCACGTAACACGTGCTTTGTGCATTTGCACCACCATGGAAGAGTTTGACAAAGTGCACGCTCTTGCCAAGACCTACAATAATTTTTGGAGCACGGTAGGTGTTCACCCAGACAATGAAGACATTTATGAACCCACTGTGACAGACTTGGTGGAAAAAGCCAGCTTGCCCCGTGTTGTAGCTGTGGGTGAGACGGGATTGGACTACTACCAAATGGCAGAGCGCAAAGGCGGACGCAGCATCAATGACATGGAATGGCAGCGTGAACGCTTTAGAACACACATTCGTGCAGCCCGTCAGGTCAAGCTTCCCATGGTCATTCACACTCGATCTTCTTCAGATGACACCATTCGCATACTGAAAGAAGAGGGCGAAGTAGGGGACTTGGCCAGTGTGGGAGGTGTTTTCCACTGCTTTACTGAGACACAAACCGTCGCCAAAGCGGCCCTTGATTTAGGCTTTTACATCTCTTTTTCTGGCATTTTGACCTTCAAAACAGCACAGGAATTGCGAGACGTGGCTGCTTGGATGCCTTTGGACCGCTTGTTGATTGAAACTGACAGCCCTTATTTGGCGCCTGTGCCATACCGGGGGAAAACCAACAATCCTTCTTATGTTCCCTATGTGGCGAAACTTCTGGCTGAATTGAGAGGCATGACACCCGAGGCCATGGGTGAACTGACAAGCCATAATTTTGACCAGTTATTTACCAAAGTGACAGCAACATTGAAGCCCTAGATCATGTTGATAGTTAACATTCGATTACTAAAAAAGTACATTGTAAAGATTGGTTTTTTAACATTATCACTGTCTGTTTTGGCTGGCTCTTATGAAGACTTTTTCAAAGCCATTCCAGAGGATCAAGTTAAAGTAGTTTCGAGTTTGTTGGCTCGCGGATTTGACCCTAATACGGTCGATTTGAACGCAGAACCGGCCTTGCTTCTTGCATTGCGTCAGGGCTCCCTGAATACTTTTGAAGTCCTTGCCAAACACCCCAAGGTGAATTTGAACGTTCGCAACTCATACGGTGAATCAGCTTTGATGCTCTTGTGTTTAAGGGGCCAAGTTGTATTGGCAAAGCTCTTAATCAGCCTAAAAGCCGACATCAACCATCCAGGATGGACACCGTTGCATTACGCAGCCACAAGTGGACACACCGAATTAATCCAACTGCTACTGGATGAAAGTGCCTACATAGATGCTGAGTCTCCCAATGGAACAACGCCATTGATGATGGCAGCGAGGTATGGCAATGCCAAGGCTGTTCAATTGTTGATTGACGAAGGAGCCGACATACTTTTGAAAAACCAACTGGGTTTAAGTGCGGTAGATTTTGCAGTACAAGGAAACCGTCCAGATTCATTGAAGCTCGTTCAAGAAGCCATCCAAGTGACCGAGCAAAAGAAAAGAGCTGGCAAAGCGCCATAGGTCATTAGAAGCCTCGCAGGGATCTGATTGAAACTATTAGGTTTTTATAGATCCTATTAACTTCATACGATGTATATTATGTTAAGTAAGATGTTGCTTCAAAAACCCAACAGATAAAACACATCTCTCCTGTCAGTCTTAATGAAGGAAAAGCCCTTATCAGGGCTTCTTCATCAAGGAATGAGTTTCAGCAACTGAGTAGGACCTGAGGTCGTCATGGTCAGTGGTCTGTACTTCACTTGACCCCATTCATCTCTCATGTCCCGATACCTTGGAGAAAAAGGATGACCACTTTGTCCCGTCTGATAAATGAAACCAGATTCTTCTAAATTAGCCAAGTCGTAGACCGCTCGCATAGACGCCGCATGACGTGTTGCAAAAGGCACTGTAGTGCTATTTGTCCAATATTGACCCACATTGACCGTGAATGCATCACCGCCGCTAGGGCCGGTTACGTCAAAGAACGCTGCAAGGGATTTGACATTGCCAAAAGGCTTATGGGCACTGAGAGCTGGGTGTGCACGGCCCCAGTTCCACTCTGACACTTTGTCGCCTTGCATGGCCACAATTTTGTCCAATGCTGAATCTAGGGCTTTGTTCATCAAGACTTGGCATCCTGCTTCACCACACCAAGACTTGTCTTGAGTAGCCAACACACCCTCTACGCCAGGTCTGAATGCACGCTTACCAAACAAGGCTTTAAATCGTGTCTCACCCAATTTAGGAATCAGGATGGCACGTGTGACCTCGTCAATCCAAACTGCATAAATCAATGCGCCCGAAGAATCACGGGACATATCACCTTTGAACAACTTCAACTGTGCCAAAGCATCAGGACCCTTGGGGTGAGTTGAAGTCAAAGTCTGAAGATAGGGCAACAGCCGGTCAGCCGCTAAGGAATGCACATCTGCTTGAATGGTTTTCATTTGGCTGGCATCCAATTTGGTTCCAGCAGAAAGCAATTGTGCAATTCGATCAAACCGTTCTGGGCCCGTCCAATCGTGGGTTAAAAATGGTGCATAGCCTGGAGGCAAGATCTTTTGATTGGCAGTGGCATGCCACCCTCGTTTTTCAATGTCGGCTTGAGAAACTTCTGGTGTTTGATCGTAGGGAATCCAAGACTGCCAATCGTATTGAGACAGCCAACCTGGTGCTGGCACCATGCCTTGCAAATCGTGCGCTGCAGAACGCACCGGGACTTTGCCAGCAGCTTTGAACAACACATTTCCGGCTGTATCAGCCATGACAATGCTTTGCATGGGTGAATGGTTCTTTGAGAAGGCTTGACGCAAGTCAGCAACGGATGACGCAAAATTCGCTTCCATGCCAGCCACGATGGTTTGATTGTCTATGTCCAAAGCAGACCAACGCAATGCAATGGCATATTTGTCCATGTTCAAGAACTGTGCATAGGCAGGCTGTACATCCGATATCACCGGCCCATGGCGTGTGCTTCGAACTTTGAGGGTCACATCACCCTGCCCTTTAACTTTGATCACTTCATCTCGCGTTTCGAAGGCTTGCTGGCCATTGGGTGTTCGGTAATTGTTTGGGCCTTCCAAAGCTTCAAGGTACAAATCTTGAACATCTGGTCCTGTATTGGTAAAGCCCCAAGCAGCCATTTGAGTGCGGCCCAAAACCACAAAAGGTAGGCCTGGCAATGTTGCACCCACCACATTCAACGCACCATGAGGTTTGCCGTCTGGCAACTGACCCGGTGGCGAATGCAAACCAGCAAAATACCAAACAGCAGGTGCACTTAAACCAAGGTGAGGATCATTGGCCAGCAAAGGCAAACCAGATTTCGTGTTGCTGCCAGGCAGTACCCAGTTGTTGCTGCCCTTTCCTTCTAAAACGCCAATGTCCAAGGTCGTTGAGGCCAGCATTTTCTGAGATGCCAATGCATTCGCTTGTGGCGAACCAGGCTTGGCATACACACCTAAACTTTGATAAAGGGCTGCAATATCAACTTTGGTAGCTCGAGATTCACCTGGATAGGGTGGCAGTAATTTCCACAAATCTTCGGTGCTCAATGTTTGAGCCACCATTAAACGTGCAAATTCATTTCCCCAGTTGCCGCCTAAATCTAAAGCCATCATCAATGCCCAACCCACGCTGTCAATGGCGGTCCAGGATTTCATTGACTTAGTTGGATGGATGCCCATAATAACAAACTCAGGTGCACGCCACTGTTCGCTGGCATATCCCGCACGTACACCTTCGGCATAGGCCTCAAGGGCTTTTTGTGTGTTGGCTGGCAACTTCTCAAACTGAGCTTGCGCGGCTTTCATGATGCCCAATGTGCGCATCAATTTGTCTGTTTCCAATGTGGTGGGGCCAAGCCATTCTGACAACTCACCGTGCATGACTTGGCGGTTGAAAGCCAATTGCCACCCGCGTTCTTGGGCATGAACAAAACCAATCGCTCGCCAAGCATCTAGGGGGTTTGAGGCATGTATGTGCGTAACATCGGAGACATCGCGTTTAATTTCAACGCCTGAATATAAGCCTTGTAATTGTTGAACGCCTGAAAGCGGTGCCATAGATCGAAGCAAATAAATTTGAAAAGCGCCGAACGCAGTCAAGGCCAGCAATACAAATGCCAGCACAGCCACTAAGAACCAACGGCTCCAGCGAATTCTTTTCATTGACATCAAATATGGCCCCAGACTAAAAAGGCGTCACGGCCTTCGGTTGCAAGATAGACTTTTGCGCCAATAGGCAAAAGAACTTTGGTGCTAACGTGCCCAAATGGCAGACCTGTTAGCACAGGAATTTTGAGATGAGAGCGAAGCCTCTCTATCACCGTGTTAAGTTTAAATCCCTTGTCGTGTGAAACCAATTTGTAGGAAGTGAATTGTCCCAACACAATGGCCTTTTGTTTTTGCAAAACGCCAGCATTCAAAAGCTGCGTCAGCATGCGTTCAATTTTGTAAGGGTGCTCTCCGACATCTTCCAAAAACAAGACGCCACCTTTTACCATTGGAAAAAACGGCGTTCCCAAAAGCGATGTCAGAACTGCTAAATTACCGCCCCATAAAACTGCGTTGTTAACTTTGACAGGTTTTTGCAAAGGCAGTGCGGGCATGCGCCAACCTGTACCCTCTCCTTGCTCAAGACACAAATCATCAAAGCAGGCTTGCATGATCTCATCAGGTTCATTGTCAGGGCCAAAGTCTTCACCTAGGGCGGGTCCATGCCAAGTTATTCTCTGAGTTTTAGCATAGACGGCCAGTTGAAAAGCGGTGAAGTCGCTCAAGCCAACAAATTGCATACCTTTGTCGATGGCCTTGGCGATGGTCTGATAGGACAGTTGCGTTAACAAACGCGTCAGTCCATAGCCACCTCTTGAAATCATGGCAATGTTGGCACCGCTGGCTGATGCACGCTGTATGGCTTTCAATCGAGTCTCGTCATCACCTGCAAATCGCATGTGACTGCTCAAAGCATCGGTGTCAATTTCAACTTCATGACCTTGCGCTTTCAGTCGTTTGATTCCGCGACGAAAGGCAGCTTTATCGCGTACGGCACTGGAAGGAGAAAAGATGTAAATGTGGCTCATGAATGACTCATTTTGAAATGCTGAACGGCAGCTTCAGCGATAGATTGCCCGTGTTCTTGTACAAAATGTCCAGCTTCAGGCAACAGCATTGGCTCAGGACAATTGCGTATGTTTGCCTTTAGCGAGCGCATCACTTTTTGTCCTAGCACCGGGTCTTGAAGTCCAATGGCCATCATCGTTTGACCGTGCCAGCGTTCACGCCAAAAATGCAAGGCAAGTCTGGAAATTTCAGCGCCTGCACTGTTTTCATGTTCTGGCACCATAGGTGGAAAAGCATGCAGAGCTGCACGATGACCACGATCTTTGAAGGGGCTGTTGTAGGCTTGAGTTTCTTCAGGTGACATGTGCTTGTTGCCACGTGCAAAGAGTTTGGCAACATCGAAATCTGGATTGTCATGACACCAGGAACGCCAACTCAAAAAGCCATCGGACAATGGTTGGGTGCCCGTAGCCAGGGTGGTGTTCATGACAAGCAATCCCATAAAACGATCGGGCATGGCAATGGGTAAAGTCAGGCCCAGAATGCCGCCCCAATCTTGAACGACCAAGACCACACGTTTTAAATCCAAGCGCTCAATGAAATCCAGCAAGACTTGTCTGTGAAAGCCAAAGCTGTGTTGCTGAGGTTTTTTAAACTTGTCGCTCTTCCCAAAACCAATGAGGTCTGGCGCCACCACGCGATGACCTTTTGCACTGAAGATGGGAATCATCTTTCGATAAAGATAGCTCCATGCAGGATTGCCATGCAGACACAGATACGTGATCTGATCTGAGTTGTCTGAATGGATTGCCTCATCTAAATAGTGCATGCGCAAACCATTCAAAGTAGGCAAATCAGAAATGTAATGGCCAGACCATGGGTAATCGGGAATGCCGTTAAACCATTCGTCGGATGGACGCAAAGCATCTTCGCGCAAAGGGTTTGCATTGATTCGTTTTGGTTTGAAAAAATCTTGCAAAAGCTGTCGCGATTCCTCTGCCAACAAGCCACCTTTTAAAGCAGTGTGATGGTTAAGTGTTGCATTTTGAAAGACATTGAACACAGAACCTGCAGCGCCAGTTCTAGGCTCTGATGCACCATAAACCAAGCGAGCAATGCGAGCGTTCACAATAGCGCCGGAGCACATGGTGCAGGGTTCAAGAGTGACATAAAGTGTGCAGCTCTCTAATCTGTAATTACCTAGCGATTGAGCAGCATCGCGAAGGGCCAAAATCTCTGCATGGGCTGTCGGATCTTTGTTTGAAATAAGACTGTTTCTGCCTCTGCCAACAATTTTTCCATCGTTTACAAGCACAGCTCCCACAGGAACTTCACCAGCCTCCCCCGCTTGCTTGGCCAGCGCCAAGGCAGCTTGCATCCATTGCAGATCTTGGTTCATGCAGACATTCCAAGTCGTCTCATCCACAGAGCCAATGCCTTTTCAGATTCATTGCCAGCTTCATAGGCCGCATGCATGGCCGCATGAGACTCTGGTCGATGTTGATTGAGTTTGACTTTGGTGTGAATGTCTTGAACTTTCATTTCAAACGCAACAATGGCATTGAGCATGGGTTGTGTGTAGGTTTCTGGCAAACCTCGCCATTGCTTGGCATACGGCGGCTCATGATCTGCAATGAGCTGTTTCAAGATGGCATCTTTGGCTTCTTCACCTTCCAAAATTTTGACCTCAGCTTTCACATGAACCGCCACATAACTCCATGTAGGCACCCTGACCAAGTCTGGATAAACCATGGGTGACATGTAGGCATGTGGCCCCATGAATGTCAGCAGAACCAAGGGGCGACTGCGCAAAAATTCAGCATGTGGATTTCCCTTGGCCACATGCCCCAGCAGCTTGTCTTGCTGGGCATCTGTTGCATGGGGGATTAATTTAATTGGAATGTGTGAGACAAAAGGAAAACCTTGGTCGTCATTGGAGATGAGACTGGCAAAAGGATTTTCCTGAATGATGTTTCTGGCATGCTCAGGATGATTGAATTGCTTGGGTAAGTACATGGAAAACTTCAAATCTATATGTAAGTACCAGCCAGAGTTAGAACCTTACCGCCTGTTCGCATCTTGAATCTGGCAACACCTGCGCTTCGAATGGTGTTGACCCCTCCTAAATCTAAAACTCTGATACGCCTCTCGCGCAACTCTTCTATGGCGCGCCACAAGATGAGATGGTGGGCATTCAACTCACGCCCTTGGTCGGAAGTCCAGCCAACTTGGTAGGTGGCCGCTTCGCCGTGAATCAAAAACATCATTGCGGCAATTCGATCACGCCTCACATCGCTTCGAAGTGTCAGAATGTTTTTAGCGGGTTGTTTGCGCGATTGAACATACAGGTCAAAGAAAGGAAGTGGCAAGCCTTCAAGTTGTTTGTCCACTCTTTGCTGTTTCTCATTGTCAAGTAGCCAACGGTATTGACCTTCATTGGTCCCAACTTTGTGAATAGTCATTTCACTTGACTCAGCACCGACCAAGCTCGTTCGCCAGCGTCCTTCAAGTTGCGCTCGGATGTCTGAAATGGGTTGGCTAATGTCAAGCATGACTGTTGACATGCCAGACATGATTCGGCGCATAGGATGAAGGCCATGTACTTGGCCTTCACTCACTTCAGGTGTGACAGCCATAAATCGAATGCCAGTTAGGGGCAATGTTTTTTTGAGGGCTTTGTAAACGATCGATTCTGCTTCAGGTGTGAGGGGTTGAGACCAAATAGGACCGCGCGTACAAAGTGCAACGGCGCCCAACTTGCCCCACCGCCTGACGATGAACTGCGCCTGAGCCACTTGTTGACCCTGATCCATGACTCTGGCTCTTAAAACGGGGACGCCCAACAATTTCAAACTTGAACCGTAGTCCCAGCCTTGTTGCAACGAACCTGCCGCTTTTTGATGAACGGCATCCCATTGTGTGAGGTCATGGCCATCCCAATGCACTATCATTGGGTTACCTTTTTGAAGACTGCATTAAAGCGCAATCGAATGCTGAAGAAATTCCTTGAAAAAAGACAGACCCAAACGGTCATGGGATACAGACTTAAAGAGCCACGACCCACGTGGTTGGCGGGTTTTTGGGCCGCTGTGTATTTTGGAATGCCATTTTTTCTTTTCACTGTGCTGCTGGATGTCGCCATTGAGTGGTTCTCAGGCAAATGTTATGGATTGTGGTGCTATTTTCAATGAACTCTCCTTCTAAGTCTTGAAAATACCATCTAGCATGTCGTCCCACCGATAGCCAGGAAAAACATCAGAAAGCTGAGTTCTGGGTAACCCCAAGCTTGCCACCAGAGCTTGCGCCAAGACAGCTCTGAAATCATGGTGTACCGGTAAATCCCTACCCTCGTTGAGCTGATTTTGGGCTAAACCGTCCCATCGTCCATGCCATTTTCCGCCTTGTGCGCGATTGCCTAGCAGCCACATCACATTGCCATGGCCGTGGTCGGTGCCCCTTGTACCGTTTTCAGCACAGGTACGGCCAAATTCACTGGCCACGATCACCAAGTCATTGGGTTCATTGAAAGCGGCTCTGAGTTGAACGAGTGTATTGGCAAGGTTGTTCAAGTTATTGGCCAATAAACCAGTGACATTGCCTTGATTGATGTGAGTGTCCCAACCACCCGAGGACAGGAATCCGAGTCGAAGCTGACGATTTTGCTGCATCAGCACGCCAAGGTGTTTGGCATCTAAAGCCAGACCTTGGGGAGAACCTGCGCCATTGTTGGCTGCTTGTTGCTCATTGCTTGCAGCCATATTGGGCGCTTTCAACATAGCCGCTGTTGACATGCGGTTGTTGGCACCCTCCAGCATGGCGTTGGCCATTTTTTCGTTGCCAGCATACAACTGGAGAATTGCCTCTCGCGTTTTGGATTCGGCCAGCGTTCCAGGTCTTGTGGCTAACAAGCCATTTCCCACCAATTGAACGGACCTAGGGCCCGACAAAATTCTAGGACTGCTTTCCCCTACACCCAACGCATGCAGCCCAGCCCCATTGCCAACCATACCCGACAAGACATTCATCCATCCGTCAGAGGGCGAACTAGAGCCTGGTTTCCCTGTTTCCCAATGGTATTGAGCATCAAAATGAGATCTGCTCGAATCGGGCGAACCCGCACAAGGAATTGCGGCTAAGACGCCTTGGTGCCAGAGCGGAAGCAAGGCATTACAAGCAGGGTGAAGTCCAAAATTTTCGTCGAGTGCCAGTGCTGTTTTGAGGGTGCCGTCTGGTTGTGGAATGGCAATGTTAGGGCGAATTTGAGCATACCTTGCATCGCCATGTGGCACTAGCATCGACAGGCCATCGTAGGCGCCACGCAAAAAAACAATGACAATTCGGCCCGACGAAGAAGACGAACTGGCCATTGCAGAGACAGCGGGAAAAGCAAATGCACCCATGCCGAGTGATTGAAAAATAGCTTGACGGCGATTGATCAACATGTGTTTTGCTTTCAATGTCATCACTTAAAAACCAATTCAGAACTGCCCAGCACGAAGCCCATTCTTTGAAGGGGTGCTTGCATCATCACTGCTTTGCTTGTTGAGTCGCTGAGGTAAGGGTACAAATCACTTCGCTCGGGTGCGTTACGCGCAATGGTCAGAGCAAAGTCAATTCGACGCGTCAGGGCTTCAGGAGTGAACCATGTGTTGGCATTGAATGCATAGCCATCGGGTGTTTGCCAATTTTGTATGCCATGTCCTGAAACAGCAGCATAGCCGAACGCTTGAAGCCATTTGTTGCGATCGTTTCCTGCATTGAGTGCCCGCAAACTGCCACATGCAAAATCATAGGGTGTTCTGTAGAGTTTGTTTTCAGGATCCCAAAAAGCAGAATGATTCAACATCACTTTCATGACCTGGTAAATGTCACCGCCTGTGGTCAGAAATGTACTTGCCATTAGATCAACCAAGGCTTTGGGGGGCAAATCTGCAACAAAGTATTCAGCAAGTCGACGTGACACTCGTTGAGCCGTTGCAGGATGATTGGCCAGGAATCGGATGGCCTCCTCGCCTTCCCTCAATCCAACGAATTGGGCAGAGCTGGGAAAGCTTTTTCCCATGACTGTTTTATGACCAGACTCATGCAAGCGCATGACAAACTGAAAACCATCCTGAGCGCGCGGAGCAACAGTCCAGCCAGTGAGTAAACGCGCTAACTCACGAACGTCATTTTGGGAGAACCCACCATTCACGCCCAAGGTATGCAGTTCCATTAACTCACGTGCATAGTTTTCGTTCAAACCTCTGGGACTTTGCCCGCCTCGCGCGGGTTGAGGGCTAACACTGAGCCGTTGGTCCAAGTAGTACAGCATGGCCGGGTGCTTGGCACTCGCTAGCACCAAGTCCTCAAACTTGCCCAATGCATGTGCCCTGGCCACGTTGATGGCATAGTGACCTGCAAACGGTCGAACGGTTCCCTTTTGTTGAAAAATGTTGAAATGGTTGAACCAGAATTCAGTCATCCGAGCCAACATGGGCTGTTCATTCTCGTCGCTGCTGCAACTGGCTAGGCGCCAAGCAATGGCCTTGTTCACTTGGGTACGGTTGTAGAACAAGTCCTCCGTTTGATCATGAAAATGAAAGCGCTTTTCATTGACCACCTGTTCGTTGATGGGAGTGCCAGAGGGGACCGAAGCTCGAGCTTCGCGTTCCTTTCGAGCGCCGTCAAAGATCGTTGGCAGTGAGTCGTTGATCGACACTAAATCTGATGGAAGCCTTGGCCTTTCTAGACTAGCTTTGCGGGCAGCATCCAATTGATTCAAAGCCCATTCTTTGGGACGACCGTTTAACTTGATGTCAGCAATCAGCGAGGGTGTGGGGCCATAGGTAAGACGGTTGATGGCGCGCCATTCTGCTGCGGTTCCTTGAACTTCAATAGGACTAAATGAAGGCGTTGTGGCCAACAGTGTCTGTGGCGACTGAGCACAACCCGCTAAATAAAACGGCAAACAAAACCCAAGCAGATACCCTAGAGGCTTGAAACTGATGAATCTAAGATTTGGCGTCATTTCAAGTTGAATTATGCACAGATGATTATTTTGAGCTTGACGGAGTCTAGCCCAATTAAACGCCTTTGCGCTTCGTTTGTCAGCAGGTAAAACAGAGTGCCTGGCCCCTTTCGGACAACGCGAATGCGACCCGTGCGGCCTTGCATCAATCAAGAATGAACGGAAAAATTGAAAAGACATGCGTTAGGATGATATTCGGAAGCTAAATGGGTGCAAGTTCAGAAAACGAATGACAACTGTCACACAACCAAAAAACAGGAGACAACACATGATACAAAAAGGCTCTTTCACGGCTGTGGCGTGCATGGTACTTGCTGGTTGTAGCTCAATTGGCTTAAGCAATGCGCCCCCACAACTCTCCCCAGCCAAGGGCAAGGCCCTTGTTCAATGCAGCAGCTTGCTCAACTTTAGCTTTAACAACACCAAAATCACGGCTGCCCGCGAAGTAGCTTCGGGCGTCCTCCACAATGCGGGTCAACCCGTGTCCGAACACTGCCAAGTCACCGGACAAATGAACCAGCGCATCAGCCCTGTAGATGGACAAACCTATGCCATTGGTTTTGAAATGCGCCTGCCCCGCGATTGGAGTGGTCGGTTTCTGTTGCAGGGCAATGGCGGTACCGATGGCAGCGTTGTAACCGCAGACGGTGGCGCATCCTTGGGAAGTGGCGGCATTCTGCGTAACGGCCTTCAAAATGGTTTTGCAGTCATCAGTTCCGATGCCGGACACACTGCCGCGCAAAATCCTCTGTTCGGACGGGACCCGCAAGCCCGGCTGGACTACGGTTATCAGGCTGTTGGATCACTGACCCCTATGGCCAAGGCGTTGATACAAGCAGCCTATGGCAAAGGACCCGATCGATCCTACATTGGCGGTACCTCCAATGGTGGTCGTCATGCCATGGTGGCAGCTTCTCGCTACGCCAAAGATTACGACGGCATCCTTGCCAACGCACCTGGCATTTACCTGCCCAAAGCCTCCGCTGCCAATTTATCGCATGTCAAACGCTGGGACTCAGTCTCTACCAGCAAAACAAGCAACGGTCTGCCTGACTACGAGTCTGCACTTCCAATGGTGGAACGAAGACTGATTGCCAATGCCATCCTCGCTCGCTGCGATGCCTTGGATGGTGCCGTAGATGGCTTGGTTCAAGACACTGAAGCTTGCCGCAAAGCTTTTGACATCCATAGAGATGTCCCGAGTTGTCAAGGCCAAAGGGATGGCTCTTGCCTAACCGATGCACAAAAGAAGGTTATATCTGCTGTTTACGCACCGGTGATGCGTGCCAATGGAGAACTTTTTTATGCGGGTTTTCCGTTTGATCCAGGCATTGCACATCCAGGATGGGGTGAGTGGAAATTTCGAAATTCGGTTCGCACCGCACGCAATCCAGTATCTGTGGGCTTTATTTTCTCAACCCCTCCCAACGAAGACTTGGCCATGGCGAGCGACACGTCCAAAGCTGCGGCCTATGCACTCAGCTTTGACTTTGAGCGCGAAGCCCTAAAAATCTTTGCAACAGACTCTCTTTACAAGGAAAGTGGCATTGCGTTGATGTCCCCTCCCAATGCCACGCAGTTAAATGAACTGCGCGACAGAGGCGGCAAGATCATTGTGGTTCATGGTACGTCTGATCCTATTTTTTCCATTGACGATACCGCAGCTTGGTATCGAGCACTGAATACTCATCATGGCGGCAAGGCCAACAGTTTCGCCAGATTTTTTCCAGTGCCGGGCATGGGGCACTCTCGAGGCGGCCCAGCTACAGATCAGTTCGATGCATTGACTGCGTTGGTCGAATGGGTAGAACAAGGCAAAGCACCGGACAGCATAGCGGCAGCCTCTAGGGGCGCGGGCAATCTTGGCGGTGCCAATGCCGATGTACCGAGCACCTGGCCCACAAACCTTACTCGACCCTTGTGTCCCTATCCGTTAGTCGCTCGATACAAATCGGGCGACAAAGAACTGGCAAGCAGTTACCAATGTACTCAATGAAGATGAGGGTTTATTCCCACTCAATGGTGGCGGGTGGTTTGCTACTGACGTCGTAAGTCACTCGGTTTATTCCGCGCACTTCATTGATGATGCGTCCAGAGACTTTCTTCAACAAGGCATATGGCAATTCTGCCCAGTCGGCCGTCATGAAGTCTGATGTTTGCACTGCACGCAAAGCTACGACGTAATCGTATGTTCGGCCATCGCCCATCACGCCAACGCTTTTGACAGGTAAAAAAACTGTGAAGGCTTGGCTGGTTAGGTCGTACCAAGATTTGCCCTTTTCATCAGTGAAGTTGCGAAGTTCTTCAATGAAGATAGCATCGGCACGTCGCAACAAATCTGCGTATTCTTTTTTGACCTCGCCCAAAATGCGCACACCCAAACCTGGACCAGGGAACGGATGGCGATAAACCATTTCTCGCGGCAAGCCAAGCGCAACACCGAGCTCGCGGACTTCGTCTTTAAACAGTTCGCGCAAAGGCTCTAACAATTTCAAGCCTAATTGTTCAGGCAGGCCCCCCACGTTGTGGTGGCTCTTGATCGTGACAGCTTTTTTGCTTTTTGCACCACCCGACTCGATGACATCTGGGTAAATGGTGCCTTGCGCTAAAAAGCTAGCACCCTTGTGACCCCCTGCTCCCGCTTTCAATTTAGCCGCTTCTTCTTTGAACACATCGACAAACAAGCCGCCAATGATTTTGCGTTTTTGTTCAGGCTCACTGACACCCGCTAACTTGTCCAAGAACAAATCGCTGGCATTGACACGAATGACGCGAGCATGCAATTTGCCTTCAAACATTTCCATGACCATGTCGCCCTCGTTCAAGCGTAACAGGCCGTGGTCAACAAACACGCAGGTGAGTTGATCACCAATGGCGCGGTGAATGAGCGCTGCGGCCACAGAAGAATCCACGCCACCTGAGAGTCCCAAAATAACTTCTTCTTTGCCAACTTGTTCGCGAATTTTGACAACCGCTTCTTCAATGTAATTGCCCATGATCCAATCTGGACTGGCTTTGCAAATATCTAATACAAATCGATTGAGCAATGCTTGCCCTTGGACGGTGTGGGTCACTTCAGGATGAAATTGAACCGCGTAAAAACGACGCACTTCATCGGCCATGCCCGCGATGGGGCAAGCTGGCGTTGAGGCCATGACCTTGAAGCCTGTTGGCAACTGAGTGACTTTGTCGCCATGGCTCATCCAAACCTTGAGCATGCCGTGGCCTTCAGCCGTGGCAAAGTCTTCAATGCCCTTCAGCAATTCGGTGTGACCTTGCGCGCGCACTTCTGCGTAACCAAATTCGCGAGTGGTGCCCGCTTCCACTTTGCCACCTAATTGTTCCGCCATGGTTTGCATGCCGTAGCAGATACCCAGAACCGGAACGCCCATCTCGAAAACTGCATCGGGAGCTCTATCTTCTACTTCGTAAACGCTGGCATGTGAACCAGACAAAATAATACCTTTAAGCTTGCCGTCATTGGCGTACTCACGAACCCAGTCGCTGGTGACATCGCAAGGATGCACTTCACAAAACACATGGGCTTCCCGAACGCGGCGTGCAATCAGTTGCGTCACTTGGGAGCCAAAGTCGAGAATTAGAATTTTGGAATGCAACATGGGACGTAGAAAAATGAAATTAGGGTTTAAACAAAGCAGCGCACAGAATCAATCTGCACGGTAGTTGGGCGCTTCTTTGGTAATTTGCACATCGTGGACATGGCTTTCGCGTATTCCAGCAGCAGTTATTTCTACAAACTCGGCCTTGTTGCGCATGTCTTCAATGGTGGGGCAACCACAATAGCCCATGCTTGCGCGCAAGCCACCAGCCATTTGAAACAGAATAGCAACCACAGAACCCTTGTACGGCACACGGCCTTCAATGCCTTCAGGCACCAATTTGTCAGCATTGGGGTTGCCCGTGCTTGACTCTTGAAAGTAACGATCAGCACTGCCCTGCTGCATGGCGCCAATGCTGCCCATGCCGCGGTAGCTCTTGTAACTGCGGCCTTGGTACAAAATAATTTCGCCAGGCGCTTCTTCGGTGCCTGCAAACATGCCGCCCATCATGACGGTGCTGGCCCCTGCTGCAATGGCTTTGGCAATATCGCCGCTGTAACGAATGCCACCGTCTGCGATCAATGGCACGCCAGTGCCTTGAAGCGCTGTGGCCACATTGTCGATGGCCATCACTTGAGGCACACCGACACCCGCCACAATGCGTGTCGTGCAAATGGAGCCAGGGCCAATGCCAACCTTCACGGCGTCAGCACCTGCTTCAACCAAAGCCAAAGCGGCAGCACCGGTGGCAATGTTGCCACCAATGACCTCAATGTGGGGATAGTATTGCTTGACCCATCTGACGCGTTCAATCACACCTTGGCTGTGGCCATGCGCGGTGTCGACCACAATGGCATCAACACCGGCTTTGACCAAGGCTTCAACACGAGCTTCGGTTCCATCGCCAACACCAACTGCAGCGCCAACCAACAATCTGCCAGCAGCATCTCGAGCAGCCAAAGGGAAATTCAACTGCTTGGTAATGTCCTTCACGGTGATCAAGCCTTGTAGCTCAAAAGCTTCGTTCACCACCAACAAACGTTCCAATTTGTATTTGTTGAGCAAGGCTTTGGCTTCTTCAGGGGTCGTGCCCTCTGGCACAGTAATCAAACGCTCGCGGGTGGTCATGATCTCGCTCACTGGCTGGTCATAACGTGTTTCAAAGCGCATGTCGCGGCCCGTCACAATGCCGACCACTTTGCCACCATCACACACTGGAAAACCGGATACACCCAATTCATCAGACAAAGCCATGACTTGTCTGACCTTGGTATCGGGTGTGATCACAACCGGATCGCGCAAGACGCCAGACTCGTAGCGTTTCACTTTGGCCACTTGGGCCGCTTGCTCTTGAGGCGTGAGGTTTTTGTGAACAATGCCAATGCCACCTTCTTGGGCAATGGCAATGGCCAAGCGTGCCTCTGTGACGGTGTCCATGGCCGCTGAAACCAATGGCAAATTCAAACGCAGTTTGCGTGTAAATTGGGTGGCAAGGGAAGTGTCCTTGGGCAGGACTTGGGAGTAGGCTGGCACCAACAACACATCGTCGAAGGTGAGGGCTTTACCGAGCAGGCGCATAAGGAAGGGCTCCAAAAAAAGGATTGTACCCGCGTGAAAGGCTGAATGAGCAACCGACAAGTCGAACTAATAGCCTGCCACGGCACCGACTCTGCGTCTTGCAAAAAGACCCGTTCTGCCCTTGCCCTGCCCTTTGAAGCGTTTTTTGCGGGCCAATTTGGGGTCAACCAAAAGTGGTCGATAGATTTCCAAACGGTCGCCCAGCTTTATGACCTCTGTAAGAGGAACTTTTCGTCCCCAAATGCCGCTTGAATCCTCATTTTGGAGGGCTGCCTCTAGAACATCCAGATGATTTATCAATTCAGGGCAATTTTTCAAAGCCTGCAAAGCCTCTAAAACGAGACACGAATCTGGCAGTGTCAACATAACGTCAATGGTCTGCCTAGGGGCCGGACTGAAAACACACTGGATATGCATCATGCGCTTTGGTCACCGTAGACTTGCTCCGCTCGCTTCACAAATGCATCGACCAAACTGGCCGCAATTTTGTCAAACACGGGGCCCACAACGGCAGCCAATGTGGCACTCGAGAAACCATACTCCAGCGACAAGGTCACTTTGCAGGCCCTCTGGGTATTGTCTCCAACTGGGTCAAAGGTCCAAGTGCCGTCTAAATTTGAAAAAGGTCCCTTGACCAATTTCATCCGCACCTCGTGATTCTCAATGTGCGTGTTGTGAGTGACAAATACTTGGCGCATGCCAGCCAATCCAATTCCAACTTCGGCATCCATCTCATGGGCGGTGAAACTCAAAACTTTGGAGTGATTGCACCAAGGCAAGAAATGCATGTATTGGTCCACATCCGTCACAAGACGGTACATTTGCTCTGGGGTGTACCAGATCAAGACAGATTTGAGGAGTTTCTTCATACAATAAGACCAATTCTGCAGATTGTAATTTCTCAGAGACCCCTCTTGCAAATACAAGCACAACAAGCACTTCGCAGACTCACACAACATGGCTACGCCAACTCCCAAGAACAAAGGCCCCGGTCAATCTGGCCTGATTGCAGAAAACAAAAAAGCAGCCTTTGACTACTTTTTTGAAGAACGGCACGAATGTGGCATGGTGCTGGAAGGTTGGGAGGTCAAGGCTGTCAGGGAAGGCAAGGTCCAACTGACCGACGGCTATGTGGTCATTCGCAACAAAGAAATGTTCATCATTGGCTGTTTAATCAACCCGCTCAAAACAGCCTCAACCCATGTCAGCCCAGAAGCAGCACGAACGCGAAAATTGCTACTGAAGCGAGATGAAATTGACCGCCTCACCAGCAAAGTAGAGCAAAAGGGGTTCACCCTGGTGCCGATCAATTTGCATTGGAAGACAGGCTTCATCAAATGCGAAGTTGCGCTTGCCAAGGGCAAAGCCGAACACGACAAACGCGACACCATCAAAGATCGCGAAGGCAAGCGGGAGGTGGAGCGGGCTATGAAAAGCCGGCACCGCTAAACGACTTTAGCTGAGATGGCGCAAGGGATGGGTCTCAGCCGTCCAGGGGCTTTGAAAAAACAATGGCCATTCATCTTGTTGAACATCCGATAAATTGGCGTGGGCCCACTGAGGTTGATGGTCTTTGTCGATGGCCAAGGCTCTGATGCCTTCCACTGTTTCACTCTTTGTGCGCAAATGAAAGCAATGGTGCACCATGTCACGCTCCATGCGCAAATCGTCTGCCAAGCCCATCTTCCGAGCTTTGCGAATTTGTGCCAAAACGACGTGAACCATGAGCGGTGATGCTTTTTTCAAATTTGCCAGTGTTTGGTGGGACCAAGACGAATTTTCCTGCTCAAGAGCCAGGCTAATTTCCAAGGGGCTTGTCAATGCAAAGCATTTGTCGATGGCTGCTTTTTCAGGAAATTGCGCAGAATCGAACTTTGTAAACTGGCTTTGCAACCACCGCTCTACTGACTCACTCGTTTCAAAAGGTGTGCTGAGCAGCGTTTTCCAAATGAGTGGCAACCTCTGCGCTTCAATGAAGCCATCTGCAAGCCCTGCCAAAATGGCCTGATGTCCATTGATCTTTTGACCCGTCAGACCCAGATACTCACCAATGTGACCTGGGCATCGGCTCAGAAAATAACCACCCCCTACATCGGGAAACAAACCAATGTGTGTTTCAGGCATGGCCATTTGAGTTCTGTCTGTCACGATGCGCACGCTAGCACCCTGGCTGATACCCATTCCGCCGCCCATGACCACGCCATCCATAAAGGCGATGTAGGGCTTGGAATAGGTATGAATGAGGTGGTTCAAGGCGTACTCTTCTGTAAAGAAGTTGGCCAGACTTTCGTCATCCGCCAGCGCAGCCTGGTGAAAAAATCGAATATCGCCACCGGCACAAAAATGTCCGAACGGTTCTTCTTTACCCCGTCCGCGAACCAACACAGCCAAGACTTGAGGGTTGTCCCGAAATTCCAGCAAAGCTTTGGTCAACCTGCGCACCATGTCGAGCGACAAGGCATTCAAGGCCTTTGCGCGATTCAATGTGATGCACCCTACCCTGCCCTCGACTTCGAGCAAGACGAAATCTTCAGAATTGCTTGAAGAATTGTTCATGATCACATCAGACATTGTGTTGTCTCCATCCAAACCATTCATTGCAAAACAAGGCGACGATCACCAAGCTGCCGCCCATTAAAACACTGAAGTGCGGTTCTTCATTGGCTCCCCACCAAGCCAGAGCAATGCCAAAAATAACCTCCAGCAGGGCCAACAACGACACTTCTGGTGCCTTCAAGACCCTGGCACAGATCACTGACAAGGTGCAGGGTATGGCCAATTGAAAAACGCCCAGCAAAGCCAGTAAACCGATGTCATGTGTGTTGGCTTGCAAGGGCCAAGCCATTGGCAAAGTGATGAGACTTGAGATGATCGCACCCAATAAGACCGAAGGAACCAGATCAATGGACACGCCAGATTTTTGACTCAGATGCGTCAAATTCCATTGCGTTGCACCTGCCAAGGGAACGCACAATGCAATGCTGACGCCCAAAATGAAATGAGGGTCGCCAAGTTGAAGCTGACTCACAAACATCAGGGCAATGCCAGCGCCTGCTACAGCAATAGCGAGCCAGGTTCTGAGTGGCAAACGTTGGGAAGTAAACAGCCAAGCGCCAAGGGCTGTGAGCAAAGGCCCGCAGGCCAAGGTAATTAACACATTGGCAACGGCTGTGAGTGTGAGTGCCATCATGAAAGCTGTGAACATGATGCTCCAGCACACACCTGACAACCAAAAATAGCGACTGCGCCAAGGCAGCCTTTTCCAGACGCTTAAGCCTTGCCACCCCGTCAAAATGATCACCAATCCCAACACAGTGAATGCACTGCGCCAGAAAGTCACTTCAAACCCTCGCGCTTGATCAAGGAGGCGTGAAACTACGCCTGCAATGGACCACAAAGCGGTCACCAGCACCATCAAGGCGACTGCGTAACCGTGTTTGAGTTTGAGCACTTGGGGTGCTTGAAAGTCTTATCGCGTCGATCGCAATTTAAGCGCGACCGGCTTTTTTGCGCTCGTGCTCTTTCAAATAGCGTTTTCGCAAACGAACACTCTTGGGTGTGATTTCAACCAACTCGTCATCATCGATGAATTCAACACCATACTCCAGAGTGAGGTCAATTGGCGGTGTGATTTTGATGGCGTCTTCTTTTCCTGACACTCGGAAATTGGTCAATTGCTTGGTACGTGTAGCGTTCACAACCAAGTCGTTGTCACGGCTGTGAATGCCCACAATCATGCCTTCGTACACAGGATCGTTTGCCTTCACAAACATGCGGCCCCGATCGTCCAACTTGCCTAGGGCGTAGGTGAAAATTTCACCATCGTCCATGGAAATTAAAACGCCATTTTTACGGCCACCAATTTCACCTTTGTGCGGTTCGTAGCTGTCAAAAATGTTGGAAATCAAACCAGAGCCACGTGTCAAGTTCAAGAACTCGTTGGTAAAACCAATCAAGCCACGGGCAGGAATTCGGTATTCCAAACGCACACGACCGCGGCCATCGGGTTCCATGTTCACCAACTCACCTTTCCGCTCACCCAAAGCTTGCATCACCCCACCTTGGTGTGTTTCTTCAATGTCAGCAGTGACCAACTCGATGGGCTCATGACGCTCACCATTGACATCGCGGTAAACCACGCGAGGCTTAGAGACAGCCAGCTCGTAACCTTCACGGCGCATGTTTTCCAGCAAGATGGTGAGGTGCAATTCACCACGTCCCGCGACGTCAAAAATGCCCTCTTCGTCTGTTTCTTTAACGCGCAACGCCACGTTGTGCTGCAACTCTTTTTGCAGACGGTCCCAAATTTGACGACTGGTCACGTACTTGCCTTCACGACCGGCCAAGGGGCTGGTATTGACGCAAAAGTTCATGGTCAATGTGGGCTCATCAATTTTGAGCATCGGTAACGGTGCTGGATTTGCAGGGTCAGTGACAGTGACGCCAATGTTCAAATCGGCAATGCCGTTGATCAGCACAATGTCGCCCGGTCCGGCTTCAGTCACCTGAACGCGATCTAAACCACGGAACGTCAAAACTTGGTTAACACGACCTTTGATGGATGAGCCATCTGGTCCTTCCATGACCATCACATCCATCATGGGCTTGATGGTGCCTTGGCTAATGCGACCCACTCCGATGCGGCCTACAAAAGTTGAAAAATCCAATGCTGAAATTTGCAACTGCAAGGGTGCATCAGGGTCACCTGCTTGTGCTGGCACGTGCTTCAAAACAGTGTTGAAAAGCGCAGACATGTCGGGGCCCCACTGCTCACCGGGAGAACCTTCTTCCAAAGAAGTCCAACCATTGATACCAGAGGCATACACCACGGGGAAATCGAGTTGTTCATCCGTCGCGCCCAATTTGTCGAACAAGTCGAATGCTTGGTTGACCACTTTGTCGGGGTTTGCACCTGGCTTGTCCACTTTGTTCACAACCACGATGGGCTTGAGGCCCAAGGCCAAAGCTTTCTTGGTCACAAAACGCGTTTGGGGCATGGGGCCTTCTTGCGCATCGATCAGCAACACCACACCGTCCACCATGGACAAAGCGCGCTCCACTTCACCACCGAAGTCAGCGTGACCTGGGGTGTCAACGATGTTGATGTGGGTGCCCTCCCAGCTTACTGCGCAGTTTTTGGCCAAAATGGTAATGCCGCGCTCACGTTCAATGGCGTTGTTGTCCATGACAGTGTCAACCACTTTTTCGTGTTCGGCAAAGGTGCCGGACTGTCGCAGCAGTTGGTCAACCATGGTGGTTTTACCGTGGTCAACGTGGGCGATGATCGCGATGTTACGAATTTGTCTAGTCATGCTGAGGTCTTCTCCAAAATTGATTGAATTTCTAGGGGGCTTAACAAGCGGCCCGGAATCAGTTCACCGGCTTTCACATGCGCAGTACCCAAGAGCGCGCGCGGTGAGTCGCCGTACACAGCGACATGCAGGTTGTCGGGCCAAGTGCCTCGACGGCGCACGCCGCTTAAGAATCTGCCCGCATCATCTGGGGGCAAGGTGACAGGGGTATGACCGTCGAGCAAAGCGTCGACAGTCAACAATTTCATTTCTCGTTCTGCTTCAGGCAAAGCTTCTAAGTCTTGAATGCTGATGCATTCGGCTTCTTCAAATGGACCCGTTTGAATGCGACGTAAAGCACTCAAATGACCGCAAGTACCAAGCGCAATGGCAATGTCCTCACCCAGAGTGCGAATGTAGGTGCCTTTGCTGCACGTCACCATGATCTTCAAACGGCGCTGCGCGTTTTCTGGCGCAATTTCTTCGAGAGCCAACTTGCGAATCGTGACCTGACGAGCTTCACGCGCCACTTCGATGCCAGCACGGGCGTAGTCATACAAAGCTTTGCCATCCTTTTTCAAGGCGCTGTACATAGGTGGAATTTGATCAATGGGGCCTGTAAATTGAGCCAGAACATCTTGAAGCTGGTTGGGGCTGATGCTCACAGACTTTTCAGCAATCACCTCCCCCTCCAAATCGCCAGTGCTGGTTTGGACACCCAAAACAACAATGGCTTCGTAGGTTTTGTCGGCGTCTAGGTGCAATTGACTGAACTTGGTGGCAGCACCAAAACACAATGGCAAAACACCTGTGGCTAACGGATCTAAGGTACCAGTGTGCCCTGCTTTTTCGGCGCGCAACAACCACTTCGCTTTTTGCAAAGCATCGTTACTGGACATACCGTATGGTTTATCTAACAACAGCACCCCATGCAAAGGGCGCCGTTGCACCCTGGTGCGTGGCGCGTTCATATCACTCCTCGTCCTTTGAACGTGAAGCAACCGCCTTGGAAATCAAGGCGTTCATGTCGGATGCACGCTCTGTGGTGCGATCAAAAATGAAATGAAGCGTAGGCACGGTGTGAATTTGCAAACGCTTGAACAAGCCGTTGCGAAGAAAACCCGCCGCGGCATTCAATCCGACAGTGGCCTCTTCTGGATTTCCCGTAATCAAACTAAAGAACACCTTGGCATGGGCATAGTCGGGCGTCACTTCAACCGCGTTCAAGGTGACCATGCCCACACGAGGATCTTTAAGCTCGCGCGCAATCAGCTCCGACAAATCGCGTTGGATCTGATCGGCCACGCGGAATCCGCGGTGTGCTGAGCTGGTAGGTTTGCGAGCCATGATGGAGCAGGTCGGGTTCTCTGTTTACAGCGAACGAGCAATCTCTTTGACTTCAAAGAATTCCAGTTGGTCGCCCACTGCAATGTCGTTGTAGTTTTTGAGTTTGATACCGCACTCGAAACCTTCTTTGACTTCGCGAACGTCGTCTTTGAGGCGTTTGAGTGAGTCGATGTCGCCGGTGTAAATGACCACGTTGTCGCGCAACAAACGGAACTTCGAAGAGCGCGTAACCTGACCATTGGTGACCATACAGCCGGCAACCGTACCGATTTTGGATGCCACGAACACCGTGCGGATTTCGGCCAAACCAATGACTTCTTCCTTTTGCTCGGGTGCCAACATGCCAGACATAGCGGCTTTCAATTCGTCTACAGCGTCATAAATGATGTTGTAGTAATGAATGCTGACGCCATTGCCTTCGGCCTGTTTGCGCGCACCAGCATCGGCACGTACGTTAAAACCAATCACCACTGCTTTGGACGCAATGGCCAAATTGATGTCGGACTCGCTAATACCGCCCACCGCAGCGTAGACCAGTTGAACTTTGATCTCGTCGGTAGAGAGTTTGAGCAATGAGGCGGCCAAGGCTTCTTGCGAACCTTGCACGTCTGCTTTGACAATGATGGGCAAAGTTTTGACTTCGCCAGCATTCATGTCGGTGAACATGTTTTCCAATTTGGCTGCTTGTTGCTTTGCCAACTTGGTGTTGCGGAACTTGCCTGCACGGTAAGTGGCAATTTCACGCGCACGACGTTCGTCACTCAGCACCATGAATTCATCACCCGCTTGCGGTACTTCTGTCAGACCCTGAATTTCAACAGGAATAGAAGGCCCAGCTGATTTGATGGGCTTGCCATTTTCATCCAACATGGCGCGAACGCGACCAAAAGTTTGACCTGCCAACACAACATCGCCAGTCGACAAAGTGCCCGATTGAACCAAAATAGTGGCCACAGGTCCACGACCTTTGTCCAAACGCGCTTCAATGACCAATCCTTTGGCAGCCGCAGTGACTGGCGCTCTGAGTTCAAGCACCTCAGCTTGCAACAAAACTTGTTCTAACAATTCGTCAATGCCAGCACCCGTTTTAGCGGAAACGCCAACGAATGGTGAGTCACCACCGAACTCTTCAGGTACCACTTCTTCAGCAACCAATTCGCCCTTGACGCGGTCGAGGTTGGCATCGGGCTTGTCAATTTTATTGATGGCCACAACGATGGGAACTCCGGCAGCCTTGGCGTGCTTGATAGCCTCTTTGGTTTGCGGCATCACACCATCGTCTGCAGCAACCACCAAGATCACAATGTCGGTCGCTTGAGCACCACGAGCGCGCATGGCCGTGAAGGCCTCGTGACCTGGCGTATCCAAAAAGGACACCATGCCACGCGCAGTTTCAACGTGGTACGCACCAATGTGCTGCGTAATGCCACCGGCTTCACCAGAGGCCACTTTGGCACGCCGAATGTAGTCGAGCAAAGATGTTTTACCGTGGTCCACGTGACCCATGACGGTGACCACAGGTGCACGTGGCAACAAGGGGGCATCACTTTGCGACACTTCTTCATCGGTGAATGCTTCAGGATCGTCCAGCGCAGCAATGACAGCTTTGTGGCCCAACTCCTCCACCAGAATCATGGCGGTATCTTGGTCCAATGGCTGATTGATGGTGACCATCTGGCCCAACTTCATAAGTTGCTTGATGACCTCTGAAGCTTTCACTGCCATCTTGTGAGCCAACTCGGCCACGGTGATGGTTTCGGGCACGTGAACTTCAATCACACGAGCTTCAGCCGGTGCGGCTTGAACATTTTCTTCTCGATCGCGTTCATTACCGCGGCGATTTTTAGGTCCGCCGCGCCAATTGTTGCGACCCACACCACCGCTGGTATCGCCGCGTGTTGGAATGGCTTTCTTTTTAGCAGGATCACCAGCCCAACTTGAAGAAAGCTTGGCCGATTTAACTTCTTTGTTACCACCTGGCGTTGCTTCTTTGGCTTCTGTAACCACTGCTGGTTTTTTACTGACTGCACCAGGAGCTTGAGCAGGCTTATGAAGCGTACCTTTGGCCGCTTTGGGGTCAACTTTAGGGACTTCTTTAGGAGGCGCTTTTTTAGCTGGCCCGCTCATCATTGCGCGAATGGCTTCAGCTTCTGCCAAGGCCTTGTTTCGGCGCAAATTCAGATCACGTTCCCTTGCAGCTTCATCTTCAACGACCGCTTTAGCGTCTGCATCGGCCTGGTCTTCGGCTGCTTTGATCTTGGCGGCCTTCTCGGCTTTGACCACAGCTTCTGCATTCAAGCGCTCGTTTTCTGCAGATTGCGCAATAGAAGGATCAACAGGTTTTGAAGCAGCATTGATGCTGTCTGCCTCATGTTGGGCAGCAGCAGCTTTAGCGCTGCGAATGGCTGCAGCTTGCGAGGCAATTTCTTCGGGAGATTGAACCACTTCAGGTTCAACCGCTTGAATGACCTCTTTGGCTTTTGCTTCCTCGCGTTTAGCCAATTCCTTGGCCTCTCTCTCGCGGCGCTTTTCAGCCAACTCTTCTTCTTGACGACGCAACAACTCAGCTTGACTGCGAGCCTCTTCTTCGCGTCTGGTCAATTCAGCATGATCAATCAATGGCTTTGCAGGCTCTGTTGTTGATGCAGGTATCGTTTCAGCTTCATCATCCCTTTTAATGAAGGTGCGCTTTTTCCGAACTTCAACTTGAATTGTTCGAGCTTTACCCGTGGCATCAGCTTGCTTGATTTCACTGGTGGACTTTTTCACCAAGGTAATTTTTTTGCGTTCGCCAGTGGCAGTGCCATGGCTAGCTTGCAAGTAGCTCAAAAGCATTTGTTTGTCATTCTCAGTCAGCGCGTCGGTGGCCGCTGACTTATCGACACCCGCTGAGCGCAATTGCTCTATCAAGGTGTCTGGTGATTTTTTGAGTTCGCTTGCAAACTCGGCGACAGTGTTACTGGACATATGGGGTTCTAGCCTCCTTGAGATTAGGCCTGACCAATGAACCAATGTTCACGGGCTTTCATGATCAGGGCGGTGGCTTCACCATCGGTTTGTCCGGTGATGTCGGTCAGTTCGTCTGTGGCCAGATCGGCCAAATCGTCGCGAGAATTGACGCCTGCCTCAACCAATTTAACAATCAGCTCAGGGGTCAGGCCTTCAAGATCACGGAGGTCTTGAGAGACATCTTCGACACTTTCTTCACGCACAATTTCCATGGTGAGAAGGGCATCTTTCGCACGCGTGCGAAGTTCGTTCACGGTGTCTTCGTCGAAGCTGTCAATTTCCAACATTTCTTGGATGGGTACGTAGGCCACTTCTTCCAAGCTGGTGAAGCCCTCTTCAATCAGAATGTCTGCAATTTCTTGATCGACATCCAATTTTTCCATGAACAAAGCACGAATACCTGTGGTTTCTTCAGCTTGCTTTTGAGCGGATTCTGCGGCATCCATGATATTGATCTTCCAACCAGTCAGATCAGATGCCAAGCGGACGTTTTGACCACCACGACCAATGGCAATTGCCAAGTTTTCTTCATCGACCACCACATCCATGGCGTGCTTCTCTTCGTCAACCACAATGGATTGAACGTTTGCAGGGGCCAAAGCACCGATGACGAACTGAGCGGGATCTTCACTCCACAAAACAATGTCAACACGTTCGCCTGCTAATTCGTTGGTGACGCCGTTGACGCGGGTACCGCGAACACCAACGCAAGTGCCAATTGGATCCACACGTTTGTCGTGAGACAACACGGCGATCTTGGCGCGTGAACCTGGATCGCGTGCACACGATTTAATTTCTAACAAACCCTGTTCAATTTCGGGAACTTCCTGGCGGAAAAGTTCAACCATGAATTCTGGAGACGAACGAGACAAAATAATGGGCGCACCACGCAATGTCAGATCAATTTCCATGATCATGGCGCGAACTCGATCACCATTTCGAAGGTTCTCTTTAGGAATCATTTCGTTGCGACGAAGGCGGCCTTCAACGCGACCGGACTCAACAATGATGTCGCCTTTGTCCATGCGCTTAACAGTACCAACCAAAATCTTCTCACCACGAGCCATGAACTCGTTGAGCAACATTTCGCGTTCAGCATCACGGATCTTTTGCAAGATAACTTGTTTGGCAGCCATAGCGCCAATACGGCCAATGGGCAAGGACTCAACACTTTCTTCGATGTATTCGTCGACTTCGATGTCATCAATTTGCTCAAGTGCTTCAAATAACAAGATTTCTTGATCAGGCAATTGCAAACCAGCTTCATCTGGCACAACGTGCCAACGGCGAAAGGTTTCGTAGTTGCCACTGTCACGATCAATGGCAACGCGAATGTCCACATCGCCTTCGTAAAGTTTTTTTGTAGCTTGGGCCAAGGCTGATTCAACAGCACCAAACACAATGTCTCGTTCAACGTTTTTTTCACGTGAGATGGCTTCAACCAACATCAACAGTTCGCGGTTCATGTTATTTCTCTCCTAAGTCTATTTTGGGCTTGCGGCCCTTGAAATCAACCACAGGCGCGAGACGCGCCTCTCTTAATTCATTCAAAAAAAATCCAAGTACTTGCATGGGCACTGGAGGTCTTTTTTTACTAACCCGTGCTCCTGGTTTAGGTTCAGGGGCATCAGACCAAACAATTTGCCACGCATTTTCACCATCGGCTTTTTCAAGTGTTCCTCGGAACTTTTTGCGCAAAGCATTGACCAAGCCGGCTGCTGCCTCGCCCATTGGGGCCTTCAGGGTGATGTCAATCAATTCACCTTCAAATCGAGCTAAATCTTTGTCAGTTCGCAAAGGGCGATCAATGCCAGGCGATGAGACTTCCAAACGGCGGTATTCAACAGCATCGACCTCAAGAGCAAACATCAATTGCCGATTGACCTTTTCACAATCTTCGACAGTGACCAAAGGAATTTCAAATCGGTCCACGCCCTCTTCCCAGCGGTTGTCGATGGTGATGCGCACAAGGCCGCCGGCTGAGCGTTCAATCTCAACCAGTTCGTAGCCAAGTCCGGCCACGGTTTCCTCAACAATCTGCTGCAATGCCACGCGAATTGGATCTTTTTAAATAGGGTTAACTCAAAATTGCTTTGTTAATTCACTGATTTTTGAGCAGTAAAAACCCTGCTCACTAATCGATCGACCAAAAAAAACGGGCGGTGAAAACCCGCCCGTTTGGTCGTGAAGCTCGCATTCTAATCTATAAATACTTGATTTGGAACGCTTTTGTGGGAAAAAAATGGCATCCTAGACCAGGGTCTGGTTGAGCTTCGGGACTGCAGAAAGCAGAGTTTTTGTATAAGTTGCTTGCGGATTGTTCAAAATTTGAGAGGCATCTCCAAGTTCTACAATTTCTCCTGCATGCATGACGGCCACCCGGTCGGCCAGATAGGCGACAACCCCAATATTGTGGGTAACAAAAAGAAAACTGACTCCCAGCGAATCTTGAAGTTCTCTGAGCAAATTCAAAATTTGTGCCTGAACGGATACGTCAAGCGCCGAGGTGGGTTCATCGCAAACGATCAAACTTGGCTTGACAGCCAATGCCCTGGCAATGGCAATTCTCTGGCGCTGACCCCCTGAAAACTCATGGGGGTACCTGTCTAGCGCATCTTGGCGCAGGCCAACCTGTTCCATCAGAAGTTTCAAATCAGCTTGTCGCTGATCTGAAGACCATTCGGGGTGCAAACTCTTCATGCCTTCCTCCAGTGTTTCTTGAACCCGCATCCGCGGATTCAACGAGGCGAAAGGATTTTGGAAAATAATCTGCAACTGGCGACGCGATGCCATCAAATCACGCCCCTTTAATTGAAACAAGTTTTGCCCCTGGAGAATGGCAGAGCCAGTCACTTGGGTTTGAGGCGTTAACAACTGCAAAAGTGCTTTGCCAATGGTGGTTTTACCGCAACCTGACTCTCCCACTAAGGCCAATGTTTGTCCTTTTTGGATCTCAAAACTGACGTTTTTGACTGCATGAAACGTTTGACGTCTACCCAAAACGCCCCCCCCCATTGAATACGTCACAGACAGATTTTGAACAGCCAGCAAGATGGAGTGGTCGGTGGCCAAGACCTTGGACCGATCAAGCAACGGGGTAAGAGACAATGCTTGCAGGCTAACATCATGGACCCTGACACATCTAACTTGGTGGTCTTCAGTCAACGCCGTCATGGTTACAGATTTTTCAACACATGAAGTCGTTTGATAAGGGCATCTTGGCGCAAATCGACAACCCTGAAAAACTTGAGTCAATGCCGGCACTGTGCCTTGAATGGCTGCTAACTGACGCCCCCTAAGGTCTTCTCCGGGCAAGGCTTGCATGAGCAGCTTGGCGTAGGGGTGCGATGGCCGAACAAAAAAATCAGCAGCTGATGCGACTTCCACAATTTGACCGGCATACATCAAGGCCACATGGTCTGCCATGCCACTGACAACAGCCAAATCATGGGTGATCAGAAGCATGGCCATGCCGCGCTCCTTTTGCAGACTTTTCAGCAAGTCCAATATTTGCGCTTGAATGGTGACGTCAAGCGCCGTTGTGGGCTCATCTGCAATCAATAAATCAGGCTCAGCCGCTAAAGCGATGGCGATCATGACCCTTTGCAATTGCCCACCCGACATTTCAAAGGGATAGCTGTCCATGCGACGAGCTGGCTCTGGCAAACCTACCTTGGTCAGCCACTCAAGGGCACGTGCATGTGCAGCTTCCCCCTTCAATGAGGTGTGCTGAGCAATCACTTCCAAAATTTGATCGCCCACCGTCATCACTGGATTGAGACTGGTCGATGGCTCTTGAAAAATGATGGAGATGCGACGACCTCGAATCGATCGCATCTGATTTTCACTGAGTTGAAAAACATCCACATCCGACAAATCGACATGGCCACTTTGTATCAAAGCATTGTCAGGCAACAGACGCAGCAAGGAGAGTGCCGTCATGGATTTGCCACATCCAGACTCACCGACCAATGCAAACGTTTGACCTTTTTGAAGCGTCAAGTTGAGAGCATCTACTGCACGGGCCATGCCCAACTCAGTTTGCAAATCAACCACCAAATTCTTCACGTTCAGTTGTTGAATCATGCTGTCACCTCTTGGCTTGGTGCTGTGCTCGAATTTGTGCTGCGCAATCTGGTTCTAGGATCAAATGCATCTCGAATGGCATCGGAAAGTAAGTTGGCACTGAGCACAATCAAGAACATAAATCCGAAGGCGGTGGTCAAAGTCCACCAAACCAAGGGGGTTGCCGCCAATTCTGCTCGGGCGGTATTGATCATGACGCCAAAACTTGCTGTCTTTGGATCGACGCCCACACCGACATAGGACAAAACTGCCTCAGCCAAAACAAAGCTAGAAAATTGCATCACGGTATTGATCAGCACCAAGTGCATCAGGTTAGGAACAATGTGACGCCACAAAACACGTGGTGTTGAAACTCCAAAAGCTTTGGCAGACTGGATGTATTCCAACTCACGCAACTTCAAAGTCTCGCCGCGAACCAGTCGACACAAGCCAGTGAAAGAGGTGATGCCCAAGATGAGGCATAAGAAAAATAACCTAGCATCTGCCCGTTCTAAAGAAGTTTCAAAAACACCTTGGTTTTTGTCGATGAAGACCTGCAAAAGCAATACAGAAGCGGCAATCAAAAGGACATCTGGAATCGATGCAAGCAGGGTGTATACATATTGAATGACCTCATCCACCCAGCCACGCAAATAGCCCGCAGTGACACCGAGCAGAAGTGCCAAAGGAAGCACCACCAAGGTCGTTAAACCACCAATGACCAAGGCAGTTCGCACACTCTTCAAGGCAAAAACAAGCACTGAATTGCCGGTTCGGTCTGTGCCAAAAACATGGTACCCCTGAGAAAGAAAAGTTACCCAACAAATTGCCAAGCACATGACTGTGAATGTGATCGCCATTGAACGCCATGGCCATTCGGTCTCGCCCTTCATGAATTGAGAAACAACACGGGGCCAAGATTGCTGGCTTAAAATAACAGCCAAAAGGAATCCGAGAAACAGAACAGCAACAACCATGCAGAAACCCCAGCCAAGTGCAACAGCAGTTCGATAGGAGACATCGTCCGAAAGTTGACTGTCTGGATGGTCAAGGTGTTTGCCACCAAACTGAAGGCGGGGGTAGTCCCGCACGGACACGCCATCGCGTTCAAAGGTTTCTTTTCTGAAGGCCACAGCAGAAAGCGGTTCTGAATAACTGCGCTCTCTGGCTGATGAAAGGGGCAACAAAATCTGATCGAGAACTGACGCAGCTTCGGATGAATATTGAGTGGCTTGACCAGGTGAGGAAGGCAAAGTTGGCCTGTAATGAATCGAATCTGCGAAAGCCACGATTAAAAAGAAACCCAACACCATGCTGCTGACCATGACCACAGGCCGCTTCATGGCCAGTCGCCAATTGGCTCTGAGGTTTCGATCGGATCTAACTTGCCAGATGTACCAAAGTACAAACAGCAAAATGGCATAGACAAATAAATCAGTGAGTAAGAAAACGGGTTGCATGGTGCGCTTACTGCAAACGAATGCGTGGATCAGCCAATGTGTAGCTGATGTCGGTCAGTATCAAACCAAGGATGTACAGAAATGAACCAATGAAAACCATCGCCCTGACAATCGCAAAGTCTTGACCTGCAATGGCTTCAATCAAATAACTGCCTAAACCAGGAATGGCAAAAAATGATTCAGTGATCAAACTGCCCATGAACAGCAAAGGAATGACGGCAACAGAGGAACTCAAGATAGGAATCAGCGCATTGCGCAGTACATGTACAAGCAGGACTCTGCTTTCAGACAATCCTTTGGATCGGGCAGTTCGCACATAGTCTTTTCCGATTTCTTCCATGAACAGCGTTCTGTTAAATCGAACTTCGCCGCCCAATCGCGAGAAGATGCCAACAGCGATAGGCACGACCAAGAAGCGCCATGCGTCTATGCCAGCAGCAAATCCTGATACGGGAAAGAGTTGAAGCACACGAGAGAACAAGAACTGCCCCATCACAATGAAGAAAAGCGACGAAATGGACATGAAAACCACGCACAACACGGTACCCCAAAAGTCGAGGTAAGTGGCCCTAAAAAATGCCAAGCCCAAGGCAAGCACAATCGACACGCCCAGGCCGACCACAAAGCTTGGCAAAGCCAATGCAATGGAGGGCCCTGCCCGTCTCACAATTTCAGAGGCTATGTCACGACCGCTGTCAGCTCGGCCAAAGTCAAAGGCAAACATACGCAGAGAACTGTCTAAAAATAAAGTGTTGCTTATCTTTGAAAGGCCCTGCTCTTGTTCATTGAAGAACAAAGGACGGTCATAGCCACGTTCAGCCTTCCATTTTTCAATGGCATCGGGTGTGACGCGTTTACCACCCAGTTGCATGCGAGCCATGTCGTCAGGCGTGTTAACTTTAAAGAACAAAATAAATGTGAGTAAATTAATACCAATCAAAATGGCAAAGCCATAGATCAACTTGCGAGTTAAAAATCGAAACATCACAAACTCCTGGGTGTGGAAGCGCCGGCTTGAACGGCACGTTGTGATTGGCGTCTTCGCCAAGCTTGCCAAGCAGGCCAAGCGATTGCTAGCAGCAAGAAAGGCAAGGCCGCAAGTGGCCACCAAATGGCTTGGTTCCATTCTTTGATCTTGCTGGTGCGCAATGCTGCATCAATTTTCAAATAGGGTAAGTTGTCGCGAATGATGTTGGAGGGCTTACCGTTGCTCACCCATTGGTGGTAAGCGCCGCCAAACTCTTCAGACCATCCATACAACATGGGCAATTCATCTTGCATGATTTCTATCATGCGAGAAATCATGGCGGCTCTTTCAGGGGTATCGTCCAAGTCCTTCATGCGATCGAACAACTGATCAAACTCAGGGTGTGCAAAGTTGGCGGCATTTTCACCATCAAACTTGGCCTTGGAGTTGGGCCCGTACAACAAGAACAGAAAGTTCTCAGGATCTGGGTAGTCTGCCAGCCAGCCCCAAAAGAAGAATTGGGCAGAACCCTTGCGCATTTTGTCTTGGAATCGGTTGTAGTCAGTATTGCGAATTTCAATCTGCACATTGAGCTTTGCAAATTGTTTGGCCACCCAATCTAAGCGAGCTTTATAACCTGGCCCCACGCCTTGCGTGTCGTAGTTCAATACCAAAGCTTGCCCAGTTTTGAGGTCTCGTCCGTCGGGGTAACCTGCTTCTGCCAATAGTTTTTTGGCGACGTCAATTGACTTGCGCTTAAATTTCCCATCTGGCAACTTCTCGTAAATGACTGGGTTGTGAGTTGACAAGTGGTTGCCAAATAAACCTGGCACCACCACACTGTGATTGACCTTGGCACGATCATCCTCAAAGATAGACACATACTCTTCAAAATCAAAAGCAATGGCCAAGGCTTGCCTCAATTTTTTATTGCGAATGCGGTCTTCTGGCGTTTTCCCCAAACCCACAACAGGGTCTAGCCAGTTGAAACCAAAGTGCCAAAAACCAACTTGAATGGTACTGGGCAGTTGAATCTTTCTTTCAAGCAACTCCTTGGCGCGGCCTGTTCCATCTTGAATAGAAACTTGATAACCAATGCCAGGTTCGCCACGTTCAAGTTGTGGAATGTCGTAATAGCCTTGAATGAATTTTGTGGCCACGGAGGTGGCTTCTTTTTCGATGACTGAAACCACCTTGTCAACAAAGGGCGTTTTTTGCCCGCAATCTTTCAAAAGACCTTTCTCTTGATCGCTGGGCTCCCCTTCGCAGGGATATGCGACCCCACGGTAATTGGGGTTGCGAACCAATTCCATTCTAGCGTTGGGAATGTATTCGGTGAGCATGTAAGGCCCCGTCCCAACAGGCCATGTGTCGGGATTTAAATTTCGACGTGACATGCCATTTTGGGAGTAAAAAGCATCCACTTCCCAAGGAATGGGTGCAAAGAAGGTCATGGCCAGCCAATATTTAAATTGAGGGTATTTGCCCACTACACGAATTCTGAGAGTGTGTGCGTCAAGCACTTCAACCCCAGACAGTGCATGCTCCCTAAAATCTAACCATGGCAGATGGCCTAAAGGCCCGGCCTCTTTGGTTGTTTTTCCTTCTTTCATTTTTTCATTGATCGCCTTGATCTGCTTCCCATAGTCTGCAAGGCCCACAATTTTTTCGGATAAAAATCCAAATGAAGGTGACTTGACGCGAGGCGTTGCCAAGCGTTTGATGGCATAGGCATAGTCATCAGCGATCAACTCGCGTGTGCCCATGTGCTCAAAGTCGTATGGTCTTCGAATGCCTTCAATGTCAGACTCTCTCAAAGACAAATAACGATACTTTCCGTCTTCTTTTTTGGCAAAAGCAGGATGAGGCTGATACAAAATGCCAGGCTGAATTTTGAGTTCGAACACACTTTCAGCGATTTGATCGGCGGGCGTCTGAACAGGTAGTTCCTTGCCGTCCTTGCTCAAAAACTTCACACTGGGCAGCTCTGTCAAAGTGCGCGGTTCTAATTCGTAAGGCCGCTTAAGGTAGTGATACTTCAAAGGTGGCTCGTAAACCGCGTAAGTCCAAGGGGTCTCGTTGTTGCTGTAAGAAGAAGTGGGATCTAGATACTTAGGCGACTCTTGATAAGAACTGAAAAGAACATTTTCAGCCAGCATGGCCTTAGGAACAGGTTCGTTGGTGACGCCCCCACAACCAGCAAGAAGGCTCAAGGCAGCCACGTAGCTCACAAAAAAATTCAAACGTTTGAAGTAACTAAGCATGATTGTGAGTTTGAAGAGATGCCTTACTTTAGCGCAAGCTGAATGCACTGTGAAAAATCTCAATATCAAAGAAAAAACGCCTCAAGAAGAGGCGCTTTAGAAATTTCAATTCACAAAAAGTTAAATCAAAATCGATACAACATCAGAAGGTGTACTTGGCTGTAAAGCGAGTGTAACGACCCGTGTTGTTATACAGGCTAGAGTTGTAACCCTGTTGAACTGTGGTGCTGGTGTTGGAACCAGGATAGTAAGGTGCTGGCTTGTCAAATACATTCGAAATGTTCACACCCAAGTTAAAGTTTTTAATGCCGTTGTACATGTAGCCCACATCAAAGGTTTTCCAAGATGGCACTTTGCAGTCTGGGTAATAGGTGTTGTACAGAGGCACGCCACCCAAGGAAGTGGCTGTTTTAGGCTGTCCAGAACCGTAGTGGCAATAGGCCTCTGGGTACTCATTCGCACCGTCATAACGTCGCATCATAGAAATAGAGGTGGTCATCTTCATGGCAGCCAAGAAGATGTGTGAGCCCTGCTCTAAAGCTGTTGACAAGCTAAAGCGATTGCGGGGAATAGCACCCACAGATGTGGCCCAATCGTTCAAGCCACCACTGGTTCCCACCGCATTGCGCATGAAATCACCTGGCGCCTCTGCGCGCATATAAGACATCAAGTGCGTCATCTTGAATGAAGAGGTCAAGCGACCATACTCACCCAAGTTGTTGCGGGACTTCAACTCCAAGTCAATGCCAGTGATCTCCGTTGCACCTTGGTTCACCCAAGGTGTTTTAACCGCGATCAAGGGCCCTGTACCAGGAATCGGGTTGCCACTGGCATCCTTCAATTGATTCAAAGGATTGGTGTCACGCGTAATCGCATCTGCAGGAAAGCGATCTGGGTGTTCCAACAAATAAGTTGCACTCCCCAAAGCCACTTCGTTTTCTTGGCGGACTTTGTAAGTGTCAATCAACACATCGATGTCTTTGGTGGGAGAATAAATGAGTCCCAAGGAGAATCCTTTGGATTTCTCTGGCTTGAGATCAGGGTTTGAGCCACCAACGCCAGATACACTTTTGGAGCAATCAGATTGGTCAGCGCCTGCAACTGGCGTAACGCCATCTGGGCATCGAATGGGATCGACCGTACCATTCAAGAAGAATTGTGCGCCGCCTGAAGCCACTTGTGACAAAGCAGGGGCACGGAATCCCTCTGAGTAAGTACCGCGGAAGGCAAGTCCGTCTTGTGCCTTCCACTTAGCACCGACTTTGGGAACGAAATTGGTTTTAAAACTGGGGTACTTGTCGAAGCGCCCAGCGAAATCCATTTCGAAAGTTTGAGTGAAAGGCGCACGCAATTCGAAGAACGAAGACATCACGTCCCGCTTACTTTGAATGGCCGTTGTGGACAAGCCCAAAATGTCACCACGTGCATTAGCGGGATCAGGATCGATTCCCAAACGTTCTTGGCGAGCTTCAATACCTACAGCCAAACCAATCTTGCCACCTGGCAATTGACCCAATTCTCGGGTCGCCTTGGCATCCCACTGAACAATTTCAGCGATGCCGACGTTGGTCAAATCTTTGGTGATGGTTGGGTCCGCAGCGAGAGAAGCCAATGAACGATTTTCCGTGATCAATTTGCGCAATGTGGGCAAATAAAGGAAGCCGTAGGAAGTTTCTTCACGGCGTGACTGGTTCCACAACACTGCAGATTCCCAATCCCAATCGCCTTGAACGCCCTTCAAGCCTGCCAAGACCCTTGCATTTTGGTTTGACAAATCAGTTCCAGTTTTGAGGTTTTCAAAACGATAAGCAACGGCTGTTCGTGCATCTTTGAATGGGTTGTCAGGGTGACCAATCGGCAAAATAGCTTGGAACGGATCTGCAATGCCACCCACCAAGAAATTGGTAGTTGGGGCTGTACCACTGATGGTTCGGGCGGGAGATCGGTAAGTCCTCTTGGTGTCGTTGAAAGCAAACTCACTGAAAGCCGTTAAGTTTTCATTGATTCTAAATTTGCCAATGCCCAAAAGACTGAAGTCTTGACCTGCGGTTTGCACATCGGTGAATGCATCGCCATCGTAGTTACAAAAAGTGCGTCCAAACAAAAAGCTGGATGAGGCAATGCCATAGGCAGCTCCGCCCACAAGTTGTTTGGAGGGATCACAATTCAATGTGTTCAAAATGTTGGGGGAAGTTGCGTTACCCGTGGTAAAAAATGACTTTGAATTCAACGTACGCTCTTTGAAGAAGAACGGTTGATTGGTCACGTAGCTGTAATAGGGAATTAAGCGATTGTTCATCGCTGCATATTCAGAAGCTCTTATGTCAAAGGAGCCATCGCGAACATTGGTAGCATTTTGAGTCGATAAATCAAAGGACAACATCAGGCTCTTGCCATCTGCCTTGTAATCACCTACACCCAAGGTGCCATTCACATTGCGACGACCAAATTCTTGGTTGTCATTAGAGCCCATGCTGGTGGAAATTTCACTGCCCACAAAACCTGTTTTGGTGATGAAGTTAATCACACCTGCCATGGCATCTGATCCATACACAGCAGACGCACCATCTTTGAAAATTTCGATGCGCTCAATGGCAGAAATTGGAATGCTATTCAAGTCGTAAAGTGTTGACTGACCATTGTTGGGGTTTGCATATGCAGATGGCGTCATGCGACGACCGTTCAGCAAAATCAAGGTTGAAGTTGAACCTAAGGCGCGAAGCGATGCCGTGGCCACACCGCGAGAAAAGCCATTTTGATCAGGTGTATCGTTGTAGCCGCCGACGCCCATAGAGGGAACTGCTTTCAACAGTTGAAGGGCACTTGTAGCACCAGACTGCTGTATTTCCTGAGCTGTAATGGTTTGAATAGGGGACGTGCCTTCTTTGTCGGCACGCTTTAAATTGGAGCCAGTGATCATGACTTCTGCCATGCCTGAAGATTGGGCTAAGGACATTTGGCTAAAACCTGTGGTCATGAGAACCATGACAGCCAGGCTGATCTTGGATGGTTTGAACATCTTGAGGACCTTCTTTTTTAGTGGTTTTAATGAATTTGTCAGTTTAATGACCGAAAACAGGTTCACTGATAGAAAGAACCCTATGTTGTAAATAGACAACATTTGAATGAGGGGGTGCAAAAACTGATCGTGTCAAAATGAGACTTTGATCAACGAGAACGACACGATGAGCTTCTTAAAAGGTAAAAAAATCCTCATTACGGGGGTTTTGTCAAACCGTTCAATTGCCTATGGCATTGCCAAAGCATGCCACGCACAAGGCGCTGAACTTGCTTTCAGTTACGTGGGCGAGCGCTTCAAAGACAGAATTACAGAGTTTGCAGCCGACTTTGACTCCAAGCTTATTTTTGACTGTGATGTAGGTGACGATGCGCAGATCGACAAACTGTTCACAGACTTGGCTGTCACTTGGCCCAAGTTTGATGGCTTCGTTCACAGCATTGGTTACGCACCCCGTGAAGCAATTGCGGGCGACTTCATTGAAGGCCTGAGCCGCGAGGGCTTCAAAATTGCGCATGACATTAGCGCCTATTCTTTCCCTGCCATGGCCAAGGCAGCGTTGCCCTATTTAAATGAAAATTCTGCCCTGCTTACCCTGACTTACCTTGGCGCACTCAAAGTGGTACCCAACTACAACACCATGGGTCTTGCGAAAGCATCACTCGAAGCCTCAGTTCGATATTTGGCAGACTCCCTTGGGCCCAAAAACATTCGCGTCAATGGCATCAGCGCAGGACCTATCAAAACACTGGCAGCCAGTGGCATCAAAGACTTCGGCAAAATTTTAAGTGCTGTTGCAGCCGCTTCACCCATTCGTCGAAATGTAACAATTGAAGACGTAGGCAACACGGCCGCTTTCTTAATGAGTCCTTTGTCTGCCGGCATCTCCGCTGAAATTGTGTATGTAGACGGCGGATTCAGTCATGTGGTTGGGGGCATTGGGGGCGTTTAAAAATGACCAGGCAATGTGACTCCAAAAAGCAACGCCTGTGGGCGTTGTTTTTTTTTAACATTTACGAAAGTCAGAATAGTAATTTTCTTATTTTTGTCACATATTTAGCAATTGAGTTATTGGAATGTAACTTTTGGTCTTTTTTTAGTCCAAACACTCATGTTTGTAACTTTTTTAAAAGATTTTTATATTCAAACTCATATTCATTTAAATACAAAAGGACTCAAAAATGCCTCAATTCAAAATCAGCACCCTGAATCGTCAGCTTTGCCTGGCATTCGGTGGCACTGCTTTGACGCTGGCGAGCATGCAATTTGCACAAGCTCAACAGGTTGAAACAGTGACCATCACAGGGTCTTCAATCAAACGCTCCATTGAAAACCAAAGTGCTCTGCCAGTTTCGATTTACTCAGCCGATGAGTTGAGATCTGTTGGTGTAACGTCAACAGAAGAAATTGTCCAGCGCATCACAGCAAGCCAATCTAGCGCGGGTGGTAGCCAAAGCATTGGCTCAGCCACAGGTGGCGGCTCTTACGCCAGCTTGCGCGGTCTAGGTTCCAACAAAACATTGATATTGTTGAACGGACGTCGTTTGGCTTTCTTTGGCATTGGCGCTAGCGCTGTTGATTTGAACGCTATTCCTTTTGCTGCCTTAGAGCGCATCGAAGTATTGCGCGATGGCGCATCTGCCATTTACGGCACCGATGCTGTGGGTGGTGTGATCAACTTCATTACGAAGCGTGACTACCAAGGCATGGATCTGGCAGTTGAAAACACTTCCCCATCCACAACAGGTGGCCAGATCAAGCGTTTCACTTTCTCTGGCGGCCAGGGCTCTTTGTCCAAAGACGGCTACAACTTGTGGTTCTCAATGGACAACAAGGCACAGGCATCAGCAAAAGCCACTGACCGCGCTTTCGGTGCTACGGGTGTGATTCCTTCATCAGGATTGAACAAAACCTCAGGCACCACGTTTCCTGCCAATTTCAATTACTACGACAAAACAGGTGCAATCAAGTCTGGCAACATCACAGCGCCTACTTGCGCGCCTCCAGGCTCATTGTTTCAAGGTGGCGTCACTTGCCGATACGACTACACCTCGGCAATCGACATCATTCCTGAAACAGAGAATCTGAACATCAACGCCAAAGGCTCGTTCCGTTTGAGTGACAGTCGTTTGTTAACTGTGGAAGCTGTTCACTCAGAAAACACCAACGTTGCACGCGTTGCACCCGACCCCGTTACTGGCATGACCATGCCTATCACGAGCCCCTTCTATCCCAAGACATTCTCAGGCTTAGATGCCACCAAGGGCTTGATCGGCATTGGCTGGCGCATGGTGCCAGCAGGACGTCGTGAAAACACCTCCAATGCAACAGCCAACCGAGTTGTGGTTGATTTGTCTGGCGTAGAGGGTGCATGGGACTACAAAACTGGTTTCTACTCTGCTTCTAGCACAGTCTCTGATGGTCCAACCAATGGCTATGTCAGCAAATCAAAAATTCAAGCTGGCGTCACGAGTGGCTTGTTGAACCCATTTGGCGCAAACTCACAGGCCGCTTTGGACTACATTGATGCTGCCAAAGCACGCGGCACATTCTCCACTGGCCGCGGCACAGCGACCGGTGTTGACGCTCGATTCAATCGCGATTGGTTCAAAATGGATGGTGGCAATGCGGCCATTTCTTTGGGAGCTGAAGCTCGCCGAGAAGGATACTCTACCAACACCGATGACGACTTGGTCAGCAATGTCCCATCTGCTGGTCGCAGCCCTTATCACGTCAACGACGCATCACGCACAGTAACAGCTGTAGTGGCAGAAGCCATTTTCCCAGTGTCCAAGCAGTTGGAATTGCAAGCCGCTTTGCGTGCCGACAATTACAGCGACTTTGGCAACAGCGTGAACCCCAAAGTGGGCTTCCGTTACACATTGTCACCAACCGCTGTGTTGCGTGGTTCTGCCAACACGGGTTTCCGTGCCCCATCTTTGGATGATGTGTTTGGTCCTCAGTCACGTACCTTCTCTAGCAATGCCTACAACGACCCGATCTTGTGCGCTGGCGGTAAGGCTACAGCAGCCGGTATCACATCACGTGATTGTGGTCAGCAAACTCAAGCTTTGAATGGTGGCAATCCTGATGTTCAGCCAGAGAAGTCAAAAGCAGTGAGCTTTGGTACAGCTTTCCAGCCCACCAAGAACTTGCTCATGACAGTTGACTATTGGAATGTTCAAGTGAAGAGCCAAATTGGTTCATTCCCAGAACAAACCATATTTGACGATCCCACCAAATACGCTAGCAAAATCATTCGCTGCAATACTTTGAGCAATGCCGAAGCTGCCAATTGGGAACGTTGCCAAGTTGTGGCTGGCTCGAGTGCTATCGCTTACATCAAAACATTGACCGATAACTTGGGCAATGTGAAAACAAATGGTTTGGACTTCAGTGCGGCTTACTCCACCACCATTGCTGGCTTGAAAACCAACTTCAACTACGATGGCACTTACGTCAACAGCTACAAATACCAACGTGAAATCAATGGCGAGTACATTGAAAACGCTGGCAAGTACAAAGACTCCAGCCCCATCTTTCGTTGGAAGCACAACTTGTCAACCACCATGGCACAAGGTAACTATCGTTACAGCGCTGGCGTGCGTTACATGTCTGGTTACACCGATGAAAATGCCGATCCTTCGTACATCAATGAAGTCAAAGCCTACACATTGGTTGACTTTGGTGTGAGCTACACAGGCATGAAAAACCTGACATTGGGCGCAGTGTTGCGTAACGTGTTTGATACCAAACCACCTTTCTCAAACCAAGGTGCCACGTTCCAACAAGGTTACGACCCACGTTACACAGATCCATTGGGTCGTGCGATGGTTGTGAAAGCGAACTACAAGTTCTGATCACAACACCCCAGATTGCTTCTGGGGCTTAGCTAAAAAAAACCGCTCCTCGGAGCGGTTTTTTCATGGCCGTGTCAATCAAGGTTGAGCGGCTACGCGAACGCAATCTGCAAAGTAACGTTTGACGCCGTCCTCGCCCTTCTCCTCGACCAAGCCATGTATGTCGGTTTCGAAGCCAGGGCACTGAAGGTTGAACTCACGAGAAAACTTGAGGTAGTCGACAATCTTCTTGTTGAAGACTTCACCAGGCACCAACAAAGGAATGCCTGGAGGATAGGGAGTTACCAGACCAACTGTAATGCGACCTTCAAGTTCGTCAATTGAAACACGCTCAGTTTGACGACGTGCAATGTGCGCATAAGCATCTGCAGGCGTCATGGCGGGCGTCAAGTCTGACAAATACATTTCTGTGGTGAGTCGCGCAATATCGTATTTGGCGTACAGGGCGTGAATGTGCTGACACAAATCGCGCAAGCCCATGCGCTCATACTTTGGCTGCTTCTGACAAAACTCCGGCATGATGCGCCACATGGGTTGGTTGCGGTCGTAGTCGTCTTTGAACTGCTGCAAAGCAGTCAGCAAAGAATTCCAACGACCTTTGGTAATACCAATGGTGAACATGATGAAGAAACTGTACAAGCCAGTTTTTTCAACCACCACGCCATGCTCAGTTAAAAACTTGGTCAGCACAGAAGCAGGAATGCCTGTTTTGTCAAACTTGCCATCTAAATTCAAGCCTGGCGTGACAATCGTGGCCTTGATGGGGTCGAGCATGTTGAAGCCGTCGGCCATTTGACCAAACCCGTGCCACTTGCCGCCCTTCTTTTTCGGGTCGCTTCGCAGAATCCAATCTTCAGCGCGACCAATGCCTTCTTCGACCAAATTCTCGGGGCCCCAAACCTTGAACCACCAGTCCTTTCCGTACTCATGATCGACTTTGCGCATGGCGCGGCGAAAGTCAAGCGCCTCGGCAATACTTTCTTCCACCAATGCCGTTCCACCTGGGGGTTCCATCATGGCTGCAGCCACGTCACAACTGGCAATGATGCTGTATTGGGGGCTGGTGCTGGTGTGCATCAAATAAGCTTCGTTGAACAAGTGCCGGTCTAGCTTGGTGTTCTGCGAATCTTGAATGAGCACATGGCTGGCTTGGCTAATGCCAGCCAACAGCTTGTGAATAGATTGTGTGGCGTACACCAAAGAATGCTTCGGCCGTGGGCGTTTTTTCCCCATGGCGTGGTAAGTGCCATAAAAAGGATGGAAAGCGGCGTGCGGCAACCAAGCTTCGTCAAAGTGTAAGTTTTCCACATAACCGTCGAGGATACCTTTGATGGTTTCCGTGTTGTACAAAACGCCGTCGTAGGTTGATTGCGTCAAGGTCATGACCCTGGGCTTCACTTTTTTGGCATCAATGCCTTTCAAGAGTGGGTTGGCCTTGATCTTGGCTTGAATGCTGGCCACCGCAAACTCACTTTGCGGAATGGGGCCAATGATTCCGTAATGGTTGCGTGTGGGTTTCAAGAAAACTGGAATAGCACCCGTCATGATGATGGCGTGCAAAATAGACTTGTGGCAGTTGCGATCGACCACCACCACATCACCTGGCGCAACAGCATGATGCCAAACCATCTTGTTGGATGTGCTGGTGCCGTTGGTCACAAAGAAACAATGGTCGGCGTTGAAAATACGAGCAGCGTTGCGTTCGCTTTCACCGATGGCGCCATTGTGGTCCAACAATTGACCCAGTTCCTCTACCGCATTGCACACGTCTGCGCGCAGCATGTTCTCACCATAAAACTGGTGGTACATCTGCCCCACAGGGCTCTTCAGAAATGCCACGCCCCCTGAGTGTCCTGGGCAATGCCAAGAGTAAGAACCATCTTCCGCATAATCAAGCAAGGCTTTGAAGAAGGGAGGTTGAACACCTTCCAAATAACTTTTGGCTTCCCGAATAATATGCCGTGACACAAACTCAGGCGTGTCTTCAAACATGTGAATGAAGCCATGCAACTCACGCAAGATGTCGTTGGGTATGTGGCGCGATGTTTTTGTTTCGCCGTAGATGTAAATGGGTACATCTGCATTTTTGCGTCGAACCTCTTCAATGAAGGCTCGCAAGCTTAAGACGGCAGGATCTAAATCAGGTCCTGGCGAAAATTCTTCATCGTCAATCGACAAGATGAATGCACTGGCCCGAGATTGTTGCTGAGCAAATTGCGATAGATCACCGTAACTGGTCACACCCAGAACTTCAAAGCCTTCAGTTTCAATGGCTTGAGCCAAGGCACGAATACCCAGTCCAGAAGTGTTTTCAGAACGGTAGTCTTCGTCGATAATGACAATCGGAAAACGAAATTTCATAAGGTCCCTGCCTTGGGTCAAAAAAATTACACAACAGGGGCGAAGTGTAATGAATAAACGGCCTGACAGCGGCTTTTGGGCTCAAGAAACTATGCCTAAACTGCTATACTCAAAAGCTCGGAGCGGTGGATGAGTGGTTTAAGTCGCACGCCTGGAAAGCGTGTGTGGGTTTATCCCCACCGCGGGTTCGAATCCCGCCTGCTCCGCCATATTTGAAACCCTGCTAGAACCTTGTTTTAGTGGGGTTTGTTACTTAGCCTATGAACATTTTCAAAAGCCCCTTGTTCAAAATTCCTGGATACAGGCGGATGTGGTTCTCCATCCTGTTCAGCAATTTAGGCGGGCAAATTACCCTGCTTGCACTGCCACTTACTGCCGTTTTCTTGCTTGATGCCACACCCACACAAATGGGCCTGCTCACCGCCATGGAAATCGCGCCCTTTGTGTTGCTGTCATTGCCAGGCGGCGTGCTCCTTGACCGGATGCAAAAACTACCCGTCTACATTGCAGGTGAGATTGTCATGGGGCTGTCACTGTTAACCATTCCCTTAGCATGGGCCCTTGACCTCCTAAGCATTAACCTCATGTACGTGGTGAGCTTTGCCATCGGTGCGGTCTACACCATTGCGGGCTCGGCCTCGCAATTGGTTCTCACCCAATTGGTTGGGCGTGACAAATTGGTCGAAGCCTATTCTCAAAATGCCATTGCAGGTTCCATGGCGGAAGTCATGGGACCCGGACTCGCGGGCATCTTAATCCGTGTCTTTGGGGCACCTTTGGCATTGGTCATGGATGCTTTGCTCCTAATTGGGTCAGTCCTAATGCTGAAAGGCATTCGCATCAAGGAAGAAGTGGCGCCAAGATCAACATGGAAAGACAGATCCTTCAAAGATGAACTCATGAAAGGTCTTAACTTTGTTCGATCTCATCCGATGCTAATTGAAATGGCTGCCACCGTGGGCGCATGGCAGTTTTTTGCTCAAGTGGCGCTTTCTGTTCAGATTATTTTTGCAGTCAAAGACTTGGGACTTGATGAAACTTTGGTGGCCTCAAGTTTTGTAGCTATGGGCATTGGATCTGTTTTGGGTGGCATGGCTGGCCCTCCCATTTCAAAAAAAATTGGCTTAGGGCCCGCACTCATTGTGGGCATTGCCATCACCTCAGTGGGCTGGATCAGTCTATTGTTGTTTGAGGGCTGGCTCCCCAGTATCTTTTTGTTTTCATGGATGCTCATTTGTTTCAGCTGGGGCGCCACCCTGCTCTTTGTTAATTTTTTATCGCTTAGGCAAGCTTTCACTCCCACAGATCTTCTGGGACGCATGACCACTACCATGCGTTGGTTAATTACTTTGCCCGCTGCGCCAGGTGCGCTGTTAGGCGGCTGGATGGCAGAGCACATTGGCATGCGAAGCTCACTTCTGTGCGCCGGATTGGGCTCCCTGATGGTGGCTGTGGTGGCCACATTGAGACCTTACTTGAAATCAATCAAAAAGCTGCCTGAGATCAAAGAAACTTCAAGCACTCCAGGCTGAATTCAGATCAAGGCAACTTAAACGCCGATGGATTCTTGCACTTTGGGGACAGCTGCAAGCAGTGTCTGGGTATAAGGGTGCTGAGGTGATTGGTAAATTTGAGCGGCGTCACCTTGCTCTACCACGTGGCCTTTGTTCATGACCAACAGAGAGTCGGACATGTAACGCACCACTTCTAAATCGTGCGAAATGAACAAGTAACTCAGGCCCAATTCTTTTTGTAAATCTTTCAGCAAATTCAGTACCTGCGCTTGAACAGAAACATCTAGGGCTGAAACAGCTTCATCGAGCACCACCACCTCCGGTGACAAACTCAGAGAACGGGCAATGGCAATTCGCTGGCGCTGCCCTCCAGAAAATTCAAAGGGGTAACGCTTTAAGGCAGAAGCAGGCATGCCTACTTTGTCTAGCAAACTGAGAGATTTTTTCTCCCAATCAGCACTGTGAGTGCCAATGCCGTGGAGTTGCATGGGCTCACTCAAAATTTCGCCCACTGTAAATCGAGGATTCAATGAAGCATAGGGATTTTGAAAAACAATTTGAAGCCTGCGTTTGTAAGTTGCGAACTCAATGCTCGACATATCCAACAAATTCCGACCATCAAAAAGCACCTTGCCGGCTGAAGCTTCGTGAAGTCTAAGTAGACACAATCCAACAGTGGTTTTCCCCGAGCCCGACTCACCCACCAAGCCAACAGTTTGGCCGCGCATGAGTTGAAATCCGACGTTTTCGACTGCAACAAAATCGTCTCTTTGGAACCACGGCCCAGAACGCTTGAACACTTTGCGCAGTCCTTGTACCTCTAATAAGGGCTGTTGAAATTGTTCCTTCGCCTTAGCCTGTGCATTGGCATCTGGCGTTGCTGGAGCTTGTGCTGGTTCCGTCGCAACTGGCAAAAAGTCAAACGGTGCACTGTCGGCATTCACCGAACCTGTGCTGGATGACATCCAATCGTCAATCGTTAAAAGTCTTTTGCCCTGTCGCTCCACACTAGGACGGCAACTTAAAAGTGCCTTGGTGTAAGCGTCTTGTGGCTGGCTGAAGAGGGTTCTGACAGGACCCGCTTCACGAACTGTGCCCTTGCGCATGACCACTGCATGGTCAGCGATTTCGCTGACCAAGCCCAAATCGTGGGTGATGAAAAGCATTGCCATGCGTCGTCTTTCGCGCAACTCAGCAAGCAGCATCAAAATTTGGCGTTGAACGGTCACATCCAAAGCCGTAGTGGGTTCATCAGCAATTAAAAGTTCTGGCTCACAGGCCAATGCCATGGCAATCATGACGCGTTGCTGTTGGCCACCTGAAAGTTCGTGCGGGTAAGCGTTGACGCGTTTTTGGGGCTCGGGAATACCTACTTCTTCCAACAGTTCACAAGCGCGTGCAGAGGCCTGTTTGTTTGAAAAATGCTTGTGAACTTTCAGCATCTCTGCCAGTTGAAAGCCAACGGTGTAAACAGGGTTGAGTGAGGTCATTGGATCTTGAAAGATCATCGCAATTCGAGAGCCCCGAATGAGTTGCCAATCTGACCTGGAGAGACTTAACAAAGACCGGTTGTCATACTCAATGGATGAGTGCAATCCAAGGATGGCATTTTGTGGTGGCAACAAGCCCATGATGGCCAATGCACTGACCGACTTGCCGCTGCCAGACTCACCGACCAAGGCTACGGTGCGTTCACGAGGAATCACAAATGAAACCGACTCAACAGCTCGTACAGGGGCTTTGGAAGCGCTGATGAAATCGACGGTCAGGTTTTTAACTTCCAACAAATTGTCAGAAATTTGGGCGATGGGTGGAGGGGATCTGCGTGTTGCCATGTCAAGCATTCAATCAATGGGGCTTAGTGAATCACTTTGGGATCTAAGGCATCCCGCAATGAGTCTGTAAGAAGGGACAAACCAGTGACGAAAATGGACATGGCAACGGTGGCAGACAAGAGTTGCCACCAATATCCAACCAGCAAATCGTTTTGTGCTTCGGTGAGCATGGTTCCCCATGAAACGCCATCAACTGGCACGCCAAATCCGAGGAAAGACAAAATGACTTCGGCTTTGATACAAGAGACCGTTAAGAGAGAAAACTGGACCAAGATGACGTGGCTCACATTGGGCAAGATGTGAACAAACATGCGGCGATTGTTGGAAGCGCCGATGGCATCTGCCGCCCTCACATACTCTCTGTTTCGGTGCTTCATGTATTCTCCCCGAATCAATCGGTATGTACCCGTCCAACCTGTGGTTCCCAATATCAGAACTACAGCCATGGTGCCCTTGGTGTTCAGAACAGCTGCAATGGCCAGGATCAGCAAAATACCAGGAATGGAATGAAAAACGTTGTAAAGCCAATTGCTCAAGTCATCCACAATGCCTCCGTACCAACCAGAAACAGCCCCCAATACAGAACCCAGTAGCGTGGCCATGAAAGCAGCTGCCAAGCCCACCAAGATGCTGGTTTCGGCACCTTTGATTGTCTTGGCCAAAACGTCTCTCCCCCACTTGTCGGAGCCCATGGGCAGATGAGTTGCCAAAGCATTGACCTTTTCGCCTGCAGGTTTGACGGCTTTTTGAGCCAGCTCCCACTGAGGTGCAATGGGGTCTAACACGTCAGTTGGCGTGGGCTCGTAAAGAACAAGCTCTGGCATGGTCTTGCTGGCGTCAGACCCCTGAATGCCACCCATGACCCATGAAGGCGGTGCGTTGCTAATGGCCACCTCTTTTTCCCAATCTGAAGCCAATGACCCCAACAAGGTCGTGAACACCAAGGCTAAACTGAGCACCACTGTGATGCCGCTCCACACCCCAACGCGATCAGATTTAAATCGACGCCAAGCCAAAGCCCATGCACCTTCGCTGACTTGTTCGCTTAAGTTTTGTTTGAGAGAACTGCTCAAAGGCGTGTGCGCGCCCTCAGCTGAAATAGGATGACTGTGCATATTCATAATGGAGTGATTGGATTTCAGCGCAATTGAACACGCGGGTCGGTCAGGCGATACAAAACATCACCCATCAAATTGAAAATCATGGTGGCAATGGCCACGTAAACAGTGACGGCCTTGATCACTGGGAAATCACTTCGCTCTACAGCCAAAATGATTTCACGACCAACGCCCGGAATGCCAAAGAACCTTTCCAACAAGAACGCTCCTAGCAAAAGGCCAGGCAGATTGGAAATAACAAACGTGATGACTGGAATTAAGGCATTGCGTAAAACATGCACAAACATCACCCGTGGCTCAGAAAGGCCCTTGGCTCTGGCTGTTCGAACATAATCTTGATCGACTTCGTCGAGCACAAAACTTCTGAACAACCGCGTGTTGGGTGCAATGCTAACCACCAACCCAAGCAAGATGGGTAATGGGGCATAGGTGCTGATGTTTTTCCAATAGTTGTCGCTCCACCCTTGCACTGGAAACCAGCCCAAACGGTATGCCAGCACATACTGGCCCAAAATGATGAAGACCAAAATACTGACCGACATCAATGCCGTGAACACGACCATGGTGCCACGGTCAATTGAAGACCCTCGCACCCACGCAAGTCCCAAGGCAAGGACCAAGGCAATGAGAGTTTCAATGATGAGCAAAGGCGCCATCAATGTCAGAGAAGCAGGCAAGCGTGTTGCAAAAATATCGGCGACCGATTCACCTGTGGTCCAACTGTTGCCAAAATTGAAAGTGGCAACTTGTTTGACAAAAATCCACAGCTGCACTGCCAGCGGCTGATCAAGACCCAATTCAGCCCGAATGCTGTCAATTTGTTCCTGATTTGAAAACAAACCCGCCAGCACATAGGCGGGGTCACCGCCGATCCAATTGAAAAGGAAAAAAACCAACAAGATCACACCCGCTAGGGTAGGAATCATTTGCCAGATTCGGCGAAAGATGTAGGCACTCATGCTTCTGTGCCTTTAAGGTTTTTGAATGTCATAGTAAATCCAATCGCCCAAGATCAAGGGGTGTTTGCGATAGCCTTCCAAACGCTGATGGCTGAGCCTTGTGGCGATACCAGTTGAACTCAAGCCCAGCACCCCATTGACCTCCATCAAGCGATACATGTTGTGCAAAACGCGAGTGCGTTCAGGGCCATCTGGCAAGCGCTTAAGTTGTTCAAAATAGGCGTCGTATTCTGCATTTTCAAAACAAGCGTAATTGTTTTGACCAATGGTTTTGGAATACAAGAGTTTCATCACAAATTCGGCCTCGGAAGAGCGGGTCCAACCCAAGGCCCAAGAAGGTATGGCACATTGTTTGCCCTGCTTCAGCATTTCAGGAAACTTGTCTTTCTTAACCTTGAGGCGAATACCTATGCGGTCCATTGATTTCTTCCAAAGCTCATCTCTTTCACGATCGATAGAAGATGTGGAGGAGTAAATAGTGAACACAAGTGGTTTGCCGTCGGGCATGTTGCGATACCCCTTGGCATCCTTCTTGTAACCAAATTGATCTAACAAAGCATTGGCCGACAAGGGACTGAATTTCACAATGCTTTTGTAATTCGGATCATGCCCTGCAATGACTGGGGAGACCATTTGCTGCGCTTTGACGGCTTGTCCTTTTCGAATGACACGAATTTCTTCATCGACATCAAAACCCATGATGATGGCGCGTCTAAGCGCAATTTTTTCAGGGGTATAGCCACCGATGACGGGATCCTTCATGTTGAAGAATTGGTAGCGAATATCGGGCTCAACACTTCTGTACATGTTGACACCTTGTGCCACCCAAGTTTGAAGCAAGTCGTTGTTGGGGGTCAGAGCTTTTTCAATGAAAGAGGGAGGTACGGCCACCGCATCAATTTCTTTGCCGCTGAACGCCAACCACATTGACTGAGGCTCTTCAATGATGCTGACTTCGACACGGCCAATCTGAGGCATTTGTCTGCCCTGCATTTGGTTGGCAATTCGAAGCTCAACGGGCTTGTTGGCCGGCGGTTGGAAATCCCAAACAAAGCCTGGAAATTCAGGGTTGGCTTTGAGAATAATTTTAGAACCACGGACCCACTTTTCAAGGATGTAAGGCCCTGTTCCAACAGGGTTGGACATGGTTCCCTCAAACCCGTATTTTTCGACAACTTCACGGGCCATCCCGCCCGCAAATGGATTGGTCAGCAATGTCAGAAAATTTCGATCTGGCTGCACCAGTTGAATGACCATGGTGTATCGGTCTAGGGCGAAAATACCAGGATGTTTTTGATCGTAATCAAATTTGCCACTGGCCACCGCCTTCTTCCTGGATTCGGCGAATCCAAAAATCTTGTCATCAAAGTCAGAGACCTGTGGGCTTCGATTTTTAGGGTCTGCATGGCGTAACAAGGTGTACACAAAATCATGCGCTGTGAGTTCTCGCCTTTGTCCTTTGAAGGCTTCGTCGGGCGTGAAGTACAAGCCCTTTTTGACTTTGAAGGTGTAGGTTTTGCTGTCAGCAGAAATGACCGGCATGGCTTCCGCTGCATTCGGTACGATCTGAGTCGGCATGGCCAACCAGTCGTAGGTCAGCAGTGGCTGGAAAATAGCCGCAGTGATGGTGTTTGAATACAGATCATTCACACGCACAGGATCAAAGCCGGTCTCTGGCGTGGGGAAAGCCACCCGCAACACCTTTTCAGGGTCTGCAGGATTGGCTTTCGGATTGGGACTGGCAAGCACAACTGCGCCACTCAGTCCTAAAACCAGACTGAGACAGACAAATTTCAAAGCTCGCTCGAATCGCATGACTTTGGAGCGCCCATTGTTTGCCCCATGAATTCCAACTACAAAATGCACAATCTTCCTCAATCTTGGAATGGAAATTTGCACCAAAGTGCTCAGGCTTGAAGAATAATCTAAATCACATAAATTCGTCACAATAAGATCGATTTAAGGTGTATTTTCTTCATTGAGGCTTGGGCCTCAGGTAAACCCTTAAAGTCAAATTTTTCAATACCAAATAAGTACTTACTCAAATGACAAATCCTTTGCTCCAAATGTGGTCTACACCTTTTGAAATGCCGCCGTTTGAAGCCATTCATGCATCCCATTTTCCAGAAGCTTTTCACCAAGCCTTGGCTATGCACCAGGCTGAAATACAAGCTATTGCCAATCAAAATGAGAGCCCTAGCTTTCAAAATACGCTGGTCGCACTCGAAGGAAGTGGTGAACTGTTGAACCAGACTTCAGCGATTTTCTTCAACTTGAGCGCCTCACACACTTCTCCTGAAATTCAAGCCATTGAGCGCGACATGTCTCCTCGGCTTGCTGCACATTCGGCAGCCTTGTTTTTAAATGCCAAGCTCTTTGAACGCATCGACGCACTCTTTCAAGATAGAGCCAACTTAGGCTTGGATTCTGAAAGCGTCCGTTTGATAGAGCGGTACCATTTGGATTTTGTTCGTGCAGGTGCCAAACTCAAGGACCAAGACCGGCTGACTTTTGCCAATTATTCAGAACAGCTGGCTAGTTGTTTTACAGAATTTTCACAAAATGTATTAGCTGATGAAGCCTCGTTCTGCTTGGTTCTGACTGAAGAAGAACAGCTCAAAGGTTTGCCCGATTTCGTCAAGAGTGCAGCCAAGCAGCTGGCCAAAGAACGTTGTTTAGAGCAAGACAACGCCCATGCCTTCACGCTTTCCAGATCGTCATTGACGCCATTCATGACCTTTTCCGAGCGAAGGGACTTGCGTGAAAAAATGTGGCTTGCATGGTGCAAGCGCGGCGACAACCCTGGCGAACACAACAACGCACTGGTGATGAAGAAGATTTTGAAAATTCGATTGGCCCAAGCACAGCTTTTAGGCTACAAGAATTTTTCAGAGTTTGCCTTGGCTGACACCATGGCAGGTCAAGCAGCCAATGCCAAAGATTTACTCATGCGCGTTTGGGCTCCAGCAAGATTAAGGGCCATTCAAGAGCGCGAAGACTTGAAGAAGCTTTCAGGATTAAGTGACCTGGCTGCTTGGGATTGGCACTACTGGACCGAAAAAGTCCGCAAAGAAAAATTTAATTTGAATGAGGCAGAACTCAAACCCTACCTGCAATTGAACAAACTCATGGAAGCCATGTTCCATGTGTCGCACCGATTGTTTGGTGTGAACTTTAAGCAACTTGAAAACATTGCCAAGTACCACCCCTCAGTCACGGGCTGGGACGTTACAAATGAAGAAGGAAAACATGTAGGCTTGTTCTTAAGTGACAACTTTGCTCGCAGCAGCAAACGATCTGGCGCATGGATGAGCACCTACCGTGATCCGATGCACCTCACGCAGGAAGTTCGCCCCATTGTGGTGAACAACAATAATTTTTCACAAGGGCCTGAAGGAAAACCAACCCTTCTCAGTTTAGACGACGCCAGAACGCTCTTTCATGAATTTGGTCATGGCTTGCATGGCCTGTTGTCTCAGGTCAAATACCCTCGCCTTTCAGGGACCAGCGTGCTCAGAGACTTTGTTGAATTTCCCTCTCAAGTTTATGAAAACTGGCTGATGCAACCGCAAATATTGAAAGAATTTGCGTTGCATGAAGAAACTGGAGAGCCCATGCCAGACACATTGATCGACAAAATTTTGGCTGCACAAACTTTCAATCAAGGCTTTGCAACCGTTGAGTATGTGTCTTCAGCCTTGGTTGATTTAGCACTTCATGAAACTGTCGACATCGAACACTTGGACTTTCAAGAGTTTGAATTCAACACGCTTGAAAGCATTCAAATGCCCCCCGCCATTGGCATGCGACACAGGCTGCCACATTTCTCGCATTTGTTTTCATCTAACAGTTACGCATCGGCTTACTATGTCTACATGTGGGCCGAGGTGTTAGATGCCGATGGTTTTGATGCTTTCTTGGAAGCAGGCGACATTTTTGCCAAGGAGCCGGCAAAAAAACTCTACGAGCACATCTACTCAGCTGGAAATCGACAAGACCCGATGAAAGCTTATGTTGCTTTCAGAGGCAGAGAACCCACAGTGACCCCGCTGTTGACCAAACGCGGACTTTATTGATCAAGGCCCAGAAAAAACCCCGCAGATGCGGGGTTTTTTTGATGCGAGCTTGGAACAAGCAAGAGGGAATTAACGGACCACAGCGATTTGCTCGCGCTTGCCGCCCTTGTAGGTGAACAAAGTCAAAGCGCCATTTTTGATGTCGCCTTTTTCATCAAACGCGATGTTACCTGTCACGCCTTTGTAGTTGATGGACTTCAAAGCGGGCAAGTATTTGGCTGGATCGGAAGAACCAGCTGTCACCATGGCTTGAGCCATGACTTTCACAGCGTCATAGACGTAGGGTGCATAGACTTGAACTTCTGCGTTGTACTTGGCTTTGAAGTCTGCACGGAATTTGTCCATGCCTGCTTTTTGTTCGCCTTCAACGCCGCCAGCCTCAGCACAGAAAACGTTTTCGTCAGCCATGCCTTCGGCAGCCAACTTGGCCAACTCTGCTGTACAGATACCATCACCACCCATGAACTTGGCGTTGATGCCAAGTTGTTTCATTTGCTTGAGCATGGGGCCAGCAACAGCATCCATACCGCCGAAGAAAACGATATCAGGTTTTTTGCCCTTGAGGGTGGTCAAAATGGCATTGAAGTCAGAGGCTTTGTCGGTTGTGAACTCGTGGCCCACTAAATTGCCACCAGCGGCTTTCACCGCTTTTTCGAATTCTTCAGCAACGCCCTGACCATAAGCCGTACGGTCATCAATCACAGCAATGTTTTTGCCTTTGAGAGTTTCAACAGCATATTTGCCTAATGTGCCGCCTAAGTGCACGTCATCGGCCACAACGCGGAACGCACCAGCGTAACCTTGGCGCGTGTATTTGGGATTGGTTGCAGAAGGTGAAATTTGGGGAATGCCAGCTGCGTTGTAGAGCTGCGAAGCAGGAATGGTGGTGCCGGAATTTAAGTGGCCGATCACACCCTGAACCTTGGCATCCACCAACTTTTGAGCTGCGGCAGTACCCTGTTTTGGATCGGCGGCATCGTCTTCTGCCAACAATTCGAATTTGACAGCTTTGTCACCAATTTTGATGCCAGCGGCATTCAACTCTTCAATGGCCATTTTGGCGCCATTTTCGTTGTCCTTACCCAAATGGGCAATGGCACCGCTGGTTGGACCCACGTGGCCAATTTTGATGACTTGAGCGCCACCGCCATCTTTTTTGCCACAAGCAACGAGTGTCAAAACAACTGCGGCCACTGCAACCGCTGTAAGAGGGGTCTTAAGAGAAGACAATTTCATGAATAACTCCGAAATAATGAGGTTTTGCTTCAATCAAGCAAGCCATAACAATAACGCAAATTTGATTCACGTTAAAGGTACTTTTTGCGTAACCGTGCAAAAAGATGGGTAAAACAAGGCTAATTTGGGTTGGCAGATGCCAAATCAAATCGATTGATTTGAAATCCGAGCTGAGAATACTGTTTCCAACGAATTCTGGCACTCGAACGGTCCCTCTCTTCAGGGCCAACCACTTCGATCAAACGGGCAACCTGTTCGAAGTTAGGTGGGCTAAGTTCGTTGAGGTTTAGGTGAACGTCCAAATATGGAATTGCAACCAAGTCAGCCCACTGGGAAGACAAAATCACGCTCGATTGTTCAAGCATGTTAAGGGGGTCGTTGGCCCAACAATGTGACACAAAGTCAGACGCGTTTAAATTCCATAAAGATAGATTGAGCACATGGCCAGCTTCTTGGTCGGCCCACACTCCCACTCTTTTGCGTTGGCCGCTGGCCTTGCGCAACAATCGACACACATAAGCCATCTTGTCGGGCGCATTGAAATGAAAATCAACTTGTGTCATCAGTAAACAATTGTCCAATCGATGTTTTCTATTTGACGGCTGATCGACTTGACTTTTTAGCAGTAGAGCTAGCTTGGGTAGGCTGCTGTGAAAGCAGGTAATGCAACAACAAGCCAACAGGCCTTCCAGTTGCGCCCTTTGAAGCGCCACTTCGCCATGCCGTTCCAGCAATGTCTAAATGAGCCCAAGGGTATTTTTTGGTAAATCGCTGAAGAAATTTAGCGGCAATAATCACGCCGCCTGCACGTCCCCCTACATTGGCCACATCAGCAAAGTTGCTCTTGAGTGCGTCTGCATAATCATCATCAAGCGGCATTCTCCAGCACAGGTCCATGGCTTGCTCGCCCGCTTGGAGTAAGTTGTGAGCCAACTCGTCTTCAGTTGCAAACATACCACTTCGAATGGCGCCCAAAGCAATGACACAAGCACCCGTCAAGGTCGCAATGTCAATGACTGCACGAGGTTTAAATCGCTCAGCATAAGTCAGTGCATCACACAAAATCAGTCGGCCTTCTGCGTCTGTGTTCAAAATTTCAATGGTTTGTCCGCTCATGCTGGTCACCACATCACCGGGCTTCACAGCAAGTCCGTCGGGCATATTTTCACAAGCGGGGATTAAGCCGACAACGTTAATTTTGGGTTTGATGAGACTTAAGGACTTGAAGACGCCTAGGACACTGGCCGCGCCGCCCATGTCAAATTTCATCTCATCCATTTCGGCTGCAGGTTTCATGGAAATACCACCCGTATCAAAGGTGATGCCTTTTCCAACCAACACAGTGGGCGCCTCCGATTTGGCGCCGCCTTGGTAATTCAAAACTATGAAGCGGAGTGGCTCAGCAGAGCCTTGAGCCACCGACATGAATGAGCCCATGCCAAGCTTGCTGACTTCCTTGGGGCCAAGTACTTCACACGAAAATCCGCCTGATTTGGCAAGGGAAGCAGCAGCCTTGGCCAGCATGCTGGGCGTTGCATGGTTTGCTGGTCGGTTGGCCCACTCTTTGGCAAATTCAATGCCATGGATCATGCCAACGGAAGCATCAAAGGCATTTTGCACCTCTGGTTTCAAGCTGGGCAGGCCTAAGCAAACTTGACTCAGCATGCGTGAACTGGGCTTGGATTTGGTGGTACCGTAAACATAGGTGCCCTCCGCCAATCCGACAAGCAAGGCTTGAACAGATTGGGCACTGAGTGGCTCCGGTGAGATGATCGTTAGTTTTTTTGTTTCGGTGGCCTTCAGACCAGAGGTGATAACTGCCATGGCCGATTTGATGTCAGAGGCAGAGGCTGCTCCAACGCCTAAAAACATCACTTTGGAGGCTGCAATTCCAGGAGCAGCGTAAAAATGAAGCAATTTTCCGGTCTTGCTGGAAAAATCTTTGGCCTTCACGGCTATCTGAACCAGCGCAGAAAGTGGGTCTTTTTTGGCTTGAAAATGATCAGAAATGAGGACAATCAGGTGTTCTGAAGCGGATTTAGCAGCTGTTGCCAGCGAAAGAGTTTTTAATTCGAAGTTCATAATTGAGGTTTTCCAATCCAACAATGTTATTCCATTCTTCCATTCAAAAAGATTTGGCCCGAAGTTTTGGTGCCAAGGTGGTGGTTTTAGCCACAATCGTGAAAGCGTGGCTGCTTTTCCTTCACTTCAATTTGTCGCGGAAAAATATGTTCTGTTTTTCCTTGCAGCTCAAAACTGAAGGCATCCTGTGAAAACCATTCGTCGATTAATTCATGGCGAAATTATTCGCGCGGTCAGTTTTGTGGCGATAGGTTTTCTGGCACTTTTTGTCTTTTTTGACTTGGTCGATCAACTTCAGACATTGAGTCGAAACAAATTTCAAGGTTATCAATTGCAGCATGCCCTGATGTATGTGGCCTTGCTCATGCCCAGTCATTTGTATGAGTTGTTGCCCATCTCCGTCCTGATTGGCTCTATCTTTGTCATGGCTCGCTTCGCGCAGAGCTCTGAGTTCACCATTTTGAGAACTGGCGGACTCGGGCCATGGCTTGCACTTCAAACGCTGTTCCAACTGGGGCTTATTTTTGTCACGGTCACCTTCATTTTTGGTGATTACATTTCACCTTGGACTGACAAGCAGGCACAACTGTTGAAGGCGCATTACCAAGGCCAAATAACCGTGGGTCAAACTGGCGCTTGGCTCAGAGAAAAACAAGCGCAATCACAATTTGCGGTCAATGTGAAATCCATGAGCAGTGAGGGCCAGCCAGAAAACATTCGAATTCATGAGTTTGACAACGAGGGGCGCTTAAAGTCGATGACCATCTCACCCACTGCTCAATTGATGAGTGATGGTGCTTGGCTTTTAAAGTCTGTCGATCGCAGAGTTTTTCATACGACAAGCTCTGAAGAATCACGAATAGAAATTTTGAAACTTGCTGAATGGTCTTGGAAAACAGAAATCAGCGCGGAAATGATTGCAGCAGCGCTATTGAGTCCAGATCGAATGAAGACCATCGATTTGTTTCAATACATGAGGCATTTGGCAGCGAATGGGCAAAATCCACAACGCTATGAGATTGAGTTTTGGCGAAAAGTCTTCTACCCTCTCAGCTGCTGGGTCATGTTGACACTTGCACTTCCTTTTGCTTATTTGCACTTCAGATCAGGCAACATTGCAGGCTATGTGTTTGGGGGTGTCATGGCGGGCATCAGTTTTTATTTGCTCAACAACGTCTTTGGATTTATGGGCAATCTTCAAAATTGGCAACCTTGGTTGACCGCTGCCGCGCCGGCGATGATCTACAGCATCATTTCTCTGGCTACTTTCTGGTGGCTGGTTTTGCGTCAGTAAAGGCTTTTAAAATGGCAATTAACAAGAACAAGCAGGCCGTGATTCTATTTGCTCACGGATCCAGAGATGCACTTTGGATGCGGCCCATTGACGCCGTGGCCGATCAAATTCGGACAATTTCTCCCGATATAGAAGTTGCGTGTGCGTATTTAGAGCTCACTGAGCCAGACTTACTTTCTACCGTTGAACGTTTGGTTCAATTGGGAATTCTTGAAATGCGAATTATTCCCATGTTCTTGGGAGTGGGGCGACACGCTCGAGAAGATTTGCCTTTGTTGATGCAAGATCTCAAGGCGAAGCATCCAAATGTGACTTTCGAATTGAGAAAAGCAATAGGCGAGGAACCAGAACTGACATTGGCCATGGCAAACATCGCTTTGCGTTAATTAGACCCTTAGCCAGGTGCTTGATCGATCTGAAAGTAAACCGCGTGAACCAAAGGTAAAGAAATCTCTATAGATCAGTAAGGCATAATAAAACCCATCTTACTGGGTTTATCGATATGAACTTACATCAATTTCGATTTGTACAAGAAGCTGCACGCCGCAATCTCAATTTGACGGAAGCAGCCAAAGCGCTTCACACCTCTCAACCTGGTGTCTCCAAAGCCATTATTGAGTTGGAGCAAGAACTTGGCATTGACATCTTTGCCCGACATGGAAAAAGGCTTAAGCGCATTACCGAGCCAGGCCAGCATGTGCTCAAAAGCATCGAAGTCATCATGCGAGAAATTGGCAACCTAAAAAGAATTGGTGAGCAGTTCAGCGCTCAAGACAATGGGACCCTGTCGATCGCCACCACACACACGCAAGCTCGTTATGTATTGCCTGTTCCAGTTGCCAAATTGCGTGAGCAGTACCCACAAGTCAATATCAGCCTGCACCAAGGTTCACCGGATCAAGTGGCAAAAATGCTACTGGATGACACCGCAGAAATAGGCATGGCAACCGAATCATTGGCAGAATATGAGGACCTTGTGACGCTGCCATGCTACGAATGGCAACACATGTTGGTCATTCCCCCCAACCACCCCTTGGCAATGAAGAAGCACTTGCATCTTGAAGACATCGCCAAAGAACCTCTCATCACTTACCACCCGTCTTTCACAGGGCGAACAAGAATTGATGCTGCCTTTGCAAGCAAAAAACTTCATCCTCGCATTGCGCTTGAAGCCATTGACTCAGATGTCATTAAAACTTACGTACGCTTAGGCTTGGGTATTGGCATCGTGGCTGAAATGGCCATGAAAGACGATCCCATGGGTGATTTGCTTGCTCGCCCCTTAGGCGATATCCTCGGCAAGAATGTAGCTCGAGTTGCCTTTAAACGCGGCGCCTATCTGCGCAACTTTGTTTATCAATTTGCAGAGTTATTGAGCGACCGATTGACAGCGGCTTTGGTTGCAAAAGCCATGACGGGTCATGTCAATGACTATGAACTTTGATGCTATTCATTCGCCACCATGACACCTGAACTGATTTCAAAGCACCCCAAAATGGGGACAACTATTTTTTCAGTGATGTCTGCATTGGCCGCCGAAGTGGGGGCTGTCAATTTAGGACAAGGATTTCCTGATTTTGAATGCGACCCTGCCCTCATTGACGCCGTGACAAAGGCCATGTGTGAAGGGCTGAATCAATACCCCCCCATGCCTGGCGTCTTGCCCCTGCGGGAAGCCGTGGCACAGAAAATTAAAACACTCTATGGCCGCCACTACGATGCACAATCGGAAATTACTATCACAGCGGGTGCCACGCAAGCTTTGATCACCATCATGCTGGCGGTGGTGCATCCAGGTGATGAAGTGATTGTTTTAGAGCCTTGCTACGATTGCTATGTGCCCAATGTCGAAATGGCTGGAGGCGTCGTAGTCCGAGTTCCTTTAAGGCCCGGCACGTTCAAACCAGACTTCGACAAGATTCAAGCTGCAATCACTTCAAAAACTTGTGCCATTCTGATCAATTCTCCGCACAACCCCAGCGGCATCATTTGGCGACACGAGGACATGCTTCGCTTGCAAGAAATTTTGGTATCTACCAACATCTTGCTTATCAGTGATGAAGTCTATGAGCACATGGTCTACCAACCGCTACAACATCACAGCGCAAGTTCATACAAGGGCTTGGCCGAGCGCGCATTTGTAGTCTCGAGCTTTGGCAAGAGCTATCACGTCACTGGTTGGAAAGTGGGGACCGTCGTGGCACCAGCTTCACTGACCACCGAGTTTCGAAAGGTCCATCAGTTCAATGTGTTTACGGTGAACACGCCGATGCAATTTGGCTTGGCTCGTTACATGGCAAACCCTCAACCCTATTTGGATTTGCCGCAGTTTTATCAAAGCAAGCGCGACCTCTTTAGAGAGGGATTATCAAAAACCAAATTCAAACTTTTGCCCGGAGAAGGCACCTACTTCCAATGCGCAGATATTTCTAACTTATCGGTCGCAGAAAAAGATTTGGGTGAAGCAGAGTTCTGTAAATGGTTGACACGCGAAATGGGAGTCGCAGCCATTCCTATGTCAGCCTTTTATGGCGACTCATTTGACCAAAATATCATTCGGTTTTGCTTTGCAAAGAAGGACGCCACTTTGAACGCCGCCCTTCAAAGACTGGCCAAACTTTAATCGTCAGTTTCTTTCGCTAAATTTGGAAACAGCACCGAATTAAAACCAAATTGACTGAAGTCACGAACACGCTGCGGGTACAAAATGCCCATCAAGTGATCGCACTCATGCTGCACAACCTTGGCATGAAAACCAACTGCCGTTCTTTCAATGGGTTGACCCGTCTGGTCAAATCCCGAATAACGGATGTTTTGCCATCTTGGAACCACCGCCCTCAGACCAGGAACAGAGAGACAACCTTCCCAATCGTGTTGCATTTCTTTGCCGATGGGGGTTATGACAGGATTGATCAACACGGTATAAGGGATGGGCTCTGCATCGGGATACCTTGAAATGATTTGACCCGTGCCAAAAATAACCAATTGAATGTCCCATCCAATTTGGGGCGCAGCCAACCCCGCACCATTGGCGGCAATCATGGTCTCTTGCATGTCTGCAAGCCCCTCCAGCAATTCTGGGGTGTTGAATTGCAGAACAGGCTTTGCAATTCGCAATAGACGTTCATCACCCATTTTCAATATTTCACGAACCGCCATTGGAATCTCCTTTTATCAATGCCAAAAGGCCAGCTTCATCCAAGACTGGAATGCCCAAAGCCAAGGCCTTTTCAAGTTTGCTACCGGCCTCAGAACCTGCGACCACGTAACTCGTTTTTTGACTGACTGAACCGGCAACTTTGGCGCCGGCTTCTTCCAGCATCGCTTTTGCAGCATCGCGGCTCAAATTGGGCAGCGTGCCGGTTAAGACAACTGTTTGACCGCTTAAGGGTTGAGGCAAGCGTTCTGCAGGCGGCCCCTCTTCCCATGTCACACCACAGGCCCTGAGTTGCGCCACAATTTCTTGGTGATGCGCTTGCGAAAAAAAGGTGAGCAAGCTTTGCGCCACAATGGGCCCGACATCAGCCACTTGGAGAAGTTCATCCAATGACGCATGCATCAAGGCATCGAGGGTGCCAAAATGCCTTGCCAGTTCTTTTGCCGTTGCCTCCCCAACATGTCGTATGCCAAGTCCATAAATGAAGCGCGGCAAGGTGGTTTGCTTAGAGGCCTCTAAGGCTTTCAAAATATTGAGCGCCGACTTGTCAGCCATGCGATCGAGCTGAACCAAACTCGTCAAACCCAATTTATAAAGATCTGGCAAGGTATTGATCACCCCTGCATCCACCAGCTGGTCTATTAACTTTTCGCCCAAACCATCCACTTCGACAGCTCTTCTCTGAGCAAAGTGCAAAAATGCTTGTTTGCGTTGGGCGCCACAAAATAATCCACCACTGCATCGGTAGTCAGATTCGTCTTCGTCTCGCAATGCAGGGCTAGCGCACACAGGGCAGATGTGTGGCATGGTGAACATCTGAGCCTCGTGTTGACGATTTTCAAAAACAACGCTGACGACCTCAGGAATGACATCGCCCGCACGGCGAACAATGACCGTGTCACCTACACGGACATCTTTGCGACGCGCCTCATCTTCGTTATGAAGCGTAGCATTGGTGACCGTCACGCCGCCAACAAATACGGGGGCCAATTTAGCGACAGGGGTTAACTTGCCCGTTCTACCCACTTGAACATCAATTGCCAAAACAGTTGTCAATTCTTCTTGGGCTGGGTATTTGTGTGCCACAGCCCAACGAGGCTCTCGACTTACAAAACCTAGCTTTTCTTGCAGCGAGAGTTCATTCACTTTGTAAACCACGCCATCGATGTCGAAAGGCAATGCATCACGCTGCGCCGCAATTTCAGAATGAAATGCAATCAAGCCAGAGGCACCTTTGACACATTGAGTTTGCATGGCAACTGGAAAGCCCCAAGCTTTCAAAGTTTGCAACAAGTCAAAGTGATGCTGAAAAGGTGGCAAACCGTCTGGCCAGCCACTGACCTCTCCCAAACCATATGCGAAGAAACTCAAAGGTCGTTGAGCTGCAATGTTGGAATCCAATTGACGCACAGCACCCGCCGCCGCATTTCTTGGATTGACAAAAGTTTTCTCGCCTTTAGCGCCTTCAGCTATTTTTTTCAACTGTCGCTGATTGAGTTGATTGAAGTCTTCGCGCCGCATGTAGACTTCACCACGCACTTCAAGCACAGCAGGCAAAGAGATGGCATTGGCTGAAAGCTGCAGTGGAATTTGACCGATGGTTCGAATGTTGTGCGTCACATCCTCACCGTATTCACCATCCCCTCTTGTTGCCGCTTGAACTAAAATGCCGGACTCATAGCGCAAACTCATGGCCAGCCCGTCAAATTTAAGCTCGGCCACATAAGCAACTTCTCCATCATCTACTGACAGACCAAGTTCCTTTCGAATACGGGCATCAAAAGCTACTGCGCCAGTGGCCTCTGTATCTGTCTCAGTGCGAATACTCAGCATAGGCACTTGATGACGAACGGTTGAAAATTCGGGCAAAACTGAACCACCGACACGTTGCGTCGGCGAGTCTGTGCTCAATAACTCGGGATACTGACTTTCAATGGCTTGAAGTTGTCGGAACAATCTGTCGTATTCTGAGTCCGGCACTTCTGGCGCGTCCAAGGTGTAGTAAGCGTGCGCATAACGATGCAAATTCAATCGCAGCTGAGCAGCTTGTTGTGTGGCAAGCTTTAGGGCAGAAGCAAAATCAGGCTTGCCTTCTTCAGCACTTGAAAACAAATCTAAATTCACAATGGCAAGTGCAGCTGAATTATGAAAACAAACGGCGTGCTTGTGGAGACCCAGCAGAAAGCTCTCTCCGGTCGAGAGCATCGTAGAGTTGCTCTAAATCCACAGCAATGGCGTTCAAATCGGACTCTGTCAATGCATGACCAGCACCATCCGTGATGACACCGTCCATCTCTTGGCCCAATATGCGTGCCGCTTCGCGCAACCGAGCAAATGCACGTTCTTCCCTTGGCACCTGAGGCACGTCGAGGCTGAGTGTGAATTCCCGTATAGCAGACAAAGCAGGGTCATCGGCCATGGCAGCTTGCGTATCAAACGACAAGGACAAGATAGGTGGCAAACCTTGGACAGCGGCTGCCAAAACCATGCGGCCAGGAATGACACCTGCCACAAAACCCCAACGAGCAGCGTGCTGATGAATGTACCCAGGACTCCAAGCCGCAGAAGTGGCACAAACCGTGAAGCTGAGCTGGGCATCGTGTTCACTTGCAAACTGATCAAGCTCCTTTGCACGCGCCACTTCTTCTAACATGTCTGGAAATTCCGGCGCACCACCAATGGCATCCGCAAAGGCTTGTGCTTTGATGACATATTCGGAAAATTCAATGTCATTCAATGCGCCAACCCGATTGGCCATTTGAACGCCTGCTTGGAATGCGTGATATCGACGACCTGCAACAGGTGTTTCCCATTCACCCGTTGTGTCATTCAAGCCTTCCACAGCAAAGGGCTTGGTTCCAACTCGACGAGTTGCGGGCAATGCTGCTAACGCGGCGTCACCAGAAACCTGTGAATCAAGCTCAATGGATGCGATGACATCGATCAGTGCATCCAGTGGTGGCTTTTTTTCTGGCGTGGGCAATGTATCAATCTCATTGCCCAAAAAATAGGCATCTTTGGAATCAGCGCGCTCAGAAACAGAAGCATCGAGTTTGGGATCAGTACCAGATCCTGATGAATCAGGGACAGCCTGACGAGGCGCGTTTTGTCGAGCAGTCCATAAGTTGTAAAGAACAACTCCCACCAAGGTCAAACCACCCACAATTAACAAACTGTTTTGCAATGAGTTCATGATGGGAAATGCAATTTAGGCAGTGAATAAAAATTTGAAATTGTTTAAACCAACTCGGCCATTGAAACTGCAGCCTCCATGTCAACCGCCACAATGCGTGAAACGCCTTGTTCTTGCATGGTGACACCGATGAGTTGTTCGGCCATTTCCATCGCAATTTTGTTGTGACTGATGAACAAAAACTGAGTTTCTTTACCCATGCTCTTGACCAATTTGGCATAGCGCTCTGTGTTGGCATCGTCCAACGGAGCATCAACCTCATCGAGCAAGCAAAATGGTGCGGGATTGAGTTGGAAAATAGCAAACACCAAGGCGATGGCAGTGAGTGCCTTTTGGCCTCCTGACAATAAATGGATTGTCTGATTTTTTTGACCCGGAGGCTGCGCCATGACCTGAACACCTGAGTCCAAAATTTCATCACCTGTCATGACCAAACGTGCATTGCCCCCACCAAACAATTCAGGAAACATCCGGCCAAAATGTTCATTGACAATTTTGAAAGTGCCAGCCAAAAGATCTCTGGTTTCAGCATCAATTTTTTTAATGGCATCTTCTAAAGTTGTCATGGCTTCGGTTAAGTCAGACGTCTGAGAATCTAAAAATACCTTGCGCTCTCGAGATGTTGTCAATTCATCCAAAGCAGCCAAATTTACAGGACCCAAAGCCGAAATCTCACGGTTAAGTCTGTCAATCTCAGATTGCAAACCAGTCAAGCGAACTTGACCTTGATCAATGGATTGAGCTAAAGCTACAAGGTCTGCTTCGGCATCGATCAGAAGCTGCGTATATTGTTCAAGACCCAAACGAGAGGCTTGCTCTTTGAGTTGCAAATCGGTAATTCTTTGGCGCAAAGGATCAAGCTCGCGCTCAAAACCCATGCGGCGCTCATCACTTGCACGCAAACGAGCCGTCAGGTCGTCGTATTCGCTTCGCTTTGCCCCCAAAACTTGTTCTCGTTCCAATTTAAGCGCCAAGGCATTTTGCAAGCCACCTTGCGCCGCTGCATCGCTAAGCCGCAACAACTCTTCCTTAGCGCGCTCTTGCTCATCGGCAATGGTTTGAATTTGCTGTCCAGCAGTTTCAATTCCACGTTGCAATTCAGAGCGTCTTGCTTGGAGGCTTCGTTGTGAAAAAGTAGCTTCTTGCGCCAAACGCTCCAAGGAACGCTGTTGCTCACGGCACTCAGCCAATTGACGCTCAGCTTCCATCACACGCTCATCCAATTGAGCATGACGCTCTTGGCTGTCAGCCAATTGCATGTCGAGTTCTTCAAAGCGGGCTTCTGCTGTCATTCGACGTTCTTGCAAGTCCTCTAAGCTCAAATCAATTTCAGCCATGTCACTTGAAATTTGTTCACTTCGAGCTCGTGCTTGCTCTGCCAATTGAGACAATCTCAGCGCTTCTACCTGAATTTCGTGGGCCTTGGATTGTGCTTCAGTGGCTTCTTGTCGCACCATGATCAACCGCTGAGCACTGTCAGAATAAGTAGCCTCGGCTCGAACAGATGCAGATCTGGTTTCTTCCGCAATGAGTGTTTGAGCACGCAATTGTTTTTCAAAGTTTTCAATGTCCTGAGCACGGGCTAGCAAACCTGCTTGTTCAGAGTCTGGCGCGTAAAAACTGACGCTGTGTTTGCCAATAGCGTGGCCATTTTGAACAACAAAGAATTCGGATCCTTGAAGTTGATCACGCCAAGCCATGGCATCTTCCAAGGTAGGCGCCGTGAAATAACCTTGAAGCCAATCCGTTAAAAGAGCTGATAGACCTGCATCAGAGAGTCTGAGCAAATCTGAAAGTGGGCGGCATCCAACAGGCAATCCTTTGCGAGTGGGTGTTTGAGTGGCGTTGGGCGGCGAATAAAAAGAGAGCTTTGCAGGCGGTGCATCAGAAGCAAACGCCTTCACCATGTCTAAACGCGATACTTCGAGAGAAGAAAGCCTCTCGCGAAGGGCTGACTCCATGGCATTTTCCCAACCGGGTTCCATGTGAATCTTGCTCCACAAACCTTGAAGCTGATCGAGCCCATGTTTGCTTAACCAAGGCTTAAGCTTGCCATCTGTTTTGACTTTTTCTTGAAGCGATTTGAGAGCTTCAACTTTGGCTGTGAGGTCGGCAAGTTTGGCCGATTCATTGTTCACTGCCAGCTGCTGATCGCGTCTTGCTTGATCTAGCAGAGGAGTTTGAGCTTCTAAATCTTGCAAGCTGAGACTGGTTTCTTTAGCCAGAGCATCCGCAAGCGACAACTGCTCTTGGAGTTGAACCAAACGCTGCTCATCGGGCGTTTCCAAGGCCTTTCGATCAGCCACCAAACGCTCTCGTCTGAGCGTAATTTGGCGATACTGATCATCAATGTTCCGTTGGTCGGCCGCAAGCACTTGAATTTGCTGCTGAACTTGAACCACACTGCCCCTTTGCTCATTGGCCTTGACTTGGGCTTGCCTCATGGCTTCTTCCAATTCGGGCAATGCTTGAGCTTGTTCCTCAACTTGGGCTGCCAATGTGATGGTTTGGTCTTCTGCTTGCAAAGCCTGTTCAGCCAAAGACTCCAACTCGGCCTGAGCTTGTATTTGTCTTTCAGACCAGTCTGTTGTTTGTGCTTGCAATTGGGCCAAACGTTGCTCGACGCGTTGACGCCCTTCGATCACAAAGCGAATTTCAGCCTCTAACCGCCCCACCTCTGCACTGACCTCGTACAACTGACCTTGTGCCTGATTGACTTGATCTCCTGCTGCATAGTGGGCTTGGCGCACAGTCTCCAAATCTGCTTCAACGTGGCGCAAATCTGCAATTCGGGCTTCTAGATCAATGACTGCCTTGTCAACATCTGCCTTGATTTTGACTTGATCACTTTCAGCATCAGCTCGCTTGAAAAACCAAAGTTGCTGTTGCTTCAGGGTGCTGTCGGCTTTCAAGTCATTAAAGCGTTGAGCCACTTCAGCCTGCATTTCCAGCTTTTCCAAATTGGCATTCAATTCACGCAGAATGTCCTCGACTCGCGTTAAATTTTCACGCGTATCCGATAAACGATTTTCGGTTTCGCGACGGCGCTCCTTGTACTTGGAGACACCCGCAGCTTCCTCCAAGAACAAGCGCAGCTCTTCGGGTCTGGACTCAATGATCCTGCTGATGGTGCCTTGCCCAATGATGGCATAGGCTCGGGGGCCGAGTCCGGTGCCTAAGAAGACGTCCTGAACATCGCGGCGGCGCACAGGTTGGTTGTTGATGAAATAGCTGCTGTTGCCATCACGAGTCAAAACCCTTTTGACTGCGATTTCAGCAAACTGCCCCCACTGACCGCCAGCACGATGGTCTGCATTGTCAAAGACCAGTTCAACGCTGGCACGACTGGCTGCTTTGCGTGTGTTGGTGCCATTGAAAATAACATCTTGCATGGACTCACCACGCAACTCTGAAGCCTTTGACTCGCCCAGTACCCAGCGACAAGCGTCCATGATGTTGGATTTACCGCAGCCATTTGGGCCTACAACACCGACCAACTGTCCCGGAAGCACAAAGTTGGTGGGCTCTGCAAAGGATTTGAATCCTGATAATTTAATGGAATTAAGGCGCACGGCAGTCTGAAATTGGGTCAAAAGGCACACCTTGTGCCCGAAGCCTCCATGTTAACCGACCCAAGCTAAGCCACGGAGATGCAAAACACCTGAAATTATGGTCAAAAATGACATCACAATCCCGGATAATTGAGGCATGAATCCCCTACTGGCTACCCTCCAACCCTACCCTTTCGAGCGCCTTCGTCAATTGTTCGCAGGCGTTGCCTCACCCTCAGGCCTTTCGCACATTAGTCTAGGCATTGGTGAACCCAAACATGCAACGCCAGATTTCATCAAAACAGCCCTCAAGTCGTCTCTGGATACTGCACTGTCTGGCTATCCTGCCACGGCTGGTGAATTGCGCATGCGTGAAGCTTGCGCTCAGTGGCTTCAACGCCGATACCGAATCGAAATTCAAGCCAGCTCCCAAGTTTTGCCGGTCAATGGCTCGCGAGAAGCATTGTTTTCCCTGGCTCAAGCCGTGCTTGATCCTACAAAACCAGGCGCTAGGGTCATTAGCCCCAATCCTTTCTATCAAATATACGAAGGGGCCACGCTCTTGGGCGGTGCCGAGCCTTACTACGTAGCCAACTCACCTCAAAACGATTATTCAGCCGACTGGCATGCCGTTCCTGAATCGGTGTGGCAAAAAACACAACTCGTGTTTGTTTGTTCACCTGGCAACCCTACCGGCAAAATCATGCCCTTGGAAGAGTGGAAGACCTTGTTTGAACTCAGCGAGAAATATGGCTTTGTCATTGCCTCCGATGAGTGCTACAGCGAAATTTACTTTCGCGAAGAACCCCCTTTGGGAGGGCTCGAAGCAGCTTCTCTTTTAGGCTACAAAGAATTCAAGCGCTTGATTGCATTCACAAGCTTGTCAAAACGCAGTAACGTGCCCGGCTTGCGCAGTGGCTTTGTGGCTGGCGATGCCGCCATCATCAAGGACTTTTTGCTGTACCGAACCTACCATGGTTGCGCCATGAGTGGCGCAGTTCAAGCCGCCAGCATTGCCGCTTGGAACGACGAAGCCCATGTGGTTGAAAATCGCAACATGTACCGCACCAAGTTTGCACAAGTGACTCCGGTCTTGGCTGAGGTTATGGATGTCAAATTACCCGATGCCAGTTTCTATTTGTGGGCCGGTGTGCCAGATGCTTGGCGCAACAGCGACACAGATTTTGCGTGTGAACTTTATGCGGCAGAACACGTCACGGTTTTACCAGGCAGTTACATCGGCCGAACAGCCAACGGGCAAAACCCTGGACAAGGACGCATTCGAATGGCCTTGGTGGCCGAAACGGAAGAATGCTTGGAAGCAGCTCACCGCATTGCAAGATTTGTCAGGGCAGGAAAATCATCATGAGTGCCACACTCCGATTGGCAGAACAACTGATATCCCTGCCTTCTATCACTCCCGAAGATGGTGGTTGCACGGCGCTGATCAATACCTACCTTGAGCCATTGGGCTTCCACTGCGAAGTCATCGATTTAGGACCAGACCATTTCAGGGTTCGCAATTTGTGGGCGAAAAGATCTGGCTCATCAGGACAAACTCTGGCGTTTGCAGGTCACGTGGATGTCGTTCCAACCGGCCCCTTGAAACATTGGACCAGCGACCCCTTCACACCTACGCACAGAGAAGGCAAACTGTTTGGTCGAGGTGCAAGCGATATGAAAACATCTTTGGCAGCCATGGTGGTTGCCACGCAAGAGTTTTACAAGGAGTGCGCAAATCCGGCATTGGGCATTGCCTTCTTACTCACCAGCGATGAAGAGGGCCCTGCGCTGGACGGCACTGCTCGCATTTGCGACATGTTGAAGAATCGCAATGAAACGCCCAACTATTGCATTGTGGGCGAGCCCACATCGGTTAAGCAAACCGGCGACATGATCAAAAATGGACGACGTGGTTCGCTCAGTGGCAAACTGATTGTCAAAGGCATTCAAGGCCACATTGCATATCCGCAATTGGCAGACAACCCCGTGCACCGTGCGGCACCCGCACTGGCGGAATTGGCCAGCATGGTTTGGGACGAAGGCAATGCATTTTTTCCGCCCACCAGCTGGCAAATCAGCAACGTGCAAGCGGGTACGGGCGCCACCAATGTCATTCCGGGTGAAATGATCATTGATTTTAATTTCCGTTTTTGCACAGAATCCCCAGAAGCCTCTTTGAAAAAGCGGCTCACAGATATTTTGTTGAAACATCAATTGAAATTCGACATCGATTGGACCTTGGGCGGACTGCCTTTTCTAACCACCCCAGGCACCCTGGTTAAAGCAGTGCAAGAAGCCATCCTTGAAGTGACAGGTTTTCAAACTGAGCTATCCACAACGGGTGGCACCAGCGATGGGCGCTTCATCGCGCAAACATGCCCACAAGTGATTGAATTGGGCCCACCCAACGCCACCATTCACAAAATTGATGAGCATGTTGCCTTGGCCGACATTGAACCCCTGAAAGACATTTACAAAAAGGTCTTGTTCAACTTGAACCAAGCTTGTGAGCGGCAGATGGGTCATACGCCATAAGGCGCTCAATCAATGGATTTAAAACAACTCATACAAGCAAGTGCTCAAGAACTAGACCAAGCCAAAGTTGCATTTGGTCACGGCACTTTGACAGCACATGATGAAGCAGCTTGGCTTGTTCTTTGGCAACTTCATTTGCCATTAGACCTAGACTTGACTGAAGACCTCAGCAAACTTCAGGATCAGGTATCGTTGTTTCACTCAGACTTCAATCTGGCAACTCTCTCGGTCGAGCAGGTAAGGGCTTGCCAAGAACTCATTGAAAAACGCATTCAAACGCGCAAACCTGCTGCCTACCTCACTCGTGAAGCGTGGTTGCAAGGTATCCCTTTTTATGTCGATGAACGAAGCATTGTGCCGCGCAGCTTCATTGCCGAGTTAATAGCGGATGGCGCTTTTGATAGTTGGCTGTCAGAAACGTCTCATTCGTTTTTAGACCTCTGCACTGGCAATGGCAGTTTGGCTGTTCTGTGTGCCATGGCTTATCCTGAAATAGAAGTCACTGGCTCAGACATTTCAACAGACGCATTGGCTGTTGCCAAAATCAATGTTGAAAAACATCAATTGTCAGATCGTATTCAATTGATTGAAAGTGATGGCATGAAAGGCTTAAGCCAATCATTTGATTGCATTATTTGCAATCCACCCTATGTGTGCGAAGCCAGCATGCAAATACTGCCTAAAGAATACAAAGCTGAGCCACTGCTTGCCTTAGCGGGCGGCGTTGACGGTATGGATTTCATCCGTCAGTTGTTCGTCGACTTGCCTGAACGCATGAACGACAAAGCCATATTGGTCCTAGAAATTGGCAATGAGCGCGAACACTTTGAAGTCGCATTTCCAGAACTTGAAGCCATTTGGCTAGACACCAGTTCGGGTGAAGATCAAGTTGTCTTGATCACCAAAGAAGCCTTCATGAAGACCTTGCACAAAGCAAAGTGTGATGCACTATGATCAAATCCCATTCAATGCATGGCACTGCAATGCGAAAGAGTTAAGCTCTATCGCACTTTTGGTTTCCTGCCACTACCCTCTTTTTAAAACACGCTCTAATGCAGAATTGATCTTCCTCGGGCGCCCCTCGTTCGCGGCCGATGCTCAACCCCTTTCATGATTCAACTGAAAAACGTCACGCTGCGCAGAAGCGCTAAAGTGTTGCTCGATGCGGCTTCCGTTACCCTTAATCCCGGAGAAAAAGTTGGATTGGTAGGTCGCAATGGCGCTGGAAAATCGACTCTTTTCGCGCTTTTCAATGGGACTTTGCATGAAGACGGTGGCGATTTCTCCATCCCTAAGCAATGGCGTTTGGCACAAGTCGCGCAAAACATGCCAGAGACCGATGAAAGCGCCACAGATTTTGTATTGGGGGGCGATACAAAATTGGCTGAATTACGTGCTGTGCTTCATGCAGCAGAGCTCGCTGAAGATGGCATGGCCATGGCACATGCCCACGTTGACTTGGCAGATGCGGGCGAACATGATGCGGTTCCCAGAGCGCAGTCTTTGATTTTGGGTTTGGGATTTCGATCATCAGAATTAGATCATCCGGTTAACAGCTTCTCAGGTGGTTGGCGCATGCGTTTGCAACTTGCCCGCGCTTTGATGTGCCCTTCTGATTTGCTGATCCTGGATGAACCTACCAACCACTTGGACTTGGACGCTTTGGTGTGGCTTGAAGCCTGGCTTAAGCGTTATGCAGGCACCATGGTGGTCATCAGCCACGACAGAGAATTTTTGGACGCAGTCACAGATGTCACGCTGCACATTGAGCATGCCAAGCTCAACCGGTATGGCGGCAATTACAGCGCTTTTGAAACTCTCCGAGCACAACAACTTGAATTGCAGCAAGCCTCTTTTTCAAAACAGCAAGACAAGATTGCACATTTACAAAAGTTCATTGACCGCTTTAAAGCCAAGGCCAGCAAAGCCAAACAAGCGCAAAGTCGGGTCAAGGCGCTTGAACGCATGGAAAAGATTGCACCCGTTCTGGCGGATGCTGACTTTACTTTTGAATTCAAAGAACCGCAGAACCTGCCCAACCCCATGTTGGCCATTACAGATGCCAATCTAGGTTATTCGGTGGACGGCAATGACAAGATCATTGTCAAGCAAGTCAATAAATCCGTTTTGGCAGGAGAGCGAATTGGCATTTTGGGAGCGAATGGTCAAGGCAAATCCACCTTGGTCAAAACCATCGCGCGCAGCATCAAAGCTTTGTCAGGCGAACTGACAGAGGGCAAGGGCCTGAACATTGGCTATTTTGCACAGCAGGAGTTGGACGTTTTGCATCCCGCAGACAATCCGCTTGAACACATGATACGGTTGGTCAAAGAACTGGGGGCTACTCCTGGCCAGTCATCGCGCGAACAAGACCTTCGAAATTTTTTAGGCACTTTCAATTTCACAGGCGACATGGTCAAGCAAAGCGTGGGCTTCATGAGTGGTGGTGAGAAAGCCAGACTGGTCTTGGCCATGATTGTGTGGCAACGCCCTAACCTTTTGTTGCTCGATGAACCTACCAACCACTTGGACCTGGCCACTCGTGAGGCCTTGTCGATGGCCTTGAATGAATTCGAAGGCACTGTCATGCTGGTCAGCCACGATCGGGCCTTACTTCGCGCAGTTTGCGATGAGTTCTGGCTTGTGGGCCGCGGAGAGATCAAGCCATTTGATGGCGACCTAGACGATTACCAGCGCTATTTGCTAGAAGAATCCAAACGATTGCGTGAGGAAGCCAAAAACAACGAATCCGATGCGTCCCTATCAAAATCTACGGCATTGATCGCTGAACCTCAGAAACAAGTTGCAACGATTGTCAATCGAACATCCGAGCAAAAAAAAGAAGACGCCCTTCAGCGTCAACAAAAGTCAGCGCTGCAAAAACCGTTGAAAAAATCAATTGAACAAGCTGATCAAAAAATCGCAAAACTAGAAGCAGAAAAGCTGATCTTAGAAAGCAAACTGGCGACTCCACTCTCACCAGCAGAAATAGCTGAAACAGGTAAACTTTTAAAGTCAGTCAATGCAAGCCTTGAAGAATTAGAAATTCAATGGCTGGCTTGGTCAGAAGAATTGGAAAAACTTAATTAAGAAGGCGCAAGAAAAAACCCCACAAGCAAGCTTTGCGGGGTTTTCAGAAGAGTTTGAGTAATTGGTGGGTCGGGCGAGATTCGAACTCGCGACCAACGGATTAAAAGTCCGCTGCTCTACCGACTGAGCTACCGACCCAACTACCCAAGCCTTAAATTATAGCGTCATATTTTGGGCTTTGCCAAGCCACTGGCGAGAAAATTAACGACCAATGACGCCGCCACCAAGCCAAAGGTCGCGGTCACGGTCACAGCAGATCCATAACCATGGCAGTTGAGCGTGCCATCTCCCTCAACCAGGCAAGAAGCATCTGGTGGCGCAACATTTTCACGGCTGAATACACAACGAATACCCATTTTCTTACCATCCTTAGGGGCACCCTTTTCTTTTCTAAGTCGATAACGCACTTGGGACAAGAGTGGATCATGGGTAACCTGCGACAGATCAGCCTGCTCAACAAGGTGCGCTTCTCGCTTTCCACCTGCAGCGCCCAGGGTGACCAAGAAAACTTTTTGGCGAAGGGCCCAATCAGCCATGACCACTTTGGCTTTGACTTGATCGCAAGCGTCCACCACTGCCGTTAAAGGCAAGATGCTGGAAGAAGATACATGGATGTTAGAAACTAATTCTGCCCAGTTGTCTGGCGTCACAAAGTCATCGACAACATGAACACGACATTCCGAATTGATCTGTGCAATTCGTTCTTTCATGGCCAAAACCTTGGCCTGTCCAATGGTGCTTTCTAAAGCATGAATTTGACGATTGATATTGGATTCAGCTATGTGATCCATGTCAATCAGGGTGATTTCACCAACACCACTCCTTGCCAAAGCCTCAGCGATCCAAGAGCCTACGCCACCAATGCCCACAATCAAAACGTGTGACCGAGCAATTTGTTCAGCACCATCAAGACCATAAAGTCTTGCCATGCCGCCAAACCTTCGGCTGGAAATGATGGATTGCATGGCAGTCTTGGTATGAAATATATTTTGCGCCTAATCGGCTTGCCGCAAATCGAAATGCAAAGCTGCATAAGCGCCTGCAATGATGGCCAAGCTCGCAATCAAACTGCCTAAATTGAGCGTCGACAAACCACTTAAACCTTGGCCAATTGAGCATCCCATAGCAAGCACTGCGCCTAAACCCATCAAACTTGCACCCACAAGATGACGGCGCATATCTGCCGCACTTGTAAAGCCTTCTAGCTTTAGGGTACCTTGAAGCCAAGCACTGATGAATGAGCCTAAGCAGACACACAACACACTGATCAAGCCGATGGTCCAACGCTTGGTACCATCACTGAAATACATCAGAGCATCTAATGTGAGTGCCACAGGACCGGTAAAACTGAGAGCCTCCATTTTGCGACTGGCGGTAGCCAAGAAAAACTCTTCCAATGTCTCTGGGTGTTCCATGCCATGGCCTAAAACACCAGAAATCCACCAGACAGTACAAATGACAAGACCGACCAAAGTGCCTGTGACCAGGTTATGACGTGTTAAGAAGCTTTGATCTTTGAGAATCCAATACAGCAAAAGTGCTGCAGCAAGAATAGAGGCACACAACATGCCAAATGGAAGGGAAACATTGAAATAATGACTCAGCCATTCGCCCACAAACAAGCCCTGTGGTATTTCAATTTTCACGGTGTCTAAGTAATTCACTCTGCCTACAGCCAAGATACCCTTCATGCTTGAAAGCGCTACAACGCCCATGACAAGCAATACCCATAGAGATTTCAAATTACCTGCACCCAGCCTTATCAAGGTCTTTGACCCACAACCTGAAGCCCATACCATTCCCCAACCAAACAACAGACCGCCGAGCAGCGAAGAAAGCCAGAGAAGATCCTTGGTGGCATAAATGGACTTCAATGGATTGATCAAGCCAGCATAGGCCATACCGCCAAATCCTAATATGGCTACCGCCAATGCCAAAGCCCACTGACGCAGTCGGTCAAAATTCTCCATGATGACGGCATCGCTGACTGCACCCATGGTGCAGAAATGAGAGCGATGGAACAACGCGCCTAGAAAGAGAGAAACGACTGCAGTGGAACCCAAAACCAACCACTGTAAATGGACAATTTGAGACTCATTCATGCTGAATTACTTCATGCGACTGAGTCGATCTTTTGCCGTTTGAGCTGCATCGCTGTTGGGGTACATTTTGATCAAATCTTCCATTGCCTTTTTGGCGCCCTTTAAATCTTTGAGTTCAACCAAACAATTGGAGATGGCCAGCATGGCTTCAGGCGCACGCGTGTGAAGCGGCGCAATGCTTAAAAGCTTTCGGAAATTGGACATGGACTCTTTGTAGTCTTTGGTGGCGTACTGGGCATTGCCTAACCAAAAAAGAGCGGAGGAAGCATAACCACTGCTTGGGTAACTAAGTAAGAAACCCAGCAAGCTAGTTTGTGCTGCTGCAAAGTCCCCAGTGCGAAAAACGGCAAGTGCGCTGTCAAACTGCCTTTTTTCGGCGGGTTCTGCTTGGAATTCTAGACCGTCCAAAACAATTTTGACAGGCTCAAACTTATTCAAGCGAGTGTCCACACTTTGGAGAACGTCCTTTTGCTTCAACTGCAAGTCAGTCAAATCACGCAACAAGCCTTCAAGGGTGCCTCGCAGCCTTGCCTGCTCTGATTTCAAACCTTCAATTTGATTTTGCAGCTCCAACAAATTGCTTCGCAACTTTGCATTTTCATCGGACTGAGACTTTGCAATTTCAGCTGATTGGGTCTTCAGCGTTTGTTGCGCTGCTTCAAGTCGCTGCCGCAAATCCAAAATTGCGCGACGGGCTTCATCATCTCCAAACAAGGCCGCATTGGCATGCCCACTGAAGCTTAGAAACAAGCAAGCCAAGCTTAAATGACAGAAAGATAAAAAAGCCCGATTTCGCATATGACAACTTCAATCAATATTTAATTTCAACACGGCGGTTTTTGGCATAGCTTGCTTCATCAGCGCCCGCAACTGCAGGTTTTTCTTTGCCAAAACTGACGGCTTCCAGTTGAGAATCGCTCACACCCAACAAGGTCAATGCACGGCGAACGGTTTCAGCACGTTTTTGGCCCAATGCCAAGTTGTATTCACGGCCGCCGCGATCGTCGGTATGGCCTTCAAGTTGAACTTTAAATTGCTTATTGGCTTGTAAATGGGCTGCATTGCGCTCCAAGACAGCTCGGGCTTCTGGCTTCAAAGTAAAACTGTCGTAGTCAAAATAAACCACATTCACGCCAGCGGGCGCAAAGCCTTGGGCTCCTGCTTTGCCACCCACAACTGCAGCGACGCTGCTTTGAGCAGCATCGGATGGAGCGGCTATGGCTGATGCAGAAGCATTCTTGTCTTCCACGGGCACCTCGCTCAACTTAACGCCCGATGAGCATGCAGCCAAAGCTGCGGTCAAGGCCAAAATCCAAAGACTGCGTTTGATCATGAAAAAAACTCCAATTTGAAAAAAATTAACGGTAAGGACCCCAGGCAGGTTCACGAATATCACCACTTTGTCCAGACAGCCTGGCTTTGATCTTGCCGTCTAAAGTGGTGGTCATGAGAGCCTCACGTCCTTGAAGCACAGTGGCATAAACAATCAATTTGCTGTTGGGCGCAAAGCTAGGGCGCTCATCGGCTGTGGTTTCAGTGATGGCACTGGTCTGACCGGTGCTCAAATTCATGACTTGAACTTTGAACTGCCCCCCAACACGCGAGATGTAGGTTAGCCATCGCCCATCAGGGCTAAGTGCAGGAGAGATATTGTAACTTCCACTGAAAGTGACCCTTTCAACCCCAGAACCGCTATCGCTCATTTTGTAAATTTGAGGACTTCCGCCTCGATCAGATACAAAGTAGATTTTTGAGCCATCGGGGGCAAAGCTAGGCTCAGTATCGATCCCTGAGTTTTGAGTTAAGCGTTTAGCTTCACCTGAGGCAATATCGATCAGATACAACTGAGAACCCCCATCTCGGCTCAATGTGGCCAGCAAAGATCGCCCATCAGGCGACCACGCTGGCGCGCTGTTTGAGCCTTTGAAATTGGCCATGATTTTGCGTTTGCCTGTGGCCAACTCGTGCACATAAATGACTGGCTTTCGAGACTCAAACGAAACATAGGCCAACTGATTGCCCTTGGGCGACCAAGACGGTGAAATGATGGGCTCTGCACTGGTTAAGGCAGATTGCGCATTCTCACCGTCAGAATCCGCAATCCACAAACTGTATTTGCCGTTGGTCTTGGTGATGTAAGCAATTCGGGTTGCGAAGACGCCCTTCTCACCCGTTAGTTTTTCATAGACCCAATCGGCCAGGCGGTGCGCTGATAAACGCAAGTCAGCTGCAGCCACAGTTTCGCGGTAGTCACCTCGTTCTTGACCGGAAACAACATCCCATAACTTGGCACGTATTTCATAGCGACCATCTGCAAGACGCGATGAACTGCCTGCCACCAGGGCATCTGCACTTTTCTGTCGCAACAAAGCATGATCAGGTCGCGTGAGTTCATCCATGGTCAAACCCAAATTGGGAATCCCTCTAAACTGACCACTTCTTTCCAAGTCTGCCAACACAATGGCAGAGGTCTTTTGTGGTGCAGTGTCTTCCCCCTTGAAACTTGCAATGGCGATAGGTACTTGCGTCAATCCAACGCCAGATACGTCGACCTTGAACTGAGCCCATGCAGTGCTGGTGGCAAAGACACAGCTCAAAAACAAGGCATTGAAATGCGCTTTTAAATGCGAAAAATAGGTCAAAAATGAGGACTTTTTCATAGGAATGTCTGGTCAATACACCGTTAATTTAGCATTGTGACACGCGTTAAAATCATGTGAATGACACAAAACGACCAAGACAACCCCCAACAGGACTTAAGTTACCTGCGGCGGATGCGTCGTCTTTGGCCTTACTTTGGCCAACAAAAAGGCCCTTGGGCCCTTGCCATCTTGGCTACTATCGTGGCTGCGGCCACTGAGCCCCTCATTCCCGCACTCTTTAAACCCCTTCTAGATGAAGGGTTTGCCGAAAATAGCCTGCCACTTTGGCTGGTTCCAACGGCAGTCATCGGGATCTTTTTCATCAGAGGCCTTGCATTTTTTGTTTCTCAGTACGCCCTAGCACGCATTGCCAACGATGGCATGCAAGCCTTGCGTGAAGCCTTATTTCGCAGACTGATGCAGGCTGACATGTCCATTTTCAGCAAACAATCTGCCAGTGCCTTGTCCAACACCCTGGTCTATGAAGTTCAAACAGGCGCGACGCAACTCATCTCTGCTCTGTTAGGCCTCTCAAGAGATGGTTTCACATTGCTGGCTTTAATCAGCTACCTGATGTTTTTGAACTGGAAACTCACCATGTTGGTCTTCATCGTGGTTCCTGGTTCAGCTTGGATCATGAAGAAACTGTCTAAGCGCCTTTATGGCCTTACCCGTGACAGTCAAACTGCAACTGACAATTTAGCCTATGTGGTGGAAGAGAATGTTTTGGCGCACCGTATGGTTCGACTTCATGGAGCACAAGAAAGTCAACTCAATCGTTTTCAAGCCTTAAGCCAAAGACTTCGAAGTTTGGCTTTGAAATCAACCATTGCATCGGCCGCCATGTCCCCTCTGACACAACTCATGGCAGCTGTGGCTTTGTCGACCGTTTTGGTGGTGGCCTTGATTCAAAGCCGAACTGGGTTAGAGGGCGCCACCGTAGGCGGCTTTGTGGCTTTCATCACAGCCATGCTCATGCTGGTATCCCCTATCAAGCGACTGGCTGATATAGCAACACCGGTCACTCGAGGCTTGGCCGCGCTTGAACGAGGTCTGCGCTTGCTTGAGGAAGTTCAAGTTGAAGTGGAAGGTAAAGCAACCCGCCCCAGTGCTCAAAGCATGAAAACTGCATCAGATTCAAGAAATGATCCGTGCATTGAGTTTCAAAATGTTCATGTTCAATATGCGGCCGATTCCTCACCTGCAGTCAATAATTTAAGTCTTCGCATTCAGGCAGGTGAAACAGTGGCCTTTGTCGGCACCAGCGGCTCGGGCAAATCCACCTTGGTCAATTTATTGCCGCGTTTTGTTCAACCCAGCTCTGGCCAAGTTATTTTTCAAGGCACGGACATTCAAGATTGGCCGCTTCCCCAATTGCGTCAGCAATTTGCCATGGTGAGTCAAGATGTCGTCATGTTGAATGACACCGTTGCAGCCAACATTGCATTGGGACAAGTTGTCGATCGCACCAAAATTAAAGAATGTTTGGAAGCGGCCAACCTTGACCAACATGTGAGTAAACTGCCACAAGGCATGGACACCCTACTGGGACACAACGCCACCGAACTGTCAGGTGGGCAACGTCAGCGCTTGGCCATTGCCCGAGCACTTTATAAAAATGCACCTGTTTTAATTTTAGACGAAGCCACCTCAGCACTTGACAATGAATCCGAGCGATGGGTGCAAGATGCTTTGCAAAATTTAATGAAGGGTCGCACCACCCTCATCGTTGCCCACCGGCTTTCCACCATTGAGCATGCTGACCGCGTGATTGTGATGTCGCATGGAGAAATTGTGGAGCAAGGACGCCATGAAGAGCTGCTGAAGGCAGGGGGCGTTTATTCAAGATTGCATCACAAAATCGATGCTACTTGAATCAGAGCAGCACAATGTCGTATTGCTCTTGACCCATGGCAGTTTCGCTTTGTAACGAAATAGGTTTGGCGATGAAATCAGACAGGGCCGCAAGGTGTTGGCTTTCTTCGTCAAGCAACAACTCAATGACAGCAGGTGCCGCCACCACTCGAAACTCTCGAGGATTGAACTGGCGAGCTTCACGCAGTATTTCACGCAAAATATCGTAGACCACCGTGCGATTGGTTTTGACGCTTCCCTTGCCCTCGCAACTTGGGCATGGCTCACACAGCATGTGCGACAAAGACTCGCGAGTTCGCTTGCGCGTCATTTCCAATAAGCCAAGTTGTGAAAAACCACCCGCCATGGTTTTAACGCGATCACGGCTTAATTGCTTTTTAAACTCTTCAAGCACGGCTGTTTGATGTTCTTCTCGAGACATGTCAATGAAGTCAACAATGATGATCCCACCCAAATTGCGCAACCGGAGTTGACGAGCAATGGCATGTGCGGCTTCTAAGTTCGTTTTAAAAATAGTGTCGTCGAAATTTCTCGCTCCTACATAAGCACCTGTGTTCACATCGACAGTGGTCAGGGCTTCTGTTTGATCAATGATGAGGTAGCCACCCGATTTCAATTCAACGCGGCGGCCTAAAGCTTTGGCGACTTCTTCATCGATTGCGTACAAATCGAAAATGGGGCGCTCGCCTTTGTAAAGTTGAAGTCGAGTTGCTGAAGCCGGCATGAACTCCTTGGCAAAAGCTGACAAGTATTCAAACTGCTCCTTGGAATCGAGGCGAATGGTTTGAGTGCCCTCACCTACCAGATCTCGCAAAACTCTTTGCAAAAGCGTCAAATCTTGGTGAAGCAATGACTGCACAGGAAGCTTGACAGAAGCATCCTTGATTCGCGCCCAAGTTTTTCGAAGGTAAGCAATGTCCTCCTCCAACTCTGCATCACTGGAATCTTCCGCATTGGTCCGCAATATAAAACCACCACCCTGTGTTCCCACCAAATTTTGCAAACGTGCTCTTAACGCATCGCGCTGATCGGGTGGGATTTTTTGCGACACACCAATGTGATCGTCTTGGGGCAAAAAAACCAAATGTCGTCCGGCAATGCTAATTTGCGTCGAAAGCCTAGCGCCTTTGGTACCAATCGGATCCTTGACCACTTGGACCATCAAGGCTTGACCTTCAAAGACTTGTTTTTCAATGGGTACCAGCGCTTGACTGCTGCGTGCAACTTGGGGAGGCTCGCCCTCAGGCTGCCTTTGCCAAACATCGGCCACATGCAAAAAAGCGGCACGTTCTAAGCCGATGTCAATGAAAGCCGACTGCATACCCGGCAACACACGGGCAACTTTTCCCAGGTAAATGTTGCTGACCAAGCCACGCTCAAGAGATCTTTCTACGTGCAATTCTTGCACCGCGCCCTGCTCCACGACAGCGACGCGTGTTTCTTGGGGGGACCAATTGATCAAAATATCTTGCTGCATGGTTTCAATTTCTCAGATGCTGCCCTGAAAAACAGAACAGGCCATGAAGCACATTGTGTCATGCGCCTGCATGGCCTGCAGTTGGGGAAAATCAGTAAGACAAATGATTACAAGCTTGAATCAATTTAACAAAGGCAATGTTTTGTAGTCAGGGCCCTTGGGAATTGACTTAAGGTAAGCATGAATGTCGGTCAAGTCTTGATTTGAAAGAATCTTTTCACTGTAGGGCGGCATGGGGCCATTGGTATAGCGGACAAAAGCTTGGAAATACTCAATTGGCTTGGTCTCTGGCGCTAACTTGGGTCCGGCAATGCCGCCCTGTCCAACAAAACCATGACATCCCCAGCAACCATTTTTGACATAGGCTTGCTTGCCTTTGTCAGCCGAAGCCTGAGGGGCTTGAGCCATTGCATGTGAAGATATCAAGGCCATGATCGCTATCAAGACAAGTTTGTTGAAGTAAGAATTGATTGAATTATTTTTCATGGTTGTCTCCTTCTTCAACGAGGTTGAGTCCATACGTTGAGCAACGCAGGATGGCCAGACTTCACCACTGCAACTGCTTCCTTCAAAGCCGAAGCCAATTGGGCAGGATCTTTGATTGGGCCTTTCGCCCACCAGCCCATCGATTTGGCCAACTCGTGGTACTGAATGTCAGGATTTTCGATGCTGGTTCCTACAGGGCCCATGTCACCGTCCAGGTTCACTTTGCGATTGCGGAAATTGGCCAAGCGTTGAATGTGCATCACTTCCTGGTGGTACCCGCGGTTGTTGTGCATCACTGACAGCAATGGAATTTTGTGTTTGGCAGCAGTCCACAGCACGCCTGGGGCAAACATCAAGTCGCCATCTGATTGAATGCTGACAGAAAAACGACCTAAATCGCGATTGGCCAATGCAGCCCCAACCGAGGCAGGCGCACCATAGCCCACGCCGTAGCCACCTGATCTGCCCAACCACTGATGATGTTTTTCCATCGGCCACAAACGCACGGGCCAATTGCTCACATTGCCTTCCGAAGCGACCAAGGCCCAATCTTCATTCTTGACAGCAGCAAACGTTTCCATGACCAAACGCGCTGTGCTGATGGGACTTTCATTCCAACCCAAGGCTGCAGCCGTGCGTGTTCGAATGCGGTCTTCTTCGTAAGTTTTGCGTTGCAGTTCACCACGTTTTGCAATGGCATCTTTTTTGTCGTTGGGCAAAGCAGAACGAACGGCCTCAATCAATGATGGCAAAGTGGTTTGGGCATCGGCTGCCATTTGCACATCCACAACTTGAAAGCGCTGGAAGTCTTGGTAGTTTGATTTTGTGTTGAGATCCACCGAGTTGATGCTGATCAGCTTGGTTTGTGGCTTGATGCGAGAGGCATTGGTACCGTGGCCATCGTTTGAATTATTGTCGGTGTAGGCATTGACGGTTGCCCAAAAATCAGAGAGTTCCATGCCAATGATTACGTCTGCATTGGCAATGGCTGTAGCAGGTGCACTTAAATAATGCGTTTTAGGAAAGTTCATGCGACTTCCCTGATCAATCACCTTGGCCTGCAGCAACTCTGCCAATTGAACCAAAAGGGCAACACCTTCAGGGGTTCTGGCGGCTCGGTCGACCACGATCACGGGATTGTTGGCTTGAACCAACATTTTTGCAGCTTCTTTAACAGCCCCCGAGTCACCTTGTGGTGGCGATGTGGGAATGTACTTAGGGATGTAAGGCATCTTGCCTTCGTGCAAATGAACGGGCGCCATTTGCAAAGCCGCATCAAGCGAGATAGCCACGGGACCGTAGGGTGGCGTCATGGCAATTTTGTAGGCGCGAACGAATGACTGCGAGAAGTGTTGCAAAGACACGGGGGTATCGTCCCACTTGGTGTAATCGCGGACCATGGCATTGATGTCTTGCGCTGCATGGAAGGTGGGAACACCAGGTGGCCGATAGGCCGCATCAAGGTCATTGCCACCCACCACAATCACGGGTACGCGATCACACCAAGCGTTGTAGATGGCCATGGAGGCATGTTGCAATCCGACTGTTCCGTGACAAAGTGTCAGGAGGGGCTTGCCACAGGCTTTGAAATATCCATGGCCCATGGCTACTGCCGACTCCTCGTGCATGCAGGTTAGGAACTCAGGCTTGGTGTTGCCACCATAATCAATCAGCGATTCATGCAAGGCTCGGAAACTCGACGCGCAGTTGGATGGTAAGTATTTAATGTCCAGTGACTTGATCACATCGACCATGAAGTCTGAGCCAGGCATGCCGGCACCTGGGGCATGACCCAGATCGGGTGGCACCCCGGTTTCTGCCAAGGCCCCTTTGGCCGAGGGCGGTAAAACAGAGGGCTTGGCAGGACCTGCTGCTTGCACAGGGTTGGAAACCAGCGATGCCGCCGTACCGGCAGCAACAGCCCCTGAGGCAAGAACGCCACTCAAAAATCCCCGACGGGCAAGTTGAGGTAGCGCTAGACTGTTTGGATGGGTTTGATTTTCGGCAGGGCTGCTGTCAGCGGGCTGCCCTGAATGCGTAGGTTCTGTCATCTTTGTGCTCCTCAAATAGACAGGTGGATCGGATTGTTTTTATCTCAAGGGAATAAAAAACTCAGACATCCTCTTTGGCGGCAAGCCATGAGCTAAGGCTTCAGCAGCAATGCTGTCCATCATCTCTTGGGTGACGCCTTGGTGGTGACTGTAGATTTCCATCCAGGTTTCAATGCCATCTGGCGTGGCTTCCGGTCTTTGCATTAACACTGCACTGAGGCCCGACCACTTTTGCTTCAGTTCATTTTGAAAAGCTTCAACTCGCGGGCGCCACTGAGCATGATCAGCAATCGGTAGTTTGTAATAAACAAATAAGGTTTGCATGTTCAACGGATGGCCCTGATTGTTATCTATGAATTTACTTGTCTTGCCCCATACCGGCCCAGCGTTTGACCAAATCTGTTTCGATGTCAAATAAGTCAAGACAACGGCCTACCGTATGGTTCACCATGTCGTCGATGGATTGAGGACGCGCATACAAAGCAGGGACTGGGGGCATCAAGATAGCGCCGTTTTCAGAGGCTTGCAACATGGTCCGAAGATGCCCACTGTGAAGCGGCGTTTCGCGAATCATGAGGACCAACCTTCTGCGCTCTTTCAACACCACGTCGGCCGCTCTGGAAAGTAAGCCACCGGTCATGCCATAAGCAATTTCTGACAAAGATTTGATGGAACAAGGTGCAACCACCATGCCCATGGTTTTGAAAGATCCTGATGAAATGGTTGCGCCAATATTTTTAGCGTTGTGCACCTCGGTGGCCAGTGCTTCGACTTCTTTCACGTTCATGTCCAGCTCTGTGGCCAGTGTCATGCGCGCTGAATCGCTCATGACCAAATGCGTTTCGATGTCTGAATGCTGCAAAACTTGAAGAATGCGAACGCCGTAGACAATGCCAGATGCACCACTGATGCCCACAATCAAACGCCGTGGGGTTTTAGAAGTACTTGAGTGACTCATAAGATGCTCTGCTTTGCCGATGTCATTTGATCAATTGTCTTCGTCAGGTCTGAATTTGGATTCGGCCTTCACGTCATTGCGCTGTTGTTTGAGGCTGATCATGCCATTTTCTAAATAAAGTCCCGTGGCAGCGCGCTTAGCAGACTCATCCCACTGTGGCAGCCAATCGCCTAAGGAGTAGCCAAACCATGGTGCTTGAGGGCGTAGCTTGGGCAATCCCAGCTCCTCCCAAATGAGCTTCGAACGCTCCATGTACACTTTGGTTGGCAGCGCCAAGGGCGGCATATCGCCTTTCATGGTTGCGTCCATCAGCAATGTGGAGTCTTCCTCACCATCATTCTCCCGCTTCGGCCCGTGACCCTGACCGCGGTGGTCAAGTGTTCTCACATCAGCCGTAGGATTCATGCGGTAAGCCATCGCCCAAAGCAGAGCATCTGCATTGTCGGGGTCGATGTCCTCATTGACGGCAATCACGATCTTGCCGCAATCCCCTTTAAAAAAGGCCGCGCCATAAAGCGCTCGCCAAATTTCTGTTTTAGGGGTTGTCTTTTCAAAAGTAACAATGGTGACTCGCAGCAAGCCCGTCAAAGGCTCGTGCAAGGAAACCTTTTTCACGCCGCGAATTCCCAGTGTTGTGCGCAGGTAAGCCAAAAACAGGGGTTCGTAGGCTACTCGCTTGATCACACTGGATTCACTGGGTGCGACCTGGCTGATGTAAGAAGGAATGACTGGCTTGAAGCGATGCGTGATGGCCGTGATTTTCATGGGCAGATTGAACTCTTCCAATGCCACATGGCCATGCGATTCACCAAAGGGGGCTTCGGGCTCTAGCATGTCCAAATCAATTTGGCCTTCAATCACAATTTCAGCTTGAGCTGGAACGTGCAGGTTGACCGTTCGGGCTTGTGTAATTTGAATCGGTACGCCTGCCAAACCACCCGCCACATCAAATTCATCCATGCCGATGGGCAATTTTTGAGGACCCATGAATGCCACAAACGGGGGGCAACCTAAAACCACGGCACAAGGCATCGTTTTGTGGCCGGCTTTCTTCCAGGCTTGGTAATGCAAATAGCCTCCTGCACCGCCCACACGGGTGGCCATGCGAACAACCATGCGGTCAGACGCTTTCAGAGCGCACCGGTAGGTTCCCATGTTTTGCACGCCGGTTTCAGGATCGACAGTGATCACGTTAGTAGCCGTCAGGGTTGGCGCGCTGTCAAATCCTGGTGTTGAGATGGGAATAGGCAACATGTCTAGGCCCTTGCCATCACCCAACAAGTCTGCACCTTCATGCACAACCTCCTGGCATTCCGCATTCTCAACCATCTTGGGAGGAATAGGGTTTGAAATTGCGCGATCCCAACGGGCCTGTATTTCCTCCACCGAGGAGCCCATGCCAACACTGTAGATTTCACGATTGGCTGCCAATGCACCCACGACAACCGGTATCTCATATTTGCGGCCTTGGGCATTGACGATGTTGGTAAACAAAAATGCTTTTCGTTCTGCCTCATCCATGCCACCCACAAATTGCCAACGCACCAAGGGATGTAGTTCGGAATCTTTGTCGATAGGACGATCGATCACTTGCAACAAACCACGTTGTTTCAAGGTCTCTAAATGGTCGTGAAGATCTGGATAACCTGTTTTTGATTGACTCATGACTGCAAATTCAATTTGATGCGCCGATGATGCACTTTTTAAAAGAGGCAAGCATCTGACACAACCCGAGAAATACTCACACTCAAGACGGCAAATTGGGCGTCCACCCCATACCCATCGAAAGCTGGTCGATTGATTGTTCTGTGTCCTGACCTTCTTTGAGCAACCACTCACAGAAGCCATCGATGACGGGACTTTCTTGGGCACTGAGAGGTGCATTGGCGTAGTAGCGACGCTGCCGCGCTGCCAACAAGCCGAAAGGGGCGCACATGCGGCCGGCAATGATGTCATCAGCTACCAAGAACAAAGGAACTAACACAACACCCAGGCCCTCTGCTGCGGCTTGTAGCGCAAAATACATTTGTTCAAATTGCAGGCTGTGAGAAACGCGCAAATCGGCTTGACCGGCAATAGGCAACCATTCAGACCAAGCCATGGGCTCTGTGTCGTAGCTGATCAAGGTGTGATTGGCAAGTAAATGGGGGCTGTCTAATTGGCCGTTTTCCATCAAATCGGGATGGCACACCGGCACAATGGTTTCGGTCATGAATGGGACTGAAAGCATCCCTGGAATGGGTTGATGTGAGCCGCGAATAGCGATGTCGTAGAGGCGATCTTCAAAATTGACAGGGGCTGTAGAAGTTGTTAATTTGACCTCCACACCACCCCGCCGCCTTTGAAAAGCTGAAATTCGGGGAATCAGCCATCTCATGGTGAAAGTCGGTGGGGCACTGATTTTCAAAGCCGTGGGCTCAGTTTGCTCCAACAATTGCATGGAGGTGACGGCTATTCGATCTAAAGCAGGTGTGACAGCAGCCAAGAATGTTCTGCCCGCATCCGTCAGGCTTAATTGGGATTGAGCTCGATTGAACAAAGTCGTTCCCAGCCAAGTTTCAAGCGTGGCAACTTGCTTGCTGACGGCACCATGTGTGACAAAAAGTTCTTTGGCGGCCTTGGTAAAGCTGACATGCCGTGCGGCAGCCTCAAATGCCCTGACTGCATTCAATGGTGGAAGTTTTCTCATACCCCTATCTTACCTAAGCATTAGATTTCTTGCTGAAGTGTGAGATTTGCTCGACTTGTCTGAAATAAACTGAAGTCCATAGCCCCCCTAACAGGGCAAAACCAATCGGTGTTGCCGAAGGAGTTCTTTGTGAGAAAAATCAAATTTAACAAGGGTGTTGTCAGAGCATGAAAGCCGCTGCTTTTGACTACATTCGCGCTGAAAATCTTTCACATGCATTAGACATGCTGAGCCAGAACGGTGGCGATGCCAAATTGATTGCGGGTGGCCAGAGCTTGGTACCCATGATGGCAATGCGATTGGCCAGGCCAAGCCTGTTGATTGACATCAACCGATTAGACGTACTCAAGAACATTGAAATGACTGAAGGTCAAGTCAAATTGGGCGCCGGTGTCAGGCAACGCGATCTAGAGTTTCACCCCCAACTTCACGCCCTTCTCCCTTTGGTTGGAAAAGGTTTGCAATGGGTGGGTCATGAGCAAACACGCAACCGCGGCACTGTGGGCGGCAGTCTGGTCCATGCCGATCCTTCTGCAGAATTAGCACTGGCCGCATTGGTTCTGGAGGCAAGCCTCAAGCTTGAATCAAAATCGGATGGTTCAAGACAACTCAAGGCGAATGAGTTTTTTCTAGGTCCCATGTTCACCGCGGTTTCAGACACAGAAGCCCTGACTCAAATCGATTGGCCCGTTTGGCAAGGGACTCGCATCGGAACCGCCTTTGAGGAGACGGCCATTCGAAAGGGCGACTTTGCCATGGCCTCTGCCGCCTGCCAAATTCAAACCCATGAAGATGGTCGCGTTCATCGAATCAGTTTTGGCCTAGGCGGTGTCGATGGAACGCCACTTGCATTTCCAGATCTAGCCAAGACTTTGATTGGACAAACTATCAGCCCTGATCAAGCGCGACACATCGCACATGAGGCCGTTCAATCAACTCAGCCTGGAAGTGATATGCATGCTACAGCAGCTTATCGCAAACATCTGGCCGAGGTCCTTCTGTGCCGAGCGCTAGAAACTGCTTATGCACAAGCTTGCGCCACCCTCCATGCATCCTCAATCACATGACCGACTCCACCCACTCGTTTCAAAAATCGATTCAAATCGAAGTCAATGGCACCCTGCAGCGCCGTCTTGTAGAACCGCGTACCAGCCTGGTCGATTTCATTCGCGATGACCTTGGACTGACTGGCACTCACGTTGGGTGCGAGCACGGCGTTTGTGGCGCCTGTACAGTGATGTTGAATGACGAACCGGTGCGCTCGTGTTGTATGTTTGCAGTTCAAGCCGATGACATGCGTGTAACCACCGTGGAAGGACTTGCGCCTGAACGCGGTGTGATGACAAAAATACAGGATGCATTTTGTGAAAAACACGCTCTTCAATGTGGCTACTGCACGCCCGGCATGCTGATGGCATGCCATGCGCTGGTCGCTGACAATCCCCACCCCACAGAAGACCAAGTGAGAGATGCTATCAGCAGCAATATTTGCCGTTGCACAGGCTATCAACAAATTGTGGACGCTGTGATGCACGCAACCCAACCTGAAAGCAAGTGATCATGAGCCAAAGCCCATTTCGCTTCATTGGCAAACATCGCCGCGCTGTTGAGCACAAACGCTTTGTCGTGGGTCAAGGCCGTTATGCCGCTGACATTCAGGTTCAAGGCATGCTGCATGTGGCTTTGGTGGCATCGCCTTATGCAAGTGCCAAAATCAAATCCATCGATACCCGTGAAGCTTTGGCGATGCCAGGAGTTCATGCCGTCTTAACGGGCGAAGAGCTTCGGCAAAATACAGAGGCCATGCTTCCCGGCGTCGATGCGCCGCAGGTCACTCGCTATCCCATGGCCTTTGGTGTCACCCGTTACGCTGGCGAATGGGTGGCTGCCGTTGTTGCCGACAGCAGAGCCCTTGCAGAAGACGCCGCCGAATTGGTATTTGTTGAATACGAGCAACTCGCAGCTGTGGTCGACCCGCAAGAAGCCTTGCTGCCCAACGCCACTTTGGTACACCCTGCACATGGCAGCAATGTTATTTTTCACCGCCACTTTGTGTGGGGCCCGGTGGACCAAGATTTTTCCCAATGCGACCATCAACTCAGCTACCGGGTCAGTTGGGCTCGAAACGCGACGGTCCCCATTGAGACTTTTGCAGTCGCCTGTCAATGGAACGATTCAACTGGAATTTTGGATGTTTGGGCTTCAATTCAGATGCCCAAATTTCCTGATCAAGTAGCCAAAGCCCTGCGCCTATCTGGCAATGCTGTTCGTGTTCACTTCGATGTCGATGTGGGTGGCAGTTATGGCGTCAAGCGAGGCCTCAAGCACACTGTTCTGGTGGGTTATTTGGCCAAAAAATTAGGCCGTCCCGTCAGATTGATAGAAGATCGATTAGAGAATATGCGCGGCGGTGACATGCAAGGCCCCGACCGCATTTTTGATGTTACTTTGGGCTTTCAAAACAATGGCGAAATCAAATGCATGCGCATGAAGGCGGTAGACGACATCGGCGCCTATTCCGGCCGTTCGCCTTTGCAGTTGGGCAAGCCAGTTGGTGCCATTGTTGGTCCTTACAGAATCAAGAGCGTGTCATACGATGCAATGGCCGTCATGACCCACAAAACACCCCAGGAAGCTGTACGAGGTTTTGGGCAGGCGCCAACCAACTATGCCATTGAAACAGGCATTGACAAAGTAGCCCGTTTTCTCAACATCGATCGCATTGCACTGCGCCGTCTCAACATGATCGGCAAAGACGAGTTTCCCTATTTAATCCCCAGCGGAACTTCCTACGATTCCGGGGATTACGACACCGTCATGACCAAAGCCCTCAACACGGCAGCTTATGGTGATTTGCTCAAGGAGCGTGATGCCTTAAGAGCATCGGGTCAATTGGCCGGCATCGGCATTTCAACTTGCCTAGAGCCGTCAGGCGGCAATTCTTCGTTCGAACCCTTGTTCAACCCCAAAAACGAAACGACCACTTGGATGGACTCTTGTTTGGTTCGTGTTGATTTGTCTGGGTCAGTGACCGCCTTGATGGGCACCTCCAGTTCGGGCCAAGCCCACGAAACCATGGTTTCCACCGTCGTGGGCGAGGTGCTTCACAGAGAACCTGACAGCATTCGCGTCCTGCACGCAGATTCATTGAACGCACTGCCCTCCAACAGTCCGGTAGGTAGCCGAATGGCGATCATGCTAGGAGGCGCAGCAGCTGGTGCCGCCAAAAAAATTAAGCACAAACTGCTGCTGATTGCGGCGCACAACCTGAGCGTTTCACTTGACCAATTGGACTACGAGGGCGGTCACGTCCAAGTCAAAAACCAGCCTGAAAAAAAATTGTCCTGGGATGCCTTGGTAGAAATTGCGCACCGCAAATTTCACAAACTGCCCGAAGGCATGGAACCTGGACTTCAAGAAAAATTTGTTTGGGAAGTTCCTACTGGCGGCATGTTGCCCACTGAAGATGGCCGAGTTCAAATGTACCCCTGTCATTCTTTCGAATCTCATGTGGTGTTGGTCAGCATCGATCCTGGCACTTGCAAAGTGACCGTGCGCAAATACGTCTGCGGTCACGACTGTGGGGTCATGATCAGCCCAGATGTCGTGCATGGCATGACTTATGGTGGCATTGCGCATGGCTTGGGTGCTGCGCTCATGGAAAAATTTGCTTTCTCTCCAGAGGGTCAACTTTTGTCGGGCACTTTCATGGATTATTTGCTGCCATCGTCTGCAGAAGTTCCTGCCATCACCATTGTTGACCATTGCACCCCATCACCCCTCACAGAGTTTGGCCAAAAAGGGTCTGGTGAGGCAGGTTATTTGGGTAGCCCAGCTGCCATCGCAAGTGCAGTCAACGATGCTTTATCTACACGGGGCGCCAAAATTGACTACCTGCCCATGACGCCACAAGCCATCTGGTGTGCATTGAACGATGCTCAACCAGCCAGCTAATTTAACTTTCAATGGCCAACTGACATGCCAACTCAAACTTTGATGTTACCCGGGCCAGCTGGCCAAATAGCGGTTCACATATCAGGCCCCTCTGATGGTCCTGCTGTTTTGATGAACCATTCCATCCTTTCTTCTAGCATGATGTGGCATGAACAAGCCAGCTTGCTGGCTGCCACTGGCTGGCGTGTCATTTGCGCTGACACCAGAGGGCATGGCCAATCTGAATGCATGACACAAAGTTGCACCATGGACGACTTAGTGGCTGACAGCTTGTCTGTCCTGGATGGGCTCCACATTCAAAAGGCACATTATGTTGGGCTGTCTTTGGGGGGCATGAGTGGGATAGGTTTTGGCATTCAACATGCTGACCGTTTGTTAAGCATGGTCTTGTGTGACTGCCGTGCAGACATGCCTGCTGCTTTGGGCGATGTTTGGAACGATCGAATGGCAAGCGCCATTCAAGATGGCTGCCAAAGCCTAGCCAACGTCACGACTGAGCGTTGGTTTGGTTCCGAATTCCTCGCTGCTAATCCAGCAACAGCCAAAGCATTCAAGGACACCATTGGGCTCACGCAAATCAATGGATTTTTAAGTTGTGCTAAAGCCATTCAGGGCCTACATTATTTGCCCCAGGTCGATCAAATCAAGGTTCCGACAAGCTTGATCGCAGGTGCGAATGACGGTCCTCTACCGATGGCCATGCAAGCGATGCAGCAAATCATTTCAGGCTCACATCTGGACATCATTCCCAATGCCGGTCATTTACCTAACATTGATCAAACCCAATTATTTAACGCAGCATTGATGCGCCACTTTTTTCATCATTTCACAGGGAGTCAAGCATGAGCGACCAAATCAACATACAACAAGATGGGCGTATTTTGCGCGTTACTTTCAACCGCGCTGAAGGCAATGGCGTGTCAGACAGCATGGCTGCTGCCTTGTCTGATGCGGTGATGAATGCACATGAAACCTCCGACTGTGTGGTTCTGACCAGCGTCGGGCCAGATTTTTGTACGGGTCGTGTTCGTGATGCAGACTTTCCACCATCCCCAGAAGCCTATTCACGCCGCCCAGAATACGATTCAATTTTCAACAGTTACAAAGCATTGCGCAGTTGCCTGGTACCCGTCATCGGCGTCATTGAAGGAAAATGCATGGGCTTTGGGACGGCCATTGCAGCCCTTTGTGATGTTTCATTCGCAAGTGATACGGCCACCTTCAACATCCCTGAAATTGCACACAACGTCATGCCGACCATGGTCATGTCGGCGATCTATGATCGAATGAATCGAAATGCTATTTTGTACATGGCTTATTCCGCCGACTTCATCAGTGCCACTCAAGCTCAGTCTTATGGCATTGTGAGCAACGTCGTGACACAAGCCCAACTTCATGCCGAAGTCAAACGCTTTTGCGATACCTTACTGAGCCGTCCTCGCCCTGCCATCTTAGGCCTCAAAGAGTATTTGCGAGTGGCACCTCGCATGGATGAACAAGGCGCCATTGACTACGCTAGAAGTTTGCATTCAATGGTCAACACTTCAGCGGCCATGAAGAAAAAAGCGCATTAATTCTCACAGTCGCAGTCAACCTCGCGAAGAAAGTAGCACCATGGAAATTTTGGGCCAGCAATACATCGCAGCGCAGCGTCAACAAGTTTGGAGCGCCTTAAACGACCCTCTGATTTTGAAGGAATGCTTGCCAGGTTGTGAATCTGTAGAGCGAGTCACGCCAGAAGAATTTCGAATCGTCATCAAAACGGCCATCGGTCCCCTAAAAGCGCGCTTTCAAGGTTCTCTCAAAATCTCAGAAGCCAAGGTACCAGAGTCATGTGTGATGGACTTTGAACTGCAAGGCGGCGCTATCGGATTTGGCAAAGGCTCTGCCACTGTCAACCTGAAAGATGCTGATCAGGGAACTGATTTAATTTACGGCGCCAAGGCACAAATTGGTGGCAAGCTAGCGCAAGTGGGTTCCAGACTGATTGACAGTGTTGCGAAAAAAATGGCCGATGATTTTTTTAAAGCGTTTCAGGAAGCAATGAGCCCCAAAAACTCTGAACATGCCACGGATCGTGCCTCTGAACATTCTAATGATCAGGCTACGGAGCAAGTCAGCGAGATGTCTGAGCGAAGCCAATCTAAGGCAGGTTCTTCATTGACCTCGACTGCAAGCTCGATACCAAGTCACCCCAAAACTTTGCCGCCACATTCAGAAAACATGATTCCTGCTTGGTGGCTTTTCCCAGCAGTTACCCTCGGCGCTGCCATCATGCTGGCAGGATCTCGTTGGATGCAGTGAGTGAATCAATTGACATTAGGGGACACGACATGACTTCAAACATCGAATGCTTTGGTTTGCGAGTAAACGGCTCAAAAGCCTTTATAAAATTTTCAAGCTTGTGCTTGCTTGCTTTGTCTTTTTCGATTGCAGCGCAAACCACTGCCCCTCCAGCAAACGTCCCCTCCATGGCCGGCTCACCCACGCCATCCAATTTGAATCTCTTGCAATACGACAAGCCTGATCGTTCTGACAAGCTTTTAGAGGCAGCAACGAAGGAAGGCACGCTGACGCTTTACACCGCATTCAGGCCACAAGATTTACCTTTGATCATTGCACCTTTCGAAGCCAAATACGGCATCAAAGTTAAATCTTGGCGCTCTGGCAGCAACAACGTCACACAGCGCGTTATTCGAGAAGCTGCAGGCAAACGACCAGAAGTCGATGTGATCATGATGCCAGCCAGTGAAATGGAAGCTGTGTACCGAGAAAAACTTCTTCAACCGATTACTTCGCCTTTTACCAAGGATTTAATCCCTCTTGCAAACCCAGCTCATAAAAACTGGACCACTGTTTTCATGAACGTCACTGTTCATTCCTACAACACACAGCTGATCAAAAAAGAAGACCTGCCCAAGACTTACAACGACTTGTTGGACCCTAAATGGAAGGGCAAGTTAGGCGTTGAATCGAAGGCTGAAGAGTGGTACAGCAAAGTTGTCTCTGTCATGGGCGAGGAAAAAGGTGTCAAATATTTCCGCGAGCTGGTCGCCAAAAATGGCATGTCAGCCCGATTGGGCGCCTCTCTGTTGCACAACCTCGTGATTGCTGGCGAAGTGCCATTGGCTCTCACGATTTACATCGACCTGCCAGAAAAAGACAAGCGTGCAGGTAAGCCGGTCGATTGGTTTGCACTTGACCCAGTGGTCGCCCAAGGATTCAATGTTGCTATTGCGCAAAAAGCGCAACACCCTGCCGCTGCGCTTCTTTTTTACGATTACATGCTGTCGCCAGAAACACAGAAATTATTGGCTTCCTTGCATTACTACCCTGCCAGCACCAAGGTCACCAACCCCTACCCCACGATGAAAATTGAAGTGATCGACCCCGTAGTCACCATGGACACATTTGGCAAATGGACCAAGTCGTTTGATGAAGTGGTCATTAAAAATTCAAGCTCAAAATAATTGGTTAAGTCATCATGAAAAAATCGACCTCAAGCAAAACAGCCAAACCAGCCTTATCAGCGCCACCCCGTGCGTACCGCGATCTTCACGAACATTTGGCCGAATTAGACAAACAAGGTCTTTTGATCACCGTTGATCGACCCATTAACAAAGACACTGAACTTCACCCTTTGGTTCGATGGCAATTTCGGGGTGGCATTGCAGAACCCGATCGAAAAGCCTTTCTATTTACCCATGTGGTCAATGGCAAAGGGAAAAAATATGACATTCCAGTGGTTGTGGGTGCACTGGCAGCAACTCGTCAAATTTACAGCGTGGGCATGGGTTGCGACATTGCTGATATTGGCAAGACTTGGAGCCGTGCCATTGCCAATCCCATCAAACCCACCATTGTTCAGGATGCACCTTGCCAAGAAATCGTTGTGCAAGGCAAAGAGCTTTTGAAGCCAGGCAAAGGCGTTGACAGCTTGCCAATCCCTATCTCCACACCAGGTTGGGACAATGCACCTTACACCACGTTGTCGCAGTACATCACCAAAGACCCAGAGACTGGCATTCAGAACATGGGCATCTACCGGGGTCAGGTTAAGTCTCCTACTCGCCTAGGTATGAATCCGTCTCTTGAGAATCAACCAGGTATTTACACGCATTGGGAAAAAGCCAAGGCCCGTGGCGAACGTTTGCCAGCCGCTGTCATTTTGGGATGCCCTCCATGCGTTGCCTTCACATCGGCGCAGAAATTATCGGAAGACACCGATGAGTTGCATGTTGCGGGTGGACTGGCGGGTTCATCCATCAATGTCGTGAAGTGCAAAACGGTCGATCTCATGGTTCCTGCTGAGGCAGAGATTGTGATTGAGGGATACATCAACACCGAGTGGCTAGAACCAGAGGCTCCTTTTGGTGAGTCACATGGCCATGTGAATTTACAAGAATTCAACGCCTACATGGAGGTCACTGCGATTACGCGTCGCAAAGATGCCATTTTGACGTCCATCATTTCGCAAGTCACGCCTTCAGAATCCAGTCTCATCAAACGAGTAGCCCTAGAACCCGTCTTCTTGAATCATTTAAGCAAGGCCATGGGCATCAAGGGCGTGAAAAAAGTGGTCATGCACGAGCCACTCACCAACTTGAGAAAAGTCATCTCGATTGTGGTCGATCGCAAGATGCCGCAAACCGAGGTTTGGCGTGCATTGTATGGGGCAGCTTCTTTGCTTCGCTCAGGCGGTAAATTGGTCATTGCGGTGAACGACGACATCGATCCAGACAATGCTGACGCCCTGCTTTGGGCCATGAGTTACCGTGCCAACTTTGCACTAGATTTGCAAGTCTTGCAAAACAGAGATCCAGGACACGGTCCGCGCAGTCCTCGAAACAATGGCATGGACTCGTCTTTGCTTATTGACGCCACCCTGAAAGATGATTTCCCTCCCATCGCCTTGCCGAAAAAAGAATACATGGAAAACGCCAAGGCCATCTGGGAAGAGTTAGGCCTGCCAAAATTAAAACCGGAGTCACCCTGGTTTGGTTATTCATTAGGCGACTGGAGTGAGCGAAATGAACAAATGGCTCAGCGTGCGGTCAAAGGTGATTACTTTGAGACTGGCGAAGAAATTGCCAAAATGCGACGCAAAGATGTGGCCATGAACACGGAAATTAAGCACGTGATGGCTGACGAAGGTCGCAAAGCATTGCCAGAAAAAGGCAAGCCCAAAGCTGGCGTGAAGGCTAAGAAAACCATTCTCAAGAAATAAAAACCTCGTGAGTTTCGCAGAAGGTACACCATGGAAAGCGTGAAGCAAAATAAGCTGTTGACCGAAGTCGGGCGAGGTACGCCTATGGGCGAACTCATGAGACGCTATTGGCAACCCATTGGGGCTGCTGTAGATCTAGAGAACAAATGGACCAGGCGAGTCAGGTTGCTGGGTGAAGATTTGGTCATTTTCAAAGACAGACAAGGCCGTCTCGGATTGATTGCAGAACAATGTCCCCACCGACGGGCATCGTTTGCGCACGGCATACCCACAGAAAACGGCATTCGGTGTCCTTATCACGGCTGGGAATACAACGCACAAGGCCAATGCATCCATCAACCCAATGAGCTAGACAAGTGCGCCTTCCGGGACAAGGTCAGCACCGACGCTTATCCTGTTGAAGAAATGGGCGGCATGCTGTTTGCCTACATGGGTCCACAGCCGCAGCCCTTGCTCCCTCGTTGGGATGGGTTTGTAGCCGAAGGCACCATTCGAATCATGGGCCGAACCATCTTGCCCATCAACTGGCTTCAGATCATGGAAAACTCACTTGACCCAGTGCATACAGAATGGTTGCATGGTCATCACTACGAGTTTTTAAAAGAGCAAGAAGGCGTCAAAGTCGCCATCAGTGCTCGCCACTTGAAAATTGATTTCAAAGAATTTGAATACGGAATGACCAAGCACAGGTTGCTTGAGGGCCATTCAGAAGACGGCGACGACTGGAAAGTGGGACACCCTATTGTTTTTCCAAACATGCTCGCCGTAGGCAATGGCGATGAAAAGTCTCGCTACTACTCATTTCAAATGCGAGTTCCTGTAGATGACACGCACACCATGCATCTTTGGTTCAACGCTTATGTGCCGCCCAATGGTGTGGAAGTACCCAAGCATCTTCTGGAAAAGGTTCATACCTACGAAGTTCCCTTTGTGGATGAACAAGGTGAATTCATTGTGGACAATGTCGATGGACAAGACATGATGGCTTGGATCTCCCAAGGACCCATTGCCGACCGATCATTGGAAAATTTAGGCTCAACCGACAAAGGCATCGTGATGTACCGTCGCATGTTGAAACGTGAAATGCAAAAGGTACAAGCTGGCATTGATCCCATGGGCATCGTGCGTGACAGCTCACGCAATGAGCGCATTGACCTGCCTAACGAGAAAAAGAAACACCACAACAGCGATGGTTTCACCAGCTTCATGATGCGCACGCATGCCAAGTATTCACCCATTGCCAACGACTTGTCCAAGTTGTTTGAACCTCACCTTCACCCCACCAAGTAATCATCATGCAAATCAATGAACTCAAACAACGGCTGATCGATGCAGGGCATATTTTGGAAAATGCGGGGCAAGGCGATTTAACCCGTGGGCATGTCTCTATTCGATTGCCCGACGACCCAACTCACTTCATCATGAAACCCCACAGTTATGGGTTTGATGAAATTACGTTAGAAAATATGGTGCTTTGCAATCTTGAAGGTGAGAAAGTGGGCGGGGGTGGACGCAAACACAGCGAGGTTTACATTCACTCCGAAATTTACAAAGCCAGGCCTGAAGTGAACAGCGTCATTCACACGCATCCCACCTATGCGGTGGCTTTGTCTGCAACCAGTCAGACTTTAGAACCCATCAGCCAACCCGCTGTAGCCTTCGCAGATGGACTGCCTTATTTCAACGACGCCATTGACCTCATTCGAACGCAAGATCTTGGCCGAGGCGTTGCCAAAGCTTTGGGTTCTTGCAAAGCTGTTCTCATGAGAAACCATGGCGCTGCCATCGTGGGTCAAAACGTTGAAGAGGCCACCATTTTGTCCATCATGTTAGACAATGCTTGTCAGATTCAGTTGGCCACCATGGCGGCTGGCGGTATTGGTGATAAATTTACCCAGGAACAAGTTCACAAATTGCACCATGACATCACCAGACCTGAACAATATGTCATTAATTTTGAATACCTGAGAAGACGAGCCATTCGAAAAATGGCCTCTTGAAAACCTATTTCTTTTCATTCCCATTGAGGACCCATCCAATGCGCACTTTGAATAAGTTTTTGAGCACCCTTTGTTTGGCCATCACTTGTGGCGTTTCACATGCTCAAGCCGTGGACCCTGGCAAGCCTCTGTCCATCCAAGAACTGGCCAATTACCAAGGTGCAGATCGCACTGCCAGGCTCATTGAAGGCGCTAAAAAAGAAGGCAACCTGGTTGTTTATCACGTCTATCCTGCCCTGACCAACATCATGAATGAGTTTGGTAAAAAGTACGGCATCAAAATCAAATCTTGGCGTGCTGGCTCAGAAGCGGTATTGCAGCGTGTCACCAGTGAGAACAGGGGCAATAAGTTTGATGTCGACATTGTTCAAAACAATGCGCCCGAAAATGAAGCGGCCTTCAGAGAAAAACTTTTGCAAGAGGTCTACTCTCCCTATCAAGCCGATGTATTGGCGCAAGCAATTCCATCTCACAAACAATGGGTCGGCATTACCGTTGACATCTGGACTGCAGCTTACAACACTGAAAAAATCAAAAAAGAAGACCTGCCTAAAACCTACAAAGATTTACTAGACCCAAAGTGGAAGGGGCAACTGGGAATTGAAGGCAACAATCATGCTTGGTTTGGCGCGATGATGGCCAAAATGGGTGAAGAGGAAGGCCAGAAGCTATTTGCCAACATCGCAAACACCAATGGTATTTCTAACCGCAAAGGTCATTCGCTGTTAACCATGATGGTGTCCTCTGGCGAAGTGCCTTTGGCATTGACTGTTTACAGTTGGAACCCAGAACAACTCAAACAAAAGGGTGCACCCGTTGAAGGTTTGGCTTTGCAACCTTTAATGGCACAACCCAGCACCATTGCCATGTTGAAGAAATCACCTAACCCGCATGCTGCACTTTTGTTCTATGACTACATGCTAAGCGAGGGACAAAAGCAACTCCACGATCTCAAGTTTGTGCCTGCTAGCAAAAAGTACGAGTTGCCTTTTGCCAAGGTTCCTCTCAATTTCATTGACCCGGCAATGGCTTTGGACCAACAAGCCAAGTGGTTCAAGATGTTTGAGGAAACCGTTGTGAAAAGATCCAAATAAGGCTTGAGCCAAATAGAGAAGATGGTAGAAAAGCAACTGCACATTGCCATTGTTGGTTTTGGAGCTGCTGCGCAGGCATTCATCCCAGCCATTCATGCCAATCCCGCGTTTCATTTGGCCGCAGTGGTAGAACCTCATCCAGAAGTTCAGAAATCCGCTCAGTTGCTGGGTGTTCCCGTCTTTCAACAAGTCGCAAGCCTTCAAAAACTCTCTCAACTTGATGGCGTCTACCTAGCAACACCTACACCACTGCATGCACAACAGGCCATTGCTTGCTTAGAAAACGGCTGGCATGTTTTGGTAGAAAAGCCCATGGCATGCAATGTGGCAGAGGGTACCGCCATGGTGGAGGCTTCTAGCAGATACAACAGACACTTGACTGTTGGACATTCGCACAGTTTTGACGCGCCGATACAAGCCATGCGGCAAATCATTCAACGCGGAGAAATTGGCAGCGTGAGCATGGTGAACAACTGGTGCTTTACGGACTGGGTTTATCGACCCAGAAGGCCGGAAGAGTTTGATCCAAAATTAGGGGGTGGCGTTTTATTCCGACAAGGTGCACACCAAATTGATACTTTGCGTGCGCTTTGCCTTTCAAATGTCAAAGCAGTCAAGGCCAAAGTTTTCAATACAGATCCCAAGCGAAACACCATGGGTGCCCACGCCATTTATTTGGACTTTGAAAATGGTGCGGCTGCTACGGCCATCTACAACGGCTATAGCGGCATGTCGAGCATGGACTTCACTCAGAATGTCTCCGAATGGGGTTATGAGCAGCCTGCAAACTCTAGGCAGTGGTACACGGCGTATCAAACACCTCAATCAGCTGATCAAGAACTTGCAGCAAAGCAAAAACGTGCCCAAAGTGCCATACCCTCTGCAGCACCGTTTCAGCCGCATTTTGGACTGACTGTCGTGAATGGCAGTCTTGGCGATATTCGTCAAACGCCCAAGGGACTCCTGGTTTGCAATGCTGCAGGCAGTACTGAAATTCAATTGCCATCGCATCAGAGCCCAAGAGACTTGGTGCTGGTTGAGCTTGAACAGACTTGGCGAGGAAAAGGCTCTCACTGGCACAGTGGCAACTGGGGGTTAGAGAATTTGCGAATCTGCGAGGCCGCCTTAGAGTCTGCAGCAACCGGTCGAGAAGTTCTACTTTCCAACTAGTTCAGTGAAGCCCACTGGCCCTCAGGGATGGGCCATGACAAAAGTTCAGCCAATCGGCAAACCACCCAAAAAGCTTCTTCGCGATTAAGAAGCAAAGGGCTTTCCAACAACCCGTGCCAGCTTTTTTCAAGCGCGTCTGATTCGGCAATACCCAGCTGAAATTGCTGAGTGCTGACAGGGTCCATCAGCATGTTGGCCATGTCCTCACACAACTCATAGCGCTGGGAGAGTTCATTGCGTGGCAAACTGGGCTTGAACTGACCTGGCTTGATGAACAACTTCAGGAAGGATTCGGGTACGAAGCTTTGATTTTCTTCGTACATATTAGGCAAGCACTTGTGTGAATTTGAGAAACATCACATGAATTCAATGACAACTTGACCGAATCCAGAGCAACTCACTTGTGATGCACCCTCCATCAATTTGGCAAAATCATGGGTGACACGTTTGCTTTGAATGGCCTCCTCCATGGCGCGAATGATGATGTCGGCGGCTTCGGTCCAGCCCATATAACGAAGCATCATTTCTGCAGACAATATTTCAGAGCCAGGGTTGACATAGTCCTTGCCTGCAAATTTGGACAAGGCATCGACTGTAGCTTCAAAGCAAGCCACACTGTCAGACATGTTGGCTCCCGGCGCAATGCCAATGCCACCCACTTGAGCCGACACCGCATCTGAGATGTAGTCACCATTGAGGTTGAGGGTTGCAATCACGGAGAACTCTTGAGGGCGCATGAGGATTTGCTGCAAGAAAGCATCCATGGCAATGTCTTTCACCACAATGCTTTTGCCAGTCTTTGGATTTCGAATTAGACACCTTGGCCCACCGTCAATGGTTTGTGCAGAGAACTCATCCAATGCCAGTTGGTAAGCCCAATCGCGAAAAGCACCTTCCGTGTATTTCATGATGCTACCCTTGTGCACAATGGTCACACTGGGCTTGTCGTGATCAATGGCGTATTGAATGGCCTTGCGCATCAAACGTTGGGTGCCTTCGCTTGAAACGGGCTTGATTCCTATGCCGGAAGTCTCAGGAAAACGAATACTTTGAACGCCAAGCTCTTGGGTTAAGTAGGCGATGAGTTTTTGGCCCAATTGGCTGTGCGCGGCATATTCAATGCCTGCGTAAATATCCTCTGAGTTTTCACGAAAAAGCGCTATATTGGTTTTTTCGGGTTCACGGACTGGTGAAGGAACGCCTTTGAAATATCTCAAAGGTCTTAAACATGCATAGAGGTCTAATTCTTGCCGGATGGCCACATTGAGTGATCGAACATCGCCCGAAGGCGGCGCGTTCAATGGTCCTTTGATTGAAACAACATAATCTTTCAAGGCCGATAGGGTTTCGGCTGGTAGAAAAACATCAGCGCCATAAAGCTGAGTTGCTTTTTGGCCAGCAAAAACCTCCATCCAGTGAACCCTGCGTTTTCCTTGGTAAGCTTTATTGACGGCTTCATTGACCACCCGGATCATGACCGGTGTAATGTCAATGCCTGTTCCATCACCCTCGATGAATGGGATGATTGGATTCAAGGGCACATTCAATGAATGGTCTTCATTGACCGTGATTTTTTCACCCAGTGGGGGTACTTGAATGTGTTGATACATAAACGGACTCTCCATCGATTCATTCTAGGACAAAATAGGTCACAATCTCCTCTAATTTCCGTCCCTCATCTCCCCTATGACTCGCAAAATTCAAACTCATTTTGGCTCAGTTTTGAAAGCCTCGGCTCAGGCAGCAGGATGTCTTTTATTAGCCTTTTTGATGACATCCGCCAAGGCTCAAGGCGTACCTCAAACTCAACTGCCCCGTACGACTTTGAATGCTGGTATGCATCTGATTCAAGTGCAGTTGGCGCAAGATTTTGAACAGCGACAAATTGGTCTCATGTGGCGAAAAGAAATGCCTCAAAATGAAGGCATGCTCTTTGTCTTTGAGCAACCTAGCATTCAGTGTTTTTGGATGCGCAATACCCTACTGCCGCTCACAGCAGCATTTGTGTTGGATGACGGAACCATCGTCAATTTGGCCGACATGAAACCCATGAATGATGAGTCTCATTGTTCAAAAAAGCCGGTTCGGTTTGTGCTCGAAATGAACCAAGGGTGGTTTGCGAAAAGGAATATACAAGCTGGCTTTAAATTGACAGGTTCTGCATTTAGCAAATAAAAAGTCACCCCCCCCCAAGGCGCCTGGTTCACACGCCCCAAACTACATCAGCAGATTGGTCTTTGCACTTTTTTAACATCTTCAGCATGGGCAGGCTGCGCTGTCGCAAGCTAATTTGCTTTAAATCTTGAACACCCTCTGTTTCTTCCAGAACCACTGCTGATTCAAGTGCGGCAATGACAGATTCAAGCTGGTCTGCAAGAAAAATACCCTTCACTTGATCTTCTCTTCCCATTATTTTCAGCAGTCGCTTGGCATCTGCTTCCAACATGATGAGATCGCCAGTAACTTTAGATTTGAATTTATAGAGCATAGGTGCTTTCTTTACGGTGCAATTAGCGTACACAGTAATAACTGAATTCTTGACCAGGAAACTCGGATACAGACCGCACGGGCGTCGGATTACGCAAATCAGGCGCCATGACCATGTTGTTGGCCATTGCCCACAACTTGCTTCGAGAGCACGTCACACCACCATTCCAATCGCCTACGTTGGACAAATACTCATATTCATCTTCTGTTGGCAATCTTGCTTTCATGGCCTTGCATGCCATTTCTGCAGACTTGGGAGATGCCGCACGCCCCACCCCAGTGCTGGGTGCACCCACCAACTCCAATTGTTGATTTCCAATTTTTATTTTGGAAGGAAATTGTGTTCTTTGAAATGTTTCAAAAATTTGCATGCCAATGTTTTGCATCACTTGTTCAGGAAAACCTTGCGCTTGAAAATGATAGGTGTGGCCACACGAAAGATCGACATGAACAGTCACCAGTAAATCGCCTTTGCAGCTAGGGGCATAGGAATAAGTTCCGAAAGCGACGCCAGATAAACCTTGCACAAGGCGAGAATCCCAATTTGACTGAGCCTTAGAGGCCCGTTGCTGCTGCATCAATTCATTCAAAGCGCTTGTGTTGAAAAAAGCAAAATGACGACTTTGAGGATTGCGATCACGGTACACCCTGTCAAGGGACGCTTTGAGCGAGCCAGCCAACATCACATCCATGCCAGGACTACTGCCAGCGACGAATCTTTGTTGATTGATTTGATCGTCCAGGGTGTTGAGCAAGGCCATCAAGTTTCGAGGGTCAACACCTTCACGCAAGAGGCCTCTGACTGTCTGCGTCAATTCGGCCATCTGCTCACTCTTGGTGCGGCCATAGGCATCATGATACTGACAAAGATCCTTACCTCGAACAAAAGGGATCTGAGGCCAGATACTGACCAAGATGTGCTGTTCAGCGTGCACTTTGGCATGCTCTTCGACGCGCACAGTTGGCTTGACATTGACCAAGCCACCAGGGGCTTGAGCGCTAACATGGGTAGTGAGCCAAATGGCCAAACCTACACCGATAGCCCTGACAATTCGCATATTGTTCTCATTCTCTGACAGGATTTCTTACCCTAAACAAATATATAGTACACCCCCATGAACCTCAAAGATCGATTTTTATTGGCAGGTGTCATGGGCTGGCCCGTGATGCACTCTCGCTCTCCCCTGATGCACAACCACTGGTTTGCACAAGAAAACCTCAAGGGTGTTTATGTGCCATTGGCCATCCATCCTGAAAACTTGGAGGCGGCTTTGCGTGGTCTTCATGCGCTAGGATTTGCAGGTTGCAACCTCACCATACCCCACAAACAAAAAGCCTTAGAAATTGTCGACGAGGTTGACAACGTTGCGAAAAAAATGGGGGCTATTAGCTGTGTTGCCGTCACAGACGACGGCCGCCTGGTCGGTAGCAACAATGATGCGGCAGGCTTCATTCGCAACGTCAAAGAGTTTCAACCTGATTGGCAAGCAAATCGTGGACCCATCGTGGTCATTGGCGCAGGTGGGGGCTCTCGAGCCGTTTGCCAAGGACTTATTCAGGAAGGCGCAGAAGAAATTAGGTTGGTGAATCGCAATTTAGAACGTGCTCAAACAGTCATGTCTGAGTTGGGTCAGCCCATCCGGGCTTATCCATGGTCAGACCGCGCTGACCTGATGGAAGGAGCCGCCATGGTGGTCAATGCCACCAGCCAAGGCATGGTGGGTCAAAGCCCGCTCGACATCCAACTCGACCTTTTGCCTGTCGATGCTTTGGTGACAGACATTGTTTACACCCCCTTAGAAACACCCTTCCTGGCGCAGGCCCGAATGCAAGGAAATGCTACTTTAAATGGCCTTGGTATGCTGTTGCATCAAGGCCCTTTGGGATGGAAAGCTTGGTTTGGAATTGAACCTAAAGTGACGCCTGAGTTGCGAAAACTTTTAGAACAAAGTTTGATCTAAATCAATTGCCAAGCTTGGCCATGAAGTGATCCCAGCATCGTTGGAACAAAGCTTCATTCCATAACTTCTCTTTGCACATCTGAATTTCATGCGCGCTGAAGGAATAGGGTGTGCCAAGTTGCATTGCCATGTATTGACGGTGCGCGTTCTCTTCCATGTAGTTGGCCAATACAAAGGCCTCGCGAATGGTTTGGCCCACAGTGACTGCACCATGCGACTTCATCAGCGCTGCTGGGCGGTCTGACAAGGTAGCCGCCAGCCGGTCGGCCATGGGTTTGTTGTTGATAGAGTTGGGTGAATCTAACAAAGGCACGGGATAGACCAAGGAGCCTTGACCATAAACTGGCATGTATTCCTTGCCTGCCATGGTGAGATAAGTTGACCATTTGGGGTGTGCATGCACAACCGCTTTGACATCTGGGCGCACCCTGTAAATGCCAGCATGCAAGTGAAACTCTAAGGGTGGCTTACCGGCTCCCTCAATCAGTTGCCCTTCCATGTCGATGGTGCAAATGTCGTCCACAGTAAGTTGGCTTCGTTGGCAGGAGCCGATGTTGATCAACAGGGTGTTGTTGGGCAACAGAATACTGGCATGGCCGTTGTAGTCAATGATGTCTTGCGACTCCAACATGCGAATGCAGTCGACCAATTGTTGCTTGAGCTCTAAGTTATTTGACATGGACTTGTTTCTGTTTTAAATCACAACTTTGGTCATCATGCCCTGCGGAAAAATTTCCTCAGGTGTAAATTCGCGGTGAGCAATACCCTGTTGAAACGTATATTTGGCCATCAACTCCCAAGTGGGACGATTCTCTTCAATGCCATAGGGGAAAGTGTCACCTTCAAACTTATCGCGCATCTTGCGCGCATAAGTTGCCAACCAGGGCAAGGGATAACGCGACACAGCAGGATCCATCAAGCGCTCAATGCTTCGACGTTTAGATTCTTGAAACGCATTGAACAAATTACGAGGCACCCATGGATTTTCGTCAACCACGCTCTTCTTCATGGCAATGATGTGCATGATGGGCCAAACTTTGGTGCGCGCAAAAAATTCATCTTCCATGTCTAAAAAATCTGGGAAGAGGCGAACCACATCGGGGTGCCCTTCCAAGAAACAAGTTGGAGGGCGGGCAATGATGGCACAGTCAATTTCTCCAGAAGCCAACATTTCGCTCAAAGATTTGTCGGCAACACGCGTCAACTTGACGCCCTCTGGCAATGAAATTTCTACCTTCTCTTCACGCCCTGGCGCATTGGCACCTGCTTGATACCAATGCACATCTTGCAACTTCACATCCATGTCGTTGTGCAGCCATCCTCGCATGTACACAGCTGCTGAATGGGCCCACTCAGGTGATCCAACTTTTTTACCAATCAGGTCTTTGGCGGACTTGATACCCGATTTTTTATTGACATAAAAGGAGCTGAATCGAAACAGACGCGAGCACACAATCGGCAAGCCAATGATGTCGCTGTCGGGCCGCGTGACCTGGGTGGTGAACTTGGCAAAGGACAGTTCAGAGATATCAAATTCGCGATTGGCCGTGAATCTTGCAAAGCACTCGTGATGACCCAAATTGAGCCAATTCAGATCAATGCCCTCTGGTTTGACAAAGCCTAAGCGAATGTCCCGAAAATGATCGTAGTCGGTAGTTGCAATCGACAAATTAAGAAGTGACATAAAAAGAGGTGCAGCAGAATGGAGGTGGCTTCAGTTTATCTGAACAGCTGTGAAAGCTTGTGAGGCGCTTGCACAGAGCACTCTTTGCCCTCTTCAAAGCAGGGCGTGGGCTTGTTTATGCCGACAGTTGAAAACTGTCAGGACTGGCCGCATGCCAGTATTTGGCAAACAAGCCTTCGAGGGCTTGTGGCTCTAGCAAAGCCCCCCCCGAAACACTCAATAGCAAGTCCGATAAATTTTGCACCTCATGTTCACTCACACGCCGCATGATGTGATTGAGGCGCAACTCTGAAGGTGCAGACAGGCCAGTGGCCTGAAGCATTTCCTGTACTGACTCTAAGGTTTGGCGGTGAAAATTTCTCACGCGATCTGCTTTGCTTGGAACAACCAAGGCAATTTGACGCTTGGGATCTTGGGAGGTCACACCCGTTGGGCAGTTACCGGTATGGCAAGTCTGAGCCTGAATGCAGCCCAAGGCAAACATAAATCCTCGTGCACTGTTGCACCAATCAGCACCCAGTGCCAAAGTTCGGATGACATCAAAGCCGCTGATGATCTTGCCACTGGCACCCAATCGGATTTGTTTGCGCAACTTCAAACCGACCAAAGTGTTGTGAACCAAACGCAGGCCCTCCAACATCGGCATGCCCATGTGGTCGGTAAATTCAACAGGAGCGGCACCTGTACCACCCTCAGAGCCATCCACCACGATGAAGTCAGGGTAGATGCCTGTTTTTTGCATCGCCTTGGCAATGCCAAACCACTCCCAAGGATGGCCAATGCACAATTTGAACCCAACTGGCTTACCTTCACTCAGATCTCTTAACTTTTGCACAAATTGCAAAAGTTCAACAGGCGTGGAAAAACTGCTGTGTGCGGCGGGTGAGACACAGTCAACACCGACGGGGACGCCCCTGGCCTCTGCAATTTCAGGCGTCACTTTAGGCCCAGGTAATACGCCACCATGACCGGGTTTGGCACCTTGACTCAATTTGATCTCAATCATTTTGACTTGAGGTGACAACGCATTTTGAACAAAACGCTCGGAGCTGAAGGTACCGTCGTCATTGCGGCAACCAAAATACCCAGAACCAATTTCCCAGATCAGATCACCGCCGTGTTCTCGGTGGTATCTGGAAATAGAACCCTCGCCAGTGTCATGTGCAAAGCCGCCCTTCTTGGCACCCAAGTTCAAAGCCATGATGGCATTGGCGCTCAAGGCACCAAAACTCATGGCTGACACATTGAACAAACTGATGTCGTAGGGTTGTTGACATTGGGCGCCACCCACATGGACTCTGAAGTCATGTGATTCAATGATTGAGGGGCGGATGGAATGGGTCAACCATTCATGGCCTACTTTTTGAACATCAACCTGCGTGCCAAAGGGTCGCTTGTCGGTTTCACCTTTTGCCCGGGCGTAGACCAATGAGCGCTGAGACCTTGAAAAAGGGACAGCCTCGTTCTCGCCTTCAATGAAATATTGGCGCAGCTCAGGTCGAATGAATTCAAGCAAGAAACGCAAATGTCCAATGATGGGATAGTTCCGCAATATGGCGTGCTGGGTTTGCTGCAAATCAGTGATGCCGACGATAACCAAGGCCGACAAAAGTAACACCCACCACAGATTTGCTTGACCAACCACCAACTGCAATGCAGACAGAACCCACAAAGCCACAATCACAAAGAACGTCAAAAAGCGTACAGGAATATGTTGGTCAATCCAATTTAACATGGCGAACTTCCTTTTGAGGTGAAGAAATTATCCGCAAAAATTCAGTCATTTAAATGACAAGCGGCTTGGTGCTGATCGCCTACAAACTTTAAGACCGGCTCTTCAACACGGCAACGCTCAATGGCCTTAGGGCAACGCGGATGAAAATGACATCCGCTGGGCCTGTTCACTGGGTTGGGAACATCGCCCGTCAAAACAATTCGTTTTTTCTTAGCCGTTGGATCTGGGATAGGTACCGCAGAAAGCAAGGCTTCTGTGTAGGGGTGTTTGGGTTGCGTGTACAACTGCCGGGAGGGTGCTATCTCTACGATGCGTCCCAGGTACATCACAGCAACGCGATTGCTAATGTGCTCAACAACTGACAAGTCGTGGGCAATGAACAAATAAGTCAAACCCATCTTGGCTTGCAAGTCTTCAAGCAAGTTAATCACTTGAGCTTGAATAGAAACATCAAGAGCCGAAACAGGCTCATCACACACAATCAATTTAGGCGATACCGCCAAGGCTCTTGCAATGCCAATTCGCTGACGCTGACCGCCCGAAAACTCGTGTGGAAAACGCTTCATGTGATCGGCGTTCAAACCCACTGTTTCTAGCAACTCGACAATGCGCGCACGGTAAGATTCAGGGGTCGGCGTGAGCTTGTGAATGGTCAGTGCTTCACCAATGATGGCCTCAACGGTCATTCGTGGATTCAAAGATGCAAATGGATCTTGAAAAATAATCTGCATGTCTCGGCGAACTTCACGCAAGGCATGAGAGCCCATGCTTGAGACGTTTTGACCATTGAACTTCACTTCTCCTGAGCTAGGTTCAATCAATCGGAGGATGCAACGCCCAGTGGTTGATTTGCCGCAACCTGACTCGCCCACCATGCCCAAAGTTTCACCCGCAGCGATGTCAAAACTCACACCATCAACTGCATGAACACGGTCCACTTCACGACCGAAAAGGCCTCCTTTGATGGGGAAGTATTTGGTCAGCCCCTTCACTTCTAAAAGTGGTGCGACGCTGGAGGACAAGGAGTGCGATTCAGACATGTACTTTAGAGGGAGAAGTGACAAGCCACCAAATGGCCTGTAGAAATTTCACGAAGTTCGGGCATTTCTTGAGTGCAACGGTCGCTGGCATATTGGCAGCGAGGCGCAAAACGACAACCCTTAGGAGGGTTGATCAACTTAGGGACAGACCCAGGTATGGCCTCCAGCCTTTGCTTGTTGGCGCTGTCGAAATCAATACGAGGAATGGAGCGAATGAGGCCTTGTGTGTAGGGGTGCGCAGGAGAAGCAAAGAGTTTCTCAACGGTTGCCTCTTCCACCACGCGACCCGCATACATCACCACCACACGCTGCGCCGTTTCAGCCACAACACCCATAGCGTGTGTGATCAGCATGATAGACATGCCCATTTGAGATTTCAGGTCATTCAGCAAATCCAAAATTTGCGCCTGAATGGTCACGTCGAGGGCTGTGGTCGGCTCATCGGCAATGAGTAATTTTGGTTTGCATGCCAATGCCATTGCAATCATGACGCGCTGACGCATGCCGCCAGAAAATTGATGCGGATAGTCATTGATGCGCTGCGCGGGCTTCGGGATATTGACCAGCCCTAGCATTTCAGTGGCCTTGACCAGTGCTTGCCTTGGCGTGAGTCCTTCGTGCAATCTGAGCGACTCTGCAATTTGCTCACCCACGCTCAGCACCGGATTGAGCGATGTCATGGGTTCCTGAAAAATCATGGCAATTTCTTTGGCTCGCAAATTGCGCATGGTTTGCGCATCCGCAGGCACCAGATCTTGGCCTTGAAACCAAATTTGACCATTCGCAATGCGACCCGGGGGCATGGCCAACAGTTTCATGATGGTCATGGCGGTCACACTTTTACCGCAACCGGACTCACCCACCACGCCTAGCGTTTCGCTTCGATCGATGTGAAAGTTAACGCCATCGACAGCATGTAACACGCCGTCATCGGTATCAAAGTGAACTTGCAAATCTGTCACTTTTAACAAGGGGTTTGTCATTGAGAAGCCCCTTTAAAGCACACGGCGTGGATCATAGGCATCACGCAAACCGTCGCCGATGTAGTTGATGGTGAGCACCGTGATGAAAATCAAAGCACCAGGAAACAAGGCCCAGTGAACCGCCACGTCCATGTGGTCTTTGGCGTCGTACAAAATGCGCCCCCAAGTGGGAATATCGGGAGGGAATCCTAAGCCCAGAAAGGACAAGGTTGACTCAGCAATGATGGCTGCAGCCACATCAATGGTGGCAGCCACAATGACCGGGCCCATGGCATTGGGCAAAATATGCACGGTGACTTGTCGCCATGGACTGGCGCCTAAAGCGCGAGCCGCCTCTACAAACTCTTTTTCTCGCAAAGTGAGAAATTGGGCCCTGACCAATCTGGCAACGGGCATCCAACGCAATCCCCCAATGACGGCGACAACCAGTATAAAAACTCCGGCTTCTGGACCCACTAATTTTTTCAACTTGTCATTGAACAAATAAAAAATCAGGAGCAGCAAGGGCAATTGTGGCAATGACAGAAACAAATCCGTGATCCACATGAGAAAGACATCCACGGGGCCTTTGGACATGCCTGCCACGGCACCTACGACCACGCCTACGCTAATAGCAATGAGCATGGCGGCCAAGCCCACGGCCAAGGAAATACGACCTCCGTAAAGCATGCGAGCCAGCAAGTCTTGTCCCAAATCATCGGTTCCCAAGGGGTGCGCCCAAGAAGGCCCCTGCATGCGGGCATTGAAGTCAATTTCATTGATGGGCACACGCCATAACCATGGGCCCAACAAAACAGCCAACACAATGATGCTGAGAACAATGGTGCAAAAAACAGCCAACTTGTGGCGTTTAAAACGACGCCAAGACTCGCGTCCGGGCGACTGAACTGAAGACTTGGCCGCTGCGGCCTTGGGGTCAGTTGAAGGAGATGCGAGGGTCGAGCCAGCCATACAAAATATCTGCCAAAAGATTACACGCAATCACCAACGTGGAAAAAACAAAAGTCACAGCCATGACCACAGGCGTGTCGTTGGCTAACATGGAACTGATGATGAGGGACCCAATGCCAGGCACACGGAAAATTTGCTCGGTGACAATGGCACCGCCAAAAATGGCGGGCATCTGAAGGGCCACCAATGTCACTACGGGAATCAGTGCATTGCGCAGAACGTGCTTTGTAATGACCACTTTTTCAGCCAGACCTTTAGAACGTGCCGTTGTCACATAGTCCAATCGTATGACATCCAATACTGCAGATCGTACATAGCGTGTCCATGCGCCAGCTTGAAACAAACCCAGCACTGTGACCGGCATGATCATTTGTTTAAAGTGTTCCCAGAAAAAGCGCCAGCCTGTTTCTGGGATGTCTGCCCTGTAAACGAATGGCAACCAATCGAGGTGAATGCTGAAAAACAAAATAAGCAAAATACCCGTGAAGAATGTCGGCAAGGAAAAACCAATAAACGCCAAGGTACTTGCAATCTGGTCAAACAACGAATAAGGCCTTGTAGCCGCATACACGCCCACCGGAATGGCAATACAGAGCGCCAACAATTGCGACGATCCGATGACCAACAGGGTCACCGGAATGCGCTGCATGATGAGCGTTTCAACATTGATTCGGCTGATGAATGAATAACCCCAGTCGCCCTGGACCATGGCCGACAACCAGTTCCAATAGCGAACCATGAGAGGGTCGTCCAAACCAAACTTCGCCCTCAAAGCCAAGGCCACTTCCGCTGGAATGTTTGGATTGGAAACCAACTCAGAAAAGGGATCGCCTGGCGCCAGCGCCAAAACAGAAAACAAGACCAAGCTGATACCCAAAAGACTGGGCACGGCGATCATCAATCGCCGGAGAATGTAACGAAACATAAAACTGAATTAAGTGGTTTTGTACCAGTCTTTCAACAACCACAGATCGTTGTCCCAGCCCGACAAAGGCGCGACCAAATTGTTAACAGCCGCCGAAGTACGGGGCCGGTAAACCACTGGAATGATGGCAATGTCGTTGACGGGCATGTCGTTCATTCTGACAAACAAAGCTGCGCGCTTAGCAGGATCCATCTCTGACTGAGCTGCCAAATAGGCTTTGTCATATTCGGGGTTGCTGTAGCGCGTAGAGTTTCTGCCCAACCACTTATTGGCTTTACTGGCAAATTCAGAGCTCAGGTACTGGTTCATGAACACCTCAGGATCTGGCTGTGGCATGGTGGTCGTGAACATTTGCATGTCTGCAAAAAGTTTGGTGTAAGTGTCTGGGTTGGCTGGGTCAGACGAAAAGTAAACCGATGCCGGTACCGATTTCAACTCCATGTCAATGCCGGCCTTTTGAGCGGCTTGCTTGATAATTTGCTGGGTTTTTTGACGCGGTCCATTGATGGAGGTTTGGAAAACCAATTTGAGTTTTTTGCCACCTTTTTCACGGATACCGTCTGCGCCTTTTTTCCAACCTGCAGCCTCTAACACTTGGGCTGCTTTTTCTGGGTTGAACTCGTATTTTGTATTTTTAGACACAAAACGCTGGGGATTGTTCAAGAAGTTGGCCGTTGCAATGCCAGTGCGGCCGTAGATGAACTTTTGCACACCATCGCGATCAACACACAAGCTGATGGCTTGGCGAACTGCAAATTCTGACAAGATGGGGTGCTTGGATTTGGGATGCGAACGCTCGCCATCCGTCTCCGTCCAAGGGTCGGCCATGTTCAATTGAATGAACTCAATGTTACCGCCAGGAACAATGCTCGTTTTGCCTTTACCGCCCTGCTCCAATCGAATAAGGAGTTCATCTTCGACTTGCAAATTCCAAGCGTAATCGTATTCACCTGTTTGCAACACAGCTCGCGCAGCAGACACGGCATCGCCGCCGCCCTTCATTTCAATACTGTCAAAGTAGGGGCGATTGGCTTCGTGGTAATTGGTGTTAATCACACCGCGCAACATGTCACCCGGTTTGAAATCAGCAAACTTGTAGGGGCCAGTTCCAACGGGCTTGAGGTTAGCAGGTGCATCGCGAGAGGTCGCACCTTTGTAAGCCTCAAAAACGTGTTTAGGAATGATCATGCCAGCAGCACTGACAAACGGATCTGCCCAAAACGGCGAGGGCTTTTGGTACTCAACCTTCACGGTATGGCTATCGACCTTGGTGACCTTCACGTCTTTGTAAGAACCGCTGGTGTAAGCAGAAGTTGCAGGGTCGGCCGCATAAGCCGCCGTAAACACAACGTCGTCGGCAGTGAAGGTCACACCATCATGCCATTGAACATTTCTTTTGAGCTTCCAGATGATGGTTTTGCCGTCTCTGGACACACCACCGTTTGCCAATGTGGGCACTTCGGCCGCCAAGATAGGAATCAAGTTGCCATCGGCATCCCAAGCACCCAATGGCTCATAGAAAATGCGCGAGCCTTCTTGGTCTTTGGTACCACTGGAGAAATGGGGTTGCAACAATGTAGCGCCCTGCCACCAGAGCAATTTGAGAGCACCACCACCGCCACGTTTGGTGGGCTTGTAGGAAGATGCTGTTTGAGCTTGGGCCAAACCTGAGGTCAAAAGCATTTGACCCGCCATAGGCACAGTCAAACCAGCGCCAATCATGTGGCGAATGAACTGTTTACGGCTGATGCCATTGTCGCGTACCTGCTCAATCAGACCGCGAATTTCGTTTTCGTTCATCTTGCTCTCCTGAAAAAAATGGATAAGTTGAAACAATCAGCACACTAACTCTAATCGATAAATTCGTTATTAGGGTTTTGCTTTAGACGGATTCGGCATAAACTAAATTCTTTCGTTAAAGGTTAAAAAAATGGCCATCAAAAAGAAAATCGTCACGTTGCCCAGCATGACCCCTGGCAGCCATCGCACTGTTTCTGTGCTGAGCTATGGCAAATCTGGTGCACGCCCCAAGGTCTACATGCAGGCAGCCATTCATGCCAATGAGATGCCCGGCACCATGGCTTTGCACCATTTGATGCCCATGTTGACTGAAGCGGACAAAAAAGGACTGATAAAGGGTGAGATCATTTTGGTGCCAACGGTGAACCCAATTGGTCAATCTCAACTTGTAGGCAATTCTCATGCCGGCAGATACAACCACTTGAGCCATGAAAACTTCAATCGCAATTGGATCGACTTGTCTGAACCCGTTGCGCAGAAAGTATGGAAAAAAATAGGGACAAATCCTGAAGCCAATGTGAAGATGATTCGCAAGGCGGCCTTGCAAGCACTGAATGAAATGAAGCCTGCGAATGAGCTTCAAACTTTGCGTGTTGAAATGCAAAAACTCAGCACCGACGCCGATTACGTTCTCGATTTGCACTGCGATATTTATGCTGCTTTGCATTTGTTCACGGCACACAACGACTGGGTCAAAGGACCCACGGGCCCCTTGGGAAATGAAGGTGCCGTGCAAGCTTTGGCCGCCGACCTTGGCGTTGAAGCCACAATGTACAACGACCCCTACCCAAGCACCCTCACCTTTTCGGGCGTGAACAGCGCTTTGTGGGCTCGACTCCAGGACAAGTTCCCGCAAGCGCATATTCCTCAAGCTTGTATGTCGGTCACATTGGAAATGCGCAGTCAACACGATGTGAGCGACGCGCTTGGCAAATCAGACGCTCAAAATCTATACCGCTGGCTGGTCAGGCAAGGCGTGGTTGGCGGAAAAGCTGCACCTCTTTCCAAAATGAAAAGCCCTGCATCGCCCATCAGTGGCATGGATGTGGGTTACAGCAAGGGCACAGGTTTTTTGGTGTTCCATGTGAAGCCTGGCGCCAAGGTCAAAAAGGGACAAGCCATTTGCGATGTGATAGACCCCGCCAACCCCAATGGCCCTGAAGCTCGCACAAGCTACACAAGCCAAACAGATGGCATCTTGTTTTCTAGAAGGCTCGATGGCTATCTGTCTTGGCCAGGTCAGGTCATGTTCAGAATTGCAGGCCCCAAGCCATTGGCACACCGCATAGGCATGTCAGGCTTGGACGACTGAGGCACAAACTGCGCATGGCGCGCAGTTTTGATTCGGAACTTTTAGATTTTGCCGAGGTAATCGGACTTGCCAATTTCAACACCACTGGCGCGCAACATGCTGTACGTGGTGGTGGTGTGGAAATACAAATTGGGCAAACCGTGGCCTAACAAAAACTGCATGCCCTTGTAGTGGGTTTCTTTATCGCCACGTTTAACCACAATGTCTTTGTCTTCAGTGCCATCAATTTGCTCAGGCTTGAAAGTCTCTAAAAAAGCAATTGTTTTGGCAATGCGAGCCTGCAAGTCTTTCAAATCTTTTTCAGTATCTTCATGAGCAGGAATGTCTACTCCCGCTAGTCTGGCAACAAGCCCCTTGCTCACGTCGCATGCAATTTGAACTTGACGGCTCAATGGGAACATATCGGGGTAAAGGCGCATGGATGCAAACACCACAGGATCAATTTTTTTAGCTTCAGCATGGGCTTGAGCTTTGTCCAAAATGTGAGACAGGTTGATCAAGCCATTGATCAAACGGGGCACGCTGGCTTGGTACATAGAAATGGTCATAAATTCTCCAGGGTTAAGAAATGAATACTTTGTTCAAGCTTGTTCTAAAAAACGTTCTACGAGGCGAGTCCAGAAAGCAGCGCCATAGGACAAGTTTTGATCGTTGAAATCGTATTTGGGATTGTGCAACAAGGCACTGTCTGAACCATTGCCAAGCCGCAAAAAACAACCTGGTTTGTGTTGCAGGTAATAAGCAAAATCTTCGCTGCCCGTTACAGGACCAAAAGGGAAAACCACCTTGTCTTCTCCGACCAACTCCACGGCAACCTGACGGGCAAACTCAGTCTCAGCCGATGAGTTGATGACCACGGGGTAGCCTCGCTCATACACAATTTCGACCTCACCGCCGTAGGACTCTACTTGGGATTGAACCAAGCTCTTAATGCGACGCTCCAAAAGTTCACGAACTTCGGGACTGAATGATCGAATGCTGAGTGACATGCTGGCTGAGTCAGGGATGACATTGGACACACTGCCTGCATGGGCAGTCCCAATGGTGACCACCGAAGTTTGCAGAGGATCGATGTTGCGCGAGACCACCGTTTGCAAAGCCATGATCAAGCTGCCCATGATGACCACAGGGTCGACAGTTTGGTGGGGTCTTGCGGCGTGGCCACCCTTACCTTTAACTTTGATGTAGCAAGTATCGGACGCTGACATGAAGGCGCCAGCGCCGAACATGAAAGTGCCGACATCCACACCCGGGTGGTTGTGAATGCCAAAAATAGCATCACAAGGAAAACGCTCGAACAAGCCGTCGGCAATCATTTGTTGTGCGCCACTGTTTTTGCCTGCTTCCTCTGCGGGTTGAAACACCAAGTGCACAGTCCCCTTGAAATTTTTGGTTTTGGCCAGTTGCTGGGCTGCACCCAAAAGCATGGCGGTGTGGCCATCATGACCACAGGCATGCATGGTCCCTGCATGTTGACTGGCATAGGGTTTTTGGGTTTCTTCTTGAATCGGCAATGCATCCATGTCAGCCCTCAAAGCAATACCCTTGCCTTCGCCATTTTTCAAGGTGGCCACCAAGCCATGTCCGCCTACATGGCGAGTGACCTCATAGCCCCAAGCTTGTAACTTGTCTGCAACCCACTGAGAAGTCGATTTTTCCTGAAAAGAAAGTTCGGGAAATTGGTGCAAGTGCCTTCTGGCTTCACTTAAGGATTCTTGAGCGCCAAACAGGTCTGACAATTTACAAAAACAATCGTATCGAGCATTCATAAAGCTTCCTTTGAAATGGTTGTGCGAGCTGAGTGCAAGGCTTTAATTGGGTTGCTGATGAAGGTGTGGCGTATTGCCCGCTCCTAAATCCCAATAGAGTCCGGTCATGACTTGAAGGGCTTCTTTGAGCAACTCTGGTGGCAAGTGCTCATTGGGCGCGTGCTGAGAGCAGCCGGGATAAGAGTGCGGCACCCAGATGGTTTTCAAACCAAGGACATCGGTAAAAATATCATTGGGAAGAGAGCCTCCCAAATTAGGCAGGATGGCCGGTGTTTTTTGGGTTGTCTGCTGCAAAGAATTGGCGGCCCAAGTGACCCATGCGTCATCAGGGTCAATTCGAGTGGCTTTGAAAATCTCATCTCTTGCGGCTGTTATCTGCACATAGCCAAAACCATGGCTGTCCAAATGTCGCCTGAGTGCTGTCAAGATGTCTGAACTGTCGATGCCCACCACAAAGCGCAATTGGCAAGTGGCCTTGGCTCTTGGCGGAATGGCGTTCACTGGATTGTCTGGATTGCCAGTTTTAAAAGCCAACACCTCAAATGAGCACCAGCCGAACACCCTTTCTGCAGGGCTCAGGCCAGGGTGACCCCAATCAGGTTCGATTTGCGGACCATTGGCGCCCCCATCTACTTCACAATCGGCCAACACACGCCTGACGCCTTCTGGCAAAAATTTGGGTTTCCATTCGGTCACTTTAATTTCACCGCGCTCTGAGACCAAACTGGCGATGGCATGGGCCAATTGAATGCCTGGATTTGAGATGAGCCCACCCCAATTGCCAGAATGGTGTGCACCCGATCTGGCTTCTATGCTGAGGTCAAAGTTGATACAACCACGAGAACCTAAAAAGAGGGTGGGACGGTCTGCTCTTAGGCGAGGACCATCAGATGCCACCAACAAGTCTGCTTTTAGCAATTCTGCGTTTTCAGCGCAGACGTCCCTGAGGCCGGGCGATCCTGTTTCTTCGCCCATTTCGAAAATGAATTTGGCGTTGAAACCCAAATGGCCACGCTCTGCGAGAACACATGCCAAGGCCTGTAAATTAACGGAGTGTTGGCCCTTGTTGTCTGCAATGCCCCGACCGTACCAACGGCCCTCTTGTTCCGTCAAAGTCCAGGGCGCGAGGCCATCTCGCCATTCAGAATCCAGTCCTCGAATCACGTCTCCATGGCCATAGCCCAAGATGGTCGGCAAATTGGATGATTCGATTCGCTCTGCAAATAAGAAGGGGGCTTTCGCTTTGGGATGCTCAATCAAGCGGCAAGAAAAGCCCATAGAAACAAGTGCCGGTTGCAGGTCCTCTACCAAGTAAGCCAAGAGTTCAGGCGCTCTTTCGGGGTTTTGACTTTCAGTGGGTCTAGAAATTCTTTGACGAAGCACCTGCTGAAATGAACCACTGTCAAATTCTGCTTCTGCTTTGTGGATGGCGGCTTGTCTGGACATCATCTTTGTACCAAATTCAAAAATGTCAGACTACCTCAAATTGGCGGCAGTCCTCAAAAAATGTCTGTACAAACTTTTGAAAAGTGAAGCAAAATTGAAGTCATCCTTCAATCTAAACCATCAACCTAACGTCTTCCAACCTTTAGTTGAAAAACAATAGGACAATCAACAAGTAGTTTATATGACAGATTCACACCATCACCCCTCGAAACCAATCAGTTCGACCGACTGGAAGCACCAAGGTGTGCGCGTTGTACCTGCCAACCAGTTGGACGGCAACGTCCCTTCAACCCCCGGAATGGACCGGAAAGCGGCCATTAACTTTGCCAGGGTAGGCGCAGAAAAACTTTGGGCTGGGACGGTCACCATTCATGCCAATGCCAAAACAGGTGCCCACCACCATGGCCCCTTAGAAAGCGTGATTTATGTCATCAAGGGCCGTGCCCGCATGCGATGGGGAGATCATTTGGAGTTCACCGCTGAAGCTGGGCCCGGCGATTTCATCTTTGTGCCACCCTATGTGCCCCATCAAGAAATCAATGCCAGCCCCACTGAAGTCTTGGAATGCGTTCTCTGCCGAAGCGATGGGCAGGCCGTTTCGGTCAACCTGGACATTGAACCCATTGAAAAACCAGAAGAAGTGCTATGGATTGACCCGACCCATCCGCAGGGAGCCGTCTAAGCGGGCCGTTCAAGCCAGTTCAATCGATCTTGGCGCCAGAGTCTTTGACAATTTTGGCCCAGCGAACCAAATCAGACTTCACAATTTGTGCAAGTTGGTCCCCTGTGCCTTTAAACGGTTCGCAACCTAAGGTGGCCAACCGCTCCTGCACATCTTTGGCGTCCAAGGCCTTGGCTACGTCATTTTGAATTTGCAACAAGATGTTTTTGGGCGTTCCAACAGGCGCGAACATGCCGTACCAAGGGGTTGCACCAAAACCAGCCACCGTTTCGCCAATGGTGGGCGAATCTGGCAAAGCCGCCAATCGCTTTTCATTCACAACACCCAAGACCTTCAGTTTGCCAGCCCTGATGAACGCAATTGAGGAGGGCATGCTTTGGACAGAAAGAGGAACTTGTCCACCCACCACATCGGTTGCAGCGGCGGCGGCAGCTTTGTAAGGAATGTGCTGAAGCTGAATATCGGTCGCCTTTTGAAGCATTTCACCGATCAAATGGTTCAATGTGCCATTGCCTGCAGAAGCGATAGACAGTGCGCCAGGTTTGGACTTGGCAAGCGCAATGAGCTCCGCCACATTGTTGGCAGGCAAGCTGGGGTTGGCCACCAGCACATAACCCGCTTTTGCCAAAGGCGCAATGGGATCGAAGTCTTTGACAGGGTCAAAGCCTGTTTTGGCATACAAGGCAGGGTTGATGACCTGTGCACTGTCTGCATTGACCAACAGGGTGTAACCGTCATTCTTGGCTTTGGCGGAATAAGCTGTCCCAACATTACCGCCTGCACCAGGCCTGTTTTCAACCAGCACGGTCTGACCCCACTGATCTGAGAGCTTTTGCGCAATGACCCGCGCTATGGCGTCATTGGCCCCTCCGGCCGCCTGTGGGACCACCAAGGTCACCGGGCGCGAAGGAAACTTCTCTTGGGACAAAGCAAAGCCTGAAAAAGAAAGGCTGAGTCCCAAGGTGGCAATCTTCAAAATGGCAAAACGTCGATGAATCATGGGGTTCCTCTGTGAATTTTGGAGAGTTTTTGTCAGTTCTATCGTGACGCCATATGCAGGATGAAGCCGCATGGCGCAACACTAGGTTTCATTGTTCCTACAAAACCGCAAGTCTCCAAGTCGGGTTTGCCATAATAAAGGCACTTCCAAATTCAAAGAGTTCGAGAACGCCGCCAGGTGACGAGCTCGCTATTTCATGACATCACCGATTGCCCCAAGCCCGCGACTGACCAGCCTTTCACATGGTGGAGGATGCGGCTGCAAAATTGCCCCAGGGGTTTTGAGCGAAATTCTGCGCTCAACCACCGCCATGCCCTTGCCCCCTGAGTTGTTGGTGGGCATTGAAACTTCAGACGATGCCGCCGTTTACAAACTGAACGACACACAAGCCTTGGTGGCCACCACAGACTTCTTCATGCCCATCGTCGACGACCCATTCGAATTTGGCCGCATTGCAGCCACCAATGCCATCTCAGATGTCTATGCCATGGGGGCTCAGCCCATCATGGCTTTGGCACTGGTGGGCATGCCCGTCAATGTGCTGCCTTTGAGCGTGATTGGCCAAATATTGGAGGGTGGTCAAAGCGTTTGCAGAGCAGCAGGCATTCCCATCGCCGGAGGTCACACCATCGATTCGGTCGAACCCATTTATGGGCTGGTTGCTCTGGGCCTGGTCCATCCTGATCACATCAAGCGCAATGCAGACGCTCAAGCAGGCGATGTTTTAATTCTAGGCAAACCCATTGGTGTTGGCATCTTGTCTGCTGCATTGAAAAAAGAAATGTTGCCCCATGCAGGCTACCAAGCCATGATTGCCAACACCACCCAACTCAACACGGCCGGCCCAGACCTCGCCAAGCTCAAAGGCGTTCACGCCCTGACAGACATTACTGGCTTTGGCTTGGCAGGTCACTTGCTGGAAATGGCGAGAGGTGCAAAATGCACCATCCACCTAGATTGGGACAGAGTACCGTTGCTAACCGGCGTTGAAGCTCTGGCTGATCAAGGTTGCATCACGGGCGCATCGGCACGCAATTGGCAGGGTTATGGCACGGAGGTCTCCCTGCCAGAGACATTTTCTTCGGTACAACTCAGCCTGCTCACAGACCCTCAAACCAGCGGCGGCTTGTTGGTCTCGTGCTCTGAGGATGCGGTCAATGATGTGATGGCTATCTTCATACAGCACGGTTTTGACCATGCCATGGTCATTGGCCAAGTTGAATCTGCCCAGGCACATGGATTGAAGGTCAGCGCGAAAGGCGTTTTGTGAGCGTGAACCCTGTCAGCGCCAAAGAGGCCATGGCCAGAATGTCTGTGCCACTGGGTCAATCGGGTGGCTACAGCGCCATCATTGATGCTAGAAGCGAAGACGAGTTTGCACTTGATCATTTGCCAGGTGCCGTCAATTGGCCGTCACTCAACAACGAGCAGCGCATCGTCATTGGCACGCTTTACAAACAAGTGGGGCCTTTTGAAGCCAAGAAAAAAGGCGCAGGCCTAGTGGCAGCCAATATTTCAAACCACATAGAAAAGCATGTCATTGACTTGCCCAAAGATTGGCAACCCTTGGTCTACTGCTGGCGAGGCGGAAAACGCAGTGGGTCTTTGGCACTCATCTTGGGCCAAATTGGCTTCAAAGTCGCCATCATTGAAGGCGGCTACAAAGCCTTCCGAAGCGAACTGGTAACCGCCATTCCCCCATTGGCCGAGCGCCTTCAATGGCGGGTCATTTGCGGGCCCACGGGTTCGGGCAAAACAAGGCTCTTGCATTGCCTGAAAGCACAAGGTGCTCAAGTGTTAGACCTTGAGGACTTGGCCAATCACAGAAGTTCTGTGCTTGGTTTCATTCCAGGTGAGCCACAACCCAGTCAGAAAAAATTTGACACCCTCATTTGGGACGAACTGAGGAAAATGGACCCCTCTCGACCCGTTTATGTGGAATCAGAAAGTCGCAAGGTGGGCAACCTCGCTGTGCCTGAATCCTTGATCTTGGCTGTTCGCTCTGGTCAGTGCTTTCAGCTTCAACTTGCCGACGATGAACGTGTCAAATTGCTGCTTGAAGACTACGACTTCTTTGTGAAAGACCCCCAACTCTTTTCCAAGCGACTCGATGCATTGCTTGCCATTCGTGGCAAACAAGTGGTGGAAACATGGCAGTCACTCATTCAAAACAATCAGATTGAGATTGTGGTCGGTGAGCTTTTGAAGTTGCACTACGATCCAACCTATTTTGCTTCCATGAAACGAAATTTTTCGCACATCGAAACAGCCAAAACTTTAACGGCAAACAGCAGATCAATAGAGTGCCTCACAGGCATTGCCAAAGAACTTGCAATGGTATGACCCCAAAGCAGCTGCATCTGTGGGTTTGGATATCAACTCTTTTATGGAGTGGCTTAGCGTTTGCGCAGTATGAAAAAACGCCCTGGCCAGAGTCGGCCAAAAAACTCCAATGGTCTTTCAAAGACACCCAATCTCAAGTTTGGTCTCTTGAGAGTTTGCGTGGCAAAAAAGTGGTGATCAATTTTTGGGCAACGTGGTGTGCCCCCTGCAAAGAAGAGCTACCCACGCTTCAAATATTTTCAGACTTGCAAGATCCCATGCAGACTGCAGTGATCACCATCAATGTGAAGGAGCATCCTTCAAGAGCGCTTAGATTTATGCAAAGTCAAAACATGACACTGCCCTTGGTACCCGACCCAAAAGGGGATTTGGCTCAAAAGTTTGGTGTCAAAGTTTTTCCCACAAGCTTGTTGGTCGACAAAACTGGCCAAATCAAATGGCGCATTGTGGGCGAAGTGGACTGGACCAGCACCGAGCCTCAATTGTGGGTTAACTCCCTGCGATAATAAGGGCGTTGAGCGGCGCTTTTGCCGTTCAATAACCTGCCTTCGGGGCATTGGAATCTCTCATTTGACCCTCAAGTTGAAAACAGAGTGACCTCTTATGTGCCGACAGGTTTCACACCATTCACGGAGATCTCTTCATGACCCCCGCTCGTCGCATCCTGCTTCAGGGTGCTGCGTCCATTGGCGCGCTTTCATTGGCACCTTGGTACTCAGCATCTGCTCAAGTCTCCCCCACACCAGCAACCCGTAGTTTTTCACCCAAGCCTGGCGACTGGCGAATTTTTGAAGTGACCACGCGAGTCGACATTGCAAAACCGATGGGGACAACACGCGTTTGGCTGCCTGTTCCCAGTATCAACACGGATTGGCAAAAGTCAGAAGCCAACTCATTCACCAGCAACGGCACTGCTCGAATTCGCAGTGATGGACTTCAAGGTGTGCAGTTTTTGTTTGCTGAATTTGGTCCCAGCATTGACAAGCCCTATTTGGAAATGACAAGCAGAGTTCAAACACAAAGCAGAGCGCCTTTATCTCAGGCGCAATGGCCGGCACCTGCTGAAGATGCTGCAACCTTGAAATACTTCACAAGGCCAACCCATCTTTTGCCCACTGACGGCATCGTCAAAATCACCGCTCAAAATGCCATCAAGCGCGCGCAGACCGATCTAGAAAAAGTTCGTGCCATTTACGACTGGGTGGTGAGCAACGCTTGGCGCGAACCCAAGGTCAAAGGGTGTGGCGAGGGAGATATCAAAACCATGCTCGAAACTGGCAACCTAGGTGGCAAGTGCGCTGACATCAATGCCTTGTTTGTTGGCCTGTGCCGCTCTGTTGGTATTCCAGCACGCGATGTCTATGGCATCCGTCTGGTGCCCTCTGCTTTTGGCTACAAAGAATTGTCTGGCAACCCTGCCAACTTGAAAGGCGCGCAACATTGCCGCGCAGAAGCCTATGTCAAGGGCCAAGGATGGATGGCAATGGACCCTGCAGACGTTGCCAAAGTGATGCGCCTCGAAACCTCAGAATGGCTTAAGTCAACCGACCACCCGGTGGTCAAACCCGTTTACGGCACCTTGTTTGGTGGATGGGAAGGCAATTGGATGGCCTTCAACACTGCTCACGATTTAACCCTGCCACAAAGCAAAGCCGACCGCCTTGGGTTCTTCATGTACCCGGTTGCTGAAAACGATGAGGGCCGTTTTGATTCTTATGCGCCCGATGATTTTAAATACCAAATTAGCGCCAAAGAAATCAAAATTTAAGGGATCGAAATTGGGCACTGATTTGCTGATTCAGTGTTCAATGTTCCATGGGGTTCAAAAAAAATAGGCGCATTGGGCAGCGTCATGGTTTGTAGGGATGGGATAAATCATCAATACAGACATAATTCTCAAATGCATAGCAATTCCGCTCAGAATTCGGGCGGAATTTTTTTGAGCAAAAAACGAGAAAATCTGGCGTTAATGAATGAATCATCAAACGCAAACCTGTCTATAAAGGTCAATGATATGAAGTCATATTGGATGCATGTTGGCGATGTGCCTAACCCCATTGAATTAAGAGAAATCGACATTCCAGTTCCAGGACCTACACAAGCCTTGGTCAAAATTCATGCGGCCGGTTTGAATCGCGGTGAATTTATCAAAGGGCACGGCTTACACGGAAGCCATGGTGCCAAGGCCATTGGCATGGAAGGTGCCGGAGAAATTACGGCACTGGGTGACAAAGTCACAGCCGCCACTGGGCTCAAGTTAGGCGATCGCGTCATGGCCAGGTGTGCTGGCACCTTTGCCGAATATGCACTCATGGACATTCGCGAAATGATGCGCATTCCTGATCATGTTTCCTACGAAGAAGCGTCTTGTATTCCCCTCACCTTTTTGGTGACCTACGACTTGTTGGTGCAGCAAGGCCACCTCAAGGCCAACGACTGGCTGTTGGTCAATGGCATTTCCTCGGGCGTAGGGGTTGCTTCATTGCAAATGGCCAAGTCCTTGGGTGCCAAAGTCATTGGCACCTCAGGTTCACAAGAAAAATTAAACAAGCTGGCGCCACTGGGTTTGGATGTGGCCATCTGTTCACGGTCACCTGATTTTTACGATCAAGTCATGGCCACCACCGATGGAAAAGGGGTTCAACTGGTTGTCAACACCGTGGGCGGTTCTGTGTTTGCAGAAAGTTTGCGCTGCTTGTGTTTTCAAGGCCGGCTTGGCACCGTTGGCTATGTCGATGGTGTATTGAATGCACCCTTGGACATTGAAGCCTTGCATGCCAAACGCCTCACCTTGTTTGGTGTGTCTAACAAACTCCGTTCACCAGAACAGCGCGCCGAGCCTGTTGGCGGCTTTGTGAAAGATATTTTGCCGGCCTTTGCCGATGGCCGCATTCAATCATGCATTGACACAGTTTTTCCATTTGAAGACATGGTGGCCGCCAAAGCTTTGATGGAGAGCAATGCGCATGTTGGAAAAATTGTTTTAAGGGTCTTACCATGATTCAAAATTTGACTTTCTCGCTTTCTTCCACACTCTCTTTCATTGGCCTTGGCCTTTTGACGATCGTCACATCGGCGCAGGCGCAGGCACAAGCACCAACTGCCAGCACTTATCCCAACAAACCGGTCAAAGTGGTTGTGGGTTTTGCACCTGGTGGTGCTGCAGACTATGTCGCGCGAACCATCTCCGACTCATTGGGAAAATCTCTGGGTCAACCCATCATCGTAGAAAACAAAGCGGGTGCAGGCTCTAGCATTGCGGCAGAAGCTGTCTCTAAATCGGCACCCGATGGGTATACCGTTTTGATTGCAAGTCCTAGCAGCATTTCCGTCAATCCTGCTTTGAATCCTAAGCTGGGTTATGCTCCCAAAGATCTATGGCCAGTGACCAAAATTACAACGTCGCCCCTGGTCATTGCGGCCAATCCCAATGCAGGCATTGGCAGCCTTTTAGAGTTGGTTGCCAAGGCCAAGAAAGCTCCGGGTACCATCAACTATGCGACATCGGGCAATGGCTCTGCACCGCATCTGGGTGCCGCATTGTTTGCGCAAGTCACTGGCATTGAGATGACGCACATTCCATTCAGAGGCGGCGGCCCTGCCATTCAATCCGTGGTGGCTGGCGATACCCAATTGACCTTTGGCACACCGCCCTCCGTCTTGCCCATGATTCAAGCAGGCCGCCTTAAAGGGCTTGGCGTGAGCACCAAAGAAAAATCATCCTTGGTTCCGGGCCTGCCTGGCAGCATTGAAGCGGGCGTACCCGACTACGCCATTGAGTTTTGGTACGGTATTTTTGTACCCAACGGCACACCGCCTGCCGTCATCAAAAAGATTTTTGATGCTGCGCAATTTGCCATTTCGCAGCCCAATGTGAAAGCCGCGCTGGCCAGAGAAGGCACTGATGTGGAGGTTTCAAAATCACCCGATCAGTTTGCAAGCTTCTTGGTTGAAGACGCCAAATTTTGGGTCAAACTTGTGAAAAATGCGGGTGTGAAATTAGATTGATGATGCGAATTACAGCGGCACATCAACGTCGTGTTTACTTTTTAGTTGACATAAATAATTAAATATTTCGGTCAACAAGTGTGTCTTCCTTGCCGTTGAATGATCACTCCCGATCGGTGGAGTTTTCAAACAACATGAAGGAAACATCATGACTAAACTTCTCGCTACCTTGATCATCGGCGCTTTCTCTGCTGCCGCTTTCGCCACCACTCCAGCCGCTGCACCAGCAGCATCTGCAGCTGCACCTGTCAAGGCTGAGGCCAAGTCAGATGCCAAAGCTGCAGCAAAAACCGAAGTCAAACCAGAAGCCAAGGCGGATGGCAAAAAGGCCGAAAAAGCAGCCAAAGAAGCAGCCAAGGACGGCGCTAAAAAGTAATCAGTACTTTCAGGGTGTCAGCACCATCGCATGTGCTGACACCCTTTTTTTCAGCTCTGCAATGCTCTAATGGGTGTTTTTAAAACACACCCCAAGCACGGTCTGGCAATGTGCGAAAATCGGCTTTTTTGTGGCATTGAAAGTTCGCATTGAAACATGCTTTAAATGGACAACTCCAATTCATTGCCAGTGACACAGGTCAGCTTTGCGCATACGTCAAGGGTCAAGGCCGCCCTTTCATTTTGATTCACACCATCAACGCATCGGCCAGCGCTGCTGAAGTTCGGCCTCTGTTCAATTCTATAAGCCAACACCGAACTGTTTACGCCATCGACCTGCCAGGTTTCGGCTTGTCTGAACGCTCAGATCGCGTGTACACCCCGCGACTCATGACCGATGCGCTTCATGACTTGGTCAAACACATTCAAGCCATTCATGGCACCCAAGCCATTGATGCGTTAGCGGTTTCTTTGTCATGCGAATTTCTAGCCCGCGCGGCTGCGGAACAACCAACGCATTTTCAAACCATCTCTTTGGTCAGCCCTACAGGCTTCAAGGGCTTGAAGCTCAGACAAGCTGCTGAGGGCGCCACTTATGGACTCAATTGGCTTTTGAAGTTGCTCAAAGGCCCTGGCTGGGGACTCTCAATTTTCAACTTGCTCACCCGGCCCAAAGTCATTCGGTATTTTTTAAATAAAACCTGGGGTTCAACGGACATTGACGAAGAGATGTACCACTATGCCGTTTGGACCACGCGACAGGTCGGAGCACAACATGCACCCCTGTCCTTTTTGTCTGCCCAACTCTTTAGTGCAGACATCACCCACATCTACGACAGACTGACACAGAAGGTTTGGATGAGCCATGGCACTCGCGGAGATTTTGTAGACTACCGCGGCAAAAAACGCTATGCCCATGCCGAAAATTGGCGCTTCACCGTCTACCAAACGGGTGCACTGCCCTACTTTGAAATGCCTGAACAATTTTCAACAGACTTGCAACAATTTATAAGTTGAATATGAAGCTCTTTCCCAGCATGAACCAGCCCGGCGTTTGGTTCACCACACTCATGGCAGCCGCCGTTCTCATGATCACCATGGGCACACGCCAATCGATGGGCTTGTATGTCGGCCCCCTCAACACCGATACCGGCTTGGGCATTGTGGCCATCAGTTTGGCCATGGCCATTGGACAATTTGTGTGGGGCGCGATTCAACCCATTGCTGGCGCCTTTGCCGATAAATTTGGACCCCGCCCGGTCTTGCTGGCGGGCTTGCTCATGCTGGTTTTAGGGACCGCTCTCACGCCCTTGGTCAGCAGCCAAATGGGCCTCATTCTCACCATGGGCCTGCTAACAGCCATCGGTTCTGGGGCTTGTAGCTTTTCTGTGTTACTGGCCGCTGCGGCTCAGCGCATGCCAACAACATCCCGCGGTACAGCATCGGGCATCATCAATGCAGGTGGCTCTTTTGGACAATTTGTCTTTGCCCCGATCACTGGCAAATTGATTCAATGGATTGGTTGGATGGGCACCATGTGGTCTATGGCGGCCGTGGCCTTGTTAGCCATCCCCCTTCTTAATCGCCTCACCAATGACACCCATGCACCTAGCAAAGCGCCTGACCCCGAGGGTGGTTTGAAAAAAGCCGTGACCGATGCCATGCGCAACCCCAGCTACTTGTTGTTGCACCTAGGATTTTTTACCTGCGGCTTTCACATTGCATTTTTAATCACCCATTTGCCCACTGAAGTCGGCTTGTGCGGTCTGTCGCCTATCGTGGCCAGCTGGTCACTGGCCCTGATCGGACTGGCCAACATTGTGGGCAGCTTGTTTGCTGGTTCCTGCATCAATCTTTACCGAAGCAAATATGTATTGGCCTGGATGTATGGCTCTCGGGCCATTCTGATTGCTTTGTACTTGGCAGCTCCCAAAACTGAATGGACTTTCTACGCATTTGCGGTCGGCCTAGGCTTAACGTGGTTGGCCACGGTGCCGCCTACTGCTGCCTTGGTGGGTAAGCTTTTTGGCATACGGTACTTGGCTACCCTGTTTGGACTCACTTTGTTGTCACATCAAATTGGCGGCTTCCTAGGAGCCTACTTAGGCGGATTGGTGTTTGAAGCTCAAGGCGACTACCACTGGATGTGGTGGGCAGACATCGCACTGTCGGCCATGGCGGCTGTCATCAACTTGCCCATCAAAGAAGCACCTATTGTGAAATTGCAAGCGGCTTGAACCTTCAACGCTGGGGCATGTCTTTCACAGAAAAGCTCAGGCTGATGGTGGCGTCTTCTGGAATGGGCGGCATGGTGCTGTGCCAGCGCTCCCATTCTGACCTCATCGCCTCAAGCCGTTCGGGTTCCTGTTTGGCCAAGTTGGCACGCTCACGGGCATCGGCCACCACATTGAACAAGTAATCGTTGCCATCCACCCGCAAATATTTCCAATTGCCAGCGCGCAACGCGCGTTGTCCTCGGTGGTTCATGCGCCAGTAAAGTGGGCGCTCAAATGTTGCATCTGGGTTGCTGAGAAGGGGCTTCAATGAAACACCGTCAAAGGGATAGTCGGGGTGGGCTGTGCCGCCGCCAACGTCGACCATGGTGGCCGACCAGTCCATGGTCATGCAGTGCTGGGCAGTGGTGCTACCTGGTTTTGCAATGCCTTCTGGCCAATGTGCAATCCATGGCACCCGAATTCCACCTTCCGTCAAATCCATTTTGCCGCCGACCAGAGGCCAGTTGTCGCTGAACCTTTCGCCACCATTGTCACTGGTGAACACAATCAAGGTGTTGTCGAGTTGGCCTGTTTCTCTTAAAGCATTCACCACCCAACCAATGCCCTCATCCATATGGTGGATCATGCGGTGATACGTGTGAATGTTGCCGCCCTGAAGGTGAAAAATATTGTCTTTGATGGTTTGAGACAGCGCATGGTCTTCGCGCGTTTCCCAAGGCCAATGCGGTGCGGTGTAGTGCATGCTCAAGAAAAACGGTTGCGTGGTGTCTTGTGCCATTCGCTTCACAAAGTCGACTGATTTGTTGGAAATCAAATCGGTCAGGTAGCCTTCGTGAGGCTGCTCTTCCTCGCCTACCCACAGGTCGTGCGCACCCGTAGAGGCGCAATGTGTGAAGTAATCTACACCACCGGCCATAGGACCAAAAAACTCATCGTAGCCCGAGCGCAAAGGGCCAAATGCAGGAGGGTATCCCAAATGCCATTTGCCTATCAAGGCAGTTCGATAGCCCTGCTCTTTGAGCAAGGACGGCAATGTGGGGTGTGTGGCTGGCAACCCCAATGTGGTGCTGGTTCTGGCCTTGCTGTTGATAGGCTCCTCTGCGGCACCCCTTAATCGGTATTGGTACCTGGCGGTCATGAGGCCAAACCGAGTGGGTGAACAGACCGGCGAATTGGCATAGCCGTCAGAGAACTTCAAACCATTGGCAGCCAATTGATCGAGCACTGGTGAAACTTTGCCAAAGACAGCGTCACGACCACCGTAACATCCCAAATCGGCAAAACCGAGATCGTCGGCTACGATGAAAATAATGTTGGGGCGTTTCATGCGCGCATTCCTAGAATGGATGAAGCATAATTTTCACATGCTTTCCTTGACCAGAGCGTATCGCATCAAGTTTTCTCATGCCCGCCTGATGCATAGGGTTTGTCTTAAGTCTTTGCGCAAAGCCACGGCCTAAACTTCCAATCAATGCTGGTCCTTAGCTCCCAAACTAGAAAGAGTACGAACATGAAGAAATTGCTGATAGCCCTTGGAATTCTTTTGTCAAACTGCGGTGTCGCTGCACAAAGTTTCCCAAATCACAGTATTCAAGTCGTGGTTCCTGTTGCTGCGGGCGGAGGCACAGATTTACTGGCCCGCAATCTCAGTCAACGTGTTGGCGAGATATTAGGCCAAACCTTGGTGGTAGAAAACAAGCTCGGTGCCGGCGGCAACATCGGTGTTGAGTACGTCATGAAATCGAAAGCCGATGGCTACACCTTGCTCATTAGCCCAGCCACCATCGCCACCAATGTGGCAGTTTATAAAAAAATTCCCTATGACTTGGTCAAAGATTTGCAGGCCATCACACTGATTGGTCAAACGGGCGTCGTGTTGGTAGTTCACCCCTCCGTCAAAGCCAATAACTTGAAAGAGTTCATTGAGTTGATGAAGTCAAAAAATGGCGACATGAACTATGGTTCAGCGGGCATGGGCAGCCCCCAACATTTACAAGCTGAGTTTTTCAACCAATTGGTGGGCTTGAAGTCAAACCACATTCCTTACAAGGGTCAGGCACAAGCCATGAACGACCTCATTGGTGGACAGCTCAATTACATGTTCAGCCCCATTCAAAATGCATTGCCCCAAATTCAGCAAGGCAGACTGAAGGCTTTGGCTGTTGCATCGGCCGACAGGCACAAAGCCATGCCGCAAGTTCCCACGCTGAACGAACAAGGTTACAAAGGGGTTGAGTTAACCAACTGGTTTGCGGTTTATGCGCCCATCAACACGCCGCCTGCCATCGTGAAAAAACTCAATGCCGCCTTCATTCAAGCGGGCAAAGAACCCAAGATGAAAGACAAGCTGGATACCTTAGGCTTTGAAAGTTTCTTCACCACTTCAGAAGAAGCCACCGACTTCATGCGCTCTGAAATTGTGCGCTGGGCCAGGGTGGCTGCCTACGCTGGCATCAAGGCTGAATAAAAAGTTGAATAATCAACTCGCCATTTTTAAGAACCCAACCAACGCTTGAGCATGTCAGGTGTTGGCGGACCAATCACTTTTTGCAAATGGCCTTTGGCATCGATCATCACCACGTAAGGGGTGACATTGGGCCAAGAAGGGTCAACAGACTGTCTTATTTCGGGCTCAAAACCCTCAAAGGCATACATCTTGCTCATGCCCTTAAAGTGGCTGGCATGCCTTAAAGCTTTGGCGCCACTGGCGTCCATCATAACGGCCATCAGGGGAACCTGGCGGCCTTTGTCTTTCACAGCTTGGTGAAGCACTTCAAATGCTGCAGGACACGTGCTGCAATACGTGGTGGTGAATAAATAAGCTGCAGGCTTAGGGCCATCTTTCAAAAGTTGTGCCCATGATTTTTCATTGAAGGCCTGAGTGGAACTCAGCGTTCTAGCGGGCATACTTTGCGTGGTGCCAGCGCTGTGTTTGTGTTCATGTTTGTGGTCTTGCGCTTGCAAAGTTTGCCCTAGGAAAAAGGACAACACAACAGCCAACGAAGAAAAGTTTTTGAAATTGAGTCTTCTTTTGAATTGAGACATGCGCATGTCGATCTGAGGATTATTGAGAAACATCATAAACTTTGATCTCCTTGGTATCACGCCACACCACCAGCATTTTTTCTGCACGCTGAACCAAACGCGGATGGTCGTTAGGTCCTTGAGTTTGACCTAACACTTTCACACTGAAATTCTGGCCTTCGTTGTCTGAAATCCAAGCCTTGAGTGTTGAGGTACTGCCTTCGCTAGATCGCCAGACGACCACCACGCGCTGCTTGTGAGCTAACACATCGGCATGCTCGGCCCTGGCATCAGGCAAGGGTTTCACGGAGCTCAACAGGGGTTCACCGTTGGCGTTCAAGCGTGCATATCGCACACCCGGTACATCTTGACCGTCTTGTTTGCGAATACCAAACCAGACCATGTGAAATCCAGTTTGCGAGGCGTTTGCAGCCAGCCCAGGGCCGTGGTGTGGGCACGCATTGATTTGCCAATCGTCAAATGTGCTTCTGACAGGGGTTTTGGTTTGAACTTGAGCAGACGTAGAAGCAACCGAAGAGGCACCCGGCAATACAGCAAAAGCATGGTCACGAGTTTGCTCACCAAACACATGGCGCCATACAGCGGCCACTTTGCCATCGGGCGTATTGCTCATGGCAATACGGCAACACTCACATGAGTGATCTGCCAGTTTGTAGTCGGGCCCAAAAGTGGCGCCACCGTCTTTGGACACATTGCCATAAATGGCAGCTCCAATGTACTTTTGCCCTGCACCTTTGGGCGGCATGTCACGCTTGTCAATCCAAAGGGTGTGCAAATTACCTTGCGCATCAAACAAGATGGATTCGAAACGGTGGGTGATTTCTTGACGGTCTTGGTGCACTGTGAAAGGCGCAGAGAATGTTTGACCACCATCTGCACTTCGTAGCATTCGAACAAAGCCGGTATAGGGTTTGGGCAGTGGTTGCGTGTAAGTCACAACAGCCCAGCCATTGGGGCCAAAAGCCATTTTGGGACGTGACTCTCCTTCAGCTGCTATCTCGTCTTGTTGGGTGTTGAGTATCACCGGCGCTGTCCATTGGCCCAAGGCTTGCGCAGGTGAGGATTGCATGAACATCTGGCCTTGATCATTCAGCCCCACCACCCACAGACGACCGTCAGGGCTCAAGGCTGCGCCTGTGGCCAGTTGAACGCGCTTGGCGTGTTTCATGGGTTTGCTTTGAGCGCTGGCAGGAAGCGAAGTGGCCATCCCAAGCACCAGAAGACTCAAAACCATCCAAGCACACCACGTTTGTTTGATCAATCGCATTGAAATTCCTTTCAAATCAAAGTCATACCAAGTCATACCAAGTCATACCAAGTCATACCAAGTCAATCAACATTCAAAGTCAACTCAAGCGCCAAAGGACTTGTTCAAGCCCAGCATGACACTGCGCGGCGCACCCAACTGGTAAGTGTTTTGCATGTTTGGCGAGTAGGTGCCTGTTCCTTTATAAGAACTTGAAGCACTGTCAGAGTAGCGCTGGTTGGTCAGGTTGCGAACTTGACCCCACACCTCCCAACCACCCTGCAGCTTTTGGCTGGCATGCACATTGAACAAGGTATGCCCTTCGTATTTCACCGTGTTGGCGTCGTTCATCCAAGAACTGCCCTGTTTGATCAGGGTCAGGGCAATGCGTGCACCTGGTGCAAACTTGTAAGCCACCGAAGCATTGATGGCATGTGCAGGGGCTTGTTTCATGGTTTTGCCAGAGTAATCTTCTATCGCACCCACTTTGTCACTCACCTTGTAGTTTAAGTAGGTGTGTTGAGCCCAAGTTGCACCGACGCGCCAGTCCATCCATTTGCCATCTTGGCTTAATGCAATTTCAAGGCCCTCACTGCGAGTTTGGCCTGCGTTCTTGTTTCCGCTGTCTCCCACTGCGGGGGTGTAGCTCACAATGGTGTCCTTGCCATCCAGCCTGTAAATGGCGGAGTCCAACTTCACACTGCCATCTAGCAATGCAGCACGCCAGCCCAACTCTGTGTTGTCGTAAATTGCAGGCTTCAAATCGGGCACTGCGGTTTTGCCATAGAGCTGACTCACCTCAGGCGGCGTAAAACCTTGGCTTAAGTTGCCGTAAAAACTATTGTCTGAGTTCAATGCATAGGTAGCACCTAGCTTAGGCGTGACTCGGCTGAAACTTCTGACCTCGTTGGCTGCACCATAGTTGGCGCCTGGCGTTAAGTTGTTTTGAAAATCGTACGAAATGCTGTCGTAGCGAGCACCCGTCACGATGCGCAGTTTTTCTAGCGGAACAAATTCAATTTGGGCAAAGGCTGCATTGTTGGCAATGTCAGCACTGTAATTGCGAACGCCCAAGGGATTCTTCGCACTGTTCAGCATGTAAGACACATACCGGCCTGTTGCAGTATCGCGGGTGATGGCCAGATTGTCTGACACATAATCGTTTTGACTGCGATCGATGGTGAATCCCGAAACCAACTTGGACTTGTTCCAAGCCAGATTTTGCTCATGCTTCACATCCACACCCAATGACTCCACATGGTTGTTGTTCAAGGTGCCTCTGCAGACTGTTCCCGCACAGCCCGTGATGGTGTAATTGGGCAACTGACCATGGTCGTTTTTGCGAGCAAACGCCGTCACTGTGGTTAAGCCCCCTTTGTTGGTTTCACCTTCCCAGGCCACATTGGCGCGTGAGGCAATGTCTTTGCGCCAAGTGAAGGTGTTCAAACTTTTTCCGACGCTGTTGCGGTAATCCGTTTCAAACAAGCTGCCTGGCGTTTCCGAGTCCAAATTTGTCTTGATGAAAGATGCACGCATCCAAGAAGTGGCTGACAAGTTGAAGTCTGCTCGCAAGGAAAATGAATCCTTGCTCCCACCGCTGTACTCTTGCCAGTTTTGACTTTGGCGGTGCGAGCTGTAGTGCGAAAACCGCAATCCCAAATCACCCCAAGTGTTGCTAGCGCCTGAGTCAACACGGGCAAAGCCATCCGTATCATCAACCCGAACACCCCAAAAACCCGTAGGCGTTCTAGAAGCGCGCTGCGTTAAAAAATTGACGGCACCACCCACGGCATTGCTGCCATACAAAGATGAGGCAGCACCCTTCACCACCTCAACACCTGATGCGGCGTTCATGTTGTTTTCATTCAGCGCGTTGTGGTTGAAAACACCCAAGGGTCGAATCGGTATGCCGTCTTCTAAGTATTGATACACCGCATTGGTGCTAATGGGTTGGCGAATGGACATGCTGTGTTGCTCGTTGCCCAAGTCGTTCCAAAACACACCAGGAATTCGGTTGATGATCTCGCCTACCGATTTGGGCTTTTCTTCATCCCATTGGGCGCGGGTCACCAGACCAATGGAGGCCGCTGTTTCTGAAAGTTTGGAAGCTGATCTAGATCCTGAGACCACCACGGTGTCGTTGGCTGTTTTAGAGGAAGAGACGCTTGATGTTTGATTTGGAACTTGTGCTTGTGCTTGTAATGCTGAGCAACTCAGCAGATAAGCCATACAAGCCCCTGAAAGTAGCTTGAATTTGAATGTCATGTGATTGATTCGATTGCTGTTAGGCAAATCCAAGGCGGCGCAAAAGCAAGCTCGCCAGGAATCTGGTTCACAAAGATTGAGGAGTGTTTAAGGCTGTCAGGGTTCGAGGCCCAACGTGCCATTGAAAAGACCGAGCTTGTGCGGTCAGTGCTTCATGCCAGAGTGCCCACCGTGTGGCGATTGCGCAGGGGCGTTCATGGTGCGAGCAGTAGCCTTGACCTCCAGGGTTTGGCGTTTCCCATCCTTGGTTTCAAAGGTGAGCGTCAGGGGCACTGCATCGCCCTCTTTCACTTGCGACTTCAGGTCCATCAACATGACGTGATAGCCGCCTGGCTTTAAATCAACTGCCTTGCCCATGGGCAAGGCAAGGTTATCAACAGCACGCATTTTCATGACGCCGCCGTCCATGGCCATTTCGTGCACTTCGACAATGCCAGCAGCAGGCGACTTGGCACTGATCAATTTGGCATCTTGCGTCGATTGCAATTTCATAAATGCACCCGTGGCTTTTTGCTGGGGTACTGTGGCACGCACCCATGGTTCAGACACTGTGACTTGAGCTGACGCAGCCAAAGTGGTCAAGACCAAGGAAATCAAAAATGTAAAACGCTTCATGAAAATTCTCCGTCTGTCGGTTGGCGAAAGGGGCCAAACTATTTGAAATAAACACTGAACTAAGTGCTTTCAAGGCAAACCTTCTAGGTTGCCGAAAGCAGAACGTGAAAATCAAACGACAGGCGGTCCGCGAGATGGGAGAGGAGGCGCTGTGTGAGCAGCGATCAGTGCAGCAGCGACCGGATGCAGTGAATGGGCCAGAGGACTGGCGTGGTCAAAAGGGGTATTGCAAACCTGCAAAGGCACATGAACAGGTGCACACAAGGGGCAGTCCATGTTGGCTGCCAACTTGGCATCGGCACTCTCTTCGCCTGAGGCCACCATTTTCATGCCCCCCGCACTAGAACACACCATTTGGGTTTCGGTGGGGTTCAAAATGGGTGATGCAATGGCCAAGCCAACAAACAAAGCAAACCAAACAAGAACAAGTCTTGCTAAGAATCGATGTGTGTGCGCTTTGAACATGAACGAGATTATGTCAGAAACAAAAAAAGGCCACCCTTTAAAGGGTGGCCTTTGGCAGAAAAACCAGAGGTTTTTATTGGCCTAATGTTGAGAAATTAGGCTGTGATGACTGCATCAGACCTCTGTTTTTGTAGTCAATGGCATCGTCAGCCAACATCAACTTGTCGGCGACCAATTTGTCCACTGACGCATTCCAAGCGCTCAAATAACCCGCTTTGGTGCCGTACAGTTCCTGCACGCTTTTGCGTGTATCTGCCTTGTTTTTGGAGCTGGTGTTCAAAGCAAAAGCCAGTTGCGAACTGCTCAGGCCGTTTTGATTGCCTGCCGAAAATCCAGATTTGCGAATGCTGTAGCCTGTGAAACTGGCCAAAGGAACGGCGCTGTCAGGCATTTTCACACCCGCTTTGCTGTTACCTTGAGCATCTTGCGTTGGCTGATGCACCACATACATTTTGTTGGATGGGATGGAAGGAATCACACTTTCATCGTTCACCGTTAAGGTGTTGTAAACACCGCTGTAGGCCAAACCCAATGTTGGCAAATCAATGGCGCTCAAGCTCTTTGGATCTGCTGTAGGAACACTCATCGTGCCGTCAGCGACCTTCGGCCAGTTGCTTGCCACGGGAGCTGCAGTGCCTTTCACCCAAGCCTCCAAGTTGCTCATCAATGCACGGTACAGAGCGGTACTGGCATTCAAAGCGCCTGGCGATGTTGACACGGCAGTGGCAGACACACTTCGGTCAATGGTGTAGTCGGGCTGTGTTTTGGCATTGTTAGCCAATTGCTGCGGGCCGTGTGACGTCCCTGCAGAATAAAAGAGTCGAACATTGCTAGGTATTTCAAGATCTTTGCCAGCGCCATCCGTTGAGACCAGCGAAGCGCGCGCTCCACCAAATTCAATGGGGCTGTCGTATTGAAATACTTTGGGACAATTGTTGGTCTCTGTTCACTTTTTCATCAAGCCATCTACCTTGCCTGTCAGCGGATCTGTGATCGTGCTGTAAGCAAAGGGAAATTGATCGCCGGGTGTGTAATGTGTTTCATGCTGACGAGAATAGTCGCCTGGTTTGGACCATCGGTAGTTGGTGTAAGTTTTTCTGGAACCACCGACCAGAGGCAGCATGCCATCAAACACGGTACGCAATTGCTTGTCGGTGTTAAAGCCTAGCCACAAGAAGTCACGCAGGTATCTGCCCGATTGGGAAATACCGGTAGCCAATGTGGTGGTGATGTTGCCCGCCACAGGGTTGGCATTGCCTTGCAGGTCAAACTTCTCGTACTTCAAAAATGAAATCAAATCGCGAACACCCAAGAAACCAAGGCCCATTGGCTTTGGATCGGTGGCGGTGTAATTGAAATGGTAGATGGATCCGTTGTCGCTGCCAGCGTCTAAGCCTGCCGCGTAAGCCGAACTTGCTCGCACCTTGGCACGATCAATGGTGACAAAACCAAAGCCAGTTGCACCGGTATTGCCACCCTCTGCAACGCCTGTACCCGCTGTGTATGTCCACATGCTGGCATCAACCGTGATGGGTGCGTCTGTGGGTGTTTTCCGAATGGTCAATGTCGCAGACGTGTTGGCTGCACGCGGGTAATAAGTGCCCAATAAATTACTGCTTGAATTGTCAGCAATGAATTCATCTTGCACTGTGCCAGTGATCTTGGCGCCATTTTCTTTGGCTACTGGCAATGTCATGCCTGGGGCATACCATTTGGTAGTGCTGTTAATGGCTGCTGTTGGACCACTCAATGACGATGGGCGATCACCTTGCCAACCAGAGAAGACAACCGTCATACCCTGCTTCATTAAATAGCCTTTTCCGGCGCCAACGCCAGTCACAACATCGACACCACTCGTAGGAATAACAGGCGCAACATTGCCAAAGAGGTCATTGCCCGAACCATCGTTCAGGGCTTCAAACGCACTTGAATTGGTTCGGTTGTTGACAATGTAAAGCAAGGAGCCGTTGCCTTTGGAGGCATCGGCTGGCGTTAACATGACTACGTCAAATTTGTAGGTCACCATGCCTGCACTGTCAGCAGCATTTTTAAGATCAACGATGGTTGGAGCGCAAGAGTCAGTTGCGTTCACTTTGCCCGTAGCTTCAGCCAAGATGTATTTGTAGGCGCCAACGGCTCCAAATTGGGCACCATTGAAAGCAGGTCCAGTGCCTTTTGTGACAAACGACTCAATTGACGATGCCACAATTGGGCAAGATGTTGTGAGCTCTGGCGCAACATTAGCAGACTTAGGGGCTGGTATGGAAGGTGAACCAAAGATCAAGTCACTTGAACCACAAGCAACCAGCGCTGCCGCTGCCGCAAGGGTCAGCACAATGGTTTGAGGCCTCCATCGCGGAACGGCATGTATTCCTTGCATTTTTATAGATTTGACAGTCATGTCTTGCTCCATTTCTTATTAAGTTTAGAAACTCCGTAAAATGAATTTCCTCCTAGAGAATGAGTTCAAATCAACGAGTCTCAAAGAGGGTAAATACCAAATTCAAATTGAAGAGCTATCAAAAAAATAGAGCATAGGTATTCACATCGTAGAATTTGGAAATTTTCTCACTTGAGAAAAAGTAACTTGCGAAATCACCATGAAAAAAATCCTGCTTTTAGGCTCCGGAGAACTCGGTAAAGAATTCGTTATCAGCGCAAAACGATTGGGTTGCCACGTCATCGCCTGCGACAGCTATGCGGGCGCTCCGGCCATGCAAGTCGCAGATGAATGTGAAATCTTCAGCATGCTCGATGAAGCACCCTTGCGTGCAGCCATTGCCAAACACAAGCCCCATTTAATCGTTCCAGAAATTGAGGCCATTCGCACTGAGGTTTTGCTCGATGTTGAAAAGGAAGGATTTGAGGTCATTCCAAGCGCCCGAGCAGCCAACCTCACCATGAACCGCGATCGCATTCGCGATGTCGCGGTGGGTCTGGGTGTTCGAACCGCCAAATTCAATTACGCAGAGTCCAGCGATGAGCTGATGGCACAGGCCAAGGCCATTGGTTTTCCGGTGGTCATCAAACCCGTCATGAGCTCTTCCGGTAAAGGCCAAAGCGTGGCCAAGACCGAAGCCGATATTCAACACAGTTGGGACTATGCGTGCGCAGGCATGCGTGGCGACCGCAAGAAGGTCATTGTGGAAGAGTTCATCAACTTTGAATTTGAAATTACCTTGCTCACCATTCGCCAGCGCACTGGCCCCACTTTGTTCTGCCTGCCCATTGGCCATGTGCAAGAGCGCGGCGACTACCAATACAGTTGGCAGCCCCAGGCCATGGCGCCTGATTATTTAAAAGCAGCACAAGACATGGCCGAAAAAGTCACCGCCGATTTAGGGGGTGCAGGTCTTTTTGGCGTCGAATTTTTTGTCACGGCCAAAGAGGTCATTTTCAGTGAACTCAGCCCTCGACCCCACGACACTGGAATGGTGACCTTGATCAGTCAAAACCTCAGCGAATTTGATTTGCACGCACGCGCTGTTTTGGGTTTGCCCATTCCTCTCATTGAAACTGTTGAGGGCGCCAGTGCTGTGGTGCTTGCAGACCGGGAAGGCAAAGACCCCAGTTACGCTGGCGTTTCGGCCGCATTGCTTGAGCCTGGTGTGGACGTCAGAATTTTCGGCAAACCAACTACAAGACCTTTTAGGCGAATGGCCGTTGCGCTGGCCAAGGGCGATAAAGCCTTAGAACGTGCTCGAGCAGCAGCTGCCAAAATCAGTGTGCACGTAGCCTAAAAAAAGGCTCTGCCACAGTGTGCAGAGCCTCTTGTTGGCCGTTTGAATTACTTCACTTCGGTCAAGAAATTGTCGTTGGTGCGGCGCACTTTTTTCATGTTCACCAACCAATCTTTATCGGCTTCGCGATAGCCCAAGGGCAACAAAACCGTGCTGCGAAGACCGCGTGCAGCCAAGCCCAAAATTTCATCGACGGCAGGCGGATTAAAGCCTTCCATTGGTGTGGCATCGACTTCTTGCTCGGCAGCCGCAATCAATGCAGTGCCCAAAGCAATGTAGGACTGTTTGGCCGCATGTTGAAAATTAAGCTCAGGACCTTTTGGTGGATAGTTCTTCAACAACATTTGTCGGTAGGCCTCTGCGCCTTCATTCACAAAACCGCGCACTTCGTTGTTGTAGTCAAACATCATGTTGATGCGTTCAGCGGTGTAGTCGTTCCAAGCAGCAAATACCAACAGGTGTGAGCCTTCTGTAATTTGAGCTTGGTTGCTGGCTGCGGCTTGAATTTTGGCGCGAACTTCTTTGTTGGTGACCACAATGATTTCATAGGGCTGCAATCCGCTTGAAGTGGCAGTCATGCGAATGGCTTCCAAAATACGTTGTACTTTGGCTTCTGGAACCGACTTGGTGGGGTCCATTTTTTTGGTGGCATAACGCCAATTGAGAGCTTGAAGCAAATCCATGAATAAATCCCAGTGATCAAAAAACAAACGGGAGTTTAACTCCCGTTTGTCTCAGTCTATCAAGGCCATGTTTGCCTTGCATCACAAAATCACTGTTCAGCTGTGTAACCGGAAGCCTTGATGGGCGTTTCCCAGCGCTTCAAGTGCGCAGCTTGCGATGCCGTGAGAGCCTGAGCGTTGGCATAGTTGGGCACCAAGCCAAAGCCTCTGATGCGGGCTTGCATGTCTGGGGCACCCAAAGCCTGTGCCACAGCATCACTGATTTTTTGCACACGGTCGTTGGCCATGTTGGCGGGTCCATAAACACCAAAGTAAGCATCGGCCACCACATTCACACCCACTTCTTTCAAAGTCGGCACTTCCGGCAAAGCTGCAGAACGAGTCTCGCCCGTGACAGCCACAATTTTCAACTTGCCTGTTTTGTGATGCTCCAAGGTTTCAGAAGCGGTATCGATCATGACTGGAATTTGACCGCCAATCAAATCTTGTGCGGCAGGCGCACCGCCTTTGTAGGCCACATGCGTCATGGGCGTGCTGGTTTCTTGAGCCAACAATTGACCCGCAAAGTGCGGAACTGTACCAGCACCAGACGTTGCGTAATTGGCTTTGCTGGGGTTAGCTTTCAACCAAGACATCAATGCCTTGATATCGGTTGCGGGTGAGCCTGGTCCTGTTGTGACCGCAAAATCAAATGTGGTCACACGAGCAATGGCAGTAAAGTCTTTCACAGGGTCATAGCCCAAATTTTTGTACAACCAAGGCATGATCACAAGGCCGCCAGATGGCACCAAAGCAAGCGTGTTGCCGTCTGGGTTGGCGCGCTTGAGTTCGCCCAACGCAATTCGACCTGCTGCCCCCGGCTTGTTTTCCACAATGACATTTTGGTCGAGGCTGACGCGCAGCTTTTCTGCCAACAATCGAGCCACCACATCGACTGAGCCACCGGGTGGGAACCCCACCAAAACCTTCACGGTTGGCTTGTCTTGTGCCAACGCAGAAGTGCATAAACCAGTCACCGCCAAACTGGCGCTCAAAATCACTAACTTCAAAAGACTTCTTTTCATGCGATTCCTCATTGCTGTAGAACTAATTTCACCTGACGCATCTGAAGTGTCGCTCATAATCTAGTGGCGAGCCCATTGGGGTTTTCGTGATGTCAGCCCTCAATTTCAAAAATTAGGAGTTCTTTCCATGCCTGTGATTGATGTTCACACCCACATGTTCACCCCCAAATGGCTTGACCTTCTGAAGGCTGAAGGCGGTCAGTACAACATTCAAACACGACCTGATGGCCAGCAAGAGGTCTTCAGAGGCAATACCCCTGTAGTGATTCCCCAAAAGGGCCATTTTGATTACGACCTGCGAATCAAGCACATGGATGCCGCCGGCATTGACATTTCCATCGTTTCACTCACTTGCCCCAACGTTTATTGGGGCACAGAAGAAATTAGCTGCAAAGCCGCTCATGAGTCCAATGACACCATGGCGCAAGCCCAAAGCACTTACCCCGACCGCATACGCTGGTTCACGTCATTGCCTTGGGAATATCCTGCTCGAGCCATCGAAGAACTTGATCGCACTTGCCGCAATGGCGCCAGTGGCGTGATGGTGCTTGCCAACATTTCTGGCCGCAGTCTGACGGACCCCATGTTCGCCCCAATTTGGGCAGAAATTGACAAGCGCAGCCTGCCTGTGTTGGTCCACCCAACTGACCCTCCTGGCGTCGATGTGATGGACATGAGCAAATTTGATTTGAGTTGGTCTGTAGGTTTTATGTTTGACACCACCTTGGCCATCACCCGCATGATCTTTGAAGGCTTTTTTGATCAATACCCTCATTTGAAAATCATTGCATCACATGGCGGAGGCACTTTGCCTTATTTGGTGGGTCGATTTGAAAAAGGTGATGCCGTTGAAATACCCTCGCGCCGACAAATGAAGCACAAGCCCACCGATTATTTGCGGCACATCTACTACGACAACATCACCTACAACTTAGGCGCACTTCAGTATCTCATCTCGGTCGTTGGTGAAGAACATGTGATGTTTGGTACCGACTGGCCACACCAAGTGCACGATACCAAGGGCGCTTTTGCCAACACCGCACAATTGCCTGCTACAACGTGCGCCGCCATTCGCGGCGGCAATGCACTCAAAGTGTTTAACATTTCCTAATGCCGTATGAGTAATTGGCTGCCCCTGTTTGCGACCTTGTTCATTCAGGCCATGGTTTCCATGGCCTTGTTAACGCTTCCCGTCATGGCACCCGTTGCAGCCAAAGACTTGTCAGTATCTCCTGCCTTGGTGGGCGTTTATGTCGCCATCACCTACGCTGGTGCCATGTTATCCAGCCTCACCTCAGGCACCAGTGTCACTCGCTTTGGTCCTATTCGTGTCAGTCAATTGGGCTTGATACTTTGTGCAACTGGGCTCTGTCTTTGTGCTGTGCCATGGCTGCCTGCCACTGGTTTGGGAGCATTTTTCATTGGGCTGGGATATGGCCCTATTACCCCTGCAAGCTCTCAAATATTGGCGCGAACCACTCCCGCTCATCAAATGTCCTTGGTGTTTTCTATTAAACAAACAGGTGTGCCGGTTGGGTCCATGTTGGCGGGCGCCATTGTTCCCTCTTTGATGTTAGGAATTGGTTGGCAATTGAGTTTGATCAGTGTTGCCCTGGTGTGTTTATTCAGCGCACTGCTTTCGCAACCATTGCGAAAGGCCATGGACAATCAACTGCAGCCTAAGGTGCAATTGAATTTATCGACATTGTTGGCACCCATTCGAATGGTTTTGTCTCATCGCACATTGGCCACCATGGCGGGTTGTTCCTTGATGTTCTCGATGGTTCAAGTGTCACTCACCACCTACTTGGTCACTTATTTGCACGACGATTTAACATACGGACTGGTAGCCGCTGGATTGCTACTTTCCATCACACAAGTTGGTGGCATTGTTGGACGCATTGTGTGGGGTTATGTCGCAGACCATTTTTTAAGCTCTCAAAAAATGTTGGCTGCATTAGCAACCACCATGGGGCTTTGCGCGGCAGCAACCCCTCTTCTGTTGCCAGTGCTTAACGATTACGGTGTTTGGGCACTGTTGCTGCTGTTTGGCGCATCGGCCATTGGATGGAACGGTGTCTATTTGGCAGAAGTGGCCAGGCAAGCACCAGAAGGCAAAGCCAGTGTTGCCACAGGTGGAACTTTGACATTTACCTTTTTGGGCGTGGTCCTGGGCCCACCTCTGTTTGGTGCACTGTCCACTGTCTTTGGCAATTACGGCGCTGGCTTTTGGGCGCTGGCTGCTGTTTCCAGTGTTTGTAGCCTTGTTTTGTGGCGCTTAAAGCCTAGCACCGCGAATTAAATCAACTCCTTTTTCGGCAATCATGAGAGTGGGTGCATTGGTATTGCCTGTGATCAAGTTCGGCATGATGGACGCATCAATGACGCGCAAACTTTGCAGACCATGCACTCGAAGTTCGGCATCCACAACAGCCAATGGGTCTTTAGCTGGCCCCATCTTGCAAGTTCCGACGGGATGATATTCAGTGTCTGAATGATCCCGCAAAAATGCACGGACTTGCTCTGGCTGCTCAGAATTGACGGGATAAAGCATCTCTCCGCGATAACTGGCCAAGCCCTCAGACGCCATGATCTTCAAGCCTTTTTGCGTTGCTGAAACCATGGTGTCAAGATCGTCTGGGTGCTTGAAAAAGGCAGGGTCAATGAGGGGTTTGTCGGTCGGGTTTTGACTGGCCAAAGTCAGGGTGCCGCGGCTTTTGGGCCGCATCAACGTGACATGCAAGGTGTAACCATGTCCCATGTGAATTTTGCGCGCGTGGTCGTCAACGATGCTGGTGCACAAAGCCAATTGAATGTTGGGGTAGTCTGGATTTTCTTCAGTTGAAATAAAACCTTGCGTTTCAGAAACATTGGAAGTGATCCAACCTGTGCGTTTTGATCGCCATTCGAACATGGCCTTGATCATGTTCAAGGTGCCTTTCAACGAAAAGCCCATCGCGTCATTGATTTTGTTCGTTTTGTAAATCAACACGGCGGTCACGTGATCTTGCAAATTTTGACCCACACCGTTTAGTTCATGGACCAAGGTGATACCCATGTCTTGCAAATGCCGCGCAGGGCCAACTCCCGACAACATGAGCAATTGTGGGGAGCCAAAAGCACCGCCTGAAACAATCACTTCTTTGCGAGCATGAACTTCATGGTGTACGCCATTGACCATGTATTTAACGCCAATGGCTCGTTTTCCTTCGAACATGATTTGGGTCGCATGGGCCTGTGAGATGACGTTCAAATTGTCTTGGTGCCGATGGGGGTCAACATAAGCGCGTGCTGCATTCCATCGCTCTCCGCCCTTTTGCGTCACCTGACCAGGTGAAACACCAAATTGTTTTTCGCCGTTGTAATCTGGATTGGAAGGAATGCCTTGCTCATTGCACGCTTTCACAAAGGCAAGGTTCAGGGGGCTGGGGCTTCTCAAATAGCTCACATTCAAGGGCCCACCGACGCCTCGGTAAGCGTTGGCTCCGAAACACTCGTTGTGTTCTGTTCTTTTAAAGTAAGGTAAAACTTCTTGATAAGACCAGCCTTGATTTCCGAGGGCTGACCATTGGTCATAGTCGCGTGAGTTGCCTCGTGTGTAAACCATGGCATTGACGGACGAACTGCCACCCATGACTTTGCCGCGAGGTTGAAATCCCTTTCGGCCATTCAAGCCAGATTGCGGCACTGTGTGGTAACCCCAGCTGTTGATGTTCAAAGAAGCAGTGGCCGCAAAACCAAGAGGGGCTCTAACAAAGACCGAATCATCGGAGCCACCCGCCTCTAGCAAGCAAATCGACACCGACAAATCTTCGGACAAACGCCCAGCTACACAGCAACCAGCCGAGCCGCCTCCTACCACAACGTAATCAAATTCTTGATTGGACATGATTCACCTTATCTTTGAGCCGCATTAAAAACTGCCAGCCATCATGGGTTTATAAAACAAGCCATCCAAACGACCTAGGGGTAATACCCTGTTCATTCAAAGATCTAGCGGCATACTGTGTGCATTCCAATGCAACCAAGCTCCCCTTGAATTCAGCCACTCAACTCAGTCAAGACCCATCCCCTTCTTACATTGATAAGAAGCGTTTTGCATGGCTATTTTCAGTCTTGGGGCCCGCTATTTCTTTGGTCGGGACTGCGGGTGTCTCTATGTTTGACGCAAGCAGCTGGCTCTTATTTTTCCCCTTGGCCTTCTTTTACATCTTTGTTCCGCTTCTGGATTTGTTCATCGGCGAGGACACCAGCAACCCACCCGAATCGTCGATTGAGGCTTTAGAAGCCGACCCCTATTACCGTTGGATTGCATACGCCACTGTTCCCATCCTGTGGGTGGCTGTCATTTTCAATTGCATTTTCCTCAGCACCCATTCACTGACTGCATTGGAATGGATTGCTACCGTCATGACCACCGGATCTGTTTTAGGCTTTGGCTTGAACGTCAGCCATGAACTCGGCCATAAATTGCAAACAGCGCCTCGAAAAATTGCGCTCTTCAATACGGCTCTGGGCGCTTATGGTCACTTCTCCATTGAACACAACAGAGGACATCACCGCCACGTCAGTACACCCGAAGATCCTGCCTCTGCAAAGATGGGCGAGAACATTTATCAATTCGCATGCAGAGAAATGCCAGGGGCTGCTCTTCGCGCGTGGCGGCTTGAAGCCAATCGACTTCAGCGACAAAACAAGTCTGAATGGCATTTTGAAAATGAAATTCTTCAAGCGCTGTGTCTAACAAGCGTGGTGTACGGCATCTTGATTGGTTTTTATGGCCTAGACATGTTTTTGGTCCTGATTCCAGTTGCACTGTGGGGTGCATTTCAATTGACCTCGGCCAACTACGTAGAACATTACGGCATTCAACGGCTTAAAACAAACAACGGCAATTATGAAAATTGCCAGCCCCACCACTCATGGAACAGCAACCATTTGGTTTCAAACTTGGTGTTGTTTCAACTGCAGCGACATTCCGATCACCACGCCCACCCTGGCCGCAGTTACCAATCACTGCGTGACTTTCCAGAACTTCCAAGATTGCCCTCTGGCTATTTTGGGATGTTTTTCTTGGCCTACCTGCCACCCCTCTGGTACAGAGTAATGGACCCGCTTTTGATCAAAACACTCAATGGCGATGTCTCAAGAATTAATTTTCTGCCAAGAGCCAAGAACAGGCTCATTCAAAAATACCAGCTCAATACAAGCGCTTATTCCCATCATTAATGCGTGGCACCCATTGCTATCTTGAGATCAGCCTCGCCAAGCTTGACATGATTGACAATGACCGGCAACACACACAGCAAAGCGTCTCTCAATTTTTCAGCCGCCATGCTAGGCAAAGTAGGGCCCATGCGTTGTGCAGCCTGGGAGGGGAGCAAAGGCACATGGATAAACCCGCTCAGTACATTTTGATTTTGTAGCCCATGTTGCAAGCCATAAAAGACCTGGTTGCAGACAAATGTGCCAGCAGTTTGCGACACAGAGGCTGGAAAGCCGTTGGCCTTCAAGGTGGCAACCATTTTTTTAATTGGCAGCGTTGAAAAGAAAGCAGCAGGTCCATTTTCAATGACGGGAACATCCACAGGTTGAGCACCCTCATTGTCTGCAATTCTGGCATCGCACACATTGATGCCCAAGCGCTCAATCGACAAGTCGCTTCGACCATCGGCCTGTCCCAAGGCCAATACAATTTGAGGTTGGTGCTCTTTCAATGCTCGCTCAAGCACAGCAAGCGATTTTGAAAACACACAAGGCAATTGAACGCTTGTGATTTGGCAATCTTGCAATGGATACCCGTGAAGCAATTGCGCAGCGGCCCAAGAAGGATTTTCTGTTTCGCCGCCGAAGGGCTCAAAACCTGTAATCAGTATCTTCAATTTTTAACTCCATGTGGTGTGCAGAAAGTTCAGAGGGCCTTGTTCGCCACGGAATTTTGATCCCAAAGAGCACTGCGCCAGTAAAGCGCCATGCCGGCAGTCAAAGCCAAACCCAATGCCGAATAAATTCCAGCAGTCCAAACATACCCGATGCTTTCTACCAAGGGGCCACTTGCCAAAAGACCAATTGGCAAGCCCCAAATAGCCATCATTCGCATGCCCATCACACGACCATGGAACGCCGGTTCAGTGGCACGCAGCATCACAGCGGCTAGAGGTGTCATGCACAGACTTTGCACAAAGCCTGCCAACAAAAGAATGAACATACCCCCATACAAATGAGAGGTAAATGCAAAAACAAGATCCAATGCAAACCAAGCGCTCGCAGCAATCAACATGGTTTGCGATGCACGAAGTTTCAACTTGTGACTGCTTAAAGTTAAGGAAGCCAGAAGTCCACCCAATGCAAAACTTGCACCCAAAAATCCGAGACCTGTTTGGTTGGTGAAGAAAATATTTTTAGCAACATACGGCAGCAAGCCCATCGAGAAAGGGAACGCCAACATGTTCACTAAAAACGCCAAGGCCATGGCTCCCATGAGGATCGGTTTGTGCCAAACATAAGTGAAAGCAGATTTCAGATCGTCAAGCGGCGTGGCTGCGGCAGCAGAGAAAACATCGGCGGCTGGCTTGACATCGTCCACACCGCGTGAAAGGAAAAAACTCAGCACATACATCAAGGTCACAACGGCATAGGCAGAGGTCATGCCTAGCAGTGCCACGATACCAGCACCGGCCAATGCGCCGGCAATGCGAGCAGACTCCGAGGTCATTCTTGAAATGCCAAGCGCTCCCATGAGCTGGGCAGCAGGCAATGTTTTGGCAATCAAGGCATTGCGCATCATCTGATCAGAAGGCCTGATGGTGCCAACAATGGCCGACAAAAAAAGTACCCGCTCTGGTGTCAGTGCTTCAAAATAGGAAAGTAGCAAAATCAAAAATGCAAAGAGCGCATAAGTTGCTCTGGTTGACCAAAGCATTCGACGGTAACCAATTCGGTCGCACACCACGCCAAACACAGGAGATACCAGGGAACCTAAGTACTGCAATGAACCGTAAACCACCAGCATGGAGACCGAGCCTGAGGCAGACAAGATGTACCAGCCCAAAAGGATGGTCTCCATTTCAAAGGCCCACGATGTGGCCAGATCGGCGGGCCACTGGTAGCGAAAGCTTTTGACCCGAAACGAATCACGCCAATTTAAAGTGGGTGGCTGTGAAGTATTTGTCATTGGAATTCATTTTAGGCAAGAATGACAACCATGACGATCAACACTTCCCCTGCCCCACTCGCTCAAACCGCTCCCATTGGCTTCATTGGCATTGGCAATATGGGCTTTGCCATGATGGCACGGCTGCTGTCCCAGGCCTGGCCCGTGTTTGCGCATGACATTGACCCCATCCGCATTCAAAATGCTGTGGCCCTTGGGGCTCATCAATCGCCATCTCCTGCCAACATTGCGCTTCATTGCCGAATCAGTTTCATTGTGGTCGTTGATGGTGCGCAAGTGACTCAAGTTTTATCAGGCCCCCATGGTTTGTTAAACCAATCAAAGCCAGGTGATGTCGTGTTTTTGTGTCCTACTCTGGGGCCCCTGGATGTCGAAAAAGCAGCTGAATTAGCGAAGGCCAAAGGCGTTTTCCTGATTGATTCACCCATGTCAGGGGGACCTGTGCGAGCCCGAGAGGGTCAGATGAGTTTGATGCTTTCGGGTGATTTGGCTGAAATGACAAAACTCGAAGCATTGCTCAATGCCATTACAACGCATCGGTTTGTCATTGGCTCTAAGCCTGGCGATGCTGCCAAAACCAAATTGGCCAACAACCTGTTGGCTGCGATCCATTTAGCAGGTGCCAGTGAAGTCTTGGCCATGGCGCAAGCTTGGGGTTTGGATGCACAAACAACTTTACAAGTGATGCAGTCCAGCAGTGGGCAAAGCTGGATAGGTCAGGATCGAATGCAGCGAGCACTGGAAAACGATTTCGCGCCTCGAGCGCACACTTCTTTGTTGGCAAAAGACACCCGACTGGCTGTTGAAGCCTGTCAACACTTAGAGGTTGCAGTGCCTGAACTCGGACAACTTGCAAGCCAACAGTTTGCGAAAGCTTGCGAATTAGGTTTTACCAACCAGGACGACGCCAGCTTGTTTTTAGTGGCGGGCGGAAAACCGATCAAGCCCTAAGGGAGGGCCTGAAAGATCTTCAAGGCCTTAAGCCAGGGCTGGTTCTTTGGCTTCAATGGGCAAGTAGCCCATCTCGTCAAGTGCTTGAGCCAAATGCTGCACGCTGCGTCCAGGGTTGTGCAACTTCTCTAAGCCAAACAAACCTATGCGGAATGTCATGAAATCTTTGGGCTCATCGCACTGCAAGGGTACGCCAGCTGCAGTCTGAAGTCCTAAGGATAGGAATTTTTTGCTGGTGTGAATATCGGCATCTTGGGTGTAACTCACCACCACACCAGGGGCTTGATAGCCTTCAGCCGCAACACTTTTGAAACCGCGCGATTCCAAAAGCTTTCGCACTTGCTGCCCCAGGACGTGCTGCTCTTGCTTCACCTTGGCAAAACCATAAGACTGCGTTTCTTTCATCACATCGCGCAGTTGGGCAAGCGCGTCTGTGGGCATGGTGGTGTGGTACATGTGTGTACCAGCCTCATAGGCTTCCATGATGTGCAACCACTTTTTAAGGTCGCAAGCAAAGCTTGAGCTTTGTGTGGCATCAATGGCCTTGCGAGCACGCTCGCTGAGCATCACCATGGCACAACAGGGTGATCCGCTCCAACCCTTCTGGGGTGCGCTAATCAATATGTCTACGCCTGTTGACTTCATGTCAACCCACACCGCGCCTGAGGCAATGCAATCAAGTACCAGTAGACCACCTACTTTGTGAACTGCTGCGCTGACGCGTGCCAAATAGTCATCGGACAACATCATGCCGGCAGACGTTTCAACGTGCGGTGCAAACACGACGGCTGGCTTTTCGGCGGCTATTTGTGCCTCCACCTCTTCAATGGGGCATGGTGTCCAAGCGGATTGGGTGTTGGCACTTTGCTGGCGCGCTTTCAAGACAATGGATTGACTGGGAATAGCACCCATGTCAAAAATTTGGGTCCATCGATAGCTGAACCATCCGTTGCGAATAACCATGACCTTTTGGCCATTTGCAAATTGTCGGGCAACCGCTTCCATGCCAAAAGTACCACTGCCGGGCACCAAGGCCACTGAGTGAGCGGCATAGACATCCTTCAAGATGCCAGAGATGTCTTGCATCACGCCCTGAAAGCGCTTGGACATGTGATTCAGGGCTCGGTCTGTGTAAACCACAGAAAATTCGAGCAAGCCATCGGGGTCAATGTTGGGCAATAAAGCGGGCATGGTCATTCTCCTAGGAATGAAAGAGGAACCTGACATTTTAGCCATAGGGGTTAAAAAAGTCTTCTAAACAGACTGGCCTTCCTTCGAAAAGCAAACTTTTCATAGGGTTAATACCCATCAACAGCCTCTATCGAACCACTAGGATCGATGCAAAGGAAATTGACACATGGCAACCCGTTTTACGAACCTCGCTTCTTTCAATCAAACTTGCAAGTCATTTTTGCTGCTTTGCTGCTTGATGCCCACACTGGCTTTGGCACAAGCCTGGCCCACCAAACAGCCCATCAAACTTGTCGCCGTTTTTCCACCAGGCGGCTCGGTTGACCAAGTTGCCAGAATCATTGCGCCTGTGCTTTCACAACAGTTGGGACAGAGCGTCATTGTTGAAAACAAAGGCGGTGCATCGGGCGTCATTGGTACTTCTGCTGTGCTGGCATCGCCTGCTGATGGCTATACCTTTGCGGTCGTGTTCGATACGCATGGCGTGAACCAAAGCTTAATGCCCAACATGCCTTACGACAGCAAAAAAGACTTGGTGCCCCTGATCTTGGTAGGAACTTCCGCCATGGTCCTGACCTCCAATGTCGGCAATGAATACAAAACTTTTGCAGATGTGGTGGCAGCCGCCAAGGCCAAGAAAAATGTGTCCTTTGGCACCATCGGCAATGGCAGCCTAGGCCATTTGGCCATGGCCTTGTTAGGAAAAAATGCAAACCTAGAGTTCAACCACATTCCTTACAAAGGCGGTGGGCCGCTCATGACAGATGCAGTAGCAGGTCATGTGCCTTTGGCCATGGGCACCGTCTTTTTAAGCAAGCCACACATCGACAACAAACGGATTCGCCCATTGGCAGTGACATCGCTAAAGCGTGTGCCTGAGTTTCCAGAAATCCCAACCATCGCCGAGGCTGGGTATCCCGGATTTGAAGCGCCTGCTTGGTGGGCCCTTTTGGCCTCTGCCAAAACACCTCCCGAAATTGTGAAAAGAATGAACGATGAGCTGAACAAGGTTTTACAAAACCCAGAGATATCGCAAAAATTAAGCGCTCAGGGTATTGAAATTTCGGGCGGCAGCGTGGACAAAGCCAAAACCTTCATCGACAAGCAAATCGACACCTGGGCCAAAGTGGTCAGAGACAACAACATCAAACCCGATTGACATTGCTGAGCTTGAATTGTCACGCCTCAGGCGTGATTTCAAGTGCCACCAAGATCCGGGCCACCATGTTGTAAGCGGCAATGGCCGTGGTGAGTTCCACAATTTCAGTCGTGCTCAATCGCGACTGAAGCTGCCTGAAAAGTGCTTCGTCTACCTTCACACGCAGTGTCATTTGTGCGGCATATTGCACCACCCACTGCGACATCTCATCTAGAGCTGAGTCAGTAACGGCATCGGTTGGGTGAGCGGAAATGGCACGCTTTAAGCCCTCTAATTCGGCTTGCGAACCGCCAGCCTTTAAGTAGTCGGGGGCATGGTGGTGGTATTCATAGTGCGCACCCGTTAGCAATGCCACGGCGCAAATACCCAGCTCACACAATTTGCGGGGCGCAGACAACCCTGTTCTAACGTTGCGCATGTAGACATTCCAGCCAGCAGCAACTGGCTCGCTCCACAAAAGCGCTTTGTCTAGGTTAAGCAGTGCCCCGCCCCTGCGAGCCAAAATGGTATCGACCAGCTCTTTCGGTTGTGCAAGTTGCTCTGGCGTCCAATCGGGTATGCGCATGACGTGTCCTTGAATGTTTAGCGGTAGTAGGCTTCTACCGTGCCCTTGAGTTTCATGAGCAAGGGGTTGCCCTTGCGGTCGAGCGCTTTGCCAGCTGGCACTTTGATCCAACCCTCGCTGATGCAGTATTCCTCAACATCTTTGCGATCTTTGCCATTGAAACGAATGCCAATATCGTGCTCAAAAATAGAAGCAAGGTAAAAAGGACTGCGGGCATCGATGGAGAGGTGGTCAGGCAAATCGGGGCGTGAGTTTGTGTCGCTCATGTCTTTGTAATTTCATCGTTACAGAATAAACTTCAATTCTGCAACATTTAGAGGCTATTTGTATGACCGCTGCAAGGATTGTTGAAACCGAGAGTCAACATACGGATCAACTGACGAACCCCAAAGCTTCCCCCAGTTCGGTGATAGGCCTCTCAGGTGCGGCTTTGCTGTCGGCTTGTGGCGGAGGTGGTGACACATCGACAGCTCCCTTAGCGGCTCCAGACAACAGCCCTGCCTACAACTTAGCACTCACAGATGCTGCTAGATTTTTGCGTCAGGCGTCTTGGGGCGGTACCAGCAGTGAGGTCAAAGAAATGGCGGTCACTGGCCCCCAAATTTGGCTCAATGCCCAATTCAATGCACCGCAAGGCCAAACACTGACCCGTTGGCTCATTGAAAAGGGATTCAACGACGCCAATGTCAGCAGCAACGTGAATGGCGATGGCGGCTGGGTGCCTTCCATTTGGTGGAAACTATTTAGCGCGAGAGACTTTTTTCGACAACGCGCGACATTGGCTCTTTCAGAACTGTTTGTGGTCTCGCATTTGGGTTTGCCATTTTCTTGGCGTAATTTTGCCAGTGCCAATTATTGGGAAACTCTTGAGGCCCATGCTTTTGGTAACTTCAGATCGCTACTAGAAAACGTCACGCTGTCCTCAGCCATGGGCACATATCTGAACATGAAAGGCAATCAAAAGTACGATGCCAAAACAGGGCGTTCGCCCGATGAAAACTATGCCCGAGAAGTGATGCAATTGTTCACCATTGGCCTGTACCAACTGAACATCGATGGCTCACTTCAATTGGATGCACAAGGCAAGCCCATTGAAAGCTATGACAATTTGGACATTCAAGGCCTGGCCAGAGTGTTTACAGGTTGGAATACAGCCACAGGCACAGATGCCACAGGAGAGTTAGCCAACGCAGCCTATCGACATGGCTTGCCCATGACGCTCACAGCCAGTTTGCACAGCCCAGAAGAAAAGAAATTTTTGGGCGTTACCATTCCGGCAGGCACACCTGGCGTTGAAAGCTTGAAAATTGCGTTAGACACTCTTTTTCAACATCAAAACACGGCCCCCTTCATTGCCAAGCAACTCATTCAAAGGCTTGTGACCAGCAATCCATCACCATCCTATGTAGCTCGCGTTGCCAAAATTTTCGTCAACAACGGCAAAGGCGTTAGAGGCGATATGAAAGCCGTATGGTCCGCCATTTTGTTGGACACAGAGGCTCGCCAAGTCAACCCGCCTTCAAGCTTTGGCAAATTGTCCGAGCCAATGGTCAGGCTTCTGCAATGGGGGCACACCTTTCATGCAACATCCGCTGACGATGCATGGAGCCTAGGCTACACAGATGCCGATACCGCATTGGGCCAGATGCCCTTGCGGTCACCCTCTGTGTTTAATTTTTTCAGACCAGGCTATGTGCCACCGAATACCCAATTGGCCTCACAAAATCTTGTGGCCCCAGAGTTTCAAATATTGACGGAGCCCACGGTCATTGGATACGTCAATTACATGGCGGGTACCGTCAACAACGCGCGAAACATCAAGGCCGACTACATGACCGAAAAAACGCTGGCCACTGATCCAGCAGCCCTGGTTACTCACCTGAATCTTTGCCTGGCATCTGGCGCCCTTACCACAGCCAACCAAACCCTCATTGTCAACGCCATCACCAGCATCTCAGCGGCCACTGAAGCAGGGCTGCTGAACCGCATCTATGCAGCGGTTCTCATGGTGATGAGCAGCACCGACTACCTCATTCAAAGGTAATAACATGACTCACCATCAGCATTCAAATTTAACTCGCAGAAGCTTGCTGAAAAGCAGCGCTGCGATGGCTCTGAACCGAATTAGCATTCCCATGGCAACCAGCCTGGGTTTGATGGCCGATGCCGCAGCCCAATCGGCCAACGATTACAAGGCCTTGGTTTGCATATTTTTGTTCGGTGCCAATGACCACTACAACACCGTCATTCCCTATGACATTCCCACACACACCAACTACTACAACATTCGAAAAGGCACACCCACACCAGGCACTGTCTACGATGGCATTGCCATTGGCCGCAACTCACTTTCTGAAACTGCCTTAAGCACCCCTCTCAGTGGCGGACGGCAAATGGCTTTGAACCCCGAAATGAGCGCCCTGAAAACCTTGTTTGAAAACAAACGAGCATCGATCTTGATGAATGTGGGCCCGCTTGTCGTTCCCACCACACGCTTGCAATACGACAACAAGTCTGTTCCCCTGCCCCCTAAACTTTTTTCACACAACGATCAGCAGGCTTATTGGCAGTCCTCCTTTCAAACAGAAGGCGGCGCAAACGGTTGGGGTGGACGTGCTGCAGATTTACTCTTAAGCAACAACAGCAAATCGACACTCACTTGTATTTCTATCAATGGCAACGCACTCTTTTTATCGGGTCAAAATGCCATTTCGTACCAAATGAGTTCAACCGGTGCGACCACAGTCAACGCCATCAAAGGTAAATCACTTTTTGGCTCGGCCAGTTGCGCAACTGCATTACAAACTTTGATGACGCAGCCAAGTTCATTGCCTATGGCCAGCGACTACACCACAGTGACCAAGCGCGCACTTGACACTTACGACGGCATTGTTGCCGCCATTGGCGCCACGGCCAGTGCCAGCATGAATGCACTGTTCCCAAGTTCTGCAACCAACACCCTGTCGGCACAGCTCAAAATGGTCGCCAGAATGATTGAGCAACAAACGACCTTTGGCATGAAACGTCAGGTCTTCATGGTGGGCATGGGCGGCTTTGACCTGCACGATTTTTTACCCACTCAACATCCCGCTTTGCTTCAAAAATTAAGCACTGCCATGAAAGAGTTTGACGATGCCATGACCAGCCTTGGCAAAGGCCCCCAAGTGACCGCCTTCACGGCATCTGACTTTGGTCGCACCCTCAGCTCCAATGGTGATGGCTCTGACCATGGCTGGGGCAGCCATCACTTTGTCATGGGTGGCGCGGTCAATGGCGGTCAATTCTTAGGCACAGCGCCTGAAATTGGACTGTCACACAACCAACAAGTTGGCAGTGGCCGCTTATTACCCAGCACCTCCATTGATCAAATGGGTGCGGAGTTGGCCGCTTGGTTTGGTGTGAGTGCAACGGATGTGAAAACAGTGCTGCCCAATGCACGCAATTTTGATTTGTACAAATTAGGAATTTTCAAATAATGACACTGAAGGTCATCAAGGCTTCCTAACTGATCTGTTCAAGCTCTAAATAACAAGCATCTTGAATCAGAAGCTGCTGCAACGCATTGACATCCTGATTTTTAAAGTCATGCGTATCGCTGGCACAGGCCGCCGCAGTCCCTGCAGCCTGGCCCATCACAAAGCATGCTCCGCTCACTCGCGCTGCAGACTGCCCCTCATGGGTCATAGAGGCGCACCGGCCAGCCACTAACAAATTACTCACTTTGTGCGGCACCAACATGCGCCATGGTAAATCGTTGTAAAGCCTGGCTTTAGGACCTGACGGCTTCTTTGGAAATTGCCATTCTATTTTGCCTTGAGCGTGCATTTCCATCGGCCATGCACTGCAGCCAATGCTGTCCTTGAATGAGGCGCAATTGAGAATGTCATCTCCTGTCAAGGCATAAACACCTTGTATTCTGCGACTTTCACGAATACCAATTTGAGGCGCTATTTCGGTAATGCTAGCTTGTGAGAAGCCAGGCACCTCGTTTTTCAAGAATCGAAAAAATTCACCAATTTGTTGGCGACCCTCCAACTCACCTTGGCTTAGCTGCCGAGCATCTGTGGCGTCCATGGCTTGGCCATTGGACTGTGCAATCTGGGTCACATTGGCACGCCACTCAGAAGGATTTTTTTGCGGGCGCAAGATGGCACCCTCTCGGGGGAATTGATACGTACCAGGCTTTTCTACCTGCACTTTTTTCATCAAGGCATTGATGGCCTGAAATTCACCGATGGCAGCCAAGGCAGCATCGGGGTTGACATGCGCCAAACGAAACATGGTGCTTGGGTAAAGACCACTGCCTTGGCCATCGCCAATTGCAAAAGGCACGCCTGCAAAAGCTGCAAGATCTGCGTCACCCGAACAATCAATGAAACTTTTTGCCAACACAGCTTGACGCCCAGATTTGGTCTCTACAAAGAGCGCCTTGATTCTGCCCCCTTCCATGCTGACCTGCGCTGCCCAGGCATGAAACAAAACCTCTACACCAGCATCCACCATCATTTGATCGGCTACGCACTTGTAAGCTGACATGTCGTAGGAACGAACGCGAATGCGGCCTTGCATGCCGTCTTGTGGATCGTTCAAGCCCTCTATGGCAATCAAGCGGTTAAAAATTTCATCGACCACACCATGAACCACTTGCTGCATTTCGCCATGGCGGACACCAAACAGTCCCGCAAAGTTGGTCACGCCGCCGGCCGTGCCCATGCCACCTAAAAAACCGTAGCGCTCAATCAATAATACCTTGGCACCGTGCCTGGCTGCGCTCCAACTGGCCGCAATGCCAGCGGGGCCGCCTCCGACCACCACCACATCAAACTCGCCATAAACAGGCAGTTGACGTGCGGGTTCAAACCATTGCTTACTCAATGGTGACACCCGTGCGCTTGATGACGGGTGTCATGACACGCAGTTCTTGAAGCATGAAACTTTTCAATTCAGACTCAGACCCACCGATGGGCTCCATGTATTGGGCGTAGAGTTTTTCCTTGACATCTGGCATGGCCAAGACAGCATTGATTTCTTGATTCATGCGCTGAACGATGTCTGAAGAGGTGGAAGATGGCGCCATGATGGCCATCCAAGCTACGTTCTCAATGCCTGTGAAGCCTGCCTCTTTCATGGTAGGTACATCAGGCAAGAATTGACTGCGCTTGGCAGTAGACACTGCCAGTGCGCGCATTTTGCCCGCTTTGACTTGGGGCAAAACAGCCACAGCAGGTACACACGCAAATTGAACATCACCCTGCAAAATTGCCATGATGGCCAAGGGTGAAGAAACATAAGGAATGTGAACAGCAAAAGTATCTGTCTTGACCTTTAACAGCTCTACCCCTAACTGTGACAAACTGCCAATACCCGTTGAAGAGAAATTAAACTGCCCTGGCTTGCTGCGCATGGCGTCAACCAAATCAGACAATGTATGGATGCCTGAGTCAGTGCGAACAGCACACACATTGGATTGTCCGCCAGCCAAAACAACTGGCCTTAACTCTGTGAAGGGGTCGTAACTGAGCTTTTTGTAAAGCACCGTGTTGTAAACCAAGGGGCCATTGGTACTGATCAAAAAAGTGTAGCCATCACCTGCAGATTTAGCGACAAAACCAGAACCAGTGTTACCCCCTGCTCCCACCCGATTTTCAATGACAACGGGTTGCCCCAGCCTGGTTGCCAATTTTTCAGAAACAATTCTGGCAATCACATCGGGTGAAGAGCCAGCACCATAGGGCACCACCAACTTGATGGGCCGATTGGGCCAAGCAGTTTGGGCAAAGGAGGACAAAGAGCTTGTTAACAAAGTGAGCGCGGTTGCACCTGTCAACAAAGCAAACAGAGCGCGGCGGTGCCGTGTCTGATGGTGTGTTCGAGTTTGTGCAACAGAATTTGAGAGGGTTGTAGACATGGGCTTCATGATTTCACTTCTTCAGTTTGAGCAAACAGTTCTTGTTCGGCGGCTATAAAACCTGCCACCATCGTTCGATACGCTGACTCTGCGATATTTTCAAATCCTGGAAAATTTGCAGCATGTTCAGCGGCCAAGTTTCTGACTTTTTGAAACACTTGAGCTTGCCTAGCCGGCGCAGCCACTTGATAGGCATCTTTTTTGAAGCGGGTAGCGTCTCGCACGCACAAGGCTCTTTCAGCCATCAAGGCCACAATTTGGGCATCCAGGGCGTCAATCTCATCCCTCAAGGCTTGCAAGTTTGGCGCCTTGTTTTGGTAATTCGGGTCTTTGAAGCGTCGAATTGCACCAGACAGTGGTGAGGGTTCTTGCTGCGAGGTCATGATTGATCAGTCAGCCGTGATGTTGGCTTGTCGAATCAGATTTCCATACTTGGCATACTGCGCTCGAAGATCTGTGGCCAATTGATCGGGCGAAGTACCACGTGGGCTGAGTCCCAAACCAAACAATTGTTCTTTGATGCCTGAGTCTGCCAGTGCCTTTGTAATTTCAGCGTGCAGCTTTTCAACAATCGGCTTGGGAGTCCCAGCAGGCGCCATCATGGCAAACCAAGAGTTGAATTCAAAACCAGTTAAACCCGACTCAGACACAGTGGGCACATCAGGAAACTGGGGCAAGCGTCTGGGTGTGGTTACGGCAATCAGCCTTAGCTTGCCTGCTTTGATCAATGAACTGACTGTGGCAATACCCTGAAAGGCAACCTGCACTTCATGTCCTGCCACACCTACGGCTGCTTGGGTAGCGCCCTTGTATGGCACATGCGTCAGTTGTACGCCGGCCTGAGATGCAAACAAAGCCATGGCAATATGTTGCGGACTGCCGTTGCCACCCGATCCGTAATTCAATTGACCAGGCGCTTTTTTGGCGGCGGCAATTAAATCGGCGGCCGTTTTAATGGCCGAGTCAGCAGGCACCACAACGCCCCACTCCACGGTAGCCACCAAGGATATAGGTTCAAAATCTTTCAAAATGTCCCAAGGCATTTTGGCTTGAAGATTAGGCAGCATGGTCATGATGCTGTCGTTGAAGCCACCCAAGGTATAGCCATCAGGTGTCGATTTGGCCACGCGGTCTGCGCCAATAAGGCCAGCAGCACCCGCTTGATTTTCTATGGCGATGGCGGTGCCCATGTTGGTGGCCACTTTTTGCATCACAATGCGTGCCGCATTGTCTACAGCACTGCCCGCAGCCAAGGGCACAATCAATCTGATGGGTTTTTGCGGGTAGCTTTGAGCCCACACTTGCGATGAACCGAACAGGACGAGCGCCATGCTCAAAGAACTTAAAACACCTGCGGTCCGAACAAGGCTCCCAAGTTTCAGGGCTAAATGGGGTGTGTTCATTTCATTGTCTCCTCAAGAATTATTATTTATACAGGTACATTCAAAGGCGTGATGTTCAATTGCAACGCCAAGTCGTACAGTTGTTTGACTAAACTGGGCGCCAACACAATGCCGTGAGCCTCATTGCTTTTTCTCTTTGCATGGCTTTGCTCACCAGGCAACCAAATTCGATCAACACCCGGCATTCTTTCGGAGCCTCTTAATTCACGCACCAACGTATCGACGTTTTGCTTGAATTCCATCAGGTCGCCAAAGGCTGCAGGGTCAATGATGGCAATGGCTTGACCTGTGTTGGTGGTCGTTTTGAAGTCTTTGTTGAAATCAATGACCTGAGTGCCCATGGCTGCACCATTCAAGGTTCCCGCCAAAATACCCACAATGAGAGAGAGTCCGTAGCCTTTGTAGCCGCCAATGGGCAACAAAAAACCTTCTTCACTTTTGCTAGGGTCCAATAATGGTTTGCCTTGTCGATCGATCATCCAGCCTTCGGGCATCATTTCGCCACGTTGGGCTTTGGCTTTTACTTTGCCATAGGCTGCCACGGTTGTGGCCATGTCCAACACCACCGGTGCTTCATTCAAAGTAGGAATGGCCGCTGCAATGGGGTTGGTTGACAACAACATGTCCAAGCCGCCCCAAGGCGGCAAATGATTGGCATTTCCTACCGCAAAGTACAAACCAATCATGTCGTGTTCCAATGCCATGCGTGCATACAAAGAGGCTGGGCCGGCATGGTTGCTTAACCGACTGCCCACCCAAGCAATGCCTGCGTTGCGCGCTTTGCGAATGGCCAACTCGGTGGCTTTTTTCATGACCAAGTGACCCATGCCATTGTCACCATCGACCAAGGCCATGGCCGTTCTCTCCTGAACAACTTTGATGTGAGGATTTAAGTTGATTCCGCCTGCCAAAATTCTTTTGGCATAAGGTGCCAGGCGGATCACGCCGTGGCCATCGGAGCCTTGCATATCGGCCTCAACCATCAGAGAAGCCACTGTGGCTGCGTCTTCAGGGGGCAATCCCAAAGCCCTCATGGCGTTGGCTGTGAATTCCTCTAACTGTAAGCGCGTTGCTCTGACTTCAGACATTTTTCATCCGTTTTTGAAGAGCCAAAACCGCGCATTCGGGGCTGGTCAAAATATGGGTTGTGGTTTTAGTTTGGGCCAGCGTTTGGGCTGCAGCCATTGAAAATTGCGCAAGCATGGTCACATCGCAGACTGGCATGGACTGAATACCCTCCGAGATCAATTTGTGGTGTTCTTCGGCATGCCCTTGCGCAAGGGCATTCATGGCATGCGGCACAAAAAGCGTGTGCAATCGAACTTGCCGCTCAAGACCAACGGTGAGGGCTTTGAATTCTTCACTCATCGACACGATAGAAGCTGCAAATGTGGCCACAAGCCCAATGTTCAAAACTTCTGCAGCGTTTGGGTTGGTATCTGAAGCCACACGCAAGGCATCTTCAAACATGGCCTCATTGGGCTTTAAAGTAGGTATGCCTACAGCGCTAGCAGCCGCTTCGATCGCTTCGCCAAATGCAGAGCATGTAAACAAAATACCCTGGCAACCTGCCCGCTTGGCATATTGCGCCAAGTCAATGAAACGCTCTACCATGTCGGCTGTGAGTTGCCCCGCCACCGCATGGTCCTTGGACAAACTGTCGTCCAGAATATTTTGCAAAGAAGCCTCAGGCCAAAGCTTTTTAAACGATGAATTGACAGGTTCTATCGCAAGGGGTGTGGCATGAATGAGTGCAATTCGCGGTTCACTCATTATTCAATCCGCAAACCTGTTTTCTCAATCACGGGCTTCCATCTCAGCATCTCTTCTTTGATGTATTCAGTCGCCGACTCGGGGGTAGAGTCTGTGGGCTCCATGGCCAATTGTTTGAGCTGATCGACCAACACAGGATCTTTCAAGACTTTGGCTGTGGCCGCTGCCAATATGTCGATCACAGATTTAGGTGTGCCTGCAGGCGCTGCAACGCCATTCCAAAGGACAGCTTCAAATCCCTTGATGCCCAAAGCTTCGTTCACGGTAGGGACATCAGGCGCCAAGCTTGAACGTTTGTTAGAAGCAATGGCCAAAATTTTGGCTTGCCCGCCTTGATGCAAAGGCAAGGCGGAACCCAGCGCATCGACCATGGTTTCGGTTTGATTGCCAAGCAATGCTGGTTTGGCTTGTCCGCTGCCCTTGTAAGGGATGTGTTCAATTTTGGCGCCAGATTCCAACAAAAAGCGTTCCATGGACAAATGCAAATAAGTGCCCTGACCAGGCGATCCATATCTGAATTTGGTCGGTGATGCCTTGGCTTGATCGATCAAAGCCTTGAGAGTTTGGGGCGCCTCCTTGTTGGCCATGACAACCACCGCCGAGCCGCCGACAACGGCCACCGTGATGAAGTCTTTCAAATAATCGTATTGAGGCTTGATGGCCATCAGGTTGTAAAGCGCCAAATTGGAGGCCGTTCCAAACAATAGGGTATGGCCATCAGGTTGACTGCGCTTCACTTCCAATGAGCCAATGGCGCCACTGGCACCCGCTTTGTTGTCCACGATGACACTTTGATTCAAGACCTTAGACAAACCTATGGCGTATTGGCGCGCAAAAATATCTGTGGGGCCGCCAGCAGGGAAAGGAACAATGAGGCGAATGGTTTTGCTTGGAAAGTTGGCCTGTGCTTGTGCCACATTGGGCAAGCCTATGGCGCCTGCAATGGAAGCCATCAATGCAACGAGTGCGCGGCGTTTGATGTGTGAAAGCTGAGTCACTGTGTCCCCTTTTGGTACTGCTTGAAAAAGTCCCAATGATACAAATCAAGGGAAGCTCCAAACATCATAAACCCGAAGAAGAAACGGCTAAAGGCCAGCGTTCCGCCATTCGGACTGGTATGAAGCGGGCTCACACCCTAGACCGGCCAATTGAATGGCATGGATGGCACAGTATTCGTCTCGATCAGAGGCATCACCGCTGACACCCACAGCGCCGATCACCGTTTTGTGGTCATTCAAAATGAGCACGCCGCCTGGAACAGGAATAAATCTGCCGTCTGAAGCTGAAGCCAAAGCACTTTGAAAAGCGGGCCGGTTAGCCAATCTGTCTCTGATGAGTCGTGTCGACATGCCCATGCCCAAGGCGGCCCAAGCTTTGCCAAAAGCAATGTCATAGCGCATAACGCCGCAGCCATCCTCCCGCTTAAAAGCCACCAGTTGACCGCCAGCGTCAAGCACAGCAACAGCCAATGGCAACAGGCCCTCTTTTTGCCGGACAGCCAAGCACTCGTCCAAAATAGCCGTGGCCTGCGCCAGGTTCAAACTGGTTTGTAAAGGATGAAGTTGTTCGCTCATGGTGGAATCATTCTAGGACAAGTCGCAAGGATCTGATTGGAGCCAAAGGACACGCAATCTGGTCTGACCAATTAGGGTAATCTTGGATAAGAAAGACACCTCAAGGGTGTGATACTGCAGCTTAGTTTGAGCAGTTTGCCTGTGATTCATTGAATCACTGAGGCGTTTATCGAGGAATTTGCGAATGGCCAGTGTATCGATCCGTACCGTCAAGAAGAACTTTGGCGAAGTCCCCATTCTCCACGGGGTCGATATTGAAATCAAAGACGGCTCGTTCACCGTGTTAGTGGGCCCCTCTGGTTGCGGCAAATCCACATTGCTGCGAATGATTGCCGGCTTGGAAGAAATCAGTGGTGGAGAAATCCACATTGGCAATCGGCAAGTCAATGACCTGCCCCCCAAAGAACGCGACATTGCCATGGTTTTCCAAAACTATGCCTTGTACCCCCACATGACTGTTGGCGAGAACATGGCCTTCTCGCTGATGCTTGCCAAACGCCCGCAAGATGAGATTGACAAAAAAGTAGCCCGTGCTGCCGATATTTTGGCACTGGGCTCTTTGCTTGAACGCTACCCACGTCAGCTTTCTGGCGGCCAGCGACAGCGAGTGGCCATGGGCCGCGCCATTGTTCGCGACCCCCAAGTGTTTTTGTTTGACGAACCCTTGTCCAACCTCGATGCCAAACTTCGAGTGGCCATGCGAAGCGAAATCAAGGAATTGCATCAGCGTTTGCAAACCACTTCCATTTATGTCACCCACGATCAAATCGAGGCCATGACCATGGGCGATCAAATTGTGGTCATGCGCGATGGTCGCATTGAGCAAACCGGCTCACCTTTGGAACTTTATGACTTTCCGGCGAACCAGTTTGTTGCAGGCTTCATTGGCTCACCTGCCATGAACTTCTTGCCCGGCAAATTGCTGGTCAATGCGGGCGGTTGCCAAGTTGAATTGAACGATGGTCTCAAACTGGATCTGCCACACCCCGTCAAAGGGCAAAACGGCCAGCCTGTGGTTTTTGGCACTCGCCCAGAACACTTGTCCTTGGTCGATGCAGGCGGCATATCAGCGCATGTGGCTGTCATGGAACCCACTGGCATGGACACCTTCGTGGCTTGCCGTCACGAAGGCGTCGAGTTTTCTGCGGTATTCCGTGAAAGACATGAATTCAAATTGGGTAGCACCATTCATTTGCAACCTGATATGTCGCGGTCGCATGTATTTGATGCAGCAACTGGCATGCGCTTGCTTGCCTAATTTAAAAAATCATTTCATTTTTTGTTTTTCTCTCTCGTCGCTCAACCACTCAAAAGGAGACATTTCATGGCAAAACTCAATCGACGTAACTTTCTGGAAAGCTCAGCCGGCGTTGCGGCAGCTTCCACCACACTGGGCATGGGTGCCATGGCTGTCAGCCCTGCGGTCCAAGCCCAAAACCTCAGCTTCAAGCCTGAAAAAGGTGCCAAGCTGCGCGTTCTGCGCTGGAGCCGTTTTGTGCAAGGCGACATTGACGCCTACATGGCCAACGTGAAGAAATTCACAGAGACGACTGGCATTGAAGTTCGTGTAGACAACGAAGGCTGGGAAGATGTTCGACCCAAAGCCGCTGTGGCTGCCAACACGGGCGCAGGCCCTGACATCATTTTGTCTACCAACGACGATGCCAACCTCTACCCAGAAAAGCTGTTGGACGTGACTGACCTGTGTGAGTATTTGGGCAAAAAATATGGTGGCTTCTTCCCTTCATGCCACGCCTACCTCAAACCCGATGGCAAAAAATGGATTGGCGTGCCTCTGGGTGCGGCAGGGGCCATGTTGGTTTACCGTCAAAGCCAAGTTAAAGCGGCTGGCTTTGACACATTCCCTAAAGACACCGACAACTTCATGAAGTTGTTGAAAGCTCTTAAAGAAAAAGGCACACCTTCTGGCTTTGCTTTGGGCAATGCCACTGGCGACGGCCTCTGGTGCAACTGGCTCTTGTGGGCCTTCGGCGGCAAATTGGTTGACGCCAACAACAAGGTGGTGATCGATAGCCCAGAAACCATCAAGGCACTGGAATACGCCAAAGAAATGTACGCACAGTTCATTCCTGGCACACTCTCTTGGCTTGACCCCAACAACAACAAAGCATTCTTGGATGGCCAAATTAGCCTGACCAACAACGGCATCTCCATTTACTACGCCACCAAAACATCGCCCGATGAAAAAGTGCGCGCATTGAATTCAGATGTGTTCCACGCGCCTTACCCCGTTGGCCCAGTTGGCACACCTACAGAGTCACACCTGTTCTTCAACCAAATGGTCATGAAGTACACCAAGTTTCCCAATGCTGCCAAGGAGTTCTTGCGCTTCATGATGGAAAAAGAGCAGTTCGACCCTTGGCTCACAGCGGCTGGCGGTTACATTGCGCCACCACTAGACTTCTACACCAAGTCTGCCATTTGGACATCCGATCCAAAGCACACAGCCTACCGCGACGCCGTGAAAAACATGCGTCCCGCTGGCTATGCAGGCAAACTGGGTTATGCATCAGCTGGTGCCGGTGCCGACTTCATTGTGGTCAACATGGTGGCTGAAGCTGCCAGCGGTGCTAAAACACCTAAGGAAGCGGCAGAACGCGCACAGAAACGTGCTGAACGTTACTACAAAGTTTGATACTGTTTCAAAACTGAAAAGAACCCATGACACCCTTGCTTGAGAGAATTCAGAACAGCCGCAATGTGCTCGGCTTGATCTTCATGATGCCAGCTGCAGTTTTGTTGCTGCTGTTTCTGACATACCCTCTTGGCTTGGGTGTTTGGCTGGGTTTTACCGATACCAAAATCGGCAGAGGTGGCGAATGGATTGGTCTAGAAAACTACATCTTCTTGCTCTCAGACAGCGTCACTCAGTTGGCCTTGTTCAACACCATGTTTTACACCACCGTGGCCAGTGTGCTCAAGTTTTTCTTGGGGCTTTGGTTGGCTTTGTTGTTGAACAAAAATTTGCGCTTTAAATCATTTTTCCGTGCAGTCATTTTGCTGCCCTACATTGTGCCCACCGCACTTTCTGCCATTGCATTCTGGTGGATTTTCGATTCGCAGTTTTCCATCATCAGTTGGGTGCTGGTCAAAATGGGCTGGATCGACACGTACATTGACTTCTTAGGCTCACCTTGGAATGCCCGTTTTGCCACCCTGTCTGCCAACGTATGGCGCGGCGTGCCCTTTGTGGCCATTACCTTGCTGGCCGGTTTGCAAACCATATCGCCCTCCTATTACGAAGCGTCCGCCATTGATGGCGCTACACCCTGGCAGCAGTTTTGGCATGTGACTTTGCCATTGCTCACCCCCATCATTGCGGTCACCATGACCTTCTCTGTGCTCTTCACCTTCACAGACTTCCAACTCATTTACGTGCTGACACGAGGTGGGCCACTGAATGCCACGCACCTCATGGCCACCCTGTCCTTCCAGCGCGCCATCTCGGGTGGCGCATTGGGAGAAGGCGCTGCCATTGCCATTGCCATGGTGCCCTTCTTGTTGGCCGCCATTCTCTTCAGTTATTTCGGACTCCAACGCCGCACATGGCAACAAGGCGGCAGCGACAAATGAGCAAAGACACACAAGACAATGTGGGCATGTCCTATTTGGACAGCAATGCCACCAAACTTTTCAAAACATATTTTCCCTTGTTGGCGTTTTTATTCGTCTTGCTCTTTCCTTTTTATTGGATGGGTATCACGGCTTTCAAACCCGACAACGAATTGTTGTCGCGCGATGGCAACCCCTTTTGGATCATTAACCCCACCCTGGCACACGTTGAGAAACTGTTGTTTCGCACCGCCTACCCTCAGTGGATGTGGAACACCGTGGTGGTCTCGGTCACGGCCACCTTCTTCTCTCTGTTTGCTTCGGTCTTGGCGGCTTATGCCATTGAACGCTTGCGTTTCAAAGGCGCTAAACATACCGGTCTTGCCATTTTCTTAGCCTACCTGGTGCCGCCTTCTATTTTGTTCATTCCGCTGGCTTCGGTCGTGTTTCAGTTGGGTTTGTTTGACACCCGTTTGGCGCTCATCCTCACCTACCCCACCTTTCTCATCCCTTTTTGCACTTGGTTGCTCATGGGTTACTTTCGCACCATTCCATTTGAATTGGAAGAGTGCGCCATGATTGACGGCGCCAACCGCTGGGAAATTTTGATCAAAATCATTTTGCCTTTGTCGGTTCCCGGCCTTATTTCTGCGGGCATCTTTGCATTCACTTTATCTTGGAATGAGTTCATCTACGCACTCACGTTTGTCTCATCCAGTGAAGTCAAAACGGTGCCTGTTGGTGTGGTCACAGAATTGGTTGAAGGCGATGTTTACCACTGGGGTGCCCTCATGGCAGGCGCACTTTTTGGCTCGCTGCCTGTGGCCTTCATTTACTCGTTTTTTGTCGAGTACTACGTGTCTGGCATGACAGGATCTGTCAAAGAATAAGGCCACAGCCAAGTCTGCAAAGAAACTGGTCAATCAGTCAAGGAAACTTTATGAGACATCTCGTTTTCAGCGGCGTTATATCCCTGATCATCGGTGCAGGCTTGCCACAAGCTGTCCTGGCTCAAAGTTGGCCCAGTAAACCCATCAAGTTAATCACCTCTGCTGCACCAGGTGGCGTGGTTGACATTTACGCCAGGCGCCACCAACCGCACCTTCAAGCCGAGTTGGGGCAGCCCATCATGGTTGAAAACAAGCCCGGTGCCTCAGGCGCCATTGCAGGCGATGCTGCTGCCAAAGCCGACCCCGATGGTCACACCTTGTTCATGGGTAGTCAAAACGAAATGGGCTTGATTGGACAACTGGGCGTACCCGTTCGATATGACGCCAACAAAGACTTTTCCACAGTGGGGCTCACCATTGCTGGCTACCCCATCTTGATGGTCAACGCGCAGCTAGGGGTTAAAAATGTGGCTGAGTTGCTGGCCTATGCCAAAGCCAAAAATACAACATTGGATTGTGGCGGCAGCGGCACAGCCACTGTGGGCCATTTTGTATGCGCCGCATTTTCGGTGCGCACGGGCACCAAAATGCAATACGTGCCCTACAAGGCCAATGTGCCTGCAATGACCGATGCAGCCTCAGGTCAAGTTCAGTTGGTCTCCGCTTTTTACAGCGAAGTGGCTCCCTTTATTGCCACTGGCAAACTCATTCCTTTGGGTGTTTTTGGCGCCAACCGTTTGCCACTGTTGCCCAACGTGCCCACCATGGAAGAGCAAGGCCTGAAAGATCTTGAATTGCAAAGTTACACAGTCTATGCCGTACCGACTGGCACACCTGTAGCAGTTCAGCGAAGGCTCAATGCTGCCATTGTGAAGGCCGCCAACCACCCCGATGTGATGGACAAAGTCAAATCTGCGGGCGGTGTTTATTTCGACATGAACCTTGAAGAAACGCAAGCCTGGCAAAAGAAAATTCAAAATCGCTGGAACAACATTGTTCAAGAGACCGGTATCAAGTTAGACAAATAAAAACTTGATCCAAATCAAGGTGTTCAAAAACTGAATGCCTACCATCTGTCCATCACTTCGAAAGATGGACATGAAATACCTGATAGCAATTGACGGCTCAAAAGCTTCTGAGGCAGCGGTGAAATATGCTGTAGCTCTCTTTAAAAACATGAAGGGTGAAAACCACATCACCCTCATGACCGTCCAAGACGACTCATCCCTCAAACTTTTTAAAAAATACACCCCCAAAGGCGCAGTCGAAGACTATCTGCGTGAAAGTGCAGATACCCATTTAGCTTGGGCCATTAAGTTTTTAAACAAAGCCAATGTCGCTCACGACATGGCCATCAAGTTTGGGCATCCCAGTGCTCAAATTATCAAGGAAGCCAAATCGGGTGGCTTTGACATGATCATCATGGGCACCAAAGGCCGCTCTGCATGGGCTGACACTGTGCTGGGGTCTGTGGCTCAGCGCGTAGCGGGTGCTTCTAAAGTACCCGTCCTGTTCATTCAGCCTTGAGCTTTTCGTGTTTAACTTTTAATTTTGGTTTTGGTTTTGGTTTTGGTTTTGCGCGCAGCTTTCTTCTCTTGATGAAGTGCCTCCTTGCGAAGCGCTCGCTCTGCGTCAGCCTTCAAACCAGACGCCAACCAATCTGCAAACTCTAGAGGTGTCTCTAGGGTCAGTCTTCCCAGAGCTGCTGATCTGAAATCGTGAATCACAATCTCAGCGGCCTTGGTGGTATTGACGCGACCGCCGCTTTGAATGGCACCTCTATACCGCGCAATGGCTTCCAACATGCTTTCATCAGTGTGCTCAGTCACGTTGGCTACTTTGTAACGGGCGTTCAACACGGCGGGGTATTGGGCGATCAAATAGTGAAGCAGCTCTAAAGCCACCTCCTCATCGTCAAATGCATTGACCCCAATAGCGCCACTGGCTGCCAAGTTATAGCCACTCTTTTCCACAATGATGCGCGGCCACAAAACGCCGGGGGTGTCGTACAAATAAAAATCGTCCGCCAAGGTGATGCGCTGCTCCAGTTTGGTCACACCCGCTTCATCTCCGGTCTTAGCCGCTTTCTTGCCCTTGAGGGTATTGATCAAAGTCGACTTACCCACATTGGGAATGCCGCAAATGAGGACTCGCATTGGCTTGGCCATGCCGCCCCGATGGGGTGCCAATTGGTGACACGCCTCAATCAAAGCCTTGGCGGGTGAGACCATGCTGGTATCAAGGCCGATGGCCTTGACGTTGGGCATGGCGTTGTAATGGGCTAACCACATGAGCGTGCGTTCGGGATCGGCCAAATCTTGTTTGCTAAGAACCTTCAAGCCTGGCTTGCCTTGAATCAGTTGCGCCAACATGGGATTGGCACTTGAACCGGGCAATCTGGCATCCAACATTTCAATGACCACATCAATGTCTTTGATGCGCTCCTCAATCGCTTTGCGCGTGAGGTGCATGTGTCCGGGAAACCATTGAATTGCCATAAGCGCTTGAAAACCTGACGAGTCGTTAAGAACTGTATTGTCCAATACTTCTAAGCAAATGCCCCATCAGACTGTCGTTAACGCCTTCCGCCTGCTAAACAGTTTCAATTTGCGCATTTCCAAGCATGATGGGCTTGACCAAAATTTTGTAGGTGTCTAAGTCAAAACTCTGTTGAACACTGACCTTCAAAGCGCTTGATTTTGAGCAGGTGGTGCCTAAATAGCGCCAATCTTGAATGCGGTGTCGTTGAATCCAATCGCCACTTTGCTCAACCAACTCAATGGCGCCCTCAAAAGGCCAGGCGTGCACCTTCATGTCCGTCAATGCGTTCAGCAATCGTTCATCGTGATCAGGCCTTTCTTCATGGCCCACACACGCCCCCAAACATGTTTTAACTTGAAGCCCAAAACAACCGCGTTTGCTTATTTTTTCAAGTCCCAATAATCCTAAACACAAGCGATGCTGGTCTGCCAATTCACGCAGTTTACTTTGCGCAGCATGGACCGAGCCAAACAGGCCATAGAGTCCGTCGACCTTTCCTAAACCTAAATCCTTGCCGTTCACAATAGCGGGCATCCAGCCTTCGCCCTGCTTCACAATTTGAAGCGTACAAAGACTGCGAAGTCGCCTTAAACGAACATTGAAAATAGGATTCAGACTTTTAATCAGATGTGACTCCAACAACAGGGCGCCAATTTCACCTGCTGTTTCAATGCACTCAACGTGCATGGTTTGAGACATCATTTCAACTTCGTCTTCTGCTCGCATGTGGGACATGACCCTGCTCCGAATGTCCACGCTTTTGCCAATGTAAAGAGGCAGTGTGCCAGCACCTTTGAAGATATAAACGCCTGAGGACCTTGGCAGTTGCGTCAAGGTATCGGCATTGCCGGTGGCTTTGGGGTTCAGTGGAAGACTAAAAGTCACAAGGGTTGCACAAATAAGGGTTAAGCCACTTGAATTCTAATGAGCTTGGGGTAATCTCTAGAACGTTTCATCTAATTCATTGAAGTTTAACCATGACAGTTCACGCACTTCACACCCCCAACAGCCAAGATGCTGTTCAACAGGTCAAAGTTCATTTAGCGGCAGCTTTGCGAATGGCCGTTTTAGATGGATTTGAAGAAGGCATTGACAACCATTTCACAGCCTGCGTGCCAGGACGTACTGATCAATATTTTGTCTTGCCCTTTGGCCTGCATTGGTCAGAGGCTCGGGCCAGTGACATGATGATTTTCAATGAGGCGGGTCAAACATTGGAGGGCCGAGGTGTTGTTGAACTGTCTTGCCAAAGTATCCATGCCCCACTGCATAGACTCACTGGCGCCAAGGTTGTGTTGCACACACATCAGCCATGGGCTACGGCACTGAACATGTTGCAAGACAATCGTTTGTTGCCTGCCACGCAAACAGCGGCATTTTTTCACGGCCGCATAGCCTACGACGATACCTACACGGGCTTGGCTTCGTCCAACGAAGAAGGTGAACGCCTGGCTCAATTGATGGGCAACAAAACGGTGTTGTTTATGAAAAACCATGGTGTGGTCACCGTTGGCGACACCATTGCTCAGGCTTACAGGCGTTTGTACAAACTCGAAAAAGCCTGTCAAACCCAGGTATTGGCCATGAGCACGGGCAAAGACTTGAACATCCTTAGCGACGAGGTCATTCAAAGAGTCCTAACCCCCTCAGGCGCCGACCGCCATCCCCGTGGCGACCGAGAAAGACTCTACTTCGAAGCCAATATGCGCATCCTAGACCGCACCAACCCCGGCTATGCCGATTAAATAATTGGGGTCAGATCAACATTAATTTGGTCAATCAAAGGGGACAAAGACTAAGGGGGGCTTCCTCATGCTGGGGTACCAGAAATCGTTCAGCCCCCCTTAGTCTTTGTCCCCTTTGATTGGAAATTAATGTTGATCTGACCCCAATTATTTTTTACGCTGACTGGAGGCGAATCCTTTCAGAGGGCTGAGTGTTCATGGTCATTTGGAACAGGCCTGCGGCCAGGCCGATTGCAACGGCCAGCTGCCAGGCTAGGTTGTAGTTGCCAAACACATTGAAAATATAGCCACCACCCCAAGCGCCTAAGAAAGAGCCCACCTGGTGACTCATGAAGGCAATGCCCGATAGCGTGGCCATGAACCTGAGGCCAAACAATTGAATGATCAAACCAGATACCAAGGGCACAACACCTAGCCACAAGGTGCCCAAGACAGCGCCAAACACAAGCGTGCTTAAGGGTGACGGTGGATAAGAAAAGAACAAGTACAGAGCCAAAGATCGAAGGATGTAAATACTGCCCAAAAGCATGCGCTTGGAATAACGATCGCCTAGCCAGCCAAACAAATAAGAGCCAATGACATTGAACAGACCGATCAAGGCCAGTGTGTTGCTGCCTACTGTCGGGTCCATGCCGCAGATGTCAAGATAAGCAGGCAAGTGGGTGGTGATAAAAACCAATTGCAAACCACACACAAAAAAGGCAATGGCCAAAACGCGATAGCCTTTGTGACCTAAAGCCTCTGTAATGGCATCTGAGGCAGATTGCGGTTGACCCACCACGGCTTCAATTTCAATTTTGTCGGCCTTGCTGCCCCAAAAGGCAGCGGGTAGCATGACACAAGCCAAGCCCAAAAACCCAACAGCAGCCATTTGCCAGTTGAAATTGGTAATGAGTGACTGCGTCATAGGCGAAGCAATGGTCAAACCCAGTGATCCAGCGGCAGAGACCGCGCCCATTGCGGCCCCTCGCTTGGTAGCGCTCACAGTTCGGGCTGTGATGTTCATGGCAATGTTGGAGGCTGTGCAGGACAAGGCAATGCCCACACAAAAACCGATGCCGACAGTCACCATCCAAGTGGCATCGGCAAATCTTAGAAATACCAGTCCGATGATGTAAACGAGGACACCCAGAAGTGCCACAGGCCGAGTGCCATACTTATCCGCCCAGATTCCCACAATGGGTTGCGTTGCACCCCAAACAATATTTTGCAAGGCTATGGCCAATGAAAAATCAGCTGCCGTGATGCCAATGTCACGAATCATGTGGGGTTGCAACAATCCAAAACTTTGCCGCATGCCCATGGCCAAGCTCAGCATGATGGCACCACCCCCCAAAATGCACCCTATTTGAAAAGTCGTTAAATCAGTTTTTTTCATCAAGTCAATTCTCAATCAATAGAGTCACATCATTGGGGTCAAATAATTGGGGTCAGATCAACATTAATTTGGTCAATCAAAGGGGACAAAGACTAAGGGGGACTTCCTCATACTAGAGTACCAGAAATCGTTCAGCCCCCCTTAGTCTTTGTCCCCTTTGATTGGAAATTAATGTTGATCTGACCCCAGTTATTGTGTCTCATCGGTCTGACACATAAACTCACCACAATGGCTGATTTTAAATCAGTGTCCGTGATGAACTTAACTTACCCCTCCAAATGGCTCTTGACTCTGAGCACGGCTTCGGCTCTGCTCTTAACAGCTTGTTCCACACTCATGCCCTCCCAATTGACTCAGCTGCCTCCTGTTGTTTTCGTTCATGGCAATGGTGATTCGGCAGCGCTTTGGCAGACCACGACATGGCGATTTGAGTCCAATGGCTGGAGTCCTCATTTATTGCATGCCATCGATGTGCCCTATCCGCTGGCCCGAGATGCCGATCCCAAAGAGCAAGTGGGGCGATCATCCACCACAGAGCACATGAATTTTTTAAAGTCAGAAGTTGACGCTATTCTTCAAAAAACAGGCGCAAAACGAGTGTTGCTCATTGGCAATTCTCGCGGTGGAAACGCCATTCGCAACTACATTTGCAACGGTGGTGGTACGCAAACCGTCAGCCATGCTGTCATCGGTGGCGGTACAAATCATGGTGTTCAAGCTGTTCCAGGATTAAACGATGCCAGCGAGTTTTCTGGCGCAGGCCCATTTCTGAAACAACTGAACGCCCCCAAAAATGAAAAAGGCGATGAAGTTTGTGGCCCCACAAAATGGATGACCATTCGCTCAGACAACAACGATAAATTTGCCCAGCCAGATGGCCTTTGGATCGGCATGAAAGGCCGCGCTACTTTGGTTGGCTTTGATGGTCCTGAACTCAAGGGCGCTAACAACGTGGTCATACCGCGAATTGACCACCGCGAAACGTCTTTCTCGCAAGCATCGTTTAATGCCACTTACCAATTTCTAACGGGTCAAAAACCAATTCACAACATCGTTGAAGAAAAACAAGTGCGCCTGAATGGCAAGGTCTTTGGCTTGGGTCAAGATCCAATCAATCCGAACAGCGGAAATTATGTCAACAACCTAGCTCTCAAAGGCGCTTCAATCGAGGTCTTTGAAATTGATGCCCTCACTGGCAGGCGCATGGGGAATGCCGTGCACCAAAAGACCATCACAGAAGAGGGAACCTGGGGACCATTTCAAGGTCAATCCACAGCACGTTACGAATTTGTTGTAAGTGCACAAGGCTATGCCACGACGCACTTTTACCGAAGCCCCTTCGCCCGTTCAAGCCAAATCATTCACATGCGTCCCGAACGCATGGCCGATGCAGACAAGGCTGCACAGGCAGTTGTCACATTGACTCGCCCAAGGGGTTACTTCGATGCCGACCGAGACACCCTGTGGTTTGATGGGAAATCAGAGCTGCCCGGCATCACCAAAGGCACTGGCGCCGGCAACTCCAATGTCAGACTTCGCCTTCCAGAGTCCCTTCAACGCAGCATTTCAGCTGAGTTCAACGGTGAGAAATTGATTGGCCTCACTTGGCCAGCGGCACAAGGACACACCACTGTCTTAGAACTCACCTATTGATTTGACATTGGAACTCAAAGATTCCTAATCTAGAATGAAGACATGACCACATTCAACGCCACCAAAGTACTCAAATCACTCACCCTCCTGTTGGCGAGTGCCATTGCCTTGTTCAGTCTCTACGTCTACATCGTACTCAACTGGAGTTATTCAAGCGGCGAACGCGCAGGCTTTTTACAAAAAGTCTCTTACAAAGGTTGGATTTGCAAAACATGGGAGGGCGAACTTTCTTTGGTGGCTATGCCTGGCGCCGCCCCCGAGAAATTCCTCTTCACGGTTCGCGATGAAGCCATTGCTCAAAAAGTAAGTGCTGCAGCAGGCAAGCGAGTCACCCTGAATTACGAGCAACACAAAGGGCTGCCTTCCTCCTGCTTTGGTGACACCGATTACTTTGTCGTCGATGTCAAAGAAATTGAATAGCCCCTAAAAGCACAGACTTACATCTGCGGTTCAAAACCCAGCACCTCGCCGTAAAACTTCAGCTCAGTTTCGAGTGAAGACACAATGGTCGAGGCCTGCCTGAATCCATGCCCCTCGCCTTCATAAGCCACATAGGCATGCTTCAGGCCTTTGGCCGCACACGCATCCCGAAAGGCTTCTGATTGAGAAGGTGGTACCACTTTGTCATCTAGGCCTTGAAACAATACCAAGGGTGAACTCAATTGGTTCACATGCGTGATGGGAGAGCGCGCAATGTACAAATCTTTTTCAGCAGGAAAAGCGCCAATCATGGTGTCAAGGTATCGCGACTCAAAGTCGTGAGTGTCAGTAGCCAGCGTGGTGCAATCAGCCACGCCATAGTAGGAAGCTCCTGCAGCAAAGCGTTTGCTGTTCACCAAGGCATTCAATACCGTAAAGCCGCCTGCACTGCCCCCCCGAATGACCACCTTATCGGCAGCACAAGTGCCCTTTGCAATGAGCGACTCAACCACGGCCAAAACATCCTCACAATCGACCACACCCCATTGCCCGCGAAGCAAATTGCGATACTGCCGGCCATAACCCGTCGATCCGCCATAGTTCACATCGACCACAGAAATGCCGCGAGATGTAAAGTAAGCGTACTTCATCGAAAGCGTGGCCGAGGAGTTGGCCGTAGGTCCGCCATGCACCACCACCATCAAGGGTGGTTTTTCGGAAGGCTCAAAATCAGGATGGTGTGCCGAATGCAAAATGGCAAATACCTCTCGGCCGTCTGAACGCACGGCACTGATTTCGTGTGGTTTAGGAAAGTAACTGGCATCAACGGGCGACTCCATTGAAGTCACCACATCACACACCTGCCAACTCAACAAATCAATTTCAATCAATTGCGAAACCACTTTGCCACTCGCACCTACAGCATACGCTTTGGCATTAGAAACACTCAGGGATGGTTTGAAATCTGTCAGATCAGACGCCAAGTTTTGCATAGCGAGCGTCTGTGGGTTCACCTTCACAATTTTTCTTGCGTCCACAGGACCGTGCACCGAAAGCAACTGCCCATCAGGCAAAACCGACAAAGCCCTCATGCCCAACTGCCAAAGCGGGAAACCCCACTCACTGGTCTCTTCAATGACATGCCTCAATTTGCCCGCCAAATCGGCTTGCCAAAGATTCCACCAACCACTCTTGTCAGAGATGAAATAAAGCTCGTTGTGAGGCCCCCACTCGGGTGACAAACACGAAGTCTCAACGTTGCCCGCTAAGGCACGTACATTGCTCAATTGGCCGTTAGACACCTCAGCCACACGAAGCTCAGTGCCATCCCATGGCATTTGCGGGTGCTCCCAAGCAATCCAAGCCAAATATCGACCATCTGCAGAAATTCTGGGATGAGCATAAAAGTGAGAGGACTGTTCCAATGTGCGCAATGACCCAACGCCATGAAGATTCACGCTCAACGCGACCAAATCACGCTCAACTCGGCCTTGAGTGTGCACTTCGCGAATGCACCAAATTTCATCTTCCACCGAAATCATCTCAATGTAACGATGGCTTTGCCCAGAAGGCGATTCAGGACTTAAGGGCCTTGGCTCGCCCATGGGTTCAGTGATGTAAATTCGCTGATCGGCTTTGCTCACAAACGCCAACAGGGCTTGACCATTGCGCACCAGCCCAAGCCAGCTGATGCCCCCGTATTCGTGCACCTGACTTTTGGCGCTCCATGGGGCCTTCAAAATATCGCCCAGTTGACGACTCACCACCAGCGTGCGCCCTCCTTCACTGGGCCGCACTTCATCCCACCAAAGGTCGTCGCCCATGGGTTGAGACCACATGACACTGCTGCCCGCTTGGGCCAATAAAGATGCTGACAAGGGCGAGGGCCATGCCCCAGGTTGGTGTGCTTGTTTCATAGGTTCATTGTGAGCGCAATTCACTCATGCGCTGTTGAATCGGAAAACCCCCATTTTGCAAGGAAACTTTCTATCTATGATGATCGTACAAAGATAGCAAATCTTCATGCTGATCTAAAAAGCCCTCAAACCATAACTTCATCTAAAGCTTCAATGACTTACGGCAAAATATTCGCCTGGCACATGGCCTTGCTCTCAAGTTTGAGCATCACTTGTGCATATGCTCAAACCAATCAACCTAATCAGGCAACGGATGAAGTCTTGGTCCAAAGCGGCCGCCTAACCCAACGCCAATTTGACGCTCCCACGTCCATCTACACCATCGATGCAGAAACGATTCGCAGCAGCGGGCCGCAAGTCAACTTATCAGACGTGTTGGCCAGAGCACCTGGTGTGGTTGCCTTCAATCGAAACAACTACGCACAAGATGTGCAGATATCAATCAGAGGGTTCGGTGCCAGATCCGCATTTGGCTTGCGAGGCTTCAGACTCATCACAGATGGCATACCCGCCACCACACCCGATGGCCAAGGACAAGCCTCCACTGTCAGCCTGACCTCTGCCGAAAAAATCGAAGTTTTAACGGGCCCCTTGGCACAGCTCTATGGCAATTCTGCTGGTGGTGTCATTCAGGTGTTCACGCGCGAAGCCGAACTGACACCCACTGCGCAAGCGCAAGTTTTCAAAGGCAGCTATGGTCTAGAGCGCAACGATTGGCAATTTAGCCAGCGCATGGGCAACGTGGGTTTTGTGGCCGACTACAGCACTTTCAACATTCAAGGCTACCGCGACAACAGCCAGGCCAAAAGAGAGCAACTGAACAGTGTGACCACGGTTGACCTTAGCGCAGACACCCGCTTGAAATTGATTGCCATTGTGTTTCGCATGCCTTTTGCCAAAGATCCGCTTGGTTTAACCGCAGCACAGTTTTTGACCAACCCCAAACAGGCTGGCAATTTCGCCTTGGCCAACGACACCCGTAAAACAGTGAATCAAGAGCAAGCCGGTGCCGTGCTAGAGCACAAGCTAGACAAGGACACTCGCATTCAGGCCCGAATCTATGGCGGCAATCGGGATAATTTGCAATACCAAGCAGCCTCAGCCACTGCAGGTTCTTGGGTGGGGCTTGAAAGAGAGTTTCAAGGTCTGGGTTTGCAAATTCAAGGCAAACACAATTTATCTCATGGTAAATCCGTTGATTGGGTAGCCGGATTTGACCAAGACTACGCTGGTGAAAACCGGCAAGGTGGCCCTGCTGCTGCCGGTCAAAAAACTGGCAGCATTAACCGCAAAGAATTGAACGAAAGCACCAACCGCGATTACTTTGCTCAGGCCAACTGGCGCGTCGTGAACGATTGGACTTTTGTAACAGGTGTGCGGCAAAGCAATGTTCAACTTAAAAGCAAAGACGATTACCTGACAGATGGTGTCAATGGTTCGGGCTCTGTGAACTACCAAGCGGCCAATCCCGTCGTAGGTGCCACCTGGCATGTCAATGACAAGTTGAACCTTTATGTGAATCAAGGCAAAGGATTTGAAACACCCACACTTTCAGAGTCGGTGTATACCAAATCAGGCAACGCTGTGGTGGGATTGTTCAATGCCAATTTAGTGCCTTCACGCAGTCAGCACCTTGAATTGGGTAGCAAATGGACGCCTTCGCCAAGCACGCGCTTTGATGCTGCTGTATTTCGCATCAAAACAGACAACGAAATTGTGACCAGTTTGTCAGTAGGTGGGCGCACTGCATTTACCAATGCTTCTGAGACATTGCGTGAAGGCCTAGAGTTTTCTGCACGTCATGCACTCAACTCAAATTGGCGCACACAACTGACTGCAACCGTGATGAGCGCTGAATATGCAAGCGGCACAGCCTTGGCTGGGAAATCTTTGCCAGGGATTCCGCAAAAACAATTGTTCACCTCCCTATCTTGGGCTGAATATGGTTTTCAAAACGCCAGTAAAAAACCATTGCAAGGCAAAACTGCTAGCCTAGATTGGGTGGCTCGCTCTGGTCTTTGGGCCAACGACTTGAACGACGCCTCTGGTGCAGCACCTGGTTATGGCCTGATCAACGCAAAGCTTAAACAAGGTTTTGCTTGGGGCCAGGCAAACTTTGAAGCCTACTTGGGCGTAGACAATCTCACTGACAAAAAAGCGGTGAGTTCTGTCATCATCAACCAGGCAGGTCGGCAATATTTTGAACCTTTGCTTCCCCGCAATTGGGTAATTGGAATTTCAACCAAACTGAATTTGTAACTTGCCTCCATGCCATTTGTACGCAAAATCGTTTTAGAAGAGTTTGAAATTTAAGGGTTTACCCAAACTGTCACTTCAATATCCCTTCTTCAAAGTCAAGTGTTCAAGCTACTCAATCTGACATGCATTGAATTGAGTAAATTCGAGGCTCAATAAAAAATTGGAGTCTCCTGTGAAATATTTGTCGATGCATCAATTCAAGTAACTTGGCATGGTTGTCTCATTAACTTTAGGCGCATTAGCAGCCCATGCTCAAACCCCTGCTGCAGCGCCACCCCCAGCTTGGAAACAAGGCATGTCTGGCGACATGGCCAACTCTACCTTAGCGCCTTTGGCCGGCAAACTCACTGCCACCAAAGCAGCAGATGTACCTCTTGAAAAAATCAAATTACCACCAGGCTTCAAAGTTGAAGTATGGGCAGACAGCGTCCCTGGTAGCCGAGTCATTGCACAAGGCGATGGCGGAAAATACTATGTGGGTACACGCCCCTTGGGCCGTGTATATGAAATTACAGACAATGGCACCACTCGCACTTCGCGCGTTGTGATTGACAAGCTTGATCAACCCACCGTGGCTTACAAAGATGGTGCTTTGTATGTCATGTCCGTTGACAAAGTATTGCGCTTTGATGGCATCGACAAGAACCCCAATGTGGCACCCGTGGACCTCACAGCCAAATTCAATTTGCCACCCGAAAAACACCACAACTGGAAGTACATCGCTTTTGGTCCCGATGGCAAACTGTATGTTCCCTTTGGTGCACCTTGCAATATTTGTGAGCCACCCAGTGCCGAATATGCACAAATTCGCCGTTACAACCCTGATGGCTCTGGTATGGAAGTCTTAGCGCGCGGTGTTCGCAACAGCGTGGGATTTGACTGGCACCCCGTCACCAAGGAATTGTGGTTCAGCAATCACGGCCGTGACTGGTTGGGCGATGACACCCCGAACGACACCATGCACCGTCTGAAGGTGGGTGGCCATTATGGTTTCCCAAGCTGCCATCAAGGCAATCTGCCCGACCCCGATGTCAAGCGTCCTATGCCATGTGCTGGTATTGAGCAACCAGTTGCTTTAATGGGCCCTCACGCTGCCACCATGGGTGTGACGTTTTACACAGGCAACATGTTCCCCGCTGAATACCGCAACGTGCTATTTAACGCACGCAAAGGTTCATGGAACCGCACCAAGAAAATTGGTCACGACGTGGTCATTGTTCGCGCTGATGCCGATGGCAAAAACGCCAAAGTAGAGCCCTTCATGACGGGCTTCGCCAACGAAGCTGATCAAAGCTGGTGGGGACGTCCTGCTTACATGCACCAAATGAACGATGGCGCCATGCTGGTTTCTGACGAGCAAATGGGCGTGATCTACCGCGTGTCTTACAGCAAGTAACAATGACTTTAAGTTCCAAATGGAGGGCCATGGCCTTCCTAGGGGTGGCCATTTTGGCCCCCCTTTTTTCTGCCGCACAAAAACCCCCTGCCCGGGCTAACATGTGCAATGCGTGCCATGGGCCCAATGGCAATGCCGTTCTTAAGGACATGCCATCCATTGCGGGTCAACCCAAGGTTTTCATTGAAAACCAATTGGTGCTCATTCGGGAAGGCATGCGCGACATCCCTCAAATGAAGGGCGTCTTAGACAATGTGCCAGACACTGAACTCACCGAGTTGGCCACCTACTATTCAAGTTTGAAAATTGCAAAGCCTCCCGCGCAAAAGCAAGCAGACTTGCACAGCAAAGGCGAAACGCTTTCTAAAGAAATGCGCTGCGGCATCTGCCACCTCCCTACCTACGAAGGCAGAGAACAAATGCCCAGACTGGCCGGCCAACGTGAAGACTATTTGCTTCACACCATGCGTGCCATGAAAGCCAACCAAGCAGTCGGCCGAGACCCCACCATGATCGCCTCCCTTTATGGCATCTCAGACGAGGACCTCAAAGCCATCTCCCACTACCTTTCCCGCCTAACCAATTAAATGGGGTCAGATCAACATTAATTTGGTCAATCAAAGGGGCTAAAGGCTAAGGGGGGCTTCCTCATACTGGAGTACCAGAAATCGTTCAGCCCCCCTTGGCCTTTAGCCCCTTTGATTGGAAATTAATGTTGATCTGACCCCATTTATTGCTGGACTCAATCACCCACAATTTTGCGTTCACGAATGATTTCGCCAAATCGCTTGGCGTCTTCGTTGGCGCGGGCACCAAACTCAGCAGGCGTCAAGGGCAAAGCTTCACCCCCCAAGTTTTGAATGCGATCTTTCAAAGCTTGCGTTGACAAAATGCGGTTAATTTCGCGGTTGACTCTGCCAATCACATCGGCTGGTGTGCCTGTTGGGGCATAAAAGCCAAACACGGTGTCGGCGTCAAAACCTTTGAGGCCCGCCTCGTCCAAAGTGGGTACATTTGGAAACAAGGGAGACCGCTTGAGGCTACCCACGGCCAACAATTTGAGCTTGCCAGCGCGCACCTGCCCCAAACCAATGCCTGGGTCAAAGTAAAAATCCAGTTGACCTGCCAACACATCTTGCAAAGCAGGTGCCGCACCGCGATAAGGCACGTGCACTGCAAACAATCCAGCCTGGCTCTTCATCATTTCACCCGCTAAATGGGGCGAACTGCCATTGCCTGCAGAGCCATAGGATAGCTTGCCCGGATTTTCTTTGACGTACTTTAAAAAGCCTTGAATGTTGTCAACAGGCAAACTGGGCTTGGCCACCAAAAACACCAACACCCTGGCCGCAGACGCGACGGGCACCAAATCTTTGGTGGGATCAAAAGACATTCGCGGGTAAATGTGCGGATTGACAGACACCATACCGCCAGAACTCATGAGGAAGGTGTAGCCATCGGGGGCAGACTTGGCCACGATGTCGCCACCTAAATTGCCATTGGCACCCCCTCTGTTTTCAATGATGACGGGTTGGCCTAAAGCCTCTGCCAATGGAATGCCTACGGCACGGGCAATTTGATCGGCTGCGCCACCTGGTGGAAAGTTGACCACCACTTTGATGGGCTTGGAAGGCCACGATTGGGCCAAAACGTCGACACTCATTGCAGTGCCTAGCAAGAGCAATGACAAAGCGGTTGCCATTGAGCGTTTGGTTAAACCAAGGCCACTTTTCAATTTATTTTTTTGTAACATGTTGTCTCCCTTTGAATTGAATATGCATAGGCAAGTTAGCTAAGGTGCAAAGTCACTGCTTAAGTGGGTTGTTTTAACCTTGGATTTTTCATCCACAAAATGGGTTGCTCTTTCACAGGACGCGCAGGCGCACCATGCTGCAACAAAGCCATGTCAAACAGCTGACCTTTTTCATCTTGCAAAGCCGCATTGCGAATTTGAGCCACAACGCCCGCTTGATCAGAGACAGACTGACCAGCTGGGGCCTGACAGACCGTGCGCAAAATATGCAGCAAGTTGTCTTTGCCGCGCTCATTGGTGCTGCCGTAGCCTTTAATCAACTGTCCACACTTGGCCACTTCTAAGCCAATCTGAGTCGATTGGCGACAAGCTTGTGCAATTCCATCAAGCCACTCTTGAATGAGCGCTTGCTCGTTGGCATACCGACTTCCAAAGGGCCGAATGACGCGCATGGCTGCCAAAAAACGCAAACTGAGCAGGCCCCAAACAGCGTGCCGCGCCAACTTGATGGGCATGGCCCAGGCTTCCTTGCCTTTTAAAATACGCGCACGATCCCACCTGAGTAAGACCTCTGCCCAAGACTTGGGCAACACAGCGGCAAGCTCTGGCACACCTGGTTTGAAGTGGTCATAGACTTTGAGCAACTCGCCCTCTTTGAGTTTCACTTCGATAGAGACACGCTGCCACCGAGTGACGCGGCTTTTTAAGTAAGCCACCTGAATGATGTCGTCGAAGGCCATCCACAAGGCCAACCATCGAATGGTCTCGTGGGTTACCGGGCAATCGGGCGTACTGCCGGGACTGCTCAATTCAATGGCCTTGAGAGAGCTTAAGCGACTGACCAACAACTGCGCATAGGACTCGCCTTGGTATTGCACCAAACGGGCATATGCCAATGCCAACATCGCGTGCATGCTTGAGGGGAATTGCTGTGCAACACTGGCGGGCAAGTTGGCTGGCTCATTGAGTGCAACATGAAGCTCAATGGGCGCCTCTGGGGGTACCTTCAAAACATGCTCCACATACTGCGCTTGTTCACGCTGCTGACTCACACGGTCAAAGGCCAGCGCAAAGCCTTTTAAACTGGCTTTGGCAGCCGCTGATTTGCCAGACAACACCGCTTCATAATGGCGCCGATCAAAAGGCAGCAAGCCACTGGCCGCAATGGCGCCCAGCATGACCGCGCTCACCATGGTGCCCGCCTGCTGACACAAGGCCGCCATGTCAATCACATGGTGTCGCAAACTGTTGGCCGCAATGACCTCAATCAATGGCGCCTCTTCACGGCGTCCATCGCCCATGACCATTTTCTCGGCCGTGGTTAACGCGCGCGAAGAAGAACTGATGACGCACGTGCGGTCTTTTGAAGCCAAACCATGACCGACTTGACGCGCTGTTTCTAACAACTCAGAAGAAATGAGTGCGTCCAGTCTGCCCGGCAATGGGTTCAAGCCAAGCACTGGTTTTTGCCCATTCAATTGAGAATTTGAGACTGGAAAAATTTCTAAATAGTAAGTGGTGGCACCCGTTCGCTGAGCCACACCTGGAATAGAAGTGGCCTGTGCCGGATGATCGGCCAGGTTGGCCACCTCAACCAACCAATCGGCCAAAACACCACCGCCCTCACCGCCTAAGGCGCACAGCAAAATAGATACAGCTTGGGTCATGTTGGCATCCATTCAGATCTCGTTTAGGCGGGCTGCAGGAAGCGGGTAAGAAAGCCTTGCAATTTCGCACCCATGCGCTCGAGAAGCTTTGGATTCTGAATGATTTCAGCCCGGTAAAAGGAAGGACACAAAGTGGCTGCGTGTGCATTCTCACCGCACAATCCACACCCCACACAGCCATCGATCACGGTGGCCACTGGGTCAACTTTCAAGGGGTCGGGGTTGTCCTTCAAAGTCAGAGTAGGACAACCGGAGATGCGAATACAGGCATGGTCGCCATTGCAAACATCTTCGTCCACGCCATACTTCACACGCTCTACCCGCTCGCCTTTTGAAAGCAAAGAAGCCAGCCAAGGCTTGATACGACGTTGCCTTTCTAATTGGCACTCACCTTCCGCCACAATGACTTTCAGCCCTTGAAAATCGGTAGTGAACGCTTCGGTCAGTGTGGCCTGCATTTTGGCGACCTCATAGGTATGCACCGTTCGCAACCACTTCACGCCCATACCCTCTAAGGTGGTCTCAATCACATGGTTGGTGTGGGCCAAGCTTTGCCGCTTGTCCGAAGTGGCATCCTTCGACAACTCTGTGGGCGTGTTGATAATGTCTTGCGTACCTGTGGCAGAAGTGTAGCCATTTTTAAAAATCAACAACACCGCATCGTCGGCATTGAACAGCGCACTTTGAACACCCGTTAACAAACCGTTGTGCCAAAAACCGCCGTCCCCCATGACCGACAGCACACGCCTTTTCATGACAGGTGATACGCCGGCTCGGCTGGCCAAGCTCATGCCATAGCCCAAAATAGAATGGCCCACCGAGAAGGGCTCAAAGGTGGCCAGCGCATGGCAACCAATATCGCCCGACACATGCACCGGGCCTACTTTTTCTTGGGCCAGCTTCAAGGCAGAAAACACAGGCCGCTCTGGACAGCCAATGCACATGCTGGGGGGCCGCGCAGGCACAGGGCTGCCCAACATCGATTGCACATCTTGCCTGCGAATGGAATTGGTTTGCAACCATTCGCGCGTGCTTTCAGGCACTGCCATGGGCTCGTGGCGACTTAAAAATTGCAGCAAGCCGTCGGCCATGACTTCGGCTGTGTATTCGCCGCCCGATGGCAACATGTCTTTGCCGTGCAAGGGCGTTTGCAAGTCAAGGCGGCGCAGCATGAGGGCCAACTCTTGTTCGATGTACTCGGGTTGGCCTTCTTCCAACAAAAGCACAGCCGACTTGTCTTTGCAAAAATCGACCAACTCGTTTGGCACCAGCGGATAGGTCACATTCAAAACCAGAATTGAAAGACTTGACACACCAAACGCATCAGACAAGTCGAACTGCTGCAGCGTTCTAATGAGTGTGTTGTAAAGCCCGCCCTGAACAATCAAGCCCAAATGCTTGTGACGAGTTCCAGGAAAGTGTTCGTTCAAATTGTTGGCCGCAATGAACTCTCTGGCCGCTGGCAGTCTGTGCGCAATTTTTCTTTTTTCTTGTGCAAAAGTGACAGGCGGGTGTGCCAGTCGCATGTAGTCAAAGCCAGCAGGCTCGGCAATTAAATTCTTCTTTGACAGCAACGGCGCCTGATTGTTTTTGGCTTGAAACTCACCACGCACATGACAAGCCCGAATGCGCAGCTCCATCATGACGGGCATGTTGGAAGCTTCAGACAATCTAAAACCTTGCTCTACCATGTTGACCATTTGACCCAACTCAGGCCGAGGGTCAAGCAGGCACATGCCAGACTTCAAAGCATAAGCATGGGTTCTTTCTTGAATGACGCTGGCACCCTCGCCATAGTCTTCGCCCACCACAATGAGCACGCCACCGGTCACACCAGGCGATGACAAATTGGACAAGGCATCGGCCGCCACGTTGGTCCCCACAATGGATTTCCAAGTGACTGCGCCTCTGATGGGGTAATGGATGGAGGCGCCCAGCATGGCGGCCGCTGAAGCTTCGTTGGAACAAGCCTCCACATGAACACCGAGTTCATCCATGTATGACTTGGCTTGGACCATGACATCCAAGAGGTGCGACACAGGCGCACCTTGGTAGCCACCCACATAAGCAACACCTGATTGAAGCAAAGCTTTGGTAATGGCCAGAATGCCTTCCCCGCGGAACACTTCACCATCGCCCTTGCGCAAGGACTTTATTTCTTCGTGAAACGAGACTTCCAAAAGTGACTCCCAGTTTTGACTTAACTCAAGTGCTGATCACGATGATAAGCCTTTAAGCTCGACACCCTGGTGCGACTTGGCACAACAGACTGAAGACCCGTTCTATGCCAGCGCTGCATCTGCGTTAATGGCAGATCCAAGCCCTAAGGCTTGGTTCACGCGCGGCATCACTTCGTGGGCCATCAACTCCATAGAGCGTCGGCCTAACGCAGGGTCGACCAAGTCCATACCGGCATACACAATTTCGCCAAAGGGGCCGGCTTGTTCGCGCAACTTCAGAATTTGGTCCACCACATCTTGCACCGTACCGGCTATCACCAACTCATCTAACAATCGGTCCATGGTCACATGGCTGTCGTCTTCGTCGGCATGCTTTTTGAAAATGACGTGTCGCTTGGACATCATCATCTTGGTGAGCATTTGGCGGTAGTAATAACGGTAGGGGCTGTTGGCATCTTCGCGGCCATAGCGTTTGGCGGTAGATGCGTCGTCACTCACAAAAATGGTTCGGGCCACGCGCCAATCAGCCGAATTGGCTTTCTGCTGAACGCTGGTTTTGCCTTCTTGATAATTGTCCCAGTGGCTGTTGAGCCAATGCGACATTAGGAAGTTAGCCGACATGGGATGGAAGTTGCGCTTGCCCATGGCAATCACGCCTTTGGAAAATGGCGCCACCACCGTGCCCACAATTTCTGGATAAGGTGTTTGATAAGGCTTCATCAAAATGCCGCGACCAATTTCAGGCACCGAAGTGACCTTGGTTGAAACTTTGAAGCGGTTGTTTTCAAAGTCAATGTTGTAAGGCGGCTCGCGCTCCCAAATGGCCAAGATCACATCAATGGCTTCTGCAAACAACTGGTTGCGGTCTTGGTCCAAAATGCCCAAGGCTTCTGCATCGGAGGCCAAAGCACCAGGGCTAATGCCAAAAATAAAGCGACCCTTTGCCAGATGGTCAAACATAGCGGCTTGAGAAGCCAGCAAGGTGGGATGCGAGTGCGACAGATTGGAAGTGCCAGAACCCAGCTTGATGTTCTTGGTTTGGGCAATCAGTGTGGCCAAAAAAATCAGGCTGTTGGTGACATTTTCTGCTTTGTCAGTGAGGTGCTCGCCCACAAAGGCGTCGTAAAACCCCAGTTGGTCGGCATAAATGATGGTCTCTCGGTCCTCATGCAGGGTCTCGGTGGTGTCCCTCTCAAAGGGGTGCAAGGGCATGGTGAAGTAGCCAAGACGCATGGGTAATTCCTGTGGAAAGAGGACGAATGTAGAAATGATACAAAAGTTATGGCCAAGGACCAAGACAATTAGTCACAGCCTTGTGAACGTGCCCGATCCCCTCCGTCTAAATGCTAAACTGGTTTCTGACTTTCATCGCAAACCTGGTTGTTCTTCTCCATGAAAATTTTTTACGGTTGGCGTATGGTGGGTGCGGCCTGTGGCATTCAGTTTTTGCTGGCGGCCTTTCTCACGCAAGCACTTGGCCTCTACATCGCCGTTCTTTCAGACGAAATGGGCTGGAGCAAAACCACCTTGTCGGGCGCAGCGGCCTTGCAGTCGGTCGAAGCCGCCATCATTGGCCCCGTACTGGGTTGGATCATGGACAAAGTGGGTCCGCAAAAAATGATCCGTTTGGGCATGGTGCTTTTCAGCGCCGGTTTGCTGTTGCTAAGCCAAGTCAACGCTGTGGCCACGTTTTACACCAGCGCCATTTTGATGGCCATTGGCGCCAGCCTCAGTGGCTACTTTCCCCTTTCGGTTGCCTTGGTTCAATGGTTTGAAAAGTTCAGAGCGCGTGCCCTCTCCACCATGAGCTTGGGTCTGGCCATGGGAGGTCTGGCCGTGCCCCTCATGGCTTGGTCAATTCAAAGCTGGGGTTGGCGTTACACCGCAGGTGGCACGGGTTTGCTGGTCTTGCTGTTTGGCTTGCCTTTGGCGGGCATGATTCTCAGGCGCCCCGAAGACCACGGCCAACATATCGATGGCATTGACCCTGCGCTCAAAACAGCAGAGCCAGGCCACACGCCTGTTGAAGTTCAAGTTGAATTCACCGCCAAAGAGGCCGTTCAAACTCGGGCGTTCTGGATGCTGGCCATTGGGCATGGCCTTGCACTTTTGATCGTCTCAGCCGTCAACGTCCACGCCATCACGCACATGAAAGAAGGCCTGGGTTATTCGGTGGCCACCGCCAGCTGGGTCATTTTGTTCATGACCTTTGCGCAATTGGGGGGCGTGCTGATGGGTGCCACTTTGGGCGATATGTTCGAGAAAAGAAAAGTGGCGGCGCTTTGCATGTTGGCGCACGCCATTGGCATGGTTTGTCTCACCTTTGCCAACAACATGGCCATGCTCATTGCGTTTGGTGTTTTTCACGGTGTGGCTTGGGGCTTGCGTGGCCCCTTCATGCAAGCCATTCGAGCCGATTATTTTGGCCGCAACGCCATTGGGCTTATCTTGGGCTTGTCAGCCGCCATCATCTCTTTGGGTCAAATTGTGGGGCCCATGTTGGCAGGGGTGCTGGCCGACCTCACGGGCAATTACCAATTGGGCTTTAGCGTCCTTGCTTTGCTATCGGCCTTAGGCTCCATGTGTTTTATGTTGGCTACGAAGCCAATAAAGCCAGTGGCAAACCAATAAGTTCAGACAAAGCCTCTAGCGTCAAGCCAGGCACCATGTCGATCACTGCCAGCCCGTTGGGTGTGCAGGCTAAGGTGCCTAAATCTGTATAGACCCGCTTTACGCAACCAATCCCCGTCAAGGGGTAACTGCACTGAGCCACCAACTTACTTTGTCCCTGCTTGGTCAGCAAGTCCATCATGACCCATGTTTGTTTGGCACCAATGGCCAAATCCATGGCCCCACCGACCGCCGGAATGGCGCCGGGTTCACCTGTGTGCCAATTGGCCAAATCGCCTGTGGCACTGACTTGGAAAGCGCCCAACACGCAAATATCCAAGTGGCCACCTCGCATCATGGCAAAGCTGTCGGCATGGTGAAAAAACGCACCTCCTGGCAGCAGCGTTACCGGCTGTTTGCCCGCATTGATCAAGTCGTAATCTTCTTGGCCAGCTGCAGGCGCAGGGCCCATGCCCAAAATGCCATTTTCACTGTGCAACAAAATTTCCAAAGTCGATGGAATGTGGTTGGCCACCAAGGTTGGCTGACCAATGCCTAAATTGACCGTAGCACCTTCTGGAATATCTTGGGCAACGCGAGCCGCAAGTTCATCTTTGGTTCGACGTGTGAAGCTCATGCTTTGATGCCTCCAGCTAGCGTGGCCACACGGGGAACTTGAACCACCGCATGCACAAAGATACCCGGTGTGATGACGGTTTCTGGATCAATGCCGCCTAGCTCCGCTTTTTCAAAAACGCTGGCCACTGTTTTGCGTGCAGCCATGGCCATGACAGGGCCAAAATTTCGAGCGGCTTTCCGAAAAGTAAGGTTGCCCCAACGGTCACCGCGCTCAGCGCGAATCAGCGCCAGATCGCCATGAATGGGCATTTCATAAACGTACATGCGACCCTTGATTTCGCGGGTTTCTTTCAATGAACCATCGGCATTTTTGGCCAGCTCGGTGCCGTAACCTGTAGGTGAAAAAAAACCCCCAATGCCTGCACCCGCTGCGCGAATGCGCTCAGCCAAATTGCCCTGCGGCACAAGTTCCAATTCAACTTGCCCAGATCGGTACATGCCATCAAACACATCAGAGTCGGCCTGTCTTGGAAAACTACAAATGACTTTGCGCACACGCCCTGCTTTCAGGAGCGCGGCCAAACCGTGTTCGCCATTGCCTGCGTTGTTGTTCACCAAAGTCAGGTCTTTGGCACCTTGAACCAACAGGCCTTCTATCAGTTCATCGGGAATGCCAGCCGTACCAAAGCCCCCTATCAACACAGTGGCGCCGTCAGGCGTATCGGCCAATGCTTCGGCCACACTGTCAACAAACTTATTGATCATGTTGCTTAACCAGGAATGGTTTTCAATCCAGGGACAGAAGCCGCGTTGGCAGGCACAGCGGTGCGGGCCACATTCATGGTCAACGCCAGCAAGCTGTAATAACCATAGTGCGCCACCAAATCAATCACACCTTGTTCGCCAAAGCGCTTCAGAAGTTGGCCATAGGTGCTGTCGCTCAAACAACGGTTGTTGTGAAGTTCTTCCAGCACGTTGTAAATAAGGGTTTCGTCTTGCGTCATGTTGTCGGGGCGGCGGCCTTCTGCAATGGCGTCACAGGTGGCCGGCAGCACACCTTCCCTTTCGGCAATGGGGCGGTGAATGGCCCACTCAATAGGCTGACCCCAGTGCCGAGCCACAATCAACACTGCAAATTCTGAATTTCGCAAGCCCACCGTGTTGTGAAAACGCAGATACTCGCCTACCTTTTGAATTCTGTTCATGAGCTCGGGGCTGCGCATGAGGGGAATGAAAGGACCGCCAATGCGGCCGCGCGGGCCAGCCGCTATTTCGTCCATCACTCTTTTTTGTTCGGTTGACATCTGCGCATCGGGAATGGCAGGCATGCGATCGAGCTCGGCGGCTCCCAGTTTCAAATGGTTCATTTTTCTACATTCAATTGAGTCAAAAAAGCACAAGACGTATTCAACATTAAAGGCAATTATCTCTGCTGCATAGCAAGGGTTAATACGGTGAGAGATTATGTCTTGCCTGACTTGCTTCAAGAAAATCGTTCTGCTAAGGTCATACTCTGCCTAGGAGAATTACATGAGTTTACCGACAGTTCGCCGAGTGATTACGGGACACGATGACAACGGCAAAGCCATTGTCAAAATTGACGAGATATGCAGCCACTTTCGCGATGGCCGCCCTGGTGCCAAGGTTTGCAACGTTTGGACCACCGACACTGCCCCCGCCGACAACTCTGGATCGGATGACAAAGGCATGCGTGAAGGCAAATTCACCATGATCGAAAACGGCAGTGTCTTTCGAATCCTTCAATTCCACCCAGGCTTGGAGGAACGCATTCACCGCACCGACAGCATCGACTACATCGTCGTCATGTCTGGCGAAATTGACATGGAGCTAGAAGCCGGTGAAGAAGTTCACCTCAAAGCGGGCGATGTGATGGTGCAACGAGGCACTGTGCACAACTGGATCAATCGCGGCACTGAACCCTGCGTGTTGGCCGTGATTTTGATTCACGCCAACCCAGTTGTTGCGGGCGGCAAAGTACTCAACGCATTCAACTGATTTTCCAGAAAGTAAAAGACATGCCTTTTTCCAAGGTTCGCGACGTCACCCTGCATTACCGCGTTTTCGGCCAAACCGGTCCGTGGTTGGCCCTCATTACCGGCGGACGCCGTGGCTTCAATGAATTCATTCCCTTTGCCGAAAAAATTGCGGCAAAGGGCTTTCAAGTCTTGCTTCATGACCGTCGCAACACGGGTGCATCCGATGTCCTCATTGCTGGCCAAGATGGCGAAGAAGAGATTTGGGCAGACGATTTGGCAGTGTTGTTAGACCAGCTTGACGCCACGCCAGCCTTCATCGGCGGCACATCATCGGGCGCTCGCTTGTCCATGCTGTTCAACCAACGGCATCCGCAAAAAGTCAAAGGCTTGTTGCTCATGCGCGTAACCGGTGGCGACTTTGCAGCGGGCCGCTTGCCAGAAAACTACTACGGACAATTTATCAAGGCGGCTCAGCATGGTGGCATGAAAGCAGTTTGCGACACCGAGCAATACCAAGAACGCATTCAAGCCAACCCTTCCAATCTGCCCCGCCTGATGGCCATGGACCCCAAAGAGTACATCCGAGTCATGGAGCACTGGTTGTCTATTTTCTTGCGCGGCCCCCGCAAACCTGTGCTGGGCATGGAAGACGACGTGATGCGGGCCATCAAGGTGCCCACCATCGTCATTCCGGGCAACGACAAAACACACGCTTCGGTCAATGGCATTGCGGCAGCATCGCTCATTCCAAACAGCATTTTGTACCAACTGCCCATTGAAGACCAAGATGTGGCGGTGTTGCCATTTTCAGATTGGGAACCGCATGAAGCCACGTTGGCCCATGTGTTGACAGAGTTCATGAACAAGGTGCTGCAGGGCGCCGCTCACTGAAGTTCGAGACGGCAACATCAAAGCTGAATAATTTCAATCAACATTTGTCTGAAAGGGAAATCGATGATTCGCAAAATACTCGCCCTCTGCGCAGCTGCGCTTTTGGCCAGCGTGTCTGGTCAGGCTTTGGCGCAGGCCTACCCTAACAAACCTATCAAAATCATTGTGCCTGCCGGGCCAGGTGACAGCTGCGATATTTTGACGCGCCTCATTGCACCCAAGCTGACCGAGCGCTTGGGTCAGCCCATTGTGATTGACAACCGCGCTGGCTCTGCGGGCCAGTTGGGTTTGACGCTTTTAAAACAAGCAGCGCCCGATGGCTATACCTTGGGGTGTGGGCAAGGTGGCAATATGGTCATTGTGCCTTTGGCCTATGCCAAAGTAGCCTACGACTCGCGCAAAGACTTCACGCCCATGGCCATGATGGCGTCCAACTTTGTGGCTTTGGTGGTCAGCCCCAAAACGCCCTTCAAAACCGTCAAGGAATTGATCGACTATGGCAAGGCCAACCCCGGCAAGCTGACGTTTGGCACCAATGGTGAAGGAGCATTTTTGCATTTCGCCACCGAACAACTTCGCATGATGGCTGGCTTTGAGTACATGCACGTCCCCTATCGCGACATGAACGCTGTATTCACCCAAATGCTAGGCGGCGACATTGACGCCTCGGTTGGCTCGTTCATTTCGGTGCAACCTTTGGCCGATTCAGGCAAGCTGCGTTTGTTGGGCATTGCGCGAGCCACTCGCTCACCCGACTATCCCAATGTGCCCACCATTGCTGAAACAGTGCCAGGCTACACCTCCGGCGGTTGGTTTGGCGTGATTGGCCCAGCAGGTGTGCCCAAAGAAATTGTGAACTTGATCAACAAAGAAGTGAACTGGGCACTGCAACAACCCGATGTGCGCGATCGAATGAAAAAGCTAGGTCTTGAAATTCACACAGAGCCACCAGAATTTTTCACCGAACTCATGCGCAAAGATTTTGAAAACTGGGGCAAAGTGGTCAAAGGCATGGGCTTCAAGCCTTTGTAATTCTGAAGCTCAAGACAAGCGCTCATTCCAGAAAAGATTGCACCTGCTGCAAAAGCAATTCAGGTGCTTCTTCTGGAATGTAATGGCCACAGGGCAATGCGTGCCCTTTCACATTGACGGCCACCTTAGACCAGTCTTTCAAGGGATCAAAACACTGGTTCACCACGCCCTGCTCTCCCCAAAGAATGAGCAAGGGTTGTTGCAACAAATTCTTTGCGTCAATGTCCAATTGGTCATGAACTAAATCAATGGTGGCCGAGGCCCGATAGTCTTCGCACAGGCCATGCGCAGCGCCTGGCAGTTCCATGCATCGCATGTACTCTGCCAATGCTCTAGGGTCAAAGGGCGCCAAGCCCGCACTGCGCCTGCCCATCACATCTCGAACGTAAGCAGAAGGATCGGCCTGAATCAATCTTTCTGGCAATGGTGATGGCTGGATTAGAAAAAACCAATGCCAATAAGCTCGTGCAAATTGATTGGATGTTTTTTCGTACATGGCCAAGGTTGGCGCAATGTCTAGCAGCACCAAGCGCTTCACTGCCTTTGGATGGTCTAAGGCCAAGCGGTGGGCCACTCTGGCACCACGGTCGTGCGCCAACACATCAAACTCAGCAAAACCAAAGTGACGCATCACTTCAATTTGGTCCAATGCCATGGTGCGCTTTGAATAATTCAGGTGGTCTGGTGCGCCTTCGGGCTTAGAAGAATCGCCATAACCGCGAAGGTCTGTCATGACCACCGTGTGCGATTTGGTCAGTGCTTGCGCTACACGATGCCAAATGGCGTGCGTTTGCGGGTGGCCATGAATCAAAAGCAAAGGCCTGCCAGCGCCCCCTTTGCGCGTCATGATTGACAGGCCATTCACTTCGATCAATTCAGATTCGAAGTTGGGAAAAAGCGAGCTCATTGGTAGTCAATCTTCATTGAAAACCCAGCATCTTTCATGGACCCAAGCAATTGCGTTTCTTGCGCAGTCGTCAAGGAAACCAAGGGTGGACGCACCACTTTCCAATCGGCTTTGCCCGTGGTCTGCGCCACTGCTGTTTTCATGGCCGGAATCATGGGCAGTGCGGAAAATAACGATCGCACCAAGTCAAGGCGTTGTTGCTGGTCATCTGCATCTGAATCGGTCCAATTGGCACACAGCGAGGCAATGGCAGCAGGGTTGACGTTGGCTGTGGCACTGATGCAACCAGCGCCGCCAGCGCGCATGGTGCGCATCAAGAAATTTTCACTGCCGGCAAACACTGAAAAACCTCTTTCAGAAAAGCGTTCAATCATGGCGGCGGTATTGGCCCACTGCCCCCCACTGTCTTTGGAGCCCGCGATGACAGGGCCATATTTGTGAAGCAATTTTTCAATGAGCTCCATGGAGAAGCCAATTTGGGACACAGGGGGAATGTGGTACAGGTACACACGCAAACTGCTGTCGCCCACCCGCTCAATCAGTTCGCTGAAAAAAGCGTACAAGCCGTCGTCGCTCACGCCCTTGTAATAAAAAGGTGGCAACACCAGCACATCTTTCACGCCGGCCCTTAAACAGGCTTGGGTAAGGCTGACCACGTCCGGCAGCGCGCAGCCCCCTGTGCCGGGCATCATGCGGCGGGGGTCAATGCCCTGTTCTACCAAGTACTGCACCAAGTCGGCGCGCTCGCCAAATGACAAAGAGTTGCCTTCTGAGTTGGTGCCGAAAACGGCCAAGCCCACGTTGCAACTCAACAACCATTGGCACTGGGCGGTTAAGAGCTCTTTGTGAACCGATAAATCAGGGTGAAAAGGCGTGAGAACCGGCGAAAGGACACCCTTCATGGCATGGCCGCCTAGGGCTGTGCCGCTAGGTTGGGTTGTTGCTGTTGTCATGGTCAAAATCCTTCACATTTTTAGCTAAGCAGAATCAGTTTGGTGAGGCTAACCCATCTTAAGTCAGCTTAAATAAGGGCATACCCCTCTTGATAAGCTGGCGGCCAACTGCAATGCTAGAGCATGTCCTCCATTTTCAAGGGAAACCCATGAAACTCCTCAAATTCATCTGCTCTTTTGCATTGCTAGCCAGCTCTAGCCTCATGGCCCAAAACATCTCGATTGCCACTGGCGGTACTGGCGGCGTTTACTACCCCATGGGTGGCGGCTTGGCCAATGTGCTGTCAAAACACATACCTGGCATGCAAGCCACCGCCGAAGTCACGGGCGGCTCTGTCGACAATTTGAACCTCATTGGTAGCGGCAAGCCCTACGTGGCCTTTTCCATGGTTGACGCAGCCTTAGATGCTGCCAAAGGCCAGGAAAAATTCAAAGGCCGCAAGGTTGATGTGAAAACTTTGTTGGTGCTGTACCCCAACCGCATGCACGTGGTCACCACCGAAGCCACGGGCATCAAAACCATGGCCGATTTGAAAGGCAAACGCATTTCTGCAGGCAGTGCCGGTAGCGCCACAGAAGTCATGGCCTTTCGGCTGTTAGAAGCTGCAGGCATTGACCCCCAGAAAGACGTCAACCGCGAGCGCTTGGGCGTGGCTGAATCGGCCAATGCCTTGAAGGACAAAAAGATTGACGCCTTCTTTTGGGTGGGGGGACTGCCCACAGCCGCCGTCACCGATTTGGCCAGCACCCCTGGTATCAAAATTCGCATGATTGACCATGCAGACGCAGTGGCTGCCATGAACAAAAAATGGGGCAACTTGTACTACGCCGATGTCATTCCGCAAAGCACCTACTCTGGCATGGGCGCCGACAACAAGATGGCTTCAGTGGCCAACATCCTGATTGCCAATGCCAACATGCCGGATGACCAAGCCTACAAAATTGTGAAGGCTATTTTTGACCATCAGAAAGATTTGATTGCTGTGCACCAAGAGTATGTGAACGTGAAGATTGCCTCACAGAAAAATGCCGCCACATCTGTGCCTTTCCATCCTGGCGCTGAAAAGTACATCAAAGAAAAAGGTGGAAAGCTTGACTGATCAAGCTGCTGACACCCTCGACGCCGAAACCAGAAAGCGCGTCGAGGACCTGATCAAAGAAGAAGAAGGCGACGCCAATCAGTACAAAGGATTTTTGGGGGTGGCCCTCACCGTGGTGGCCGTCTTCATGTCCTTGTTTCACTTGTATGCGGCTTATGCCATTGTTCCCGCGCACATCTTGCGCACCACCCATGTCACCATGGTGTTGGTCTTTATCTTTTTAACCTTCCCCATTGCTGCGCGCTTTAAAAACCGGCTCATGGCATGGGACGTTGGCTTTGCCATTTTGGCGGTTGCCACGCTGGTCTATGCCGTCATGGGTGGCGATGATTTTGCAGACCGCAACACATTCCCCCTCACCATCGACATTGTCTTTGGCAGCATCTTAATTTTGCTCATCTTAGAAGCCCTGCGCAGAACCAATGGCTGGGTTTTGCTTACCGTCACAGTTTCGTTTTTGCTCTATGCCTTGTTTGGCAATTATTTACCCGCCCCCTGGACTCACAAAGGCTACGAGCTTTCGCGGCTGGTAGGTTTTATGTACATGACCCTAGAGGGCATCTTTGGCACCGCCATTGACGTGTCTTCTACGCTCATTATTTTGTTCACCATCTTTGGTGCATTTTTGCAATTCAGCGGCGCAGGCAAGTTCTTCATTGACTTCTCATTCTCCATCATGGGCGGCAAAACATCCAATGTGGGCAAGACCGTGGTGTTGTCGTCCTTCTTATTGGGCGGACCCTCTGGCTCGGGTGTGGCCACCACCGTCACGGTGGGCGCAGTAGCCCACAACATGCTGGCCAAAGCAGGCTATGAAAAAAATGCAGCAGGTGGTTTGTTGGCGGCAGGCGGCTTGGGTGCCATCATCTCGCCACCGGTCTTGGGCGCTGCAGCTTTCCTCATTGCAGAGTTTTTAAAAATCTCTTACCTTGATGTGTTGCTGATGGCCACCGTGCCAACCTTCTTGTTTTATTTGGGTTTGTACGTCATGGTCACCATTGACGCACGCAAATACAACATGAGCGAGCAAAAGATTGAGAGCATTGAAAGCGCTTGGGTCTTAACCAAACGTTATTGGTTCCATTTCTTCTCGCTCATTTCCATTGTGGTGTTCATGCTCATGGGCTTCTCGCCCAGCATGTCGGTGTTTTGGGCTACGGTGGCATCGCTGATCACAAGTTTCTTGCGCTCAGACTCGGCCATGATTTCGTTCGACGCCCTGACAGGCAAAGCGCCATTTTGGAAAAGCCTCTATCGCTCCAAATTCACAGAAGCCCTGTCGGGTGGTTTTACGCAAGTGCTTTCCATTGCCGCTACCTGTGCAGGCGCTGGCCTCATTGTGGGCGTGGTAGTGCTAACAGGTCTGGGCTTGAAGTTCAGCTCCATCGTGCTTGACTATGCAGACGGCTCTTTGTTTTTAACCGCCTTGTTCACCGGCTTGGTGGTTTGGATTGTGGGTTTGGCTGTGCCTGTTACGGCGTCATACATCATTTGTGCCGTCATTGCAGCGCCTGCCATGATCAAGTTGGGCGTGCCCGACTATGCGGCCCACATGTTTATTTTTTACTACGCTGTGTTGTCTGAGGTTTCACCTCCCACGGCTTTGTCGCCATTTGCGGCCGCTGCCATTTGCAAAGGCGATCCGTACAAAACAACTTTTCAAAGTTGGAAATACGTGGCGCCGGCCATTTTGGTTCCGTTCATTTTTGTCCTAGATCCTTCTGGTGTTGCACTGCTTTTAATGGGCAACATGAAGAATTTGGCCTTGGCCAATTGGAATGAAATTGCTTGGATCGTGTTCACGGCATCTGCAGGCATTGTGTCCTTGGCGGGTGGCCTGCAAAACTGGTTTATTTTGAAAACAAACTTTGTTGAAAGATGGGTCTTGATTGCATCGGGCGTGGCCCTCACCTACCCGTCAACTGTTGGCGACATCGCTGGCTTTGCAGGATTGGCATCGGTGGTAGTGGTTCAATGGCTCAGGCAATCTAAGCTCAAGCCTGTTTAGGCTGACTTATTAGGAAATCAAATCGATGGCAAACAAGCAGGACACCCAGACAGAAGGCATGTCAAAGGGCCTCACGCAATATGGTGACACTGGGTTTTCACTCTTTTTGCGCAAAGCCTTTATCAAGGGTGCAGGCTACAGCGATACAGCGCTAGACCGCCCTGTCATTGGCATTGCCAACACGGGCAGCGCCTACAACCCCTGTCATGGCAATGCCCCGCAGCTCATTGAAGCCATCGAGCGCGGCGTCATGTTGGCGGGCGGCTTGCCCATGGTGTTCCCCACCATGTCCATTCACGAAAGTTTTACCAAACCCAACAGCATGTTCTTGCGCAACCTCATGTCCATGGACACCGAAGAGTTGTTGCGCGCTCAGCCCATGGATGCCGTGGTTTTAATTGGCGGCTGCGATAAAACCGTGCCTGCTCAACTCATGGGTGCAGCGTCTGCTGGACTCCCCACCGTTCAACTCATTACGGGCTCTATGTTGACGGGCTCACACCGCGGCGAGCGCGTGGGCGCCTGTACAGATTGCCGGCGCTATTGGGGCAAATTCAGAGCCGAAGAAATTGACCAAGCCGAAATTCACGAGGTCAACACGCAATTGGTTGCCAGCGTGGGCACCTGCTCAGTCATGGGTACCGCCAGCACCATGGCCTGCATTGCAGAAGCCTTGGGCATGACGGTGCCTGGCGGCGCATCGCCACCCGCGGTTACGGCAGATCGAATTCGGGTTGCGGAAGAAAGTGGCCGCGTTGCGGTTGAGATGGCCAAAAAAGGTTTGACCATCGACAAGGTACTCACAGAAAAAGCATTTGAAAACGCCATGCGCGTGTTGTTGGCTATTGGCGGCTCTACCAATGCCATCATTCACCTGACGGCCATTGCTGGCCGCATGGGCTTTGAGATGGACTTGCAAGCCCTAGACCGCATGGGGCGTAACACGCCTGTGTTGCTAGACCTTAAGCCATCGGGTCAGTTTTACATGGAAGATTTTCACCACGCGGGTGGCATGGCCACCTTGCTTAGAGAATTGAAGCCGCTGTTGCATTTAGATGCTCTCACCATTACTGGTCAGACATTGGGTGAGGTCATTGAAGCGGCTGGCCCTGCATTTACGCAAAATGTGGTGAAGACCCGTGCCAACCCCATTTACAAGGAAGGTGGTATGGCGGTCTTGAAGGGCAACTTGGCGCCAGGTGGTGCCATCATCAAACAGTCCGCGGCCAGCGCCAAGCTAATGGAGCACGAAGGCCGTGCGGTGGTGTTTGAGAATTTGCAAGACATGGCCACGCGCATTGACTCGGAAGATTTGGATGTGACGGTGGACGACATTTTGGTGTTGAAGCACATTGGCCCTAAGGGTGCGGCCATGCCTGAAGCGGGCTACATGCCCATTCCTAAAAAGCTGGCCAAAGCAGGTTGCAAAGACATTGTGCGCATTTCGGATGGCCGAATGAGCGGCACTGCTTTTGGCACCATTGTGTTGCATGTCACCCCAGAGTCTGCATTGGGTGGGCCCTTGGCCTATGTTCAAAATGGCGACCGCATTCGCTTAAGTGTGGCCAACAGAGAGCTAAGTCTTTTGGTTTCTGACGAAGAGTTGGCACGCAGGCAAGAAACCCATCCTGCTGTGGCACCTACCGCTCAACGAGGCTATCAAAAGTTGTTCTTAGACAGCGTGCTGCAGGCCGACAAAGGCGCAGACTTTGATTTTCTGATGCCGCCTCAAACGAGTGTGATTCCCAAATTGAAATAACTGTGGTGCCTGATTGCACCCACTGCTGCCTGGCCCTTCAATCTTTTAGTGTTCGTCTGAGTCTTTGTTAAGACTCAAACCATATTGAATGATCAGTGTGGAGATTGCAAGTAACAGCACTGCACCGCCTTCGTAAATCAAATCAACTGTGCTGATACCTTTGCCCTGCAAGATCATGAGTCGGCAAAGTGCGGTGATGGCAATGAAAATGGGCAAGGTAATTGGAATTTTTCGGTATTGGTAGAACGCAGCCACCATGCCTAACACCTCTGCATAAATGAACATCAGCAACAGGTCTGTGAGGGTAATTTTCCCATTTTGAATGACGGTCCACATCTCAGCACCGACGCTAAAAACAGTGAAAAGTGCAATGAAAAACAAAATGCATTTTTCTGCCGCAATGATTATTTTGTAGATGTTCATTGGTGACTTTAGTGAGAGTAATTGGGGTCAAATAAATGGGGTCAGATCAACATTAATTTCCAATAAATGGGGTCAGATGAACATTAATTTTTGTGGTTCAAAGTGATCTAGGTTCATAGTAAATTAATGTTCATCTGACCCCACTTATTGACCAAATTAATGTTGATCTGACCCCATTTATTTGACCCCATTTATTTTATTCGAAGAAGACTTGTTGCCTAAGGTCTCTTCTCAATACCTGGGTGAAGTCGGAAAACAAGCTGTCGGCCTCTTGGCCGCAAATTCTATTTTTGTACTGTGCTGAATAGCTTCGCTTGATTTTGAGAACTTGGCCTTGGAGCGCATACCTTGATTGGTATTTTAAATTGTCCTTGACAAAGTTCACGTTTTTAGGCACCCGAGTTACCTTCATTCCTTTGGGGAATTCAAGCTCTATCCATTCTTCGTGTTGGGTTGAATTGCAGGCTGTTGGAAAGCGTCTTTCCTTAGGCAGCACCACATCGGCAAAGTTTTTAATGCGGCCTGGGGCAAGGCCCACTGGAATGGCCATGGCGCTGGGGCCGGGCACATTGACGACGGGGTCTAACTCAAACTCAGAGTTGACTTGCCATGGCGCGTCAAAATCTGTTGGCTCGGTTTTGCCTATTTCGCCCCAACCTGTTTCTTGAAAGCGTGACAACAATCGATTCACGATGTCGGCTTGGTTTTTGTTCTGGTAATTGAACTGAGAACCTCTAGAGGCCACTTCAAACACCCCCATCATTTTGGCTTGGCTCTTGCCTTCAATGCTGCCGTTGCGCGTCAGCTTCATTTGAACGCGGGCTTCTGTTCGGTCTTTTTGGGGATCTGTTTTGGGTGTCCGGCTTAGTGCGCCGGTTGCTGTCAACACCACTGGCTTGTCCATGTCGTCATTTGGCAATGTCCCCAAAGGCGCAAAGCGGCTGGTGGAATCTAGAAACACATTGAGGCTGGGCACATAGGTAATGACGTGGTCAAAAATACCTGGCGTGGGCAGCTGCGGCAACAGATAAGCTTTGCTTGCATTGATGAGCGCTGGCGAACTTTCAATGCCCACTGCGGCTAACAAAGATTCCAAAATAACCACATGGTCTTTACAGTCGCCGTAGCGGTTGTCGAGAATGCTCTGTGCGTCGTGCGGCACGAAGCCTCCCGCGCCAACGTAAATGCCCAAGCAGCGAATATTCTGTGCCACCCAATGGTGCAAAACTTTGACTTTTTCTACCGTGGTTTGGGCTTTGGCTATTTGAACCAATTCATTGGCGAGGGCTTGTATGGCAGGCGTAACTTTGGCCTTTTCTTTGGCCCTCACTTGGTAGGCTTGGCCTACATCGGCATACGACTTGAAGGTGCTGGCAGAAAAGTGAGGCGCAAAGTCTGGCAGATCAGCGCGAGACTCTTCGTTGGGGTAAGCCTTGTCTTGGTTGAAGCTAAATTTGTAAGCCACTGTGTTGGGCACAGCAGACATCTCTAACTTGCCCCCTTGCATGCCTTTTGAACTGACACCCACTGGAATGTCTACATGGTGAACCAACTCGACATTGACACTCTCGTAGCGCACATGGGGGCTGTAGTGCTCCCATAAAAAGAAGTGTCCTGGAAACTCCGGCGTGTGCTGTACCGACTTGGCCCGGTAGTACACCTGACTGCCCACCTCGAGCTTCGGATATATGATGACTTTTGATTTGCTGTCGCTGTAAATAGACCCATCATCGGCAGTTTCGTCTTGTGTGCGAATTTTGTCTAAAGGCACCACAATGCGCGTGCCATCGGGTTGAATGGTGTAAGCCTCCAACACCTCAACATCTTCTAACGTTGAGTTGTAGGTAATTTTTCTTTCGCCCAAAAGCCGAATGCCTTGAGGTGTGTCAACGCGATCTTGCTCTTCTAAATATTGCGTGTACGAGGCATCTTTGTTCACCTCGTACCGTGAATTGCTTTTGACCACTGTGTAGGCAGGTTTGTATTGGGCAAAAGCAACTGTGCCAAGGCACCACAACAAGGCGGCGGCCCATTTTTTAAAGTTCATGCAGTGTCACTTTCATCTTCAGGCTTTGTAACACCATTTTTCAAATCTTGTAACCAACTGGGTTGATCAGGAAAATTCTCGTTCACCCATTCAACGGCCTGCTCTTGGCCCAAGCCTGCCGCCTTGAACATCCAATGCTTCACCTTTTCGGGATCGGCCTCTACGCCATCGCCTTCGATGTAAAACGTGGCCAACTCGTGCATGGCCTCGGCATTGCCCAAATCTGCTGCCTTTTGAAACCACGACGCGCCCAAGCGGTAATTCACCTCGACCCCATCGCCCGACATGAGCGTAGCGCCCAACACAATCATGGCGTCGGTATGGTCGGCGTTGGCCGCTTTAAGCAACCATTTCACACCCGCAGGCTTGTTTTTAGGCACACCGTGCCCGCGCATCAGCGCCCTGCCAATGCGAAACTGCGCACCGGGAAACTCAGCTTTGCTGGCCTTCATGAAGCATTCAAAGGCCTTGGCCAAGTCTTGCTTCACGCCATCGCCCGACTCGTAGGTGATGCCAAGTAAAAAGGTGGCCCACAAATCGCCTTGCAAGGCTGCAATTTGAAACAAGTCGTGCGCACGTTCTTTGTTGACCGGCACGCATTCGCCGTACATGTAGTCAATGCCTAAAAAGCATTGACACTCAGAGTTGCCCAAGTTGGCACCTTGCTCTAAGAGTGCATGGGCCTCGTCGGCATTGACTTCGATGCCCTTGCCTTTGCGCAATGCATCGGCCAAGGTGTACATGGCGGAAGCATGGCCTTGGGCCACACTGCTTTTAAGCCACGCAACGCCTTTGGCTTGCTCTTCAAATGACTTGCCTCGGCCCACCAACCACCCGCCCAAATAACCCTGAGCCACTTTGTCGCCCAACATGCAAGCTGACATCAGGTGTTCTGCAGCTTCTTCCTGCGATTCGGGCAGGTCAAGGAAGCGGTTGCTAAACCACATGAGCGAAGCAAGGTCGCCTGTGTCGCAACCCAAGCGGCACCATTCTTTGGCAACTTCAGGGTCTTTGTCAAAACCCATTTCGCCCCAAAAGTGGTGCATGGCCACCATCAGGGCGGCATAGCCATAGCCCTTTTTGGCGGCCTTTTCTATCCAGTGAATGTGCCTGGCTTTTTCTTCGTCGGTTTTGGATTCGCGAATGAGGTAGTGGCCGTAGGCATAGTCTGCATAGGCTTCGTTCGTTTGCAATGCGTTAAGCAGGTGCTCTAGTTCGTTGGCTCTGTCAAGGTCGGCCAAGTGGCTGTAGGCGTTGAGTTCGCCCATTGCAACGGCCATTTTGAAATGTGCAGCGGCTTTGTTGGGGTTTGATTTCCAGCACAGTCTGCCTAAACCTGTGTGGCCTTTGCCATCGTTCAGGTCGACTGCTTTTTGGTACCACATTTCTGAAAGTTCAAGGTCAATGGGAACACCAGAGCCCAGTCTGTACCACCTGCCCAAATGGGCCATGGCAGCTGTGTTGCCGCTGTTGGCCATGGCGGTGACTGTCTCTAGGGCCTTGGGGAAAAAGGCTTCGGATTCAGGGTTGTACCAATATTGCCTGGCCAGTTTAAGCGCTTCTTTTTGATGCGCTTTAAACCCCATCAAGGTTTTCACATAAGCCAAATAATCGTGTGCATTTTGACTGCCCTGCAAACAATTCCAAACCACCGTGTCTATGTCTTCAAAAGTGTCAGTGTCGTTCATCTCTAGCGCCTCCATCACCACACTTTGAATGTGCGCAGGCTCGTGGAGTGAGCTTGGGGCAATTTAATTGGGGTCAGATCAACATTAATTCGCTTTGATCATGACTTTAGCAAAATTCACAATAGCCCCAGTGCCGTAGCTTGGATCTGGACATTAGTAATCTGCGCTTCATTTCATGTCCCCTTTGATGTGTTTTTTTGCTTATCTAGGTTGTTTGAGCAAGCCGTCTTGGTAAAACCGTGTCACTTCATTGAACAAGTTAAAACGCTTCACTTCGTTCATGATGCCGTGTGTGCCTTCTCCCAATATCACCAATTTCTTTTCAGGGGCACGGGTTAGCAGTGGCAGCAAAGTTTCGGCCATGTAAGGCGGCGTGTCGGCATCCCATTCAGCCAAAATCAGCAGGGTTGGTACGGTGATCAATTCGGGGTTATAGACAGGCTTGCCTACGCTCCAAAATAAACGACCATCCTTGACACTGCCGTTGGGTGCACGCACGTATTTGGGGTTGGCCTTTGAGCCGACAGGATCGGACGCAAATGTAGCTTCTGCCCACGCATCAAACCACGCCTTGGGCTGAGGCTCGCGTCCGGGTACCAAGCCAGTGTTTTTGCGTTTCAAAGCATCGTCAATGGTGACCGTGCGATACGCGCCCAATGCACCGCCAGCGTCAGTGAGCGATGCCGTCTTGCGCAACCAAACGGGCGCATACAAAACCAAGCGATTGACCTTGTCCGCATGGCGAGTGGTGTACAGCGCTGTGGTGGCGGTTCCCCAAGAGTGCCCCATCACGTTGATCTTGTCTACACCTCGGCGTTGCCTCACCCAATTGGCTGCTGACGCAAAATCGCGTGCTGCGGTGTCTGTGTCGGCAATGGGCTGATTTTGCATAGGCGGCTGGTCCATGGCTGCTGGCCGCGTTGACTTGCCGTAGCCCCGAATGTCGAGCATGTAAACATCAAAGCCTTGCTGCGCCAAAACGTCCATCCAAGACAAGCCATCTAGTCGCAGATCAAAACCTGTTTCGGATGGGTAAGTCGCGCCATGCACAAAAAGCAAAACATTGTCTTTGTGAAAATGCGTGGTAGATGCCATTCGCTTGTTGCGGACGTACAAATTGATGCCAGGCTCGTCGCTTGGAATCATGAACTCTTCCATCAGAATTTGGGCGTTCTTTTGCACAGAAACTCCTGCGTCATTTTGTGCCACCTTGGTTGCGCATGCACCAAGCCATAAGGGTAAGCAAAAGGCAAGTGCAAGGGTTAGCCATTTGCGAATACCGCGGGTCAGTTCAAATGAAAACATTTAACACTCCTTCAATTTGCATGAACCTCGGCGCGTTGAATGCACGTGAGTTCAAAATATGTTGAAACCAATTTTCATTTAGCATCAAAGTACAACATTTTTATACGCGGGGTTTTACTAGGTCTGCAAGAAAAATTGAATAACTGGGGTCAGATCAACATTAATTTTGTCAATCAGAATAATGGGCTGCTAATCCTGTAAAAACGAACAGTCTCAATAGCTCACCCCTTGAGCTTTCGCGCTTGCATATTCACTGCTCCATCGTGACTACCAATGCGCCATGACAAACCACACCACCCGCGAAGCCTGGTTGCTTGCAGCTGTTGAATTGCTGCGACCCTTGTTCAAGTCGAAGAATCACATCATTCCTAGCAATTGCCAGGTGTCTTGCGGCTTTGCCAGCACGGGCAGCAAACACCATATCGGACAATGCTGGTCGCGCAAAAGCAGCGTGCATGACAGCAACCAAATATTCGTGTCACCTGCTCTGCTAGACCCTGTTCTGGTTTTAGACACTTTGGTGCATGAGCTTGTTCACGCTGTGGACGACTGCGAACACAAGCACGGCAAGGAGTTCAAAAAGATTGCCTTGAGCCTTGGCATGATTGGCCCAATGAGAAGCGCTGGTGCGGGGCCTGCGCTTAAGGCAAAGTTAGCGGAGTTGTCCTCTCAGCTTGGGCCTTATCCTCACGGTGGTTTGCACATTTCCACCCGGCTGGTTCAACGCTCGCCAAGACCACGCGCAAAGTGCAAAGCGTGCGGCTTCGAAGTTCCCATGTACAAAAAGTTCTTAGCCTTTGGTCCGCCTCTGTGTCCCAAACACAAAACTGAAATGGAGCCTCTAGGCGAATGGGAGTAATTTAATTGGGGCCATTTAATTGGGGTCAGATCAACATTAAATTAATGTTGATCTGACCCCAATTAAATTTGTGGCCGGCCAGCAATTAGGAGACCTGTACAAACGATCAGTTTGGCAGGCTCAAGGGCTGAGCCTGGTGGGGCTCAAAGTAGGGGCCTCTGAATGAACTTGCGTTATCCAACATGATTTTTCCACTGCTTCTGTCTGCTGCTTTATGGCTGCCACTTGCGGGCGTTTACACGCAGCTCGGCCAGCTAGATCCGGTGTTTAAACAGCAAACCGCGTTTAAACCCACTGAATTCCAAGCTTTGAACATCAAATTGGACTATGGAACTTCACCAGAGCCCCAAAGCCTCAGTCGCAGAGAAAGAATTGCTCTTAAACTGACACAAATTACAAAAACGATTACCAATTAAGCAGAGACATCAACATGGCAGAAATTGACCGTTACTACGCCTACCAATCCTTGTTCACTGGCCGCACGGCAGTACCCAAATCCGAAATTCTGAAGAAGCTAGAAATTTCTTCAGCTACGTTTAAACGCGACCTCGCCATGTTCCGAGATCGTTTAAACACCCCCATCTTGTACGACCGCGATTTAGGGGGCTACAAACTCGAAAACCCCGAAGGTCTGCAGCAGCTGCCTGGCATGTGGTTTAGCCAAGAAGAAGCGCTGGCCCTCATGACCATTCAAACCATGATTGGCCAACTCGAGCCAGGTCTTTTGGGCCCCAAGCTCAAACCCTTGCAAACGCGTTTAAACAAAATATTAGAAACGCAAGGTGCCAATGCCAACGTTTTGGCGGAGAGAATTCGAGTCGTTCACGCTGGCAAACGTCGCATGCCCTTGAAGTCATTCGAGTTAATTGCCAAAGCTACCGTAGATCGAAAGCAAATTGAGATTGTTCACTTGAATCGCCAAACTGGCGAATCTATCAAACGCATCATTTCTCCGCAGCAGCTCATCCATTACCGCGACAACTGGTACGTGGATGCGTGGTGTCATTTGCGTGGCGGTGTTCGAAGCTTCTCCATCGATGCTATCGAAAATACCATGTTGCTTGACAAAGATGCCAAAGACATTGACCGCGAACAACTGCTGAAGCAAATGCAGAGCGGCTACGGCATCTTTGGTGGCCAGGCCAAAGCAAGGGCAGAGCTAAAGTTCACAACGGAGCGTTCACGCTGGGTGCAACACGAAGAATGGCACCCCGACCAAAAAGGAACACTGCACCAAGACGGCAGCTACACGCTAGAAGTGCCCTACTCCGACGAACGCGAGCTCATAGGCGACATTTTGCGCATGGGCTCAGACGTCAAAGTAATGGGCCCCGCCACATTGGCCAAGCAAGTGAAAGAAGCCCTTCAAAAAATGCTCAAACAGTATTGAGCGAGGCCCTTTAATCCCGCCCAAAGACCGCCCCCAGCCCAGTGGCCACAGAACCCATGCGCGTGCTGCCATCAGAGCTAAAACACCCCTGCTGAATAAACACCGACCCATCAGACCCCACCGTGGTTAAACCCATGGTGGTGTAGGAAGTGCCGTCTGTAGAGATGCTCAGACTGTCTGAAATTTTGTGAACTGTTTCGCCAGAGTCTGAGAATGCGAAGTTACCTAGAATTTGCCAGAAAGACATGGTGTTCTCCTCTAAAAATGTCTTGAACACCTAGACTATGGCTCGCCAAAAGCTCGCTAAATGAGCTACCTAAAATAAATTGTGATGCCCACTCAATTAACCTAAAATTTACTGACACCAAAACCTCCAAATGAAACCCTCCTTGGCCCTTGCGGCGCACCGTTCTGAAATTCGTGAAATAGTCTTAGCTCACAAGGCTGAAAACGCACGTGTCTTTGGATCTGTTGCCAAGGGTTTAGATACAGAGCACAGCGACTTGGACATCTTGGTGGATCCAACATCCAATACCTCTCTGTTTGATTTAGGCGCAATTCGATTCAAGTTGCGAAATTTGCTCGGCGTTCAAGTCGATGTCCTCACACCTGACGCTCTACCAGACCATTTTCGTGAACGCGTTCTGTCTGAAGCTCAACCTATATGAGCCAAGATCCATTGCGGCTCAATGACTATTTAGGTCATATCCTCAGTGCATAAGTTACCACTTGCTTTTGCATACGACATGCGTAACTTGCTAGCCCACGGCTACTTCAAAGTTGATTTAAAGATTGTTTGGAAAACCATCAAATTTGACTTACCAGTTTTGAAGCAACAATTAATGTTGATCTGGCCCAATTAAAAAATATGACGCTACAAGGCACAAAACGTAAGGTTACTTACGTTGCCACTTACGAGATCCTCGCTTTTTTGTTCGGCACGCTGGGCTTTTTTGGCTTTAGTGACAGCAGCCTTGAGCGAGCTAGCGCGCTGGCTATTTTTGGGTCACTGTTTGCGGTGAGTTGGAACTTTGCATACAACGCCTTGTTTGAGCGTTGGGAGTCAAAACTCATTACAAGGGGTCGTGGCTTCGGACGGCGTGTGCTTCACGCGGTGGGTTTTGAAATTGGCTTCTTGTTGGTACTCATGCCAGCTGCTGCTTGGTGGCTGGAGATCAGTTATCTACACTCGCTGGTACTCAACCTTGGCTTGAACGTTTTCTTCCTCTGCTATACATTTGCGTTTACATGGTGCTTCGATCGGGTGTTTGGTCTGCCCGCCTCAGCAGAATAAATGTCTTTTCTTTTTAAAGATTAGCCTTTAAAGTAGCAATTAAAGCAAGCCTTTAAAATTTATGCACCCTGCAATTAATCAGCATCGAAACGAAATTTCATCTATTTGCAAGCGTTATCGCGTTAGCAAATTGGATGTGTTCGGCTCAGCTGCTCGCAAAGTGGACTTCAAGATCAATAGCAGTGATGCAGATTTTTTAATTGAATTCGAGCCGGATGTTCAAGTCGGACTTGAACAATTGATGGGCATCAAAACTGAACTTGAAAAATTGCTTGGTAGAAATGTTGATTTGATAGAACTAGAGGCTGTCCAAAATCCCTTTGTTAAGGCCAGCATCCAGCGTCATCAAGAATCAGTTTATGCAGCATGATCCTCGCGCATACCTTTGGGACGCAAGAGAATCAGCATTGGCCATTCAATCCTTTGTCGCAGATCTAGACATCAACGCTTACTCTTTGAACTTGATGGCACAAGCGGCCACAGAAAGAAAGTTTGAAATTATTGGTGAAGCTCTCAATCAGCTGTCAAAGGTTGATCCTTTACTTGCTGCCAAAATACCAGAGCTAGCGCAAATTGTTTCGTTTAGAAATCAGCTGATCCACGGCTACTCAAAAATAAAACCGAGCACCGTATGGTCGGTTGTTTCAAGCTCACTGCCTTCCTTACTTCAAAGAGTTAATGAACTGCTCGAGGAGTTGGGAGACGATTGACAAAATTAATGTTGATCTGACCCCAATTATTTGACCTCGATTAATTTTTCACGTTACCAAACTTCAAGTTTTAATCTGCTGCCAAGTTTAGAAAATGCTTTGTCGCGGCTGACCAAGATGACGTCCATGCTAATGGCATGAGCTGCAATCATCATGTCGAAGTTGCTTAGGTTGATACCCTTTTTTTCCAAGCTACTGCAGAGCTCTCCGTAACAAGCCGCTACTGACTGAGTCCAAGGCAGTACGTCAACGCGAAGCATGATTGACAGCAGTGCTTGTCGCAGAACCTCCGCCTTGCCAAACTTGTGCAAGCCATATTCCAACTCGGCAAATGAAATACTTGACATGGCCGCTTGACCAACAGTGACACTCGCTATATTTTTTAACAGCTTCTCGTCATTGCCCTGCATGATGTGGCTGACAATATTTGTGTCAAACAAATATTTGTAATTCATTTTTTGATGTTGCTAAAGGGGTCGCGCAGTTCACGAATTTGACGACGTGGAATTGATAAATCTTGACCCGCATTTTTTCTAACCAAATCAATCAAATCATCCCAATTGTTGGGTCGACGGGATAGCACCACGTCGCCTGTATCTGGATCGCGACGGATAAAAACCTCTTCAACATCAAATCGGAATTCAACTGGCAGTCTCACCGCTTGGCTGCGACCGGTCATAAATATTTTGGCTGTTTGATGCATGTCTGGTCCTGTAAAGGGCTGTTGATATGCATCATGATATGTACCTCCTTTTACAGTGTCAACTATTATCTGGGGCATGATTTAAAACTTTCTTTGGATTTCACAACCCATTTGGTTGCTGACTTCATCATCCCCCACGCATGGAAACCCTTCAAGTCTTTGGCAACTATTTGCAAGCCGATAAATAAATGTTGATAAATTTTTTATTCCAAATTTAGAATAAGATTGGGCGCAAAATGGCACAACTCAAAATGACAAAAGGCAGCGCCAACGTTTTTGAAGACCTTGGCTTTACCGCACAGGAATCACAAAATCTGCTGCTTCGCTCTCAAACCATGATTGCATTGGTGAAATGGTTTGAAGCAAGTGGCATGACACAAGCTCAAGCCGCCAAGTCATTGAGCATCACGCAACCTAGGTTTAATCAACTGCTAAAGGGCAAGATTGAAATCTTCAGCCTTGATGCTTTAGTGAACATGGCTACCAGTGCGGGCATGCGTGTTGGCCTCAGCATTCGCCCGGTGACATCGGTGAAGGTTAGAAACACTGAGCCACTCAAAACAACTCAAGTTACAAAGCGACCAATTAAACTTACTTCCAATCGATATTGAGCTTTCTGTTTTTTGCTGCACAGTCGCGCAAATACAGGTTAATCAGGCTTTGATAGGGAATACCAATTTCGTCAGAAATTGTTTTGAAGTACTCGATGGCGTCTTCGTCCAAGCGAATGGTGATTTGTTTTTTCACCTTGGTCACATATGGATTGTTTTTGGCTTTACTAAAATCGTATTCTTTGCGCATCAATGAACTCCAGCCATATAGTTTTGCGATTCACCCCGCGTGGCAAGGCGCGCAGAGATGATCCGAACAACATCGCCATCGCCTCGGTAGCAATGGCACACCAGGATGAGTCGAGTTTCGACACTAATGCCAAGCAAAATAAATCGGGCCTCGCTGGCTGAATGATCTGGATCAGCAATGAACTTAGCGTCTACATCGAGAAAAACAGAGTGCGCCTCCATGAAGCTGACACCGTGCTTTGATTCATTGAGTGAAGCTTTATCGACATCCCACTCAAAGCTCATACCACCTGTAGTTACAGTGTAGTTCAATTAATTAAAACAGGCCATTTATTTACCGTCCCCATTTGTTGTTCATCAATGACAAATGGGCACCTGTCTCTGCAGCCCCATTGGAACTAAGTATCAAACAACAACTGTATTTTTAGGCATACAAATACCGTCAAACAATTGGGGTCAGATCAACATTAATTTCCAATCTAAGAGGTAGAAAGGCTAAGGGGGCTGAACGATTTCTGGTACTCCAGTATGAGGAAGCCCCCTTAGCCTTTCTACCTCTTTGATTGACAAAATTAATGTTGATCTGACCCCAATTGTTTGACTGACCCCCTCTAGCCCACAGCCTCCTGCCAAGCCTGCACAATCATCACCATGGCCAGGGTGTCTAGTTCGCAATAGCGCAGCAGCGCCTCTCTAATCATGCGGCGCTCTACTTCGTCTACATCTTCAAACTGCAACCTGGCATACGCGGTAGCGGCCGCGCCGCCTTCTGTGATGGCCATGACGTCGGGGTCTTCGCCTGCCCTGACCTCTTCACCCAGCAAATCTTCAGCCTCCAAGCGCAGCAAGTCATAAGGCTCTAGCGGCACAGATGGATCGGCATCACTGGGCACCCACCATGCAAAGTTCTTGAAGAAATAGGCTCAAATTATCATTATTTTGTGAGCTGTTTAAAAACTTTGAAAGCCTTCAATTCTGAAATAGACTGTACAAATGAATGAAATTGATCGCGGTCTTTACCAGTCCTTGCTAACCGATTCACTTGTAGAGCAACTACAAGAATTAGACGCCCGCCTTACAGCAAGAAAGTCAGACCTTCATGTTGAAGAAGCCCCTGACCGACTGGCAATGCACTTGGCCAAAGTCATACACACTGCCATTGCCTCGCTTAACAAAGACAAACGCATTGAAGTAGGCGGCGAACTGACTCAAAAGCTAATTCAGCTTCTTGTAGATTCAACCTCAACCAACGAACTACTCAAAGAAAAACTGGCGCTCCCTCCTCGAATGCTCAAAGCCATAGATGGCAAATGGCCAGATGGCACGGACGATCAAGTTGCTGAGCCGCTCATAGATTTACTAGACACCACCCTGCTAACCAACGCCAATGGCGAACCACGCATTGGTAGTCAAATCATTAGCGAAATTCCCTCTGCTGAACGAATTGACGTGGTCATGGCCTTCATCAGAAAAAGTGGCATCAGGCCCATGATGGACGCCCTTCGGTTTCATCGCCAGTCTGGAAGATCACTCAGAGTACTAACCACCACCTACACAGGCTCGACTGAGGCTGCAGCATTAGACATGCTTGCCAGCATAGGGGCAGAAATTAAAGTCTCCTACGACGAAACAAATACAAGGCTTCACGCCAAGGCTTGGCTATTCAAACGTAACTCTGGTTTCTCTACTGCATTCATAGGTTCTTCCAACCTTACACATTCAGCTCAAGTAGTTGGCTTGGAGTGGAACGCCAGATTCTCAGGCTCGCGCAACCCTGACGTGGTCAACAAAGTAGACGCTGTCTTTGAAAGCTACTGGAACAGTGGCGACTTTGTTCCCTACAACCGAGAACAGTTTGACGAGCGAACAAAGCGAAACGAAAACAACGGCCCACAAATCTACTTAAGCCCCATAGAGATCAGGCCAGAGCCCTTCCAAGAAAGGCTGCTTGAACAAATAGAGTTGGCCAGACAGCAAGGTCACCACCGCAACCTATTGGTTGCAGCCACAGGCACAGGCAAAACTGTGATGGCGGCTATTGACTACATCAGGCTCAAAGCCAAACTTCCCAGAGCCCGCCTTCTGTTTGTGGCACATCGTAAAGAAATTTTGGATCAGTCCATGGCCACCTTTCGACATGCCATGCGTGATCATCAGTTTGGTGAAATGTGGGTAGATGGCCAAAAGCCTACTCGCTTTGAACATGTTTTCGCTTCAATTCAAAGCCTGAATGCAGTGGGTCTGGACAATTTAGAACCCAAACATTTTGATGTGGTCATCATTGATGAGTTTCACCATGCCGCAGCAGCTTCCTACAGAACAGTCCTAAACCATATTGATCCGATTGAACTCCTGGGACTAACAGCTACCCCCGAACGATCGGATGATCTTTCCATCTTTGAATATTTTGATGGTCGAATTGCGGCAGAGCTCAGGCTATGGGACGCTATCGATAGGCACCGCCTAGTGCCTTTTGCCTATTTTGGGATTCACGACGATCAAGACTTGTCAAAATTACCCTTTAGACGCGGAACAGGTTATGACATTGAAGCTTTAACCAATGTTTACACAGGCAATGACTCATGGGCCAGAACCGTGATTCAAGAAGTCATCAACCGCATAGGCGATGTTCATGTAATGAGAGCACTAGGCTTTTGCGTCAGTATTGTTCATGCTCAATTTATGGCAAAGCATTTCAATAAAGTCGGAATCAAGTCGTTAGCCATTTGGTCAGACACACCAGCCGAAGAACGCAAAGCAGCTTTGCAAAAGTTAGCCAACAAAGAAGTAAATGTAATTTTTTCAGTCGATCTGTTTAACGAAGGCGTAGATGTGCCTTCTGTAGATACTCTACTCATGCTTCGCCCCACAGAAAGCCCCACCCTCTTCTTGCAACAACTCGGGCGCGGGCTAAGAAAATATGACGAGAAGTCAGTCTGCACAGTCTTAGATTTTGTCGGCCGGCAACATCAAGACTTTAGATTCGATGTAAAGTTTAGAGCGCTTTTAGGTGGCACCAGAAGGCAAGTCGAACAACAAGTTAAAGACAACTTCCCCTACTTGCCCGCAGGCTGTCATATGGAGCTGGACAGAGTAGCCAGCGAAATTGTGCTTCAAAGTATTAAGCAGTCTGTGCCAAATAGATGGCAATCCAAAGTACAAGAATTGAGACTGCTAGCAGCTACAAACCACGATGTATCGATTGAATATTACCTACATGAAACGGGGTTAGATATTGACGACGTGTACGCAAATAATAAAAGCTGGACAGAACTCTGTAGGGAGGCAGGGTTAAGTACCCTTCCAGCAGGGCCTAATGAGGAATCATTGTTGCGCGCAGTCGGAAGACTGTTACATGTGGACGATCCAGATCGTTTGATCACTTACAAACGTTTCGTCAACTTAGACAGTCCTCCTGCTCTAGAAAATCTGTCAGTCAAGGAAAAACGATACTTACGTATGCTCATCGCATCGTTAGTGGATCAATCAGTTGAGAAAACAGCAACTCTGGATGAATGTCTTTTGCTTGTATGGCTACACCCTCAAGTGCTTAAAGAACTCAGTCTTCTTTTTGAATTCTTAAAGTCCAAGGTTTCTCATCTTGCTGCACCTGTAGATTCAATGTCAGACGTGCCCGTTTCAATTCATGCCAGATACACGCGTATCGAAATATTGGCAGCATTTGGTGTAGGTGATAAAGCCAAAACTCCAACGTGGCGCGAAGGTGTTTATTGGGCAGACAACGCCAAAGTGTTGAATTGCAACGCAAAGTGAGCCACTATTTGCAACCAATATTGAGCCACCGGTTTTTAAATAATTTGGCCTAGTCGGTTGTGGATAAGTTTAACTGTTCTGCGTTTTTTGCTCCT
>JAIYCG010000016.1 GCA_027488115.1 Comamonadaceae bacterium | reverse complement strand
CACTGGTGACCACCTCCACCCGGTTAGGTCTTATTGATGACATAGTCATATCCATAGTCGTATTCCTAGTTGTTAGTTTAAGGAATACCGATGGGACTGTCATTCAGGGGGCTAACTCAGCGTCACTTTTTGTGTGCCGTTTTTTGCACGCGATTTCAACTTCACGGTGCTCAACAAACCCTTCGGCTTTTGGATGGCCGCTCAAGGCTCTGTGCTCATGTTTTTGGTCATCACATGGGTGTACGCGTTGCTGGTCAACCACTGGGAAAGTCAAATGCAAAGCGATGCAGAAACGTCTGCAGCGCCCTGACTATTGAGGCGCAGGTGTTCTGCGAATGCCCACAGGCAACTTGCCGGCATCCACCCAATCGGCACTTTCAAACCACACATCGCCTTGAAGATAAGCCCGCAACATCGGCAGTGCGTCTTGCCCCCAAAAAATCTGGCCGTCCACCACGATGCTGGGCACCCCAAACAGGCCCAGGTCAATGGCTTGTTGGGTTTGCTGTTGAAGCAGTTGCTTCACTTCAAGGGATTGTGGGTCTTTCGAAGTTAAATGCGCTTGACTGAGCAAATGCAATTGCAAAGCTTCAAAGCGTTGGGCATCAGTAGCTTCAAGGCCACTGCACCACACATGTTTGAAAATACTTTCCACCACATAGCGATTGGGTTGTCCGCTGTTTGAATCTGAGGCGGAGGGGGCAGCGGCTACCGCCAAGCGCAGCAAGGCCAAAGAGTTGAACGGATGCGACGCCGGCATTTGCAAATCAGTGCCCTGCTGTTTGGCCAACCACATGACCTGGCGATACGTCCAGTCGCGTTTGCCTGGTATTTCGGCAGGGCCCAATTGGCCATGGTGTTTGAGGATGGCGCCAAACACCACGGGGTGGTAATGCACGCGATGGCTAATGCCCTCTAAGGCTTTGGGCAAGGCCTGAAAAGCCAACCACGCATAGGGCGAAATGAAATCGAAATAAAAATGAATTTCTTTCATGGCTTGGTAATTTGAAGGCGCTTTGCACAGCGCACTTGAATGTGTTGCCAAACTTCACGTTGCTGTGCACTGTGCATTTGACCCCACGCACCAATCTCGTCCAAGCTTCTGAGACAACCCTCGCACAAGCCTTCAGTAGGATGCACCACACACACTGAAACACAGGGTGACGGCACATACGGGTCGGTGCTTTCGAGTACTTGTTCGGCACGGCGTTGCAGACGAGATAAGACACTCATGGCTTGGTGCTTGATTCTTTGAAGTCGCATTCGCCGGATTAGCCGCTTTAGCCCAAGCGCTTGCTAAGCGTGGCGGTGGCCACACGCGAGCCCGATTTGCGCTGCAAGAAATCGCTGATGAAAGCACCTGCATAGACCAGCTTGTCGAGGTCAATGCCGGTTTCAATGCCCATGCCATGCAGCATGTACACCACATCTTCGGTGGCCACATTGCCTGTGGCACCTTTGGCATAAGGGCAACCGCCCAAGCCTGCCACCGAGGCATCGTATTGCCACACGCCCATTTCCAAACTGGCCAAGGTGTTGGCCAAGGCTTGGCCATACGTGTCGTGAAAATGGCCCGAAACATCGTTCAAGTCATAGTGCTTCAAAGTGGCTTCGATGGCGGCTTGCACTTTGCGCGGCGTGCCCACGCCGATGGTGTCAGCCACGCCCAAATGTTGCACGCCAATGCCCTTCATGAGTTTGGCCAACCGCTCTACGCTGGCCGTTGGCACATCGCCTTCGTAGGGGCAACCCACCGCGCACGACATGGCGCCGCGCACATGAATGCCGGCTGCACGCGCTGCTTCCACCACAGGTGCAAAACGTTGAATGCTTTCTTCAATGCTGCAGTTGATGTTCTTCTGGCTGAAGGCTTCACTGGCCGCAGCAAACACCACAATTTCATGAGGCTTGCTGACGAGTGCGGCTTGGAAGCCTTGCATGTTGGGCGTCAGAACAGAATAGCGAACGTCTGCTTGGCGCTGTAGGCCCGCCATGACTTCTGCGTTATCGGCCATTTGCGGCACCCACTTGGGGCTCACAAAGCTGGTGACTTCAATTTCCTTCAAACCCGCCGCTTGCAAACGATGAACCAGTTCAATTTTGATGGCAGCCGGTACGGCTTGCTTTTCATTTTGCAAGCCATCACGGGGGCCAACGTCGACCAACTTAACGCGGGAAGGAATAGTCATGTTTGAACTTTAAAGAAATTGTGCATTGACCGACCTGTTTCAATAGCCTCTTACTTTGTCAACTCGGCCTTCAATGAACTCACCAGCGTACACCGCTTTGATCTTGCCCGCAATTTGCGCCACGCTTTCTTCACGCAGTGTGCGCGCAGAGGTGTGCGGTGTGACCACAATTTGGGGATGCTTCCAAAATGCGTGGTCTTGCGGCAATGGCTCTACCCTAAACACATCGAGTGTGGCGCCGGCCATGTGGCCTTGGTCTAGCAAGTCAATCAAATCTTGATCAACCACATGTTTGCCCCGAGCCACATTGATTAAAAAAGCACCGGCTTGAAGCTGCGACAAATTGGCATGGTTCAAAATATTTTCAGTGTCGGGGGTGAGGGGCAACAAGTTGACCAGCACCTTGGTGGCTTTTAAAAATGCGGGCAACTGCTCCGGGCCTGTGAAACTTTGAACGCCCGCCAACTGTTTGGGCGAGCGGCTCCACACATTGACGGGAAATTCAAACTGTTGCAAGGCTTGGGCCACCTTGCTGCCCAACACGCCCGCACCCAATACACCCACTGAAAATTCGGAGCGCAAGGCCGGCTTGCGATAAGACCAACGCTGTTCGGGCTGGTCGTTTTCATAGTGCTTGAATTCCCGAAAATAACGAATGACCGCATGGCACACATACTCAGCCATTTGAACGGACATGCCAGCGTCGTTCAAGCGCACAATGTTCAAGCTGCTGGGCAAATTGAGCTTGAGCAAGGCATCAACGCCCGCGCCAATGTTGAACAAATTTTGCAATTGAGTTTGCTCGTCAATGAAGCTTTGCGGCGGTGACCACACCACGGCATGGTCGGCCAGCTTGGGGGCATGGCCTGCGGGGGTGGCTTGCCACTCCCAAATATCAACGCCAGGCAAGGCCTGACGAAAACCCTCTAGCCAAGGATCTGCTTTGGTATTGGTGCAACAAAAAACGATTTTCATAGCGCCTAGTTTACGCAAGCTTGAGCAACTCTGCTCCCTCTGCAATTTGATCGCCTGGCGCATACAGCAATTCGGCCACTTGGCCGTCTTTGGGCGCCGCAATGGTGTGCTCCATTTTCATGGCCTCCATGACGGCCAAAGTTTGGCCAGCCTTGACCTTGTCGCCCACCCTCACTGCAAACGACACCACCTTGCCAGGCATCGGCGCAGTCAGCCCGCCCTTTTCATCTTGCGCGCCTTCAGCGTAGGCCAAAGGATGAATGAGGCGAATGCGCGTGGCACCGGCTTGGGTGAACACGTGGGCCAAGTCGGCAGGCTGGCCGGGCTTGCCTTGTTGCAACACCACCTCGCTGGCAACGCGTTGCCCTTGCCAAGTGACGTTCAGCGTATGGCTGCCCGTCAAAGAAAATTCATCGTGCAAGCCTTTGGCCCCCGGCCCCGCAGCATCGCCCCAAGTGAGGTGCATGGCACCCTGGTGACCATAGTGCAACCAAGCGGTATGCGTCTGGCCTGCAAACTCCAAGGGAAATCTGCGGCTGGTTTCAGCATGCGATTGCCAGCCGTCGCTTTTGCTAAACGGATCGTGGCCTTGTTGGGCATTTTCTTGCTGCAAGGTGTGCGCCACCACGGCAGCCGCCGCCACATTCAAGCCCACCTTTTCTTGATTGAACAACACATTGGCTTCGCGCGCAATCAGCGCTGTGTCTAAGCGCGCCTCTGTAAACGACGCACTGCTCACCACATGCCTCAAAAACTGCACGTTGGTAGACAAGCCCACCACTTGCGTTTGCGCCAAGGCTTGATCGAGCAAGGCCAAGGCTTGCTCGCGCGTGTCGCCATGCACAATGAGCTTGGCCACCATGGAGTCGTAGTAAGGGCTGATGGTGTCGCCTTGCCGCACGCCATCGTCAAAGCGCACGGTGCCTCTTTCGAAAGCGGTGTGCGCAGGCTTTTTGTAAACCTGCAATTGACCCGTGGCCGGCAGGAAATTGTTGTCGGGTGTTTCAGCACAAATGCGCGCTTCGATGGCGTGGCCTGTCAAGTGAATTTGATCTTGCTTGAGCGGCAAGGCTTGGCCACTGGCCACGCGCAATTGCCACTCTACCAAATCCAAACCTGTGACGGCTTCAGTGACGGGATGCTCTACTTGCAAACGGGTGTTCATTTCCATGAAGAAAAAGTTCATGTCGATGTGGCCAGTGCTCGTGTTATCGCGCTGCTCCACAATGAACTCAACCGTGCCCGCGCCCACATAGTTCACTGCGCGAGCGGCGGCTACCGCGGCCTCGCCCATTTGCTTGCGAAGTGCTTCTGTCATGCCAGGCGCAGGGGCTTCTTCCAAGACTTTTTGATGACGGCGCTGCACCGAACAATCGCGCTCCATGAGGTAAACACAATTGCCTTGCGTATCGCCAAACACCTGAATTTCAATGTGGCGCGGTCGCTGCACATACTTCTCAATGAGCACCGCTTGATCACCAAAACTGTTTTGCGCTTCGCGTTGGCACGAGGCCAATGCCTCTAAAAAGTATTCCGATGTTTCTACGGCGCGCATGCCTTTGCCACCGCCACCTGCGCTGGCTTTGATCAGCACGGGGTAGCCTATGCGGTCGGCTTCACGGTGCAACAATTCAGGATGTTGATCTGCGCCGTGATAGCCCGGCACCAAAGGCACACCGGCTTTTTCCATGAGTTGTTTGGACGCTGCTTTCAAGCCCATGGCTTGAATGGCCGATGCGGGCGGGCCAATGAACACCACACCGGCTTTGACACACGCATCGGCAAAGGCTTCGTTCTCGCTTAAAAAACCATAGCCTGGATGAATGGCTTGAGCGCCAGTGGCTTTGGCAGCTTCGATGATGGCTTCCCACCGCAAGTAGCTGTCTTTAGGGGCCGAGCCGCCCACATGAATGGCTTCGTCACAAGCGGCCACATGCTTGGCGTTGGCATCTGCATCTGAATAAACCGCCACAGTTTGAATGCCCATGCGCTTGGCCGTGGCAGCCACTCGGCAGGCAATTTCGCCGCGGTTGGCAATGAGAATTTTGTTGAACATGCTTGGCCTGCTATTTTTTAAACTTTGGAAATTCAAGGTGAGCGTTGTATGGCGGTGGGAGCTGTATGCCCTTAGGTCTTAAGCCGACACCGTCCAGTTTGCAGGGCGTTTTTGCAAGAACGATTGCAAGCCCTCTTTGCCTTCGTCACTGGCCCTGATGTCTGCAATGCGTCTGGCGGTTTCTATTCTCAAGGCCTCATCGATGGGCTTGCCCGCCACGTCTTGCACCAATTGCTTGCAAGCTCGCAAAGCCTGCGGGCCGTTGCCGCACAACACACCCACCATCTCGGCCACTTTGGCATCTAAGGTGTCGGGTGTGCACAACTCGTGCACCATGCCCATGGCGTGCGCTTGCGTTGCTGAAAATCTTTCTGCCGTCACCATGTAACGCTTGGCGGCTTGCGTGCCCATGGCGCGAATCACATAAGGGCTGATGGTGCCGGGCAGCAAGCCCAAACGCGCTTCCGACAAACAAAAAGTCACGTTGCCTGAGGCAATGAGCACATCGCACACCGATGCCAGGCCCATGCCACCCGCATAACAGTCGCCTTGCAAGCGGCCCACAATGGGCACAGCGCATTGGTCCAAGGTCCAGAGCATGTCGGCCAACTTTTGCGCATCGGCGCGGTTTTCCTCCCAGCTGTAACCCGACATGGCACGCATCCAATTTAAATCGGCGCCTGCGCAAAAAGCTTTGCCATGCGCACCCAACACAATGGCGCGCAAATCATTGTCTTTTCCCAATTGAAGAAAAGCTTCAGTGAGTTCTGCAATGACCGAATCGTTGAACGCGTTGCGCACATCGGGCCGGTTGAGCCACACCTCGGCCACCCACTTGGAGGGGCGACGGATGTCCAAAGTTTTTTCAGTTGCAGTCATGGCTTGTCTTTCTGTGAGTCAGTAACGTTTGGCTACTTCATCCAGCATCACCTCTGTAGCGCCGCCCCCAATGCCCAAGATGCGCGAGTCGCGCCACAAACGCTCTATGGCGGTTTCGCGGATGTAACCCATGCCACCATGAAATTGCTGACAGGTTTGCAACACTTCGTTCACCAACTCGCCGGTGAGTGCTTTGAGCATGGACACTTCTTGCACAATGTCTTTCTCTTGCGTCACGCTCCACGCGCAGTGGTACATGAACTGGCGGGCCGATCGGGTCTTGGCATCGAGCATGGCCAAGCGCTGGCGAATCACTTGCTTGTCCCACAAGGTGCCACCAAACGCCGGGCGTTGGCGCACGTAATCTAAAGTGAGTTCTAAAGCGCGTGTGCAATGGCCAATGGCCATGGCGCCTAAGGCAATGCGCTCCGTCTGAAAATTTTTCATGACCGAGTAAAAGCCTTTGTTCTCTTCGCCCAACAAATGGTGGTCGGGAATGCGCACGTTGTCGAGCACCAACTCGGCGGTGTCAGATGACAGCCAGCCAGTTTTCTTGAGTGCACGGCCCACACTAAAACCAGGCGTGCCTTTTTCCACAATGAACATCGACATGGCATGGCGCGCATCGCCTGTTTTGGCCGCAATGAAATACAGGTCGGCATGCACGCCATTGGTAATGAACATCTTGGTGCCATTGAGCACCCAATGGTCGCCATCGCGCTTGGCCGTGGTGCGAATGCCAGCCACATCCGAGCCTGCGCCAGGTTCGGACACGCCCACGGCTGTGATGCACTCGCCCGATGTGATGCGCGGCATGTACTTGGCTTTTTGCGCGGCAGTGCCGGCGTGGTGCAAGTGCGGGCTGGCCATGTCGGTGTGCACCAACACCGTGATGATGAAGCCTGCAAAAGTAGACTGCGACAAGGCTTCGGCGAATACCAAGTTAGACATGGCATCGGCACCACCACCGCCCAACTCGGGGTCGTACATCAAGCCGAGCAAACCAGCCTGCCCCATCTTGCGCAGCACCTCGCGCGGCACCTTGCCTTCGTCTTCCCAAGCTTGTGCAAAGGGCTCAACTTCGCGCGCAATGAACTTGGCCACCTGATCACGCAGCAAGGTGTGCTCGGGGGTGGTGTAGATGTTGTCGAAGGTGTAGGTCATGGTTTACTTTCTAAATGCTGAGTTTTCTCTAAACATCACATGCGGAAAATGCCGAACTTGGTGTCTTCGATGGGTGCATTCAAAGACGCCGACAAACCCAGCGCCAACACGCGGCGTGTGTCTGCGGGGTCTATCACGCCGTCATCCCACAAACGCGCGCTGGCGTAATAGGGGTGGGACTGTGCGCCAAACTGGTCGAGAATAGGTTGCTTGAAAGACGCTTCTTCTTCGGCGCTCCATGCACCGCCACGCGCTTCAATGCCATCGCGCTTCACGGTGGCCAACACACCTGCCGCTTGCTCGCCGCCCATGACGCAGATGCGTGCGTTGGGCCACATCCACAAGAAACGAGGGCCAAAGGCGCGGCCGCACATGCCGTAGTTGCCAGCGCCAAAACTGCCACCAATGATGATGGTGAACTTGGGTACCTTGGCCGTGGCCACGGCCGTGACCATCTTGGCGCCATTGCGAGCGATGCCTTCGCTTTCGTACTTGCGGCCCACCATGAAGCCGGTGATGTTTTGTAAAAACACCAAAGGCACTTTGCGTTGACAGCACAATTCAATGAAATGTGCGCCCTTGAGTGCAGACTCTGAAAATAAAATGCCATTGTTGGCAATGATGCCCACGGGCATGCCTTCAATGTGCGCAAAACCGCACACCAAGGTGGCGCCAAAGCGAGCTTTGAATTCTGCAAACTCGCTGCCGTCCACAATGCGTGCAATGATTTCGCGCACATCGTAGGGCTTGCGACTGTCGGCCGGAATGACGCCGTGAATTTCTTGGCTGTCGTACAAGGGCGGCACAGGCTCGCGCAGTTGCACCTCGATGTTTTTGTTTCTGTTCAATGAGCCCACCGCCTGACGTGCAAGCGCCAAAGCATGTGCATCGTTTTGCGCCAAGTGATCGGCCACGCCAGACAAGCGGGTGTGCACATCGCCACCGCCCAAATCTTCCGCACTCACCACTTCGCCCGTGGCCGCTTTGACCAAGGGCGGGCCACCTAAAAAGATGGTGCCTTGGTTTTTAACGATGATGGTTTCGTCGCTCATGGCGGGCACATATGCACCGCCTGCCGTACAACTGCCCATGACCACTGCAATTTGCGGAATGCCCAAGGCGCTCATGTTGGCTTGGTTGAAAAAGATGCGGCCAAAGTGATCGCGATCGGGAAACACATCGTCTGGGTTGGGCAAGTTGGCACCACCCTAGCCGACCAAGTCAATGCACGGCAAGTT
>JAIYCG010000035.1 GCA_027488115.1 Comamonadaceae bacterium | reverse complement strand
GCCAACACGGGGTCGTTGCCAAACGCAGCCTTGTGCATGCGCAAAGCTTCTTCGGCAATTTCAAAAATGCCAATGCCTTGTACTCGGCTTGGCGTACCAGTGAAATATTTGTTCACAGTTTCGGTGTTGACGCCAATGGCTTCAAACAACTGCGCGCCGCAATACGACATGTAAGTGCTGACGCCCATCTTCGACATGATCTTGGACAAGCCTTTGCCCACCGCTTTGATGTAGTTGTAGATGGCTTTGTCGGCCGACAAATCACCTGGCAACTCTTTGTGCAAAGCTTGCAAAGTTTCCATCGCCAAGTAGGGGTGAACGGCTTCTGCGCCGTAACCGGCCAACACGGCAAAGTGATGCACTTCGCGGGCGGTGCCTGTTTCCACCACCAAGCCTGCTGTGGTGCGCAAACCTTCGCGCACCAAGTGCTGGTGAATAGCGGACAAAGCCAACAAAGCGGGAATGGCCACTTGGGTAGGTGACACACCGCGGTCGCTGATGATCAAAATGTTGTTGCCGCCTTTGATGGCGTCAACGGCTTCGGCGCACAGTGATGCGAGTTTGGCTTCAACACCTTCACGGCCCCAAGCTGCGGGGTAGGTGATGTCCAAAGTAGCGCTCTTGAACTTGCCCTGTGTGGACTGCTCAATGTTGCGCAACTTGGCCATGTCAGCAAAGTCAAGCACCGGCTGGCTCACTTCCAAGCGCATCGGTGGATTGACTTGGTTGATGTCGAGCAAATTCGGCTTGGGACCAATGAAGGACACCAAAGACATCACGATGGCTTCGCGAATAGGGTCGATCGGTGGGTTGGTCACCTGTGCAAACAACTGCTTGAAGTAGTTGTACAAAGGCTTGTTACGGTCGGACAACACAGCCAAGGGGCTGTCGTTGCCCATGGAGCCCAAGGCTTCTTCACCGGCTTGTGCCATAGGGGCCAACAAGAACTTGATGTCTTCTTGGGTGGTGCCAAAAGCTTGCTGCAAGTCGAGCAAATTTTCGCTGGCGGCGGGGGCATTGGTTGAAGTTTCTTTGACGTCATCCAACTTGATGCGCAAGTTTTCAATCCACTGCTTGTAGGGCTTGCTGCTGGCCAGGTTCGACTTGAGTTCTTCGTCGTCGATCATGCGGCCTTGTTCCAAATCGATCAGGAACATCTTGCCGGGCTGCAAGCGCCACTTGCGTACAATTTTGCTTTCTGGAATAGGTAACACGCCAGTTTCAGAACCCATGATGACCATGTCATCGTCGGTAATGCAATAGCGTGAAGGACGGAGTCCATTGCGGTCCAAGGTGGCGCCAATTTGGCGGCCGTCGGTGAACACGATAGAGGCAGGGCCGTCCCATGGCTCCATCATGGCGGCGTGGTATTCATAAAAGGCCTTGCGGCGCTCGTCCATCGTGTTGTGGTTTTCCCATGGCTCGGGGATCATCATCATCACGGCTTGGCTGATGGGGTAACCGGCCATGGTGAGCAACTCTAAACAGTTGTCAAAGGTGGCGGTATCGGATTGGCCTGCAAAGCTGATGGGGTAGAGCTTGTGCAAATCGGCGCCCAACACGGGCGAAGACATCACGCCTTCGCGGGCCTTCATCCAGTTGTAGTTGCCCTTGACGGTGTTGATCTCACCGTTGTGTGCCACATAGCGGTAAGGGTGAGCCAAGGGCCACTCTGGGAAGGTGTTGGTGGAGAAACGCTGGTGCACCAAACCCAAAGCCGAGACGCAGCGTTCGTCTTCCAAATCACGGAAGTAGGTACCCACTTGATCGGCCAAGAGCAAGCCTTTGTACACCACGGTACGGCTAGACATGCTGGGGATGTAGTACTCGTCGCTGTGCTTTAGCTGCAAGCTTTGAATGGCCGCACTCGCTGTTTTGCGAATGACGTAAAGCTTGCGCTCGAGGGCATCTTGAACGATGACATCGGCACCACGGCCAATGAAGATCTGCTTCAGGATAGGTTCTTTTTCGCGAACGGTGGGTGACATGGGCATGTCGCGGTTCACGGGCACATCGCGCCAGCCCAACAACACTTGACCTTCGGCTTTGACAGCGCGCTCAAGTTCTTGCTCACAAGCCATGCGTGAAGCGTGTTCTTTGGGCAAGAACACCATGCCCACACCATACTCGCCTTGCGCAGGCAAGGTCACGCCTTGCTTGGCCATCTCTTCTCTATAGAGTGCATCGGGCAACTGAATCAAGATACCAGCGCCGTCACCCATCAACTTGTCGGCACCCACAGCACCCCGGTGATCCAAGTTCTCAAGAATCTTCAGCGCTTGCGTCACGATGGCATGCGTCTTCGCGCCCTTGATGTGAGCCACAAAGCCCACACCACAAGCGTCGTGCTCTTGAGACGGGTCGTACAGACCGGTTTGTTGCAAAGATGATTTTTCGGCAGCCGAAGTCATGGCGCACTCCTAAAGATATTTCGCGGGATAGAGAGCATATTGCATTGCAACAAGAATGCCAAGCAAATTAATTGGGGTCAGATCAACATTAATTTGGAATTTTTATCAAATTAAATTAATTGGGGACAGATCAAATTTGAGTTAAAAAGTATTTATAAAACGCCATGAATTTAGCAAGTCACTGGTTTTGGTGGGATTTCTTGAAGGGTCTGCCTGCCTTTTGCGGCAAGATGGGGCGCTGAATTGCCTTCTGCAAAGACTTTAAAAATTCGGGCCGACCCACCACTTTGCCCTTCAAAACAGACTCTGTCAGGTCTTTTTGAAGGGAGGCCGACAAACCACCCGCCACAAAATCTGCATAAGCGGCTTCTCTAGAAAATGGCGTGTTGCCCAAGCCCCAATAAAGTGCGTGCGGCGTCACCAATTTGTCGATTTTTTGACCAATCAGGTGCTTGTAGCTGGACCAGTTGAAATCTGCGGCAGACTCTGCCACCCCTGCCCTGACTGGATTTAAATCGATGTAAGACATGCACGTCAGAAGATAGGCTTCCGAGTCCACCACAGAGGATTTGTAACGGCCTTCCCACAAAGTGCCGCTTCTGTTGTGACGTTTGTTGAAATAGCGCACGTAACTTCGGCCAACCGACTGCATCATCAAGGACATGGCCTCTTCGCTGTGCGGCGTGAGCAACATGTGAAAGTGATTGTCGAGCAACACATACGCATTCACGGCTACTTTATGGCGCTGAGACTCCTCCAGCCACAGGCTGTAAATCATTTTCCGGTCGGCCTCATCCAACACAATAGGCTGGCGGTTGTTCCCCCGCTGAATCACATGATGCGGGTAACCAGGAAGGGCTAAACGAGGATGACGGGCCATACCGGAATGCTAACCCGAAAGAAATTAATGTTGATCTGACCCCAATTAAGGGTAACGCGATGCAAGGGAATCGGTGAGGCCGAATTCGGCTAGCAGGGCTTGGAGGTGGTCGGCAGCGCCCGCTTTGGGGCGGCCGGTGTAACGGGCCAGAATGAGTTCATTTTTCATACTGTGTTCCCAGCCCACCAGTTCTGTGACGGTGACGGTGTAGCCTTTGGACTCTAGGTACAGGCATCGAAGCACGTTGGTGAGTTGGCTGCCAATTTCGCGGGTGTGCAGCGGATGTCGCCAGAGTTCTGACAATGGGGTACGCGACAATTTGAGGGCTTTGTTGTGTCGCAACTTGGCAGCCACTTCGGCCTGGCAACAGGGGACCAGCACCATGGCGCGTGCATTTTTCAAAAGTCCGAATGCAATGGCATCGTCGGTGGCGGTGTCGCAGGCATGAAGCGCGGTAACCACATCAATTTGCGAGGGCATGAGTTCAGACTGCGACGACTCGGCCACGGAAGTGTTCAAGAAAACCATGCGATGAAAGTCCAAGCGTTTAGCCAGATCGCGGGAGGCCTCGACCAATTCAGAACGCGTTTCAATGCCATAAATATGGCCTTGCGACATCTGCTTGAAAAACAAGTCGTAAACAATGAAACCTAAATAGGACTTGCCAGCACCGTGATCAGCCAATGAAAGCCCCGACGCCATCGAGTCAACATGGGCCGGCTGAGGGGTCTGTACCGTGGCCACTTTTGCTAACTTGGCCACATCTTCCTCGGCCAACTCATTCAATATTTTTTCAATGAACTGGAACAAGTGCAGAACTTGTTTTAATTTTCGCCGAGAGTCTTGATTGAGCTTTCCCTCTCGCGTGAGGATGTGAAGCTCCTTGAGTAACTCGATTGATTGTCCCGGCCTTAAATCTAAATCCAGCGGCTTCGGCTCTGTCGATTTGGAATTAACTGGATTTTTTTTCATGCTCGCCATTCTGGGGCAAAGAGGCCCCCACATCCAAAGCTTTCCAAGCTTCTAAACCCAATTCATTCAAGGTGGTCATATTGACTTCAAAGATGGCCTCTGCATCTGGAAAGGCAGCCACAGCACGGTCCATGCTGGCCTCCCTAATCAGATGGAAAGTAGGGTAGGGCGAGCGATTGGTGTAATTCGTGATGTCGTTTTCATCGGTACCGGCAAACCGATACTGTGGATGAAAACTTGCAATTTGAATTTCACCTTCAAGCTCCAATTCGATCAAGCATTCATCGGCCACATTCAGATAATCGTTGTAATCGTCAAAATCTTGCAGCAAGTTTTGAACGATCAACAAGGTGGTGTCGCGCACCTCGGGGTCAAGGGCAACAAGGTTTTGAAGTTCTTGCAACAAATCACCCCGAAGCTCATCTTCAGTGGCGGCCTGACTGACTGCGCAATGAACTTGGCCCTTCACATGCACAGATTTTGCAAAGGGGCATAAATTCAAACCTATCACTGCACGCTCCAACCACCGCAAGGTATCTTGCACCATGCGGTCATTGATTGCAGTCATTGAAAGTTCAGATGTCATGCATTCACTTTTTGCAGGTTCAACGATTGTGCAATCAACAAAGCAAGCATGACACCGCAGATGCAACAAAACCCCGTTGCCAACCAAGTCCATTGCCAACCACCCACTTGCGAGGCCAACCAAGCCACCAATGGCGGCCCTGCAAATTGGCCAGCCGCAGAGCCTTGCTGCATCCAACCCACCGTGGTGGACACATTGCGTTCATGCGGTGCCAAACGCACTGCCAACGAAAACAAAGTACCTGGAACCAAACCACCACACGCTGAAAATAAGAGCACACCGGCATAACGCAACCATGGCCAACTTTGACTGAATTCAGCAAAGGCCAAAAAGGCGCCCGTGCCCATTGCCAAGAATCCTAGAGCCACCAACATACTGGGGTGAATGCCTTTTTGCAACAAACGCCCCGAGGCCATGTTGCCCAACATATTGACGGCTGCAGCCAAGGCTGTCAGTGCGCCAAGCGCAGCCCCCGACAAACCAGCTTGGGTGTAGATGGAAGGCAAGAACCCCACCACAGCCAACCACTGACCAGAATACATGGCAAAGCAAAGCGCCACCCACCAAGGCCCCGGAGCAGACAAGGTTTCACGCAAACGTTGCGGCCAAGGCACTGGCTGGGTGAATGAAGCTTGAGTTGACTCATCGGACAAGACCCGCAAAGTGTCTGCTGGCACTGCACGCCACAGAACAAAGGCCATGGCCCAAGACAAAAGCGCAAAGAAAATCCACCAAGTTCGCCATCCAAACTCAGGCAACCACATGGGGCCGACCAACAAAGTGATCGCAGTGCCTGCTGGCATGTAGGCACCCCAATAACCCAACAACTTTCGCAAATGTTGTTCACTGACCAACTTGCGAATCAAGCCTGGTGCAGGCAAGGTGATCCATAAAAATCCAAAGCCTTCAATGGCCCGCCACACCATCAGACTCTGAACGCTCTGTGCCGTTGCACCCATGGCACTTGCCAATCCCAGAATGACCAAGCCCGCCAACATGCTTCGTCTAAGTCCGAGACCATCTGCTGACAGGCCAACTGCAAGTGCCAAGGTCATACCCGCCAACTGCACCAAGGACAACAAGAAGCCCGCTTGCATCAAACTCAATCCCAATGTTTGACTCAGCTCTGGCAACGCGGGCGGCAACTTACCTATTTGCAGTGCAGCCACCACACCAGAAAATATGACGCAGTAAGCGGCGCCCACAGACGCTTGCTTTTCTGCCACAACTGTAGGAGGGGTCATACCAACAATCGACGACCCGTTAAGCGTTCGTGTTCCCGTGCGGCAAAGCGATCTGTCATACCTGCAATGTAATCGGCTACTGCACGAGGCGTTTCTTCACGCGCTGAAAAATCAGATGACATTTCTTGTGGCCGGTTAAGGTAGGCATCAAACAGTTCGCGCACCACTGTTTGAGCTTGTGTGGTTTTTGCCGTCACTTGAGGGTGGCGATACAGATGTTTGAATAAAAACGATTTCATGACCTGAACCTGCTGCATCATGACTTCGCCAAACGCCACCAGAGGCCCTTCAAGCCTAGCGTGATCTGCACTTTGTGGGTCTTGCAAAAGCAAATTTGCGCGTGTGGTGTTGATCACATCGTAAACCTGGTCGCTGAGCATGCGTCGAATGGTTTCATACAACAAACGTCTCGCTTTGGCAGCATCTTCCATGCTTGGATGTTGTTGAAGGGTCAATTGTTTGTAGTGCGCAAACAATGGCACTTCTTCGATTTGCGACATGGTCAATAAACCTGACCGCACGCCATCATCAATGTCATGTGCGTTGTAGGCAATGGTATCTGCCAAGTTACACAGCTGCGCTTCCAAACTGGGCTGTGTGCCATCTAAGAATCGACGGGCCACGCCGCCTGGTTCTTGGGCCTCAATCAAAAGCGCGTTGCGCCTTGCACAGTGTTTCAAAATTCCCTCGCGGGTTTCGAAGGTCAGATTCAAGCCATCAAAGTCTGGGTAACGCTCTTCCAGTTGATCGACCACTCGCAGGCTTTGCAAGTTGTGCTCAAAGCCACCAAACGCTTGCATGCATTCATTCAAAGTGTCTTGACCCGCATGGCCAAATGGCGTGTGTCCTAAATCATGCGCCAGCGACACCGCTTCAACCAAATCTTCATTCAAGCCCAATGCACGGGCCATTGAACGGCCCAATTGGGCAACTTCAAGGGAGTGTGTCAATCGGGTGCGAAACAAATCACCTTCGTGGTTCAAAAAGACCTGCGTTTTATAGACCAGTCGCCGAAAAGCTGTTGAATGGACAATGCGGTCTCGATCTCGCTGAAAGTCATTTCGCGTTGGAGCGGGCACTTCGGCATGCCTTCTGCCCCGCGAGTTCTCAGCAAAGCAGGCGTATATTTCAAGCACAGCAACGGTCAATCACGGCACGCACCATGGCTTCTGGTGCAGCACTGACACGGGCCTTGCCTGGACCATCAATCAGTACAAATTGAATGTCGCCAGCAATCGATTTTTTATCGTGCTGCATCAGTGCCAAATAGTGCCCGGCATTGTCTTGAGCATTGAGCACAGGGCCTTGGATGGGCAAACCAGCTCGCTGGATCAGGTCAGTCAAGCGATTGACGAATGCCACGTCAATCAATCCCATGTCGGCCGACAAATGGGCTGCCATGACCATGCCGCAACCAACAGCTTCGCCGTGCAACCATTCGCCAAAACCCAGCCCGGCCTCAATGGCGTGGCCAAAGGTATGGCCAAAATTCAAAATGGCGCGCAAACCAGACTCTCGCTCATCTTGACCTACCACCAAGGCTTTGATTTCGCAACTTCGCTTCACAGCATGCGCCATGGCCTGCGTCTCGCAGGCCTGCAAGGCAGCCATGTTGGTATCGATCCAATCAAAAAAAGCCATGTCTGCGATGGGTCCATATTTGATGATTTCGGCCAGGCCCGCGCTGAGTTCTCGCGCTGGCAAAGTTTTCAAAGCCCCCAAATCGCACACCACGCGCTGCGGTTGGTAAAAGGCACCGATCATGTTCTTACCCATGGGATGGTTGATGGCGGTTTTGCCCCCTACCGACGAATCAACTTGAGCCAGCAGTGTTGTGGCAACTTGAACAAAGGGCACGCCCCGCATGAAGCTGGCAGCAGCAAAGCCCGTCATGTCGCCGACCACGCCACCGCCCAAGGCAAACAACACTGTTTTGCGATCGCAAGCATGGGCAAGCAAGGTGTCAAAAATGTGATTCAAATTGACCCAGTCTTTGTGCGCCTCGCCGTCTGGCAACTGAACACTGTGAATCACTTTGTAATGACTCGAAAGAGCTTGACGCAAGGCAGCTTCGTAAAGCGGTGAAACTGTGGTGTTGCTCACAATCAGGGCAGCTGAAGCCTTTGGCAACTGGCCGTAGGTGGCTGCTTGCCCTAACAAGTTTTCACCAATCAGAATGTCGTAACTTCTGTCAGCCAAATCAATTCGGACAGTCTCGATGGGCGTGGTCAAAGCAATCATGTTCGGATCGAATGGGGGTGTACGGTTTGTGTGTCGAAACCATCAAGGTCTAATTCTGAAATGATGGTGTTAAGCAATTTGTTGATGCTGGGCCGCCCTGTCTCAAAAACAAAGTGAGCCGTCTCGCGATACAGTGGATCGCGAACATTGAACAAGGCCTTTAACTTTTCTTGAGGATCATTGACTTGCAGCAATGGCCTTTGCATATCGTGTTTGAGCCTTCTAAAAACTTCCTCGGGGGTAGATCGCAAATAAACCACTTTGCCCCGTGCGTGCAAGTTTTGACGATTGAGGGGCCGAAGCACCGAGCCGCCGCCAGTGGACAGCACACCATGGTGGTACTTGCTTAAATCGTCAATCACGTTTTGCTCGATGTCCCGAAAACGCTCCTCGCCTTCGCGGTCAAAAAACTCTCGAATCGAACAGCCCAACCGTTGCTCAATGACAGCGTCAGAATCTAAAAAGGGCAAGCCAAGGCGACGCCCCATCTGTCTGCCGATGGTCGTTTTGCCAGATCCGGGAAGGCCAACAAAAATAATGAGCAAAAGTACAAACTCAAGGAACGATGGAGACGCCAAGTGTATTCGAGGGCGGTGGAGTTGGGTTTTCAGCCAGCACTCTGGGTGTCACAAAAATCAACATTTCTGTTTTCCGCTGGGTTGATTGCTGACTTTTAAAGAGCCAACCTACGCCAGGAAGGCTACCGAGGCCTGGCAACTGCGACACATCGTCTTTGTCTGCGGCCTCCAAAATACCTCCAATGACCACCGTACCCCCGTTGTCCACCAAAACTTGCGTTTTCACGTGTTTGGTATTGATGGCATAGCCTGCTGCAGTGATTTGGCCCACACTGTCTTTGGCAATGTCCAATTCAAGCACAACAGCCCCTTCTGGTGTAATTTGCGGCGTGACTTCAAGCTTCAAATTGGCCTTGCGAAAAGCCACGGATGCAGCGCCATTGCCATTGCTGACCTGGTAGGGTAACTCCGTGCCTTGCTCAATCAAGGCCTTGGTTTGATCGGCCGTGACCACCCTGGGGCTGGCCACCACTTTGCCCTTGCCATCGGCTTCCAACGCCGAAATTTCGAGGTTCAAAAACTGATTGGCTGTGGCATTGAACAATGAAATAGCGAAACTGGCGGGTGGATAGATGGCTTGACCTGCTGATCCGGCTGGCAAATTCACCAAGTAACCCGGCTGAATGCCCCCTGAGTTGCCCAAAGTTTGGCCACCGACGGCCAAATTGACGGGCTTGGCATTGGCAGAAAAGGGCGCGGTAAAGGGGGCCGCAAAAGCACCGCCCAAACGAACACCCAAGGATTTTCCAAACTGTTCCTCAGCCTCCACAATCCGGGCTTCAATCATGACTTGCCGAATGGGCACATCCAGTCGTTTGATGACTTCTTGTATTTGCTTTAAGTAAACAGGGGTGTCCAGAAAAAACAACTGATTGGTTCTGGGCTCGGCCATCACAGTGCCACGTGAGCTTAGCCAATGCTGCGCTGAGCCTGCCCCACCGCCACCTGCAGATTGCAAACGCTGAACCACGTCAAGTGCTTTGGCATATTTCAAAGGAATGGCCAAGGCTTGTAAATTTTCAGGCACCTCTTTTTGAGGGGCAATCCACATCACACCCGCTTGCTGGGTCACCGTCAAATTTTTAGATTGCACAACGACCGCCAAGGCTTCTCGCCAGGTCATGTCATTCAAATTAAGGCTGACAGGGCCAGAGACACCCTCCGCAAGCATTAAATTGTGGTTGCCAATGTCGGCCAAAGATTGAAGCAAGGCCTTCACCTCAATGTTTTGAAACCGCCACTTCATTTTTTGATCGTGTTCTAGGGCATGGAGAGGCGACAAGAGGCCGCCGAAAAGGATCAAACAAGCGACCCACTTGCCAAGATGTCGATCAGACTTTTGCAGCGTGCTCATGGTGGCACCTTGTCCCAGGCCAACAAGCTTGACGGCTGGCCTGGTTCCCCTTCTAGCCAAAGTCCCTTTGCATCCAAAGACAACACGCGGCGATTTTCAATGCCCAAGAAGTGACCTGTTTGTACGGCCATGATGTGTCGACCCGATTGAAGCAGGGTCCAAAACACTTCACCATTGGATGCCGAGTGAGGTTGAGCAGCTCCTACCAAGCGCATCTGTGCTACAGAATGATCTGGCAACACGTGAACCTCCAAACTGCGGTCTCGCTTTTCGACTTTGACGCGACTGGCCGCTTGTAATTCAACGCCGGTATCGGTGAACGCATCTTCTGCGTCCCACAATAAATGAACTTGGCCCTCCAAAGCGTACTCTCCATCGGATAACAAACGCCAACTCAAGGTGGGCCAAATGCCATTTTGAAACAACTGATTCATTGACTGCCAATACGCAAAGGTAGCCGACTGCGGCCCCTTCAGGCTGAACTCTAAAGCGGCCGCTTCAAACCCTTGCTCATTGGGCAAGGGTGAGAATTTCATTTGCACAATGTGCAGATTGTGCGCACGTGCCAATTGCTGCAAGCGAGAAATAAGCTGCATGCGCAAGGCAGAATTAGGCCAAGCCAAAATGAGTTCATCGACTTGAGAGTGGTATTCAAGCAATGCCATGTTGCTTTGCGCATGGTTCAACTTCAAAGTCTGAAACTTGGTCTTTTGCAGTGCGAGCTCGGCCTGCTGGGTTTTTTGCACCATCTTGACAGACTGCCACTGCTGTTGCTGTGATTGAATCCATCCGGATGCGGTCAGGAAATGCCACACTGCCTCAATGCTTGCTATGCTCAAAACACACAACAGCAGAGCCCGCGCAATTCGAGCCCAAACCGTGTTAAATAGCTTTTGATTGCGCCAATCAATGGCCAGCTGAGGGCATGCGCTTGAAGCCCATGAAACAAGATGGCCCAACAGCTTTGTTTTGATGTCTTGAAAGTTCATGGTGCAGACTTAGCAAGCAGTGAATTGGAAGCGTGCGCCCAGAGCTTGGCCTTCAATTTGATTTCTTCCTGTGGGGTCGCAAACTCACTGGTCGTCAATTCACTGGTGGCAAAGTCACTCTTTGCAGGCCGGCTGTTCGCACTTGGCGAAGGCTTTTTCAAGGCACTGTGTGCACGGAAAATTTGCGGTTCTGTTTTCCATCGATCAAATAAATTGATGTCGATCAACAGTGTGCGCCAATCGTCGGATCGCAAACTAAGGCCCTCAAACTCCAGCATGCCCTGTTGCCATTGAAGGCTTTTCAATTCACCCACTACACCCTTTTGCCCCCAAGCTTGCGCCATCAAAATAGCTTGTACATCCATCAAATCCTCGCGCTCCTCTTGTCGCAGCATCAAGTAATTAACTCGTGATTTCAATTCAGTCAGTTCAAGTCGAGCTTGAGCCACTTCGCCCTCGGAGATCTTGTCTTGGTTCAGCTCTGCGGCCATATTGGGTTCTTTGAAAAGCTGAGCTGCCATTTCTTGCTGGGCGTCTGCTTCTTGCAATGCAATGATGGCGACTGAAATGAGCAAACCCAGGCCAAGCGCCATGATTGTTTCATTCCACGAATTGCGAAGTTCAAGTTTTGATGAACGAAGGACATTCAACATGCTGTGTGTCCTTTGAAGACATTGAAATAGTCGCAGGTCAACTCACCTCGGCATGGCAACCTCAGTGCCTCTGTCAAAACCTCAGGCTTGAGCGCCCAAGCCTCACACAACTTGCTGGTTTCTAAAGAGCAAGTGATGGCTTCCAGCTGAAGATCTAGCGCACTGATTTGTTCTGTATAAAAATTAACCAAGCTGACGGGGCAAGCCATGTAATGGGCCACCCATTGAGCTTTGTCCGTGAAGTGAACTTCAAAGTCCATGGCCACTTGCCTAATTTGCAATTGGAGCAATGAGGCTGCTTCTAACCAACATTCGGCCTCAATGTCCTCAGGACTCCAATTTGGCAGACACTGTAAAAAGCCTTGCTGCATCTCTTCGGGTTGAACCATGAGCACAGTTGGAATTGAGCTTGACTGACCCCAAAGCTTGGGGCGAAACTTCAACCACCTAGCAACGCCACTCGCAGGTTTTTGGGGCGACCCACTTTCAAGACAGTCAGCCCTCAATTGCAATATCAGTTGGCTTAAATTTTCAGCCCTGCGGTACATCACAAGAGAACCTTGAACTGCCAAAGCGGCCCACACCTTGAAGGGACTGAGGTTAAAAGGGTCAAGGCTGCTTGTAGGGAGTGTAGAAAACGAACCGGGCGGTATGAAAATGGGGCTGACCACAATTCGCAAAGACTTGCCGGGCATGAGTAAAGAAAAGAGCTGCACTGGTTAACTTTCATAGACTTCGGACAGTGCTCTGATTGAACCCGCCTCTTTGACCTGAAAGGACTACAATTCCTGTCAATCCAGTTGCATTGCGCAAGCTCCAAAATCAACCATTTGACACGCAGAATTTAGAATGGGGTCAGCGAATTCTTTCGCTTAAGACATGTCCAAAAAATCCAAATCAAACTCCTCTGAACAACCCGACTTGATTGAAACGCCAAGTTTGCACTGGGCTCTGCGAGTTTGTCTTTGGGCGGCCGGTCTGGTGGCTGCAGGTTTGTTGTCAATCTTGATGGTAGTGGGTGTGGCCATGGTGATGGCCTATCCCCAATTGCCAGACACCTCAGACTTGGCCGACTACCGGCCCAAGCTGCCTTTGCGCATTTACACCGCAGATGGTGCCTTGATGGGCGAATTTGGAGAAGAGCGCCGCAACCTCACACCCATCAAAGAAATTCCGCAAGTCATGAAGGACGCGGTGCTTTCCATCGAAGACGCCCGGTTTTACCAACACGGCGGGCTCGACTATTTAGGCCTGATTCGGGCAGGCATTGCCAATTTGGGGAAACGCAAAAGCCAAGGTGCATCGACCATCACCATGCAAGTGGCGCGCAATGTTTACTTGTCCACTGAAAAAACATACACCCGCAAAATTTATGAAATTTTATTGACCTTCAAACTCGAACATTTGCTCACAAAAGATCAAATTCTCGAAATCTACATGAATCAAATTTTCTTAGGCAACAGGGCCTATGGATTTGCTTCAGCAGCAGAAACTTATTTCGGGAAATCACTCAAAGACATCACCATTGCAGAAGCTGCCATGCTGGCGGGTTTACCAAAAGCGCCGTCCGCCTACAACCCCATCAGCAATCCAAAACGAGCACGTTCCAGACAGCTCTACATCATTGAGCGGATGGAAGAGAACGGCTTCATCACGTCCAAGCAGGCCTTGGAGGCCAAGGCTGAGCCCCTGCGAATTCGGCCCACCAATGACAAAGGTCGCATTCATGCAGAGTACGTTGCCGAGACAGTGCGTCAATTGATGTTCGCGCAGTACGGGCAAGAGACTTACACACGGGGTCTGACTGTTTACACCACGCTCCAATCGACTGAACAAAATGCTGCCTATCAGGCCTTGCGCCAAGGCATCATGGATTTTGAGCGCAGGCAGGTGTACCGCGGCCCTGAGAAATTCATAGAGTTGCCCAACAATCCAAAAGAGATGGAAGACGCCATCGACGAAGTATTAGACGACCACCCCGACAATGGTGATGTCATGTCGGCTGTGGTGTTGGAGGCAAGTCCCAAGAAAATTTTGGCCATTCGCCAAAATGGTGAGCAACTTGAAATTACGGGCGATGGCTTGAAACCTGCTCAGTCTGGCCTGTCAGATAAAGCCGGCCCCAACATCAGAATCAAACGAGGCGCTGTCATTCGAGTGGTGCAAACGCCAAAAGGCACATGGGAAATTACCCAACTACCCGAAGTTGAAGGTGCCTTTGTGGCCATCAATCCACAAGACGGCTCGGTCAGAGCGCTGGTCGGTGGTTTTGATTTTGCCAAGAACAAATTCAACCATGTCATTCAAGCTTGGCGTCAACCTGGTTCCAGTTTCAAGCCTTTCATTTATTCAGCAGCATTGGAAAAGGGCTTCACGCCTGCAACGGTGGTGAACGATGCACCGCTGTTTTTTGATGCAGGTGTCACAGGCGGTCAACCTTGGGAGCCTAAAAATTACGACGGTACTTTCGAAGGCCCTATGACACTTCGCAAAGGTTTGGCCAAATCGAAAAACATGATTTCCATTCGCATTTTGCAATCAGTGGGCACCCGCAATGCCCAGGAATGGGTCACCAAATTTGGATTCGATGAAGACAAACACCCTGCCTATCTCACCATGGCCTTGGGCGCAGGTTCAGTCACCCCTATGCAAATGGCCACTGGGTATTCAGTCTTTGCCAATGGCGGCATGCGCGTACAGCCGCACATCATCACGCGCGTCACCGATCACAAGGGCAAGATTTTGGTCGACAGTCCACCGCAAAAGGTTGACGAAGCCAACCGTGTCATATCCCCTCGCAATGCATTTGTGATGACCAGCTTGCTACAAGAAGTGACTCGCTCGGGCACAGCGGCCAAAGCACGCGTCGCATTAAAGCGCGACGACATATTCGGCAAAACCGGTACCACCAACGACTCCATGGACGCTTGGTTCGCTGGCTATCATCGGAATTTAGCGGCAGTGGTTTGGATCGGGTACGACACGCCCCGTAAATTAGGCGATCGAGAAACAGGTGGGGGCTTGAGTTTGCCCGTTTGGATCAGTTTCATGGAAACCGCCCTCAAAAACATGCCCATCATGGACGCCATTGCACCTGAAGGCGTGTTGTACGTGAACGGTGACTGGTACTTCGAAGAGTTTGCCAAAGGAAATGGTGTCACTAGCCTAGGACTGGGCAACGAAAAAGGCAGCAGCCTGCCAGAACCCGATGAGAAGAAACGTATTTTGGATCTATTCCGAAATTGATCCTGTTCAAACAGAGCTTCATTTAGAAGCTCAGTTAGAAGCTCAGCGTTTGACCAGACTGCGCTGTACCAAATCGGGACAAGTTTTCAAAAAACTCGCCCTCACCTTTTGTATCTAGCCAAGCACCTTCTTTGAATTTGTAGTGGTGGCCGCCTGACTTTGCCGCGAGCCACACTTCATGCAATGGTTTTTGCAAATTCACAATGATTTGGCTGCGGTTGCTGAAGGTGATGGTGATCATGCCGCCCACCCGCTGGTTGTCGATATCGGCATCGGTTTCTTCGTTGATTCGGTCGCAGCTTGTCTCAATTCGAGACAAAAGGCGTTCAGCAGTATCTAAAAATTCAAGGTCGGTCATTACAATCCGTGACATGTGCAAAGTTTTGAGAATTTTAGTCATTGCCCAAACCCTTGGCGTTTGTGCGGTGGCTTTGAGCGCCTGCGGACAAAAAGGCCCACTGGTTCACCCACAAGACCCCTTGTCTGCAGACCGTGCCACTTTGCTTCAAACTTTGACGCCTCATTTTCCAAGTGGGGCATCAGAAACACCCGCCAAACAACCTGCGGCTGCGCCTAAAGCGCCCGCAACCACGCCCACTTCTGCTCCCGCTTCAACTCCAAAACCATGAACGTCAATACCCTTCCTGGACAACCCTACATTGCTTATCAAGCCAATACCCTGTGCATGGAGCGTGTGAAGCTGGCAGACGTCGCAACCCAATTTGGCACACCCGTCTTTGCTTACTCCAAGGCGTCTATGTTGGGGGCCCTGGCTGCTTACCAGCGGGGTTTTGCAGGCCGCAAAGTTCAAATTTGCTACGCCATGAAGGCCAACTCTAATTTGGCAGTACTTCAAGTATTTGCCAAAGCCGGTTGTGGTTTTGACATCGTGTCGGGAGGAGAATTGGCCCGTGTTTTGGCTGCTGGCGGCGTACCCGAAAAAATCATTTTCTCTGGTGTTGGCAAAACACGCGCCGAAATGAAGCAAGCCCTCGAGCTGGGTATTGGTTGCTTCAATGTGGAAAGCGAAGCAGAGCTGGAAGTGCTCAACGAAGTGGCCTTGTCGCTTCACAAAAAAGCACCCGTCAGTTTGCGCGTGAATCCCAACGTTGACCCCAAGACGCACCCCTATATTTCCACGGGACTCAAAGGCAACAAGTTTGGCGTGGCACACGAAAGTGTGGTTCAAACTTACCTGCGCGCAGCAGCCTTGCCGGGCTTGGCCGTGGTAGGCATTGATTGCCACATTGGCTCGCAAATTACGGAGGCCACGCCCTATTTAGACGCCATGGACCGAATTCTTGATTTGGTGGCAGACATTGAAGCCGCGGGGGTGCCCATTCACCACATTGACTTTGGTGGCGGTTTAGGCATCGACTACAACGGCGACACCCCGCCTGCAGCCGATGCCTTGTGGCAACAACTCTTGGCAAAATTAGATGCACGGGGGTACGGTCAACGGCAACTGATGATTGAACCAGGACGCTCCTTGGTAGGCAACGCGGGTGTGTGCTTGTCAGATGTGGTGTTCATGAAGCCAGGTGAGCAAAAGAATTTTTGCATCATTGATGCAGCCATGAACGACTTGCCCCGACCGGCCATGTACCAAGCTTTTCACCAAATTGTGCCCGTCAGCCCGCGCACTGGCGCAACAAGCTTGGTCGATGTGGTCGGTCCGGTGTGTGAGAGTGGAGACTGGATTGGCCGCGATCGCGAACTCAATGTGCAAGCAGGTGACACCTTGGCGGTACTTTCAGCGGGCGCCTATTGCATGAGCATGTCAAGCAACTACAACACACGAGGCCGTGCCGCCGAAGTCTTGGTGGATGGCGATCAAGTGCATTTAATTCGCAAACGCGAGACCGCATCAGACACTTTCCAAGGCGAGCATTTGGTGCCTTGATTGAACGACACTCTTCCTTTTCTTTAAGTGCCTGACTGACGCCTCCGTGTTGTAGCGTGCCAGACGCGCCAACCCAACAACACGCCTAAGATTGCGGCATAAGCAAATACTTCTGTGAAGTTATTTTTGCCAGCTCTCATCCAGAAGAAATGCAAGATGGCGAGCACCGCAATGGCGTAAACCAATCGGTGCAACAAGCGCCAGCGCACAACACCCATCTTTTTGATGGCCGCATTGGAAGAAGTAACCGCTAACAAACTGAGCATGACGGCAGCTGCAAAACCCACCGCAATGAAAGGACGCTTCACAATGTCCAAAGCAATGTCATCCCATTCAAGACCCATGTCAAACAAGCCATAGCAAAGTGCATGCAGCAGCACATAAAAAAATGTCAGCAGCCCCAAGCTGCGCCTGAATCGCAAGAATTCTGGGATGTTGAAGGTGACACGCAAAGGGGTGACCAACAATGTGATGCACAAAAATCTGAGCGTCCAATCTCCGGTTGAGCGAATTAAATATTCAGCAGGATTAGGCCCTAAGTGATCTAAGAAAATTGCACTGCACAGCCAAGCAAATGGCATCAGCGACACCAACACCAAAGCCAATTTGGCAACTGGCTTGCGCAAGACCTCGCGCAGCATCAAAAGTTCTTAACGAGGTCCATGCCAGCGTAGAGGGAAGCAACTTGGGCTTCGTAGCCATTGAACATCAGGGTCTTGCGCTTTTTATCAAGCAAGCCCCCCTCGCCAATGCGCCTCTCATTGGCTTGGCTCCAACGCGGGTGATCCACGGTGGGGTTCACATTGGAATAGAAACCATATTCTTGCGGTGCAGCCTTGGCCCAAGACACCAGCGGTTGCTTTTCAACAAACCGAATTTTCACAATGCTTTTGCCACTTTTAAAACCGTATTTCCAAGGCACCACCAATCGAACAGGTGCGCCATTTTGCTTGGGTAGCACTTCACCGTACATGCCAAAGGTGAGCAAACTTAAGGGGTGCATGGCTTCGTCCATGCGCAAGCCTTCTAGGTAAGGCCAATCGATGTAGCCACCGCGAAGGCCCGGCATCGTTTGCGAGTCGGCTTGCGTCACAAACTCTACAAACTTAGCACTGGGCAAGGGCTCAACGCGCTTAATGAGGTCGGACAACGAGAAGCCGATCCAAGGGACCACCATCGACCAACCCTCCACACATCGCATGCGGTAAATACGCTCTTGCATGGCACCCCATTTCATGACGTCTTCCAAATTGAAACGGGTCGGCTTTTTGACCAAGCCTTCAACTTCAATGGTCCATGGCGCGGTTTTTAAGGTGTGTGCGTTGCGGGCCGGGTCTGATTTGTCAGTCCCAAATTCGTAAAAGTTGTTGTACGTGGTGGCATCTTTGTAGGCTGTTACTTTCTCAACAGTCATGGCGCCTTGAACGGCAGATTGCGAAGCTGGAAGCGCAGCCAATTTGACGGCAGCGCCACCACCTTGCGCAAATGCCTCGCGTTGCGCCCAAGAGCCCATTCCAATGGCTGCAGCACCGGCTGACCATTGGCGCAGCAACTGGCGTCGATTGGCATAGACCTCTGACGAAGTGATTTCGCTGCTAAGGGGGTGAATGAATCCATCTTGTTGGGTGCGAATCAGCATGATTTACTTTCAAAGAAGATCACCTATTGGAATACTTAATGCTTAACCCCGTTGGGTGAGAGGTTAAAAGTATCAGCGAAAAAAATGGGCCAAAAAGGCCCATTGGATGGACGCAGCGAATTCAATTCGCCAAGTCAGTTTTAACGCAAACCCGCAATGTAGTCAGAAACAGCCTTGATTTCACGGTCATTCAGTTTTGCAGCAATTTGCGTCATTTGAATGCTGTTCTTGCGAATGCCCTCGCGGAATTGTGTGAGTTGGCTGACGGTGTAGTCAGCGTGTTGGCCGGACATGCGGGGATACTGGGCAGGCATGCCAGAACCACTGGGGCCGTGGCAACCCGCACAAGCTGCAATCTGGCGATCGGCAATACCGCCGCGGTAAATCTTTTCACCCAAGGCCACAGATTCTTTTTCTTTGGCAAAACCGGGCTTAGCCGTTTTGCTGGCCAAGAAATAAGCCACATTGCGCATGTCTGCATCGCTCAATTGCGACGCAAAGCCCATCATGACGGCATTGGCACGCTTGCCTGACTTGAACTCTTGCAGTTGCTTCATGATGTATTCAGGATGCTGCTGAGCCAACTTGGGATTGACGGGGGTGGTTGAGTTGCCATCTGCCATGTGGCATGCAGCGCAAACACCGCCCACAATGGCCTCGCCTTTGGCCAAATCAGGCTTTTCAAGCTTTGGGGCTGCTGTGGAGGCGAAAACAGAACAAGCCATCAGGGTTGAAGTGAGGGCAGCGAAGAAGAATTGAGTCATTGACTTCATGGTCGACATCCGAAATAGTAGGCGCAAAACAGCCTGATTCTACAATGCCTGCTAGCGTCATTTCTGACGCCCTTCAAGTTTGAACCTAATGGCCACCCAAAATAGCCCTCCCCTAGCCCCGAAAGTGGCGCTTTCTACCCCTGCCAAAAGCAGGAAATCGACTGCCAAAGCAGCGTCCGCCAATGTCGTCCCAGAGGCTAAGGTTATTACACCCATGGGCTGGATGCACACAGCCAAATTCCTGACGACGGCAGCCGAACTTTTTCACCTGCCAGTCTTGGATGTGCCAGAAATTGCATTTGTCGGTCGGTCGAATGCCGGTAAATCGACTTGCATCAATACATTGACGCAGCAAAAGCAGCTGGCTTTTGCCTCCAAAAAGCCAGGCAGAACCCAACACATCAACTTGTTTTCCTTAGGAAAGCAAGGAGTGACCGATGCAGTTTTGGCAGATTTGCCAGGCTATGGCTATGCCGCAGTGCCCAAACAAGACAAGTTGCGTTGGCAAAAAGTCATCGCCAATTACTTGGTCACTCGTGAAAACCTCAAAGGTGTTGTCTTGTTGTGTGACCCTCGATTGGGTATGACCGAACTCGACGAAGTTCTGCTAGAAGTCATACGGCCTCGGGTTGAAGAGGGTCTGAACTTTTTGGTGCTCCTGACCAAATCAGACAAGCTAACTCGTTCTGAGGGCGCAAAGGCTTTGTCGATTGCCAAATTGCAAGCGGGTGGTGGACAAGCTAAGCTTTTTTCTGCTCTGAAGAAACAAGGCGTCGAGGACTTGGCGCAATTGATGTGGGATTGGACTCACGAAGCCGATGAAACTGGTGTGCCCCACGAAGAATCAGCGCTTAATGAATCGGATGAAACCCATGATTGAAACTTGGCAGCAAACATTGCCTCATGGCATTCACTTAAGTTGTCGCGCAGCTGGCCCCAAAGGGGCGCCAGTTTTGTTGTTCTTGCATGGTTTTCCTGAAGCTGCTTTCGCTTGGGACGAGCTACTCTTGCATTTTTCAAAACCCGAAAATGGTGGCTATCGATGCGTTGCGCCCAATTTGCGAGGCTACGAAAAGTCGAGTCGGCCCGCAGAAGTTTCGGCCTACCGCGCTAAATTTTTGGTGCAAGACATTGCGGCATTGATTCAAATTGAAGCTGGTGCGTCACCTCTCAAAGCCTTGGTTGCCCACGACTGGGGCGGTGGCGTTGCCTGGAACCTTGCCAATCAAATGCCGCATTTGATGCACAAACTCGTCATCATCAACTCGCCGCACCCTGGTACTTTTTTGCGAGATTTAAAAAGCAATGCCGAACAAATTGCAGCCAGCGAGTACATGAATTATTTTTGTGAACCGCAAGCTGCAGCAGAGCTCAGTGCCAATGAGTTTGAAATGCTCTTTCATTTTTTTGAAAAGGGCGTCAAGCCCGTTTGGTTAACGCCAGAAGTTAAAGCGCATTACAAATCGGCTTGGTCTGAAGGTTTACAGGGCGGCCTCAACTTTTATGTGGCATCGCCCCTCAAACCCAACAAACCTGGTGAGCAGGCTTTGCAAAATCTGAACCTGCCTGAAGAGATGCTGCGAATCGCTGTGCCCACCTTGCTACTTTGGGGAATGCAAGATGTGGCCTTGTTGCCTCATTTGATTGTGGGTTTAGAAGCCTATGTTCCCAATCTCACTTACGTGCCGATTGAAGAAGGCTCACATTGGGTTGTGCACGAACAACCTGAACTTGTTCAACGTGAAATAGCAGCGTTTTTGTAGACCGAAGCTTCGCCCTCAGGCCGCGTTTTGAAACGCTTGTGAACCCAGTAATACTGGGATGGCATGCGGCGAATGCTCTTTGCCAATTCGTCGTTCATTCGAAGAGTGTCTGCACTTAAATCTGCTGTCGGAAATTGGCTCCAACTCTCCATCAATTCCATCTCATAACCTTCGGGTGTCATGCGCGTTGTGAGCATCATCACTTGGGCACGGCCCAAGCGCGCAAATCTTGACAAAGAAGGTACCGTTGCTGTGTTCACGCCCATGAAGGGGACAAAGATGGACTCATCTGGGCCAAAGTCCATGTCGGGTGACAAATGAAGCATCTCTCCGTGCCTCAAACCACTCATGATTTGCTTCACACCTTCGTGGCGAAAATAGGGTTTCACATTGCCAGAGCGCAGGCGACCTTGGTTCACCCACGCGTCCATCACTTTGTTGTGCTGCGGCACAAAAATAAAAGCAACCGGTTTGTTTGCTCGCAATGTGAGAGCCAGGCCCCCTGCATCAAGTCCAACGAAATGGGGCGCCAAAATTATTTTCGGAACATCGGCTTCCAATTGAGCAAAAGCAGTTGGCGTCCCAACCCATTTCAAACGCGACTCAAGCACCGACAAAGGCGCATGCCAGAGCCATGAGCGATCAAGCAATGATTGGGCAAACTGCACAAAATGAGCACGCGCAAGTTGTTTGATTTCGGTGCGAGATTTTTCAGGAAAACAAAGGGTCAGATTGATTTGAACGATGTTTCGCCGACTGCGCATGAAGCCGAAAAGCAGCCAGCCCAGAGCGTGACCCAAAACACGAATACCACCCAAAGGCACCAAAGACAACAGACGCATCAAGCCCACGAACAAAGACTTCACGCGATGGACTCCTGGCGAGGCTGTTTGTATCGGGCGTAGCCCCAAAGGTACTGATCTGGGCGCGACAAAATCAAACGCTCCATGGCTTGATTGATTTGTAAAACCATCGCATCGACATCGTTTGCGTTTTGGGTAACAAGCTCACTGGCATGAATGCGATAGCCTTGCCCCCAAGCCAGGCGTTCCCCCCAAATCAAAATAACTTTTGCGCCAGTTTGCACAGCCAGTCTGGCTGCCAATGTCATGGTGTAGGCCGGTTTGCCAAAAAAAGGCGTCCATTGGCCCATGCCTTGCGGTGGTACTTGATCGGGAAGCAGGCCAACTGCCCGGCCCGCTCGCAGCGCTTTGATCATTTGCCGTACGCCCGCCAAAGTGGTGGGTACCGTTGCCAATCCGGGACGTTCTCTAGAGGACTCCATCACTTTGCCCAAGCCCTCTTTGCGAGAAGGTCTGAACAACACCGTCAGGGGCCCATACTTTTGACTGAACGTGGCTGCCGAGGCCTGCGCGCTCACTTCAAAGCAACCCAAATGGGGCGTTAAAAACAAAACACCTTGCCCACTGACATAGGCTGTTTCAACAATTGGAAGAGATCCTTCTGACCAGCTGACGGGGGGGCTTTTGCCCAACCACAAACGAGGCAATTCGGTCGACATGGCGCCAGCCTGCCCCACTGCGCTGACAACTTGTGAAAAGCGAAGACCCGCCGTTTTGACGTTGGCCAAAAACCGCTTTCGATAGGTGGGCGACAACAGCCAAGCCAACCAACCGACGGCATGGCCAATGGTATGCAAAGCCCACAAAGGCCAACGTGAGAAAAAACGAAACCAAAAAATCATCTTAAGTTTGGTAAACTTTGCGGGTCGCTGAGTTAAATAGAGCAACTTGCAGGGCGACACACACAAATCGGAAACACATGTTTCAACATGTTCTGGATTGTGCCTTGTCTTCGGACAAATCTGCTAAAGCGTTCGCCGAGGCTCCATAGCATCTGGCAGCGCAAACCAACATGCATGCCAAACTTACAGGAGAATCCTCATGGCGAATGACTATCTTTTCACTTCAGAATCCGTGTCCGAAGGCCATCCCGACAAGGTTGCCGATCAAATCTCAGACGCCATTCTCGACGCAATTTTTGAACAAGACCCCCGCAGTCGCGTGGCCGCTGAAACCCTGACCAACACTGGTCTAGTGGTCTTGGCCGGTGAAATCACCACCAACGCCCACGTCGACTACATCCAAGTAGCCCGTGACACCATCAAGCGCATTGGCTACGACAACACCGAGTACGGCATTGACTACAAAGGCTGTGCTGTCATGGTGTGCTACGACAAGCAATCCAATGACATTGCCCAAGGTGTTGACCACGCCTCTGACGACCACCTGAACACGGGCGCTGGTGACCAAGGACTGATGTTTGGTTATGCCTGCGACGAAACCCCCGACCTGATGCCTGCGCCCATTTATTACGCACACCGCTTGGTGGAGCGCCAGGCACAGCTTCGCAAAGACGGCCGCTTGCCATTCTTGCGCCCCGATGCCAAGAGCCAAGTGACCATGCGCTATGTGGACGGCAAGCCCCACAGCATTGACACCGTGGTGTTGTCCACTCAGCACAGCCCTGACCAAAGCGAATCGTCTACCAAGATGAAGGCCAGCTTTAACGAAGCCATCATTGAAGAGATCATCAAGCCCGTGTTGCCCAAAGAATGGTTGCAAGACACCAAGTACTTGATCAACCCCACTGGCCGCTTTGTGATTGGCGGTCCTCAGGGCGATTGCGGCCTGACCGGTCGCAAGATCATTGTGGACACCTACGGCGGTGCTTGCCCTCACGGCGGCGGTGCTTTCTCTGGCAAATACCCCTCCAAGGTGGACCGCTCAGCGGCTTACGCTGCACGCTATGTGGCCAAGAACATTGTGGCCGCAGGCCTGGCCACACAGTGCCAAATTCAAGTGGCCTACGCCATTGGTGTGGCGCGCCCCATGAACGTGACCGTGTACACCGAAGGCACAGGCGTGATCTCTGACGAGAAAATTGCAGCCTTGGTGAACGAGCACTTTGACCTGCGTCCCAAAGGCATCATTCAAATGCTGGACCTGTTGCGCCCCATTTACAGCAAGACAGCAGCCTACGGACATTTCGGCCGTGACGAGCCCACTTTTACTTGGGAGCGAACCAACTTGGCCGCCACACTGCGTGCGGCAGCAGGTTTGAAGTAATTTTTAAAGTGATTATTTGACGGGGTTTTCTAAAACGCCAATCCCGTCAATCTCAACACGAACCACATCGCCCGACTTTAAATACTTGGGTGGTGTGAAGCCAATGCCCACGCCCACGGGTGTACCTGTTGCAATCACATCGCCTGGGTACAAAGTGATGCCGGCACTCAAAGTTTCAATGAGTGTTGGAATGTCAAAGATCAGATCAGGCGTGGCCGCGTTTTGGCGCTCCTCCCCGTTGACATAACAACGCACATGTGTGTTGGTGCCGTCGAGTTCATCGGCACTCACAAGCCATGGACCCATGGGGCAGAAGGTGTCAAAGGATTTGCCCATGTGCCATTGCATGTGCTTGTTTTGCCAATCACGTGCCGTAATGTCATTGACGATGGTGTAGCCCCACACGTGCTTCATCGCATCGGCTTTGGCAATGCCTTTGCCGCCCTTGCCAATGATGACAGCCAACTCGGCTTCGTAGTCAATGGCGGTTGACACTTTGGGCATCTCAATGGCTTCGCCCGTGGCAATGACGGACTCGGGCACTTTGGTAAAAATGATGGGTTCGGCTGGAATTTCGCCGCCCGCTTTGGCACTGCTGTCAAAACCGCTGCGTGCAAATTCTTTGGCATGTGCATGGTAGTTTTTTCCCACGCAAAAGATGTTGCGTCGTGGGTGCGGCAATGGCGCGCGCAATTGCACGTCTTTCAATGCAATGGCGGCGCCTTGTACAGGCAAAGGCTCACCGCGTGACAATGTGTTCACGAGTGTCAGGGCGCCCAATTCACGATCGGCCAATGGCAGATCAAAGGGCGTCACTGAGTTTGAATCTTGTGAGACCAGGCCCACATGAGGTTGGTTTTGATAGAAGAAAGCAGCAATGCGCATGATGGAAGCACTTGTAGTGAAAATTGAATCAGCCGCTATTGTGACGCTTTGCGCATTGATTTGCGGTGAGGCCTATTCACCGCCTGATGTCCCCTTGTGACATAGGTTCATGCCAAAAAATGCAGTGCAGTGTTAGAGTTCAATCAAAATAGATCGCGCCACATTCAGAGCAGGAGACGGTATGAAATTATTGCAATGGACGCAGCCTACGAGTGGCCAGCGGCGTCATGCCATTGGCATTGCCGGTGTGCTGTTGAGCAGCCTCTTGACGAACATGGGAATGCATTCCAGCGCGTGGGCCCAATCCGCCGCCTACCCCACCAAATCCATCACCATGATCGTGCCCTTTCCCCCTGGTGGTTTGGCCGATATCGTGGCCCGCCCTGTGGCCGAAGCCATGACACGCGAATTGGGCCAACCCGTCATCATTGAAAACAAAGGTGGTGCTGGCGGCGGCATTGGCATGGGTGTGGCGGCGCGTTCTAAGCCAGATGGCTACACCGTGTTGCTGGCTTTGTCTTCATTGACCGTCATTCCCGAAGCCGATGCCCTGTTGGGCCGAAGCCCCATGTTCTTGTTGAACGAGTTGCGTCCCATTGCGCGATACACCGCAGACCCCACAGTACTGGCTGTGCGTGCCGACGCACCTTGGAAAACCGTGAAAGAATTCGTTGAAGACGCGCGCAAACGACCGGGGGCCATCAATTACGGATCCTCTGGCAATTACGGCACCATGCACGTGCCCATGGAAATCTTGGCGCAAACGGCAGGCATCAAAATGACCCACATTCCTTTCACGGGTGCCGCCCCTGCTGTGGTGGCCATGCTGGGCGGTCAGATTGATGCGGTCTCAACGGGGCCTGCCACTGTTTTGCAACACGTCAAGGCTGGCAAGATTCGCGTTTTAGGTCATTGGGGAAATGGGCCGTTGGCTTCCATGCCCGATGTAAGCAGCTTGAAAGACTTAGGCTTCAACGCCGAGTATGCACAGTGGTCTGGCTTGTTCATTCCTAGCGGTACACCCGAGCCCATTGCACAGCGCTTGCGTGCAGCGGCCAAAATGGCAGCTCAAGACGTCAAAGTGCGCGACATTATTCAAAACACAGGCAGTCCTGTGGTGTATTTAGACAGTCTTGAATTTGAAAAATATGTGCAAGCCGATGCCAAGCGCATGACCGATGTGGTCAAGAAAATTGGCAAAGTGGAATAGACTCAAGACAAGAAAACACCAAGCCTCTGAGTCGCGACTCACATATCACTGAGCATTCAATCTATTCAAGCATTTCGGAGATACCCATGAGCTCTTTTGGCAAACCATCCTCTAGCCGAACAATTGCTGGCAATTTGCAAAAGCAATCTACTTCGCGGCGCAACATGGGCATCGCATTGGCCAGCTTGTTGTGGGTCGGCACCGGCATCTTTTTGTCGCAGCAAGCACATGCTCAAAACTATCCCAATCGGCCCGTCAAAATCATTGTGCCATTTGCGACAGGCGGCCCAGCCGATAACTACGCACGCTTCATGGCGCAGCGACTGCAAGAGAATTTAGGCCAGACCTTTGTCGTAGACAACAAGCCCGGTGCAGGCTCGGTCATTGGCACAGACTTGGCAGCCAAAGCAGCGCCCGATGGTTACACCTTGCTGCTCATGTCCAACACGCAAACCGTGAACGAAACACTCATCCCCAACAAGCCTTATGGTTTGATGAAAGACTTTGTGGGTGTGGCCCCCATCAACTATTCTGATTTGGTGTTGGTGGTCAACCCCACCAAAGGCATGAACACTTTGGCCGATGTGATTCGCGTGGCCAAAGCCGAGCCTGGCAAATTGAATTACGCGTCTTCTGGCCCTGGTACGCCTTATCACATGGCTGGTGAGTTGTTCAAAAGCATGGCCAAAATTGACATGGTGCATGTGCCTTACAAGGGCAGCTCTGGCGCTCGAACCGATGTGCTGGGCGGCCAAGTCGACATGATGTTTGATGCCGTGACCACCATGACCGAGCAAGTCAAGGCTGGCAAAGTCAAAGCAGTCGGTACCAGTGGCAAAGCTCGCTCCGATGTGTTGCCCGATGTGCCCACACTGAGCGAAAACGGTGTAGCAGGTTATGAAGCCACCATTTGGCTTGGCATCATGGCGCCCAAAGGCACGCCCAAAGCCATCATCGACAAGCTCAACGAAACGGCCTCCAAAATAGCGTCACAACAAGATGTGAAACAACAGTGGGCCAAACAAGGTGCAGTGCCCATGGTGATGAGCCCTGCTGCATTTGACAAATACTTGAATGAAGACATTGCGAAGTGGGCCGGTGTGATCAAGTCTGCCAACATCAAATTGGATTGATTGTTTTGTCGCGCTTTATTCATTTGCTCAGCGGTGGTGCCGCTCAAGGGTTGGTCAACGCTTTAAAACCGTCTATTGAAGCCGCCACCAACACCCAGATTTCCAGCACCTTTGGTGCAGTTGGCTTGATGAAGCAAAAGCTCATTGAAGGTGCACCCTGCGATGTGATCATTTTGACGGCGGCACTCATTGAGCAACTTGCTGCGTCAGGTCATGTGCTTGAAGGCAGTGCGCGTCATTTGGGGTCTGTCAAAACGGGGGTTGCCGTGAAGCACGGCACACCTCACCCACTCGTTGAAACTGCAGATCAACTCAAGGCAGCCATGTTGGCAGCTACTGGCATCTATTTTCCAGACCCCCAGTTAGCCACAGCAGGCATTCACTTCATGAAGGTGCTCAATGGCATGGGCATTGCCGACACCGTGGCCAGTAAGCTGCGTCCTTTTCCCAATGGCAACACGGCCATGAACGCCATGGCCGCTTGCGACGACCCTCATGTGATTGGCTGCACACAAGTGACAGAGATATTGATCACACCTGGCGTTGATTGGGTGGCCAATTTGCCCCTAGCGTATGAACTGGCCACCCTGTACACGGCAGGTGTTCGGTCAACAAGTACGTGTGCGGTGCAGGCACAAGCCATGATCGATATGTTGACCAGCCCAGAGCAGGCTGAGTTGCGCGCTAAGGGTGGTTTTTTGCCTGTGGCTTAAACACTTAATGACTTAAAACGCTCCAAACGCCGGCCTTTGCATTTCCTCATTTTTCAAGAGCCCTCTTGAAATCCTTCCAAACACCCTTATCATTAGCACTCGCAGGAGATGAGTGCTAACAACTTCAGCATCCTCCAAAGAACCCTAAAGTATTCAATTTTGAGTACTTTTTGTTTTTTAACCTTGTTTCATATTTAGGAGATCCAATGAAACTGCGTCCTCTCGGCGATCGCGTGATCGTCAAACGTGTCGAAAGCGAAACCAAAACAGCCTCTGGCATCGTGATTCCCGAT
>JAIYCG010000033.1 GCA_027488115.1 Comamonadaceae bacterium | reverse complement strand
GAGAGTTTTGCATCGCAGGGCTTTTTGACTTGGTCTTTTCGACCTCGCGCCCCTGACGCACCAATTGATTGATGGTTGGCATTTAAAAAAACGTCCCTAAACGTTTGGAATGAACAAAAGAATCTTCTCCGCTCCAAATGCGGAAAAGCCTTCTAGTATAGCGCTGGAAAGCGTGCATGGCAAAAATTTATTCTGCCCGCCCTTCAAGTGAAAAGTTTGCAAGCACCAACTTTTCTTATTTGATCCACAAACGCAGGGCATCCCAAGCCCGACCCAACACACCTGCTTGTTCAACAGAGTCCAATGCCTGCAAAGGCATGTCGACCCACAGTTGGTCACCGCGGAAAACTTTGAGGCTGCCAATGGACTGGCCCCTGGAGACTGGCGCCACCAAAGGATCTGGGCGGGCGAATTGTGTTTTGATTTGAGCAGCAGAGCCCGTTGGAACAGCCACCACGAGGGCCGTGGAGCGCCCCAACTTGACCGTGGAGGCCTTGCCTTTCCAGATGGCAGGCGTTGCTACCGCTTGGCCAGCGTCAAACAGCTTGACCGCCTCAAACGCGGTATAGCCCCAATTGAGGAGTTTTTGAGCTTCGTTGGCCCGAGCAACTTCACTGCTGGTACCCAGCACAATGGCCATCAATCGTCGTGAGCCCACGTTGGGGAAATCACGTTTGGCGGTTGCCACCAAGCAATAGCCTGCAGCATTCGTATGGCCAGTTTTCAGACCATCAACGGTCGGGTCTTTGAAAAGTAACAAATTGCGATTGCTTTCGTTGGCAGCCGGGGTGCCTGGATAGCGGTACTTTTTAATGGCATAAGTTCCTACATATTCAGGAAAGTCATGCATCAAGCGTGTGGCCAAGCTTGCTAAATCGCGCGCTGTGGTGGTATGCCCCGCTTCTGTCAAGCCTTCAGGATTCTTGTAACTGGTGCTGTTCATGCCCAGCACCTTGGCCTGCTGGTTCATCATTTGGACAAATCGTTCGGCGGTTCCGCCCACGCCCTCGGCCAAAACCATGGTGGCGTCATTGCCAGATTGAACAATCATGCCCTTGATCAGGTCTTCAACCGGTACTTTCATTTTGGGGTCAATGAACATCCGCGAGCCGGGCATTTTCCACGCGCGCTCGCTCACGGCCAATGTTTGTTTCAAGTCGATTTTTTTTGACTTCAAGGCATCAAAGACCAAGTAGGCACTCATGAGTTTGGTCAGTGAGGCTGGCTCTACGGGCATGTCGATGTCGCGTGAAGCCAAGATTTGATTGGCTGTGATGTCTAGCAACAAATAGGCCTTCGCCGCAACCTCAGGCGCCTCAGGTGCAGGACTCTGAGCATGCGCTGACACGGGCAAGCATGAAAGCGCGATGGCTGACAAAGTGACGGCAAGCCACGAACAAAAAGCGCGATGGCAAAAGCAAGAAAGAAGCAGTTTCATAGAGGCATGTTTAAGAAATCAAGTCCGCAGGTGCCGGCTGATCAAAGTTCGAAGCAAAGGCAACTGCCCGTGAAAGAAATGCTCAACCCCAGGGATGACCGTCACGGGTAAGGATTGGGGACGTGCCCAATCCATGACGCTGCTCAAGGGAACGGTATCGTCCACTTCACCATGCACAACCAATGTTTTGTCGTGCAAATCCGGAGGTACTGTCGCCACCTGAAAGCGCGACGCAGCAGTACCGACAAGAATCAATTTTTCAAGCTGCATGGCAGGCGGCAAGCGAGCAACCGCCTGGCTAGTGACGTAGGCGCCAAATGAAAACCCAGCCAAGGCCATGGGCTGCGAAGATTCACAGGTTTGCTGGATCACTGACATCAAGTCATCGACTTCACCTCGGCCTTCGTCATAAATGCCTGGGCTTGCACCGACGCCTCGAAAATTAAAACGAATTGCGCGCCAGCCACATTGGACGAAGGCTTTGGCCAAGGTTTGAACCACTTTGTTTTGCATCGTGCCGCCAAACAACGGGTGCGGATGTGAAATGACAGCAATGCCCTTCAAAGCACCTCCCTCTGGCATGTCGCACAGCGCCTCCAATAAACCCGACGGTCCTTCGAGTTGTATGGATTGTGTCGCAGCGTTCATCAGCGGCCGACTTCGGGAGGCGTCATCAATCGTTTGACAGGCTGGCCATTTTTCAGGTGGCTGTCAACAATTTCATCAATGTCCGAGTTGTCAACGAAGCTGTACCAAATTCCCTCTGGATAGACCACGGCGACTGGGCCACCCGCACATCGATCAAGGCAACCCGCCTTGTTCACGCGAACTTGACCAGGACCGGAGAGCCCCAGATTCTTGATGCGTGTTTTGCAATGGTCAAAGGCGACTTGTGCACCTTGAAGGGCACAACATGCTTCACCATTTTTTCTTTCATTCAAGCAGAAAAAGATATGGCGCTCGTAGTAAGGCTTTGAAGGCGTTGTTGTTTGAACAACTTCAGATGGGGCGGGTTTGATTTCAATCATGCTTGCATTTTAGTGGGGCGAGCGGCGGACAAACAGCGCATTAAATAAACCAGTAAAGCAAAGGGCCATATCCACCCCAGCCACTGAATAACACCGTGGAAGCGAATGAAATGACCTTGCTCCCAATTTTGCAAAGTCAAGGAAAAGTAGGCGTTTGCTGACGCATTATTGAGCAGCGTAAGTTGTAAAACCAGGCCGACCAAGGCTAAAACTTGCAATGTTTTTTCTGTCCGCCACATCATGGGCCATGCCACCAAAGCGGCGATGACCATCGCCAGTTGCACAGGGGCATTCAACCATTCCCATGCGTGTGCAGGGCCATAAGTTAAAGCTGCTGACAAGCTTGTGAAGAACAAGCCGCACGCAGTCAAGACAAACCAAGCCCATACTTTTTGGTGCAAGTGACGAATCAGGCTAAACGCCAGCAGGCATGGCAACAACTGGCCAAGGCTGACACACAAAACCTCATAGGCAGGCAACAAGGGTTGGAGTTCAACTTCACGCACTGGCAACCAATCTAGCCAAGGTGTTTCTTGCAGTCTCAAAGCCAATGCATCCTCAGCGCGTTCTAATACTTGGCCTAAGCCGAAGGGGACTGGCGCTGGAAAAAGCAATGCGATGGGCCACAACGCAAGCAATACCAGTGAGCCCTTGGCATCTGAGTTAAACCAGTTGGCTCGAAAACGACTCCAACGGTCTAAAAATCCAAGGCGCTCCAAGGTCCAAGCGGCGCTTGCACCTGCCAGAGTACCAGCACTGTTCAAACCCCAGTCCACATTGGAAGGAACCCTTGCAGGCAAAAAAAGTTGCAAGCTTTCCATGCCAAGTGAGAGCAAAGATCCCAGGGCTAAGGTCAACCCCACAGTCGGCAAGTGCCTGGCGCTTCGCAACAAGGCCAATGCCACAATGAAGCCAAATGGGGCATAGCCCAATACGTTGGAAAGAACGTCAAAGCCTGTCCAATACTTGGGCCAAGGCGCCCACAAGAATGCAGACCACTCGGCCCCTTGCGAGCGCCAATTTTCGAAGGGGTAAAGACTGGCATAGACGATCAATGCTGTATAAATTGCGGCCAATGGCCATGCCGCTGTCTTTTTCATCTTGCTGCGTAGCTTGGCTTAAAAAGGTTTGACCACCACCAAGATGACAACGGCCACCAACATCAAAACGGGGGCCTCATTGAACCAGCGGTACCAAACATGGCTGTGCGTGTTTTGATTGGCTTCAAACTTTTTCAGAACTCGGCCGCAGGAATGGTGGTAGCCCACAATCAGGAGCACCAAGGCCAGTTTGGCATGCATCCAAGCATTGCCGGGCCCCCAACCAATGCCAACGCCCCACCATAGCCAAACGCCCAAAACAATGGCCGGCACCGACAAAAGGGTGGTGAACCTCAGTAATTTTCTGGCCATCAGCAAGAGCCTGGCGCGCTCGGCCTCAGAATCAGACGGCACCATGGCCAGATTGACGAAAATTCGAGGCAAATAAAAGAGACCGGCAAACCAGCTGGCCACGAAAACGATGTGAAAGGCTTTGATCCAGAGCATGCCCTGAGTGTAGCCCCGCAGCCCAATTGGGCACAAGTTGGCTGACCAGATCGCTTATAAATTTCTGAGCACTTCGCCCCTGAAGTGCACCCAATGCGGCAAAGATCAGGCACAATTTTCAAATGACACTGATACACACCCCCTACCCCTTAAGTCGTCCACGTCGTTTGCGCCGCACCGATTCTTCGAGGCGATTGGTTCGTGAACACCAACTCTCAGTCGATGATTTAATTTATCCCGTCTTTGTCCTAGACGGCAGTCAACAACGTCAAGCCGTTGCTTCAATGCCAGGCGTTGAGCGCTTGAGCTTGGATTTGTTACTGCCCGTGGCAGAAGACTGCGTGAAGCTGGGCATTCCAGTGATGGCCCTTTTCCCCGTTATCGACAGCAGCTTGAAAGACCCTTACGGTAACGAAGCCTTGAACCCAGAGGGCTTGGTACCCACCGTGGTTCGAGCCCTTAAAAAGAACTTTCCAGAACTTGGCATCATGACCGACGTGGCCTTAGATCCATTCACCAGCCACGGTCAAGATGGCTGGCTCGATGAGTCTGGATATATATTGAACGACCTGACCTTGGCGCAATTGGTCAAGCAAGCCATGGTACAGGCCGAAGCCGGCGTTGACATGGTGGCTCCCAGCGACATGATGGATGGTCGCATTGGCGCCATACGTCAGGCTCTTGAAAACAAAGGCCACGTGCACACACAAATCATGGCCTACAGCGCCAAGTACGCCAGCTCTTTTTACGGCCCCTTCCGCGACGCCGTGGGCTCTGCTGCCAACCTGGGCAAGGGCAACAAAAAAACGTACCAAATGGACCCAGGCAACACCAATGAGGCCTTGCGCGAAGTCGCGCTAGATATTGCCGAAGGCGCCGACATGGTCATGGTCAAACCTGGCATGCCTTATCTGGACGTGGTGAGGCGCGTAAAAGATGAATTTGGCGTACCTACCTTCGCCTACCAAGTTTCGGGCGAATACGCCATGCTCAAAGCAGCGGCGCAAAATGGCTGGCTCGACCACGATGGCGTGATGATGGAAAGTTTGCTGGCATTCAAGCGCGCAGGGGCTGATGGCGTCTTAACTTACTTTGCCCGCGATGCGGCGCGCTTGCTCGCGAAAGCCTAATCGTCGCCATACGCAAGCCCACAACCCATGCGCGTTTTCACGGTCTCTGGGCTGCATGTCCAAGATGCTTTGTCGATGCCCCGGACGCTGCCTGAAAACGGCTTTGTTTGGGTGGCATGTTCACGTTCTTTTTTCCAATCCGAGCAGGTCCAAATTCAGCAAGCCCTGCTTCAATTGAACGGTCACACCTTGCTAGATTTGCATGTCTCTGACTTGCTGAACAAGCAACTACCTTCTCGGTTTGACCTCACCTCTTATTACGATATTTTGGTATTTAGGCGCTTGGCCAGTGCCACCCAACAGACGGAAAACTCACAAGCGCCAAGCTTTAAAAAAAACAAAGCCAAGCTCAGCGGCCCGCCAGCGCTTCGGCGCGTTGACACCAGCCCCATTGGCTTTGCTATTTTCGACAATGTCTTGCTCACCCTGCATCCTGACGACTGTGCCATTCGCGAAGCCTATGCAGCACGCCTGATGTCGGCCAGCAAGGCTTCTCAAGCGCTTGCCCCCTCAGGTCAGGCAGCCAATCCCCTCACAGAGAACGGCGCCGCTGACGATCGCTCGCTGGGTGCGCGAGGCATCCCTGTCAGCCCCGCCGACTTGATGCTTCGCATGGTAAGCCAAGTGGTCGATGTCTATTTGGATTTGCGCCGCGACCTGACGCGCCAGCTTGACCATTGGCAAGCAGAGCTTATCAATCCAGAGACGCGGTTTAACAATTGGTCAGCATTGCTAGAGGCGCGACTTTCATTGCACCATCTCGATGAAATTTGCGAAGACCAACGCAGCGCCATGCAAGATTGGTTGGAATCCTTGAACACTTGGACACCGCCCATTTCCAAGGCCTTGATCAATGAGCATGAAATTCTCAAAGTGCGCAGCCGCGATGTGCTTGAACACATCGACCGCGTGGTCCATCATGTACGGCGCTTAGAGCAAAGCATTGAAACTGCCGTGCAAATTCACTTCAATGCACAAAGCAACCGCACCAATGAGACCATGCGCACGCTCACCTCGATCACCGCCATTTTTCTGCCCTTGAATTTGATCGCTGCTATTTTTGGAATGAACTTCGATGTCATTCCGCTGCTGCACGCTCAGACTGGCTTTTGGTGGACCCTGGGAAGCATGGCCCTGATCGCGTCATGTTTGGCTTGGTTTTTTTGGCGCAAGCGGTATTTGGCACGATTGGGCAAATGACTTCTTTTTTGCGCCTTAGGCCAAATTAAGCCAAATTGATCTTGAAAAATTCCAAGGTTCTTTGTTTGGCCAAAGCAGCAGCTTCCGCTTGCCAAGCCCCTCGGTGATTGCAATTGAAGCCGTGATGCGCGGCGTAGGTGAACACCTGCGCAGTGGGATGTGCAGCTTGGAAAGCACTCACTGAAGGCATCGAAATCCATTTGTCTTCTTCTGCAAAGTGCGCCATGACGGGCACCTTGGCTTGCCGAGCAGACTCAGGCTCACCCGTCATACCGCCGCCATAGTAAGGCGCTGCAGCAGACAAGCCATTCAGCAGGCACGCAGCGCGCCAAGTGAGCAAGCCGCCCCAGCAATACCCCACAATGCCAACCTTGCCGCCACACACTGAGTGCGCATGGTCAATGGCCGCTTGAATATCTTGCAAAGCGCCTGGCGCAGGCAAAGTTTCAACGGCTGTTTTAAGGCCCATGCCTAAGCCCATGTCGGCCTCTGCATAGCCCAGCTCGACATTGGCTTGAACGCGGTGAAACATGGCAGGCGCAATGGCCAAGTAGCCTTCACTTGCATACGCATCGGCTACTTCGCGAATGTGCGTGTTCACGCCAAAAATTTCTTGAATGACGACGACCGCGGCTTTAGCGGGAGTGTCCGGTTGCGCCACATAGGCTGGAACTTGTGTGCCATCAGCAGCAGAGAGTTGGATGAATGAACCCATGATTTTTCCCTTCAAAATTTAACGGAGAGCGCACGCTCTACAAAATCGAGGCGATCTTGGCCCCAAAAGATTTCACCGGCCAAAACATAACTGGGCGCGCCGAAAACGCCGGCCTCAATGGCCGTTTGAGTATAAGACTCGTAACGCTCGTGGACGGTTTGGCTGTAGGACTGCTCTAAGCAGGCAAATGGCAAGCTTTGCTCATTGAGCAGCTCAGCCAATGTCTTTTCATCGGCAATGTTGCGCTGCTCTGACCAAACTGCCGAGAGAATAGCGCCACTGATGTTCATGGCCGCCTCGGCCCCCACTGCCATGTCGACGGCTATGATCAATTTGGCCGCATCATCGCCATTGACGGGGAAGTAGGTTGGCTTCAGATGCAAGGGCGCACCCAACCATTTGCTAAAGCGCTCTAGTTCCGTCAAACGGTAAGCCTGTCGCTGCGGTGCTCGCTGTCCCAAGGGCAAGCCCCCAGAAATAGGGAACACCTTACCCCCCAAATCGAATGGCATGACTCGAACTGAAGCTCCCGTATTTTTGAGAATGTTTTGAAAACGTTGATGGCCCAAATAGGCCCATGGGCTTTGGGGAACGAAGTAATAGTCGACTGAGTGACTCACAAAAAGCTCCTACATAAGGTAATCTGCATGCTTAATTTAAGCAACAGACAGCTGTTTTAACAGTTTGGCCACATTCTTGCAGGAGACAAAACATGGGCAAAGTTTTATTGGTCACTGGCGGTAGCCGCGGCATCGGTGCTGCCGCTTGTATTTTGGCAGCGCAAAAGGGCTGGGACGTTGCCGTCAATTACAGCACCAATGCCCAAGCGGCTGAAGGTGTGGTTCGGCAAATTGAGGCCGCTGGTGGCCGCGCCATTGCGGTACAAGCCGATGTTGCGAATGAGGACCAAGTGTTGGCCATGTTTCAAAAAGTTCGTTCCGAATTAGGCCCTCTCCAAGGCCTTGTGAACAATGCAGGCGTGGTGGATGTTTCTGCGCGCTTGGACGAAATGAGCATGGCGCGCTGGCGCAGAATGTTTGACATCAATGTTTTAGGCTCCATGCTGTGCGCACGCGAAGCCATCTTGCAAATGAGCACAAAGCACGGCGGGCAGGGCGGCAGCATTGTGAATTTGTCGAGTGCAGCCTCAAGACTGGGCTCACCAGGCCAATATTTGGATTACGCTGCCGCCAAAGGCGCCATTGACAGTTTCACGCTGGGTTTGGCCAAAGAAGTTGCAGCTGAGGGCATTCGCGTCAACGCCATTCGACCCGGCCTCATTGACACCGAAATTCACGCTTCTGGTGGACTGCCCAATCGCGTCAAAGACTTAGAACATTTGGTACCCGCCAAACGCGGCGGCAGCGCCATGGAGGTTGCACAGGCCATCGTGTGGTTGCTGTCGGAAGATGCCAGCTACACCACCATGAGTTTGGTTGACGTGTCGGGAGGACGATGATGTCAACAGAGGGCGCAAGCAGCTTTCGCTATTACTGGGAGGACATGCAACCGGGCAGCGAGCGCGATTTAGGCACCATCACAGCCAGCCGCGAGGAGATCATTGCATTTGCCACCCAATTTGACCCTCAGCCCTTTCACTTGAACGACGAGGCCGCCAAGGCTTCTGTTTTTGGGAGTTTGTGCGCCAGCGGCTGGCACACCTGCGCCATGGCGATGCGCTTGATGGTGACCAACTTTTTGCACGAGGCCGCCAGTCTAGGGTCGCCCGGACTTGAAAACGTGCAGTGGAAAAAACCGGTCTTGCCCAATGACACCTTGCGCTTGAAACACACCATTTTGGAATCTAGGCCCATGCGCTCCAAACCCGACGTGGGTTTGGTGCGAACCCAATGGGAAATGCACAACCAACATGGCGATTGCGTTCTCCACATGGAGGGTTGGGGCATGTTCAGGCGCCGCCACCCTGCCACCGAATCGGCCAAGACCGATTAACATTCACACTCTTTGCTGCTTACTGCTCACTGCTCACTGTTTTTAGGCCTTAGGACTCCCCATGACTGTCACCACCATTGCTCATTACATTTCAGGACACAAAGTCTCGGGCTCCTCTGCCCGTGCACAAGACGTTTTTAACCCAGCCACGGGTGCAGTCACAGGCCACGTGAGTTTGGCCAACACACAAGATGTCGATCAGGCCGTGGCCTCTGCACAAGCCGCTTTTCCAGCATGGGCTGACACACCGCCCCTGCGCCGTGCACGCGTGATGTTCAAGTTTCTCGAGTTGCTCAATCTGCACAAAGACACTTTGGCCCACATGATCACGGCCGAACACGGCAAGGTGTTCACGGATGCGCAAGGCGAGGTCACACGCGGCATCGACATTGTGGAATTTGCATGCGGCATTCCGCAATTGCTCAAAGGGGACTTTACAGACCAAGTCTCGACCGGCATCGACAACTGGACTTTGCGCCAGCCGCTGGGTGTTGTGGCAGGCGTCACGCCTTTTAATTTTCCTGTCATGGTGCCCATGTGGATGTTCCCCGTGGCCATAGCCTGTGGCAACACCTTTGTTTTAAAGCCAAGCCCATTGGACCCTAGCCCCAGCTTGTTCATGGCCGAGCTGCTTCAGCAAGCTGGCCTGCCGGCGGGTGTGTTCAACGTGGTGCAAGGTGACAAGGAAGCGGTCGACGCCTTGGTGGCCCATCCGGATGTCAAAGCCGTGAGCTTTGTCGGCTCCACGCCCATTGCCAACAGCCTTTATGAAAACGGCGCACGCCATGGCAAACGCGTACAAGCTTTGGGCGGTGCCAAGAACCACATGGTTGTCATGCCTGACGCCGACATTGACCAAGCCGTCGATGCGCTCATGGGCGCCGCGTATGGCTCTGCAGGTGAACGCTGCATGGCCATCAGCGTGGCTGTTTTGGTGGGCGATGTAGCAGAACGCCTCATGCCCCTGTTGCTTGAAAAAACCCGTGCACTTAAAGTGTTGAACGGTACCAACTTGGCCGCAGAGATGGGGCCTATTGTCACGGCAGCTGCCAAACAACGCATTACCGGTTTCATCGACGCAGGCGTGGCTGAAGGTGCTCAGTTGTTGGTGGATGGTCGTCAGTTTGATGGCGCCAATGCGGGCGAAGGTTGCGCCAACGGTTTCTGGTTAGGCGGCACCTTGTTCGACCATGTCAAGACCGACATGAAGATTTACAAAGAAGAGATTTTTGGCCCTGTCTTGTCGTGCGTGCGTGTGAAAGATTTTGGCGAAGCCGTTCAAATCATCAACGACCACGAGTTTGGCAATGGCGTGAGTTGCTTCACACGCGATGGCAATGTAGCGCGAGAGTTTTCTCGACGCATTCAAGTGGGCATGGTTGGCATCAATGTACCCATTCCTGTGCCCATGGCCTGGCATGGTTTTGGCGGCTGGAAGCGAAGTTTGTTTGGTGACATGCACGCCTATGGCGAAGAGGGCGTGCGCTTTTATACCAAGCAAAAATCGATCATGCAGCGCTGGCCAGAGAGCATTGGCAAGGGTGCAGAGTTTGTCATGCCCACTTCCAAGTAATCCTGGTTTTTCTCATTTCAGAGCGCCATGAACGACAGCACTTTTGACTACATCATCATCGGCGCTGGCACAGCAGGATGTCTTTTGGCCAATCGCTTGTCGGCCGATGCCAGCAAGCGGGTGTTGCTCATTGAAGCTGGCAAGCGCGATGATTACCACTGGATTCACATCCCTGTTGGGTATTTGTATTGCATCGGCAATCCCCGCACCGATTGGCTGTACCAAACTGAAGCGGCAGCCGGCTTGAACGGCCGGACTTTGCGCTATCCCCGTGGCAAAGTGCTGGGGGGTTGCAGCAGCATCAACGGCATGATTTACATGCGCGGCCAGTCGCGCGACTACGACCAATGGGCCCACATCACAGGCGACGCTCAATGGCGCTGGGATCAATGCCTGCCTTACTTTCAACTGCACGAAGACCACCACCAAGGCGCCACAGAGACACACGGGGCGAAAGGCTTTGCGCCGGCATTGTTAAACCCTCAAGCGCATCACGATACCGCTTCGGCGAACTATTTCAAAATTCTAAAAGGGCGCCAATCTGGCGGCGAGTGGCGCGTCGAAAAACAGCGCTTAAGCTGGGGTGTCTTGGATGCCTTTGCACAAGCCGCGCAGCAAGCTGGCGTGCCCGCTTCAAGCGACTTCAATCAGGGCAACAACGAGGGCGTGGGATACTTTGAAGTCAATCAAAAAAGTGGCTGGCGATGGAACACAGCGCAAGCATTTTTAAGACCCACCTGTTATGGCCGGCCCAACTTTGAGCTTTGGACACAAGCACAGGTTGCCAGTCTGATCATTGAAACCGATGCAGACGGTGGCAAACGGTGTACGGGTGTGAAAGTATGGGACGGACATCAATTGGTCACCGCCACAGCCACGCGCGAAGTGGCACTGAGCGCAGGGAGCATTGGCTCTGCTCAAGTTTTGCAACTCTCTGGCATCGGGGCTGCAAACAGTCTGAAGCAAGCAGGCGTGGAAGTGACCCACGACTTGCCAGGCGTTGGCGCCAATTTGCAAGACCACTTGCAAATTCGCACTGTTTACAAAGTGAAGAACGCCAAAACACTCAACACCTTGGCCAACAGTTGGTGGGGGAAGGCCAAAATTGGTTTGGAATATGCCATGTCGAGGTCGGGGCCGATGAGCATGGCGCCCAGCCAATTGGGCGCCTTCACCAAAAGCGATCCAACGCGTGAATGGGCCAATATTCAATACCATGTGCAACCCCTGAGCTTGGATGCATTTGGTGAACCTTTGCACACCTTCCCCGCCATCACGGCCAGTGTCTGCAACTTGAACCCCAGCAGCCGAGGCAGCGTGACTTTAAAGAGTCCTGATTTCAATGTGCCGCCTGCCATCGCGCCCAACTATTTAAGCACCGAAGAAGACAGAAAAGTGGCGGCAGACAGTCTGCGTGTCACGCGCAGAATCATGTCGCAACCGGCCATGGCATCGTTTGAGCCAGAAGAGTTCAAGCCAGGCATTCAATACCAATCGGATGACGAATTGGCCAAGCTGGCTGGCGACATTGCCAGCACCATTTTTCACCCAGTTGGCACCACGCGCATGGGCAAAGAGGACGACCCGATGGCTGTGGTCAACAGCGCGTTACAAGTTCGTGGCATTCGAGGCTTGCGGGTGGTTGATGCGGGCGTGATGCCCAACATTACCAGCGGCAATACCAACAGTCCGACACTCATGATTGCCGAAAAAGCGGCACATTGGATGGCCAAAGATGCACAGAGGTTTGCCACGGGAAATCCCTGATGGCAATGTCTGATGCAGCCTTGTACATTTCACTCACTCGATGAACTGCTGTTTGGGTTCGTTCTGAGGGCTGAGGAGACACCCAAACTAATCGAACATGAGCATCCAAAACGAGATGTGACTTTTTACAAGCGTCGCGAAAGCGGCGCTTTTTTTTGATGGAAATCTTACTCGTCTCCCTAGCCTCTTTGTTTGCAGGCATGGTCGATTCCATCGTAGGGGGGGGTGGCCTGATTTTGATTCCCGCCCTGTTTGCCACCTTTCCGACAGCGCCGCCAGCCACCTTGGTGGGCACCAACAAAAGTGCTGCCATTTGGGGCACCGCCTTTGCCACCTACCAGTTCAGCAAAAAAGTGGAGTTGCGTTGGGCGGCTTTGATTCCTGCAGCAGCGGCAGGTCTTTTGGGTTCGCTCTGCGGCGCATGGACGGTGACACAAGTAGACCCCAGCTTTTTGCGCAAGGCCTTGCCTTTTTTACTTGTGGGTTTGCTCATTTACACAGTTGCCAAGAAAAACATGGGGCAACTTCATGAGCCCAAATTTCATGGCAAAAAAGAGGCTATTGCAGCCGCTTCCATCGGCTTGTTGATTGGTTTTTACGATGGGTTTTTTGGCCCCGGCACAGGCAGCTTTTTTGTTTTTGCTTATGTCCGTTTGTTAGGGTATGACTTTTTGAACGCTTCGGCCACGTCCAAGCTGATGAACACTGCGACCAACTTTTCAGCCTTGGTGCTGTTCACTTTGCAGGGCCATGTGTGGTGGCACTTAGCCGTCCCCATGGCCTTGGCGAATGTCATAGGAAGCCTTATTGGAACCCGAATGGCGCTGAAGCACGGCTCTGGTTTTGTGCGCTATGCCTTCTTGGCAGTGGTTGGCGCCCTGATTTTGAAAACTGCTTACGATGGATTTTTGCGCTGAGGTGCAAATTGTGCATAAGCCACGCCCAATAAGGCAATGGCTGCACCTACCAATTTGCTAGCGGTGTATTGCTCACCCGTGATGGCCCAAGCGAACAAGCCCGCGACGGGTGGCATGAGGTACATGAGAGGCGCAGTTCTGGCCACGCCTCGAACTTGGTTGATCCAGCCCCAAACAAACCATCCGCCAAACGCAGAAATCAAAATTGACCAGGCCATGGCGGCCCATCCATTGACACCCAAACTGGCCCAAGGCGCCTCAAGACCTGCCGGGATTGACAAGAGCATGACGGGCAAACCCCCCAATAAAGTGGCATAGCCCATGGTCAATATGCTGCCATGCTTTTCAAGCAATGGCTTGGCTTGAACGGTGTAGTAAGAGAACAAAATCGCTGCCACAAACAACACCAAATCGCCGCCTGTTGCACGCAAGTCACCTTTCATGATTTTTTCTGAAAGAAACAACAACACACCTGTGAAGGCAACGGTGACGCCCACCACTTGATAGCGCTGCAGTTTTTCATGGCCCTTCCAGCGCAAGATCAGCAAGGTAAAAATGGGCCCACACGCAAGGATGACAGAGCTTGAAAATGGCGTCGACAAATGAATGCCATAACAAACAATGCCCACGTGCAAGCTGTGTCCTACAAAGCCTAAGCTGGCCAGTTCAACAATGTCTTTCCGCGCCATGGGCGGAAAGAACTGGCCGAGTGTGATTCGCATCATGATCAATGCGCAGGTCGGCATGATCAGGTACCGCCCCAACAAAAAACCTCCTGGAGACAGCGTGTCGAGCAAATACTTTTGAACGCTGAAGTTGGCACCCCAAATGAGAATCAAAATCAAGGCGGCCGCCAAGGCCCATGTGTTTTGCTTGCTGGAATTCAAGGCGTTTCCAACACTGTCACTGGCACGCGCGGCGCAAGGGCACACATCAACTCATAGCCCACAGTACCTGCAGCACTGGCCACCTCATCAATCGAGACTCCGCCCTTTGAGCTGCTGGTTTTCTGAGGCAAGCCCCACAAAGTGACTTCGCTGCCTCTGTCGGCAAGTGGCAAGTCTGTGATGTCAACGGTGAGCATGTCCATGCTCACACGGCCCACAGTACGGGTTCGAACGCCGTCCACACACACAGGTGTTCCAGTTGATGCGTGACGTGGGTAGCCATCTGCGTAGCCACAGGCCACCACGCCAATGCGCATCGGCCGATCGGCCACAAATGTAGACCCATAGCCCACCGTGTCACCGGCTTGCAAATGTTGCACCCCAATGATGGCTGAATTCAAACTCATGACGGGTTTCAAACCCCATTGAACTGCCGTATGGGTGGGATGATCGGGCGAGCTGCCGTACAAGGCAATGCCGGGTCGCACCCAATCTGAACGGACATTCATACCTTTGGCATGACGCAAGGCTGCGGCACTGTTGCACAAACTGCGTTCGCCCGATAAGTCTTGGGTGTGTTCTTGAAAAAGGGCCATGGCTGCGACAATGCCTTTGTCAGTGTCCGCATCACTGAAGTGCGACATGAGCGAAATTTCATCCACTTGAGGCAATGCATTGAGGCGCGTCCAAGCGGCACGAAATGCATGCGGCGCAAAACCCAAGCGGTTCATACCCGTATTCATTTTAAGGAATACACGATGCCCCGAATGTGTTTTGTGAACGGCCAACATGTCAATTTGGGCTTCACAGTGCACCACATGCCACAGGTTGAGGCGTGAGCACCACTCGAGATCACGGGTTTCAAAGACACCTTCTAGCAACAGGATCGGCCCGCGCCAACCCAATTGCCGAACCCGCTCGGCTTCTGACAAATCTAGCAGTGCCACGCCGTCTGCAGCACGCAAGCCATCAAAAATATTTTCAATGCCATGGCCATATGCATTGGCTTTGACCACCGCCCAAACCAAGGCATCGGGGGCCGCTGCTTTGAATTGCGTCAAGTTATGGCGCAAGGCTTGGGGATCAATGGTGGCCTGAATCGGTCTAGGCATGTCGGATCGTTCAAAAACAAAGAGCTGCCGCAAAGCAAGGAGACTCGATTGTGTCACTTCAGGGCGTGATATAACCGAAACTTAGGACAACGCTTGACATTCAGGTGTTGCTTTTTTCAATTTTCACATTTTCGACTTCGGCCCAATGCCTTATCGATTCACTGCATGATTTCATGAAGCGCGGTTTTTACACCATCATGGCGGCCCAGTTTTTCAGTTCACTGGCCGATAACGCGCTTTTTGTCGCGGCTGTTGAACTCATTCGAACCAGTGGCGGCGCAGAATGGCAACGTGCTGCTTTGGTGCCCATGTTCGCCCTTTTTTATGTGGTCCTAGCGCCTTTTGTGGGCGCTTTTGCAGACTCCAGACCGAAGGGCCAAGTCATGTTCATCAGCAATGCCATCAAGGTGGTCGGCTGTTTGATGATGCTCTTTGGCACGCATCCCTTGCTGTCTTACGCTATTGTGGGATTAGGCGCTGCGGCCTATTCGCCCGCCAAATATGGCATCTTGACCGAATTGCTACCCGCCTCACAACTGGTCAAGGCCAATGGTTGGATTGAAGGTTTGACGATTGCCTCCATCATCTTGGGCGTTTTGATTGGCGGGCAGTTGGTCGGCCCCCATGTCGCTGAGTACTTATTGAGCTTTGACTTGCCGTTCATCGAAACAGGTATCGACACTCCGCCCGAGGCTGCCATTTTGTTGTTGATTGTCTTTTATGCGTTGGCCGCTTGGTTCAACACCCGGATCCCCGACACGGGCGTCGCCATGCGTCCGCTGCCCGCCAATTTAGGCGCCCTGTTGCCCGATTTTTGGGATTGCAACACACGCCTTTGGAAAGACCGCTTGGGCCAAATTTCGTTGGCAACCACTACCTTGTTTTGGGGCGTATCGGGCAACTTGCGTTACATCGTCTTGGCCTGGAGCGCTGTTGCTTTAGGCTACACCACCACCCAAGCATCTAGCCTGGTCGGTGTCGTCGCCATTGGTACCGCCGTCGGTGCGGTGGTGGCCTCCGTGCGAATGAAATTGCACCAAGCAACACTGGTCATGCCCTTGGGCATTGGCATGGGTTTGCTGGTGGTCGCCATGAACTTCATTGACAACGTGTGGGTAGCTGCACCTTTCTTAATTATGCTGGGCGCACTGGGCGGTTTTTTGGTGGTTCCCATGAATGCCTTGTTGCAGCACCGCGGTCACAACCTGATGGGCGCTGGCAGATCCATTGCAGTTCAAAACTTCAATGAACAAGCCTGTATTTTGCTGTTGGGCGGCTTGTACAGTTTTTCAACGGGCATGGGGATGTCTGCCTTTGGTGCCATCACCGCGTTTGGCTTGTTGGTGGCTGGCTTCATGTGGCTCATCAAACGTTGGCATGAGCGCAATCAGCGAGATCACAGTGAAGAGTTGAAGCAATTGATTGATGTGGCTAAAAATGACCACTCACATGGTTAATCGCCATTTGATTGAATCTCCCTGAAGGTACTTCCCATGAATACGATTTACGATTTTGAGGCCGTTCAAATGAACGGTCAAAGCTTGGCGCTGAGCCAATTGCAAGGTAAGGTCATGTTGATTGTGAACACAGCCAGCGCTTGCGGTTTCACACCTCAGTTTGGGGGGCTAGAAAAAATTCACCAAACCTACAAAGATCAAGGCTTGGCTGTTTTGGGTTTCCCTTGCAATCAATTTGGCGGTCAAGACCCTGGCAGCAACGATGCCATTGCCGATTTTTGCCAAGTCAATTACGGCGTGAGTTTCACGATGATGCAGAAGGTCCATGTGAATGGCACCGAAGCGCATCCACTTTACCAATGGTTGTGCGCAGAAGCGCCAGGCTTGTTGGGCAGCAAGGCCATCAAATGGAACTTCACCAAGTTTTTAGTGGGCCGCGATGGCCGCGTGATCAAACGCTATGCCTCCATGGACAAGCCTGAAAAAATGGCGCAAGACATTGAAGCTGCGCTAGCCGCTTAAGTTGCAGCAATGATTTAAGTTGGCATGCTCTTACGGTTTGCCAGATGCGAGTTCATTCGCTTTGAATGGTTCAGTGGCTTTTTAAAAGCACCTCGTCAACCAACTCCACCCAATGCCGGACTGGTACATCGGCGCCACTTTGCAAATGGGTGATGCAGCCAATGTTGGCACTCAAAATGGTGGTGGCTTGCAGGTCTTTCAAATGGCTTAGTTTGCGATCCCGCAAGGCATACGCCGTTTCGGCTTGCAGCACAGAGTAGGTACCTGCTGAGCCGCAGCACAAATGAGATTCAACATCGGCCACACGAAGCTTAAATCCAAGCAGGCCCAGTTGCGATTCCACACCGCCCTTGAGCTGTTGGCCATGCTGCAAAGTACAAGGCGGGTGATAGGCCAAGACACCTGCTTGGGCCACCATCTCCGGCTTCAACTTTTGCTGAAGCACTGGCATGCACATGGGCAACAACTCACTCAAATCGCGCGTCAGTTCGGAAATACGCTTGGCCTTCTGGGCATATTGGGCGTCATGTTGCAACAGATGGCCATACTCTTTGACCGTGACACCGCAGCCAGAGACATTCATCACAATGGCTTCTACGCCTTGTTCAACCCAAGGCCACCATGCATCAATATTTTGGCGCATATGGTCTAAGCCGCCCACTTGATCGTTCAAGTGAAACTTGACGGCACCACAGCACCCTGCAGCGGGTGGCACGATTACCTGTATGCCGCAGGCGTTGAGCACGCGTGCTGTGGCTGTGTTGATGTTGGGCATCATGGCCGGCTGCACGCAACCGGCCAACATCAAGACTTTACGGGCGTGCGTTGCTTGAGGCCATGCGCCAGCATCTTGTGGCACAGGCACTTTGGCTTTCAATGCAGCAGGCAGAAGGCCTCGAACGCTTTGCCCCAACTTCATGGCAGGTGCAAAAAGGGCGGAGGTCAGTCCTTCTTTGAGGACCCAGCGCATGGCACGCTCCTTGAAAGGTCTTTGCACTTTGGCATCGACCACTTTGCGGCCCAAGTCAATCAAGTGGCCATACTCAACGCCACTGGGGCAGGTGCTTTCGCAATTGCGGCAGGTCAGGCATCGGTCTAAATGCAATTGTGTTTTGCGTGTGGGCTCGGCCCCTTCAAACACTTGCTTCATGAGATAAATACGGCCACGCGGCCCATCAAGTTCATCGCCCATCAATTGGTAGGTGGGGCATGTGGCCGTGCAAAAGCCACAGTGCACGCACTGGCGCAAAATTGACTCAGCCTCTTGGCCGATCAGGGTGTTTTGAAACTCAGGTGCGAGTTGGGTTTGCATGTAGAGCCTCAGAAATGCGCGTTCAATCGACGCGGGCTGAAAACGCCCGCAGGGTCGAATTCATTTTTCAACGCGTGTTGAATGCGCTGTTGTACCGTATCAAGGGGTGCGAAAACAGGTATGTCCAATTTCACTGCGGCAGTGGCTTGCTGGGGCCGACGAAACAAGGTGGCTTGCCCTCCAACGTTTGCCGCGGCATGTCGAATGTCTTGCATCGCATGAAGTGGCGCCCAAACCCAGCGCTGTGCGCCATGCCATTCAATCAAAGGCTCTCTTGCACTGGCAGGCAGTTTTAACACAGGCGCTGTTTGCGGCACGGACAAACGCCAAAGTGCCATGTCTTTGGAGGCACTGTGTTCTGTGAAAAATGGCAAGGCCTGGTCTCGGCACATGGCCCAATCCTGGGCGGCAGATTCCGCTGGCTGCTCTGTCCACTCGCCCTGCAACTTGGCCACATCTTGCGACATGCGCAGCTTCGCGGCTTGAACCGCTGCGAGAGCACCACGCAAGCGAACAAACAGCATTTCAGGAGCGCCGTCCTGACTGGTATCTTTGACCCAGCAACTGGCATTCAAGGGCAGAGGCTGCCCGCCCCATTGGTGCAATAAATTCAAAGCTTGCACTTGCGGCAGTTGACACTTGAAATACGCTTCGGCAGGCGCTCGCGGTAAAACCTTGAGAGACACTTCTGTGATCAAGCCCAACGTGCCCCAACTGCCTGCCAGCAATCGGCTCAGGTCGTAACCAGCCACATTTTTCATGACTTGCCCACCAAAGGTGAGGTGTTGGCCGCGACCATTGATAAACCGAAGGCCCAAGACAAAGTCTCGAACCGATCCCACACTGGCTCTGGCAGGGCCGCTTAAGCCTGCGGCCACCATACCGCCAACCGTGGCTTGACTGCGTTGTTTGTTGTTAGCGTTCAATTGAAAATGCGGTGGCTCAAAAGCCAAGCATTGGCCCTGCGCTGACAAAGCGGCTTCTAGCTCTAGCAAAGGCGTGCCCGCAGCAACCGTGACAACCAACTCACTGGGTTCATATTGAACAATGCCCGTGAGTCCGCGAGTTTCCAGCAATTGACCTTCTAATGACTCGCCATAAAAGTCGTGGCTGCCCGAGCCATGAATGCGAAAACTCTTGCGCTGCCCCTCAGGTTGCGCTGCGGCTGTTTGAATGGTGTCCAAAAGCGTTGGTAGATCGGGAAACTGCTCTGCGCTTTGGCTGGGTTGGGTGCTTGCATGCATGTGCGAATGTTATACGGCTGAGCCCAGGTTTAGACGCTTTCTTCATTTTTCAGATGTAAGAAAGTGGTCAATTCAGTTGTTGAAAAAACTCACAGGCAAGCCTGGCGTATCGACCCGCGTTGCAAACACACACCCAGAATCAGGTAAGGCTTGCAGTTCATCTAAGCTGCGGCCATGGGCGGAGGTGGTGATGATTAAGGTTCGCAAGTCCTCACCGCCAAAACAAGGCATGGTGGGACACTGAACCGGTGTTTCTATGAAAGCCACGCAACGCCCATCGGGCGCAAACTTGGCCAAGCGGTGGCCCTCGTACATGGCTGCGTAATAGAACCCCTCTGTATCGACCGCGGCACCATCGGGACGCCCCAAATAGGTTTGAGCATTGGCGCTGCCATATGCCCAATCTTTTGGCTTAAGCGGGAACTGAGCAAATACGCGTTCTCGGCTCATGGTTTGTGTGTGAAGGTCATAGTCCCACGCCCTGATGCAATGAGCCCCTGTGTCTGACCAATAAAGTGTGCGCCCATCGGGCGACCATGCCAGTCCATTGGCCACAGTGGCATGATCGGCCTTCGCTTCTAAACGGCCGTCAACCTGCAAGGCATACAGCACAGCGGCGTCTTGATTGCGTGGCTCAAACATAGAGCCCATCCAAAAGCGCCCCGCTGGATCACACTTGCCATCGTTGAATCGAAGCTTTGCCGTGTCATAGGGCGCTGCCGCCAACAGGCGCTTTGGGCCACCCCATGTGTGTGCGCGGTAAACACCGCTGCGCGTGGCAATGACCCAACCCCCTTGGGTTGCTGGCGCAAAACACCCAGGCTCTTCACCTAAAGACCAGTTCTCCACTTTTTGCTCGCATGACAAGTCTGCGGACACGGCCATTCGGCGCAAGCGTTGGCCTGGAATATCGACCCAGTACAAGCAATTTTCTTCTGGATGCCAAAACGGTGACTCGCCCAAACCATCTGGCTTGGACGTGAGGCGTTGCCAATTCGGACGAATCAATTGCGAAGGCGTGATCATGTTTGCATTGGGTTTGAGGTGATCGAATTGTGAATGATGAATCCTTTTCAATGCTTTTGGTTGGTTCACAAGCGAAAAAAAGCCCGCCGAAGCGGGCTGTGAGTTTGGAGACTAACTTCTCGGAAAGTCTTTGGGAAATCTTTGCAGATTAACCGTGGTAAGCAGTTTCGCCGTGCGAAGTGATGTCCAAGCCTTCGCGTTCTGCTTCTTCAGAAACACGCAGACCCACTGTCAGATCAACCAGCTTGAAGGCCACCAAAGAGACTACGCCAGACCACACAATGGTGACCAACACAGCTTTGGCTTGAGTCCACACTTGTGCAGCGATGGAGTAGTCAGCAGATGTCACCATGCTGGCTGTGACCCAGTCGGCCACAAAACCAGGGCCACCCAATGCAGGCGAGTTGAACACACCTGTGAGCAACGCTCCCACAATACCGCCCACACCGTGCACACCGAAAACATCCAATGTGTCATCAGCGCCCAGCATTTTCTTGAGGCCATTGACGCCCCACAAACATGCAAAGCCAGCGACGATGCCAATCACCAAGGCACCGCCAATACCGACGTTACCGGCTGCTGGCGTGATGGCTACCAAACCGGCCACCGCACCAGACGCCGCACCTAGCATCGAGGCTTTGCCGCGCATCAGGGCTTCACCCACACACCATGCCAACACAGCAGCAGCGGTTGCTAGCAATGTGTTCACAAAAGCAAGGGCTGCAAATCCGTTGGCTTCTAAAGCAGAGCCAGCATTGAAACCAAACCAGCCCACCCACAACAATGACGCACCGACCATGGTCAATGTCAAAGAGTGAGGCGCCATGGCTTCACGGCCATAACCAATGCGCTTGCCAATCATGAAAGCACCCACCAAACCAGCCACCGCAGCGTTGATGTGAACCACGGTACCGCCGGCGAAGTCAAGAGCGCCCCACTGCCAAATCATGCCAGCTTTGCCGTTCATTTCGTCCACAACTTCTTTCGCTGTGTAAGCGTCAGGACCCATCCAGAACCACACCATGTGAGCAATGGGCAAGTAGCTGAAAGTAAACCACAGTGTCATGAACAGCAAAACTGCGGAGAACTTGATGCGCTCTGCAAATGCACCCACGATCAATGCGCAAGTGATGCCAGCGAAGGTAGCCTGGAAACCAGCAAAGGTAATCTCAGGAATGACCACACCTTTGCTAAAAGTCGCTGCATTGGCAAAGGTGCCAGCAGCATTGTCCCAAATGCCATTCATGAATAGGCGATCGAGGCCACCAATGTAAGCATTGCCTTCGGTGAACGCCAAGCTGTAACCGTAGATGAACCACAAAACAGTGACCAAGGAGAAAGTGACCATGACTTGCATGAGCACCGACAGCATGTTCTTGCTGCGGACCAAACCACCGTAGAACAAAGCCAAGCCAGGCACCACCATCATGATGACCAAGATGGTGGAAAGCATCATCCAAGCCGTGTCGCCTTTGTTAGGCACAAGGGCGGGGGCAGCTTCAGCAGCTGCAGGTGCGGCGGCTGGGGCCGTAGCGGGGGCAGCGGATGGGGCATCAGCTTTGGCTTCCGCCTTGGCTTCCACTTTGGCTTCTGTTGCGGGAGCGGTTTGCGCAAAAACAGCACCGCCAAAACACAAGGTCAATCCCAAAGCAAGGGAGGCAAAAAGTTTTTTCATACAGATCTCTCTTTCTGGGACATCAAAGGGCTTCTGCCCCAGTTTCACCGGTGCGAATGCGGACAACTTGTTCCAAGTCGTAAACAAACACTTTGCCGTCGCCAATTTTGCCGGTGCGAGCGCCGGCTTCAATGGCTTCTATCACTCGCTCAACTTGATCGCTTGACACTGCAACTTCAATCTTGACCTTGGGCAAGAAATCAACCACATATTCAGCTCCCCGGTACAACTCGGTGTGTCCTTTTTGACGACCAAAGCCTTTGACTTCGGTCACAGTAATGCCTTGCACGCCGATCGCTGAGAGTGCTTCACGCACTTCATCGAGCTTGAAGGGTTTAATGATTGCGGTCACCAGTTTCATGATGGTTCCTTGGTAATACAAAAAATTAGAAGCTGTATTTCAGACCAACAACCAAGCCTGACTTGCCCAGCTGCGTCACTGTTTTACCGGCGCTGTAAACATAAGATCCTGTTTTGGCATTGGTGCCAATGATGGCGGCAGATGCAGACAAGCCATTGCCCAAATCTTTACCCAATGTCAGTGCAGTGTCTGTGTAAGAGTAAATGCCGTTGCCAGCGCCCTTCACACTTTGATAACCGATGTGGGGGGTGAATGAATAGCCATCGCCCAAGTCGAAAGTCGCAGTGAGGTCAACATAAGAGCTGCCCTTGCTGTTGGCGAAGCCGAACAAATTGCCTGTACTTTGTGAATACTTCAAAGTGACAGGGCCCATGGTGACGGCACCGTACAACTCGTTGGTATTTGCGCTTGGCTTGAGAGCATTGCCAGAATAGTCATAGTGCAGGAAGCCAATGTCGTAGCCCACGTCACCCACCGTGAATTTGTAGCCGCCGTAATAATCAACTTCGGTATTGGCCTTGCCACCAGCGTCTTTGATCCACTTGATGCTTGAGCCCCAAACGCCAACATAGACACCGCTCTTGTCGGCGTAATCAGCGCCGCCTTGCAAAGCGGGGTCTAAACGGCTTTGTGAAATGCCGCGGTAACGGTATTCGTTCACACCACCCACATTGAATGACAAAGTGGATTCAGGTTCTGCAGGTGCAGCGGGTGCTGTTTGCGCAATTGCGTTGCCAGCGAATGCCAAGGACATGGCCAACATCAAGGGAGTAGCGATTTTTTTCAAGGGAAGCTCCTGTAAATAAAGATTAGACGGGTCACAACTAGCATTTAGCATGCCAACGCTGCACTGCAACAGTGCAAGTCATTGTCATCCCTCTGAAACATGTATTTGGAAGCCTTGGTGTTCCAATGTGAATTGCACCCCCCTAGGTCTGTCTTGTCAAAATCCTCACTATTAATGCACACATTTGGTGCAAGGAGCCCCTATGCGTCTCTCTTTGGTGCAAAGTCGAGCTTTGCTTGGCCTTCAATCACCCTCTGTCACCGTGGAGGTGCACCTGGCCAATGGTTTGCCCAGCTTTACCTTGGTGGGTCTGGCCGATGTCGAAGTCAAGGAAGCGCGCGAGCGGGTGCGGTCTGCGCTTCAAAATTCAGGCTTTGAGTTCCCTAGCAACCAACGCATCACTGTTAATTTGGCGCCCGCTGACTTGCCCAAAGACTCTGGCCGTTTTGATTTGCCAATTGCTTTGGGCATTTTGGCGGCCAGCGGTCAGATCGATGGCGCTCGCTTGAATGACTACGAATTTGCTGGAGAGCTTTCCTTATCGGGAGCCTTGCGACCGGTTCGAGGCGCTTTGGTCATGGGCTTGGCTTTGTACCAACAAGTCAAGGCACACGCGTTGGTATTGCCACCCGAAAGTGCCGAAGAAGCCGCGTTGGTGCCCGATGTCAAGGTTTATAGAGCACGTCATTTGCGCGATGTAGCCCATCAGTTTTGTTTGGCGGGAGCCTCCGCTGCTGCAACATCACCCTCCAATCCAGATGGATGGGCGCGCATGAGCCAGGCCACAGACATACGCTGGAACGATGAAGCGTCCTATCCAGACTTGGCAGATGTCAAAGGCCAAGCCGGCGCCAAAAGGGCGCTTGAAATTGCAGCGGCAGGCGGGCACAGTCTTTTGATGGTGGGTCCCCCGGGTTCGGGCAAGTCCATGTTAGCACTTAGATTTGCAGGCCTGTTGCCGCCGCTTAGCGTTCAAGAAGCTTTAGAGGCTGCTTCCGTGGCCAGCTTGGCGGGTCGGTTTCAACTGTCGCAGTGGTTGGTGAGAGCCACCCGCCAGCCGCACCACTCTGCCAGTGCCGTGGCCTTGGTGGGTGGTGGATCACCGCCAAGGCCGGGCGAAATTTCTTTGGCCCACCATGGTGTTTTATTTTTAGACGAGCTGCCAGAGTTTCCAAGGGCGGCCTTGGAGGCATTGCGTGAACCCATGGAGTCGGGCTGCGTCACCATTTCGCGCTCGGCAAAGAGCGCAGAATTTCCAGCTCGGTTTCAATTGATTGCTGCCATGAACCCTTGCCCCTGCGGCTTTGCCGGGCACGCCAGAAGTCCGGGCCAAAGCGGCCCTGTGTGTCGTTGCACACCCGATCAAGTGCATCGCTACAGCAGCAAAGTCAGTGGCCCCCTTTTAGACCGCATTGATTTGCACATCGAGGTGCCCAGCCAGAGCGCAGCATTGCTCATCAATGCCCCTGCGGGTGAAAGCACGGCTGCGCTTAAAAAGCGATGCCAACAAGCACGTTTATTAGCAGCTCAAAGGCAAGGTTGCAGCAACCATGCTTTGAGTGGCGCAGCCTTGGACAAGCACGCGACATTGGCGCAAGATGCCTTGGCTTACATCACACAAGTTGCTTCCCATTTGGGATGGAGCGGCCGAAGTTCACACCGCGTTTTAAAAATTGCCAGAACCATTGCTGATTTGGCGCTAAGTACAAACATCGAAAAGGCCCACATCGCCGAGGCCGTGCAATACAGACGGCGCGTTGCGGGGCACTGATAATAGCGCCATGAGCAGATATCGGCCCTATTGGGACCCCACCCAACTCAGCCAGCAAACCACCGCACTCGGCCCGTTTGCGGTTTGGCTGTCTTGGCCACAACTTATTACTTGGGGCAGTGTGTTTTACACCTTCTCTTTGGTCATGGGCCCTGTCGAGCGGGAGTTGGGTTTTAGCCGCGCCGAAGTCTCCTTGGGGTTTAGCTTGGCTTTGTTGGCCGATGGGCTGATGGCGTATGCAATAGGTTGGCTGATTGATCGAGGCCATGAACGGCGTGTCATGACCTGGGGCTCTGTTTGGGTGGGGGCTTGCTTGTTTGCCCACAGTTTCATCGACTCCTTGGCTGGGTTTTATGCCGTATGGCTGGCTCTGGGTATCGGCATGTCGGCCACGCTTTATTCACCCGTTTTTGCCATTGTTACCCGCAGATTTCCAAACGATTTCAGGCGCGCTATCATCATCATGACCTTTTTAGGCGGGCTGGCCAGTACGGTGTTCATTCCCCTTTCGTCTTGGCTGATTCAAGCGTTGGGTTGGCGCCATGCCCTTTGGGTTTTGGCGCTCCTTCAATGGCTCATCTGTTTGCCATTGCACGCTTGGCTGTTGCGCGGTGCTCCAAAAAGGCTTGACTTGGATCATGCTGCTGAAACAGCGATTCAGCCGACTTCCTCCTCTCAGTTACAAAACAAACAAGCGCCACCCGAGGCCATCAAGGTTCACTTCCAACGTGCGCCTTTTTGGTTGCTTGCCGGCTTCATGTTGATGACCTTTAGTGTCAGCTCTGCACTGCCAGCACACATGGTAAGTTTGTTGGAAGAAGCGCATTTGTCACCCGCCTGGGTCATTGCCATTCCGGCCTCCATTGGCATCATTCAAGTTTTGGGGCGGCTCTTGTTGTTTGTATTTGAAAAACATTTAGATCTTCATGCGGCCAACAAATGGATTCCTTGTCTGGTCCCTTTGGGATTGTTGTTTTTAGTGGCAGGTGGCTTGGAGCCTTGGGCCGCCTTGATGTTTGTCTTGTTCTATGGCTTGGGCAATGGCCTGAACACCATTGTGAAAGGCACTGCCATGGCGCAATATGTCAGCCGCGACCATGTAGGGCAACTCAATGGTGTACTGGGTGTGCCACTGGCTTTGGGCCGCGCTGCAGCACCCTGGGCTTTAGGTTTAATGTGGACCCCCGAGGTGGGCTACACGCATGGCCTGCGCTGGCTTTTAGGGCTGGGGATTCTAGGGGTGGCTTGTTTGTGGTGCGCGCAAATCAGCGCTCACAAATTAGGCGCTAACAAGCGTTGAATATCGGCTACTTTCAAGTTCTGGCGCTTGGCCAAATCTTGCACTTGGTCTTCGCTCACTTTGCCCACATTGAAATATTGGCTGTCGGGGTGGCTCAGGTAAAAACCTGAAACACTGGCGGCGGGTGTCATGGCCAAACTCTCCGTTAAACCCATGCCGATCTCTTCGCATTGCAAGAGTTCGAACATTTGCTTTTTAACCGAGTGATCTGGGCATGCGGGGTAGCCTGGCGCAGGCCGAATGCCTTGGTATTTTTCGGCAACCAAGTCTTCGATGGATGCATTCTCTGTCGCAGCGTAGCCCCACAAATCTTTGCGTACGCGCTCGTGCATGCACTCTGCAAAGGCTTCTGCAAACCTGTCGGCCAACGCCTTGAGCATGATGGCGCTGTAGTCGTCATGAGTGGCTTCGAAAGCTTGCTCGCGTTTTTCAACACCGATGCCTGCAGTGACTGCAAAGACGCCGACATAGTCTTGCAAGTGGGTAGGCTGTCCCTTGGCATCTAATTGTGGTGCCACAAAATCTGCCAAGCAACGACTGGGTTTGCCTGTTTGCTTTTCCGTTTGTTGACGCAAACCATGCCATGTCAGCACGGGCGTTTGGCGCGACTCATCGGCATACAAAGCAATGTCGTCGTGGTTCACGCTGTTGGCAGGATACAAGCCCATCACACCGTGCGCCGTGATCCAGCGAGCTTCAATGATTTTTTGCAGCATCTTCTGCGCATCATTGAACACTTTTTGCGCTTCCACGCCCACCACTTCGTCTTTCAAAATGGCGGGGTATGGGCCGGCCAAATCCCAGGTTTGGAAAAAGGGGCCCCAGTCGATGTAGCGAGCCAATTCGGCCAGGTCAAAATTCTTGAACACGCGGCGACCAATGAACTTGGGCGTGGGGGACTTGAACGCGGTCCAGTCGATGGCGGTTTTGTTGCTGCGGGCTTTGGCCAATGGCCACATGGGCGTTTGCTTTTTGTTGGCATGCAGTTCACGCACTTTGGCGTAGTCGGCATTCAACTCGTCAATGTAAGCAGCGGCTTGGTCTGACAACAAACCTTGCGCCACACTCACACTGCGCGAGGCATCGGGCACATAGACCACAGGGCCTTCGTAGTACGGTGCAATTTTGACGGCCGTGTGCACACGGCTGGTGGTGGCGCCACCAATCAGCAAAGGCATTTTGCGCAAACGGAAATGCGCATCTTTTTGCATCTCGCTGGCCACGTACTGCATCTCTTCCAAGCTGGGGGTGATGAGTCCGGACAAGCCAATGATGTCGGCATTTTCTTCTTTGGCCTTGGCCAAAATTTCGTGGCAAGGCACCATCACGCCCATGTTGACCACGTCAAAGTTGTTGCACTGAAGCACCACCGTCACGATGTTTTTACCAATGTCGTGCACGTCGCCTTTAACGGTGGCAATCACAATCTTGCCTTTGGATTTCACGTCTTTGCCGGCGGCTTCTTGCTGGCGTTTTTCTTCTTCGATGTAGGGCACCAAGTGCGCTACGGCTTGCTTCATGACGCGGGCCGACTTGACCACTTGTGGCAAGAACATCTTGCCTTGACCAAACAAATCGCCCACCACGTTCATGCCGTCCATGAGGGGGCCTTCAATGACGTGCAGAGGTCTGCCGTTCTTGGCCAAAATTTCTTGATAGGCTTCTTCGGTATCTTCGGTGATGAAGTCAGTGATGCCGTGCACCAAGGCGTGAGACAAGCGCGCTGATACCGTCACAGGTGCTTCTGGTGTGCCGCGCCACGCAAGCTTTTGTGAATCGTCTTTGGCTGCACCTTTCGCGTTTTCTGCCACTTCGACCAAACGCTCGCCGGCGTCAGGTCGGCGGTTCAACACCACGTCTTCAACTCGTTCTCGCAAGTCGGGCTCGAGCTCGTCGTACACACCCATCATGCCAGCATTGACAATGCCCATGTCCATGCCCGCCTGAATGGCGTGGTACAAAAATACAGTGTGAATGGCTTCACGAACAGGGTCGTTGCCGCGGAAGCTGAACGACACATTGGACACACCGCCCGACACTTTGGCGCCAGGCAAATTTTGTTTGATCCAGCGCGTAGCCTCTATGAAGTCGACCGCGTAATTGTTGTGCTCTTCAATGCCGGTGGCAATGGCAAAAATATTGGGATCGAAAATAATGTCTTCTGGCGGAAAGTCCACCTCATCGATCAACACGCGATACGCACGTTCGCAAATTTCAATTTTGCGCTGATAGGTATCGGCCTGGCCTTTTTCATCAAACGCCATGATCACTGCAGCCGCACCATATCGCTTGATGAGTTGCGCTTGTTGCTTAAAGCCTTCCACGCCTTCTTTCATGCTGATGGAGTTGACGATGCCTTTGCCTTGAATGCAACGCAGTCCGGCTTCAATGACGCTCCACTTGGAAGAGTCAATCATGATGGGCACGCGGGCAATGTCGGGCTCTGACGCAATGAGGTTCAAAAAGCGCACCATGGCCGCTTGGCTGTCCAACATGGCCTCGTCCATGTTGATGTCAATGATTTGTGCGCCGTTTTCCACCTGCTGGCGAGCCACGGCCAAAGCCTGCTCGTACTCGCCGTTCAAAATCATGCGGGCAAAGGCTTTGGAGCCTGTGACGTTGGTGCGCTCACCAATGTTCACAAACAAGGCGTCCGAGCCAATTGAAACAGGCTCCAGACCAGACAGCTTTAATGGAGAAACAGCAACAGACAAAACTCACCCCTTGGATCGCAGGTGAGCGTAGTTTGCAAATAAGAAAGGGCAAAGCCCGGTTTGAAGCCCCAAGCCTGACCCGCGGCCTGATAGGCTGGCGGGCTGCAACGCTCCTTGGGAGTGGCTATTTTAACCACGCCCAAGGGGTTTAGCGCATCAATACTGCTTGTAAGGCAAGAATTTGCCCGACAAGACCACATTCACGCGGTCGCCTTTGGGGTCGGGCTGGCGCACGATGTCCATGCTGAAATCGATAGCGCTCATAATGCCATCGCCAAACTCTTCGTGGATGAGTTCTTTGATGGTGGTGCCATACACACTCACAATTTCATACCAGCGGTAAATGAGTGGGTCGGTGGGCACAGCGGTTTGCAGAGAGCCTTTATAGGGCACCACTTGGAGCCACTTTTGCTCTTCGGCGGTCAGGCCGAAAATTTTTCCAATGATCTTGGCCTGTTTGGCATCCAAGGTCATTTGGCCCAAGCAGGCGGCTGTAACCCACTCTTTGGACAGACCCACTTTGTCTGCCACATCGCTCCACTTGATGCCCTTGGACACTTTGGTGCTGATGATTTTTTCTGTCACGTCTAAACGGTTCATATGAGACCTCGTCAATGAAAATGGATGTTGAAAATGAAGTAAAAAATTCAATGCGCTTTAGCGCGAGAAACCAAGAAATCAACAATGTGATTGCGAACTTGGTAGTAGCCAGATAAATGGTGAAGTTGTGCGCGAGTTCGATCGCGTGGCAATGGATTCACCACCACCTCAGCCAGGCCGCCTGGCACGTAGTGACCATTTTTTTCGTTGCCATTGCTCATCAGCAAAATTCGATCAGACAACAAAATGGCCTCGTCCACATCGTGCGTGATCATGAAAACTGTTTGCTGTGTTTGCCTCACGATGCCCATCAGCTCATCTTGAATGGTGCCGCGTGTTAAGGCGTCCAATGCGCCGAAGGGCTCATCGAGCAACAGCATCTTGGGTTGAATGGCAAAAGCCCGGGCAATGCCCACACGCTGCTTCATTCCGCCCGACAACTGACTGGGTTTTTTATCGATCGCCGGCAACAAGCCAACCATGTCCACATGCTTTTCCACATGCGCATTGACCTCGGGTGTTTTCCAATCGGGCCATTTGGATTTCACCGCAAAAGCAATATTTTGGCGCACGGTGAGCCAAGGCATCAAGGCATGGCTTTGAAACACCACGCCGCGCTCTAAGCTGGGCCCAGCAATTTCACGGCCATCCATGAAGGCGTGGCCTTCTGTGGCCGCATCCAATCCCGCCAACACATTGAGCACCGTTGTTTTGCCACAGCCCGAGTGACCAATGATGCAAACAAATTCACCCCGCGCCACCGTGAATGACACATCTGCAAACACGGGCTTGTCGGCTTGGTAGGTCTTGCCTAACTTTTCAATTTTCAAAAAACCCGCTCTCGCAAAAGGGCCTTCTTGACTTAAAGCAGGAGAAGATGCTAGCTGTTCACTCAACATAGGTGACTCCCTTTTGTAGTTTTGCAAATGCCATGTCCAACAGCATGCCGACCACACCAATCACGAGCACTGCAAAAATCACATTGACCAAGGACAAGTTGTTCCACTCATTCCATACAAAATAGCCAATGCCTGTGCCACCCACCAACATTTCGGCAGCCACAATCACCAACCAAGCGATGCCCATGCTGATGCGCATGCCTGTCACGATCGTGGGCGCTGCGGCTGGGAGAATGACCAAGAAAGCTTTGCGCAAGGGATTCACTTCTAAGGTGTTGGCCACATTGAGCCACTCCCGCTTGACCGATGCCACACCAAATGCCGTATTGATCAGCATTGGCCACACGGAACAAATGAAAATCACAAAGATGCCGCTGACGCTGGAGTCTTTTAAGGTGTAAAGCGCCAGTGGCATCCACGCCAAAGGACTGATGGGTTTGAGCACTTGAATGAAGGGGTCAATGGCTTTGTGCATGAGCGGCGACATGCCGATGAGGAAACCCAAAGGCAAAGCCACGATCACAGCCAACAAAAAGCCCAATCCCACTCGCCCCAAAGAATGCGCCAATTGAATGCCGATGCCTTTGTCATTGGGTCCGTTGTCGTAAAAGGGATTTGACAATTGCTTCAACGTGGCCTTGGCCACTTCCATAGGCGGTGGAAATCCTGTGCTCTTGCTGGCGCCTGGATCCTTGCCCATCATTTTCAAATACTCAATGTCCTCAGCTGAGGCTCCCACTTTGGTGGCACCCGCAATTGACGGTCCTTGTGTAGAAAGCTGCCATGCACCCACGAAAAAAACCATGATGAGGAGCGAGACCAGGCCGGCTCGCAAATTGATCGAAATTGTTTTCACAGAGCATCAACCCATCTTGTTGATTGCAAAGGATTTCAAATAGGCCTCCGGCTTAGCGGGATCAAACTCTTTGCCCATGATCTTGTGTTTGATGTAGTTGGGCCCGGTTGGTACGGTCTGCCCCAAGTCTTTCATGTGCTTGCGCGCGTCGGTTATGAGGAACACTTTTTCAGCAATCTGTTTGTAATCAACATTGCCCTTGATGTAGCCCCAACGTTGCATTTGCGTCAGCATCCACACCGCCAAGCTTTGCCATGGCATCGGGTCGAAGTCAGCACGGTCGGGTACGTTTTGCACTTTGCCCAAGCCATCTGCAAATTTTCCCGTAAGCACTTGGCTGATCACGGCTTCTGGCTGATTAAGGTACTGCGTAGGCGAAATCACCTTGGCAATCAACTCTCGATTGTCCGGCAAACGCGCCATGGCGGCCGACGTCAAAACCGCACGGTACAAGGCCGCAAACGTATTCGGATTTTTTTGAATGAATTCCGTGCTGGTTCCAAATGCGCAGCAGGGATGGCCGTTCCACAAGTCTTTGGTAAGCATGTGAATGAAGCCCACTTCGTCAAACACCGCGCGCTGATTAAAAGGATCGGGGCCCAAGAAACCATCAATGTTGCCTGCGCGCAAATTGGCCACCATCTCTGCCGGCGGAATGACGCGAATTTGCACATCGGTATCGGGGTTTAAACCATTTTCTGCCAAATAATAACGCAGCAAAAAGTTGTGCATGGAGTAATCAAATGGCACGCCAAACTTGAAGCCCTTCCAGTTCTTGGGATCGCGATTGTCTTTGTGCTTCAAGCTCAATGTAATGGCTTGGCCATTCACGTTTTGAATGGTAGCCACATTCATGGGCGTGGCCGTGGCGCCCAGCCCCATGCTGATGGCCAAGGGCATGGGCGACAAGAAATGCGTCGCGTCGTATTCCTTGTTAATCATCTTGTCGCGAATCAGCGCCCAGCCTGCGGTTTTGGTAACTTCAACATTCAAGCCTTGCTTGCTGTAAAAACCCAGAGGGTGCGCCATGATGAGCGGCGTGGCACACGTGATTGGAATGAAACCGATTTTCAAATTGGTTTTTTCAAGCGGTCCCTTGTCTTGTGCCATGGCTTGCAAACTGGCAACAGGCAAAACACTGGCAATGGCAGCCATGGCCGTTTTCTTGCCGACTGCGCGCAAGAAATTTCGGCGCTCTTGCTCCTGTGGAAACAAGGCTTTGACCAAGGTGGCTTCGATGAACTCTTGACTGTAAGCTTCAAACTCTGCAGTTTCAGAGCGAGCGCGCAAAGTGGCTGCTGCTGCATCGGCTGCAACTTCTGCATGGTGTTCAGCCGGTGAGTGTTCGCGACCACAGCTGCACTTCAGCATCAAGGGGCGATCGGCGTTGTAAGGATCAAAGAACTCAGACATAGCAACCTCTTTTCATTAAAGACAAGAGGTGCTATGCAAACAATGGGCCAACTAGAAATCGGCCCTGTTTATTTTGTAACTAGGGAGTTACTGCCATTGGCAATGAATTGCTTACGTAACTTTGCCCATAATAATACAGCTCAACCAAACCACCAGTTTTGCTTTCAGTTTGGGCTTGTATGCACAACAATCATGCAAGGCCGCATGGGTGCGCACCAAATCAATGCGCCGCACCATCATGGAGTGGCATTCAAGCGGCTTCTTTGTAAAACGCAGCTTTGTGCAAACCCCTCGGCGCCAACGGAGTCACTGCTTTCTCAATAGCGCCAATGTGCTCTGGCGTGGTTCCACAACACCCACCCACAATGTTGACCAATCCCTCAGCTGCAAACTCGTGCAACAAACGGCTGGTGACATCCGGCGTTTCATCAAAGCCGGTGTCGCTCATGGGGTTGGGCAAACCAGCGTTGGGGTAGCAACTGATGAAGGTGTCACCTGCCACCTTGGCCAGCTCTTGAATATAAGGACGCATCAGGGTGGCGCCCAATGCGCAGTTCAAGCCAATGGCCAAAGGACGAGCATGTCGCACGCTGTGCCAAAACGCAGTCACGGTCTGTCCACTCAAGATCCGTCCCGAAGCATCGGTCACGGTTCCGCTGATGATCAAAGGCAAGCGCTCGCCACTGGCCTCAAAATATTCTTCGATGGCAAACAAGGCCGCTTTGGCATTGAGTGTGTCGAAGATCGTTTCCACCAGCAGCACGTCGACACCGCCCTCCACCAATGCTTGCGTTTGTTCGTAATAAGCTTTTCGCAAAGTTTCAAAGTCTACATTGCGCGCTCCAGGGTCGTTCACATCGGGGCTGATGCTGGCCGTTTTAGGTGTTGGGCCCAAAGCACCCACGGCATAGCGCGGCTTGTCGAGGGTTGAAAACTTGTCGCAAGCGGCACGGGCCAAGGCGGCAGATGTGCGGTTCATTTCGATGGCCAAGTCGGCCATGTCGTAGTCGGCTTGCGCAATGGTGGTCGCACCAAAAGTGTTGGTTTCAATCATGTCAGCGCCAGCCGCCAAATAGCCTTCGTGAATATCTTGAATCACATCGGGCCTTGTGAGGCTGAGCAGTTCGTTGTTACCCTTCACGTCTTTGGGAAAATCTTTGAAACGCTCACCCCGGTAGTCGGCCTCGTTCAACTTAAAGCGCTGAATCATGGTGCCCATGGCGCCATCGAGAATGGCAATGCGTTTTTCCAGCAGGGCTGGCAGGGCCTTGGCTCGGGTGTAGTTCAGTTTTTTCATCACGCTATTGTAGAAAATCAAATAGGCTCATGAGATTTAGTCACAATTGGGCCCATCCCCAATTGAAGGGCATGCCCGCACTCTTTATATTAAGCTCATGAAAAAACGTCACTTTTTAGCCCTTGGTGGCTCTGCATTGCTTTCTGGGCTGGCACCACAAGCTTCGTTAGCGCAATCCAAATTCCCTGAGCGTCCCATCCGTGTCATTGTGCCGTTCGCACCAGGCGGTGATGGCGACATCATTGGCCGCTTGTGGGTTAAATATGCCATTGCGCATTCGGGGGCAAACTTTGTTGTTGACAACCGAGCAGGTGCGGGTGGCGCCATTGGCGCTTCTGAGGTTTCGCGTGCAAGAGCGGACGGATACACGCTTCTTTTGGGCACCTCCTCCACGCAAATCATCAACCCATTGGCGTCTGGCACTTCCAACTACGATGCCATCAAAGATTTCAGTTTGGTCGGCATGGTTAGCATCAATCCGACCTGCATCGTCGTCAATCCCAGCGTGCCTGCCAATAATTTAAGAGAACTCATCAGCCTGATTCGGGCTAATCCAGGCAAATACGCCTATGGCTCTGCCGGTCCCGGCACCATCACCAACTTGACTGGCGAGCTTTTTAAACTTCAAGCTGGCAAATTGGATGTTCAGCACGTTCCCTACAAGGGCGGCGGGCCGGCCATGCAAGACCTCGTCGCTGGCCACGTGCCCATGATCACGCCCATCATGTCGTCTGCCGTACTGGCACAACACCGTGCAGGACGAGCGCGCATTTTGGGTGTCAACAGCGATGCCCGGCTTAAAGCTGCGCCTGAAATTCCCACTGCTGTAGAAGCAGGTGTGCCTGACATGCGCGTTCAAGTTTTCAATGCCGTATTCACACCCGCAGGCGTGCCGCGCGATGTTTTAGAGTTTTTGCGTGCCACTCACAACAAAGTGCGCAACGATCCTGGATTTTTGCTGGACCTTGAAAAGGCAGGTGCTGATCCTTTCACTTTGCCAGACCCTGAAAAATTCATGGTCGATGAAGTGGGGCGTTGGACCAACGTGATCAAAACCATTCAATTCAAGGCCTCCTAAATCAGGCCGCGGCAATTAATGAGCGCTTACATTGCCTTAGCAAAGGTGCGCGCTTCAACATAGTCAATTGACATCGTGGACAATAGCCACCGTGTCAACCTCTGCCGTTCTGAATCCACCCACGCACATACTGAGCATCCTCAGCGAGGTATTTGGCTATGAGTCTTTCAGAGGGCCACAGCAAGCCATCATCGAGCACGTCAGCAGTGGCTCCGACGCCTTGGTGCTCATGCCCACAGGCGGTGGTAAGAGCTTGTGTTACCAAATACCAGCCATTGCCCGACAAGGTGCAGGCCTTGGCATCACCATTGTGGTGTCGCCCCTCATTGCCCTGATGCACGACCAGGTGGGTGCCTTGCATGAAGCAGGCGTCAGCGCCGCGTTTTTAAATTCCACACTGGCTTCTGAAGAGGCTCAAAACATTGAACAGCGTCTACGCCGGGGTGAAATCACATTGCTTTATGCTGCGCCAGAGCGCATCAATACGCCCCGCTTCCTAGCGCAACTCGATGCTTTGTATGCGCAAGGCTTGTTAAGTTTATTTGCCATTGATGAAGCTCATTGCGTCAGCCAATGGGGCCATGATTTCCGACCTGAATACCGTAGCCTCACTGTTTTGCACGAGCGTTTTCCAGGTGTACCGCGCGTTGCTTTGACCGCCACAGCCGATGCCCTGACACGTGCAGACATCATTGAGCGACTTCAGCTAGAAGATGCTCGGCTTTTCATCAGCAGCTTTGATCGCCCCAATATTCGTTACACCATTGTTGAGAAAAAAGATGCCTCTGCACAACTGCTTCGTTTTATAGAGCGCGAGCATGAGGGGGAAGCGGGCGTGGTGTATTGTCAATCGCGCAAACGCGTTGAAGAAGTGGCAGAGATGTTGGCCCAAACTGGCATCGATGCCTTGCCCTATCACGCAGGTCTAGATGCCTCTGTTCGACAAAAACACCAAGATCGATTTTTGCGAGACGAAGGTGTTGTCATGGTGGCCACCATTGCTTTTGGCATGGGCATTGACAAGCCCGACGTCCGCTTTGTTGCGCACTTGGACATGCCCAAAAACATCGAGGGCTATTATCAAGAAACCGGCCGCGCAGGCCGCGATGGCTTGCGCGCCAATGCTTGGATGGCCTATGGCCTGCAAGACGTTGTCAACCAACGGCGCATGATCGATGAGAGTCCAGCCGAAGAAAACTTCAAACAAATTATGCGCGGCAAACTCGATGCCTTGTTAGCGCTGGCTGAAGCCACAGACTGCAGGCGCGTTCGCCTTTTGTCTTATTTTGACGAAGCCAGCGAAGCTTGCGGCAACTGCGACAACTGCTTAAATCCACCCGCCGTTTGGGATGGTACCGATGCAGCTCGAAAGTTACTTTCAACGGTCTTTCGCGCCGAACAGCACAGTGGCTTTTCATTTGGCTCCGGACACATTATGGACATCGTGCGCGGTAAAGCAACCGAAAAAGTCTCTCAATATGGGCATTCAAAACTCAGCACTTTTGGCATCGGAGCCAATTTCAGCGAAGTTCAATTGCGCGGTGTTTTGAGGCAACTCATCGCCATGGGCGCATTGAATGTGCAAGGCCAAGTCTTCAACACCCTTCAATTGACGGAAGGTTCAAGGGCTGTTTTGCGCGGTGAGGTGAGCGTGCTTCTAAGAGAGTCGGTCAGTCAGAAGGCTGAGAAACGCAGTCGCAAATCTCAGGCGCCAGGTCCGGCCGCCGCCAACTTAAGTCAAGAGGCTTTGGTCCGGTATATCAACTTGAAAGCCTGGCGGGCAGAGGTTGCCAAAGAGCACAATCTGCCAGCGTACGTTATTTTTCACGACGCTACGTTGGCGTTGATTGCCAACGCCGATCCTCAAAACCTAGATGACTTGAACGGCATCAGTGGCATTGGCGTTAAAAAGCTAGAGGCCTATGGGCACGAAGTCTTGCAGGTGTGCCGAGTTCAGCTAAAATAATCGACTCAACTCAACGAGGTTTTTCATGTCTGCACACAACGATTCACACGAAGCTAAAGATCCAGTTGAAGCCATCGTTAAGCACATTCCCGTCGTGATTCCCGTCGCTGGCGCAGTGCTCATCTTTTTGCTGGCCTTCATCGCGGTGTTCATGGCTTAAGTTCACGCTGCTGCTTCAACGGCCCCAAATGGGCCGCCAAACGACCCGCCTCAATTGCAGGCGGGTTTTTTTTAGCCAAAATTGAATCTCCAAACCTTCACGCCTTTGTTATGCAAGTTTTGCATACATTTTGAGGGGTTTTAATTTTTTTCACACCCCTTTTCCCGCCATCGTCTTTAAAATTCAGCCCTTGTTACAGGCCGGTTACAGGCCCACTTGTCGTTTTCTGAAAAGGTCAAAAGCTCCGCGCCTTTTGCGAAGTTCGTTCTTTTCAAAAAACGATTTTTAAACTTTGGAGCTGATCCCATGAACTCACCCGTGATACAGGGCCTGAACCTGAACACCCCTGCCTATGTCAAGAACCCCAAGCTGATTGCTTGGGTGGCAGAGATGGCGGCCCTTTGCAAGCCCGCCAACGTTTACTGGTGCGATGGCTCTGATGAAGAATATGACCGCCTTTGCCAATTGCTGGTAGACAACGGCACTTTCAAAAAGCTCAACCCGGCCAAGCGCCCTGGCAGCTTTTTAGCTTGCTCTGACCCCTCTGATGTGGCGCGCGTCGAAGACCGCACTTACATATGCTCCGAAAAGAAAGAAAACGCAGGTCCCACCAACAATTGGATGGCACCTGCCGAAATGCGTCAAACCTTGAACCCTTTGTTCGACGGTTGCATGCAAGGCCGAACCCTTTACGTGGTGCCTTTCTCCATGGGCCCCTTGGGCTCACACATTGCCCACATTGGCATTGAGCTCACAGACAGCGCTTATGTAGCCGTCAACCAAAAACTCATGACCCGCATGGGCAAGGCTGTTTTTGACGTGATTGGCACCGATGGCGAGTTTGTGCCTTGCTTGCACACGGTGGGCGCACCTTTGGTGAATGGCGCCAAAGACACCACGTCTTGGCCTTGCAACCCCACGGTTAAATACATCGTTCACTACCCAGAAACACGCGAGATTTGGTCTTACGGCTCTGGCTACGGCGGCAATGCCTTGCTCGGCAAGAAATGCTTGGCCTTGCGGATCGCCTCCAGCATGGGCCGCGAACAAGGCTGGTTGGCCGAGCACATGCTCATCTTGGGCGTGACCAATCCTCAAGGCAAAAAATACCACGTCGCTGCAGCTTTCCCAAGCGCTTGCGGCAAAACCAACTTCTCCATGTTGGTCCCACCCGAAGGTTTCAATGGTTGGAAAGTGACCACCATTGGCGACGACATCGCTTGGATCAAACCTCAAGCCAACGGCAAGATGATGGCCATCAACCCCGAGGCTGGTTACTTTGGTGTGGCCCCTGGCACCAACCACCACACCAACCCCAACTGCATGGCCAGCCTAGACAAGAACGTCATCTTCACCAATGTGGCTTTGACCGACGACGGCGATGTTTGGTGGGAAGGCATGGACAAAGACACCGGCAAATTGCCCGATCATTTGATTGACTGGCAAGGCAAAGACTGGACACCCCAGATTGCCAAAGAGACCGGCGCCAAAGCGGCGCATGCCAATGCCCGCTTCACCGTGTCTGCCATCAACAACCCCGCACTCGACCCTGCTTGGGACGATGCGGCAGGTGTTTCCATCGATGCCTTCATCTTTGGCGGCCGCCGCTCCACCACCGTGCCCTTGGTCACTGAAGCACGCAGCTGGACTGAAGGCGTTTACATGGCTGCGACCATGGGCTCTGAAACCACTGCGGCCGCCTTTGGTGCACAAGGCGTGGTGCGCCGCGATCCATTTGCCATGTTGCCCTTCTGCGGTTACAACATGAGCGACTACTTCCAACATTGGTTGGATGTGGGTGCCAAGGTACAGGCTGGTGGTCATAAGTTGCCCAACATCTACTGCGTCAACTGGTTCCGCAAAGACGAAGCGGGCAAGTTTGTCTGGCCAGGTTATGGCGACAACATGCGCGTTCTAAAGTGGATGATCGATCGCTTAGAAGGTCAGGCCCAAGGCCAAGAAACCATCTTCGGCATCACACCCACCTTCGGTGAGCTGAACTGGACGGGCTTGAATTTCACTGCGGATCAGTTCAAAGCTGTCACAAGCATTGACAAAGCTGCTTGGCAACAAGAACTTCAGTTGCACAACACGCACTTTGAGCAATTGGCTTACAACATGCCCAAGGCCTTGCTCAACACCAAAGCAGATTTGGCGGAACGCTTAGCGGCTATTTGACAAACTCTGTTTCGCACCAATTGCTGTCGCAGGCCTAGATACATGTCACGCCAGACTTGTGCTTGGTGAACGTCGATCGAAAAAAAGCCTCCCTTAGGAGGCTGTTGACGTGCCGAATGGCGCATCGATTGATGACAAGTGGCAAGTTTGCTCTCAAGTCATCAAATGTAGTATTGGCGGTTTTGCAACATGCGTGACACGCGACGCTGAGTGCTGTTTTCACCCAACAAAACTTCTTCATCCGAGCGGCCCATGGCGGTATGCAATTCAGACATCAAGCGCGCATCAGTTTGCGCGATGGCCCAAAGACGCTCATCTGAACGACGTTGTGCCATGCTGGCCGACCAATTGTTCAAGCCCTGCTTCATTTGAATGGCCAATGTTTTGGAAACGCCAGCAAACAAGCCTACAGCAGCGAAAGCGACAGCCCACAGTGCAACCCAAGCGGCCAACAAGTGACCGTCGGCCCATGTGTCCACCATTTGATCGGCTACGACCACAAACGCAGCAACGATGGCGGCCAGCAACATGGCGGCCAATGTGCGAGTTGGGCTGAAGTTGTTGATAACGCCCTTGAAATTGGCAACGACCTGCTCGGCACGGTCAACACCGGGGTGTGTCAGGGGATAATTTAAGTGGACAAAGTTGCGGTTCATGTTGTATTCCTCATCTTGATAAGCGATGCATTGGGGTCTTGCCACTAGGAAAAAATCCTACTTTTTGCTTGACCATGTGTGAATCATAGGGTTTACTCTAGTGTTGTTCAACTTTATATTTATGATACTTAACATTCACAACCGAAATGATTGAGGCCATCCAAACCAATTTTCGAACCTTGGACCTGAATTTACTTCGGGTCTTCGACGAAGTCATGGCCGAAAAAAGCTTGACCAAAGCAGCACGCAATTTGTCGATCACGCAACCAGCTGTTAGCAATGCACTGCGCCGTCTTCGTGAAACATTGGGCGATGATCTGGTTCGCCGTGAAGGGCACGGAATCACGCCCACACCGTTTGCGTTGCTTCTTTGGCCTAACGTCAGGGACGCCTTAGACCAATTGCAAAGTGCCTTGGTGCCGCAACACTTTGTGCCCAAAGATGCCCGCAACTCATTCGTCTTGGCCATGGCCGATGCCACGGCAGCTGAGCTGATGGGGAATTTAGGTCAGGCCCTTGAAAAACAAGCACCCAATGTGTCTATTCGCGTGGTACCGCTGACCACCCGCGACCCTAGAAACATGCTGAACGATGGCATCGCAGATTTGGCCCTGGGCTATTTTCCAGCCGTTCTTGCAGACCTCACCGCGAAAGCCCAGTCTGGCGAGGCGATTGCCTTTGAGCACCACCGCTTGTATGACGGAGAGTATGTTTGCGTGATGCGGCACAAGCACCCACTGGCACAAAGAAGCATCGGGCTGGCAGAGTTTTGCAACGCTCGGCATTTGCTAGTGAGTTTTTCGGGGCGTCCTTATGGGTTCATCGATGAAGCTTTGGCCTCCATTGGCAAACAACGCCGAGTGGTCATGACCGTGAACCAGTTTTTCACAGCAGGCCGGGTGGTCGTGAATTCAGACCTGCTTACCGTTTTGCCCAAACACTTTGTACCCACAACAGGCATCGCCAATGAGTTGTTCATGTGCGACTTGCCATTCAAAGTTCCTACTTTGCATGTGGATGCGTTGTGGCACAGACGCAAACAAGCGCAAAGCGAGCATGTTTGGTTGCGCGAGACCTTGATTGACATTGCCCGCGAAGTGTTCAAAAGTGCAAGGCTCTGATGAACATTCAATTGCTTTCTGATTTGCATCTTGAAACACATCCTCATTTTGTGCCGGAGGTTTCTGCTTTGGCCGACGTCTTGGTTTTGGCCGGTGACATTGGCTCCTACCAACCTGGCTCGATGCTGCTCCATCAACATGACACTGATTTTGGTTTAGCTCGGTTTTCCCCGCGCAAAGAATTGGCCGCATGGCCTGTGCCCGTTTTATTTGTGCCTGGCAACCATGAGTACGATGGCATGCCTTTTGAAGAAGCCGACGCACGTCTGCGCGAAACATGTGAGCGACTTGGCATCACGTTTTTGCATCAGCGTGTTCTGATTTTCAAAGGGGTGCGCTTCATCGGTTGCACCTTGTGGAGTGATTTCGAAGCCTTGGTTCCGCTCAATGGCCCCCTCACCCAACAACTCAAAGCACGGCAAAAAGCAGAGCGGGCGGCTGATTTTTACCTTCGTAAAACGGGAACGACTCTGAAAGGTGAAGCTTTTTTAGCGGCTGCCGTGAGGGCCAAAGCGCAAGACGATCAAGCCTGGCTTTCAAACGCTTTGTCCATTGACTTTGAAGGTCCTACGGTCGTTATTACCCACTTTGCCCCCAGCTTGAGAAGTGCCGATCCTCGCTACGGCCTCTCACCAGGCACGGCTGGGTTTTGCAATGCACTCGACCATCTGATTCCCAAGGCCAACGTGTGGTTGCATGGCCATTTGCACTGCGCACAAGATTATGTGCACGGCACTTGTCGGGTCATTGCCAACCCTTTTGGCTACGCTCGCAAAAATGAACAAGTCAACTTTGACCCACAAAAAACTGTGGGAGTTGCCACCTAAAGGGCCATCAGTTTTTTCTGATCTTCAGCCCATCAAAGCATGTGCTCATGACCATTTCTATAATTTCTTCGTTGCTGTGAAGTTCACTCATCTTCAGAAACTCCACCACCGGGTCGCATGCGCGTGCATACAAGGTGTACAACACGGCAATCGGTGGTAAGGCTGGGTTGATGTCGCCATCTTTTTGCGCCTGAACAATCCAAGCACCTAGCTTGTCACTCACGTTCATCAAACCATCCATGTAAGGCCGACTGGCCATCAAGCTGGCACGCAGGGTGGAGTTGTGGCTGGGCAATGTTGGCATTTGGCCGGCCAACTTCAATTCGAGCGTCCAACGGGTCGTGGCCTTCAGTTTGTTCAATGCACTGCTCGGGCTTTGCGTTGGTGCTGCTAACTCACTTTGCAGGCCTGGTGGTGCTTGAAGCTCCTCTAAAAAAGCCAGTGCTTTTTGCATGGCCTGCACCATGGCAGCGCAAGCCAATTCCTCCTTGCTGTTGAAGTGCTTGTAGAGGCTTGCCTTGGCAATGCCTACCTCAGCCGCAACTTCATCCACGGTCATGGCATCAAAGCCTTTTTCAGACAAAAGTCGATTGACCGAGTCTGTAATTGCTTGCTCTCTGGCCTCCAACATTTGGGCTTTGAAAGATTTTTTAAGGGGTGCTAAGCTGCTTGTCATGCGCGTATTTTAGGGGTCGATTGCTTTTTTTGAACTCACTGGTCATAAAATAGCCGCAGTGTTTACGAGGTGTTTCAAGTCTCAATAAACCGCAAGGCCTCCAAACACTTCTTTCAACTTATGGTCTTTTAATCAATGAATGGAGCCCACTTGAACCGCCGACAACTTTTCAAACTCAGCGCCTACAGTGCCATGCTGATGGGCCTCAGCGCACGTGCTCAAGTTGGCTCTCACCCATTGGCTGATAAAGCCAGTGCTTTGCCAGCTCTCCCTGCTTGGCCAAGCAAAGTGCAGAAAATCATCTTTGGTTCTTGTATTGACCAGAACAAAGCGCAACCCATTTGGCAAGCGATTCTGGCGGCCAGACCCGACCTGTTTATTTTTGGCGGAGACAACGTTTACGCCAGCAGTCAACCGTGGCAATTGCAAAACTTAAAAATCGCCTACGCAACCCAAGCTGAGCAGCCCGGCTTCGCCGCCTTGCGCGCCAGCGTGCCGCACATGGCCATATGGGACGATCACGACATGGGACTCAACGATGGCGGCGTAGAGTTCCCACACAAACAAGCGGCGAAAAATGCATTCCTTGATTTTTGGCAACTGCCTGAAAACGACCCCCGAAGAGCACGCGAAGGTCTTTACCATGCCCATGTTTTTGGCCCAGTCGGTCAACGTGTACAAGTCATTCTGCTAGACACACGTTGGTTTCGCTCCAAACTGCGCGTCACGGATCAACGCGATGCACCCGGCAAGGAAAGGTACATGCCCGACTCGGACCCGCAAAAAACCATGCTGGGCGAAACCCAGTGGCAATGGCTTGAAGCGCAATTGACGCAACCCGCTGAAGTTCGTCTCATTGTCTCTGGTGTTCAAGTGATTGTGGAAGGCCATGGCTGGGAAGGCTGGGGCAACTTCCCTCGCGAACAAGACAAGTTAAAACAGCTCATTGTCAAAACGGGCGCCAAGGGTGTGGTGCTGTTATCGGGCGATCGGCACATTGGTGCCATTTACAAAAGCAGCAGCTCGCTAGGCTACCCTTTGTACGAGATCACCTCAAGCGGCATGACCCATGCTTGGGCCACCGCAAAAGAAAATGGCCCCAATCGTTTGGGAGAGCTGATCACACAAAACCACTTTGGTCTGGTTGAAATGGACTGGTCGAAGCAAGAAATTCAATTGGGCTTCCAAAACACGCAAGGCGAGTGGCTTAAAAAGCTAACGATTGCCTTGTCTGAATTGCGCTAACGACAAACGACCTCACAAAGCCCGATAATCTCCTTTTTGATTTTTTAGACACCTCCATGCAAACCCCTTCCATGATTCAAAGTGGCGCCATCGCCTTCGGCTTAGCAACCATCGCCAAAGATGGTGCCGTGTTAGACACTTGGTACCCTGCACCTCAACTGGCTGAAGGCGTGCAAGAGAATGGCAGTCAGATTCTCAGTGATGCCGACGCGCGCTCGCATTTAGGCGAAGCCTTTGTCAAAACACTTGGCCTTTGCGAATTGCGCGGCGTCAATGTGGTGGCCGTCAAAACCAGCATTGCCAATTTGTCAGAGCCTGCCAAGGACACGCACGATGTGTTTTTGCGTTTGCATTTGCTGAGTCACCGCTTGGTCAAACCGCATCAAACCAACCTGGCTGGCATTTTTGGCATGTTGGCCAACGTGGCCTGGACCTCGATGGGCCCATGCCCTTTAGACCAACTTCAAGACGCACGTTTGCGCGCACGTGCTGCACGCGTGGTGTTCGATGTCAAAGCTGTCGACAAATTTCCTTATATGACCGACTATGTGGTGCCCTCTGGCGTGCGCATTGCCAACGTCGACCGCGTTCGCTTGGGTGCGCACTTGGCCGCTGGTACCACCGTCATGCACGAAGGCTTTTGCAACTTCAACGCAGGCACCTTGGGCGCGTCGATGGTTGAGGGCCGAATCAGTGCAGGCGTGCTGGTGGACGATCAAAGCGATGTGGGCGGCGGCGCCTCCATCATGGGCACGCTGTCCGGTGGTGGCAAAGAGGTCATCTCTGTAGGCAAGCGTTGCTTGCTTGGCGCCAACTCAGGCATTGGCATTTCATTGGGCGACGATTGCGTGGTGGAAGCAGGTTGCTACGTCACGGGCGGTACGCGCGTGAAGATGCCCGATGGCAGTGTGGTCAAGGCGCGTGAATTGTCTGGCCGCAATGGCATTTTGTTCCGCCGTGACTCACAATCTGGCGCTGTGCAAGCCATTCCTCGCACTGAAAGCTGGGGCACTTTGAACGCAGACCTGCACAAGAACTGATTCAAAAATTGATGCGAGATTTGATTCGAAACTGAGTTTAGAAGTGCGCGCATTGCGCATTTCTAGACAACCTCAAGCCAGTGTGTTTTCACACTGGTTTTTTTGTGTCATGCCGTTTTAGCCAAATGTTTTTTCGCCAACTCAACATACCAATCCAAGCAAGCCGGATTGGCCATGGCATCTTTGTTCACCACTTTTTCTAAGGGCTGCCCAAGCATGAGTTTTTTGATGGGCAGCTCTTGCTTTTTGCCTGACAGGGTGCGTGGAATTTCTGACACTTGAAAAATTTCATTGGGAATAAAGCGCGGGCTCAAGGCTGTTTTGATCGCGTTGTTCAAGGTGCCTTTAAACGCATCGTCCAACGTCAGTCCAGCCCTTAACACCACAAACAAAGGCATGTAACTTTCACGCCCCAAGTATTCCAAATCGACCACCATGCTGTCGATCACCTCGGGCAATGCTTCTACCGCGCTGTAAAGTTCGCTGGTACCCATGCGCAAGCCATGTCGATTGATGGTGGCATCACTGCGGCCAAAAATGACGCAGCCTTCACCGCCCTGACGCCCTTGGTCTGCTGCGCCAATTCGAAGCCAATCCCCATGGCGCCATACGCCGCCATAGCTTGCATCTGCATCACCGCCACCAGGTTTGCGGCCATGCCCCGCAGGGTACATTTCAAAATAACTGGCCAAGTAGCGCGCATTGTTGTGGTCGTTCCAAAAATACAATGGCATAGAAGGGATAGGTTGTACACACACCAATTCACCCACTTCACCATGCACCGGTTCACCCGCTTCATTCCATGCTTCAACGGCACAACCCAACAAGCGGCATTGCATCACACCAGCCTCTTGCGGCAATTCACGATTCCCACCAATGAACGCACCGCAAAAATCGGTGCCGCCCGAAATATTGCACCACCAAATATCGCCGTCTATTTCGCGGTGAAGGTGCGGTGAATGCGCGTGCTGAGCTTTGATGCGTTGAAACTGGTCATTGCCCCAGTTTTGTGTGTCTGCAGAAAGTGGCGAACCCGTAGTGCCGAGTGCCCGTACGCGAGACAAATCGCCACACCGCGTCAAGTCCACGCCTGACTTTTGGCAGTTGGCAAAAAAAGCTGCACCTGCGCCAAAAAATGTCACCTTGTTTTCTGCCGCAAAACGCCAGAGCGTGCTCCAATCTGGGTTGTCTTTGCTACCGCCAGGATTGCCGTCGTAAATAACGCATGTGGTGCCATTCATCAAGCCGCCCACTTGCGCGTTCCACATCACCCACCCCGTTGAGCTGTACCAATGAAAGCGTTCGCCCCAACTGTTGGGGTGGTAGCTACAACCCACATCGTTGTGCAAAATTTTGAGGGCCAATGCCACAATGAGCGTGCCGCCGTGGCCATGCACAATGGGCTTTGGCAAGCCGGTGGTCCCACTTGAGTAAACAATCCAAAGTGGATGATCAAACGGCAAGGCCATGGGTTGAAAAGCATCCACTTCAGGTCCGTGTTTGGACGTGGTTTGCGACATGCGAATGGCTGCAGCGACTTCGTTGCTGGCCAAATCTGCAACGCCTAAGTTGTCATGCAAAATGACATGTTGTACCGATGGCAAAGCATCCTTGAGTTCTTGCACCACCGTCATGCGGTCGTAGTCCTTGGCGCCATAAGTGACGCCGTCGCACGCAATGAGCACCTTCGGTTCAATTTGTTTGAAGCGATCGAGTACGGCCAAGGTGCCCATGTCGGGAGCACAAATGCTCCACACACCGCCCAAACTGATGGTGGCCAAGAAAGCCACGATCGCCTCTGGAATGTTGGGCAAATAAGCAGCCACGCGGTCACCGGGTTGAACGCCTTGTGCTTTTAAATGCAAAGCCATAGAGGCCACTTGTCGCTGCAACTCAGGCCAAGAGATTTCTTGGTGTTGCCCTTTCTCGTTTTGAGCAATGATCGCCGGAAAGCCTGCAGCATGCGCGGCTTGCACATGCCTTAGTACTTGGCTGGCATAGTTCACTTGTGCGCCCGGAAACCAAATGGCGCCTGGCATGGCGTTTTTAGCCAACACCGCGGTGTGGGGTGTGGGTGATTGAACGTCAAAGTAATCCCAAATGCTTTGCCAAAATACATCCAACTCTGTGATGGACCATTGCCATAAGTCTTGGTAGTGATCAAACTCAATGCCCAAGTTTTGATGCAACCAGTCTTGGTAAAGGCGAATTTGAGGTACATAGGCATGCGGTGCTTGCGGCGTATGTTTGGGCAAGTCGGCCACCGTAGACAGGTAGGGCGATAAAAAGGGGCTTGGGTTGCTGGCGTTCATGGCCATAGCCTAGCCTGCGTCATGCTTGCTGTCACCCTGAAAACCCCCAATACGTGCGCTTAGGTGACACCCTTTGCTTAGGAAGCAGCCCTTTTCATTCGCTCACTTTTCCAGTACACATCGGTTCCGCCGTCCATCCGGTTCAAAACACGTGAGAGCACAAACATCAAATCGGAAATGCGATTTAAATACTGGCGCGGCGCATCGTTCAGCGCTTCTTCATTGCCCAAAGCCACCGTGGCCCGTTCTGCGCGCCGGGCTACAGTTCGGCAAATATGGGCCTGCGCCGCTGCGCGGTTGCCTGCGGGCAAAATGAATTCTTCGAGCTTGGGCAGTTGTGAGTTGTATTGTTCCAGTGCTTCGTCTAAAACCAACACCGCTTCGGACTTCAATAGCTCAAAGCCAGGAATTGACAATTCACCGCCCAAGTTAAACAGTTGGTGCTGTACTTCCACCAATAAATGGCGCACGTCTTCGGGCATGTTTTCACACAGCAACAGGCCGATGTGTGAGTTCAGTTCGTCCACATCCCCCATCGCGTGAACACGCAAGCTGTTTTTGGACACGCGCTGGTTATTGCCCAAGCCGGTCGTGCCTTCATCCCCAGTTCGGGTTGCAATTTGTGTTAGTCGATTCGCCATGGTGTTTTCCCTGTGCAAGCTGGTCTGCAATCATGCAAGTCTCAGCGTAAACTCTGATTTTGACCGAGTTTTGCAACATTTCAAGGACCACTTGTCCATGAGAAAAGTTCCTGCTCAGGTTTTAACCGCCCCTCATTTTGGAGCCTCACCATGAACGCACCGACGCCCGCCGCCCATTTAGCGCCCGTTGTCAATGCACGCCCTGTGCCAGAAGCATTCATTGAAGCCTTAAAAGCACGCTTTGGTGTCAACTGCTCAACGGCCTTGGTCATTCGGGAGCAACATGGACGCGATGAGTCTGCCTTTGCACCAGTTCCGCCGCCTTCGGCTGTGATCTTCGCCGAATGCACACAAGATGTGGCAGATGCCGTTAAGTTGGCCAGTGACTACAAAGTGCCAGTCATTCCATTTGGTGTGGGCTCATCCTTAGAGGGTCATTTGCTGGCGGTCCAAGGCGGCATCAGCATCGACCTGACACGCATGAACAAGGTTTTAGCCATCAACGCCGAAGACCTCACCGTCACCGTGCAGCCCGGCGTGACGCGCAAACAATTGAACGAAGAAATCAAGTCGACGGGCCTGTTTTTTCCTATCGACCCAGGCGCTGATGCCACCCTTGGCGGCATGAGTGCAACTCGCGCCAGCGGAACCAATGCAGTTCGCTACGGCACCATGCGCGAAAACGTGTTGGCGTTAGAGGTTGTCACGGCCTCTGGAGAAGTCATTCGCACAGGCACACGCGCCAAAAAGTCGAGTGCAGGTTATGACCTTACGCGCTTGTTTGTCGGCAGCGAAGGCACCTTGGGCGTGATGACCGAAGTCACCGTTCGGCTCTACCCCTTGCCTGAAGCTATTTCAGCCGCCATTTGCTCCTTCCCAAGCATTGAAACCGCGGTTCAAACCGTGATTCAAGTCATTCAACTGGGTGTGCCCATTGCGCGCGTCGAGTTAATCGATCACAACACGGTGCGCATGGTCAACGCCTATGCCAAATTGGGTTTGCGTGAAGAGCCGATGTTGCTGATGGAGTTTCATGGATCACCGGCAGGTGTCAAAGAGCAAGCCGAAACGGTGCAAGAAATTGCCAGCGACCACGGCGGCAACGCTTTCGAATGGGCCACCACACCTGAAGAGCGCACACGCCTTTGGACGGCACGACACAATGCTTACTTTGCAGCACTTCAAAGCAAGCCCGGTTGCCGCGCCATCAGCACCGATACCTGCGTGCCCATCAGCAAGTTGGCCGACTGTCTGCTCGACTCTATTACCGAAACAGATGCCAGTGGCTTGCCCTACTTCTTAGTGGGCCACGTCGGTGATGGCAACTTCCATTTTGGCTATTTGATCGACCCAGAAATTCCAAGTGAGCGTGAGATTGCAGAAGATCTGAACCACAAACTCGTCAGCCGTGCTCTGCGCTTGGGCGGCACATGCACAGGCGAGCACGGCATTGGTCTGCACAAAATGGATTTTTTGGTCACGGAGGCTGGCGCAGGTGCCGTCAACATGATGCGAACTTTGAAACAAGCCCTCGACCCACACAACATCATGAACCCCGGGAAAATCTTTGAATAAAAAAAGGGCCAGAGATAGCCCTTTTTTCAATGCGCCTTGACAATCAAATTCGAGCTGCCGGATTTAAGCCCGCAACTTTTCAATCAGCCCGTTGATCTCATCCAGCGACCCAAACTGTATTGACAATTCGCCCATCTCTTCAAATTTGCCATGACGTTTCACGCGCTTCTTGATGCGAACTTCGACCTGCGCCATGAGCAAATCTGAGAGCTCTTCTTCAACACGTTTGATGTCACGTGATTTTTCTTTTTTCGGTTTTTGTTGAACCAAAGAGAATTCTGCGCTGAGTTTCTTCACCAAACTTTCGGCCTCTCGCACAGACATTTTTTTGGCGCTGATTTGATTGGCCGCCGAGATTTGCGCTGCCTTGTCCAAACCCAGCAACGCACGCGCATGTCCCATGTCGATGTCACCGGCCATCAACATGGTTTGAACAGGCTCGGCCAAATTCAACAAGCGAAGCAAATTGCTGGCGGCACTTCGGGAGCGGCCCACAGCCTGAGCCGCAGTTTCGTGAGTCAGGCCAAACTCTTTGATGAGTCGCTGTAAACCCAGCGCCTCTTCAAGGGGATTAAGGTCTTCACGTTGAATGTTCTCAATCAATGCCATGGCGGCGGCGGCCTCATTGGGCACATCCCTTACCAAAACCGGCACCTCATTCAAGCCCGCCAGTCGAGAAGCTCGAAAACGACGTTCACCGGCAATGATTTCATACTTGCCAACATGAGGGCCATCACTTAACTTGCGAACCAAAATGGGTTGCATGATGCCTTGCGCTTTGATCGACTCCGCCAACTCATAAAGTGCACCCTCGTCCATTCGGGTTCGCGGTTGGTACATGCCGGGCACCAATTCACTCAAAGCCAAGGTGCTGGGTGTGCGACTGGCTGCTGCCTCAACGGCTTGGGGTGAGCTTGGCTCGTCTTGAACTTTAGGGCCCAACAAAGCCTCCAAGCCACGACCTAAGCCTTTTGGTTTTTTAGTGACCATGTTTTATTTCTTTCATCAATTCACTCAACAAGGCATGGCCTTCTTGCCAATCGCCCAAATTTGACTCAGCGTTCACATGACCGCACGCGCCTAAATTTAACCACTCAGAGCCCCAAGCGCTTGCAAAAAGTTGGGCTCGCTCGGTTGTGCAATACGGATCATTTTGACTTCCTATCAACAAAGAGTTGAAGGGCAAGCGCTTCAATTCAATCGGCTGCCAGCTTGAAAAAACAGCCTGCATTTGGGGCACCTCCACATCACCTGGCGCCACCAACAGCGCGCCGTGGACCTTGTGACACTGCGCAGAAACTTGAGCCCAAGCAGCCACTTGAATGCAGCCCAAGCTGTGAGCAACCAAGTAAATCGGTTCACTTAAATCAGACACGACATCGTCCAGGCGGGCCAGCCAGTCGCCTCGAAGCGGCCGATGCCAGTCATGCTGTTCTACCACCTGGTAGCCATAAAGTTGGGCCCAACGCATTTGCCAATGTTTGTGCCCACTTCCCCGCCATCCAGGCAAAATAAGGACTTTGTGATTTTTCATTCCGGCTAATCTGCAGTCTCAGAGTGTTGGAATACGTTGTACCAACTCTTTGGCAAACTCCACAAATGCATGACTTCCTTTGGCAGAAGGATCAAACACCACGCCAGGCAAGCCATAACTGGGTGCTTCTGCCAAGCGAACATTTCGGGGAATGACGGTGTTAAATACTTTGTCGCCAAAGTGAGACTTCAGTTGGTCACTTACCTGTTGTTGCAATGTAATTCGGGGGTCAAACATGACACGCAACAAGCCGATGATTTTCAAATCTGGGTTCAAGTTGGCATGAACTTGTTTGATGGTGTTCACCAAATCAGTGAGTCCTTCAAGCGCAAAATATTCGCATTGCATCGGAACAATCACGCCGTTTGCGGCGCACAAACCATTCAAGGTGAGCATCGAAAGAGAGGGCGGACAGTCAATCAAAATAAAGTCAAAGTCTGCGTCTACAACATCCAGTGCCAACTTCAAGCGCTGATCGCGTCTTTCAAGATCAACCAGTTCAACCTCTGCACCCGCCAATTCGCGGTTGGCGCCCAACACGTGATAGTGACATTTTTCAGAATAAATAGCGGCTTCTTTGATGCTGGCAGACTCCAACAAAACGTCGTACACACTGAGTTCTAACTGCCTTTTGTCCACACCTGAACCCATCGTTGCATTGCCCTGCGGGTCAAGATCAACCAACAGTACACGTTGCCCCACTTTGGCCAATCCCGCAGCCAAGTTGACCGCTGACGTGGTTTTGCCAACGCCGCCTTTTTGATTTGCAACACAGAAAATTTTTGCCATTTGTAAGTCTTTTGATGTTCCGCCAACGCGTTTATTTGCCCAAGGCCAATTTCAGGCCAAATCCGATTAAGAACATTCCTGCAACTTTTTGCAAAATACCTGAGACTTTCGGGTTGGCCCGAATGCGCTCTGCCATGGTGTGGGTGATAACCACAACGCCAAAACAGTACAGGAAACCCAAGATGGCAATGGTGATCGCCATGAATACAAAAGTAATCATCCCTTGGTGCTTCTCAAGGTCAATGAATTGCGGGAAGAACGCAAAATAAAACATGATGGCCTTCGGGTTCAACAAGGTAATGAACATGGTTTCCTTGAAGTATCGGCCCGGCGTGATCTTAATCGAAGGCCCCTCACCGGGTTTGGCAAAGACCATTCTCAAACCCAACCAGGCAAGGTACGCTGCACCAAGCCATTGCAAGGCCAAGAACAAATGAGGATAGGTTTGCAACAATGCGGCAACACCGGCCACCGTCATCCATAACAAAATTTGATCACCCAAGAGCAAGCCCATGACCGAGGCAACACCACCCCTCATGCCGCCTTGGGTGGTTGAGGTAATCAAGGCCAAGTTTCCAGGGCCCGGCAAAAACAAAAGCAATACGAAAGCGGCGACAAAGGCACCGTAATCAGAAATTCCAAACATCAAAGGCCTTCTTAATGAGCCTAAGTGTAATGGGCGAAGTTCAGATCGCGCTTACCCTGTCAGACAATTTGCTGATTTTTTCATCCAAACCATGCACCGGTCAGCATCCATTCCCGGAACCCTGAGCTGTTCCACGTGAAACACTTCTGCAAACGCGGGCAAGCTCGACATCTCTGCTTCGGGCACCTTGCCCTTCATGGCCATCCATACACCGTGATCAGACAAGGCGCCAACAGACCACGAGACAAAGTCAGGCAAGGAGGCAAATGCCCGAGAGCAAACCACATCAAATGGACCCACCAAGCTTTCGACACGCGCATGAACGCCTCGCAAATTTGGCAGTCTTAAGCTGGCCGCCACTTGTTGTACAAAGGCAGCCTTTTTGGAGACCGTGTCAACGCAGGTCACACGGACGTTGGGACAACAAATGGCAATGACCACGCCAGGCAAACCACCTCCAGAGCCCACGTCTAACAACTCAAGCTTGACATCCATATCGGAGACGGTGTGGGCATGGCCCCTGCTTGTCTCAATGTGCCGCAACAAAGGAGAAATTGCAGACAAGCTGTCTAACAAGTGATGGGTCAAAATCTCGTGAGCTTGTCGCAACGCCGTCAGGTTATAGACTTTGTTCCACTTTTGAATCAGCGCCATGTAGCTCAACAACTGCGCCTGCTGCGACTCCGACACACTCAAACCCAAGGCATCAACACCTCGAGCGAGGTCTTGAAGAAGCACCGCCTCTGGCGGGGCAGCAGCAGTCATGGCACCAGGCTCGCAGCGTCTTCGGCTGGCGGCGCTACCACCTCAGGCGTGATAGCCATGAACTCCTTAAAGCCACCTCTTTTAAGGTAAATCAAGAGCAAAGAAATGGTTGCCGGGGTAATTCCAGATATGCGCGACGCCATTCCGAGCGTTTCGGGCCGGTGCTTGGCCAACTTTTGGCGCGCCTCGATCGACAATGAGGAGACCTGAAGATAGTCTAGCTTTGCGGGCAGTCTCAGGTTTTCGAAGTGTGCGGCCCGCTCAACTTCCACCCGCTGCCGGTCAATGTACCCCGAATACTTCGCCGCAATCTCAACCTGTTCAATCACGGCCGTCGAGAGTTCACCCAGTGTTTCACGTGAAACAGCTTTTACAACAAACCGATCAGAGTCCAAGGACATGAGGCCTTCATAACTCACGCCAGGCCGGCGAAGCAGATCAAAGAGGTTGTGCTCGTGCTCAATGGCCTTGCCCAACACTCGCTCAGACTCCGCCTCAGGCAAGTTTTTCGGATTGACCCAAGTAGACTTCAGGCGTTCTGTTTCACGTGAAACAGCCTCCCGCTTTGTACAAAAAGACGCCCACCGCTCGTCATCAACCAAGCCCATTTGGCGACCCACCTCGGTCAAGCGCATGTCTGCGTTATCTTCCCGCAGCTGCAACCTGAACTCTGCCCTGCTGGTAAACATGCGATACGGCTCCGTCACGCCCTTGGTAATGAGGTCATCGACCAGCACGCCTAAGTAAGCTTGGTCGCGGCTTGGCAACCATGCGCCGCCCATGTCGTTGCCTGCGCCAGACAAGGCTCGACACTGAAGCGCCGCATTGATGCCCGCAAACAACCCCTGAGATGCCGCCTCTTCGTAACCTGTCGTGCCGTTGATTTGCCCAGCAAAAAAGAGGCCGCCTATTTGACGTGTTTCAAAACTGCTCTTCAGTGCGCGGGGGTCAAAATAGTCGTATTCAATGGCATAGCCGGGCCTCAGAATGTGCGCATTTTCAAGCCCCTTCATGGATCGCACCAAGGCATATTGAATGTCAAAAGGCAAACTGGTTGAAATGCCGTTGGGATAAAACTCGTGAGTCGTGAGTCCCTCGGGCTCTAGAAAGATCTGATGGCTGTCTTTGTCAGCAAAGCGATTGATTTTGTCTTCCACGCTTGGGCAATACCGTGGCCCGACCCCTTCAATCTTTCCCATGAACATGGGGCTTCGATCAAAACCCGACCGAATGATGTCATGGGTTCTCTCATTGGTATGAGTTATCCAGCAAGGCATCTGCGCGGGGTGCATGTCTGCGCGGCCCATGAAGCTAAAAACAGGCACGCCCGCCTCGGCATTCAATCCGCCAGGCATGCCGTCACCTGGTTGCTCTTGGCATTTTGAAAAGTCAATGGTGCGGCCATCAAGGCGGGGCGGCGTGCCCGTTTTCAAGCGCCCCTGAGGCAACTTAAGCTCTTTCAAACGAGACGACAAACTGACCGCAGGCGGATCTCCTGCCCGCCCTGCAGAATAGTTTTCCAAGCCAACATGGATCTTGCCATCTAGAAATGTACCTGCCGTCAAGACCACCGTTTTGGATCTGAAGCGAACGCCCACTTGTGTGACAGCCCCCACTACACGGTCTTCCATGCCATTTGACTCAACCAGAAGGTCATCAACCGCTTGCTGAAATAGCCAAAGGTTTTCTTGATTTTCGAGGCGGCGGCGAATGGCAGCTTTGTACAAGATTCGATCGGCTTGGGCGCGCGTTGCGCGCACAGCAGGACCCTTGGAGCTGTTCAGTATTCGAAACTGAATACCCCCTTCATCCGTCGCAATGGCCATGGCACCGCCCAACGCGTCGACCTCTTTGAGCAGGTGGCCTTTGCCAATGCCGCCAATAGACGGATTGCAACTCATCTGCCCTAAGGTCTCAATGTTGTGTGTCAGCAGAAGTGTTTTACAACCCATGCGCGCAGACGCCAAGGCGGCCTCGGTGCCAGCATGGCCGCCGCCAACAACGATCACATCAAATTCTTGTGGGTAAAGCATCAAATCACCAGTCCATCACCGTAAGGTCGGCGCTGCTCGCGCCGGGAGAGGCCTGTGGCCAAGGGGGTTGATTTTATCTGCATCAGGTGTTCCTTGCGTGACTGATCGCTGCAGCCCACACACGCTAAGCTCGAGCGTCAAGTCAACAGGAGTTCCTATGAGCCAATTCCAATCCCACCAAGAACGCTGCCATCCGGATGAATGGCAGCTTCGCGTCGATTTAGCGGCCTGCTATCGCTTGGTCGCTTTGTATGGGTGGAGCGATTTGGTTTTTACCCACATCAGTGCCAAATTGCCGGCTTCAGTGTGCGGTGATGAACATCACTTTTTAATCAACCCCTACGGCCTGATGTTTGATGAAATCACAGCATCCAGCCTTGTGAAAATCGACATGCATTGCAATAAATTGGATGCAGAGAACCCTTATCCGGTGAACCCCGCAGGGTTTGTCATTCACAGCGCTGTCCATGAGGCGCGCCCAGACGCTGGGTGTGTGCTTCACACGCACACCCGCGCGGGCGTGGCAGTGAGTGCGCAAAAGCACGGCGTGCTTCCAATCAGCCAGCAAAGCACCTTTGTCCTGGCAGCGCTGGCCTATCACGACTATGAAGGCGTGGCCATTCGCGATGAGGAAAAAGTGCGCCTTCAAAAGGACCTGGGTGATGCAAACTTTTTAATGCTGCGCAACCACGGCTTGCTCACGGTTGGCAAAACCATCGCAGATGCTTTTTTGAGCATGTACACATTTGAAAACACCTGTCGAATTCAAGTCGATGCGCTTACCGGTCAAAGCGGTGCCCTCGATCTCACGGCGGTGAATCCTGAAATTTTGAATGGCATTGCACATGCGATGAAAGTCCAAACGGGGGGCTTGGGGGGTGCTTTTGTTTGGCCATCTTTGTTGCGAAAACTCAATCGCGAAAACCCAGGCTACGACGGCTGAAACAACTTCAGCGCTTGTGAATAGGTTTCTGTAGCCGCGCCAACACAGCACCCAAGAGCAAAGCAGCGGCCGAGAAAAGAAGGCCTCGCTGAAGTCCACCTGGGCCATCGGCTATCCAACCTACCATGGTGGGGCCAATGATTTGTCCAATTGCAAAAACCACCGTGAAAACACTGATGCCTGCGGCCCACTGAGATGGCACCAAGTTGTGTTTAACCATGGCGGTGGTTGAAGCGACCACTGACAAAAAAACACTGCCAAACAAAATGCCAGAAACCAGCATCATCGGCCATGCACTTGTCATAACGGGAATGAGCGTGGCCGCGCTCAACAAAGCATTCAAGATAGACAAGGGCTGCCCGCCTCGATAGCGATTCAACAAGCCCGCCCAAATTCTAGAAGAGGCAAGCACCGCAAGACCTAACAAGGCATAGAACCAGCTAATCTCTGCCGTGCTAGCGCCTTGATCACGCAGCAAGGCCACCACAAACGTCATGTAGCCAATATAGCCTACACCAAACAGCCCATACCCTGCCAGCCCAAACACCCACTGAGGCCAATGCATTTGAATGGCTTGATCGCTGTGCAATGAACCGTTCGTGTCGATAGGCTTCAATTCAGCGGCCCATCTCTTGATCGGCAAACGCATGGCAAACATGACCAGCGTCATGGTAAAACACGCCAACGCCAAACCCCACCAAGCCCAAGCCCAAGGATGCTCGAAAGCTTGCTCGTTCGCGACAGCGAGCGCAGCAGGCACAAGCCCAGCAGACAAGACAATTCCCCAGCCCGTTCCGCCATAGTAAAGCCCGAGCAACAAACCCGACTGCGAAGGCAAGTGCGCACCAAGTCTGGCGGCCAACAAACCACCCGACACAAATACCGCGGCGCTGACCGCTCCAGCCAACAAGCGCTGAAGCAAAAGAACCGGTGTTTCAGAAAAAAAACCGGTCAAGGCCATCAGCAAAGAAGCCATCAACGCCCCGCCGATCAACACAGTGACAGCGCCCCAGCGATTCAACATGCGCGGCGTGACCAAGGCGCCGAACAAATAGCCCACCGCATTGAGGGTGTTCATGCTGCCTGCTAAGGTATAGGTCCAAGACAGGTCATCGCGCATCGGTGGCAATAACATCGCATAAGCAAATCGGGTCATACCAAGTGAAACGGCCGCGGCCATGGAGATGCAAATTGCCAACCAGAGCGCTGTAAAAAACCTTATGCTTTGCGACATGAAAAATTTATTTGAACCTTGCCAAGCTGGCCAATTGCAACTTGCCTCACGCATTGTGATGGCCCCACTCACACGCAACCGAGCACCAAACGCTCTGGCAAACGCGCTCATGGCTGAATACTATGCGCAACGTGCCAACCCTGCAACGGGCGCAGGTCTCATCATCACAGAAGCAACCGCCATCAGCCATCAAGGGCAAGGATATGCTGACGTCCCTGGTATTTGGTCAGCAGAGCAAATCAAAGCCTGGCAAAGCGTCACCCACGCCGTGCGTGCCAAGGGTGGAAAAATTGTGGTTCAACTTTGGCACGTTGGCCGTATTTCGCACACGAGCCTTCAGCCCAATGGGCAAGCACCCGTCGCGCCTTCGGCCATTGTTGCCAAATCGAAAACGGTACTCATCGAAAATGGCCTTCCTTGCTTTGTGCCAACCTCTGAGCCGCGCGCACTCGATCTATCGGAAATGCCAGGTATCGTTTATGACTATCGACGCGCAGCAAAGAATGCCATTGACGCAGGCTTTGATGGGATTGAGGTGCATGCGGCCAACGGTTACTTGATTGATCAGTTTTTAAGGGCCGACAGCAATCACCGAACCGATGCCTATGGCGGTAGCATTGAAAATCGAACACGGCTGTTGAAAGAAGTGATGCTGGCCGTTTGCCAAGAAATTGGTGGCGGTCGATGTGGCATTCGCATTTCTCCCGTCACGCCGGCCAACGACGCAAGCGATGCGACACCGCAAACTCTGTTTGAACATGTTGTCAGTTTCCTTGGCACGCTGGGTTTGGCTTATGTTCACACCATTGAAGGCGCCACAGGCGCGGCGCGTGATTTTCAGCAAGGTGCCACGCCCTTTGACTACACTGCATTAAAGAAAGCCTATCAACAAAGTGGTGGGCATGGCGCTTGGATGCTCAACAATGGCTACGATCGCGCGCTGGCAGATCATTCTCTTGCCGAAGGTGCCGACTTGATTGCTTTTGGAAAATCCTTCATTGCCAATCCTGATTTGGCCACCCGCTTGAAACAAAATGGCCCTTACAACACACCCGACCGAAGCAGTTTTTATGGTGGCACTGCGGTAGGTTACACCGATTATCCAAGCCTTTAATCGATTCAATTTCACACGTCTTCCTTGTGCAATGTAAGGTCGACAAAAGCAATCACGGATTACAGATCATGAACAGCAGCAGCAATCTCATCCAAGGTCGTGGCATTGAGCAGCAGGTCATTGGACAAGCGACTCGCGACGGCGATGGTGTCAAATTAACACGGGTATTAACGCAAGCTCACCAACGTCGGCTAGACCCTTTCTTGATGCTCGATAACTTTGGCAGTGATGATCCCAATGACTATGGTGGTGGTTTTCCAGATCACCCTCATCGAGGGTTTGAAACCATCACGTACATGATTGCAGGAAGAATGAGGCACAAAGACAGTGCGGGTCATGAAGGGCTTTTACAAAACGGTGGTGTTCAATGGATGACCGCTGGAAGAGGTGTTGTTCACAGTGAAATGCCTGAACAAGAAGAAGGTGTGATGGAAGGATTTCAACTTTGGTTGAATTTGCCTTCGGAACAAAAAATGTGCAAGCCTGCTTATTGCGATATTCAGAGTAATGACATCCCAGAATATCACTTTCAAAACTCTGTAAAGGTCAGGGTGATTGCCGGTGAATCCAATGGAATTTTAGGAGCGGTTCACCGTCCCAGTGCGTTGTATCCGACTAACCCACTTTATTTAGACATTCACTTTGAAGAGACTGTTTGTTTCCAGCAGACATTAGATTCTCACCTCAATGCTTTTTTATTTGTTTACCGAGGACATGTCAATGTCATCAGTCCCAAAGGAAAAGAAGTTGTTGGGCTGCACAAAATGGCCATTCTCCAAAATGAGGGAAATGGGGTTGTCATTGAGGGATCACCTGGCGCCAAAGTTCTGTTGATCGCAGGCCAGGCATTGAACGAGCCTATTGCTCAGTACGGTCCCTTTGTCATGAATACCCGAGAAGAGTTGATCCAAGCTGTCGATGATTTCAGGGCTGGTCTTTACAATTCATCACAAAAACTGCAATAAACGGATACATCGACTTGGCAAACTGAAGTTTTGACACATCAGGAACCCATATGACTTCAATTTTTCGTTTAGTTTTTTCATCCGTCTTGGTCATAGGAAGCTTGCTGTCTTCAGTAAGTTTTGCACAAACAGCTGTTCCAGGGCCACAAGCCATGCCTGCTGGCCCTGGCCCCATGGGAATGCGACCTCCAATGGGCGAGACTGAACGAATGCATGGCATGATGGGCCAACCAAAAATGCAAGAGCAACGCGACAACATGCGCGCTGCAAGACATCAAAAGCACTTGGATGAGATGAAGGTTTACCTGCAGCTTCAAGCCTCACAGGAAGCTGCTTGGCAAAACTTTACAGGCGTCATGAAAACACCTATCAAACGACCCACAGCCTTGGCACCTTCAGAATTAGAAAAGCTCACAACACCAGAGCGCATTGACAAAATGATGGCACAAAAAACCGAAAGAGATGCCGAAATAGCAAAGCGCATGAATGCAAGCAAAACCTTTTATGCCACCTTAAGCCCAACACAACAAAAAGTATTTGACACACACACTCAAAAACTTTTCGCCAAAGGACACATGGGTCAGCATGGCAGAATGCATCCATGATTTACACAGATTGTCAATGAACAAACATGTGGACAGTTTGAGGATAACACCCAACTTATCCACAGTTTTTTTTAATCTTTAAAGTTGTTCATATTGAGTGACACATCAGAAGCAGTCTCATGCACATGCTTCAAATTGATTCAATTCATTGATCTATAAAGTAAAAAGAGACTTGTCCACAGAACAAGTCTCTCCTTATCTACTACTACTATGTATTAATCTATATAAAAGAAGAATACAAAAACAAATTCAGAATTCAAATTAAATTGCTTTTCTGAAAGCATCCATGGCGCTTTGCCATTGAAGCATCGCCCCGGCAAGGTGTTTTTCTTTGACATGTCCAAATCCTTTAATTTGTTCAGTCACGTTGGCCATCTTGACAGCCAGGGCATGGTTCTCTGAATTCAAGGAGGCCAACAGTTCAAGAATGGCTTCTTTGTACTCTTGAATCAGTGCACGTTCTGTTTGTCGTTCTTCTGTGCGACCAAACAGGTCCAAAGCTGTACCGCGTAAAAATTTCAACTGGGCCAAGACTTTGAAAACCAGCACCATGTGGGGGCTCATTTTTTGTTTGATAAGGTGACCCTTCTCATTGCGTTTGGCAATGATGGGTGGGGCTAGGTGGTAGAAAACCTTGAAATCACCTTCAAACTGTGTTTTAACGCGTTCTAGGAACTGTTTGTCGGTATGCAAGCGGGCCACTTCATATTCATCTTTGTAAGCCATCAATTTGAAAAGTTGACGGGCTACCGTTTCAGACAACAAAGATTGACCCAAAGGACTTTCTACAGATTTGACTTTCAGAACAAATTCTTCGTATTGCTTGGCATAAGAAGTATTTTGGTACGCCGTTAAAAACTCAACACGGGTTGCAATCAAGTCTTCTAAGCGATCACGTTTCTTGAAGTGAATGATTTGCTGTGGGCTTAAGAGAGCTTGAACGGCTGGCAGTTGATGCGCAGCGTGCCGACCCCATTCAAATGCAGCCAAATTCTGTGAAACGGCCACTTCATTGAGTTCGATGGCACGTTTCAATGCTTCATGACTCAATGGTACCCAACCCTTTTGCCAGGCATAACCCAGCAGCATGGGATTGATGTAAATCGTATCTCCCATCAATTGAGATGAAAGATGCTCGGCATCAAAAGAAGCCAATCCTTGAACGCCAACGGCAGCCGCAATTTCAGCAGCACAAATTTCAGCGGGATTTTGCCACTGGGTATTTTTAACAAACTCTGCCGTGGGAGTGCTGTGTGAATTTAAAGCTACGTGGGTTCTGCCTTCTAACATGCGTGACAAAGTTTCTTTGCCAGCAGCAACAATAGGATCACAGCCCAATATTAAATCGGCAGCAGCCATGCTGACTCGTGTGGTTTGAATGTCATCTTGGTGCTTTGCCAACAAGACATGGCTCCAAGTTGCACCACCTTTTTGTGCCAAACCTGCTGAATCTTGGGTCACGATGCCTAGGCCGTCTAAGTGGGCCGCCATGCCTAAGAGTTGACCAATGGTGATCACGCCTGTTCCGCCCACGCCGGCAACCACTACACCATAGGCTTGGTGTGCAGTGCTTAAATTGGGCAATGTTGGTAAAGGCAAGCTGGGCAAAGTTTCCCAACTGTATTTTTGTTCTTTGGTCTTTTTCTTTAACTGCCCACCTTCAATGCTAATGAAGCTGGGACAAAAACCTTTGAGGCAGCTTGTATCTTTGTTGCAGGTATTTTGATTAATGACTCGTTTGCGACCAAATTCAGTTTCAAGTGGTTCAACCGACAAACAATTCGATTGAACACCACAATCACCACAGCCTTCGCAAACGAGTTCATTGATCATGACACGGACAGCCGGATCGACCATGGTGCCACGTTTGCGTCGACGACGCTTTTCGGTCGCACAAGTTTGATCATAAATAATGACCGTACAGCCTTTGACTTCGCGCAGTTCACGCTGAATCGCATCCAGTTCATCGCGGTGGTGAACCAATACGCCTTCGGCCAAAGCGATGCCGTCGTATTTTTCGGGTTCATCGGTAACGACTTTGATCACGATGGCACCTTCAGCACGCATACTTTGTGCAATTTGAACAACCGAATGTCCTTCAGCGCGCTCGCCAATGCGCTGACCACCTGTCATGGCAACCGCATCGTTGTATAAAATTTTGTAGGTGATGTTGACACCCGCAGCAATGCTTTGACGAATGGCCAAGATCCCGCTGTGAAAATAAGTGCCATCACCGATGTTGGCAAACACATGCTTTTCATTGCTAAAGTGTTGTTGCCCAATCCAGGGTGTGCCCTCTCCGCCCATCTGAGTAAAGCCAACCGTGCTGCGGTCCATCCAAATACTCATAAAGTGGCAGCCAATGCCGGCCATGGCACGTGAACCTTCAGGAACCTTGGTGCTGGTGTTGTGCGGACAGCCGGAACAAAACCAAGGTGTGCGATCGGCCGATGGATTCAGGACCAAACTGTTTTGTGCACGCTCTTTAGCGTCGATGAGGTGCAGTTGGGCATCAATGCGTGCCAAAACGTCGGACGGCAAATCAAGTTTTTTAAGTCGCTTGGCCAATGCTTTGGCAATCAAAGTGGGCGTGAGATCTGCATTGGCCCGAAGAAGTCGATGCGCCGTTGGATTGGGCATCGACCATTCTCCGCCAGAGTTGTCGCCTTCGAGCTCATCAAACTTACCCACAATGCGCGGTCGCTGTGAATCAGGCCAGTTGTACAACTCTTCTTTGAGTTGGTATTCAATAATTTGGCGTTTTTCTTCGACCACCAAAATTTCTTGGAGACCTGTTGCAAAAGCGCGTGTCGTTTGAGCTTCTAAGGGCCAAACCACAGAAACTTTGTGAACACGAATGCCAAGTCGTTTGCAAGTTTCATCGTCCAAACCCAAATCTACCAAGGCTTGCCGTGTGTCGTTGTAGGCTTTGCCGTTGGCCATGATGCCGTAGCGGTCGTTGGGCCCTTCTATGACATTGTGATTCAAACGGTTGGCGCGAATGTAGGCCAGTGCGGCATACCATTTGTAGTCAAATAATCGAGCTTCTTGGTCAAGCGCTGAGTCAGGCCAGCGAATGTGAATGCCGCCTGGTGGCATCTCAAATTCGGGCAAAACAATTTGGACCCTGTCGGCGTTGATATCAGCCGTTGCACTAGATTCCACAATCTCTTGAATGGTTTTCATGCCTGACCACACACCTGCAAAACGGCTAAGTGCAATAGCGTGAATACCCAGATCTAAAACTTCTTGAACAGAAGCCGGAAAAAAAACAGGCAGCCCACAAGCTTTGAAAATGTGATCGCTTTGGTGCGCCGCTGTTGAACTTTTTGCAATGTGATCATCGCCTGCCACGGCCAAGACGCCGCCCCATGCCGTGGTTCCCGCCATGTTGGCGTGTTTGAACACATCAGAACAGCGATCAACACCCGGCCCTTTGCCATACCAAATGCCAAAAACGCCGTCTAACTTTTGGCTGCCTGGTGGCGCAAAACCCAATTGTTGGGTACCCCACAACGCCGTGGCTGCGAGTTCTTCGTTCACCCCTGGTTGAAAAACGATGTTGTGTTTTTCAAGGTAAGACTTGGCTTTCCACAAGGCTTGGTCGTAGCCCCCCAGTGGTGAGCCACGATAGCCACTGATGAGAGCGCCAGTTCGTTTACCAGCCAGAGCGTCGCGCTCTTGCTGCAGCATAGGAAGCCGAACAAGTGCTTGAACCCCGCTCATAAATGCCCGCCCAGACGTCAGGCTGTATTTGTCGTCAAGGGTTACGTTGGCCAGTGCTTGGCGCAAGTGTTCAGGCAAGGGTGCGTTCATGGTGAGCCACTTTCAAAAGCAAGTAACAACAGTGTAGATCGACACCGGCTAACGTGGAAGCAATACCCACGCTTTCATGTCTTGTTTGAGACGACCAGCCAACTCGCCAGCAGCCTCGCCAGACCCTGCAAAAAAATCAGCACGCACGGCACCAAGAATGGCGCTGCCAGTATCTTGCGCAAAGACAAGTCGATTCAGTGTGGTTTGAGGGCCATTGCTAGAAAGCCAAACAGCAGACCCATAGGGAATACTCGCAGGGTCGACTGCAATGGATCTGCCAGGCGTTAAGGGAACTCCCATGGCACCTTTGGGACCCAAAAGCGCATCTGGGCCATTCAGGGCCTCTTCTTTGAAGAAAACGAAACGCGGATTTCGCCAAATCAACTCATTGGTTCTGCGCGGATTTTGTGCGAGCCACGCTTTGATTCCCGGCCAAGTGGCATCTTTGGTCAGGTTTTGTTCGAGCAGCCACCGGCCAATGCTTTGGTAGGGTTGCTCGTTGGTTCCTGCATAGGCCAGACGAATTTGAATGCGACTGCCATCTTTTTGCGTGAGCCACAAGCGTCCTGAGCCCTGAATGTGCAGCACCATGGCATCAACAGGACTGGCAATGAAAGCGATCTCTTTGCCCTTGAGCGCGGCTTGTGCGGCGGGTAACTTGGCAATCTCTTCTCGACTGTACCAAGGAGAACGAGACTTTAAGTTGGCCGGTAAGCCATACAAGGGCACTTCAAAGCCAGGCTTCGCAGTTCGAGAGGCCTCAAAAACAGGTTCGTAATAGGAGGTCAAAAGTCCGTTGGCCGGCGATGACGTGCTGTTGAAGCTCTCCACGCGATAAGGCTGAAAGTTTTGCATCACCCAGTTTTTTTGCGACTCTGACGACTGGCCGTCTAAGCGCTTGATATGGTTACAGAGCGTATGTGCGCTTTGAAGGTTTCGAGCACAATTTTGTCGCCACGCCACCCATGCCTCGTTGAAATTATCGGCATGGAATCCCGGTAGATCCGACCAACTGACCAATATCCAACGACTTTTGGGCTTTGTTAAAACGGCGGGCGTATTTTCTGCAACCGACGCCTCTGGCAAAGCTGCAGGGATGGGTGAGCTTGCTTTTTTCTCGGGAGAAAAGCATGCTGCCAAAAGGAAAACACTCAAATAACAGAAGCTTCCTACAATCCATGAACCAAGGAGTTTTTGCATGGGTTTGATTTTGTTAGAAGCACTGCTGGCATTGTTGATTTTGCTGGCCATCGTTTGGTGGACCATGTTTTCAGGTCGAGACAAAGGAGAATTGAAGTCGCAAGAGAATCATGAGCCAGACGAGCATGAGGAAAGTCAACCACCTAAAAAGTGAATGAGCCCGGAGTCATTGGCTGCGCGCATTCAAAGCTCTCGCAATAAGTTTGCCAATTCGACAGCGGACTTGACGTCCATTTTTTCAAACACTCGCGAGCGATGCACCTCCACCGTACGCACACTGATGTCGAGTTGATCGGCAATGAGTTTGTTGGGCAAGCCCGACACCACCAACTGCATCACATCTCGCTCCCGTTCGGTTAACTCTTCCAAACGAGAGACCAAACCAGCGCTTTGGAGTCGAACCGCCAAACGCTCTTCAGACAACATCAAAGCGTGTTCCACGCGGTCAACCAATGCGTTGTCGGAAAAAGGCTTTTCGCAAAAATCAAAGGCCCCACGCTTGACGCTGTCTACCGCTGTGGGCACATCGGCATGGCCTGTTAAGAAAATAACGGGCCATGTGTGAGCCAAGCCATTCCCGATGAGTGTTTCAAAAAGCGCCAAACCACTTTGTCCAGGCATTCGAACGTCCAAAAGGATGCAGCCAGCTTGGGTTGGAACGGGTGCTTGAGTGCCCGGGAACTTTTCTTGCAGCATGCGCTCAAAATCATCAGCGCTTGCAAATGCTTCGCTCATGAGCCGTCTAGAACGCAAGAGCCAGGCCATCGCATCGCGAACACTGGCATCGTCATCAACAATGAAAACACAGGCGTTGTGGGCAGGTTGCATGATTAATTTTAGCCGTGCTCACAACTCTGGCGCTGTGGGAAGGGTAAAGCGGAAAAGTGTGCCGCTGGGCTCATGGGCTTCAAACTCCAAATGACCGCCGTGCTGCTCTACAACGGTTCGGCAAAGACTGAGCCCTAGGCCCATGCCCTCTGCCTTGGTGGTGAAAAAAGGCGTGAACAATTGCTTTGCAATCTCAGGCGAAATGCCAAGGCCCAAATCGATGACTGAAAACTCAACCCAGCCATGAGACTCGCTGGATGGGGCCCTTTTAATTTGCAGGCTTAGAAGTCGCGTCCGGCAGTCCGGGTGGTCCATGGCCTGCATACCATTGCGCGCCAAATTGAGCAAGACTTGTTCAACCATGGTTCTATCACAAAGAATGGGCGATAAGCGCTCACCTAATTTGGTTTCAACACGAACATGCAACTTTTGAGCTTGCAACAGCACAAGCGGCATCACCGCATTGATCAGAGCCTGAGGGCTTACAACTTCTTTGTCTTGATCGCGGCGCCTGACGAAATCATGAACACTGTTGATGACCTTGCCAGCGCGACCGGCTTGCTCTGAAATTCTTTCAAAGGCCATTTGCAGATCACTCAGTCTGTGGGCAGCGTCGCCGTGGTCTGAGCGCTTGAGAAGGTTTAAGGAGCCTGTGGCGTAGCTTGAAATGGCAGCCAAGGGTTGATTCAATTCATGGCTCAAAAGAGAGGCCATCTCACCAACGGTTGCCAAGCGCGCAGTTGCTTGCAACCGCTCTTGTGTTGAACGTGAAAACTCTTCAATGCGGCGTTGCTCGCTGATGTCCAAAAAAGCACTCATCCAACCTGTTTGCTCACCCAAAACATTGATCAACGGCGCCTCAAAAATAAGGACCGGAAATCGAGAGCCATCTTTTCTGATAAAGACCGATTCAAAACCTTCGCGAGGTGGTGCATTACCTGCTAGTCGCACCGCTTGGCGTTGTTGATATTCACCCACCATTTCAGGTGGCCAGTACGGCATGGGCGCGGACTGGCCTAAAAGCTGATCAGCGTCAAACCCGACCATTTGACAAAAGGCTGGATTGACATAGGTGATGCGACCTTTTAAATCGCGTGCGCGCAGGCCAGTGACCAAAGAGTCTTCCATGGCCTTTCTAAACGCAAGTGCATCAGCCAAGTCGCGCTCAGCTTTGAGCCGGCGACGCGAATCCTTCACCAACAAGACCAAGACAGAAACCAGGGCAATAGACATGGCGGTGACCAAGGCCGGCAAAATATTTGGAAAAAGGTCGGGTGCAGCGCGGCGACCATCCATTCTCAGCATGAGCGTGGTGCCAGGCAAGTCAATTAATTGGGTGGCTGTGAACAGCCGCTTGGCGCGAGGCAAGGTGCCGTGAACAGCCAGTCGTGTGCCGTCTGGTTCAATGAAAGAGACCTCATTGCGGCGGCCATAAGTCTCGCCCAAAGTCGTCGCCAAAACCTCTTGAAGGCCGTAAGTTAAAAGGGTAAACCCAAGGCTGGTGCCCTGCTCAATGATGGGCAGGCACATTTCCATGACCTCCAAACCGATGCCATTGGCTTGAGGCACAAAGTAGCTTCTCGAATAGGCGGGGCCATTGAGTCGTTTGGAGCGCAGACATGTTTGAACAATTTCAGCTTGTTCGTTCATGCGGTTTTTATCGTCAAACAAGTTGGGTTTCAACGGTGAGGCGACGGCGTCCAAGACCAAGCCTTTTAGGTCTCTTCTTTCAATGCGAAGCCAAGATCTGTTTTGGCTGAGCAGCGGTTTGACTTCTGCTTGCCATAATTTGGGCGACAAGGACCCCGCTTGTAAATTTTGCAGCGTCACAATGTGATTGCTAAAACCATTGCGCAAATCATTCACCGCATCTGCCGTATCCCGATCCAACTCCGCTTGGTACTGACTGGCTTCATAACGACCGGCCAGCCAAACCAAGGTGACCAAAAGGGCGACAACCAGGCCAACCAAGGCAAGCCACAATGAAAACCGGCGATCGGTAAATGAGCGAGTGGCGTACTTGATAAGCTGCCAAACGGGGTGCTTGTTTTGCAATGATGAAGTGTCGTGCGACGTCATGAGCAAGAGTTTCGCCAAGCTTAAGGTACAGCAGGACCGGCCGTTACTTTGGTCACCTTGGGCTCGGTCCATGACCCGTCAATTAAGAACTCTTGCGTGTTAACTCTGCGCAGCGGTTGCTTCAGAATAAGTTGAGCCAAGAAGGTGCTTAAACCAATGGCGGGGTTGAGTGCAATGCCCGCCAACAAGGACGCTGTGCCGGCATCTACTTCAGGCAAAATCAAAACGCGCAAGCTTTGAGTTTCTTTGGCGATGTCAGAGCTGCCATCCATTTGAACCACGGCATTGACGCCCTTCATTTGCAGATTGCGTGTGCTGGCAATGCCGTGTTGAATCAACACATCGCCGCGAATGGTGTCGAAGGCAAAGCCCGCGCTAAACACATCTCTAAAATCAAGCAAGAGACGCCTGGGCAATGCTTGCAAACTTAAAACGCCCAACAGCTTGGCGACACCTGGCTCCGCCTGAAGAAATTGACCGCGTCCCATGTTCACATTGAAGCGGCCGTCCAAACTTGGGTAGTGCAATGTCATTGGCGAACCTTGCCAGCTGATCTGACCTTCTAATTTGCCAGCCCCGCCGCGCAGCGCATCTTTGGTGCCCAAACGATTTAACAAGTCGCCGGCATCAGAAATGTCCAGCTTGAAGCTCATTTCGGTGTTGGCTTGTTGAGCCCCTTCTTTGGATGTGATCCACCGGCCACTTGCTTTGAAGCTGGCTTCGGGCACAGAAATGTTCAGCTTGTTAAGGCGCCACTCACGTCCGGTGGCCATGCGAGGCGCAGTGGCCTCTGTGTTGACGGCTTCAATCTCAACCCGTCCCATTTTTTTACCGCGCAGCTCAAGATCTTCCACCACAATGTCCAATGCGGGAATGCTCAAGGGAGAATCCTCTAGCAGTGACTCCACGGTTTGATCGGCTGAGGGCGGCAAGCTTAACCTTGCCAATCGTGCATAAATACGGCCAGCATTTTGGTTGGTGGACTGCCGGTATTCCAAATACCCGCTGAACTCTTTGGCATCTAAATTGGATCGCCACACATAGCCCTCGCGTGAACCGCTGACCAGGACATTGTTGAGCTGGCGGCCTTGAACCCGCACCTCATTGGCCTTCAGCGTCATCCGAGTTGGCAAGTAACTTTGGGTTGCGGCGTCTATTGGCTCGCTGAGTGCCGCGCTCCAACTGGAACTTGATTTGGGCGGCGAAATGACATGCGCCCAGTCGTCGACAGAAAAGGACGGTAAATTAACGGAAGCCGTGACGCCCCCATCCGATACCGCCGCGCCTGGCACGACAAATTTTTCACCAACTTGCCAGCGGCCTTGGATAACGCGGGGCTCTGCGCCGCTCACATCTCGCAGATAGAAAGCTGACAAAGATCGACCCCAGGTCAATTGAACTTGATCACGCAGCGCTTTGTTAGGGCTGTTTGCACTGACGCTTTGAACCAGATTTTCAAATTTGAACGGAAGTGACTCTTCGGTTCGTTTTTGAAAGGGTGCGGGCAAACTCAAAGACAGGCCTTCAAGTTCCGACTGAACGCTCAACTCGCTTTGGCCGCCTTTAAAACCCAGACTGGCAGAATAACTGGTTGACCCATTGGCATGTTGAGCGATCCAACTGAGCGCAGGAATTTCTTTGGCTTGACGCAAACTATTGGCGCTGACCTGTCCTTGAACGCGTATGAACGGATTGGCTTCAGTGCTGCGAGGCGCAAGCTTTTTGGCACCACCGTCAAACTTGATGGGTCCGCCTAAAAACTGTGCCGTCATGCCCGCCAAACCGAAGCCTGACTCGGTAAATTGAAGGGTGCCTTGCGCTTTTTCGAAAAGCGGCAAGCCCGCTTGCATGCGAATGTCATTGCCGCTAAAAGCAATGCTGCCTTGAACGTTTGATTTTTCAAGCTCAGACAGAGGCAAGGACAATTTCAAGCGCGTTGTCAATGAGCCCGAGCTGCTGGCTTGAGCCAGCGCACCACCAAGCATTTTGTTGACGGGTGAAAGCCGCAGCTCATTCAAGAGGCTGCTGGCGTTGGCCTTGGACTCACCCTGAACGTTGACGGTCAACGGCCCGTTAAGGCTGGGAATTTCAGCTTTAATTTGTGTGAACGGTATGTTGCCCCATTTGCCTGAGGCGCCATTGACTTTGAAGTTGAGTCGGTCGAAAAGGATGTCACCATTGATGCTGCTCATGGCCGGCCAAACCCCGTCTGAATTGGCGCTGAGATTGGCAGTACCCGTGCTATTTGGTGGGACGTAAGCATATTGAACGTCTTTGACTTTGCCAGCAAATCTGAACTCACCGTCTTTGGGGTTGGCAAATGGAAGTTGCTTGAGATCGCCTTTGATTTTGACGCTAACGCCTTGAACGCTGCCTTTTAAAACAGCGTCGCGAACATAATTTCGAACACCTTGCGGAATGCTCAAAGGCAGATAGCGGTAAATTCGTGACGCATCACCTTGTTGAATGCTGCCTTGCAAGTCCAAGATGCCCAAACTGTTTGGCAAAGTACTCGGCTTCCAGTTTCCTTTGATGTTGGCAGTGAGGTCGGTATTGCTCAAACTCAATTGCCACTCGGGTACCAGCAGTTGCCCTTTTTGATGTTGCCATTGAATGACCGCTTGCATCTTGTCCAAAGGGATGCGCGGATCTTCCAGAATATGGTTGATCTGCAGCGCGCCTTTTTCAACAGACGCGTTGAAATTGCCACCTTCTGAGGTCATGTCGAAACTGATGTTGGCATTCTCAACCCCTGGCCAGTTTTCAGAAGAGGTGCCGGGTTTTCCGCCTTCAAAATAGAAATGATCAAACCGCCCGTTGGCCTTTTTTACTTGGTATGTTTTTTGTTCGCCCGCGTCTTTCTCGGTCCACTCGATGTGAAGCGGGTTGACCAAACCACTTACTTTATGTTCCAACAAAGTTTGGCGGGCAGGTGCAGGCAAGGGCAACTGGAGCGCAATGCTGCGAAGCGCTAGCAAATCTAATTTGTCGCCATGAAAACGGCCTTGAGCACTGGCGCCGTTTTCAGCTTCTAGGTATGAAAGGCTGACGTTGCCTCCAGGCCAACGCAAACCCTCTGCGGTGTCAAATCGCAAGCCCTCGGTAGAAAAATCAAAACCATGCGATGTGGGCTTGAACGACAACCGGCCTGCGATGCTCTTGAATGACAAGGTGTCTAATTCAGGGCTGAGTTGCGCTTTGGCGTTTTCTAGCACCAGATCGGCCGTAGCTTGTTGGAGGGTGCCATGGGTGATGTCTAGCCACATGCGCAGCGCGCCTTGGCCCTGCGTGGCGTTGACTTTCCAAGGCAGGTGGGGCCCAAGCTGTGACAGATTCACTTCGCCGAACTCTGCATGCAGTTGCCCCGTCCAATCTTTGACGCGCCCAGCGTGGGTTGACAAGAGTCCCCGGCGCAGATCACCCATCAGCACAAAACGATCGCCCCAACCCGACGGGGGTGTGGCGTCTAGCCGCCATTGGTGGTGGCGTGCAGAATTGCGCAAGATCCAAGAAACTTGGCTTAATTGAACCGCCGACTTGTCTCTGCTGAGTGGGTTGAATTCATCGGTCCACACCACGTTGCCGTTCTGCACCAGAATTTCTTTTTGTGAAAAAACCCAGTCAGCAGCAGCGGAGTCGGGCGAGTTGTCTTTCTTCAATGCCAGTCCCGCAACACGCCACTCGCCTTTTTCGGTTCTGCGGATATCCAAGGTGGGGGAGTCAATCACCAGCTGTTCGACGCCCAGGTTGAGAACCGATCGAACGCTGATGGCAAATATAACTTTTGGCAAAGTGAGTGCCCTTCGACCTTCGGGATCCAACAAACTGAGTTCATGGATTTCGAAAGTTGGCATCCAACCGGATGAAACCGCCAACAACTGGCCCATCTGAACGGGTACCCCGATGGCTTGCGTGGCTAAGTTTTCAAACTTGGGCCTGAAGTCTTCAATTCGGGGCACAATCCAAAAATGCAAAGCAGCCCAAGCCATGCCCAAAAGAAAACCTACAAGCAACAAAACCCACGCGGCAAAGCGCAAGGCAGTGCTGCAAATTTGGGCAAGGGAAGAAAACTTCAACATTCGAATGACTATACGGACATAAAGACCTAGGCAGGGAATTATGACCGCCACAAACCCATTTGAGACAGTTAAAGCCATGGATTCAAAACGGCCTTCGCCCTACTCAGAGGGCTCGCGTTTTTTTCAAAGGCTTCAAAGGCGCTACGCGGATCTGTTTGCCAGTTTGCCTCCAGGTGTTCCTCGAAGAGAGTTGTTAACGCAGGCGTACCAACAATTGCGCAGCCAAGGCCATGATGTGGGTTCGGCATTGCGAATCCTGCGCCAATGGACCCTGTCGCGCCTTCTCACTTTAGATTGTGAACAACAGGCGCCGCTTGAAACGATTACGCTCTGTGTCACCCACTTGGCTGAAATTGCTCTGGATGAGGCCTGCCAACAGGCGTTCCGTGACTTGGATGCTCGGCATGGTGAGCCCTTATTGCCTTCGGGTCAAAGGGCCGAATTTTGGGTCGTCGGCATGGGCAAACTGGGCGCGCGCGAACTCAATGTTTCCAGTGACATCGACCTGATCTATGTGTACGACGAGGACGGCGAAACAGCTGGTAACGCACAGGGTGTGGGCAAAATATCCGTTCAAGAATATTTTAGCCGCGCCGTCAAGGCCATCTTTACATTGGTCGGCGAGGTGACCGAACATGGTTTTGTGTTTCGCATGGACTTGGCCCTTCGGCCCAACGGCAACTCGGGGCCAAGCGTTGTTTCCTTAGGCGCGTTGGAGGAGTATTTGTTGGTTCAGGGTCGCGAGTGGGAGCGATTTGCTTGGATGAAAGGCCGGGTCATTGCACCTAGAAGCGCCATTCAAAACGGCTCTGCTGCCAAGTTGCGCAGTGTGGTTTTGCCTTTTGTATACAGACGCTACTTGGACTACAACGTCTTTGAGTCCTTGCGAACCTTGCACCAACAAATTCGGGACCATGCTGCCAAGCGAAGTGCCGGACACCCAGAACGGGCCAACGATGTCAAACTTTCAAGAGGAGGCATCCGTGAAATTGAATTCACGGTTCAACTCTTGCAGGTGGTGCGTGGCGGTCAGTTTCCAGAATTGAGAACGCGCCCTACCTTAGATGCCCTTCAGCGTGTGGCCAAAGCGGGCCTCATGCCACTGGAAACCGCCAAGGCCTTGTCACAGGCTTATGAGTTTTTGCGCAAAGTTGAACACCGAATTCAATACTTAGACGATCAGCAAACACATGTGCTGCCCACGCAAGACGACGATTTGCAGTGGATAGCCAACACCATGGGTTATGCAGCGGGTAGTGATTTCCTCACCGAATTAGATGCGCATCGCGAAGTTGTGGCGCATGAATTTGACATTTTGTTAGGTGGCGATCGGCAATGCACGTCATGCCCGACCCACACACCCCGCCAACGTCCCGAGCTCGAGGCTGTGCTCGACTTGTTTCAAGGGGAGGCTCGAACACGCTTGGCGCATTGGCAAGACAGCCCCAAGCTTCAAAGTCTACGGGATGATGCGCGAGCCCGCTTAATGCGACTCTTGCAGCGCACTGCGCAATGGCTCCAAGAAGGCCGCGTAGAAGAAGATTCTGTGGTGCGAATGGCCGACTGGATGGAGCCTTTGATGCGCCGAGAAAGTTATTTGGCCATGTTGCTCGAGCGCCCCGCTGTTCACGAGAGGTTGTTGCGCCTGCTTGGCGCTGCCAAATGGCCGGCCAGATACTTGGTTCAGCATCCTGGCGTTATTGATGAATTGGCCAACGGCGAGGTGTTGCTGCAACGCTTTGTTGCGCAAGATTTTGAAGCGGAGCTCCAAGCCCGCCGAGCGGCCTTTTCAAGAACCGATGAGGACGGCGAAGAGAACCTTCTCAACATATTGCGCCGCGCACACCATGCAGAGGTATTTAGAACATTGGCGCGAGACGTCGAGGGGCGACTGACCGTTGAGCAAGTGGCAGATGATTTGAGTGCGATGGCGGATGCCGTCTTGCGTGTCACAGCCCAATGGTGTTGGTCTTGTTTAAAAAGTCGGCACCGGGAAGTGCCCCAGTTTGGCATCGTTGCTTATGGCAAATTAGGCGGCAAGGAGCTGGGTTATGGCAGCGATTTAGACATTGTTTTTGTCTTTGAGGATGCCGATGAACGGGCCCAAGAGGTCTATGGCGCCTTTGTCAGAAAGCTCATCAATTGGTTCACGGTTAAGACCGCAGAAGGTGATTTGTTTGAAATTGATACGGCACTTCGACCAAACGGTGGCTCTGGTTTGTTGGTAACCACTTTCTCCGCTTACGAAGACTATCAACAACAAAGAGGCAGTAATACGGCATGGACCTGGGAGCATCAGGCCATGACGCGGGCGCGTTTTGTGATGGGCAGCGAAGCCATGCGCAGTCGGTTTAACGAGGTCAGACGCGCGGTCATCAGCGCGCCTCGAGAAGAAAGCTCGTTGCGAGACGAAATCGTGACCATGCGCAACCGAGTTCGAACCGCACACACCATCAAGCCCAAGCTCTTTGACGTCAAACACAGTCCTGGTGGCATGGTGGATGCAGAATTTGCGGTGCAGTATTTGGTCCTGATGCACGCTGGAGCGCACCCTGAAATGGCCGATAACGTGGGCAACATTGCACTCTTACAGCGCGCAGAAGAGGCCGGCTTGCTGCCGCATAGCCTTGGGATCAGAGCGTCGGCCGCCTACCGTGAGCTGCGTCGCGTGCAACACAAAGCCAGGTTGAACGAGGCACCAACACAAGTGCCGCAAGCCGAGTTGCAAATAGAAAGAGAAGCTATCTTGGCACTTTGGCACTCGGTTTTTCCGGAAACAGAGCAAAAACCCCTTGTGCGTGACAAGTGAACTGAATAGCAGTAAACTGTCCGGTCACAAAATGGAACGGATAGTTCAATGCACAAATTCAAACTTTTCAAAACATGGGTGACAGTGTTTGGGCTGTTGTCGACGACATCAATTTGGGCGCAGTCGACCACGCCACCCGTTGTGCCGTCTGCGCCGGTGGCTGCTTGCCCCGTTTTGTTGAACCACACATTTCCAAGGCTCCAAGATGAGAAACCGCAGTCACTGTGCCAATACAGTGGCAAGGTCATTTTGGTGGTGAACACCGCCAGCTATTGTGGTTTTACGCCGCAATACAAGGGCCTAGAGGCCATTTACAGCCAATACAAAGACAAGGGCTTGGTTGTTTTGGGTTTTCCTTCGAACGACTTCGCACAAGAAAAAACAAACAACCAAGACATTGCTGATTTTTGCGAAAACACGTTTGGCGTGAAGTTTCCCATGTTCACTAAAACGTCCGTCACGGGCGATTCGGCGGTGCCCTTTTTCAAACAATTGGCTCAGGACCCTGGTCAAAGGCCCAAGTGGAACTTTTACAAATACTTGATCGGCCGAGACGGCAAGCTCGTTGACAGCTACAACAGCATGACCAGCCCAGAAAGCAAAAGCTTGGTGCAAGCCATTGAGAAGAGCCTCGCGCGAAAAACTTCCTGAGCTTGGCGCAAGCAGGCTATGCAGCACAAGCAGGTTCCCCCCAGAAAGATTTAATCTTGAAGTACAAAAAGATTGCCATTGTGGGTTCTGGCATATCGGGCTTGGGCCTTGCCCACAGCCTGAAAGGCCAAGCCGACATCACACTGTTTGAAGCAGGCGCTTACTTTGGCGGACATGCCAACACAGTAGACATCACCTTGCCGACCGCGCAAGGCATGGTGACGTACGGTGTCGATACAGGGTTTCTGGTTTTTAACGAAAGAACCTACCCCAACTTGATCAACCTGTTTGCTGAATTAGGCGTTGAGACTTCCTTGTCGGACATGTCCTTCTCAGTACAAGCACCCAAAGTCTGGGGCAATGAAGACTTGGAATGGAGTGGAAGCAACTTAGACACTGTGTTTGCGCAACGCCGCAATTTAGGGCGACCCCAGTTTCTCAAAATGTTGTATGACGTTTTGCGCTTCAACAAACTGTGTACGCGCATTGCCCAGCAACAAGCTGAAAGCGAAATGCGTCAGCCTCTTTCTGAATTCTTAAAACAACATCGGTTTAGCGAAGCATTTAAGAATTGGTATTTCTTACCCATGATGGGCTGCATCTGGAGTTGTCCAACAGACCAAATGTTGGCCTTTCCAGTGGCCACCATGATTCGCTTTTGCCACAACCACGGCCTGATTCAAGTCAGCAATCGGCCGCGTTGGTTCACTGTCACTAGGGGCTCACGCAACTACGTTGAAAAAATAGTGAGCGGCATCACCGACAAGCGCCTCAACACACCCGTGCAAATGATCGAGCGCGATGAAGAGGGCGTGCGCGTGATGACGCAAGGGATCGCAGAACGGTTTGATGAAGTGGTTGTGTGCACGCACTCTGACCAAGCGCTGCGCCTGCTTAGAACACCCAGTCAAGAAGAGACGCAGTACTTATCGGCCATTCGTTATCAAGACAATGTGGCTGTCTTGCACACAGAAGAAAAAGTTTTGCCCAGCAGACGCAAAGCTTGGGCGGCATGGAATTATGTGCGAGCAGAAAATGACGAGCAAGAAAACAGCCGAGTGTGTTTGCACTATTTGTTGAATAAATTGCAGCCCTTGCCCTTTGAACAAGCCGTGGTCGTATCGCTCAACCCAACGGCGGCCATTGATCCTCAGAAAATCATTCAGACCATCCATTACGCGCACCCCGTATTTGACTTATCTGCCATTGACGCACAGCAGCACTTGCACCAAATACAGGGTCAACAACATACCTGGTATGCCGGTGCGTGGCTGGGCTATGGTTTCCACGAAGATGGTTTGAAATCGGGTTTATCGGTAGCCAGAGAAATTCTGAAAAGGATCCATGCATGACCACGGGGGGTGTGCTCATGGGTCATGGTCAAGTGCGGCACGTTCGCTTGCGGCCTACTCGGCATGCCTTTCATTACAGCGCCTATTTTTTAATGTTGCCGATGAGGCATTTGCAAGCCTTGTCTGCGGAACACCCATCACCAGGCACCTCAAACAGAACAGCGCTTTCAATCAACAAGCCAGGCATGCTGTCATTTTTTGATGCAGACCATGGCGATGGACGTCTGCCTGAAAAGGGCGGTGCATTGACCTGGATCGAAGAACTTTTGGCGGATGAAAACATCCATGACGCTAAGGGTGAGATTTGGCTTCAAACTTTTCCCAGGGTGTGGGGCTACACCTTCAAGCCGGTGAGCTTTTGGTATTGCCACCGGACGGACAACACTTTGGCAGCCATCTTGGCCGAAGTTCACAACACCTTTGGCGAACGCCATTGTTATTTGTTGCCTGAGCCAAAATTTGGTCGAACCGAACATGCCAAAAAAGTCTTTCACGTTTCGCCTTTTTGTGAGGTCGCCGGTCAATACGATTTTCGATTCATGCGATCACGTCAAGGCGAGTTTGAGCGCGTTGTTGCTCGGGTTGATCATGGTGATGAGAGTGGCCCTTTGATTCAAACCAGCATCAGCGGCGCTTTGGTGCCAGCCACGCGCGAAGAAATTCGACGTACTTTATGGCGCTATCCCCTTTTTACATTTGCCGTGATGTTTCGCATTCACTGGCATGCCCTGTTGCTGTGGTTTAAACGCGTACCCTTTTTCAGCAAACCAGAACCACCTTCTCAATTGGTTTCTCGTGCGCAAGCCACTTCAACGATCATTTCCAAAATCAGCTGATCATGAATACCAGTCCCTCTCACAGCACCCCATTTGAAATTCAATCCGCGCCAATGGCCGTGCGCAAAGTATTGCAATTGCTTGAAAAAATGGAGCACGGTACTTTGACGGTTCAGTTTCCCGACCGAAGCACCAAAGTATTTGGCAAGTCTGCCACCCTGCATGCCGCCATCAGCCTTCAAAACTGGAACGTATTTAGCGCAAGCTTGAAGTCTGGCGACATTGGTTTTGCTGAGACCTACATTGCCGGTGATTGGAGCACACCTTCACTGAGTGACTTGCTGCGCGTCATGATTCAAAACCGACGCGTAGTCGATGAGTTGATTTTTGGGACGTGGTGGGGCCGAATGGCCTACCGCATCAAGCACCTGCTCAATCGCAATCACAAGGCCAACAGCCGAAAAAACATTCACGCACATTACGACTTGGGCAATGCGTTTTACGAGCTTTGGCTAGACGGCACCATGAACTATTCGTCAGCCTTGTTTGAAGGCGATTTCAGCCAAAGCACGGGCGATGCTCAGCGCGCCAAGGTTCGCCGTGCATTGCGCATGACCGATGTGGGTGTGGGCTCAAGAGTGCTTGAAATTGGCTGTGGATGGGGTGCTTTGGCCGAAATGGCCACCGTTGATTTCGGTGCCAGCGTGAACGGCGTGACCTTGTCGACGGAGCAACTGGCATTTGCCAATGCGCGAATGAAGTGGAACGGCAAAGCTGATAAAACAGATTTGCGCTTGCAAGACTACCGTGACATCGATGACGGCCCTTACGACGCCATCTGCTCGATAGAAATGATAGAAGCCGTTGGCAAAGAGTTTTGGCCCACTTATTTTCAAACGGTGAGCCAACAATTGAAGCCTGGCGGCAAAGCCTGCATCCAAAGCATTGTGATTGACGATGCGTTGTTCGATCGCTATTTGAAATCGACAGACTTCATTCAGCAGTATATTTTTCCTGGTGGATGTTTACCAAGCCCCTCGGAGTTCAGGCGACAAGCTCGTGCAGTGGGTTTGGAGGTGATCGATGAGTTGAAATTCGGCCCCGACTATGCAGAAACTTTAAGGCGCTGGCGCCACGACTTCATGGCGCAAGAGGCGAAAGTTTTGAACTTGGGATTCGATACCAAGTTCTTGCGTTTGTGGGAGTTTTATTTGGCTTACTGCGAAGCTGCATTTGACGAAGCCAATACAGACGTGATCCAGTTCACCTTGCAGAAAAGGCACTGACGTGTCCATCTCTTTGCGTCAGCGTTTCTATTCATGGGGCATTGCGCTGGCAGCGTCTTTCTTGATGTTGAACCTTGCACATGCTTCGGCCGTTTTGTTACCGGGTGCCAAACCCTCCCCACAACAACGCCTAAGCATCTGGGGCTTTGACATCTATGACGCACGCCTTTGGGTGCGACCAGGCTTTTCCGTGACAAACTATTCAGCACACGCTTTCGTGCTCGAGTTGTCTTATTTAAGAAGCCTAGAAGGTGCGGCCATTTCCAAAAGGTCTATCGAGGAAATGCGAAAAGTGGGCAGCTTCACGCGCGATCAAGAAAGCAATTGGCTGAAAGCCATGCTTGAGTTGTTTCCCAACGTTCAAAAAGGGGATCGTATTCAGGCCGTCTACACACCTAACGCAGGTGCTGAATTTCTTTACAACGACAAACCCATCGGCAGCATTCAAGACCCTTTGTTTGCGCAACTGTTTTTCGGTATTTGGCTACACGAGTCAACTGCGGCGCCTGCTATTCGACAAGCTTGGATGAAGGGTTTATGAGCGCGTTGAGAGCCATCACTCACCCGCAAAGCATGGGCTACGGCTTATTGGCATTGCCGCTCGCTTTTGTAGCACTGCCGATGTACGTCAATTTGCCGCACTTCTATGCCACGCAATTTGCGGTGCCACTGACAAGCTTGGGCGCGGTGTTGTTGTTCAGCCGCTTGATCGATGCCGTTGTAGACCCTTTGCTGGGGCGTCTGAGCGATGCTTTGTACACACGCTCTTCCTTTAGCGTCTTGGGTATGGCATTGGCATACGCTTTGGGCTTGGTGCTTGCGTTTGCCGCACTCTTTTTTCCACCTGCTTTCTCAGATCCTTTTTCCTATGTCATTTGGGTTGGTGTTTGGATCACGCTTTGTCACCTCACCTACAGTGGCTTAAGCATTCTTCATCAAGCTTGGGCTTCGAGGCTGGGTGGTGGCACAAGCCAACAAAGTCGCGTTGTTGCCTGGCGAGAAGGGGCAGGCTTGCTGGGCGTTGTCATCGCATCGGCCATGCCCGTCATGGCGGGTTGGCTGTCAACCACAGTTTTCTTGGGTTTGATGCTGATGTTGGGCCTCATTGTCTGGTTTCGTGTTCTGCGTCATATGGCCATTGAAAACGACAGCCATACTAGAAATGCGGACAAAGACAGCTATTTGCCATTGAAGCAAATCAGTTTTCGAAAACTGCTTTGTGTTTTCTTGTTGAACGGCATTGCCAGTGCAGTGCCTGCTGGCTTGGTCATGTTTTTTATTGAAGATCAAATTCAGGCATCGGCTGCCATGTCGCCTTTGTTTTTGGGTGTCTACTTTTTATCAGGTGCACTTTCCCTGCCCTTGTGGCTGAGACTTGTGCGTGCTCAAGGTCTCGCCAAGGCTTGGTTTGTTGGAATGATTTTGGCCATTCTGAGTTTTGGCAGTGTTGGGTTTTTAGGGCCTGGTGATGAACTGGCTTTTCTAGCGGTATGCCTCGCCTCGGGCATTGCTTTGGGTGCAGACCTTGTGGCGCCTGCTGCCTTGTTGAACCGAGTGATTGACAAATTGGGGCACAGAGGTCGTGCAGAAGGACTTTATTTGGGCTGGTGGAATCTGGCCAGTAAATTGAACTTGGCTTTGGCGGCGGGCTTGTGCTTGCCCTTGCTTTCTTATTGGGGTTACACGCCGGGTACTCAAACAGAACAGGGTTTGAGAGCCTTGTCTTTGGCATATGGCGTATTGCCTTGTGCGCTAAAACTCTTGGCCTTGGCGGTGTTATTTGTGTTTTGGATTCAACCGTCGGCGCGGCAGCCGGCACTTAGGAGTGATTGATGAACAGACGTCTATGGTTACAAAATATGACACAAGGCTTGAGTGCGCCATTTCTTGCAAGGGCAAGCACATTTGGCTTAGCGACGACCAGCGCGCTGGCTTTGTCTGCTTGTGCGGGTCCCCAAATTTCTGACTATGCAGCACAAACACCCTTGTTAGATTTGCGAACCTATTTCAATGGCACGGTGGACGCATGGGGCCTGTTCACCGATCGAAGCGGCCGGGTGGTTAAACGATTCACGGTGGTCATGGATTGCAAATGGCAAGGCGACGAAGGTGTGTTGGATGAAGCTTTTACCTATTCAGATGGTACAAAACAACGCAGAATTTGGCGTTTGAAAGCCTTGCCAAATGGGCAATACGAGGGCCGCGCAGACGATGTGGTCGGCATGGCCTCAGGCCAAACCAAAGGCAATGCATTTCAATGGCAGTACACCTTGGCCTTGCCTGTTGACGGTTCTGTATGGCATGTTCAATTTGACGATTGGATGTACTTGATGGACGACCGCGTGATGTTGAACAAAGCAGTCATGAGCAAGTTGGGCGTGACTTTGGGCGAGGTGACCTTGTCGTTCACTCGGCGAGAGCCCGTTACAGCCGGAGGCAAGTCATGAGCCTTCAGGCCGCTAAGCTGGCACCGCCAGTCGACAACACGCCTGCGTCACTGGCACCCACTAAACGACGATGGGGCGCGCCACTGAATCAGCCCATTCAAACTTGGCAAGGTCGCCGTGTTTGGCTGGTCGGTGCATCCAGCGGTATTGGTTTGGCTTGTGCCAAAGCATTGCACGCTGCCGGTGCGAAGGTGATTGTTTCGGCGCGCGACGTGGGTGCCTTGTCTGAGTGGGCCGAAACTTGCAAGAAAGAAGGCTTGCCCGTCGAGTTAATGTCATTGGACGTGACCGATGCCTTACAAGTGAAATATGTGGCGCGCCAAGTGGCCGCAGGCGGCCCTTTGGATTTCTTGCTGTATTGCGCTGGACACTACCGCGCACAGCGTGCCACCGAATTTGATTTGAAGGACATGCTGAGACACCAGGATGTGAATTACAACGGTTTGCTGCGTGTACTCGATGCGGTGTTGCCTATGTTCTTGCAGCAAAGATCTGGGCACATCAGTTTGGTCAGCAGTGTCGCCGGTTGGAGGGGGTTGCCCAACGGTCTGGCCTATGGCCCGACCAAGGCCGCCATGACGCATCTTGCAGAAACTCTGTACATTGACCTTCAAGACCAAGGAATTGGCGTCAGTGTGATCAACCCAGGTTTTGTAGCGACGCCCTTGACGGCCCAAAACAATTTTCAAATGCCCGCACTCATGTCGCCGGAAGAGGCTGCCAAAGCCATGTTGGCAGGTTGGTCTGAGGGATTGTTTGACATTCATTTTCCCAAGCGATTTACAGCATGGTTGAAACTGATGCGACTGTTGCCTTACCGCGCTTACTTTGCGGTGGTCAGGCGATTTACCGGACTTTGACCATGAACCAGCGCGAGACATTTGCTCAAATCGCTCAATTCTTTGAAACCCTTACGCCCCAAAGTGTGGCGCAACTGAAAAATTTTTACAGTCCAACGGCGCAGTTCAAAGACCCATTTAACCAGGTGCAGGGCACGGAAGCCATTGAGCAAATTTTTCTGCACATGTACGAGTCCCTTGAGAACCCTCGCTTTGTCATCACAGCGCAGGTGGTGGATGGGCATCAAGCATTTTTAACCTGGGACTTTAAATTTCGGTTCAAACGATTTGACACCAGCACCGAGCAAGTGGTTCTGGGCACCACGCATTTGGTGTTGGATGACCAAATGAAAATCAGCTTGCATCGAGATTATTGGGATGCTGCCGAAGAGCTTTATGAAAAGTTGCCTTGGGTCGGCGCTTTGATGCGCTGGCTTAAAAAGCGCGCCAACTCATAATTGCCAATTACTTTGGCAGGCTGTCAATGAAGCTTTGACGCTGCAGGAGTTTCTCGTGCAATTTGTCAAGGTTGGGGTGTGCGCTTCGCCATTGAATATGGGGGAAACGGAAGTCTAAGTATCCCAGCGCACAACCGACCGCAATGTCAGACAAGCTCAGGTGAGCACCAGAGCAATAGGGCTTTTCGGCCAAGCCCTGAGACATCGCACGAAGGGCTTCTGATATTTTGTGAAGTTGGCGATCAATCCAGGCTTGGCTGCGCTGCTCGGGTGTGCGATGTGGCCAAACGGCTTCCATGCGCGCCAACAAGGCAGCATCAAGCAGGCCGTCAGACAATGCTTCCCAAGTTTTCACTTCGGCACGCTCGCGGCCATTGGTTGGAATCAACTTGCCAACAGGAGAGAGGGTGTCCAGGTACTCTACGATGACGCGAGAATCAAAAAGTGCTTCACCGCCCTCTAAGACCAAACAAGGTACTTTACCCAAGGGGTTAGAAGCATGGATGGTGGTATTGGCTGACCAAACGTCTTCGGCCACCATGCGGTAGTCCAACTTTTTCTCTGCCATCACGATGCAGACTTTGCGGACATAGGGGCTGGTAGGTGAACCGATCAGTTTCATGGTTTGTTCTTGTGGAAAATTGTCAAAAAGCGGGCATCAGAGTGGAGCATTCTAGAGGAATCCAAAGCGTGTTCCTTTGAGCGGGCTAGAACTTACAATGTGGGCATGACTTCTTCTGCCATTTCCGCCCTTTCACCGTTGGACGGTCGTTACGCCAACAAACTCAATGCCTTGCGGCCGCTCATGAGCGAGCAAGGTTATATGCACCGGCGTGTCCAGGTGGAGATGGCATGGTTCATCGCCTTGTCGGATGCCGGTTTTGAGGAATTCAAGCCCTTGTCTTTGGGTGCTAGACGCTATCTAACGGGCTTGGTGACGCAGTTTTCAGAGCAAGATGCACTGGCCATCAAAGAGATTGAGAAAACAACTAACCACGATGTGAAGGCCGTCGAGTATTGGATCAAATCCAAATTCAAAGACCGTCCCGAGTTAGAGCAAGCATCGGAGTTTGTGCATTTTGCGTGCACCAGCGAAGACATCAACAACACCAGCCACGCCTTGCAGTTGAAAGGCGCCCGACAGAAGGTCATCTTGCCAGCGCTGGACGATGTGATTGAACAACTGCGAAGCATGGCGCATGCCTATGCCGCAGTGCCTATGTTGAGTCGAACGCATGGCCAAACTGCCAGCCCCACAACCGTTGGCAAAGAGTTTGCCAATGTGGTGGTGCGATTGCGTCACACCCGCGAGAAAATTGCGGGCGTGTCACTCAAAGCCAAGATGAATGGCGCAGTTGGCAACTACAACGCGCACCTTTCGGCTTGGCCGCATTTTGATTGGGAAGCCTTTTCGAAAGCTGTCGTTGAAATGCCAGAGTCAACAGAGGCCGGCGCTTCAGCAGAACACTGGGGTTTGGGTTTGTCTTTTCAGCCCTACAGCATTCAAATTGAGCCGCACGATTACATGGCCGAGTTGTTTGATGCGGTGGCTCGCACCAACACCATCTTGATTGATTTGTCACGCGACATTTGGGGTTATGTGAGCTTGGGTTATTTCAAGCAGCGCTTGAAAGCTGGCGAGATTGGCTCGTCTACCATGCCCCACAAGGTCAACCCTATTGACTTTGAAAATGCAGAAGGCAACCTCGGCTTAGCCAATGCGGTGCTCAAGCACTTGTCAGAAAAATTGCCCGTCAGCCGTTGGCAGCGAGACCTCACAGACTCTACTGTTTTGCGCAACATGGGTGTGGCGCTGGGCTATACCGCCTTGGCCTATTCGTCACTCATGACGGGCTTGAAGAAGCTAGAGTTAAACGAAGAAGCACTTGCTCAAGATTTGGACGCATCTTGGGAGGTTTTGGCCGAGCCCATTCAAACCGTCATGCGTCGCTATGGTGTTCAGGGAGCCTACGAAAAACTGAAAGAAGTGACGCGCGGAAAAACCGTCTCTGCGGAAGCATTGCACGGCCTCATTCGCGAACTTAATATTCCGCAAACCGAAAAAGATCGGCTCTTGGCCATGACGCCTGCAAGCTACATTGGCAAAGCCATTGAGCTGGCCCAACGCGTTTAAACAGGCCTCATCGAGCTCACCCACAATGGCCCTCAAGTCCACGATCTACAAAGTCAATCTTTCCATTGCCGACATTGACCACAGCTATTACGCAGACCATGCCCTGACCTTGGCACGGCACCCCAGCGAAACCGACGAACGCATGATGATTCGTTTGTTGGCCTTGGCACTCAATGCTTATCAATTACAAGCCAACCTCAATGGCGATGGTGTTTTGGCATTTGGCGCTGGCTTGTCCGATCCCGATGACCCCGATTTGTCTTTGAGAGACTTCACAGGGCTAACACGCCTGTGGGTGGAGGTCGGTCAACCAGAAGACAAGCCCTTGAACAAAGCTTGCCAAAAAGCCGATGCGGTCATGGTTTATTGCTTTAACCATGCTGCCGAAGTTTGGTGGCGCGGCATTGAAAACAAGCTCACCCGAATGGACAAACTTCAGGTGTGGCGTGTCCCCACAGAGGCCAGTCAAGCGCTTGCCAAATTGGCGGAGCGCAGCATGCAATTGCAAGCAACAGTTCAAGAAGGTGCGCTTACCTTGAGCAACTCAAAAGAAAGCGTGCACCTTGAAGTGTTGCGCTGGAAGTAAGTCAGTTAGAAAAGCCCAGCGGCACTTGTGCATCGGCTGCGGCCCGGGCCAAGCTCCTGTCTTCGGCGGCGCGCTCTGCATAGCGATTGAATCGCCACGAAGTGCCATTGACCGTGATGCGCCGCCAGACGCCTCTCTTCTCACCTGGGCTCATTTCGGTCCACAGCTGAACTTCTTCAAAACTGCGGCCACAGCCTTTGCACTCAGGATCGCCCTGGAAGGTTGAGCAGATGGCAATACAGGGCGTATCGGGCGTGCTGGCGTACCAAGCTTGCCAAGCTTCTGCGGCCGCTAAAGGCAACGAGAACTCGTCAGCCGAATCTTCTTTGTAAAAAACCATCAAGGCATACACCTCTGCGAGTGCCCTTAACTCTCGGGGCAAGGTCACGCCATCTGGGGATGGATTTTTTTCGCGCCAATAGTTGATGGCCGCTTCGACGTCAGTAATGTGAATGCCTGCCATAGTTACTTTGAAGGGGGATCGCGATCATAGCGGTTTGTGAAAGGCGTTTTTCTCAAAGTGATGCTGCAAGCACTTGAAAGCGCGAACATGATATTGCGACATTATGATTTGTCCATGAGTACCCATTTGGTATTCATAAACAAAATTTATATGTACGCAAACACTCAATACTCAGTCACTCACTACTCGGAACTGGACCCCATCATTTTTTGGCGCGCCGGCAACTTTTCATCATTGGAAGGGCCACATTTTTTCATCTGGAGCTTGTTAGAGCTTGGCTTGACCTCTCAAGCTCAACTCAACTTCCAAGCACTTTCTGTCAAAGAAGTGTTCACTGAAGGGGTTCAAATAAGCGAAGGTATTTTGCAAGTCCTTACCCATCCGGATGTGCTCCTTAGTTTGGTAGGGGTCGTGGCGCCGTCAAATGATTTAAGCCAAGAATATTTTCAATGAATCAAGGAAAACAAAATGCAAGAATGCAATATCGAGTTCACCCGCCAAGTTCAAGGTGGTGGATTTTGGGACTTTTTGAAATTTGACTCTGGCACCTCCAATGGCGCGAGAGAAGACGGCAATGCATTGGGCGCAGGTTGCGGCACTGTCAAAAGTGACGCTTTCGTGCCGGACATGCTGTTTGGCATCGATGTGTCGCAAGCTTGCTTTCAACATGACCAGAGTTACTCAACCTGTGGTTTTAGCCGAGCCACGGCCGATAACAACCTGGCCAATAACATCCTGAACGATTGCAACGTTCAGGGTGGCAACGCCTTAACCTGCAGCGTCATAGCTGGTATTTACAGTGTCAGCGTTTCTTTGTTTGGTGCAAGTGCCTTTAAAGAAGCTCAGGCGCAAAGTTGCTATTGATTCAGCGCATCCACAGAGCACAAGAAGTGAATCTCTTACACATTCGACGAAGACTGATTGGGACCTGTGTTTTAGGGCTTGGCTTCTTGTGTACTTCTGGATGTAGCACCGAGTATTTTGTAGACAAAGGTCATGTTGATTGGGTCAGCGGCATTTCATTTGAAATCAAGCCGCCGTATTTGAATGAAAAGAAAGCATTTAAATTAAGAGGCGAAAGTTTAAGCCCATGGCAACTTCAACAAATTTCTGAGGCAATGCCTTTCATTGCAGCCTTCACACATGCACAGCTTGGCAATGCTGTTTCACCTGACGTAGCGCTCACCCTCAATTTCAAAGGCAGAAAAATTCGGGAACTTCACAACTTAAACAAAGAGACTTTCCTCGCTGTCAAAACAATTCAAAATTGGCAAATCACAGAACAGCATATCCAGTTCACTACTGATTATTTCTACTCGGGGCCAGACGCTCATTTTGTGTACGTCAGAGACAACTATCTTTTCAGCCGTCAAAACCAAAAGTGGGTTTTTGAAAAACATGCCACTGCTGAATCAGAGGGGGTTTTAGTTTGTCAAAAAAACTCCAAAGCTTGGCTTGTTTGTGCGCCCATCAAGTAAGCAAATTAAAAAGCGCTTTCAAACACTTCCAGACCGTTATCGGCTTAGCGCTCTTGTCGCTCTAAAAGTTGCTCTCGCAAAATGCCTTGTGCAAATCGCAGACGCGCATCGACGATAGACGCCTCGATGTGATCGCCCATTTGTGCCGGTCCCTTTTTAGAAGCATCTTGAGCTGCCCTGAAGCGGTCAACCGCCGCAGCAAAATCCATGCGTGCAATCTGGACTTCTCCTTCAGCTCGCAACGAAGCCAATGGCCGGCCCTGAGCGACCAATGCACTGGCCAATACCTGCCATGCTTGGGCATCATCAGGTGATTTCAAAACCAAAACTTGGAGTGCACTGACGCTGCTTGCCAGCAGTTGAGCGTTCTCTAAAGAAGGTGATGAAGTTTGAAGGCGAGCACTGGCTTGAGCCAAGGTCACGAGCTCAGGCCGGAGCCACTGACTGCTTGCCTGTTGGGTGGTGGCGCTCAAAGCCCGCACCGCACCGCGCATATCATCTTCTTTGAAGGCAAGTTCGGATTCGAACAAACGAATCAAACGCTGCGCAGCCGGTTGATCACCTGCTGCTTCTCGCATTCGCGGTATCAACGCACGGCCTTTGTTCATATCCCGCAGCTGTACCCAAGAAAAAGCAGCGCCATACAAAATACCCATGCGTTTTGAGGCGCTAAGTTTGTCGACGTTGGCGTCTGTTGCCTCATTGGCCCATGCTCGAAGCGCATCGACCCCAGGTTGTGCTAAAACGCGAGCCCTGGCAGACATGATGGCTTGAATCAGATCGCTTTCCAAGTTAACGGGACGTGGCGTTTCCAGTTGTTGCCGCGACTGCATGTCTGCCATGCGTTCGCTGCTGAGGGGATGGCTTCGAAGGTAGGGAAAAGAGCCGTTGTCGTTCAAGCCAGCAGCTTGTTGCAACTTGCCAAACATCGTGACAAAGCCTTGAGTGTCAAAGCCAGCTTCAGACATCACGCCATAGCCAATGCGATCAGCTTCACGCTCCATGTCGCGTGAAAAGTTCAATTGAGACTGAGCGGCCATTGCCTGACCGCCAACGATCATTGCCTGCGCGCCTTGAGCACTTTTGCTCGCTGCCAGCATGCCCAAGACCATGGCGCCAATGAGCCAGGGGGTCATACGCGCTTGATCGCCCATGGATCGAGAAATGTGTCTTTGTGTGACGTGGCTCAGTTCATGGGCCATGACAGAAGCCAACTCATCCCGCGTGCTCACTACGCCTATGAGCCCTAAGTGAATGCCTAGGTAGCCTCCCGGTAATGCAAATGCATTCACTGATCGGTCGCGACCTATTAAAATCCTCCAAGCAAACCGCTCTTTTAAATCAGGCGACAACTCGCCTCGCACTTGCGCGCCTTTGACCAGTGGCTGCCAGATATTTTGTAAATATTCATCTAGGACAGGGTCTTCAAGGTAGTCTGGATCTCGAAAAAGCTCTCGCGCAATTCGATCACCCAGCTTGCGTTCTGCGCTTAAAGTGATGTCAGCCCCATCTCCCAATGCGGGAAGTAAGCCTGTACTCGCAGACGCAGGTAACTGTGACCACACAGGCGTGATCCAAAGAGCGACAGCCAACAGGACCATCAGTGGTTTAGATTTTGGCGATGCAAGTTTCAAAGCAAATAGACCGACGTCGATGGGGTATTCGAAACCCGTATCATGCTTGAACTTCGTCAACCGTTTGTAAATGGTTTTTACCAATTCTCCAGCCAATTGCCATGTCTCATTCTTTGCCAAATTCAACATTTCCCTTGACGCATTTTGACGCACAGGGCCAAGCGCACATGGTAGATGTAAGTGCTAAAGCCTCGACACACCGTGTGGCGGTCGCCACAGGGCGCATTCAAATGCTGCCTGCTACATTGGCTTTGGTGCAAGCCGGCACAGCCAAAAAGGGCGATGTACTAGGCATTGCAAGAATTGCTGGCATTCAGGGCGCTAAACGAACTTCTGACTTAATTCCGTTATGCCACCCTCTGGCTTTAACCCGAGTTGCCGTTGACTTTGAAGTTTTGTCAGAAGCAAGTACGCCGACCATCGTCTGTCAAGCAACTGCAGAGACGGTCGGCCCAACAGGCGTAGAAATGGAAGCCTTGACTGCTGTGCAAGTGGCCTTGCTGACTATTTATGACATGTGCAAAGCGGCAGATCGCGGTATGACCATCACCGATGTTCGCTTGCTCAAAAAACAAGGAGGAAAATCCGGAAGTTGGGAAGCAGACTAGTGAATGCTTTTCAATTCCTATCAGGAAACACCTCGCTGTAGCTTGACTTTTTATTCCACAAAAGGCTCAATGCCAATCGGCCGAAGCACCGCATCAGCAGGTGGCGTGCTTAAGAATTTGGTCAGTGCCCTTGCGGCTTCTGCGTGCTGAGACTGGGGGTTCACGCCCGCGGCAAAACCAATCCAGGTTTGCAGCTCTTTGGGAATGAGTCCCAACATGTCGACGCCCGGAACGCCATAGATTCGAGAGGCCACCACCACCACCATGTCAACGGTGCCAGTGGCCACGACTTCCACGTTGTACTCACCTGGCATGGGGCGCAATTTTGGCTTCATTTCAGCACCAATGCCCATGCGGTCTAACAAATTAACAAAGTAAATGCCGCTGGCACCGTCGCCAGGGTAGGCAACAGAATTGATGCTCAGCATGGTTTTCTTGAAGCCTTCGGGGGTGGAGATGTCGGGTTTGGGTGCGCCCGCTTTGATGGCAGCGCCCAAGCCAATTCGTCCAATCACCGCTCGAGAATTGGCGGCCACTTTGCCCTGTTTGATGAGCTCATCGAGCACGGGTGGATTGAGCACGGTGACGTCAAAATACTCACCCGCTTCAATTTTCTTTTTGACGTCGGGATTGACAAAAAATTCTACGGTGACTTTGTGACCAGTCGCTTGCTCAAACTGTTTGGTTAGAGCAATGACGGCGGGGCGAGAGCCGTTGCCACTGAGAACTTTCAATTCAACGGCCTGAGCCGCATTGAGCAAAAAGCTCAAACCAATGAGAAGGGTTTTTGCAAACCATTGGGCGTTTTTCAAAGCGGTCTCCAGATTTACTTTGGAGCGAAGTATAGAAGCGCCAACAACATAGGGGGTGCTAGTTTTACTCACGCACCCTTGCAGCCACTGGGCAGGTATTTCACGGCCAATGGGTTGGTGCTAGCAGGGCCACAACGCCATGTGCCAATGGGCTTACCGCCATCTGTGGTGCCAACGAGTGCGGTTGTGCCCGATTGAATAGGCGTAAGTGAAAGCGCGTTGGTTTTGTCATCGGTGTTGCCGCGAAGTGTGTCGGGATTGCCAACGACGGTAATGACACCATTGGCGTCTACAGTCATGCTGCTCACGTATTTGGAAACTTGTGTGGCACAGGCGGTTGGCAGGGTCGCGCTGATATCGACTTGAGACGTTGAACTTACTAGCTCCGTGACGGCTGTTTTGCATTGGGTTGCCGCCAACATCATTTCAGAGACTTTAGCGCGAACAGCGTAGTCTTGGTAAGCGGGGAGTGCCAAGGAACCTAAGACCCCAATAATGGCAATCACCACCATGAGCTCGATCAGGGTGAAGCCACGAAAATAATTGGAGCGAATGCGCGTCATGGTGTTCCTTGGTAAAAATTAATTTTACTTGGCCAAGTTGCTTAAAGCCATGAAAAAGCCGACCACAAGGGGTCGGCTTGATGGCAAATGCTTGCAGACAATCAGGTGTTTGTATCTGACTTTTCATCGCCTGAGTGTTTGGCTTGGAAGTATTTTCCAATCGCCAAGACAGCCAATGCACCGGCCGTTGCGGCGGCGTAATGGAACCAAGGGTTGGCTTCTGTGAAATCGCGAAGTACCACATCACTGGCAATGGTTTCACCACCGACCCAACCAATGAGGCAAGCACCAAGGGTCACGACAATCGGGAAGCGTGTCATGAGTTTGATCATGATGGCGCTGCCAAAAATCACCATCGGAATACTGATGGCCAGGCCCAAGATGAGCAAGGTCATGTTGCCTTTGGCTGCAGCTGCAACGGCAATCACGTTGTCTAAGCTCATGACCAAGTCGGCAATCAGAATGGTTCTAATCGCGACCATCAAGCTGGCTTTTTCTACATCGCCCTCTTCTTCGTCGCCATCTTCGCTTAAGAGTTGAGCGCCGATGTACAGGAGCAAGATGCCACCAATGATTTGCAAGTAAGACAATTCAAGAAGCGCAGCGGCGACAACCGTCAAGGCGATTCGAAGCACAACGGCCGCGCCCGAACCGAACATGATGGCTTGACGTTGTTGGTGCTCTGGCAATGAACGTGCAGCCAAAGCAATGACCACGGCGTTGTCGCCAGACAAGATGATGTTGATCCAGATGATCTTCATCAAGCCGATCCAGAAGTCGGCATTTTGTATCATTTCCATGTCAGTCCCTTTGCATTTTTAGTAGGAATAAGAACTGGCCTCATTGAGGCCAGTTCTGTTATCGGGAATTGAATTTTAACGGCCCGACTGGGCCGTGGGATGCGTATAAGTGCTTATAGCAATTACAGCATGGCCTTCAACAAACGGCCCATTTCGGAAGGATTGCGGGTAATTTTGAAGCCGCATTCTTCCATGATGGCCAATTTGGCATCGGCTGTGTCAGCACCACCAGAACTCAAGGCGCCGACGTGGCCCATGCGCTTGCCCGCAGGTGCAGTGACGCCAGCGATAAAGCCCACGATCGGCTTTTTCATGTTGTCTTTGCACCAGCGAGCAGCTTCGGCTTCGTCGGGACCGCCAATTTCACCGATCATGATCACGGCATCGGTGTCGGGATCGTCGTTGAAAGCGCGCATCACGTCGATGTGCTTCAAACCGTTGATGGGGTCGCCACCAATACCGACCGCAGAAGACTGGCCCAAACCGATTTCGGTCAACTGCGCCACGGCTTCATAAGTCAAGGTACCTGAACGAGACACCACGCCAATGCGGCCTTTGCGGTGAATGTGACCGGGCATGATGCCGATCTTGATTTCGTCAGGGGTGATCAAACCTGGGCAGTTAGGGCCCAGGAGCAAAGTTTTCTTGCCGCCGGCGGCTTCTTTGGCGCGCATGCGATTGCGCACTTCGAGCATGTCACGGACAGGAATGCCTTCGGTAATGCAGATGGCCAAGTCGAGGTCGGCTTCAACAGCTTCCCAGATGGCTGCGGCTGCGCCTGCTGGGGGCACGTAGATCACAGAAACCGTAGCGCCTGTATCGGATGCCGCTTCTTTGACAGAGGCGTAAATGGGGATGTTGAAGATGGACTCGCCCGCTTTTTTGGGGTTCACACCTGCAACGAAGCAGTTTTTACCGTTGGCGTACTCTTGGCATTTTTCAGTGTGAAACTGACCGGTCTTGCCGGTAATACCTTGGGTAATGACTTTGGTGTCTTTGTTGATAAAGATAGACATGTAATTAACCTTTCACCGCTTTAACGGCAGCTTGTGCTGCTTCTGCCATGG
>JAIYCG010000020.1 GCA_027488115.1 Comamonadaceae bacterium | reverse complement strand
TCTGGCACCAACGCGTTCATTTTCACCACCACCATCGCCAGCGGCCAAACCGACACCGATGGCGTGGCCATTGCCATCAATGCCCTGAGCTTAAACGGCTCAACGCTCAAAGATGCAGCTGGCAATAACGCAGACATCTCCTCCATTGCCGTTCTCCATAATCCGCAATACTTGGTGGACACCACAGCGCCAATTGCCGTATTAAAGTCGTATACGTTGACTGAGGACCAAACTACGACAAGCTCAGCAATTGTAAAAAGTAATGAACTCGGAAAAGCTTATTTGGTTCCGATCACTAAGACAATAAAGAGTTTAAATGACTTGGAAAGCCTCAGCAACTTCATTTCAAAGAATGTACTGATAACCAGTATTCAAACAGAAACACCCATATCTTTAATCGGTTTACCTGTAAGCGTCTACAACCTGTTTACAGTTGACTTGGCAGGAAATATTTCGTCAATTAGCACAAATTCTTTGGAGATTACTGAAACTCCCTCACCTCCTACAACGCCTCCTTCTGATAAAACTCATCCAAGCGTGTTGATTACATCTAATGTCAATCAGCTCAAGGCTGGCGAATCCGCCAACATCACGTTCACGTTCTCAGAAGATCCAGGTAGCAGCTTTACTTGGAACGGCTTGTCAGGCGACGTGATCGTTGCAGGCGGCACGCTGGGTGCTATCAGCGGCGCTGGCTCTACCCGTACAGCAGTGTTCACTCCGACGGCTAATCTGGCCACTGGCACTGGCAGTATCACGGTCACAGCAAACAGCTACCAAGATGCTGCTGGCAACAACGGCAGCACTGGCATTTCACCTCACATCGCCCTCGATACGCTGGCTCCCAGTATTTTAAGTCTTGCTCTGAGCAATTCAACAGGCGCTGCGGCCAGCCCTCTTGATGAAAGTGTCAAACTGCTCAATGCCACCGATACACTGAGCGCCACAGTGACTTTCAGCGAAGCGGTCACGCTCAACACCAGCGCAGGCTCGCCCACGCTGGCCTTGGTGGTAGGCATCAGCATGGTTCAAGCCACTTACGTGTCGGGCTCAGGCACAACCAACTTGGTGTTCAGTACCACCATTGTCAGCGGGCAAAACGACACCGATGGCGTGGCCATTGCCTTGAACGCGCTTAGCTTGAATGGCGCCACCCTGAAAGACAACGCTGGCAACCCCAGCGCCATCACGGCCATCGCAGTGATCAACAATGCGCTGTATTTGGTCGATACCACAGCGCCCAGCGTCAGCATCGGGTCCGATGTGGCCATTTTAAAATCAGGCGAAACCGCAATCATCACCTTCACCTTCAGCGAAGATCCAGGTAGCAGTTTTGTCTGGGTGTCCAATGCGGGTGACGTGGTGGTGAGTGGCGGAACACTGGGCAACATCAGTGGTTTAGGTGTCACACGAACAGCTAGCTTCACGCCTACCGCCAATGTGGTTTCGGGCACTGCCAGCATCACCGTCAATGCAGGCACTTACACTGATGCAGCAGGCAATACCGGCGGTGCAGGCACCACCCCTTCACTCACCTATTCAACGACCATGCCCACCATCAGTCAAGTAGGACTGACCAGTGCCACGGGTGCCATCAACAACTTGCTCAATGCGGGCGATGTGATTTTGGCCAGAGTGGTTTTCAGCGAAGCCATTGTGCTGAACAACTCTTTGGGTTCTCCCACTTTGGGCTTGACCATTGGCAGCACACTGGTGACCGCCGCTTATGTGTCTGGCAGCGGCACCACCGATTTTGTGTTCGGTTACACCATTTTGTCGGGGCAAGACGATGCCAATGGCATTGCCATTCCCTCGGCCGCTCTCACCCTCAATGGCAGCACTTTAAAAAGTGTACCGGGCAACAGCGTGCTACTGGGCAATGCCAGCGTAGCCGACAACATCTTGTACCCAGTCGACACCACAGCGCCAAGCGTGGTCATTACCTCTTCAGCCACAAGCATGAAAAGCGGCGAAACCAGTTTAATTTCTTTCACATTTTTAGAAGACCCAGACACGAGTTTTTCTTTGGCAGATATCACTGTCACTGGCGGCACATTGAATGCGCTAACAGGTCTTGGTGCCGTGCGTCGAAGCACCTTCACGCCTACCCTCAATCTGGGCAGCGGCACAGCCAGCATCACTGTGGCCAACTTGAGCTACACCGATGCTGCCGGTAATTTGGGCACAGCGGGTACCACCCCTAGCATCAGCATTGACACATTGGCGCCAACTCTCAGCGGCGTATCATTGAGCAGCGCCACAGGTAGTCTCAACAACACACTGAACGCGGGTGACACTTTGAGTGTGACGGCCACTTTCAATGATGCCGTGTGGGTGAGCACCGACGGTGGCTCACCTACTTTGGCACTGCTGGTGGACAGCAGCACCGTGCAAGCTACGTATGTGTCTGGCTCTGGCACCAATGCTTTGGTGTTCAGCACCACCATCGTAAACGGTCAAACCGACATCGATGGCGTGGCAATTCCCATCAATGCTTTGACACTCAATGGCGCCACCGTGAAAGATGCCAATGGCAACGTCAGCAGCATTGTGTCGACGGCTGTGACCAGCAATGCCACTTACAAGGTGGACACCACAGGACCTACCGTTTCCGTCACCTCGGATGTTGCCGCCCTCAAGATTGGTTCCACAGCCTACATCACCTTCACTTTCTCTGAGGATCCAAGCACCAGCTTTGCTTGGGATGGTACATCGGGCGATGTGGTGGTAGCAGGCGGCAGTTTGAGTGGCATCAAAGGCACAGGCCTCACGCGCATTGCCGTGTTCACACCCACCATCAACCAAGGCAGTGGCACGGCAAGCGTTACGGTGACGGGCAACAGTTACCAAGATACGGCTGGTAACAATGGTGCTGCAGGCACCACACCCTCGCTCAATTTAGATACGCTGGCACCCATCATCACATCGCAGGAACTGACAGGCTCAACAGGTGGTTTGGTCAGTGGGTCAGACGCCACCATCAACAACTTGAATGCGGGGGACACGCTCAGTGCCGTCGTCACCTTCAACGACGTGATCACGGTCAACTCCTCGGGAGGTACGCCTTATTTAGCGCTCAACATAGGCGGCACGTCTGTTCAAGCTGGTTATGTGTCGGGTTCGGGCAGCAATGCTTTGGTGTTCACGGCCACCATTGCCAGCGGGCAAAACGACATCAATGGCGTGGCCATTGGCGCAGACGGCTTGAACCTCAATGGCGGATCTTTGAAAGATGCTTCGGGCAACAACAGCACCCTCACGTCCATCGCAGTCAGCGACAATGCACATTATTTGGTGGACACCCTCAGGCCCACAGTGTCCGTGAACAGCAGCACCAGCGCTTTGCTTTCGGGACAAACCGCCACCATCACCTTCACCTTCAGTGAAGACCCAGGCAGCAGCTTTGTGTGGAATGGCACCAGTGGCGATTTGCTGGTGACAGGTGGCACACTAAGCGCACTGAGCGCAACTGGCAATCCACTCACCCGCACTGCCGTCCTCACACCCACGTCTGGCGTGAACGCAGGCACTGCCAATGTAGCCATTGCCCTCAACAGCTACACCGATGCCGCTGGCAACATGGGCCTAGAAGCATCAGCAGGCGTGACCGATAAATCGGCTGACATCAGCGTCAACACCACCACGACCACTTTGGTCAGCGTGGCTTTGCTCAGCGCTACGGGTATTCAAAACAGTTTGTTAAATCAAGGGGATGTGGTTTCGGTGGCCGTCAACTTTACGGAAACCGTTTTCTTAAATGCCAATGCAGGAACGCCAAGCTTAGGCTTGACCATTGGCAGCACAGTGGTCAGCGCTCAATATGCCTATGGTGCTGGTACTTCACAGCTGGTTTTCAACTACACCATCTTGAATGGCCAAACAGATGTCAACGGCATTGCCATCAATGCCAACAGTCTGAGTTTGAATGGCAAAGTCCTGACCGATACAGCGGGCAACACACCCACACTGACCTTTGCAGCCGTGAGCGACAATGCCAACTACTTGGTGGACACCACAGCGCCCACTTTGCTCAGCATTGCAAGCAGCAAGAACGTCTTTTTAAGTGGCGAGACCGCGGTCATTACTTTCACGTTCAGTGAAAACCCAGGCAGCACCTTTACATGGAACGGCAGTGCGGGCGATGTGACTTTGGTCAATGGCACCTTGACTGCCCTCACAGGTACCGGCCTGACCCGAAGCGCTACATTTTTACCCACACAGGGCTTAACAGGCGGCAATGCCACCATCACCGTCAGCAACAATTTGTACAGCGATTCGGCTGGCAATTTAGGAGTAGGCAACACGCTCGATGGCCTGTTGCTCAACACCACGCCAGCCACCTTGATGGATGTTCAGATTAGCAGTGCCACAGGCGTGCAAAACAATGCCCTCAATGCTGGCGATGTGGTAACAGTCACAGCCCATTTTTCTGAAGCTCAAACGCTCAACACAACATCAGGCTTGCCCACGGTGGCTTTGCAGATTGGAAGCAGCACAGTGAATGCCGCCTACGCCTCAGGCGCAGGCACCGCCAATTTGTTGTTCACCTACACCATTCAAGCGGGTCAGACCGATGTCAATGGCATTGCCATTGGGGCCAATGCCTTGTCATTGAACGGCAGTACTTTGCAAGACCCGCGCGCCAGCACCACCACATTGGTTGCCCCTGGCACAGCCGACAACAGCAGTTACACCGTAGATACAACAGCGCCCTCTTTAAGCATCACGTCCACTGTGGGCCAGCTCAAAATGGGCGAAACCGCTAACATCACGTTCACCTTCAGCGAAGACCCTGGTACCACTTTTATATGGAATGGCAGCACTGGGGATGTGACACTTAGCAATGGCACCATGAGCGCCATCTCGGGCACGGGTTCCACACGCACGGCGGTGTTCACACCTACGCCTAGCTTGAATTCAGGCACTGCCAGCATCTCTGTGGGCGCTGGTACCTACCAAGATGCTGCTGGAAACAATGGCAGTGCAGGTGGCACACCCAGTCTGACGTTTGACACGCTAGCACCCAACATCTCTTCCATTGCACTGAGCAGTTCAACTGGCATTCTGAATACTTACTTGAATGGGGGCGATACCGCCAACGTCAGCGTAAGCTTCAACGAAGTGGTTAATTTGAATCTGGCAATGGGATCTCCTACAGTGGCCTTGCTGGTCGGTAATAGCACCGTCCAGGCCACCTATCTGTCTGGCGCAGGCACTAACACGCTGGTTTTCACCACAACCATTGCAGCTGGGCAAAACGATGACGATGGCATTGCCATTGCTCTGAACGCCCTAAGTTTGAATGGCGCCGTACTGACAGACGCTGCGGCAAACAAAGCCATCACAAGCGCAACGGCCGTCGCCAGCAATTCGGCTTACATGGTGGACACCCTTGCACCTTCTGTGTCGTTGGCTTTCGATGTGGCCAGCCTCAAAGCAGGCGAAACAGCCACACTCACCATCACGGCCAACGACAAAACCGGCACCAGCTTCACGTGGAATGGTACTGCTGGTGATTTGACCGTCAGCGGAGGCACGCTCAGTGCCATCAGTCCTTTTGTTTTAAGTGGTGTCAACTATGTGAGCACCGCTACCTTCACACCTGCAGCGGGCAGCACCGTTGCGGGTGTGGTGTCCACCGCATCAGCGGTCTACACCGATCTGGCTGGTAACCCAGGTCAAGCAGGTGCCAGCGTCAGCTTGTCGATTGACACCAGTGCGCCGACCCTGACCAACATGAACATCACAGGTGCGAGCGGCATTGTCAGCAACACCTTGAATGCAGGCGATGTGGTGCAGATCACGGCTACATTCAGTGAGTCTGTGATTGTCAATACCAGTGGTGGAACACCCAAAGTTGCTTTGAATGTAGGCGGTTCTGCAGATTCTGCTTTTTATGTTTCAGGCTCTGGCACGACCGATTTGCTGTTCAACTACACGGTAGCACCTGGGCAAAATGATTCAAATGGCTTAAGCTACGCTGCCAACGCCTTGCTGCTCAACGGCGGCACCATCAAAGACAGCGCAGGCAACAGCGCTGTCATCACGGCTATAGCACGGCTCGACAATGCGGCTTATAAAGTAGACACCACAGCACCAACAGTCGCTATTACAAGCAACACAACCCAGTTGTTGGTAGGTCAAACGGCCAACATCACCTTCACGTTCAGTGAGGATCCTGGTAGCAGCTTCACTTGGACCGGCACTGCGGGTGACGTCGCCGTTACAGGCGGCACATTGGGCGCCATCAGTGGCACTGGACTAACGCGTACCGCCGTCTTTACACCAACGTCCAATTTAGCAAGTGGCTCCGCCAGCATTACCGTGACCTCAGGCAGTTACCAAGACACGGCTGGCAATTTAGGTATAGCAGGAACAACGCCTAGTCTCAGCATTGACACCTTGGCACCCACAGTCACAGCCTCCGCAAACTCGAGCAGTTTGCTTGCGGGTGAAACCACACGCGTCTACTTCACATTCAGTGAAGACCCTGGCACCAGTTTCTCTTGGGATGGCATGGTAGGTGATTTGCTTGTCACAGGGGGCACCTTGGTACCCAGTACAGTGCCAAGTCAACAAATTGGCGTACTGCGCGGCTTTGATTTCACACCGACGGCCAATACCAACAACGGTACCGCCAGCATCACCATGAAAACCAACAGCTACCAAGACGCTGCTGGTAATTTGGGCGGTATCAGCAACCCCATCACCATCACCTACGACACCCTTGCACCAAGCGTTTCGGTGACATCAAACTTAACAACTGTGGGCATGGGCCAAACTGCCAACATCACTTTCACGTTTTCTGAAGACCCTGGGGTCACCTTTGCATGGGATGGCACCACAGGCGATGTGGTCGTCACGCAAGGCACTTTGAGCGCGATCAGTGGTACAGGACTGACGCGCACAGCTGTGTTCACACCCTTTGCAGACACCCCCCTTGTTGCTGCAAGCATTACCGTGGCGGCAGGCAACTACACCGACACAGCAGGCAATGGGGGTCGTGCTGGCACATCGCCCACCCTGAACGTCAACACCTTCAAAAATGCCATTTACTTGAATGACATTGCCAACAACATTGGCGGTTATACAATCGAGGCACCCAATACCAGTGCCTACTTTGGTTTTGCCGTCAGCTTGGCCGGCGACTTCAACGGCGATGGCTATGGCGATGTGGTGATGGGCGCACCGCTCAACACCTTTACCGATACCGCGTTGCGTACTCAAGGTGGTGGTGTGGTTTTGTATGAAGGCGGCCAAAATACCAGCCTGGTACCCAAAGGTTATAGCGGCTCAGGCCAAGTCAATGGTCACTACTACACCTACAGCGTCAACAAAGGTTGGTTGGGCTTCTCAGTGGCTGGTGTGGGTGACATGAACAACGATGGGCTGGCCGATCTTTTGATTGGCATGCCGCAAGATGGGGCCAGCTCTAACCCCGGTGGCGCCTTCTTGGTTTATGGCAAAGCCAACTCAAGCACAGGCAGTTTGGCGGAGTACCAAAAGGACATTTCCGCATTGGGCACCACACCCGACGCACTCACCATAACCAGCACGTTTGACACAGCAGGATTTTCAGTCAGCAGCGCAGGCGATGTGAACGGCGATGGCTGGATCGACATGATCATCAGTGCGCACTTTCAAACAGTCAGCGGGCTTGTGGGCAACACTGGCAAAACCTATTTGGTATACGGCAGCGCGGCTTTGTCGGCTTTGCAAACCATTTCACTGGGCAATGTGGGCGGCAGTGTGCCGGGCTTTGTGATTTCGGGTTGGCAAGCAGGCGAGGAAAGTGGCACCTCGGTCAGCAGTGCGGGCGACTTCAACGGTGACGGCAAAGCCGACTTGTTGGTGAGTGCCTATTTCAATGACATCGCTGGTAGCCAAGCCGGTGCAACGTATGTCATCTTGGGCAAAACGGGCAACACTGCCGTCAATTTGGCCAACATCAAAAATAACTCAGGCGGCTTCGTGATTGTTGGAGAAAACGGCCAAGACATGAGCGGTGTTTCCGTCAGCAGTGGTGGCGACATCAATGGCGATGGCTTGGGGGATATTCTGATTGGTGCAGTGATCAGTGGCAGTGCTAACGCCTATCGAGAAAGTGGCAAAACGTATGTCATCTTTGGCAGAAGTACCGCCAACGCCACCATCGACTTGGGTCAAATTGCCGCAGGCAATGGCGGCTTTGCCATTCTGTCCACCACTGCATTAGAGCAAAGCGGACACAGCGTGAGCAGCGCTGGCGATATCAATGGCGATGGTTTGGCTGACATCATCTTAGGTGCACCGTTTAGCCCAGTAGACGGCAGCGCCAGCACAGGTCGAAGTTTCGTGGTTTACGGCAAAGCCACCACTACCAATGTCAACTTGACCGATATCACCAACAACCTAGGCGGTTTTGCCATCATTGGACAAGGCGCGCAAGACATGAGCGGCTTTTCTGTGGGTGCCGCGGGTGATTTGAACGGCGACGGCTTGGCTGATTTGATTGTGGGCGCACCCGGTTATGACGCTGCTCATGGTAGTGTTCAAACAGGTCGCTCCTATATCATCTTTGGAAGCAAGTCTGGCGCATTTGCCGCCGGCAGTGCAGTTGACAATATCGGCACCAGCGCCAATGACACGCTCATCTCTACCGGCACTCAAACTTTGGCGGGTGGCAGTTTTTCTGCAGGAACAGGCAATGACACTTTCATTGCCAATGGCGCAGATGTTTTACTGGGTGGCATGGGCAAAGACATCTTCACTGTCAATACCAGCATGATGACTGCCTTGCAAAATAAATTGGGTGCCGGTGGTAACACAAGCCAATTGGCCAAAATTGATGGTGGCGCTGGCATTGACACGCTTCGCATGGGTGGAACGGGCGGCTTAGGTTTTGATTTTTCTTTGGTCAGCAATACCAGCGCCGGCAACATTGAAGGCGCCAGCCGCATCAACAGCGTAGAGCGAATAGATTTGCGAACAGATACCGCAAGCAATCAAATTACACTCAGAGTGGCAGATGTACTCGACATGGCTGGCAGCAATTGGGCCAATTTAAATACGCTGGATACGCTAGGTGCTGGGGGATGGCAAAACGTCAATACCGGCACATCATTTAGCGCTGCGGGTGTGAAGTACCATCAAGTGGCCATCGATGGCACCAGCGCTGACAGGGTCAATACCAATGGCTGGACCTTGCAAACCACAGGGACCGTGAAAGATACCAACGCCGTTGTTTACGATGTGTATTTGGCCACTTCAAATGCACCCGCCATGATGCTGGTACAACAAGACATCGTTCGCTTTAGCATCCCTTGAATCAAGGCGTCGCTCTTTGCATCGACGCCTTCAACGCGGCATTGAGCGTGTCCAGTGCATCGGCATAGTGTGCACGCGTGGTTTTAGACAAACCAGCTTTGACATTGGCTTTTTCCAACATACTGACCAACTGTCGTGCATTTTCTCGCATGATGCTGCGCGCGTCTGCAGGCCATGGGCCGGCGGGCTTCACCAACACATCGGCCATGCGGCGCAATTGCTCACGTTGCAAGTTACGGCGGATGAGGCTGGTCTCTTGACCCGTTTTGGCTTCGGCCCAAATAGCATCTTGCAAAGTGTCGTAGACATCGGACAAGCTCAAGGTTTCTTTGGGATCGTTGACCTTCATGCCCACCTCGGCCAAACGGGTGGCTACGGGGGGTGAATACACATGATCCAAAATTTCTTTTTGAACACCCGCAACCAAGCGAGCCACCGAAGTTTGCATGCTGCCATCTGCCTCGGTTCTCTCAAAACGATCGGTGGCCAAGCGCGCAATGAACTCAGGCTTGAACTTGAAGCTGTCGGTACCAAAGAAATCTTTGGTAATCAGTGCCAAGGCTTCTTTTTGCTTGACTGCGCTGACTGGTTCAAAGACGGCGTTTTTACTGCCTGCGCGCTCACGGCGAATGTGTACGCCGCCAATGTATTTGGCCGCCAGTGGCGCAACGCGATTCAGTTGACTGAAACCACTTCGAAAGCTGCGTGTTAGGCGCTCATAGCTGTCACCCGTGGCCAAGTTCATATTTTGCAAGCGGTCCCACAACTCACGCGAGAGTTTCATTCGCAGCTTGTAATAGGCCAATGGATCGGCACCCAAGTCAAAGCGATTGACCATGGGATCAACGCCGCCCATGCTGCCGTAGCCTGCATCTTCATCGGAGTCATATTGCAACTCTGGCTGGCTGGCCTTGGCCAAAATTTGTGCAAGTCCCTGAGCTTCTTGGCCAGGTGCAAACTGTTTGTAGCCAAACTCAATGGCCCAATAGTCATAAGCGCCCAAAGTAGACATGACGTACTCGCCCTGCTTTTCGCCCTTGGGTGAGATGTTGTAGGGCGTGTAGTCCATCACCGAAGATGTCACGCCATTGATTTTGGTGAAGTTGGGATCTTGAATTTGTTTCAAGTCATACACCGTGGAGGCGCGGAAGTTATGACGCAATCCCAAGGTGTGACCCACCTCGTGCATGATCACATCTTTCAAATAGGCTTTGGCCAGCGCATCGGCTTCGGGGCTGTCTAACTCCATGCCTCTTGCTTCTAGCAAGTCCAGGGCATAGTGCAATTCTTGTGCGGCAGATTCTGCGTGATCGCACATCTCGCCATCGGCACCGCGAACACGACCCAAATCTTCAATGACTGTACGACGTGCACCGCGTGCAAACACATCGGACATGCCAATGTCGGCATCTAAAATTTCGCCAGTGCGCGGGTCGGCTTGTGAAGGGCCAATGGCAAAGCCTACATCGGCGCCGGTAAACCAGCGAATAGACGTGTGCTTAGCATCCATGTTGTTGAAGTCGTCCGTGGCTTGTTGTTGCTTCACCACCAAGGCGTTTTTAAAGCCAGCTTTCTCAAATGCTTTGTTCCATTCCAAAACACCTTGAGACACGGATTCACGGTATTTTTCAGGAATGTTTTTATCGAGCCAATAAACGATAGGCTCTTTGGGTTCAGACAAGGACTCAGTTGCATCTTTCTTTTCTAAGCGCCAACGTTTGAGAAAATGCGTTTTAGATTTGATGTTGAGGTCGGTGGTGTAGTCGGTGCGAGCGACCGTAAAAAAACCTACACGCTCGTCAGCCAAGCGAACTTGCATGGGCTCTGGCAATGGCATGAAACTGTAATAAAACGAAACAAACAGGCTGCGGGGATCGGGTGTGGTGCTAGGCGGTGAAGGGCTTGGCACCGGTGAAGGCGTCATGGGCGGCGCGGATAACTTAGGCACTGCAAAGTGTGCTTTGACTTCAAGCCCTGTCAAGGTGCTTGTGTTTTTCGTGGCAGAGAAAGATGTGTTGCGCGTATCCAAACTGAAAGGCATTCGATACGACGCTTCCAATCGTGTTTGATAACCTGGGATATCGGAGAACAACAATGCGTTGGCCTCAATCAAAATCGATTTTGTTTCAGGATCCGGAGCAGAGGCCATTGTGACACTGCTCATCAAACTGTCTGAAAACGATTCAGACACAAATTGCGCTTGGGGTGTACCTGCTTTAGCGAAGAACTGGGTGTTCTTCGCAATCAGCTGTATTTGATTGCCTATTTTTGTAAATTCAACTAACTTAGAACCACCCATTTGGCTACCGTAAAGACCACGCTCGCCTATGGACCGAGGAATGTTGTAGGAGAAGAAGAAGGGTTTGTCCAACTGACTGGGCAAAATTTCAAGCCATACTTTGTCGTCCTTTTGGTGCAAAGTAAAGAAGCCTGGCGTTGACTTGGCGTCTTTCAGAATGTCCTTCATTGGTCGCAAGGCACCAGGGGCTGCAGGCGGCGAAGCAGCAGCTGCCGTCGGCGTTGCTGAAGAAGGCGCTGTTGCTGGCGCAGTGGATGCGGCAGGTGGCGTTTGGGCCTGTGATGTATTGAAAGCCAGGAAACTTGTGCATGCAATGCTGATGAATGTGAGTTTGAAGCAGGGATTTTTCATTGCAATAAAGGCCAGTTGAGTTAGGGACAAGGTTTGTGTCCTCGCATGCTGATCATTCTAATGACTCACTGATTCGGGTAAATACCAGTTCCAACTGTTAGTGATGTCATGGAGGTACGCATTCGAAACGAAATCTTTCAATCACAGGGTTTGCGCTTGTCTTGCTTTGGTCAATCAACTCAGAAAATACATCACCTCATTGAAGCTCGGGCTGAAAACCAAGCTCACCCATTTGCCACAGCATAAAAGACTGCAAATCTGAGGTACGTTGCATCGCTTGATCTGCGCCAGAGCCAGAACCATGTCCAGCTTGATAGTCAAGGCGCAGCAGCACAGGTTGCTGACCTTTTTGCGCATCTGCAATTCGCGATGCAAATTTCAAACTCTGCCACACATCCACACGCGAATCGTTGACGCCATGCATCAGCATGGTAGCGGGATATCGCACGCCATCTTTAACCGCATGATAAGCACTGTTTCGCAGCAAAGCATGAAACTCAGCCTCTACTTTGACCGTGCCATATTCAGGAATATTGGCCACGCCATTAGCGCGCTGCTCTGAGCGAACCATGTCAAGCACAGGCACTGAAGGTACTGCTGCAACAAATAAATCTGGCCGCTCTGTGATGGCTCGACCTACAAAAATGCCACCCGCACTACCACCATAGATACCCAACTTAGAAGCGCGTGTATAAGCATTTGCAATTAACCATTCAGCGGCCGCAATACCATCTTTCCATGTATTGAACTTGGTCGTCTTGTGACCCGCCATGTGCCACTCGCTTCCCAAAGCGCCACCTCCTCTAACATGCGCAAATGCATAAATGCCACCCCGCTCAACCCAAGTGATAACGCCAGCACTGCGACCTGGCTCCTCTGTGGTGCCATATGCACCATAGCCATACAAGATGGTGGGGTTCTGGCCATTGAGAACCGCATCGGCGCGCATGATGATGGACACCGGCACCTTGACACCATCGTGGCTTGGCACCATCACTTCGCGCGCCACAATCTCAACTTTCTGAGCAGGTTCAACTGGCGGCGCCAAAAGGAGACGCACAAATTGCCCTGAGCTTGCCGAATAAACATAGCGGCGCAATGCTTGTGTCCAGCTGCTGATGGCGACGACCAATTCAGAGTGATCTGGACTGCTAATGACTGTGACATTACCCTGCAATGGCAAGACCACCCTTTGGGACACATCAGAACCACTTACACCATCGCTCATACCCGCTGGAAATTTAAGCAGAGAGGTGTTAACGCCTTCTCGTCGTGTCACGTACAAAGCATCCTTCGCCACGTTGATTGAACGAAGTACCCCCTCTGTTTCGGGTAGCAGCGTTTCTGCTTGTGCCAAATTCAAATCGGGCACTTTGAGCTTCAACACTTTAAAGCGTGGCGAATTCAATGCACTTCGCAAATACACAAAGCCATGCCCCATATCGACTTCACGTACATCATCAGATTGCTTGAATACTTCACGCCATTGCGCTTTGCCTGCCAAGACCTCTTCCATCTTGGCGACGTACATGGCCAATCGACGGTCTACGCCAAAGTACACCACCATGGCGGCCAAGTTTGATCCAGGCAGCTCAGTGATGCCGCCCGTGGCAAATGAAGGCAGATTGAGTTGCGGATACATCGATGCATTGAAAATCAAATGGTCGGGATTGGGCTGCTTCAAGTCCAAGTAGTAACGACCTGTATCAGCAAAGCGCTCAGTAGATTTCAGAGTCTCGTAACCTGGACGCAAACGCGAGAAGAACAAACCTGATCCGTTCTCTCGCCAACTGACACCAGCAAATCGAATGCGATCAATGGGTGGCAGAACTTCTTTGCCTGTCGCGACATCAATCACATGCATGTTGCCAATTTCTGAGCCTGAAGAATGCAGGCCATAAGCCAAGAGCTTGCCATCAGGAGATGGATAAAAACTTTGAATGGCGTGAGGTTTGCCTTTTTCTTTGCCAATCGACTCTGGATCTATCAGCAATTTTTCTTCACCACTGACGCCATCGCGCCACACCAACTTGGCTTGCGACTGACCCTGGGGACGATTGAGATAAAACCAACGATTGTTTGCCGTTCTTTGAATACTTGAAACAACGGAGCCACCGACAGAGTCTTTTTCCTTCAAGGTGTTTAGAATAGTTTGACGCCCAGGCAAACGATTGAGGATGGTATCGGTCGCTTCAGCTTGGCCACGCATCCAACTCACCACTGCGGGGTCTTTCACTTGCTCGAGAAAGCGATAAGGGTCGTCCACTTGAGTGCCCCAGTGAACATCTTGAACATTTTGAGCAGGCAAAGGTGGGGGCAATTCAACGCCTGCGAATCGATAGGCAGAAGTTTGGGCATGACTCACCAATGCCAACAAAATGACCAGCAGACCACCGAATGGGGAAAATTGACGCATGCCTCAAGCTCCTCAGAAATTGCTTGACATGATAAATAACCTATTGGGGCGAGCCAAGAATTACTTCCCCAAGGCGCTCAAAATCCGTGCCTCTAACTGCCCCGCCTCCTCGGTCCTGAACCCAGAATGCACAAACAACACTTGCCCCTCAGGACTGACCAGCATCGATGTAGGCATGGTTTTGATTGCCAAAATTTTCGCCGACAAACCTTGCGGGTCGTAGGCTATTGTGAATTGGGCTGGTGTATGCGTTAAAAATTTATCTGCATCAGCGCGCTTAGCATCGACATTCACCGCCACCACCTTCAAACCCTTTGACCCCAATCTGGCATGCAAGGCATTCATCCAGGGAAACGATTGCCGACATGGCCCACACCAGGACGCCCAATAGTCAATGTAAACAAACTGGCCCTTAGCCGACTGCACTTCCGCCAAACCCAATGCAGGCAGCGGTTTGCCTGCCTCTACCGCGTGAGCAGTGGTGGCTTGCAACATTAAGCTTAACAATGCAACTGCAAATAACTTCATTTTCACAGTGTTCAGTTTAATAGAAGACATGCGACAGATCTCGGTTTTTGTGTACTGCGTTCAACAACAAGGCTAATTAGCGCATGTGGACTTGATTGCTGCTGTCAATGGCCAGAAAATCAAACCCAGTGGCCTGCAAAAATGCCAGCCCTTCTTTTTCCTTCAGCATCGCGATGGTGCTGGTGCATCCCGCTACCACTGCAGCAGGTGCCGCCACGCTGACCGAGCGCCAGTACTGCACCGGCCATCCAGTCAATGGATTGAGCACATGACAATAGCGCTTGTCATCTATTTCAAAAAATCGCTCGTAGTCACCGCTGGTAGCCAAGCCGCCTTGAATCATCGGCAATGTCGCAACCACCTCGTCTTGGCGCCTAGGATCTTGAATACCAATCATCCACGGCTCGCCCGAAGGTTTAGCACCAAGGAATCGCATATCACCCGCCAAGTTCACATACCCACTGGACACGCCCTGCGCTTGCAATACCTGCGCAGCTCTGTCGGCCGCATACTCTTTGCCAAATCCACCCAAGTCAATTTCCATCCCTACGTCTGGCAAGGCAATGCTCTGATTTTGCAATACCACTTTGTGCCAACCCATCTTGTTGCGCAATGCATCTAACTTTTCAGCAGCAGGTACTGCCGCAGATTTGAAATCCCAAGCATGTCTTAGCACACCTGAAGTGATGTCAAACAAACCTTGAGTTTGCTCATGCAACTGTTCTGCGTATTGCAACAAGGCCCATGTTTCATCGTCACAAGCCACAGGCCCTAGCCCAGCATGCTGATTGATTTTGGCAACCATGGAGTCCGATGTATAGCGCGAATATTTTTTCTCAATGCGCAATACTTCAGTGATGGCTTTCTGAGCCAAGGCATGTGCTTGCGCCTGATTCTTGACCGCCAATACCACCTCACACTCACTGCCCATGGCCCTGAATGGGTAACGCTGAACAGACAGATTTTTATCTGCACTAGACATTAAAAAGAATGTGTGATGCCCACTTGAATGCTGCGTGCGTAAAAAGGTGCAAGCCCTTGACTGCCAAGGCCAGTGAATTTCCATGCAGCCTTTTGTCCGTATTGCTCTACTTTGAAATCCACCGCAGTGTCCACGCTTAATTGTCGTGTTACTTTAAGCCCCATGGTGACAGCACCAAATGCACTCAGTCGTTGGTCTTCAGAAAAATGCAAGGCGTTGGGTGGAGGACTTGTTGGAAACGGCGCAATGCGCGGATCAACTTCCACATAAAAGCGCGCTGCATTTTGTGAATACAAACGCAACTGCGGCGCCACACGCCACTCACTGCCCAAGCGTTGCACCCATTCAGCATCGATGGTGTGTGAACGGATGCCCCACGTGTCGGTGTAAAAACGATATGCCAAACGGGACGTTCCGTTTAATGCTGCCACATGGTGATTCCATCGCGCCTGAAAAGTTTGATGTACACGATCTGTGGGTCGCTCATCGTAAATTTTGTAGGGGTCAGAAAAATAACCCCGACCACTGTAATGGCCCAAGTTGAGTTGCACGATGTCGTTCATGCTGACCACTTGGGTGACACCCAATAGCCAATCGGAGCCCCTCTTTTTTTCGTTGGCAACAATTTGGTTGACTGGTTTGATCACATCTCGCTGAATGGCAACACCAGCAGTCCATGTGGTGTTTTTGTCGTCGCTGGCTTGCGTTGCCAACAACGAAACCGCTCTAGAAATGTAATCATTTTCACCTGAATGGCTCAAACCAAGCGCCAATTTTCCATTGGGAAGGTAGCGAGTGAGTGACGTGTCAACGGCACGGCGGAAGTCTTGCAGTTTTGACAATGACTGGGTGTGGTATGCCGGTGATGCACCTGAGATACTGTCTGTCACAAGGGTTCCCGACAAAGACCATTTGCCATTCAATGGCAACAAGACACTGGTGGCTGTCGCTTTGACATGCACGCGATCGTCATAGGCTGAGGCACTCGATTGGCTGTCTGTCCATGCACCAGAACTGCCCGCATTGCTCGTGACTTGTTGACGTTCTTTGTAGTTCAGATATTTAAAGCTTAGCGTACCTTTTTCAGGCGCAGTCTCGGCTTGAGCACTCAGCATAATGCAGGGCAATGACATGGCCGCACCCAATAAGGCGGCACCCAACTCTGGCAACTTTGAGTTGTGTTTAATTGCAGCCACAACCGCCCCCTCCTACCGCCGAACCACCTGACGAGGCTTCTTTGCTGGTGTAAGTGTGCTCTTTGTAACCGCGCTCTAACGGGTCATCGTCAAAAGTCATTTCGGGCAATGCCAGTGTGCCCTTCTGCCAAGCTTCCACCGGCTGAATCATCGAGCAGCCCTGCAAAGCCAAAATCGCTGTCAACGTCAAAACTCGGGCAAACATGCAAGCTTTCTGTTTCTAAAATGAAGGGGTTCAAATGAATCAGGTCAGAGTAACATTGATTTTAGAGGCATTGATCTGGAGGGGAGTGTTGGATTGCGTTTTATTTGGCGGTTAATGACTTCTAACCTGCGCAATACAAACTCACACATCTGGCTTAGCAAAAGCAGGCAACATTTTATTCTTCACACCAAAAAAAAAGCCGATGATAGAAATCAACGGCTTTTTAAGTTTGGCTGGCGGAATCGGAGAGATTCGAACTCTCGATGAGGCTCTACACCCCATACTCCCTTAGCAGGGGAGCACCTTCGGCCACTCGGTCACGATTCCAGCACACGGAAAATTATATCAGGCTTGGTCTAAATCAAAAGCCTTGTGCAAGGCGCGCACAGCCAATTCCATGTATTTCTCGTCAATTACAACCGAGGTTTTAATTTCAGACGTAGAAATCATCTGAATGTTGATGCCCTCCTCGCTCAAAGAGCGGAACATCTTGCTGGCAATGCCGACGTGGCTTCGCATGCCAATGCCCACGATAGACACTTTGCAAATTTTGGCGTCGCCAATGACCTCGGATGCGCCCAAAGCTGGAATCACTTTGTCTTTCAGCAGGTCCATGGTGCGCGCAAAGTCATTGCGATGCACTGTAAAACTGAAATCTGTTTTACCATCTTTGCTAAGGTTTTGAATGATCACATCCACTTCAATGTTGGCATCGGCGACAGCACCCAAAATTTGGTAAGCAATGCCAGGTTTGTCGGGTACGCCCAACACGGAAATTTTGGCTTCATCGCGGTTAAAGGCAATGCCTGAGACTACGGCTTGTTCCATTTTTTCGTCTTCCTCAAAAGTGATCAGGGTGCCAGACTTGGCTTCTTCATGAATGTCGATGTCCCAAGGGGTGAAGCTAGACAACACACGCATGGGTACTTTGTACTTACCCGCAAACTCAACCGAGCGAATTTGCAAAACTTTGGAACCGAGCGATGCCATTTCCAGCATCTCTTCAAAGCTCACTGTTTTCAACCGACGAGCCTCAGGCACCACACGGGGATCGGTGGTGTAAACGCCATCGACGTCGGTATAAATGAGGCACTCATCTGCCTTCATGGCAGCGGCCACAGCTACCGCAGAGGTGTCTGATCCACCACGGCCAAGTGTCGTGATGTTGCCATAAGGGTCAACCCCTTGAAAGCCAGTCACGATGACAACGCGGCCGGCAGCCAAATCTTTGCGAACGCGAACGTCATCAATCGACTCAATGCGGGCTTTGGTAAAAGCGCTGTTGGTCTTGATGGGCACTTGCCAGCCAGCATAGCTGACCGATGCCATCCCCTCAGACTGCAAAGCAATGGCCAGCAAGGCCGAAGACGCTTGCTCGCCTGTAGAGGCCAGCATGTCCAGTTCGCGGTCATAGGCCGTGTCTGTTTTTGCGGGTGCCAACTCCTTGGCCAAACCCAACAATCGATTGGTTTCGCCGCTCATGGCACTTGGCACCACCACCATTTGGTGGCCAGCCCGTGCCCATTTGGCGACGCGTTTGGCTACATTTCGAATGCGCTCAGTCGAGCCCATCGAAGTGCCGCCGTATTTGTGAACGATCAGTGCCATTTTGAAAAGTGATTTAAGGAAAATTTTAGCAAAACCCTGAGATTGTACTCGGGAGAACCCTGTATTGGAGCGGTTTTAGGTGCTGTCCTCAAGGTGTCCAGACCAAAACGGCACCTTCACGGCGCACATACCCCCGACCCACCTTCAGATGGAGTTGATGACCTCGGGTGGTACAGACTGAAAGTTGCGAAAGCAGCTCGCTCAATTGCACCGTACTGGGGGTGGTCTGGTGCTGCACTTTCAGCCAATGACGCAACACCAATGACTGCCTAGCCAAGCTTAGGCCTTGAAGCGCCTTGATGCTGGGCGCGCCACTTTCCAAAACGCCCGTCAGATCGGCAGCAGCGACTTCGTCCAAAACTTCTTGAGCTTCAGCCGCGTGTGAAGCACTGCGGGTAAAAGTGTCTCTAAATTGGGGAAAAGTGCGTTCTAAAACAGGCAACAACTGCGCACGAATTCTGTTGCGAGTGAATTGCTCGTTTTGGTTGCTGGGGTCTTCGATCCAAGACATTTTTTCTTGCACCAAAAACTCCCGCAGTTCAGAACCAGCCCTCTTCAGCAAAGGCCGATGCCATTGCAAACCGTCGCGCGCCCATTGGGACGGCATGCTGGCCAGTCCTGGCAAACCTGCACCACGAGAAAGTGCAAGCAGCAAGGTTTCGACTTGATCGTCGGCATGCTGAGCCACCGCAATGTGTTTCACACCTTGCAAAGAGGGATGGGTATGAACAGCTTCACTCAAGGCGCTGTAACGAGCCCTTCTGGCTGCATCCTCTGGGCTTTGACCTAACTCATGCTTGGCGTTGACTTTGCATATGACAAGTGGCACTTTGAGTTGTTCACAGACTGTTTGGCATTGGCTTGAAAAGTCATCGGCCGCAGCTTGCAAACCATGGTGAATGTGAACGGCGCGAACATGACCTGGCCATTGCTTCACACAGGCCAACAACAAAGCCGTAGAGTCAGCACCCCCGCTAAACGCAACGGCCAAAGGTAGTTCAGGCTGAAAGCTGGTCGGAAGCAAATCTAGGTGAGCAAGCACAGCATTATTTGCTGGCTTTGGTGTCTGTGAAACGGCCATAGCTTTGCAAACGCTCGTACCGTCGATCGACCAATTCCTTTGGCTTCAAGTCAGTCACTTGGCGCCAAGCATCGCCCAAAGCACGTTTTAGAAAAGCGGCCATTTGAGCATGATCACGGTGAGCACCACCCACTGGCTCGGTCACAATTTTGTCAACCAAGTTCAAGGCTTTCAGTCGATGGGCAGTGATGCCCAGCGCTTCAGCTGCTTCTTCTGATTTGTCAGAGGTTTTCCACAAGATCGATGCACAACCCTCTGGACTGATCACAGAGTAAACGGAGTACTGAAGCATGAGAACTGAATCGGCCACAGAAATGGCCAATGCGCCGCCGGAGCCACCTTCGCCAATGATGGTGGTGATGATGGGCACTTCAAGTTGGGCCATTTCAAAAATATTGCGGCCAATGGCTTCGGACTGGCTGCGCTCTTCGGCATCAATGCCTGGGTACGCACCTGGCGTATCCACAAATGTGAACACCGGGAGTTTGAATTTTTCTGCCGTCTTCATCAGGCGCAAGGCTTTGCGGTAGCCTTCGGGTTTGCTCATGCCAAAGTTGCGTTGCGTGCGTTCCTTGGTATCGCGCCCCTTCTGGTGACCCAAAACCATGCAAGGAGATCCATTGAAACGAGCCAAGCCACCCACAATCGACAAGTCGTCGGCAAAGTGACGGTCACCGTGCAATTCCACAAAGTCTGTGAAAATTTCGCGAATGTAGTCAAGGGTGTAGGGACGCTCAGGATGACGGGCAATTTTGGTGATTTGCCAGGCAGTCAAGTCAGAGTAAATGTCTTTGGTCAGCTGGTGGCTTTTTTTACTGAGCTGGTCAATTTCTTCGGAAATATCAACGGCTGATTCGCTTTGCACATAGCGAAGTTCTTCAATTTTACCTTCGAGCTCTGCCACGGGCTGCTCAAAGTCTAGAAATGTGCGCTTGGCCAAAATGGGCCTCCTTTGTCTAGATCAATACTCAACCGGCAAGGGGTCAAGAGACCGCCAAATATACCAAGTTGCAACCGTGCTGTAGGGCTGCCACGCTTGGGCCACCTCACGAGCATCGCTTCGGCTGACGGGTTCGCCAGAAAAGTAGTTCTTGCTGATGCCATTGATCAAGCCCACATCATCGAGGGGCAAAACATTGGAACGCATAAGGTGGAAGATCAAAAACATTTCAGCTGTCCAACGACCAATGCCCCGAATCGCTACCAACTCCTCAATGATGGCTTCATCGTCCATGTGTTGCCACTCTTTGACACTGACATTTTTCCCATGAAAATTAAGTGCCAAGTCGACCAAATATTCAACTTTGCGAGCAGACAAACCAGCCGCGCGCATGTCATCTACTTTGAGTTTCAAAACGCTTGCTGGTGTTATTTTTTTATTCAAAGCCGCAAATTTATTCCAAACTGATTGAGCAGCTTTGACAGAGATCTGCTGGCCCACAATGCTGCGCGCCAAGGTGACAAAAGCATCCCCACGTGAAACCAGACAGACATCGCCAAATTGAGGAATGAGCCGCTTCATCACGCGGTCTTTTTTTGACAAATGCGCGCAAGCCGCTGCCCAATAGTCTGGCGTCATGACTTTATCGGCACGGTTCATTGAGCGGCCTCCCATGTGGTGCCAGCAGACGAATCTTTCAATACAATGCCCTGCTCTAACAACAGTTTGCGAATGCGGTCGGCTTCAGCAAAATTTTTGGCGGCTTTGGCATCGGCTCGTGCTTGGATGTGCAACTGAACTGCAGCTTCGTCCAAACTTGCGCCGGCCTGCAAATAAACCACTGGATCAGTTTGTAAAATTCCCAGAATACCGCCCAAGGCTTTTAACAAACCGGATTGTTCAGGCGATTGACTGCGATTGACCTCACCGGCCAAATCAAACAACACCGCTACCGCCTCGGGTGTGCCAAAGTCTTCGTCCATCGCAGCTTTGAATCGGGCAGCATAAGGGTTAGACCAATCAATTTGCACATCTATAGGGAACGCCGATTGCAAAGCCGTATAAAGGCGCTTCAAGCCACCACGGGCATCGTTCAAATGCACATCAGAATAATTCAAGGGTGTGCGGTAGTGGCTGCGAACCAAGAAGAAGCGCACAGTTTCTGCATCAAAGGCTTTGAGCACTTCACGAATGGTGAAGAAGTTGCCCAAACTTTTAGACATTTTTTCGTTGTCGATATTGATAAAGCCGTTGTGCATCCAAAACTGTGCAAACTGCTGGCCCGTAGCGCCTTCACTTTGGGCAATTTCGTTTTCGTGGTGCGGAAACTGCAGGTCGGCGCCACCGCCGTGAATGTCAAAGCTGTTACCCAACATTTGGCAAGCCATGGCGGAGCATTCAATGTGCCAGCCGGGACGGCCTTGGCCAAACGCACTGTCCCATTTCACTTCTGAAGGCTCCGAAGCTTTGGCGCCTTTCCACAGCACAAAATCAAGGGGATCGTCTTTGCCATCAAGCACGGCCACGCGTTCGCCCGCGTGCAACTCATCGAGGGACTTGCCAGACAATTTGCCGTAGCCAGCAAACTTGCGAACAGCAAAATTCACATCGCCCTGAGGTGTGCGATAGGCCAAGCCCTTTTGTTCAAGAGTGCCAATCATGCTGAGCATTTGGGGCACAAATTCGGTGGCGCGAGGTTCGGCCGTAGGCCGCGCAATGCCCAATGCATCAAAGTCGGCATGCATGGCTTCGATCATGCGATCGGTCAGGGCTCGGATGGTTTCACCATTTTCAACAGCTCGCTTGATGATCTTGTCGTCGATGTCGGTGATGTTGCGAATGTGCGTGACCTTGTAGCCGCTGGCTTTGAGCCATCTTTGCACCACATCGAATGCCACGTTTGACCGGGCATGACCCACGTGGCACAAGTCATAAACTGTCATGCCACATACATACATGCGGACATGACCTGGCTCTGCAGGTGAAAAATCGGCAACCGCTCTTAAAAGCGTGTTGTAAATGCGCAAGCTCATGGAAACCGTGTTTTTCTTGTAAGGGTGCAAAAAGGGGCCGCAGCCCCATAGTTGTTGCAATGGCAGCCTGCTACAAAGGCCTCCGTTACAATTTACCTCAGTATAAGGCCCAAACAAGTCTCTGGCAAAGTCCAACTTTAGAACTAATTCACAGCTGCTCAAGCCATTTGGCCTGCATTCCACATTACAATTTTTTTCAATATGTCACCCCATTGGGTTCTATCGCGGTTTTTACCCATCTTGCTCTGTTTTGGCAGCAGCTTGGCTTTGGCCAATGGAAGCGCAGACAATGGGAGTGCAGACATAGAAGAACTCATCAGAAACAAGCAATGGACACAAGCCCAACAAAAGTTGCAATTGGCCATCAAGCAAAGTGCACCTTCGCCAAGCTCTCCAATCTCACCCCAGTGGCGCCTCATGAACAGCCAAATTTTGGCGGGGCAAGGTCAGTTGCCTCCCGCCATTGAAGAGCTTCAGTCCCTGATTCAAGATTACCCCGAGCTGCCAGAGCCTTACAACAACTTAGGTGTGATTTTGGCCGCAAGGGGTCAGTATGAAGCTGCCGTCTCTGCTCTCACTTCGGCCATTCAAGCGCGCCCCAATTACAAAATTGCACTTCAAAATTTAGGAGACTTGTACTCTGCCATGGCACAACAAGCCTATGCTCAAGCTAAAAATGTCAAAGATGGCCCCAGCCTGTTACCCTTGCCAGCGCCCTCTGCAGCCACAAGCACATTGACCAACACACACTCCTTGCGATAAGCCATGAATCAAAACTTTTTTCAACGAAAAATAGGGTCTCATTTCAGCGCTTTCATTTTCGCGTTCGGGGTGAGCCTTGCCATCATGATGCCTTTGCAAGGACAGGCGCAAGATGCTCCTAAAGTGAAAATCGCCACCAACATGGGCGACATCATGGTGGAGCTTTATCCTGACAAGGCGCCAAAAACAGTGGCCAATTTTCTTCAGTATGTCAAAGATAAACATTACAACGGCACCATCTTTCACAGAGTCATTAGCAACTTCATGATTCAAGGTGGTGGCTACGATGGCCAATACAAAGAGCGCCCTACCAGAGCACCCGTTCAACATGAAGGGCGGCAGGCCATGGTGGCAGGTTTGAAAAATCAAACTGGATTTTTGGCCATGGCCAGAACGAACGACCCTCAATCTGCCACGGCACAATTTTTTATCAACACCGCTGATAACGCGTTTCTGGACCCCACCCCCATCCCAGAAGGCGACCCCGTCAAACGCTTTGAATACAGAGGACAGGTCTACGAAAACGTACCTCGCGAGAATTTGCTAAATGCCCTACAACTTTTCGGGTATACAGTTTTTGGCAAAGTCACCACCGGCATGGATGTGGTGGATAAAATTAAAGCCAGTCCAACGGGCATGGGCGGTCCATTTAGAACCGATGTCCCCAAAACGCCAGTCGTCATTCTTTCAATCACTTTGGTGCAATAACCATGAGCAATCCTCAAGTCGAACTTCACATCGCTGGCAAAGGCGTCATCCTCATTGAACTTGACGCTGAAAAAGCGCCCTTGAGCGTTGAAAATTTCTTGCACTACGTGAACAAGGGCCATTATGACAACACCATTTTTCACCGCGTCATCCCAGGCTTCATGATTCAAGGCGGTGGCTTTGAACCCAACATGTCGCAAAAACAAACCGATGCAGCCATTCAAAATGAAGGCAACAATGGCTTGAAAAACAACAAGTACACATTGGCCATGGCACGGACGCAAGCGCCCCACTCTGCCACTGCGCAATTCTTCATCAACACGGCTGACAACGAGTTTCTAAACCACACAGCCCCCTCATTACAGGGTTGGGGCTATGCAGTTTTTGCACATGTTGTGTCGGGTACCGAAATTGTAGATGCCATTGCAGGCGTTAAAACTGGCCGAAATGGTTTCCATGATGATGTGCCCACAGAGCCCGTCATCATTGAAAAGGCCGTTGCACTTTAATTTTCTCATCCGGTCATTCTCATGACTGCAACTGTGTTGCCGTTTCAGGTTTTAGATGCACCTGAAACTTGGCGCAGTATTGATTTCATTTCTGACCTGCATTTACAAGAACAAGAGATTGCCACATTTGAAGTTTGGCAAAGTTACATGCAAAATACGACCGCTGATGCGGTCTTTATTTTGGGTGATCTGTTTGAAGTTTGGATCGGTGACGATGCCGTTCAACATCATCCCTTCCTTCAAAAATGCGCTTTGGTTTTAAAGTCTTGCGCATCGAAAAGGCAAGTTGCCTTTATGCGAGGCAACCGCGATTTTTTGATGGGTTTAGCCTTTCTCCATGAATGCCATGTCAAGGATTTACAAGACCCTACAGTGCTCAGCTTTTCATCGCAGCGATGGCTACTTTCCCATGGTGATGCCGGCTGCTTAGGCGATACCGATTACCAAGTCTTTCGAAACATGGTTAGACAGGCTGCTTGGCAAAAAGACTTCCTTTCAAAACCCCTTTCAGAGAGGGAGCGAATTGCCACTCAAATGCGAGCCCAAAGCAAGTTGCATCAAAAAAATCCATCCGCCATCTATGCCGATGTCGCAGATGAATGGTCGCTTCAGTTGCTTCAGGAAGCCAACGCTACAAGCTTGCTTCATGGGCACACACACCGTCCAGCGCTTCATCATCTGCGTCAAAACCAGCTTTTGCAACGTTGCGTTTTAAGCGACTGGGATGCTGGAGCGGAAAAGCCACGGGCAGAAGTACTGCGATGGCACCTGGGAGGACAAGTTGAAAGAATCAATTTGTTGCCTTGAAGTTGGCAGTGGGCTTTTCAGCCGTTTGCCAAGCTCAAATTGACCCCTATGTTGCAAAAATTTATTGGCTGCGCAACAAATTTTTCAATGCATTTTGCAAACGTCGGGCTAGCTTAGGATCGTGCGTTGAAGACAAAACTGCAGTGACATCCAAGGCCCAAGTTTGCTCTGGGCCAGGCTGGTTTTTGCGAGTCAGCAGCTGTAGTTGCAATGCACGTCGCTCATTCAAGTTCTCTGCAGGTGTGGGTACTTCAGCAGCCATTTCCAAACGCAAGATAGCTTCGCCAGCGGAGGCCACAGGTGTTTGGCTGACTGCTTGCGACCATGCAGCCCTTGCAGCAGCGTTCACATTGCGACCCAAATCTTGCGCCGTAGGCATCAAGTCTGCTTCTCGCTTTTCCCAGGCAGTGAGCAAGTGTGTCAAGGACTCGCCATGCGCCTGAGCTGCCAACTTGCGCAAAGCCAATTCTGCATGCTCCATGGCATCTCGCTGGGCTCTAAAGGCTGCATCACCTAGACGTGGACCACGTTCATCACGCTCAGCACGATCAGCGCGGTCAAACCGACCGCTATTCTTATCGCCAAAACCACCTCGTTCAGAACGCTGCGCGCCTTTGCCGTCTCGACGATCACCAAGACCACCGCGACCTGCAGGCGCAGGCACTGATTTCTTTTGACCAGGCCGATCATCGCCGCGCATGGCAACCAAGGGACGGGCAGGTTTGGGTGCTTCAACGGGTTTTGCGGGTTCGCTGGGCTCAGCCGTTTCAATTTCAGGAGATTCGGTTTCAACTGAAGTTGCTTCTACCGCGCTTTGATCCTCTGCCTTTGGTGCATGAAGAACTTCGGCATTGGCCTTGGCTTGACCTTTGAGTGCTACATCCAAAGCAGCCATGGCAGTCTTGATTTTTTGAACATCACCAGAGGCATTGGCCGCTTTCAAGGCGTTGGATGCATCGAGCACCAAACGATCGTGGGCCGACATGGGGGCCGTTGAAATGTGCTCTCTCACATTAGACTTGCGACTGAAGGCCTCATCAATGGGCTTGCGAAAAGCTTCCCACATTTTTTGTTCAATGCGGCGATCCATGGGAACGCTTTGCGCTTCCATTTGCCAGCTGTTTTGCAATGCCTTCACCGCATCGACTCGCAAAAGTGGAGCAGCCCCAAGCTGCTCTGCCTCGGCGATCAAAGCTTGGCGCCTAGCAGTGCTGGCTTTCTGGGCAGCTTCCAAAGGTGCAGCCGCATTGTGCAAGGCTTGCTTCCAAAGGGGCTGCAGTTCTGCAAAGGCTTTTTCACTCAGATGGCCAGCTGACCGCCAGCGGTCGCCAAATTGATGCAATGCACGCAAATGGGCACGCCAATCTGCGTTTTGCAAATTAGCCTCGCCCCAAGCCCTCACCTCCTCAATCAAAGCCAAACGTTGGGCACGGTGCTCACTGGCTTCGTGTTTGATTTTGTCTAACCATGCTTGGACCACTTTGTAAGCGTTGTTGCACGCAGCATCAAACCGCTTCCAGAGCGCATGATTGGGCAAGCCACCTTGATCGGCTTTTTTCCACTCCTCACGCAACTGACGCAAAGCGTCTTGCATTTTTCGACCGCCCACGGTGGGTTCAAGGTGAAACTCTTCCTTGGCAACACTTTCTGTGTCAAGGTCTGCTTGCGCCTGCTGGGCTGCATCTGAAGCATCTTCTTGTGCTTCAGCCGTGACTGCTGAGACGTCATGAGTTTTGACAGGTACTTTTTTGAACAGGGCTTCCGCCTTCAACACCAAGGCCAAGCGCAGTTGATCTGCCACATGGCGCTGCCAGCCTTCAGCAACACCTGCCGCAACAAGAGCCTCATGAACTTTCAAATCCATGTTTGTGTCCATGTGACGGCCATGGTCCTTGAGGGCTTGCTTGAACACCGCTAAATTAGCTTCGTTGCTCTCTGCCGCTAAGACTGTCATGGCACCTGTCACCGCTTGATTGGCGGCTTCGCGCAGAGCCAATCTTTGCGCTGGATCCATTTTGGTATTGCTGACTTTAGGGGTTTTGACCGGTTTGCTGTTTGAACCAGTCGAAGTCTCACCGTCACCATTTTGAGCAACATTGGACACATCCGAGTGACCGACATTAGCAACCGTTTGCTCTGATTGACCTTGGAAAGGCGCGCTCTGGCCTCCTCGTGCCAATCGAATTTCCTCAGCCCAAACAGGCACAGAGGGCAAGGATTCGTTGGCATCTACTCGCGCCGCTTTGGCTTGAAACAAAGCGGCCTCAAACGCTTCCCAAACACTGCTTAACTGGTGTCTTGAAGCATCAAGTTGTGGCGGGAATTTAAGATCAACACTGTGCCAAGAGTCATCTTCAGTGAGGGCTTGGGCTTGCTGATGCCAATGCGCCACATCTGACTGCAACAGGTCATTGGCAGCCGCTGCTTCTTTCAAACTCTTGGTTGAAAGAACTTCTATTCGCTGCGCCAACAACACCGCTGTTTCACGCTGCACCATGACTTGATGCTGCAAGTCCTCTACCGCTTTGATTTTTTCATTCAACTGCAACTTGAGGCTGGCCAAAGGTTCACGCGACAGTGGCGCACCTGCTTTAGCAGCATCTCTTTGCCAAGCCATGGCATCGGCAATGTTCAAGCGAGATGATGTCAACATGGCATTGGCGCGTTCGGCCCATTCGGCCGCCAAAACATCTTGGCCATGTGCACGCTTCAACTCGTCGAGTTTTTCTCGAAGAACTTTGGCTGCACCTTTGTCTCTTGCCGAAACTTCTTTGTAAACGAGCTGCAAGTCTTCTTGCGATGGCTCCGTAAGCAACCAATCACGCAACTTGGATGCACGCTCACCCGAAGTTTGAGCGGTAAAGACACCCCCAGTTAAATTGTCTAGGGCTTGCAAGTCTGGGGTCTTAGGAGAGGAAGAAGTCACAGTCAGAACACAAAAAGGTAAAGGAGCTATTTTCACCGAGGAAGGTGGGCATCGATATGCTGAATGCATCTATTTTTGAATTTTTTTATAATTCAGGCTTCGTCCCATTCATTCAATTTGTGCTTCATTCACCCTTACACCAAAACCTTGCGCCTTGGCCACTGCGCTTTTGGCGCGGACTTTTGACCTTTGGTGGCGACATTGGGCGTGGTTTTGTGAACATTTCTCACCACAGTTTTGCCATGCTGGGCTTGCTTGCCTTGATCCTTTGCATGCTCGCTTTGGCAAGGCCAGAAGTTCGCACTCTGACCGTGCAAAGCGTTCAGGGCTGGCTCTTTACCCGACTTCACATTTCAGACGAGGATGACGAGCAGCAACAAGTCCTGCTGAGGAGCTTGGCGGCGTCCGCAACCGACCTGTCACCCCTGCAGATGAGCTTGGTTCAAGCTGTGAGAAGCAAATACAGAATTGCACCAGAGCCCTTGAATGCTTTGATGTTGGAAGTCTTCGATTTGGCCGATCGGTCGGCCCTTAACCCTACATTGATTCTGGCCGTCATTGGGGTTGAATCTAATTACAACCCCTTCGCAAACAGCCCTACGGGCGCAAAAGGTCTGATGCAGGTGATCCCTGAGGTTCATTCAGAACAATTCACCCCTTACGGCGGAGCCATGGCCATTTTTGACCCCAAAACCAACCTTCGCATCGGCGTCAAAATTCTCAAAGAATGCATCGATTTGACAGGCAGCATAGAGGAAGGACTTCGCCTCTATAAAGCTGGCGAAGAGTCTGTTTCACGAGAAGTTGATTACATTTCGCGCGTCATGGCCGAACAAAATCGCCTGAATCAAGCCATCCCCAAAGAAACCAAGGATGGCAAAGCTAGCCTGAGCTCCAAAAATTAATGCGGCTTGGTGCATCAAGTCACCTCCTCGGCTACACTCACTGAGTGCGCAACTGGCGATAGGAGCCTGGCCCCGCTGTGCAAGCTGGCCAGCCTCTGACGTGGAATTTGGTGGGCCTTGCCCTGCCTTCAACCACTAGGGAGCGCGCACCTTGTCCATTTGTTGGAGGCACAAGGTTTCAGCCGTTCGCCTGGGCAGCCCTTGCCATGTTGAGGTTTGTCATGCCTCACTTGTGCAGGGAACCATCCATTGAAGGCCTGCCATGTATTCACGAAACATTTTGATTGAACAAACCGACCCCGAGATTTTTGCAGCCATTCAAGCTGAAAACGCTCGCCAAGAGCACCACATTGAGTTAATTGCCAGCGAAAACTATGCCTCGCCTGCGGTCATGGCCGCTCAAGGCTCGCAGCTCACCAACAAATATGCCGAAGGTTATCCAGGCAAGCGCTATTACGGTGGCTGCGAATATGTCGACATAGCCGAGCAACTGGCCATCGATCGCGTCAAACAAATCTTTGGTGCCGAAGCCGCCAACGTACAACCCCATTGCGGCGCGTCTGCCAACGAAGCCGTCTTCTTGGCATTCTTAAAGCCCGGCGACACCATCATGGGCATGAGCTTGGCCGAAGGCGGGCACCTCACACACGGCATGCCTCTGAACATGAGTGGCAAATGGTTCAATGTGGTCAGCTATGGCCTCGATGCCAACGAAGCCATTGACTACGACGCCATGGAAAAAAAGGCGCACGAAACCAAACCCAAGCTGATCATTGCCGGCGCTTCAGCCTACAGCTTGCACATTGACTGTGCACGCTTTGCCAAAGTGGCCAAAGATGTGGGCGCTATTTTCTTGGTCGATATGGCGCACTATGCGGGTCTCATTGCGGCTGGCGTCTACCCCAACCCTGTGCCACACGCAGACGTGGTCACATCCACTACGCACAAAAGCTTGCGCGGACCCCGTGGCGGCATCATCTTGATGAAAGCCGAACACGAAAAAGCCATCAACAGCGCCATCTTTCCTGGCCTTCAAGGCGGCCCACTCATGCACGTCATTGCAGCCAAGGCCGTTGCCTTCAAAGAAGCCATGGCACCCGATTTCAAGGCCTACCAACAGCAAGTGATCAAGAACGCACAAATCATTGCAGAAACACTCACTCAACGCGGTCTGCGCATTGTGAGCGGCGGCACCCAAAGCCACGTGATGTTGGTCGACCTGCGCTCCAAAGGCATTACCGGCAAAGTGGCCGAAGCTGCACTGGGCCAAGCACACATGACCATCAACAAAAATTCGATCCCCAACGACCCTGAAAAACCCATGGTTACCAGCGGCGTGCGAATTGGTACCCCCGCCATGACCACCCGTGGCTTCAAGGACGAGGAAGCGCGTATCACGGCCAACCTCATTGCCGATGTGCTCGACAATCCCACTGATGCCGCCAACATTGAAGCCGTTCGTGCCAAGGTCAATGCCTTGACCGCCCGCTTCCCTGTTTACAAATGAAGTGTCCCTTCTGTAGCCACACCGATACCCAAGTCGTAGAAACACGCCTGGCTGAAGATGGCGACCTGATTCGCCGCCGCCGTCAATGTGCGGCATGCGAAAAACGCTTTACGACCTACGAAAGGCCTGAAGTCAACTTTCCAGCCATCGTCAAGAAAGATGGCAGACGCATTGAGTACGAGCGCTTGAAATTGCGCGCCAGCATGAATTTGGCACTGCGCAAAAGACCTGTCAGTACGGAGCAAGTTGATTCAGCCATTGAGCGCATCGAAGAGAAGTTGCTGAACTTGGCCCAACGCGAAGTGGCTTCTAACAAAATTGGCGAGTTGGTCATGCGTGAATTGAAGAAGCTCGACAAAGTGGCCTACGTTCGATTTGCCAGCGTTTACCGAAGCTTTGAAGACATTGACGACTTCAAATTGCTGGTCGATGAAGTGAGCAAGTAAGTTAAATCTACTTTGATTTAAGTGCAAACAGCAATCTGCCCTTTGTCCAATCTGGGACGGCCTACCGCGTTCACTACCAACAGCCATCCCTCGCGCGCTTTGGTGCCTCGCTCACAAAGGGTGATGGTTCCAGCTTGAAAAGCACCATTCAAGGACAAACTTCTGCCACTCGCGCCAAAGGAGACATACCGAGTGACAGTCGAATTGCCAGTGGCCGTGACTTTTAAATGCATGCGAGCTCGCTGCTGTAACAAGACCTCTCCTTCATCCCAAAGGCCGTTGCTGTTGGTGTCTTCAAACATCAACCACCCCTGATGCCATGCCGCTGAACTGCCAATTGGCGAACAAGCAGTCGGCAATGAAGCTTGCGCGCTTGCATCCAGTGCAGCCACACACAGCGTGACCCTTCGCTCGCGCCGCAAGGCCTCTGTTCTGGCGCTGAGAATATCGTTGAGGAGGTCTTCAGAAGCCCCATGAAGGTAGGCCCTGTTTTGCAACCCCAGAAAAGAGGAAGCGGCAGTGCTGCAAAGCACTGCCAATACAAGCAGCATGAACAGCGTTTCGATCAAACTGTAACCACTTGCATTGAATGATAACTTCATGACCCAGAGCATGGCAGTACAACACAAGCATGTGCTTGCATTCAATGTCAGTTTTGACACTTGTAAGTCAATGTCAATTCAGCGGCCTTGTGACAGCGCATGCTCTGCGCATGAATCTCAAATTAGCACCGCCAGTCACAATTTGCTGCACCGCAGGATTTACCCTGATCGAGTCCATGGTATGCATCGCACTCATTGGCACACTGATGGCAATTGCCTTGCCTCAGCTTGAATTGCAATGGCAAAAAGCAAGGCGCCAAGATGCTCAAAACTCCCTCATGCAACTGCATCTGCGCCAATTGCAATGGCGTGCCCTGCACCCACAATTTGCAAGCTCATTGAGTGAACTCAATTGGCAGGGCTCGCACTCCTTTTCAAAGCATTACGCTTTAAGTCTTCAAGGAAGCAACGCTCAGGGCTACACCTTGCTTGCCACCGCAGTAGGCTTGCAAAGTCGCGACACTCCTTGCGGCATCATGCGTCTGCAAATTTCTGAAAATGCCAAGGTCCTTCAAAGTAGCAATGCATCTCTGTTAAGTGATGCTGGGAATTGCTGGAAATGATCCATCTTTTGGTTGGCATGGCAATGGGTTTGAGCGTGCTCAGTGCCGCAGTTTTTTGGGTCAATTTTCAATGGGCGCACGATCGACAAATCTTAAAGCGAACCCATGCCCAACAAGAGACTCGCGCATTGATGGACACCTTGGTGCATGACATTCGACGGGCCAATTTTTACAGCCTCGCTGCATCCTCAAATTCCGCGCAAGACCCGGTTTGTCCAAGCCCGTTTTGCGGCGCTGTAGAAGACTTCTTTGTATCACCGCAGCAAATTCTTTTCAGCCTTGATCGCAACGAAAACGGTTTGAAAGAAAACAACGAATGCAGTGGATTTCGCTTACAAGCCAATCAAATTCAAACCAAAACATCGTGTCAGCCTGTGGTCTGGTCCTCACTCACACAGCCCAAACAGCTAGAAATTTTGGCCCTCGAATTGCGCTTGATGTGCAATCTTTCTTTGCAAAACCCAGAGGCCACGTTGCTTATTGAAATTCGCAGTCAAACCCCATCCGAGAAAACTCCCCTGACTTGGCGTCGGGGGGTAAGGCTTCGCAATGCAGGGGCCGGCGCTCGCAATGCTGCAGACCATTGTTCCCACACAGCCCCATGAACCAACACAGTGGCATGGCCAGCATTTGGAGCGCGATCTGCCTGGTCTTCATCACCAGCCTGCTGGGTTGGATCACGCTACGGTCCGTGATGTCAGAAACTCGAAGAAGCCAGCAGCAGTTGTTTGCGGCACAAGCCTTGGCCAGCAGTGAGTCACTCCTAGAAACCGCCATTGCTCAAATAGACAGCACCTATTCAGGCCAAGACATTGCGATTGACACAGCCTTTTGGCGCAATGCAAGCAGCAGCCAATGCCCAGCTGCCCTGGCAACACCCCAATGGCAATGTCTAAAGTGGACCGCATCCAATTTGGGGTCGTTTGGCGGCACCATCAAGGCCCTGGCATGGCCCGAATCAATCGACGATGCCAACTCGTTTGTACTTTTTACCCGCGATGTGCGATTTGCGCCCCACAAAGTCAAAATTACAGCTCAAATTAGCTTGAATTCAGAGCAAGCGGGAGCAGGTAGCCGAGCTTCACTTCAGCAAAGCCTTTACATTCCCATCAGTGCGCCTTGGACACCACCTGATATAGAACCACCTCTTTTAGATCCAACACCCAAGACACCTTCAACCGATTGCACACCCATCGAATGGCGCAAGCTGTTCGGTCATGTTTCGCCCGCTCAGCTCAAGGCCATTTCGGCTGCCCAATTGCAAAATGGTTTAACGCCCCTCTCGCAACCCAGCCGAAGCGTTTACTGGATTGACAGCCCGCTCACCTGGACACAAAGTTTGGGAACGCAGAGTTCTCCCGTCGTTTTAATTTTTTCAGACCTCGCGTGTGCCATTCAATGCCCCCAAATTGCAAGCCAAGCGGCCATCGCAGGCATGATCTACTTTCAAAGTAGCAACTCATGCCAAAACTCTGTCGCGCTATACACCGTCAACCCAGCGGCTTTGCAATATGCATGGCCTCGCGGTATAGACGCATCAAGGGTGCAACGCGTGTCGGCCTCTTGGAAGAATGCAGGGTTCTAAGAATGACATTCAATCGTGAGCAGCTGAAAGGCAAACCAGGATTCACCGTATTGGAGGCTCTCTTCGCCAGTGCCATTTTGGCGCTGGGTCTGTCTGGGGCTGTTCAGCTCAGTATGGCCAGCATGGCTGCCAATCAAACGCAACAGAATTTGGATCTGGCAAGCGGCTTGGTGCAAGACCTTGCCGAGTGTTGGCAAGTGCCAAGTGCCTTTTGCAACAACCAATTTCAAAGCTCACACAACGCAATCGTTCTGACCAACGAAGCAGGGGTTCAATTTCAAAGAAGCTGGAACACCACTGCACTGAGCACTCAAGGCGCTAACCCCAACTTGCTTCAAAGTTTGCAAATTTCAGTTCAATGGTCAAGCCCAGACTTGCCCAACAGCGCCAAGGAATTGAGCTGGCAAATAAGGCGCGCCACAACCCCCGCTTGGGTTGGCCTCTAACATGTCGTATCCTTGGCACTCAACGATCTACCACATTGACTCTCATGACAGCCAGCCCCTTCATGCTGAACGCTTTGAGCTTGGCCCATCAGGCCATGCGCATCACATCCCCCAATCCGAGGGTAGGCTGCGTCATCGTGAATGCAGCCGGCCACATTGTGGGGCAAGGTCATACGCAAAAGGCGGGCGGTCCGCATGCCGAAATTGTGGCGCTACAACACGCTGCAATCCAGGGGCATGATGTTGTTGGCGCTACTGCTTATGTCACGCTAGAACCTTGCTCGCACCATGGCAGAACGGGGCCTTGCTGCGATGCCCTTGTTCAAGCCAAAGTTGGCAAAGTGGTGGCGGCCCTGGCCGACCCCAACCCATTGGTGTCGGGACAAGGTTTTAGTCGGCTGAAGGCCGCAGGCATTGAAGTCGAAATCGGTGATGGCGCGCAACTGGCCGAAGAGCAAAATCTTGGTTTCTTAAGCCGCATGAAGCGTCAAAACCCTTGGGTGCGACTGAAAGTAGCCGCTTCCTTGGATGGACAAACAGCGCTTCAAAATGGTCAAAGCCAATGGATCACAGGCCCAGAAGCTCGGGCCGATGGCCATGCTTGGCGAGCCCGTTCCTGCGCCATCCTGACGGGCATCGGCACAGTTCTGACAGACGACCCGCTTTTGGACCTTCGTCTTTGCCCCAACTTAAGTGCTGACCACAGAATGCCCCATCTGGTCATCGTAGACAGCCAATTGGAAACACCCCTCTCAGCCAAGCTGTTTCAACACAGCCAGCCTGGGTCCAAGCCTGCAAGGCAAGTTTGGATTTACGCCGCCAAAGACCATCCCGAAAAAAGGGCCGCCTTGGAGGCCTTGGGTGCACAGGTCAGTGTCTTACCCAACGAACAGGGCAAAGTAGATCTGCCGGCCCTCATGACTGATTTGGCCAAGCGCGAAGTGAATGAGTTGCATGTCGAAGCTGGCCACAAGCTCAATGGCTCACTCATTCGGGAAGCCTGCGTTGACGAGTTTTTGGTCTACTTAGCACCTCAACTTTTGGGGCTGGGACAAGGCATGGCCAATTGGGGACCTTTAGAGGACTTGTCACAGGGCTTGTCCCTCGAATTCACAGAAACACAGTTAATCGGTAAAGATTTGCGGGTTTTAGCTCGGGTCACGCGCTAAAAAGCCCCAATCCCTGCGAAAATACGCGCCATGTTTACCGGAATCATCACCGGCGTGGGGCGTATCGCCGCCCTCCACGACCTGGGCAGCTCTTTAAGCCATGGCAAGCGACTTACGATCGAGGTACCCCCGGGTTACCTGGACGATGTCGGCTTGGGTGACAGCATTGCCATCAACGGCGCCTGCATGACCGTCACTTCGTTTGATACGGCTGCCCAGCAATTCACCATCGATATCTCAGCCGAGTCGCTCGACAAAACCTGCGGCCTCAACATGCTTGGCAAAGTCAACTTAGAAAAAGCCTTGCGCGCGCATGATCGCTTGGGCGGTCACATTGTGTCGGGTCATGTCGATGGCATTGGACATGTCACTCACTTTGCTCAGGTTGGCGAAAGTTGGGAACTGCGCATTCAAGCACCCGTTGGCATGGGCAAATTTTTAGCCTACAAAGGCTCGATCACGGTCAATGGCGTTAGCCTCACCGTCAACAAAGTGCTTGATTCAAGTGCTGGTTGCGAGTTCAGCATCAACCTCATCCCCCACACGGTCGTCAACACGGCATTGGGCACTCTGCATCAAAACAGTGCCGTGAATTTAGAAATTGATTTGATCGCACGTTATGTAGAGCGCATGCTCAACAACGATGCATCGGCAAACACCGCGGCTTCGGCTTTTTCTGCCCATGCCCCCACATGAAAGAACTGACATGACGACGAATTCTGGCCGTCCCTTGACCCCTGTTCAAATATCTCCAGTAGAAGACATCGTCGCCGACTTGAGAGCAGGTCGCATCGTCATCATGGTGGACGACGAAGACCGTGAAAATGAAGGCGATTTGCTCATTGCTTCCGATCACGTCACGGCTGAGGCCATTAACTTCATGGCCCGTTTTGGTCGTGGTCTCATTTGCCTCACACTCACCCGTGAGCGTTGCGAACATCTGAAATTGCCGCCCATGGCTGCAAGCAACGGAACCGTTTACAGCACCGCTTTCACGGTCTCGATTGAAGCGGCCGAAGGTGTGACCACCGGCATATCTGCCGCCGATCGCGCTTTGACCGTGAAGGCCGCTGTGGCGGCAAATGCAAGCGCCCATGATTTGGTTCAGCCTGGACACATTTTCCCATTACAAGCCGTTGATGGTGGCGTGTTGATGCGTGCAGGCCATACTGAAGCCGGGTGTGACCTCGGAACCATGGCAGGCTGTAGCGCTTCGTCTGTGATTTGCGAAATCATGAAAGACGATGGCACCATGGCACGCTTGCCTGATCTGCAATTGTTTGCAGCCGAGCACAACCTCAAAATTGGCACCATTGCCGACCTCATTGAATACCGCAATCGCACGGAGTCATTGGTCGAAAAAGTGGGGACTCGAACCCTCCAAACAGCGCATGGCGAATTCACAGTTCATGCCTTCAAGGACAAGCCCAGCCAATCCTTGCACTTAGCCCTGATCAAAGGCACATGGCAAAACGACACCGAAGTGCCTGTTCGAGTGCACGAACCGCTCTCGGTTTTTGATGTGCTCGAAGTGGGTCGTCAAATGCACTCTTGGAGTTTGGAAAACAGCCTCGAGTACATCAACAAGCAAGGGCAAGGCGTGGCCGTGCTACTGAATTGCGGTGAAAGCGCTGCGCAATTGTTGGCGCAGTTTGAAGGTCGCGCTCGCTCAGCACAGGCGCCCAACAGAAGCAAAATGGATTTGCGCACCTATGGTGTGGGCATTCAAATTGTTCGGGAATGCGGCGTTCACAAAATGAAATTGATGGGCCAACCCAGACGCATGCCCAGCATGGCGGGTTATGGCGTTGAAGTCACTGGTTACATCCCAAAGGAATGAAGATGCAAGGTGCAGACAAAGGTATCGAACAAGAATTAGATGGTTTAGGCCTTCACATTGGCATTGTGCAAGCCCGTTTCAACGACGGCATTACCAATGCACTGGCAGTCGCTTGCATTCAGGAACTCGAGGCGCTTGGCGTCCACGACATCGACCACGTGTTGGTGCCTGGCGCTTTAGAGGTGCCCATTGCCTTGCAAGCCATGGCTGAGCGCGGCGAGTACGATGCTTTGATTGCCTTGGGTTGCATCATCCGCGGCGAAACCTATCACTTCGAATTGGTGGCCAATGAATCTGGTGCAGGCGTCAGCCGCATTGCGCTCGATTACAACGTGCCCATTGCCAATGCCATTCTCACCACCGAAAATTTAGAGCAAGCCATTGCACGCCAAACCGAAAAAGGTCGCGATGCAGCGCGCGTTGCAGTCGAAATGACCATGCTCATGGAAGACCTGGCGGCTGGTGAAGAAGATTTGGACGATGAGACTTTGGCATGAATGAGATGCCTGAAAAAAGCAGCAAACCCACTGCTCGCAAGATGGGCAAATCTGCCAGCAAATCTGCACGAAGTCGCGCGCGTGAGTTTGCCCTTCAAGCTTTGTACCAAGTCTTGGTGGGTAAAAATGAAGCCGCTGACATTGACCTTTTTACACGTGATCTGTCTGGTTTTCACAAAGCCGACTCAGCCCATTACGATGCGCTTTTGTATGGCTGCTCAGAGCAGGCTGCCGACTTAGACAAACTCATCTTGCCTTTGCTAGACCGGAGCATGGCCGAGATTTCCCCCATCGAACGCGCTGTCATGTGGATAGGCGTTTTCGAAATGAAACATTGCCTCGATGTTCCTTGGCGTGTCAGCTTAAATGAATGCATTGAATTGGCCAAAGAATTTGGTGGCACCGATGGTCACAAATATGTGAACGCAGTTTTGGAAGGTCTTGCACCCCAACTGCGATCCCATGAAGTTCAGGCCGACCGTGAGGCTGGCCGCGCACGCGCATGAAACCCGTCTATCAATTTCCCATCAGAATTTACTGGGAAGACACCGATGCGGGTGGCATCGTTTTTTATGCCAACTATTTGAAATTTTTTGAACGGGCTCGCACAGAGTGGCTGCGCTCACTGGGCATTGAGCAACACGCTTTGAAAGGTGAGAGCGGCGGCATGTTTGTGGTTAGCGAAACGCAAGTGAAGTACTTATCTCCTGCTCGCTTAGATGACCTGTTAGAAGTCACTGCACAGACCACTGAATCTGGCCGCGCCAGTTTGGTACTCATGCAACAAGCTTGGTTGACCGAAAATGGTCAGCGAAAGCTTCTTGCTGAAGGCATGATCCGAATTGGCTGGGTGAACAGCCAAACCCTCAAACCTGGCCGCATTCCGGCTCAAATTTTGGAAGCACTTCAATGAACCAAGACATGTCCATCATTCAACTTGTGTTGCATGCCAGTTTTGTGGTGCAACTTGTCATGGTCATTCTGATGGCCATCTCTATTGCCAGTTGGGCAGCCATTGTGGGCAAGCTTACCGCCATCAAACGCATTCAAACCTTGAATGAAGAGTTTGAGCAACAGTTTTGGTCAGGCATCAGCCTGAACGAATTGTTTTCTGCTGCAGTTCAAAATTCAAAGTTGTCTGGCCCCATGGAGCGTATTTTTGCAAGCGGCATGCGCGAGTACCAAAAATTACGCGAACGCCGAATCTCCGATACAGGCACTCTGTTAGATGGTGCACGCCGCGCCATGCGTGCCAGCTTTCAACGTGAGATGGATGTGGCCGAAGCACAGTTGTCTTTTCTGGCTTCCGTGGGCTCAGTCTCGCCTTATGTCGGCTTGTTTGGTACGGTGTGGGGCATCATGCATGCATTCACAGGCTTGGCCAGCATGCAGCAAGTCACTTTGGCCACCGTGGCACCTGGTATTGCTGAGGCCTTGGTGGCAACAGCCATTGGCTTGTTTGCCGCCATTCCAGCCGTTGTGGCTTACAACCGTTTTGCGCGCGACATTGACCGCGTTGCCATCAAACTGGAAACCTTCATCGAGGAGTTTTCCAACATCTTACAAAGAAGTTTGGGGGGCTCGGCAGGCTCCGGTGGTGTCAACCCTGCTGGCTCTGGTTTTTCAGCTTCTGGTCACTGATCTTTAGGGAGCACACACATGCCTGCTGTTTCCAACCGTGGACGAGGTCGTCGCACCATCAATGAAATCAACATGGTGCCTTTCATTGACGTGATTTTGGTGCTTCTGATTATTTTCATGGTCACTGCACCCATGATCTCACCCAGCATGGTTGACTTGCCCAGCGTGGGCAAAGCCGCGAAGCAACCTGACCAAGTGATTCAAATTGTGGTTCAAAAAGACGACAGTCTTGAGATGGTGAGCGACAACAAAAAGTCTAAAATTAATTTCGAAAATTTGTCCAATTCTGTGCAGATGGCCCAAACTGGACAAAACAATTCTGCGGTTGTCATCAGTGCCGATCGCCAGGTCAAGTATGAAGTGGTGGTCAAAGTCATGGACACTTTGCAGCGGGCTGGCATTCAGCGAGTCGGGCTTTCCGTCCAGCTTGCGCCTTGAACTGATGTCAATTCAGGGCTATCAAATTGTGAGCTATTCGATATGCCTTAAGGTCCTCTTCGTTTTTTAACACACGACATGAACGCCAGCACTCACAAGGAATTTGCGCCACCACCCACAGGTGGATGGGGTCGTTCTTTGTCGTTTGCATTGTTCATGCACTTGCTTTTATTGTTGGCCCTTACCTGGGGCATTCAGTGGAAAACTGAACCCAACACTTTGTCAGCATCGGCAGAATTGTGGTCGGCGGTGCCACTTGAAGCAGCCCCGGCTGCAAATGAACCCGAGCCCTCACCGCCTGAACCGGTCAAACCGCTGGAACCTGTGAAGCCTGTTGAACCCCAACCAGAACCCAAGCCCACACCGCCTGCGCCTCCCAAAGTAAATGCTGCAGCAGAGCGGGAAGCCGCCGACATTGCGCTGAAAAAAGAAAAAGAAAAGAAGAAGTTAGAAGAGAAGAAAGAAGCTGAGTTAGAGAAGAAGAAAAAGCTAGAGAAAGAGAAGCTGGAGAAAGAAAAAATAGAGAAAGAGAAGGAAAAAGAGAAAGCCAAAGAAAAAGAAAAGGAAAAGGCCAAGGAGCTAGAGAAGAAGAAGAAAGAGGAAGCCTTGAAGAAGGAAGCGGCTGCGACGAAAGCCAAAGAAGAGGCCAAAAAAGTCGCCGCTGAAGAAAAGCAAGCTGAAGCACTTCGCAAGGAAAACTTAAAACGCATGCAAGGCATGGCTGGTGCTTCGGGCGATGAAAATGCCAGAGGCACAGCATTGAAAGCGTCTGGGCCATCGGCCAGTTATGCAGGCCGCATTCGCGCCCGCATCAAACCCAACATCACTTTCACGGAAGATGTGGCAGGCAATCCCAAGGCCGAAGTTGAAGTTCGCACATCCCCTGATGGCACCATCATCAGCCGCAAGCTCCTGTCTAGCAGCGGTAACAAAGCCTGGGACGACGCTGTCTTAAAAGCCATCGATAAAACCAACACCCTCCCCCGCGACGAAGACGGCCGAGTTCCACCTGTTCTAGAAATTAGCTTTCGCCCTAAAGATTGATTTAATTGGGGTCAGATCAACATTTATTTGGTCAATAAGTTGAGGGGCAGCGCTAAAGGGGGCTGACGATTTCTGGTACCCCAGTATGAGGAAGCCCCCTTTAGCGCTGCCCCTCAACTTATTGACCAAATAAATGTTGATCTGACCCCAATTAAATGTCGTAGACGATTTCGGCTTTGCCTTGATCGGCTTGGGCAATCCAGCTTGAGAGTGCCGCATCGCTTGGGAAGAATTTAGCTTGTTCGCCCAGTAGCAGCTCAGCCGCTGCAGCCACTTTGTCGCCCCTTCGCTCAAGCTTCAAGCGCACTGGCAAGCCTCTTAGCAATTCGCCCTGCTCTGTCATTTCACGTTGCGGTGGGAAGTCTTTGACCAAGCGAGCAACTTCAGGTGCGCGGCCATTGACGGTCACTCTCAAAAATTTGCCGAAGCGGCAACGTGCTGAGGGCAAATCCCACACTTGTTGAATCGACAAACGGTAGCCACCAGAGAAGCGGTCGGCTTGCATCTTGGCCATCACAATGACCAACTCGTCGTCCTTCAGCAAATGCCGATGGGCGTTGATCATGGCCTCATCGGCTGTGGCTTCCATGACGGCGCTCTTGTCGTCGAGCTTGAAGATGGCCAGCTTGCCGCGCTGGCCATTGATGATACGCAAATCACTCACAATGCCCGCCAGCAATTGGGGCTCACGACTGTCGATCAGATCGTCAATTTTGCGTTTGGCAAACAAACGGACTTCGCGCTCCACAGCATCAAACAAATGGCCAGACAAATAGAAACCAACCGCTGTTTTTTCGTTGGTCAGTTGCTCTTTCACACCCCATGGAAGGACATCCACCAACTCGGGTTCTTGCGTGCTAGAACCGTGAGCATCGTCGCCCATCATGTCAAACAAGCCACCTTGATTGGCGTTGGCCGCTGTGGCCGTCGAAAAATCAAACGCGCGGTCAATGGAGGCCGCCAATGCTGCCCGATTGCGTTGCAAAGAATCAAAGGCACCCGCCTTAACCAAGGCTTCAACAGTCCTCTTATTCAAGCGACTGCGGTCTACGCGCACACAAAAATCATAAAGGCTGGTGAAAGGTCCACCCTCCTCGCGCGCCTTCACGATGGCATCGATGGCTTGCTGGCCCGTGCCCTTGATGGCACCCAAGCCATACCGAATGACTTTGTCTGAAACTGGCTCGAAGCGGTGCGTCCCTCGATTCACATCTGGTGGATCGAAGCTGATGCCAAACTTCAAAGCATCTTCAAACAAGACCTTGAGTTTGTCGGTGTCGTCCATTTCAATGGTCATGTTGGCGCAGAAAAACTCTGCGGTGAAATGCACCTTCAACCAACCGGTGTGGTACGCCAACAAAGAATAGGCCGCAGCGTGAGATTTGTTAAAACCGTAGCCCGCAAACTTTTCCATCAAGTCAAAGACTTCATCGGCTTTGACTTCCGACAAGCCATTGACCTCTGCGCCCTTGCGGAAAATGGCGCGGTGCTCGGCCATCTCTTCGGCTTTTTTCTTACCCATGGCTCGGCGTAACAAATCGGCGCCGCCCAAACTGTAGCCTCCCAAGACCTGCGCGGTTTGCATCACCTGCTCTTGGTAGACCATGATGCCGTAGGTTTCAGACAGCACTTTCTCAACCAAAGGGTGCGGATACTCCACCACTTCGCGGCCATGTTTGCGCGCCACAAAACTGGGGATCAAATCCATGGGGCCTGGGCGGTACAAAGCATTCAACGCAATCAAGTCTTCGAGGCGTGACGGCCGCGCATCTTTCAACATGCCCTGCATGCCGCGACTTTCAAACTGGAACACTGACTCGGTGCGGCCATCGGCAAACAACTTGTAAGTGGCCGCATCGTCGAGCGGTATATTTTCAAACGCGAAGTTTTCTTGTCCCTTGTGCCGCTTCACGATCATCTCGCGCGCTAATTCCAAAATGGTCAAGGTGGCCAAGCCCAAGAAGTCGAACTTCACCAAGCCAATGGCTTCCACGTCGTCCTTGTCGTATTGACTGACGGCTGAGGTACTGCCCGGCTGCTGATACAAAGGACAAAAATCGGTGAGCTTGCCAGGCGCGATCAAAACGCCGCCAGCATGCATGCCCACATTGCGCGTCATGCCTTCTAACTTTTGCGCCAGCGCCAACAAAGTTTTGACTTCGTCTTCTTTTTCCAAACGCTCAGCCAAGATAGGTTCGGCCTTGATGGCGCCATCAATGGTGATGTGCTGACCGGGCTTGTTGGGAATCAGCTTGCTGATGCCATCGCAAAACGTATAGCTCATGTCGAGCACACGGCCAACGTCGCGAATGGCCGCGCGCGCAGCCATGGTTCCGAAGGTCACAATTTGACTGACCGCATCGCGGCCGTATTTGTCTTTGACATAGTCAATCACACGGTCGCGATTGGCTTGGCAAAAATCAATGTCAAAGTCGGGCATGGACACCCGCTCTGGATTTAAGAAACGCTCAAACAGCAAGTTGTATTGCAGCGGATCGAGATCGGTAATTTTGAGTGAATAAGCCACCAAAGAGCCAGCGCCAGAACCCCGTCCCGGGCCCACTGGGCAGCCATTCTTTTTGGCCCAGTTAATGAAGTCACCCACAATCAAAAAATAACCAGGAAAACCCATTTTCAAGATGGTGTTGATCTCAAATTCCAAACGCTCGGCATAGCGTGGGCGTTCCGTCTCACGCTTGGCAGTATCTGGGTACAAATGCACCAACCGCTCTTCCAAACCTTCCACCGACAGCAATCGAAAATAATCCTCGATAAGCATGGGCTTGCCATCGGTGAGGGGAGTGGGATAGTTGGGCAATTGCGGTTTACCCAACACCAAGGACAAGTTACACCGCTTGGCAATTTCAACTGAGTTGGCCACAGCGCTGGGCACATCGGCAAAAAGGTCTTGCATTTCTGCTGAAGACTTGAAATATTGATCGCGTGTGAACTTGCGAACTCGGCGCTGATTACCCAGAATTTCGCCTTCAGATATACACACTCGGGCTTCGTGAGATTCGTAATCATCCTCGGTCAAAAACTGAACCGGATGCGTAGCCACCACAGGCAAGCTCAAACGCGAAGCCAATTTAACGGCCTCGACCACATGGGCATTGTCTTCTGGTCGTCCTGCTCTTTGTATCTCCAAATAAAAACGGTGCGTAAAAATAGAGGCCAACTGCAAGGCAATTTCGGCAGCACGTGAAGTGTCACCTTGCACCAAAGATTGACCCACTGGTCCAGCTTGTGCACCAGACAGCAAAATCAGGCCTTCAGACAATTCTTGCAGCCATGACAACCTGACCACCGCATTGCTCTTCACCATGTTTTGCGTCCAAGCGCGGGCCAGCAATTCAGAAAGGTTCAAGTAGCCTTGCGAGCTTTGCACCAGCACCATGACACGCGACACAGCGAGTGGGTCAACTCCCAAACCTTCTAGAAATATTTCAGCGCCCAAAATAGGTTGAACGCCTTTGCCGCGTGCTTCTTTGTAGAACTTGATGGCGCCAAATAAATTGCTCAAATCGGTGAGGGCCAGAGCGGGCTGCTGATCGGCTGCGGCGGCCTTCACCACATCGTCAATGCGACAGGTGGAATCGACGATAGAAAACTCGGAATGGAGGCGCAAATGGACAAACATAGGCCCATTGTAGAAGCTGCTTTGGATGTTTTCTACAATAGGGGGGTGAACAATATTCTGAATATTTCAAGCTACAAGTTTGTGCCACTGCCGGATGCGGCAGATCTGCGCCTGCGGCTTCTAGAACGCTGCATGAAACTCGACCTGAAAGGCACGATTTTGCTGGCGGAGGAAGGGATCAATTTATTTTTGGCGGGCTCTGCCGAAGCCGTACGAGCTTTTGTGGCTGAACTCCATGTAGACCCTAGGTTTTCAGACATCAGGCCCAAAGAAAGTTGGTCAGAAGAACCACCTTTCAAAAAAATGTTGGTCAAGGTCAAAGGCGAAATCATTCGCATGAACCACCCCACCATTCGACCTGCCGAAGGCCGTGCGCCGTCTGTGACCCCTGTCACAGCCAAACGCTGGCTTGATCAAGGATTTGACGACAACGGCAGGCCGGTGGTCGTTTTGGACACTCGCAACGATTACGAAGTCGACGAAGGCACCTTCAAAGGTGCCATTGACTGGCGCCTGACCAAGTTCACAGAATTTCCCGATGCCCTCATGGCCCACAAGGAACAACTGCAAGATAAAACCATCATTAGTTTTTGCACTGGGGGCATTCGCTGTGAAAAAGCGGCCATCTTCATGCAACAAAATGGCTTGACGCACACCTATCAACTTGAGGGTGGTATTTTAAAGTACTTTGAGGAAACCGACGGCTCCCACTACGAGGGCGGCTGTTTTGTGTTCGACGAACGCCGCGCCGTTGATGTTTTGCTAGAAACAGTGAAGCCCACTTAAGAGCTTCTGTCTCTTAACCGTGCAACTTAAGCACGCAACTTAGCAGCCACCGCAGCCACACGTGCACCATAAGCCTTGGCCGTGTCCAAGTCACCCTGCGGAATGTCTTCAGCGGGGCTGGTAGGACCCACTTGCGCCATCACACCAGAGTTAGAACCGATGCGGTTGATCGTACCGTCGTTCAGGGCAGGCTGGCCCACCCAAATCATGGCTTGCTGCATGGCCAAAGTCATGAAGTACTGAATGGTCGACAGCTTGTCGCCACTGGGGCTGGCTGAAATGGTAAAACCACCGGCCACTTTGTCTTTCCAAGCGCTTGTGAACCAACGCTTGGAAGATGCATCGGCAAATTTCTTAAACTGCCAAGAGGCCATGCCCATGTATGTGGGTGAACCAAAGATGATGGCGTCAGCGGCATCCAAAGTTTCCCAATCAGCGTCCGAAATATTGCCATCGGCATCGATGGTGATCAGCGCTGCATTGGCGCCCTGTGCCACAAACTGTGCCACGCGCTGTGTGTGGCCATAACCTGAGTGGTAAATTACAACTGTTTGAGTCATGAGAGTTCTCCAAAAGAATTAAAAAGTACAGCTTCTTGTTTGTTAAGAAGCCAAGTCAAAAACCAAGACCTCGGCATCTTTGCCGTGCGTCAGTTCAAGATTCGTTTCAGCCTGAACAAGGGCGGCATCGCCCCCCTTCAATGCTTGTCCATTCACGTGTAACTCGCCCCGGATGAGATGCACATAAGCTTTGCGCAAAGGGTTCAAAACAACAGCGGCTTTTTCTTCGCCATCCAGCAAGCCGGCATACAAAGTTGCATCTGCAGAAATTTGCACAGCATCGCCCTCACCTTGGGGCGAAGCCACCACTTTCAAGGCGCCACGTTTGGTGGCTGGTGGAATTGTTTTTTGCTCATAACCCGGCTCTATGCCCATGACATTGGGCTCGATCCAAATCTGAAAAAAATGTGTGGTCTCGCCCTCAGCATGATTGAACTCGCTGTGCATCACACCTTTGCCTGCGCTCATGCGCTGCACATCGCCAGGTGGAATACCTTTGACATTGCCCATGCTGTCCTTGTGGGCCAAGTTGCCAGACAGCACATAACTGATGATTTCCATGTCTTTGTGACCATGGGTGCCGAAACCAGTGCCGGGCGCAATACGGTCTTCGTTGATGACGCGCAAATTGCCCCAGCCCATGAAAGCTGGGTCGTAGTAACCCGCAAATGAAAAACTGTGAAATGACTTCAACCAACCGTGGTCGGCATAACCACGTTCGGCGGATCGACGAATTTGAATCATTGGATGCCTCTTGTATTTAAATTTCAATGGCTGAACTGTACATTCCAATAGTTTCAATAAAAACCACTTAATTTGTCGTTATCATTCAAATTATTTGAACTCAAAATGCGCACGTCTCCCAGTGAACTTCTCACACCCGATGCCCTCAGCATGCTGCTGGCCATCGAAGAGACCGGAAGTTTTGCCGCCGCCGCCAGACAACGCGGCTTGGTGCCAAGCGCCTTGACCTACCGTGTGAGGCAAATTGAGGATGCCCTCGACGTGTTGCTGTTCGACCGAAGCAGCCGACAAGCCAAGCCCACTGAAGCTGGCAAAGAGCTGCTTCGAGAAGCCAAACGACTGATCCAAGACGTTGATGCGCTGGCGAATCGGGTCAAGCGCGTGGCAACAGGATGGGAGTCGGTCTTGACGGTTGCTGTTGACAGCATCATTTCAAGATCGGTGGTGATGGAATTGTGTGAAGGCTTCTTGGCCCTGAACCCACCCACTCGGTTGCGAATTCGCTACGAAACCCTGTCGGGCACCCTGGCCGCTCTCACATCCGGTCAGGCCGATTTGGCCATTGGTGTCTTCATCTCTCCCGCCACTCACCCTGAATTCATGCACCAAAGTTTGGGGGAGCTGAGTTTTGTCTATGCCATCGCCCCGCACCATCCCTTGGCCAAGGAAACCGAACCACTCAGCGATGCCCTTCTTCAAAAACACCGAGCGGTGGCTGTGGCCGATTCGGTCCCCCGTGGAGAAGGCGTCACCATTGGACTGTTGGGCGGACAAGACGTTTTGACCGTGCCAGATATGCCGACCAAACTAGAAGCTCAGCTAAGGGGTCTAGGGGGCGGATTCTTGCCCGAAAGCATGGCCAAGCCCTACCTTGACAGTGGCAGATTGGTGGCAAAAAAAGTAAGCCGTGTGCAACGCATTCACCAAGTTGAATACGCTTGGAGAAACCCCCAAGGCAAGCGTTTGGGCCATGCCCTGAGTTGGTGGTTGTCTCAGTTGAGTCAAAACAGAACCAAACAAGCATTGCTCCAACCCCATCATCGCGTGTAGAGTAGCCCCATGACACACCAAAACACAATGACAAAACCCATTCAAAATTTCGCCATCATTGGTGCCGGCATGGCCGGCATCACCTGCGCTCGCACCCTCATGCAAGCTGGCCATCGCGTCACGGTCTTTGAGAAAAGCAAAGGTGCCAGCGGCCGCCTGTCAACTCGCTCTTCAAGCTTTGGCAACTTCGATCATGGCGCTCAATATTTCACTGTGCGCGACAATCGCTTTGAACAAGCCATTGCCACCACGCCCAACATCTGCAAACCATGGAGCGCCAACGCCGTGCGGGTGCTCGATGCCATGGGCCGTGTGATTGAAGCCGCTCGCAATACTCACGACAAACATTGGGTGGCCACACCCGGCATGAATGCTTTGGTCAAAGCCTGGGCGCAGCCCTTGGTGCAAACAGACACCATTCACTTTGAATCCAAGGTGTTCAAAATTGAACGCGACACCCTGCTCCCAGAACTCTGGCAATTGCACAGCGAAGAGCCCGAAGGTGCGCAATCTGTCTTCAGTGGCTTTGATCAAGTCTTGTTGGCCATGCCCTCAGATCAAGCCATTGATTTGTTGCGCACTTCGAAAATCAAAATGGAAAACGCCGCTGCACTGGCCAAAGTGCAAGTGGCGCCGTGCTGGACCCTCATGGTGGCTTTTCCCAATGCGGTGCAACCGGGTCTGATTACATTGGGTCCCCAGTGGAACGCAGCGCGCAGCGTGCATCACCGCGTGGCATGGCTTGCGCGTGAATCTTCCAAACCAGGGCGCGATCAAATCGAGCGCTGGACCGTGCAGGCCAGCGCAGCTTGGTCGCAAGAACATTTGGAAGATACACCCGAGCGCGTACAAGCCAAATTGCTCAAAGCATTTTCTGAAATTACAGGCATTCGCGCCACGCCTGCGCACGCTGAAGTACACCGTTGGCGCTATGCCAAAACTTTGCAGCCCTTGGGCGCTACACACATGCTGAGCAAAAAACAAGGCATCGGTTTGTGTGGCGATTGGTGCATTGGTCATCGCGTAGAAGACGCGTTCATTTCCGGTTTGGAATTGGCCCTCGACGCCCTTTAATGTGGCATGACGCGCGGACGATTTGCACCCTCGCCTACGGGTGAGTTGCACGCTGGCTCTTTGGTGGCTGCATTGGCCAGTTGGCTGGATGGACGGGCATTGCGCGGTGAATGGCTTGTGCGCATTGAGGACGTCGATGGTCCAAGGTGCATTCCTGGCGCTACAGAAAAAATCTTGCAACAGCTGTCTGTTTGCAGACTTTTCTCTGATGGCGAAGTGGTCTTGCAATCGCATCGCAATAAACTCTACCAACAAGCGCTCGAGGCACTGATTGCCAAAGGCTTGGTCTACCCTTGCGGCTGCACGCGCAAAGAAATTGAAGAGCAACAAGCTGCGCTGGGCTTGAGTTTGGAAAGGCACAAAGCAGCCGTTTATCCTGGCACTTGCAGACACGGCCTGAATGGCAAAATCGCCAGAGCCTGGCGCTTCAACGTTGAAAAATGGAGCACCGTGCGGGGCTCTGAGTTTGTTCATTGGCAAGACAGAAGGCTGGGCATTCAATCACAAAATGTTTTTCAAGAAGTGGGGGACTTTGTTTTAAAGCGTGCTGATGGACTCTGGGCCTATCAACTGGCCGTGGTGGTGGACGACGCCGCGCAAGGTATCACCCATGTCGTTCGCGGTGAAGACCTGACAGACAACACCGCGCGTCAGTGCTTGCTGCAAGAGGCCTTGGGTTTGAAGCAACCTCAGTACTTGCACACCCCCTTGGTCTTGGGCGCAAATGGTGAAAAGCTGTCTAAGCAAAATGGCGCCAAAGCTTTGGACTTAAGCTCACCCGCAGCCATCGCCCAAGCGCTTCAAAGTGCTGCGAGTACCTTAGGTTTGAGTCACATCAAGCAACTGGACGGGCAATCAGCAAGCTTGGAAGATACCTTGGCCATATGGACCCAAGATTGGGCAACCAAGTACTTGAGGGTCACCCCTTAAAATAGGCCCATGACTTCTGACGCATCCCAACAAGCACCGGCCTCGGTTGCCTTTCCGAAAAATATCAAAAGCTTTGTGAAACGCGCTGGCCGAACGACCACGGGTCAAGCCAAAGCCTTTGAAGTTTGGGGTCCCCAGTTTTTACTTCAGTACGCACCCGAACCCTTGAACATGGCCAAAGCATTTGCGTTGAATGGTCAAGACGCCGTCCCCGCCCCCGTCATTTTGGAAATTGGTTTTGGCATGGGCGAAGCCACCGCCCACATCGCCAAGGTGCGTCCCAACGATCGCTTCTTGTGCTGCGAAGTGCACGAGCCTGGCGTGGGTGCATTGCTCAAGCGCATCGGCGAGCAAGATATTCACAATATTCGCATCTTGCAACACGATGCGGTGGAAGTGATTGACCACATGTTGCCCTTGGTTTCATTAGATGGCGTGCACATTTTCTTTCCCGATCCTTGGCACAAGTCACGTCACAACAAACGTCGGCTCATTCAGACTCCTTTGATTGCCAAGTTGGCAGCACGCCTGAAGCCTGGCGCTTACATTCATTGCGCCACCGATTGGGAACCCTATGCCGTGCAAATATTGGAAGTGCTCAGTGCAGAGCCTTTGCTACAAAACACCGCAGCCACGGGTCAAGGCGGCTTTGCCGTCAAGCCCGACTACCGGCCACTGACCAAGTTTGAAAATCGTGGCTTGAAATTGGGGCATGGTGTGTGGGATGTCGTCTTCAAACGTGCCTAAGCATTTGTTGCAAAACGGCGTTAGCGCCAGCAAAGTGGGCATTCCCGCCAACACGGATCTTTCGGCCATTGATTTTTTAACGCAGCGATATCCAGCCATCTCACGCGAAGTGTGGCTTCAGCGATTTTTAGCGGGCACTGTATACAATGCACTGGGACAATGCATTTCACCTGATCATGGTCTGTTCAATGAGTCCCATCTGCTGTACTTTCGACACGTAGCGGATGAACCCAATTTACCCTTCAAAGCACAGATCATTTATCAAGACGCACACTTGGTGGTCGCCGACAAACCGCACTTCATGCCGGTGACACCAGGCGGTCAATATGTGCAGCAAAGTTTGTTGGTGCAACTAAAGCAAGAATTGAATTTGCCGGAGTTATCGCCTTTGCATCGCATTGACCGCGAAACTGCAGGCTTGGTGATGTTCAGCATTCGTGCGGAGGATCGCAACGCCTACCAAGCCTTGTTCAGACTTCGCCAGGTTGAAAAAATCTACGAAGCCATTGCGGGTGCACCAGAAACCTCATCTCAGCACCTCACTTTTCCACTGACTCACCAAAGTAAGCTGGTAGAGGACTCACAATTTTTCAGAATGCGCGAGCTGAGCCCTGATGAGTTTTCAGAAGCTAGCTCTTACAACAGTGAGACTTGGATCGATTGCGTTGAACGCATTCCCGCTAGCGAGACCTCCACACAAAAAGACTCGCCTTCCAGAGAATTGGCGCGATACCAACTGAAACCCGTCACGGGCCTACGACATCAATTGCGCGTTCACATGAACGCGCTTGGCTTGCCATTGGTGGGCGACCAGTTTTATCCCCTGGTTAAGAGGGGTGCGCAAGAGCCCGATGATTTCAATTCGCCTTTGAAGCTGTTGGCAAAAAAAATCTCATTCAAAGACCCATTGTCGAGTGCGTTCAGAAGCTTTGAAAGCCCTAGACAGCTGACATCACCTGACTAAAACCTTTTCTTACCTTTGCCCGTCGTTCACCGACACCTTGTCTTTCGTCAATCCACCTAAGCGTGAATGCACACGACCTCCGGTACCCATGACCAACGCATACAAAATTTCATTGGGACGCGGTGCATCCTGAATGCCAATTTCCATGCTGTTGTAATGACTTCTCACGTAGCTCGCATGGATGTAATGCAAAGGCACCATCAGACGATAACCAGCACTTGCAACCGCTTTACTGGCAGGCACCATGGCCTTGGGTTCACCCAATACAGCGCGCATGGCCCAACCACCTGCCTCGTGCCAAACAGCGCCATGTTCCATTTCACCGTTGACACCCACGATGGCAGCTTTGCTGTACACCTCGACATTCTCTTTGCAAAGCGTATCGACCAGTTCTTGCGCCAGCTGCGTACCCAGTGAGCGCAACTCAGCCATGAAGGGCATGAGATCGGGCTCATACCGGCCGGCATAGGGGTTCTCAATGACTGCGCAAGCTGCCGCAAGCTTGAGAGGCACTTCCGCAACGGGGCCGCCCTCATGGTATTGCGTTTCAATGGTCAAGCTGCGTTTGCGAATTTTGATGAGGGACATTTTGAACCTTGTTTGAATGACTGATTATTGCTTTGGAATTTTGGCATTGTTAACGACCTGAATCCACTTTTGAGTTTCAGAAGCCACCATGTTTTTCATCTCGTCTGGCGTGCTGCCGCGAACATCACCACCCATTTCTTCTAAGCGTGTTTTAACGTTTGGCAGTTGAAGCGTTTTCAAGGTTTCGGCATTCAATTTTTCAATCACCGGTTTGGGCGTGCCGGCAGGGGCCATCAAGCCAGCCCATGAGCGAACATCGTAGCCAGGCACACCTTGCTCTGCGACTGTAGGCACATCAGGCAGTCCTACCCAGCGCTGAGGACCCGTGGCGGCAATGGCTTTGAGCTTGCCCGCTTTGATGTTGGAAAGCACAGCCGTTGGGGGCGCAATGATGAAGGGCACATCACCAGACAACAAGGCCGTGATGGAGCCGGCATCACCTCGATAAGGCACGTGAAGCAAATCAACTTTGGCCATGCTGGCCAGCAATTCGCCTGCCAAATGATGAGTAGAACCAATGCCGGCAGTGCCATAAGCAATTTTTCCAGGATTGGCCTTGGCTTGATTCAAGAGTGCAGGGAAATTGGCAATCTTGTTTTCTGCATTGACAACAATCAAGAACGGAAAATAAGTGATGGTGCTGACCATCTCAAAGTCTTGAACCGTTTTGTAATTGAGGTTGTTGTAGATAGCACCGGCCACGGCATGCCCCCCTGTTGCAAGGAGCAAGGTGTAGCCATCAGGTTTTGCTTTTGCCACGGTTGTGGCGGCGATGGTGCCACCAGCACCAGCCTGCGCTTCAACCACAACGGCCTGCCCCACGCTTTTTGAAATTTCTGCGCCCACCGCACGCGCAATGGCATCGGCGTTGCCACCCGGCGCAAAACCCTGCAATATTTTGATGTTTCTGTCTGGATAGTTTTGTGCAAATGCAGCACCACTGACCAGCAAAACCAGTATCCAGGTTTTTTTCAAGAAGCTTTTTTGAGCGTTTTCGAGTTTCATCATTTGTCTCCATTCATGTCTAACAAAGATCCTTCTTATTGAGGATTCAATACGATTTTTCCAAGGGTATCGCCTTTGTCCAAAATGACGTGCGCTTGAACAACATCGCTCAAGAGCATGACAGTTGGCATAGGCGCACGAACTTTTTCAGTGGCCATCAATTCAATGGCCTGTTGCATCAATTCACGTCGATTGGTTTCATTCTCGTCAAAGGTGTGCATTGAAAAGCACCGAACTCCCAAGCTTTTAGACAGCAACTCACGCATGACAGAGAAAACATCTACGCTGGGTTGGCCTGTAATGACGTTGTATGAAATTGCAGTTCCTAGAGCACTTAAACTTCGAATGCATGCGGGTAAATAAGCACCGCCCAAATGGTCATAGGCCAGATTGACACCCATACCTGACGTGACTTTTAGAACATCCTCGCAAAGCGATTCAGGATTTGAATCGAGGACCACATCAAAACCATTGGCAAGGGCAAAGTCACGCTTCACAGGTGTTCGTGCTGTTCCAATGGTTTGAAAGCCATGGTTCTTGGCGAGTTGCGACAACATGCCCGCCACACCGCCAGCAGCGCCCGTGATGAGAAGCGCTCGTTTTTCTGCTGTTGGATTTAAATTGGCAGCTTGCAACAATGCCAAAGCCAGTTGCAAATTGGGCAGGCTGACTGCATCTTGAAACGAAATACGGTCAGGCAACAGATAGGGTTTGCTGTGTGGCACGGCAATCGATTGCACATAGCAGCCGCCTCGTTGGGGTAAGTCTCTTGAACTTAGCAACACCCGTTGCCCAATGCGATCTGCGGGAACACCCTCTCCAACTTGATCAATGACACCTGACAGTTCAGCGCCAGGCGTTGCAGGCAAGGGCGGCATCCATTTGTAAATGCCCTGACGCATGAGCACATCAGGCCGGCCCACGCCAATGGCCATGGCCTTGATTCGAACCTCACCAGCCTTAGGGATTGGCTCTGCGACGTGATCAAGCTTTAAAGCCTCAGGCCCACCTGGCTGGTGAATTCGAACAATTTGCATGAAGTGCTCGATGAAGTCTTAGGACTGAGCGGCAATTTGATTGACCAAGGTGCCAATGTGTTCAATTTCGACTTCGCACACATCCCCAGGCTTCATGAACTTAGGTGGCTTGCGACTCCAACCCACCCCAGCAGGCGTTCCCGTTGCAATGACATCTCCTGGCATGAGCGTGAAGATGGTGGAGGCATAGCTGATGAGCTTGGCAATCGGGAAAATCATGTGACCGGTATGGCTTGACTGCTCCACCACACCATTCAAACGCGTGATCAATTTCAATTCTTGATTGGGCTTGATTTCATCGGCCGTGACCATCCATGGGCCAAAACCACCGGTTGATTCAAAGTTTTTGCCAGAGGCAATTTGCTTGGCATGGAATTGCCATTCCCGAATACTGCCATCGTTGTAGCAAGAGTAACCGGCCACATGGTCAAACGCATCTTCTTCCTTGATGAAGCGTCCAGGCTTTCCGATGATGACCGCCAATTCGCCCTCCCAGTCCAAACTTCCGGACACATTGGGGCAAATGATGGGCTGGTTGTGAGCCACTTGTGAACGCCATACGCGCAAGAAAATAGGTGGCTCTTCGGACAACTCCCGGTGCATGCCGGCCGCTAAAACTTCCTGGTGGTGGTCCATGTAATTGCGCACCGCACAGACAATTTTTTCTGGCTCAGGAATAACAGGCAAGAAAGTAATTTGGCTCAATTTGGCTACAGGCGTTTTGCCTGCAACATGGTCCTTGGCTTTCAAGTAGTCACCGGAACCAATGTATGCAGCCAAGTTGGCATGTTGCGGCATCTCCTTGCCAAGGTCGACGACATCGTCTTGTCCAACGACAGCACCGAAGGTGGGGCCATTTGCGCCAATGAATGAGAGTAATTTCATGTTGTTTCTCTGGATGGATAAAAAGGGTTAATTGAAAGTGGCTGCTTGCCAGTCTTGGATCAGCTTGAAACTGGGATCGCTTCGGCAGATGGCTTCTGTTTCACGCAGCAGCGTGGCATCGTCTTTTGACAAGTCCAAAGGATCACCGTGCGGCTGCGAAATATAGAAGGGCATGTCAATGTAAATTTCGACTGTGTTGCCTTCTGGGTCGGCAAAGTAAACAGACAAAGCATTGCCATGGTTTAAGGGCAAGACTCGGCTTGCACCCAGATCTTCGGCTGCTTTTTTAAGATCGCGCAAATGCTGAATAGATGGGACTGCAAACGACAGTTGCATCACCGTACTGAAAGTAGCCTCTGCCGGCCTGCCACCGGCAATGACCAATTGGTGATGCTGGTCAGGACTGGCACTCAAAAAAATCAAGGGCGCTTTGAATGTTTTACCAACGCCTCGATCTGTTTCAACCAATCCAAAAACTGTCTTGTAAAAATGAACCATCTTGTCGACATCGGTGACATAGATACCAAAGTGCGAAGGGGTTGGGCGGGTAACTTTCAGCATGAATCTCTCCAAATATCAATGTGCATCTTGATGCCACTGAGCCAAAGCTTTCAGTGCATTTTTTTGTGTACTTAAAACATGTTCTTGATGCAGTTGTTGTGCCGTTGCAATGTCACGTTTCAGAACGGCTCGCATCAAAACTTTGTGCTCTTCGCTTTTGCGCTTGATGACTGTTCTGTACCTGGCAGAAATGTGGCGATAGCGTTCGGCTTGATCAAACAAACTCCCGCTGGTCTGAACCATGCGCTCTGAAGGGCATGCACTCATCATGGCGCGGTGAAAGCTTCTGTGCAATGCACTCCACTCGGCATTCAGAACAACCGGGCCTTCGGGCAACCTGCTTTCAAGTTTTTCTAGCAAATGAAAACTTGCAATCACGTCTGACTCCCATTTGTCATCGCCCGAATTCATGGACTGCTCTAAAGTTGGAAGGTCGATCATCAATCGCATGTTGGTGATGTCTTGCAAATCGACATCTGACACCATGGCAACCCGAAAACCTTTGCGCTCATCAGCCTTTACCAAGCCTTCCTCAGTGAGTCTGTTGAGTGCTTCGCGAATAGGGCTGGAAGAAAGTCCATAGGACTGTTGCAAGTGCTCAACCTTCAGTTTGGTACCCGGCAAAAATGCCAAGGACAAAACATCTTGGCGCAAAGCGTTGAGAGCAATTTCGTTGGCTGTGGGATTTTGGTTTTTATCCATAAATTTAATTTTATGCATAAAAATAAATTAGTCCCCTAAGGAATACCCTTGGAGTGGCCTTGACTTCAGTTGAATCCTGTCCAAAAAAAAGCCCCTTGCGGGGCTCTCTCAGAAATCAACAGACTGATACAAAAAGGTCTGATCATTGATCAATCACAAACGCTCAGTCACCCAAGCCTGCACACTGCCCAAAGCCGCATTCAGGTGAGTGGCATCCGTACCACCTGCCATGGCCATGTCAGGCTTGCCGCCGCCTTTGCCGCCCACTTGCTGAGCCACAAAGTTAACCAACTCGCCCGCCTTCACTTTGCCAGTGGTGTCTGACGTCACACCTGCGGCCAATTGAACCTTGTCGCCATCCACAGCAGCCAACACAAGCACAGCCGTTTTCAGTTTGTCTTTCAACTTGTCCATGGTGTCGCGCAATGTTTTGGCATCTGCGCCTGGCAACAGTGCGGCCAGCACTTTGACGCCCTTCACATCGGCCGCTTGCGTCATGAGCTCATCGCCTTGTGATGAAGCCAATTTACCTTTGAGCGCCGCCATTTCTTTTTCCAAAGATTTCACTTGGTCCAAGACTTGGGCAATGCGGCTGTTCAACTCGGCAGGCGATGCTTTGAGGCTGCCAGCCGCTTTGGACACTGTCGCTTCCAAGGTTTGCAAATAAGCCAAGGCATTACCGCCAGTGACGGCTTCAATGCGTCGCACGCCAGCGGCCACGCCGCTTTCAGCCACCACCTTGAACAAGCCAATATCGCCAGTGCGATGAACGTGAACGCCACCACACAACTCGCGGCTTGAGCCGATGTCGAGCACGCGAACAGTTTCGCCGTACTTTTCACCAAACAACATCATGGCGCCGGTTTTCTGAGCAGACTCAATGTCCATCAAGCGTGCTTGGGTGGCGGGGTTGGCCCAAATTTCTTGGTTCACTTTGGCTTCGATGGCCAAAATTTGCTCGTCGGTAATGGGGGCATTGTGGGCAAAATCAAAGCGCGTGCGCTCGGCATTCACCAAAGAACCTTTTTGCTGCACATGGTCGCCCAGTACTTCGCGCAAAGCTTTGTGCATCAGGTGCGTGGCTGAGTGGTTGCGAACGGTAGCGGTACGCAATTCAGTGTTGACTTGTGCTTGAACAGCGTCACCCACTTGAAGACTGCCTTCTGTCAATGCGCCGTGATGTCCAAACACATCAGCTTTGATTTTCAAAGTGTCTTCCACTTCAAATTTGGCGCCTGCGGTTTGCAGCAAGCCTTGATCGCCTACTTGGCCACCAGACTCTGCGTAGAAGGGGGTGGTGTCGAGGACCACCACGCCGTTTTGTCCTGCCTTGAGTTCTGTGACCGGTGTGCCATCCACATACAGCGCCAAGACTTTGGCAGTGGCTTGCAGTTCGTCATACCCCACGAAGGTATTGCTCGCACCGGTGTATTCCAGCGCGCGGTCCATTTTGAATTTGCCCGCTGCACGGGCTTGGGCTTTTTGGCGTTCCATGGCTGTGGCAAAGCCCGCTTCGTCCACACTCAAATCTCGCTCGCGGCAAACGTCGGCTGACAAGTCCAAAGGAAAACCATAAGTGTCGTGCAATTTAAATGCGACTTCACCAGGCAACACTTTGACGCCGCCTTCAAGGGCAGCATCCAAAATTTGCATGCCGACTTCAAGCGTTTCAAAGAAGCGCTCTTCCTCGGCTTTCAAAATATCGGTGATGCGTTTTTCTTGGGATGCCAAGCTGGGATAGGCGGCGCCCATCAGCTTGACCAAATCGGGCACCAACTTATGGAAGAACGGCGTCTTTTGGCCTAATTTGTAACCATGGCGAATGGCTCGGCGCACAATGCGGCGCTGTACATAGCCACGGCCTTCGTTGCTGGGCACCACACCATCGCTCACCAAGAATGCGGTCGCTCGAATGTGGTCTGCAATCACCCGCAAAGACTTGTTTTGCAAATCGGTGCAACCGGTTTCGCGCGATGCTGCTTGAATCAGTGAGTCAAAAATATCGATTTCGTAGTTGCTGTGCACGTGCTGAAGAATGGCGGCTAGGCGCTCCAGACCCATGCCGGTGTCTACGCAAGGTGCAGGCAAGTTCTTCACGCTGCCGTCGGGCTGCATGTCAAACTGCATGAACACGTTGTTCCAAATTTCAATGTAACGATCGCCGTCTTGCTCGGGGCTACCAGGCGGGCCGCCTGCGATCTCGGGTCCATGGTCGTAAAAAATTTCTGAGCAAGGACCACAAGGCCCGGTGTCGGCCATCATCCAGAAATTGTCGGACATGTAGCGTCCACCTTTGTTGTCGCCAATGCGCACCACGCGCTCAGGTGGCAAGCCAATTTCTTTCGTCCAAATGTCATAGGCTTCGTCGTCTTCAATGTAGACGGTGGCCCACAGTTTGTCGGCGGGTAATTTGTAAACTTGCGTCAAAAGTTCCCACGCCCATTTCAAGCTGTCACGCTTGAAGTAATCGCCAAAGCTCCAGTTGCCCAACATTTCAAAAAAGGTGTGATGACGCGCGGTGTAACCCACATTTTCCAAATCGTTGTGCTTGCCGCCTGCGCGCAAACAAGCCTGAACGGAAGCGGCGCGCACATAACTGCGTTTGTCTGTCCCCAAGAACACATCTTTGAACTGAACCATGCCCGAGTTGGTGAACATCAAGGTGGGATCGTTGCCAGGTACCAAGGGGCTAGAGGCCACCACGGTGTGGCCTTTGGACGCAAAAAAGTCTAAGAATGTTTTGCGAATTTCAGCAACGGAAATAACAGGTGTGCTCATGACAGGGGTATCTTTAAGAAAGCCAAACTGGGCTCAACTTTCCATTATAAGATTGCAAGCACAGCTTCCAAGCTTTCAAAATTACCCCAGGAGACCCCATGGACATGAAAACCTCCCCTTTGGCCTTGCTCAAAGACCCCTCACTCCTTAGAACAGACGCTCTGGTGAATGGCCAGTGGGTCAAAGGCAATAGCCGTTTTGACATCAATGACCCCGCCACAGGCGCCAAATTAGCCGATGTGGCCAACTTAGGCGCGGCTGAGGCCGAGCAAGCCATTGCGGCCGCCAATGCAGCCCTGCCCGCTTGGCGCGGCAAAACTGGCAAAGAACGCAGCATTTTGCTGCGCAAGTGGTACGACCTGCTGATGGCCAACGTTGAAGACTTGGGCCGCATCATGACAGCCGAGCAAGGCAAGCCCTTTGCAGAAGCCAAAGGCGAAGTGATGTACGGCGCCAGCTTTGTAGAGTGGTATGCCGAAGAAGCCAAACGCGTCAATGGCGAAACATTGCCCCAGTTTGACAACACCCGTCGCCTGACGGTCATTAAGCAACCCATCGGCGTGTGCGCCGCCATCACACCCTGGAATTTTCCTCTGGCCATGATCACCCGCAAAGTGGCTCCCGCTTTGGCGGCTGGTTGTACGGTGGTCATCAAACCCGCCGAGCTCACACCGCTCACGGCCTTGGCTGCTGGCGAATTGGCTTTGCGTGCTGGCATCCCTGCGGGTGTCATCAACCTTCTCACCGCCGATTCAGACAACAGCATTGCCGCAGGCAAAGTCTTCTGCGCAAGCGACATTGTTCGCCACATTAGCTTTACCGGCAGTACCGAAGTGGGCCGCATCTTGATGGCGCAATCGGCACCCACTGTGAAAAAATTGTCGCTTGAATTGGGCGGCAATGCCCCCTTCATTGTGTTTGACGATGCCGACATTGACAGCGCCGTAGAGGGTGCCATGGCCAGCAAGTACCGCAACGCCGGTCAGACTTGCGTGTGCGCCAACCGCATCTATGTGCAAGAGTCGGTGTACGACACGTTTGTGCAAAAGTTTGCCGCCAAAGTAAAAGCTTTGAAAGTGGGCAACGGCTTTGAAGATGGCGTGGTTCAGGGCCCGCTCATTGAACCGGCTGCTTTGGAAAAAGTGACGCGCCACGTGGAAGACGCCAAGGCCAAGGGCGGTGTGGTGTTGGCTGGCGGCAAAGCCTTGAATGGCCAGTTCTTTGAACCCACCGTCATTGGCAATGCCACGTCAGACATGTTGTGTGCACGTGAAGAAACCTTTGGTCCCTTCGCACCCGTGTTCAAGTTCAAAACAGAACAAGAAGCCATTGATGCAGCCAACAACACCGAGTTTGGTTTGGCCAGCTATTTTTACAGTCGCGACATAGGCCGCATTTACCGCGTGAGCGAAGCATTGGAATATGGCATGGTGGGCATCAACGTGGGCATCATTGCCACCGAGCATGTGCCTTTCGGTGGCGTGAAGCAATCGGGCTTGGGCCGCGAAGGCTCACACCACGGCATGGAAGAGTACCTCGAGATGAAGTACCTTTGCATGGGCGATATTTTGAAATAATTACTTCTTACCCAAGCCCAATCGCTTGGCGCCTTCAATGTAAAGCGCAATGCGCTCTTTCATGAAGGCGTCCATTTGATCGGTGCCAATGTTGACCAACTCAAAGCCACTCTTGGCAGCCAGCTCTTTCATTTCAGGATCGTTGTTCAGGGCCAGCCACATGTCTGACAATTTTTTGCGGGCCTCGGGTGAGGTTGATTTGGGAACGCCTACACCACGGTAAGCGCCGTCAATCCAATCGACACCCAACTCTCTGAAGGTGGGCACCGTGGGCATGAGGGGGTGGCGTTTTTCCATGGCCACCGCCAAGGCGCGCACTTTGCCGCGATTGGCAATGGCGAAGGGTGTGTAGGTGACCGCGCCATCAATTTGGGCCCCCACCACAGCCATCGACATGTCGCCTGTGCCTTTGTAGGGCACATAGGTACTCTTGATGCCAAAGGCCGCATTCAAACGTTCATGCGCAGCATGGTTGGCAGAGTTCAAGCCAGAGCCGCCCAGGTTCATTTTGCCGGGTGATTGTTTGGCCGCAGCAATGAACTCTGCGAAGTTTTTGATGGGGCTGCTTTCAGGCACCACCAACACGTCGGGGGTGTAATGAAACCAAAAGACGGGGGTGATGTCGGCCGTTTTGTATTGAACTTCACCTTCGATGGGCTGAAACACAATGTGCGGCAAATTGATGCCCACCACATTGAGGCCATCACCTGGCAGATTGTTCATTTGGGCCCACATCAAACCGCCGCCTGCACCGGCTTTGTATTGAATGATGGTATCAATGGCGCTGCATTTCTTTTTGAGCACCACTTGCTGGTGCCTGGCCGACAAATCAGATTCACCACCGGGAGGGAACGCCTGCCAATACATGACGTTTTTCTCAGGGCACGCTGGCATGGCTTGCGCCGTTGCTTGTTGGGGCAACAAACTTGCCAAACTCAGACCCACTGCACTCAACCAAAACTTTGTTTTCTTTGCCATTTTGTCTCCTGCATCACGGTGATGTTGAAATTTTCTAATGCTTAAGCATGTGGCACACCGCCTCGGTCACTTGTTGCATGTTGGCGTTTCCGCCTAAGTCGCGGGTGTGCAACTTGGGGTTGGCAGTCACAACCTCAATGGCCTGCATCAGACGCTGGGCCTGCTGATCCAAACCGATGTGTTCCAACATCATCACACAACTCCAAAAACTGCCAATAGGGTTTGCGAGACCTTTTCCCATAATGTCAAAGGCAGAGCCATGGATGGGCTCAAACATCGAGGGGAAGCGTCGTTCAGGGTCAATGTTGCCAGTGGGTGCAATGCCCAAGCTACCAGCCAAAGCGGCAGCCAAGTCGCTCAAAATATCTGCATGCAAGTTGGTCGCCACCAAGGTATCTAAGCTTGCAGGCCGGTTCACCATGCGCGCCGTGCAGGCGTCTACCAGTTCTTTGTCCCAATGCACATCTGGAAACTCGGCACTCACCTCTTTGGCAATTTCATCCCACATGACCATGGCATGACGCTGAGCGTTAGATTTGGTCACCACAGTCAGTAACTTGCGTGGCCTAGATTGAGCCAACTTGAAGGCATATCGCATGATGCGCTGAACGCCCACACGGGTCATCATGGACACATCGGTGGCCACTTCAATGGGATGACCTTGGTGCGCCCTTCCGCCGACACCCGCATATTCACCTTCGGAATTTTCACGAACAATGACCCAGTTCAGTTGCTCTGGTGTACATCGCTTTAAGGGTGCATCAATGCCGGGCAAAATTCGCGTGGGTCGCACATTGGCATACTGATCGAAGCCTTGGCAAATTTTCAGACGCAGTCCCCACAGCGTGATGTGATCGGGAATTTGTGGGTCGCCTGCTGAACCAAACAAAATGGCATCCATGGGACGCAAGGCTTCAAGCCCATCGGCGGGCATCATCACACCATGTTGGCGGTAGTAATCACCCCCCCAATCAAACGAAGTGAATTCAAAATCAAACTCATTGTGTCCTTGCGCCAACGCCTCAAGCACAACTTGGGATGCAGGGATGACTTCTTTGCCAATGCCATCGCCAGGGATGCATGCAATTTTGAATTGTTTCATCAGAAGACCAGGGGGCAGCCTGTTTTGCTTTGCAAAAATTCTTGCGTCACGCCCGGGGCCAACTCAATGACCTTCAAGCCTTCAGGCACCACATCCATGACAGCCAAATCGGTGATGATTCGATCGACAACGCCCACACCTGTTAAAGGCAATGTGCACTGCTTCAAAATTTTCAAATCTTCGGTGCCGTCTTTTTTCTTGGCCACGTGTTCCATCAAAATAATGACACGCTTCACACCCGCCACCAAATCCATGGCGCCGCCCATGCCCTTGACCATCTTGCCCGGAATCATCCAGTTGGCCAGATCGCCCTTTTCGCTCACTTGCATGGCGCCCAAAATGGACAAATTGATTTTGCCGCCCCGAATCATGGCGAAGCTGTCGTGGCTGCCAAAAATAGAGGTGCCCTTGATGGTGGTCACGGTTTGCTTGCCCGCGTTGATCAGGTCGGCGTCGACTTCATCTTCAGTAGGAAACGGACCAATGCCCAGCATGCCGTTTTCTGACTGCAGCCACACTTCAATGTTGCTGGGCACGTGGTTGGCCACCAAAGTGGGAATACCAATGCCCAGATTCACATAGAAGCCGTCTTGCAATTCGTGTGCGGCACGTGCCGCCATTTGGTCTTGACTCCAGCTCATGCTTAGACTCCTGCTTTCTCTGTGATGGTGCGTTTTTCAATGCGTTTTTCAGGGTGCTTGTTGAGCACCAAACGGTGCACATAAATTCCTGGCAAATGAATTTGATCGGGAATCATGTCGCCTGTTTCGACAATCTCCTCAACTTCCACAATGCACAACTTGCCCGCCATGGCCACAGCGGGGTTGAAGTTGCGCGCCGTGAGGCGGAATTGCAAGTTGCCAGATTTGTCGGCACGCCAAGCTTTGACCAAAGAAACGTCAGGCACCAATGCGCGCTCCATGACATAGGTTTCGCCATCGAACTCACGCAACTCTTTGCCATCGGCCACCACCGTTCCCACCCCCGTTTTGGTAAAGAAAGCCGGAATGCCTGAACCGCCTGCACGAAGCTTCTCTGCCAAAGTGCCTTGGGGTGTAAATTCAAGCTCAAGCTCGCCCGCCAAAAACTGGCGCTCAAATTCTTTGTTCTCACCCACGTAAGAAGAAATCATTTTTTTGATTTGACGCGTTTCAAGCAACTTGCCTAAACCAAAGCCGTCAACGCCGGCATTGTTAGAGATAGCGGTGAGGTTCTTCACACCTGAATCACGCAATGCATCGATCAGGGCTTCGGGAATACCGCAGAGGCCAAAGCCACCAACAGCCAGCAATTGACCGTCAGCCACTGCGCCTTTCAGCGCCTCGGCAGCAGAGGGGAAAATCTTGTTCACAGGGCGCTCCTAAGAGGGAATTTCTTAAAAGTAAGTAGTGTAATAGGTGATTAGAATCAGCAAACTGACAAGGATTGCCATGAACACCCCCGACACATCAAGCACCAAAACCACGCGCTACCCTGCGCCAGAGCTCAAAGATGTGCCAGAAGACATTCGGGCCAAGATTTTGGAAGTTCAAGAAAAAGCGGGCTTTGTACCCCAAGTTTTTTTGGCTTTTGCTCGCAGACCCGCTGAATGGCGCGCCTTCTTTGCCTATCACGACGCGCTCATGCTGCCTGAATCAGTGGGCCGCAACAGCCACCTGACCAAAGGCGACCGCGAAATGATCGTCACGGCCACCAGCGCCGCCAACAACTGTTTGTATTGTGTGGTGGCCCATGGGGCTATTTTGCGAATTTATGAAAAGAAGCCTTTGGTGGCCGATCAAGTGGCCGTGAACTATCGCAAAGCCGATATTTCACCGCGGCAACGTGCCATGCTCGATTTCGCCTTGAAGGTTTGTCTTCAAAGCGACCAAATTGATGAAGCCGACTTCGCACCTTTGCATGCCCATGGTTTTGACGACGAAGACATCTGGGACATCGCAGCCATCACAGCATTCTTTGGCTTGTCTAACCGCATGGCCAGCTTCAGCAACATGATGCCCAACCCTGAGTTTTACCTCATGGGCCGCGTGCCGAAACAAAAAACCTAAGCTTTAAGGCGTGACGCGCGCCCTCATGTCATCCGGCAAAGTGACCGCTTTTTGATGCGGAAAATCAACCCAAATGGTGGTGGCGCCGCCTGCCGCGTAAATCACACCTGGCTGTTCGACCAATTCCAAAGTACACCACGACTCAAAGGTGGTGCGTGCAGGGTCGCTGACATACATCTTGGCCAGCACGTTGCCGGGATACTCCAACTGTTTGTAAAAATTGCAAAAAGCATTCACGATCACAGGGCCTTGTCCCTGGGGATTGGGCTCACAACCAATCGACTGAAAATAATCAATTCGAACCGTTTCCAAATACCTGAAGTACACCGTGTTGTTGACATGCCCCATGGCGTCCATGTCGCCCCATCGAATGGGAATGATCATTTCATGAACTTTTTTCTTGATTTCAGGAATTTCAAATTTCATAAGTCTTGTCTGTCTGCTGAGCCCATGAGGTGGTGCTGGATTTCAAAGGGATTATTAGGCGGATTCTGCCTGTTCCGAGCTTAAAATGGGTTGTGAGGCCATCAATTGGCCAAAGTATGACAACTTAATGCGAGTCACTTCATGACACCCGAAGAAATTTTGAGCACACACGGCCCCCGTGAATCGATGGCATACGACGTGGTCGTTGTAGGGGGTGGCCCCGCTGGTTTGTCTACGGCCATTCGCCTAAAGCAACTGGCCCAAGAAAAAGGCACCGAGGTGTCGGTCGTGGTTTTGGAAAAAGGCTCAGAGCCAGGCGCGCACATTTTGTCGGGCGCCATCATGGACCCTATTGCACTGACTGAACTCTTTCCCAAATGGAAAGAGATGGGTGCGCCATTGAACCAAGCGGTCACAGAAGACATCTTCTTGATGACCACAGAAACAGGTGCCACACGGGTTCCCAACCTCACATTGCCACCTTGCTTTCACAACGATGGCAACTACATCATCAGCTTGGGCAACTTCACCCGTTGGCTTGGGGAACAAGCAGAAGCCTTGGGCGTCGAAATCTTCCCTGGCTTCACAGCCGCAGAAGTTTTGTACAACGACGATGGCTCGGTCAAAGGGGTGGCCACCGGCAACATGGGCATCGGCAAAGATGGCGAGCCCACAGAAAGTTTCCAATTGGGCATGGAATTGCATGCTAAATACACTGTTTTTGCAGAAGGCGCGCGTGGCCATTTGGGCAAGCAAGTCATTGCTCGCTTCAAACTAGATGCCCACTCCGACCCTCAAAGCTACGGCATTGGCATCAAAGAATTGTGGGAAATTGACCCTGCGCGCCACAAAGCGGGTTTGGCTTTGCACAGCGCTGGTTGGCCGCTGGATGAAAACACCTACGGCGGCTCTTTTTTGTACCACATGGAAGACAACATGGTGGTGGTAGGTTTTGTGGTTGGCCTTGATTACACCAATCCTTGGCTCAGCCCCTTTGAAGAATTTCAACGCTTCAAAACACACCCCAATATTCGCTATTACTTTGAAGGCGATGAAGCCAAGGGCATCGCACCTGCCAAACGCATCTCTTACGGTGCTCGCGCAATCACAGCGGGCGGATTATTGTCCTTGCCCAAAACTGTGTTTCCAGGCGGCGCCTTGGTGGGTTGCGAGGCTGGCTATCTCAATGCCAGTCGCATCAAGGGCAGCCATGCCGCCATTAAAACAGGCATGCTGGCGGCAGAGGCGGCCTTCGAAGCATTGCAATCAGGGCGCGAGCATGATGAGCTCAGCGCCTACCCAGCGGCCTTCGAGAACAGTTGGCTGTACACCGAACTGAACAAAGCGCGCAATTTCAAACAGTGGTTCAAAAAAGGCCGCACCGTGGGCACCCTCATGACGGGCATAGAGCAGTTTGTGTTGCGCGGCCACATCCCATGGACCATTCGCCGTACAGCGGCCGACCACACCTTTCTGAAGCCCGCGGCTGAATGCAAACCCATTCAATATCCCAAGCCCGATGGGAAGCTCACGTTCGACCGTTTGTCCAGCGTGTTCATTAGCAACACCAACCACGAAGAAAACCAGCCCGCCCACCTGACGCTGAAAGACGCAAGTGTTCCAGTCAATGTGAACTTGGCCAAGTTTGGCGGACCTGAGGCCCGCTATTGCCCCGCTGGTGTTTACGAGTATGTGAAGAACGAAGACCAATCGGATCGCTTGCAAATCAATGCCCAAAATTGCGTGCATTGCAAAACCTGCGACATCAAAGACCCTACTCAAAATATCGTCTGGGTCACCCCAGAGGGCGGTGGTGGTCCCAACTACTCGGGCATGTAAAAAACTGCTTCAAGGACGTGAAGACCTGTTTATAATTTGAATGGTCAGGAGAGCGCGGCTTCAAATTGAAGGGCCGCCGCCGAAGGCGCAAGACACTGAAAAGTTTCTGAACGCTCAGGCACAAAGGACTGACAAACGTTCGTGGTTTGACCATGAACGCTTCCTCACTGGAGAGAGAAGGCGGGCCATCTGGTCGAACCTTCCACCGAAGGCGCAACCCGCAGTGAGTCTTTTTAGAAAGGCTCAACCGGCGAATCGCTCAGGTAAAGCGGACAGCGAGGGCAACCCATGATTTCGGTCATGGTTTTACATTGCCCTTGGAGAACCGATTTGTCCACTGACACCGCCCTGCTCAACACACCCCTCAACGGCTTGCACCTAGAACTTGGCGCGCGCATGGTGCCTTTCGCTGGCTACAGCATGCCCGTCCAATACCCCATGGGCTTGATGGCTGAACACCACCACACGCGCTCAGAAGCTGGGTTGTTTGATGTGTCTCACATGGGCCAACTGCGCTTGGTTGGCCCCGAAGCTGCTGCGGCCTTTGAATCCTTGATGCCTGTCGATGTCATTGATTTACCTGTCGGCAAACAGCGCTATGGTTTGCTGCTCACAGACGAAGGCACCATCATGGATGACTTGATGTTCGTGAACAGGGGTACCGATATTTTTGTCATCGTGAACGGTGCTTGCAAAGTGAATGACATTGCTCACATTCAATCGCACATTGGCTCGCGATGCCAAGTGGTTCCCATGCCCGAACAAGCGCTCTTGGCATTGCAAGGCCCCAAGGCCGTCAGTGCGTTGTCGCGCATGTTGCCTGGTGTCGACAAACTGGTCTTCATGACGGGCGCTTCTTTCAATTGGCAAGGCGCTGAATTGTTCATCACCCGGTCGGGCTACACCGGCGAAGATGGTTTTGAAATTTCTGTTCACAACAATCATGTTGATTCCTTTGCTCGCGCTTTGTTAGCTCAAGCAGAGGTCAAACCCATTGGATTGGGGGCACGCAATTCATTGCGTTTAGAAGCAGGCTTGTGCTTGTACGGCAACGACATTGACACCAGCACCACGCCCGTTGAAGCCGGGCTCAATTGGGCCATTCAAAAAATTCGCCGAACAGGTGGCGCGCGTGCAGGCGGCTTCCTTGGCGCCGACATGGTGCTGGGGCAATTGGATGGCACTCGCGCCCTCACGCGCAAGCGAGTGGGCCTGATTGCTCAGGAGCGAGTGCCTGTGCGTGAACATGTGGAATTGCAAAATACACAGGGCGTCAAAATTGGTGAAGTGTCTAGCGGCTTGTTGGGGCCGACGGTCAATGTGCCAGTTGCCATGGGGTATGTGGATGTTGTAAATGCCAGCTTGGGCAATGTGGTCAACGCAATAGTTCGCGGTAAAGCCGTCCCCATGACTGTCGGTGCCATGCCATTTGTACCGAATCGCTATTACCGCGGATGAAGCGCGCAAACAATCAACACATTTCAAAACAATTGTGATCTGACCCCAATTAACAATCAATCAAGGAGAGAAAAATGAGTTTGAAGTACACAGAAGAGCATGAGTGGATTTTGCTAGAAGGCGATGTGGCCACGGTGGGCATTACGCACCACGCACAAGATGCGTTGGGGGATGTGGTGTTTGTGGAGTTGCCAGAAGTAGGTAGCAGTTTTGAACAAAAGGCTGTAGCGGGTGTGGTGGAGTCTGTGAAGGCTGCCGCCGATGTTTACATGCCCATCAGCGGTGAAATAACCGAAGTCAATGAAGCCCTGCGCGATAACCCTTCACTGGCCAACACCGACCCATTGGGTGCAGGTTGGTTCTTCAAAGTGAAGTTGTCCGATGCATCGCAAGTGAATGCCTTGTTGGACGAAACCGCTTACACCGCATTTGCTGCGTCAAACTGAAATTTATCTTGCGTATTTTGATCGAACCTTGAGTCTGAAAGTTCCAACATGTTGATGTCATCTGCAGCCCCCTTAAGCCAACTTGAAAATGAGAGCGAGTTCATTGCACGCCACATTGGCATCAGTGAAACAGATGAGCAGCACATGCTGTCGGTCATTGGTCTAGCCTCAAGGCGCGCGCTCATTGAAAGCATCGTGCCCGCCTCCATTGCACGCAGCCATGCCATGAAGTTACCGGCACCCATCACCGAGGCCGGCGCGTTGGCCGAACTCAAGGCCATGGCGCAGCAAAACAAAATTCTCAAAAGTTTCATTGGCCAGGGCTACTACGGCACCCACACGCCTGGCGTTATTTTGCGCAACATTTTGGAAAATCCCGCTTGGTACACCGCCTACACACCCTACCAAGCCGAAATCAGCCAAGGCCGCATGGAAGCCTTGGTCAATTTCCAAACCATGATTTGCGATTTAACGGCCATGCCCATTGCCAACGCCTCCATGCTGGACGAGGCCACGGCAGCAGCAGAGGCCATGACTTTGGCCAAGCGCTCGGTCAAATCCAAAAGCAACAACATCATTGTGGCCAGCGACTGTCATCCTCAAACCATTGAAGTCATTCAAACGCGTGCAGCGCCACTGGGCTTGAAGGTGTTGGTAGGCTTGGCCACCGAGCTCATGAAGCAAAACGACTACTTTGCTGTGGTGGCGCAGTACCCGTCTACCTCAGGCATGACGCACGATTTGAAAGACGTCATTGCACAAGCCCATGCTGCACAAGCAGCCTTCATTGTGGCTGCCGATTTATTGGCCCTGACATTGCTCACGCCGCCAGGCGAGCTCGATGCCGACATTGTGGTGGGCACCACCCAACGCTTTGGCATGCCCATGGGTGCAGGCGGCCCTCACGCCGCGTACCTTGCTTGCCGTGATGATTACAAACGCTCTATGCCCGGCCGCCTGGTGGGTGTCAGTGTGGACGTGCATGGCAACCCCGCTTATCGCCTGGCTTTGCAAACACGCGAGCAACACATTCGCCGAGAAAAGGCCACCTCCAACATTTGCACAGCCCAAGTTTTGCCAGCGGTGGTAGCCAGCATGTACACGGTGTATCACGGCCCTCTGGGCCTGAAGCGCATTGCTCAACGTGTGGCCAGTTTCACCGCCATCTTGGCTGAAGGTTTAGAGCAACTAGGATGCAAATTGGCACACAAATCCGCCTTTGATACTTTGCAAATTAACACGGGCGCTCGCACCGATGCCGTGATGCAAAAAGCCTTGCTCAAAGGCTTTAACTTGCGCAAGTTAAAGGCAGACAGCATTGCAGTTTCTCTGGACGAAACCACTTCACGCGACGACATTGAAGCGCTTTGGTCCAGCTTTGCAGAAGGCGGCCAAGCCTTGCCCGATTGGACTCCTTTTGAAAAAGGTCGCGACGCTCTCATCCCTACTGGCTTGCGCCGTACCAGCACTTACCTGACCCATCCCGTATTCAATCGGTACCACTCCGAAACTGGTATGTTGCGCTACATCCGCCAATTGAGCGACAAAGATTTGGCGCTCGATCGCAGCATGATTCCGCTAGGCTCATGCACCATGAAGCTCAACGCCACCAGCGAGATGATTCCCATCACGTGGCCTGAATTTGCCAACATGCACCCGTTCGCCCCCGCTGACCAACTCAAGGGCTATGCCCTGCTCGATGAGCAATTGCGAGAGTGGCTGTGCCAAGCCACTGGCTACGCTGGCATCAGCCTGCAACCCAACGCAGGCTCCCAAGGCGAGTATGCAGGTCTCTTGGTCATCAAGGCCTTTCACGAAGCCAAGGGGCAAGGGCATCGCAATATCTGCCTCATCCCTTCTAGCGCACACGGCACTAACCCTGCCAGCGCACAGATGGTGGGCATGCAAGTGGTGGTCACCGCCTGCGACTCACAAGGCAACGTCGACATGGCGGATCTCAAATCCAAGTGCGAACAACACAGCGCCAACTTGGCCGCCGTCATGATCACCTACCCTAGCACGCATGGCGTGTTTGAAACGCAAGTCAAAGCCTTGTGCGAACTGGTGCATCAACATGGTGGCCGTGTGTATGTCGATGGCGCCAACATGAATGCGTTAGTAGGCGTGGCAGCACCCGGTGAATTTGGCGGCGATGTCAGCCATCTCAACTTGCACAAAACCTTTTGCATTCCTCATGGCGGCGGCGGCCCCGGTGTAGGTCCTGTTTGCGTGGTTGAAGATCTGGTGCCTTACTTACCAGGACATGCCACGGGTGGCCTCAAAGTGAATGGTGTGGGTGCCGTATCTGCCGCACCTTTGGGCAATGCGGCTGTATTGCCCATCAGTTGGATGTATTGCCGCATGATGGGCGCAGAAGGTTTGAAACACGCCACCGAAGCGGCCATTCTGGCGGCCAACTACATCAGCCATCGCTTGGCAGATCACTACCCCACGCTGTATGCCAGTGTCGGCGCAGATGGCAAAGCAGGGAACGTTGCCCACGAATGCATTTTGGATTTGCGCGTCCTCAAAGAAACCAGCGGTGTGATGGCCGAAGACGTGGCAAAGCGTTTGATGGACTATGGATTCCACGCACCCACATTGTCATTCCCCGTGATCAACACACTCATGGTGGAGCCCACCGAAAGCGAAACATTGGAAGAACTCGACCGTTTCATTGACGCCATGATTGCCATTCGTGAGGAAGTGCGCCTCATTGAAAACGGCGTTTGGCCGCAAGACAACAACCCCCTCAAGCATGCACCTCACACAGCCGCCAGTTTGATGGCTGCAGATTGGAATCGTCCTTACTCACGTGAAGTGGGCGCTGCGCAAGCGGGTCGCCCCTTAAGCAGTGTCAAATATTGGCCTCAAGTGGGCCGCGTCGACAACGTGTACGGCGATCGCAACCTGTTCTGCAGCTGCGTGCCCATGAGCGACTACGCTTCATGAGCGCTTTGCAAATCAAGCGTGTTGACTACTTGGACGCGCAAGATGCGCAGGCTTTGGTCTTCTTGTTAGATGCCTATGCGCAAGATCCGATGGGGGGTGGTGAGGCCCTGAATCCTGAAAATGCGGCGCGCTTGTGCACCGACATGGCCCGCATTCCAGGCGCTGCCAGTTTCATCGCATGGTTAGAAGGCAAACCCATTGGCCTCATCAACTGCTTTGAAGGCTACTCCACCTTCAAGGCCAAGCCCTTGCTGAATGTGCACGACATTGCCGTTTTGTCGTCCCATCGGGGCCAAGGCGTGGGTCAATCTCTCCTCAAGGCCGCTGAAGACTACGCGCAGGCTCGCGGTTGCTGCAAGCTGACACTCGAGGTGCTCAGTGGCAACGCTCAGGCCTTGTCCAGCTACAAACGGTTTGGATTTACCCAATACGAACTCGCAGCTGCAGCGGGACAAGCGCAATTCATGCAAAAGTGGCTGTAAAGTCACGGGTGCATGAACCCCAGCTCCAAATTCCAAGCATTGCGCGTTTTAAGCGTCATCCCACCGATGACGCAACTCAACACGCCCTACCCCTCAACGGCCTACCTGACGGGCTTTTTGCGTTCACGCGGGGTATCAGCTGTTCAAGAAGATTTGGCACTCAAACTCGTCTTAAGTTTGTTCACAGCGCAAGGTTTAAAAGAAGTCAAGTCACGCGCACTTTTATTGCCAGAAGCTGAGCGGAGTGCCACTGTCAATTTCTTTCTCGACTTCTTTCAGCGTTACGTTCACACCATCGAGCCCACCATTGCTTTTCTACAGGGCAAAGACAGCACCCTGAGCCACCGCATTGCGGGGCGTGGATTTTTGCCAGAAGGCCCTCGCTTTGCTGCGTTGGATGCCTACGACGACAGTGAGTCGGGCGACCCGCTCTCCTGGGCGTTTGGTGCACTCGGCCAGCAAGATCGTGCTCGCCACTTGGCCACCCTGTATTTGAATGATTTGGCCGATGTGTTGCGCGACGCTGTCGACTCAAGGTTTGAATTTGTGCGCTATGGCGAATCATTGGCGGGCAGTCAAGCCACCTTCGAGCCCCTGGCAAAGGCCCTTGCTGCACCACTCACCTTGATGGATGAAAAGCTCAAAGCCCTGACGCTGAAGGCCATTGAAAATCATCAACCCACTTTGGTTCTACTTTCGGTCCCCTTCCCTGGCGCTGTCTACGCTGCTTTCAGAATTGCGCAGTCCATCAAGCAACACCATGCCCACATTCAGATTGCACTGGGTGGCGGTTTTGTGAACACCGAACTGCGCGAACTCACTGAACCCCGCGTCTTTGATTACGTTGACTTCGTCACACTCGACTCAGGCGAGCGCCCACTGTTGGCTTTGTTGGAGCACTTAGAGGGCAATCGATCTGCGGCACGTTTGGTCAGAACCTTCATTCGCAAATCGGCCGATGAACCCCATAGTGGCGATGCATCAAAAAATGCCCAGCACGTTCAACTCATCAATTGGTCTGAGCCCGATGTGCCTTTTGAAGAAGTGGGAACAGCCACATGGGATGGTCTGCCCTTGCAAGACTATTTGTCATTGCTAGACATGCTTAACCCCATGCACAGATTGTGGAGCGATGGGCGCTGGAACAAGCTCACTGTGGCGCACGGCTGTTATTGGAAAAAATGCAGTTTCTGCGATGTGAGCCTGGACTATATTTCGCGCTACGAGACTGCTTCAGCTTCTTTGCTGGTCGACCGCATTGAACAAATTGTGAAAGAAACAGGGCAAACAGGTTTTCACTTTGTCGATGAAGCTGCCCCACCCAAAGCTCTCAAGGCATTGGCCGAGGAACTCATTTGCAGAAATATGCACATCTCATGGTGGGGCAATATTCGATTTGAAAAAACCTTCACACCTGAATTGGCAGAGTTGCTGGCCGAGAGCGGTTGCATTGCCATGTCGGGTGGACTCGAAGTCGCCTCCGACCGTCTGCTCAAGCTCATGAAAAAAGGGGTGTCGGTCGAGCAGGTGGCGCAAGTGACCAAAGGCTTTTCTGAAGCGGGCATCTTGGTGCATGCATACCTCATGTATGGGTTCCCAACTCAAACTGTGCAAGACACCGTGGACGCCCTTGAGTACGTGCGGCAACTGTTTGAAAACGGCTGCATTCAAAGTGGCTTCTTTCACCGCTTTGCCTGCACGGTTCACTCGCCAGTGGGATTGAACCCCAAAGAATATGGCATCGAGCTGATTCCTTTGCCGCCCGTGAGCTTTGGCAAGAACGACATTGGCTTTAGAGATCCTACTGGGGTTGATCACGATCTTTTGGGATTGAGTTTGAAAAAAGCCATTTACAACTTCATGCATGGCATTGGGCTCGAAGAAGATGTGCGTTCTTGGTTTCAAGATGCACTCATTGAGCATGCTGGCGGCCAAGGCCCCTCTTTCAAGATCCCCAAAAGTACAGTGCCTAGGCACAAAATTGAAAAAGCACTTCAACGATAAGAGAAGACTTTCATGTCAAAAAAATTCATGATTTTTGTCATTGATGATTTAGCTGGCTCTGGCACCCCTGAAGAGATGGTGAAAATCGATGCCTTCAACGATTCATTGAGGTCGAATGGCCACTGGATTTTTGCTGGTGGCCTTGCCGCACCTGTTCACGGCAATGTGATCGACCATCGAAACGGTGCCAACTTAGCAAGCCACAAACCCTTGTTTGACGCGAAAGAAAACTACAGTGGGTTTTGGCTCATTCAAGCCAAAGATCAAGAGGTCGCTACGCAACTGGCTTTTGAAGGTTCTAAAGCCTGCAATCGCAAAGTAGAACTCAGACCCCTGCTAGGATGACCCTTCCAACCTCAATCACTTGGCGCTAGTAAGGGCTAGGGTAAATTTTGAATGACACCATTTTGCCAGCCGCATTCACTTTGGCCAAAACCATGTCGCCAGACCCGATATTCTCACCCGTGAACTCTGCAATGTTCACATGGTGTGTGACCAGAATAAGGGCCTTATCGCCTTTGGTTTTAAGCTGACTACCAATGAATTTTTGCAAATTTAAATTGCTTTGAGGACCTTGACGCATGTCGTCAAAAAATGAATTCAAAGAGGCTTCCAGCACCGTCGGCCCAAAGGCCAACTTTTCAGCTGTTTCTTTGCAACGACACCAAGCACTGCTGTACACAAGCGCACTGCCGACTCCTTGGGCTTTCAACCACTGCCCCGTTTTTTGCGCTTGCTCTCGGCCTTTGGCGTCTAAATTTCTCTGCGACTTGCAATCTTGAAGTTTGTAGCCTGCAGGATCGCCAACGCCAGGCGCCAGTGCATGTCTCATGAGCAAAACATGGTCTGATGTTTTAAGCAAATCAGACAGTTCACTGGCAGTTGCTTGAAAGCTACCGGTAATGACCATTCCCAGCAGTACCAGTTTCAAGCAGCAATTTGTGAGTCTTTGAATCATTTGGCGGAAGCCGACGGCTGATTTGGCTTTGAGGACGGTTCTTGCAGCTCTTGCGCCGCAGGTTCTAAAGGAGGCATGGCCATTTTCTCGCCATCCCATTGCTGACCGCACCAACAACGACCCTCAGGGTCAATGATGCAAGTACCTGTGCCACAACATCTTGGATCTTCGCTCATCTTTTCTCCTTGAACGTCCTGAATATCACCATGGAATCAGCTGCCCAGCATGGTCGACAAACTGAGCATGGCCATTCGGCTTGAGGCCAGACAATACCGCCATCAACTTTGAGGCCGACTCTTCCGGCAGCATTGCATTTTCAGCTGAGACAAAACCTGAAGAGAGTTTGGATTGCACCGTGCCAGGTTGTAAAGCTGCAAAAACACACTGCGGTCTTTTTCGAGCCGCTTCGATGGCTGCTGTCTGCAACAACATGTTTCTGGCAGCTTTGGCAGCGCGGTAACCATACCAGCCACCTTTGAGATTGTCTTGAATGCTGCCAACGCGCGCAGACAAAGTTGCATAGCAAGATCGCTCTTGAATTAACAGCAACGGAAAGAAGTGCTTCATGAGCAATGCTGGCCCCACCGCATTCACTTCAAATTGTCTGAGCAATTGCTTGGCATTCAAGGCTTCCAAGCGTTTTTCAGGACCTTGCCCATCAATGGTCAAAGCACCTGTCGCATCAATGATCCACTTGAATTGGCATTCGCCATAGGGGCCCGTTGCACTTTTGAATTGAGCAGCGCATTGCGCCATGCTGTCCTCGTTTTCCAAATCAAAATGCAATTCACTTTGACGTGACAAACCGACCACCAGCGCGCAAGCCTCATCATTTTGAAAGTGTGAAACAAAGGCGCTTCCGATGGCGCCACTTGCACCCAATACCAAAGCTTGATAGGGGCTCATGAATGACGCGCATCCCATTTGAGCAAATACTTTTGCACGGTGGGTCGTATGGGCAAAAACATTTTGTAGCCCAGGTTGATGGCCCAATTGAATGGCCAAACTGAAAAAACACGGCCTGCCACGCGCCAGCCACGAAGCTCTAGCCACAAGCGAGCAAATGCGGCACCGCCTTCAAACAAGTTGCCATTGGCGTCTCGCACATGGAAATAAGCCATGGCTCGCTGGCAACTGAGCCCATCGCCCAAGCTTGAATCGTCGTTGGCCTGAAAATTGACACTTACATCGTGCCAAACCAATTGGGCGGCATCTGGATTGCCTTGGTAAAAAGCAATTTCTCGCCTGCAAAGCGGGCAACTTCCATCGTAGTAAATGGTCAGTGGCGGCAACATGTCTCAAACGTCTCCGGAAGCGATTCTTCTGAGCGCTTGCTCAAACACCTCAGCGGGTTGTCCGCCCGAAATCAAATGCTTGTCGTTGATGATGACGGCAGGCACAGAGTGGATACCCGCTTGTTGGTAAAAGTGCTCGACCTCCCGCACCTCTTGAGCGTAGGTATCTGAAGCCAAAATCTCTTTAGCCACAGCCACATCCAAACCGACTGAGGCCACAACGGCCAACAAAACCTCATCAGATTCGACTCGCTCAGCCCGGCCTTGATAAGATTCAAGCAGCGCTCGCTTCAGGGCACGCTGACTGCCTTCTGGCCCTTCGATGCCCGCCCAGTGCAACAAACGGTGCGCATTGAAGGTGTTGTAAACACGGCCACGACCATCCGGATTGAACTTGAAGCCCACCTCTTCACCTCGCGCCGCGATGTTGGCGCGAATTTGAGCTTGCTGTTCTGGGCTTGAGCCATACTTTGCAGCCAGATGCTCACCTAAATCCTGCCCCCCTGGCCCCATGTTGGGGTTCAATTCAAAGGGCTGGAAATGCAGGTCGGCGGCCACTACGTCTTTCAAGTTGGCCAATGCCTGCTCTAATGCGCCCAAGCCCACTGCACACCAAGGGCAAGCTATGTCGGATACGAAATCGATTTTTAAAGTAGCGACCATGGCAAAAGTTTTTGGAATAAAAGTGAGATATTGCCTCAAATATTGGAAAATCGGGCTACAGAGCTCAGATTCCATGTTTTCACAAGGGATCTTTCCAGGCTCCACCTCAGAGGAAGATCATGAAAATTTTGTGTTTGAACGGCATCAACTTGAACATGTTTGGCAAACGTGACCCAGCCCAATACGGCACCATCACACTGGCTCAAATCGATGCGCAGGTCAAACAACTCGGCCAAGAATTGGGAGCCGAAGTTGAATGTTTTCAGACCAACTTTGAAGGCGACATGGTTGAGAAAATTCACCAAGCGCATGCCGATGACATCAGCGCCATCATGATCAACGCAGGGGCATGGACTCACTACAGTTACGGCATTCGCGATGCCTTGGCCATTTTGAAGTGCCCCATCATTGAGGTGCACATGTCCAACATCCATGCGCGTGAAGCATTTCGGCACCAATCGGTCATTGCAGAAATTGCAAGAGGCCAAATTGCAGGGTTCGGCGTCGACAGTTATTTGTTAGGGTTAAGGGCCGCAGTTTCTGCTGTTCAAGCCACGGCATAAAAAACCAGGCCAAGCCAGGTGCATCCGCTCTAAACCAAGACAGCTAGAAAGTTTTTTTCAAAGCCAACTGAAAGGCCTCTGCAGCTTCAAACTGCACCCAATGCCCACTTCCAGAAACCAACTGCCACGAAGCCAAGTGGGGCGTGATGTTTTTAAAGAGTGTTTCCACCTCAGGCATGCGCCCCTGATAAAGCGCGTCCCATTCGCCATAAATGACATGCACCGGACACGAAATGTGCGGCAGGGCATTGGCCACAATGGGTGTGCCCGATAAACGCCTGCGGGGCATTCGATCCCGCGTCACATTCAACCGGTGCACCGTCATGGCCAATTGATCGAGCTTGCATTCATCGTGAAGCATCAACGCCAACAGGTTGTGCCTGTGAGCCTCAGTTTGCAAGTCTTGAGTTGCCAAGTGACGCCACCCCTTCAGGGGAACCCTGTGGGGCGATTGAATGCCTAAGCCAGGCGAACCCACCAAGATCAAGTTGCTTGCATCTTGCGGGTAAGCGGCCAACCACAAAGCAGCCGTCATGCCGCCAAAGGAAAAGCCAATCAAGCTCACCCTCTCTGAAGTGTGTAACTTTATCCAAGCTGCGTGCAAAGGCTCAATCAAAGCGTCCACATCGACACCAAGATCCGGTAAGGCCGAATCGCCAAAGCCAGGCAAGTCGACTGCAAGGACATGAAAGCCCTCTGCCACAAGTGGTGCCACATTGCGAATCCAATGCGTCCAACTGCCACTGCCCCCGTGAAGTAAAACCAGACTTGAAGCACCCTGCTCTAAAGCTTGGTGCCCCCACTCATGCCACACCATGGGGCCGGGCAACTGCAAGCGCCGACCCGTCACCAACAGTGATGCATCTTGAGGTGACAAGCAGCGCAAGAGCTCGGGCGCAATGTGAATGGGTTCTTGATTCAGGGACATGAAAACTTTGAATCGGACTATTCAGAGAGGGTTCAGCATCAAGATTTCAAAGAGTCTGCTGCACCGAATTGGCTGGATGTTGCAAACGCCAAACGCGATAGGCAGAGTATGTTGCCATCAATGCTGTGATCAAGGACAACCAATAAACACTCTGCAAGCCAAATCGTTCACTTAGCAAGCCACCTGCCAAGCCACCCAATACACCGGGGAATCCATAGGCAATGACAGTGTAAAGCGCTTGGCCTCTGCCTCTCAAGCGGCCAGGAAAATGATGCGACAACAGGGCAATGCACACCGTGTGGTTGGCCGCAAAGGTCAAAGCGTGAAGAGCTTGTGCAATGAGCAGCACCCACAACACATTAGCCCATTGTGCAGTGAGTCCCATGCGCAAAGCCATGGCACCTGAACAAACTACCAACCATCCGGTTAAGGGCAAGCGTGGCATCCATTTGGCTTGGGTAAAAAACCAGCCAATTTCAACAACGACGGAAACCGCCCAAAGCAGGCCAATCCAGACTTTGCTGTAACCCAAGGAGTCAAGGTACAAAGAGAAGAAGACATAAATACCGATGTGCGAAAGCACATGAAAAAAGGCTGTGATGAAGAACCACATGACAGGTGCTTGAGTGAGCACAGGCCAGACAGCCACCTTCTGTTCTTGTGTTGGAGTGGCTTCTTTCAAGTCGGGCAGAAGCCACACGCTGAAAGTGACAGCAGCCAGGCTCAAAACGGTCCAACCCGGAAAATCTTTCATGCCGAAATGCTCAAACCAAGCACCCGCCATGAAGACGGTGACTAAAAAGCCGATGGAACCAAACAAGCGAACTCGGCCATATCGCTTGGCATCGAAAGCCCCGCCTTGACTGACCAAATGCGCCATGGCCGCTTCACTCATGGGCATCATGGAACTGGTGTGGGTGAACATGATCAAGAGCACCAAGCCAAGGCCAATGGGGCCCAGCTCCATGAACAGCAAACATGCACACACCAGCGCCATGCTGGCACCATATCGAAGCAACTTGACGCGCTCACCCGTATGGTCACTCAGCCAACCCCAACCGTAGGGCGCAAAAAGACGCGTGGCTGCTTGAACTGAAGTCAGAATACTGATGGCCACCAGACCAAAACCAAGCTCTTTCAACCACAGCGGCAAATAAGGATTGAAAAATCCAATGTGCGCAAAGTAGCTGGCTGAAACAGCCGCAAAAGGAATCAATTGGCGGCGACGGGCCGCTGCTGCATTGGGCATCTAAGCCCCTTAGTGATTGACTGTGTGAACAACGTCGCCGCACTGGGCCCTGTGTTGCAACACATGGTCAATGACCACCAAAGCCAACATGGCTTCAGCGATAGGCGTTGCACGAATGCCCACACAAGGATCATGACGCCCCTTGGTCAGGACTTCAACGGGATTGCCTTGGGTGTCAATGGAAGGACGGGGAATCAGGATAGAGCTGGTGGGCTTGACGGCAATCGACACGTCCAGGTCTTGACCGGTACTGATGCCGCCCAATACACCGCCAGCATTGTTGCCAACAAAGCCATTGGGCGTGATGGGGTCGCCATGTTCACTGCCCTTTTGGGTCACGCAGCCAAAGCCTGCACCTATTTCTACGCCCTTGACCGCATTGATGCCCATCATGGCGTAGGCGATGTCGGCATCGAGTTTGTCGAACAAGGGTTGCCCCAATCCGACTGGCATCCCTTGAGCCACCACACGCAAACGAGCACCGCAAGAATCACCTGACTTGCGCAATGCGTTCATGTAATCTTCAAGCGCCGTGACATCGGCCACCGGCGCAAAAAAAGGATTGTGGTGAACATGGTCCCAGCTTTCAAATTCAATGGGCACTTTACCAATTTGCGTCATGCACCCTTTGAAGGTGGTGCCGTGCTGGGTCAATAACCATTTTTTGGCGACAGCACCTGCGGCTACCATAGGTGCCGTTAAGCGAGCTGAAGATCGCCCGCCACCCCTTGGATCCCGCAAACCATATTTGCGCCAATACGTGAAGTCGGCATGTCCTGGACGAAATGTTTGAACAATGTCGCCGTAATCTTTACTGCGTTGATCGGTGTTTTGAATCAGCAGCGCAATGGGCGTTCCGGTGGTAAGCCCTTGGTACACACCCGACAAAATTTGAACCGTGTCGGGTTCATTGCGTTGCGTGACAAATTTGGAGGTGCCTGGCCGGCGTCGATCTAGATCGGGCTGGATGTCAGCCTCTGACAGTGGCATGCCTGGCGGGCAACCATCAATGACGCAGCCAATGGCCAGGCCGTGGGATTCACCAAAGTTGGTGACAGAGAAAAGGGTGCCGAAGGTATTGCCGCTCATAGGCACCTATTATCTCAGAGGGCGGGGGCTTCTTTCTGATCTTTATCAGAACCTTCTGGCCAGTCGCGAATGTAGGCTTTGAGCATTTTGTTTTCAAAATTCTGACTGTCGACCACTGCTTTGGCCACATCATAGAAGCTGATAACGCCCATCAGCATGCGATTGTCCATGACCGGCATGTAGCGCGCATGGTTGTTGAGCATCATGCGCCTGACCTCGTCCATTTCAGTTTCACTGGTGCAAGTGATGGGCGCATCGTCCATGGCTTTGCGAACTGAAACATTGGCGATCGTGCCGCCATTTTGGGCCAAGGTTTGCACCACCTCCCGAAAGGTCAGCATGCCTGCCAATTCGCCGTGCTCCATGACCACCAAAGAGCCAATGTCTTTTTCAGACATGATTTGAATGGCCGTTGACATTGTTTCGTCTGGCGTGACGGTAATCAAGCTATGTCCCTTGACGCGAAGGATGTCACTGACTTTCATGGCGGTCTCCTAATGAACTTGAAATATAGCCCACAATGTTGGCAAAGAACAGTCAAAGCTTACCCTTATGCTCTTGCCTGAATCTTGCTAGAAATTTGTTGGAGAAACTTTATGCCCGGTTACGCAGATCCTGGTTTTGACACACTTGCATTGCACGCAGGTGCGGCACCCGACCCCAGTACGGGAGCGCGTGCCGTGCCCATTCACCTCACCACTTCATTTGTATTTGAGTCCAGCGATCAGGCCGCCTCGCTTTTTAACCTCGAACGAGCGGGCCATGTGTACAGCCGCATCAGCAATCCAACCAATGCTGTTTTAGAGCAACGCATTTCAGCCCTTGAAGGGGGTATTGGGGCCATTGCAACAGCCAGTGGACAAGCCGCTCTTCACTTGGCCATCACCACCCTCATGGGCGCAGGCTCTCACATTGTGGCCTCCTCAGCTCTCTATGGTGGCTCGCACAATTTATTGCACTACACACTGAGTCGTTTTGGCATTGAAACCACTTTTGTGAAACCAGGCGATTTAGAAGCATGGCGCGCAGCCGTCAGACCCAACACCAAGTTATTTTTTGGTGAGACCGTTGGCAATCCTGGCATGGACGTTCTAGATTTGTCAGCTGTCAGCCAAATTGCACATGCAGCAGGTGTACCTTTGTTGGTCGATGCCACCCTCACCACTCCTTGGCTGATGAAGCCCTTCGAACATGGCGCCGACTTGATCGTGCATTCGGCAACCAAGTTTTTATCAGGCCATGGCACTGTGATCGGCGGCTTGGTGGTGGATGGGGGCAGCTTTGATTGGTCAGGTCCTCACACTCAGGGCAAGTTTGCAGAACTCACGCAAGCCTACGAGGGCTTTCACAACATGGTGTTCGACGAGGAAAGTACGGTGGGGGCCTTTTTATTGCGTGCCCGCCGGGAGGGTCTGCGCGACTTTGGCGCTTGCATGAGTCCCCATTCTGCATGGCTCATTTTGCAAGGCATCGAAACACTGCCACTTCGCATGGCGCGTCATGTGAGCAACACCGAAAAAGTGGTGAACTTCTTGGCGGCACACCCCATGGTGAGCCGTGTGGGACACCCCATGCTGGAGACGCATCCCAGCCATGCATTGGCGCAAAAATTATTGCCTCGCGGTGCGGGCTCTGTGTTCAGTTTTGACATCCAGGGTAGGCGTGAACAAGGGAAGGCTTTCATTGAAGCTTTGCAAGTTTTCAGCCACTTGGCCAACGTGGGAGACTGCCGATCCTTGGTCATTCACCCAGCCAGCACCACCCATTTCCGAGTCGACGATGAAACCCTCAAGGCCTCCGGCATTGGACCCGGCACGGTGCGTTTGTCCATTGGCTTAGAAGATCCCCATGATTTGATAGACGACCTCAAGCGGGCCTTAAAGGCAGCAGAAAAAGCGGCCGCACAAACAGGAGGTGCCGCATGATCTACACCGTGCAGGGCGCGCCACTTTATGTTTACACTGGGGGCAAAGATTTCGACCCCACAAAGCCCACAGCGGTGTTCGTGCACGGCGTGCTCAACGATCACAGCGTTTGGATTTTGCAAACACGTTATTTCGCCAACCATGGCTGGAATGTGCTGGCAGTTGACTTACCCGGTCACGGCAGAAGCGGCGGCAAAGCGCCAGCCTCTGTGCAAGAGGCCGCGCAAAGCATCATGGCACTGCTAGATGCCGCTGGGGTATCCAAGGCCATGTTAGTCGGCCACAGTTTTGGCTCGCTCATTGCGCTGCATGCCACGGCCGAAAATCCAAGTCGAGTTTCGCGTTTGATGATGGTGGGTACCGCTTACCCGATGCGCGTTTCACCCGCCTTGTTAGACAGTTCATTGAACGATCCTCAAAAAGCCATTCAAATGGTGAATGTATTTTCACACTCAACATTGGCGCCGCCACCCAGTGCTCTGGGGCCAGGGACTTGGCTGCTGGGCGGCAGCAAAGCCCTGATGCGACGCGTGTTGGCCAGCAACTCCCAAGAAAATATCTTCAACGTTGGCTTCAAGGCTTGTGACACCTACGATCAAGGCGAAGTTTCCATGCGCAAAGTCAGCTGCCCCACCTTGTTCCTGCTGGGTAAAAAAGATCAAATGACACAACCCAAAGCTGCACAGAGCTTGATCAAATGGGCCCATGACGGCCACGTGGCCATGGTCAATGCAGGGCATCAACTGATGGTGGAAGCGCCCGAAGAAACATTGAACGCCATGATTGAATTTTGTCAAAAATAATGCGCACCGCCCTCATTTCGTCTTCACTCATTACCCCTGCAATGACAGCGCAACGGGTGCAAGAGATTTGCAGCCAGTTTGATTTGCGCAATTTACCTGCAGACTTTCTGGCCAACCCCTATCCTGTGTATGCAGCTCTGCGCAAGCAAGAACCCATCAAGCTCATGCCCGATGGTTCTTTCTTTTTAACCCGGCACGAAGATCTCGCAATGGTCTACCGAGATGCTGCTACTTTCAGCTCCGACAAGCGCATTGAGTTTGCACCCAAATACAACCACGCCCCATTTAACCAAGCACCTTATGCGCTACCGGGACACGATGCACCGCTTTACGAGCATCACACCAACAGCCTGGTGTTTAACGATGCCCCTCGGCACACGCGCGTCCGCAAACTCATCATGGGCGCACTCACACGCCGCGCTATTGACGCCATGGAAAAGGGTTTGATCGAACTGGTAGACGGCCTTTTGGACAAACTAGAAGAACAGCAACAGGGCGATTTGATTGAAGACTTTGCATCTGCCATTCCCGTTGAAGTCATTGGCAATTTGCTCAATGTGCCACATGCCGATCGGGGACCATTGAGAGGCTGGTCATTGGCCATATTGGGCGCTCTAGAACCTCGACTCACAACCGCCCAAGAAGAACTGGGCCATCGCAGCGTGCAAGCGTTTTTAAGCTACTTGCGCGACCTGGTGGCCGATCGCCGAAAACACCCCGGCAATCCCGATCAAGATGTTTTAACACGCTTAATTTTGGGCGACAAAGACACACTCTCAAATTCAACAAACTCCGAAAGCTTGAGTGAAGTTGAATTGCTCCAAAACTGTGTTTTCCTTTTGAATGCAGGTCATGAAACGACCACCAATTTGATTGGAAATGCTTTGATCAGTTTGCTAGAACATCCCTCGCAGCATGCTCAATTGAGGTCTGACCTCTTAAGCGCGCAAGCCAGTACACTGCCCAGCTTTTCACCCAACTCATTGCCCAGCGCCCAAGAAAGTTCGCAAACAGAGCAAACCACACACATTCTCAATGTGGCCATCGATGAATTTTTGAGATTTGAAGCGTCCAATCAACTGAGCAATCGGCGGGCTGTGAAAGCAACGCAATTAGATGGCGTCAATTTGCCCGAAGGTGCACTGGTCACTTTGTGCATAGGCGCCGCCAACCGCGATCCCCTGCAATTTAACGATCCCGAAAAACTTGATCTTAGGCGTCTGCCCAATAAACATCTCTCGTTTGGATTTGGTGTGCATCAATGTGCAGGCTTGAGTCTGGCCAGACTTGAAGGTAGGATTGCCATCGGTCGGTTTTTGAATCGGTTTCCAAACTACGCACTCAGCGAATTGCCAACCAGAGGCGGCAGAGCCAGATTCAGGGGCTTTTTAAAAGCCCCCTTCCAGACCAACGCACATTGACTCGTTCTTTTTAAGAGGCCGCATGAACACCACCGAAGAATTGAAGCTTGCGCCCGACGCAAGCACTTTCACAAGCTTTGAAACCTTCTATCCTTTTTACTTGAACGAACACAGCAACACCACTTGCCGTCGCCTTCACTTTCTTGGATCGACACTGTCCTTGCTTTGCTTCGCCATGCTTATGATCTCGGCTAAACCGCAATACTTTTTGTACGGTTTGCTGTGCGGCTATGGCTGCGCTTGGATCGGCCATTTTGGCTTTGAAAAAAACAAACCCGCCAGCTTCAAACGCCCTCTTTACAGTTTCATGGGCGATTGGGTCATGTACAAAGACATGTGGACTGGCAAGATCAAGTTTTAATCACATCGGCCAGCTTGAGGCTGGTCAACTGGGTTTTTTGCCAGAGCAACTCGGTGGCCTCCGAAGTTTGCAAGCAAAGTTTTTGCACCAGGGGGGCTAGCTGTGTGGTTGAGATGTCCACCAGCAACACCCACTGACTTTCAAGCTTGTTGTCGGACTGCTCCAATCGCCCCACCCACCTGAGTTCTTGCAATGCATCCAAGACAAGCTGAGCATGGCGCTGTTCAATGTGAAGTTCATCTGCCATCTGCGACATTCGAAGGCCTTGCGGCGAGCTGGCCCGTGAGGTCGATAGGCATTGCAAAATCTCTAAGGCCAACCTGAATGACCAACCAGGGCCATCCGCTTGCCGTTTAGCCTGTCGGCCAATTTCGGGCAAGCTGGCCGTCACCACGGCGCCCAACAACACCACCACCCATGCCACATAAATCCACACCAATAAAATAGGCACAGCAGAAAACGCACCATAAATGGCCGAGTACGAGGGCATTTGCGCCAAATAGACAGCCAATATTTTCTTGGCCAACTCCAAGCCCAGAGCAACTGCAAAGCCCCCCGTCAAAGCGTGACGCCAATCCACGTGCGTGTTGGGCAAGTAATAGTACAAGCCAGTGACACAGGCAACCAACAAACAAAACTCAACCAAGTCCAGCAAAGATCGAACAGAAAAAGGCAGCCAATCGCCCAAGCCAGAAAGATAACCCGTGAACAAATAAGATGAAATGGCCAAACTACCGCCCAACAAGAGGGGGCCCAGCGTGATGCCAGCCCAGTAAAGCAGAACACGTTGGGCCAAGGGGCGTTGACGGGTAACCCGCCAAATTTGACCCAAGGTCCGATCGATGGTCACGAGCAAGGCCACCGAGGCCACCACAACGGCAATCAAGCCGACCAAGCCAAGCTGACTGGCCTTGCGAGAAAACTGCGTCAAAGACCCCAATACCTGACGGGAAATGCTTTCTGGAATCAAGCTGTCGATCAGCCAGCGTTGCAATTGGTCTTGGACTTTTGAAAAGATTGGAAAGGCCGTAAAAATGGCCAAAAGCAAGGTAAAAAGGGGAACCAAGGCTAAAACGGTGGTGAAAGTCAGGGAACTGGCTGTCGTTCCAAGTCGAACTTCACGAAAACGACGCCACAGGGTGAGCAACATTTGCCGCCACGGAAACAGCAAGATTTCGTTCAAAGTGACGCGGAGGGTTTCAATCGGCTTCATGACCGGTATGATGCCATCGCCATGAACGACTCAACACCTCACACCCCATTTTTGACCCCGAAGACCATAGAAATAACGCGCTGGGTTGCTGTTGTCAGCCTTTTGGCACTTATTTTGGTTGGTCTTTTATGGGAACTGTGGCTGGCGCCCTTGCGCGAAGGTGGCTCTTGGTGGGCCATCAAAGTTCTCCCCTTGTGCTGGCCGTTGGCCGGTTTGTTGAAAAATCGGATGTACACCTACCGCTGGGTGAGCCTCATGATTTGGCTTTATTTCACCGAAGGTGTGGTGCGTGCTTGGGGCGACAAGGGTTGGTCGGCTGGGCTGGCACTGACCGAAACAATTTTGTGTGTCATTTTATTTGCGGCATGTGCATTGCACGTGCGTTGGCGCTTTCAGATGGCACGCGAAGGTGTCAGCCTCAATGAAGCTGAAGAAACAAAAACGTCTCACTGAAATATCCCTATGAGTGCTTTGTTGGAAAATCTGCGCCAGATTTGTGGCGATTCAAACGTCCTCACCCACGACGATCCGCAAACCGATCTCAGCGCTTGGGAGCGTGATTGGCGCAAGCGCTCACATGGCAGAGCATTGGCCGTTGTCAGACCCGCCAACGTGCAAGAGGTCGCTGCTGTTGTGAAGGCCTGCGCCAACACCTTCACCAGCATTGTTCCCCAAGGCGGCAACACCGGACTGGTGGTTGGCTCTGTGCCCGATGCTTCTGGCCAGCAAGTGGTTTTGAGCTTGCAGAGAATGAACAAAATTCGCTCTTTAGATGCCGCCAATCTGACCGTGGTGGCTGAAGCTGGCTGTATTTTGCAAACGGTGCAAGAGCATGTTGACAAGGCAGGCTATCTTTTTCCTCTCAGCTTGGCGGCAGAGGGCAGCTGTACCCTGGGCGGAAATTTGGGCACCAACGCTGGCGGCACCCAAGTGGTTCGTTTTGGTAACACGCGTGAGCTGTGTTTAGGCTTGGAAGTGGTCACAGCCAAAGGCGACATATGGCACGGCTTGTCTGGCTTGCGCAAAGACAATACTGGCTACGACTTGCGCAATCTCATGATTGGCAGCGAAGGTACATTGGGCATCATCACTGCGGCTTGCATGAAACTTTATCCGCAACCCGCAGCGCAGCTTACTGCATGGGCGGCTGTCCCGAGCATGGAAGCTGCCGTGTCGCTCTTGGGCATGGCGCACGAGCGATTGGGGGCAGGCCTCACTGGCTTTGAAGTGATGGGTCAGTTTGCGCTGGGCTTGGTTGACAAACACCACCCCCATCTGCGGGTTCCTTTGTACAAAGAAACACCCTGGTGCGTCTTGCTCGAAAACTCTGACCACGAGTCTGAGTTGCATGCACGCGAGGGCTTTGAAGCCCTGATGGAAACCGCCATGGAAAATGGTTGGGTCACCGATGCGGTGGTGGCTGAAAATTTGTCTCAAGCCAAAGTGCTGTGGCAAATTCGCGAAACCATTCCTTTGGCACAAGCCGATGAAGGCTTGAACATCAAGCACGACATCAGCATTCCCGTTTCGCTCATTCCACAATTTGTAGCCGAAACCGATGCATTGCTGCAAACCAAAATACCGGGCATTCGCTTGGTCAATTTTGGTCATCTGGGCGATGGCAATTTGCACTACAACGTGCAAGCACCGCAAGGTGCCGATGGTGCGGCCTTTTTGCACGACCATGAAGACGAGGTCAACACCTGGGTGTTTGACCAAGTCAAAGCCTTCAATGGGTCGATCAGTGCGGAACATGGGGTGGGCAGCCTCAAAGCCGACAAACTCACGCACTACAAAGATCCCACCGCCTTGGCCATGATGAAGGCCATCAAACTGGCCTTGGATCCTCAGAACATCATGAACCCTGGCAGAGTGATTAAAATTTAGGGATCAGTCCCACTTATCTCCGAACCGTTCACCTCCGAAGCCTTCAATTCACTCATTTTGAACAGCCCATGACCACACGCCCCATTCGCTCTCAGTACGAAGACTTCATGCGCCATGTGAACGACCACGGCGTTTTCAAGGCCGACCGCACAGGCACTGGCACCACCAGTGTGTTTGGCCATCAAATGCGCTTTGATTTGAACGAAGGCTTTCCGCTGGTCACCACCAAAAAAGTTCATCTGCGCTCCATCATTCAAGAGCTCTTGTGGTTTCTCACCGGCTCCAGCAACAACAACTGGCTGCGTGAACGCGGCGTCACCATTTGGGATGAATGGGCGCGCGAGGATGGCGACCTTGGCCCGGTCTATGGCGTGCAATGGCGCAGTTGGCCCACACCTGATGGTGGCCACATCGATCAAATTGAAGACGTGATTCGCACACTCAAAACCAATCCTGATTCACGCCGCATCATTGTGAGTGCATGGAACGTGGCAGAACTTTCCAAGATGGCGTTGATGCCTTGCCATGCATTCTTTCAGTTTTATGTGGCACCGCCCTTGGTGGAAGGTGGCAAAGGCAAACTCAGTTGTCAGCTTTACCAGCGAAGCGCAGATATTTTCTTGGGTGTGCCCTTCAACATTGCAAGTTACGCCTTGCTCACTCACATGATGGCGCAACAATGCGATTTAGAGGTAGGCGATTTCATTTGGACAGGTGGTGACTGTCACATTTACAGCAACCACAAAGAGCAAGTTGCCCTGCAACTCAGCAGAGCGCCGTTAGCTTATCCAACTCTGAACATCAAACGCAAACCAGCTTCTATCTTTGAATACGAATTCGAAGACTTTGAAGTTCTGGACTATCAGTGCCACGCAGCCATCAAGGCGCCGGTAGCGGTCTGATGAAGCTCAAGCTCATCTACGCGCGAGCTGCCAACGGTGTCATTGGTCTGAACAATCAAATGCCCTGGCATCTGCCTGAAGACTTGGCGCACTTTAAGCGCACCACCTTGGGCAGCCCCGTCTTGATGGGCCGGAAAACTTGGGAATCTATTCCTGCCAAATTCAGACCGCTGCCTGGCAGGGCCAATTTGGTTTTGACGCGACAAAAAGATTGGCACGCAGAAGGCGCTCATGTGGTTCATTCGCTCGAAGAGGGTTTAACTGTGGCCTTGGCACATTGCCCAGAAGGCAAAGACCTTTGGATCATGGGCGGCGCAGACATCTACGCCCAAGCAGCACCCCTTGCGAACGAAGCTGAGGTGACTGAAATTGAGCAAGATTTTGAAGGCGATGCCTACGCGCCTATATTGGATGCGTCATGGCTTGAAACTGCGCGTCAGTCTCACACAGCAGCTTCGGGTTTGAGATTCAGCTTTGTCACTTACCAACGCATTGTTTAAAGCCTGAAAGTCAATCAACTACCATGAAACTTGCCACTTGGAATGTGAACTCACTCACCGTGCGACTGCCACAGGTCATCGACTGGTTGAAAGCGCAAGAAGCTCTTGGTCCTAAGCAGGCCATCGATGTCTTGGCCTTGCAAGAATTGAAGATGACCGATGACAAATTTCCACATGCTGCTTTCACTGAAGCGGGGTATCACTCGCAATGGTTTGGACAAAAAACTTACAACGGTGTGGCACTCATTTCTCGCACCGAAGGCAAGCAGGTCATCAAAAACATTCCTGGGTTTGAAGACGATATGTCGCGCGTGCTTGCGGCCACATTTGGTGATGTGCGTGTCATAGGCGGCTACTTTCCAAATGGCCAAGCCCCAGACAGTGACAAGTTCGTTTACAAAATGCGCTGGCTTACGGCATTGCATCAGTGGGTCAAGCAAGAAATGGCCACCTACCCTAAGCTGGTATTGATGGGCGACTACAACATCACCTTCGATGACCTCGACGTTTGGGACCCTGTGGGTTTGGCAGGCACCATTCACTGCACACCTGAAGAGCGGGAGCATCTGAACAGCCTGATTCAATTGGGTTTGCACGACAGTTTCAGGCTGTTTGAGCAAGCTGAAAAAAGCTTCAGTTGGTGGGACTACCGTGACTTCGGATTTAAGCGAAACCGCGGCATGCGCATCGATCACATTTTGATCACAGACGCACTGAAAGCTTGTGCCACTGGCTGCGTGATCGACAAAGTGCCGCGCAAAAACGAACGGCCCAGCGATCACACACCCGTGGTTCTCAGCTTAAGTTAAGCCTTGTGGGCGGCCATGGCCTTGCCCACTTCCAGACTGCCCTGTCCAGACCCAGATCCTGGCACCAACTCGCCTTGGCGGTCTTTGACCTGAGCCATCGCGGCCAACAATTGCTCTGGCGTGTCATCAGACATCCCCAAATGCACGCCTTGTGTGAGGGTGATGTGGGCCACTTCAAAACTGCCTGCGCCTGCGCACAGGATGGTTCTGTTGGGCGCATCTTCACACGCCATGACCAACATGGCGGGCACGACCGCTTGGGGCTCTAGGGCTTTCAAGACCGCCTCGGGCATGAGGCCCTCGGTCATGCGAGTGGCTGCAGTGGGCGCCAATGAATTGACGCGAATATTGTATTTTTCGCCCTCAATGGAAAGCGTTTGCATCATGCCCGCCAGTGCCATTTTGGCAGCGCCATAGTTGGCTTGACCAAAGTTACCGTACAGACCACTGGAAGAAGTGGTCATGACAATTCGGCCATAGTTTTGAGCCTGCATGATGGGCCACACGGCTTTGGTGCAATGAACGGCGCCCATCACGTGAACTTCCATGACCAAGCGAAAATCTGAAATTTCCATTTTGGAAAAACTTTTATCGCGCAAAATACCGGCGTTGTTCACCAAAATATCGACACGGCCCCACTTGTCCATGGCTTGTTTAACCATGGCCTGCACCGCTTCATAGTCGGTCACAGAGGCACCGTTTGCAATGGCCTCGCCACCCGCTTTGATAATTTCATCCACCACGGCCTGCGCTGCGCTGACAGAGCCACCCTCACCGTGAACATTGCCCCCGAGGTCATTCACCAGCACTTTAGCGCCCCGCTTGGCCAGCGCCAGCGCATGCTGCTTGCCCAATCCGCCGCCTGCACCTGTGACAATGGCGACACGTCCTTGAAAATCGATGCTCATTTTGTTTCCTCAATCTGATAGCCTTGTGATGTTACTCAATTTAAGCCCCTATGCAAATCACCTCTCACATCGTTGACACGCCGCCGCGCGATGCAGCCACCGTTTTGATGCTGCGGGAGGGCTCGTCAGGTTTGGAAGTTTTGTTGCTCAAGCGCCATACAGACTCCAAGGACTTGGGTGGGGCATTTGTTTTTCCGGGTGGCAAGCGCGATGAAACCGACGCCAGTCCTGGCGCCTTGGCAAGCCTCGATCTGGCCCTCTCAGATCTGCATGCTCAATTGGGTGAGCCCGACATCACCCCCGAGCATGCTGGCAGTTTGTTTGTTGCAGCCTTGCGCGAAGCGCAAGAAGAATGCGGCCTCCTCATCAGCTGCACCGACTTGAAACCATGGTCGCGATGGATCACGCCGCGCATGCCCTCCATGATGTCCAAACGTTTCGACACGCGTTTCTTTTTGGCAAGAGCACCCGCCGCGCAAACTGCTGTTCAGGACAATCACGAGACCACTGAAATTTTGTGGGCAACCCCGCGTCAAGCGCTGATGCAGTATTGGGAGGGAAGCATCTTGTTGGCGCCGCCTCAAATCATGAGCCTGTCGCACCTGAGCCTCTTTCAGAGTGTCGACCATGCGCTTGAAGATGCAGCGCAGCGCACGCCGCCTGTCATTCAACCAGAGCCCTTCGATATGGATGGCATGCGGGTCATTTGCTACCCCGGTGATCCCAAACACCCCCTACAGCAACGGGCGCTGCCAGGGCCATCAAGGCTGCATTTCAGAAACAAGCGCTTTGAGCCTGAGGGAGGTTTAAATGCCCTTCTTCATGGCAAGCTTTAAAGCATGACAGCACATCTTTTTTTGTCGATGGACAAAGCAGTCGGCTATTTGGGTGATGCTCAGAGCGCACACCAATTGTTAGCAACGCTCAATAGCACCTTGCTCGCGGACGACCCTGTCATTGCCAATGCCATTCAAACTTGCAACTTCGAAGTCTTGCAAAAGGTTTGGCACCAATTGAAGGGTTTTGCACCCGTGTTTTGCCAAGATTCATTGGTGTCTGACATCAAGGTCACTGAAAAATTGTGCCTCCACATTCAATCAGACCAAGAGCAAGCTGCCGCTCTATTAGCAAGCGAACTTTTACACGCTAACTTGAAAGTGCTTCAAGCTGAGGCTTCTGCTCAAATTTTGCAAGCGGCTGCGACAACCAAGCCGCCAACACCGTAGGGTCTTGAACCAGCCTGAGTCCGTCAAATGCTTGCTGAGCTTCAGGGTAATGACGCCGCAAGTAATTGAGCCATTGCTTAAGTCGGCCAGCACGATGGCGCGGTGCAACGTGCATGCTCATTCGCGTCCAAAATACACTGAGCAAGGGCCACAACTGCGGCCAAGAAAATTTCTGTGGCATGTCAGCGAATGTCATGCCTTGCGCTTGGGCATCATGAAATTTAATTTCTAATGCAAGCCCAGGATTGTTCACCATGCCCCGACCAATCATGATGTCGTTGCAACCCGTGACTTCTCGGCAACGAACAGCATCTGCCACAGACCATATTTCACCATTGGCCACCATGGGCAATTTCACACATTGGCGCACATCGGCAATGCGGTCCCAGTAAGCAGGGGGTCGGTATCCATGCGCCTTGGTTCTGGCATGAACTACCAATTGATCTGCACCTGCAGCCTCAATGGCCTGCGCGCAATCCTCAGCCCTCAAGTCGTCGTTGAATCCCAAACGCATCTTGGCAGACACTGGCACATTGGCGGGCACTGCTTTGCGAACTGCCGCCACAATTTGACCAATCAATTCGGGCTCATCTAGCAACACGGCCCCGCCTCGATGGCGATTGACTGTTTTGGCTGGACAACCAAAATTCAAATCTATTCCCGCTGGATTTAACCGGGCCAAACGCGCAGCATTGGCCGCCAAAATATGGGGGTCAGAGCCTAACAATTGCGTCCTCACGGGCACACCTGCGTGTGTTTGGCTTTGATTCAACAACTCTGGCACCACCCGGAAGAACGCTCTTTTTGGGAGCACGGCGTCTGTCACTCGAATAAATTCGGACACACACAAGTCAATGCCGCCCACGCGGGTGAGCGTGTCTCTGAGGCTGTGGTCCAACAGCCCTTCCATGGGGGCAAGCAAAATTTTCATTTTCGAAAATTTTTAAGCCAAAGAACGCTTCATCCGAACTTCCTCAACTTTCACGCTGCCGATGGGCACTGTGCGTGCAGTGTTCATTTCACGCTTAAAGCCGGCCAACTCATGAAAGCGCACGGTGCGCTCGTTAAGTAAAGGCACCCAGATGGTCACGTCGGTACAGTCTTCTTCCAGCAAACCTTCTCTGGCGGCATCCCACAAAGCCAAGCCCACGCCTTCGCCTAAGCGATCAGGGTCTGCATAGATGGCCCAAATTTCGCCTGTGGTGTTTTTAGATTTTGGGTCGCGCGAACGATCGAAGCCCACAAAGCCCACCATGCTGTCGCCTTCCATGGCTACCATCACTTGGGGCTCACCATATTCAATGGCTTCTTTCCAATAAGACACTCGTTTGGCCATGGGCGTGGCGTCCCAATGTGCTTCAGGCACTTGGCCTGCATAGGCCGCGCGGCTGGCAATCAGGTGGAGATTGGCCACTGCAGCAGCCTCTTTTTTAGTGGCAAAACGTACTTCAAAGTCAGACATATCGGTCAATGTTAGAGTCTCAAAACCCTACATTGTCGCCTGAACTGATAAACAAGGATGATTGGGCTTGGTTCCTGCCCTCCATAGCCAGCTTGATGGCTTCTTCACAGCATGTATTTCGTATCATTTTTTTCAACCAAAACAAAGTATTTCAAGAGGCCAGCCAGTTTGACTTGGCTTTTTGCAAGCGTCACCTTGTTGCTCTCCCAAGTGGCCTTAGGCCAAGGCAGTTCATTCAAAGACGACATGGCCGAAAGGACCCGAGCCTGCACCGCATGCCATGGTGAACAAGGCAAAGCGGGGCCAGATGGGTATTACCCAAGACTGGCAGGCAAGCCCGCTGGCTACTTGTACAACCAGCTCAAAAATTTTCAAGAAGGGCGTCGTCATTACAACCTCATGACGCGCTTGGTCGACCCCCTATCGGACGCTTACCTTCAGGAAATGGCAAACTATTTTTCCAATCTCAAATTACCTTATCCGCCTGCCGCCAGACCCCCCGAACGTGTCTCGAATCAACTTTTGCTTGAAGGCAAAAAATTGGCCCTTGAGGGCGACAGCAAGCGAAATGTGCCCGCCTGCAGCACTTGCCACGGCGCACAACTCACAGGCATACAGCCCAATGTGCCCGGACTTTTAGGCTTGCCGCTCGACTATTTGAATGCACAGTTGGGAGCTTGGCAAACCCACCAAAGAAAAGCCGCAGCACCCGACTGCATGAGTGACGTTGTCCAAAGACTCACTTCCGAAGATTTGGTGGCCGTTGCAACTTGGCTGTCAACACAAAACGTACCCCCCGCTGCTTTGCCAGCCAAGCAAATTTCAGTGCCCTTGAAAGCACCTTGGCGATGCGGCAGCGCACCTGAATTGTCGAAGGCACAGCCATGATATTTCCACCTCGGTTCTGGCGTTACTTTGCGCTCTTCTGGATCACAGTGGGTGGCTTGCTGGGCATGGCCATTGGGCTTGACAACCATCGCGACCTGTTTGAAACACAAGCACCCGCCAATTTAGCCAGCACCAGCACCGCCACCGCCGCTGGCCAGTCCGACAATGTCTTGATTGAACAGGGGCATCAACTGCTTCGGCTTGGCAATTGCATGTCATGCCACACTGAACGCGGTCAAGCGGCAGGCTCAGGAGGCCGCGCTTTCGAAACGCCTTTTGGCAAGGTCTACAGCAGCAACATCACACCCGACTCGCAACACGGCTTGGGCACCTGGAACGCCAACGATTTTTGGCGTGCATTGCACCATGGCAAATCCAAAGACGGTCGTTTGCTGACGCCGGTATTTCCTTATCAGCACACCACGCTGATCACGCGCGAAGACAGCGATGCCATGTTTGATGCGCTCAAAACATGGACTCCCGCAAGCAATGACAAGCCCATCGACAAACCGTCAAAAACGCTGACATGGCCCTACGGAACGCCTGTGGCCATCGCGGTTTGGCGGAGTTTGTTTTTCACACCAGGCGTCTACCAAATCAATTCTCAAAAAAGTCCTGAATGGAACAGAGGCGCCTACCTTGCACAAGGCCTTGGACATTGCGCAGCCTGTCACAGCGAACGAAATGAATGGGGTGCCATCCAATCAGTGAATGATTTTTCTGGCGGCCGCATGCCAGTGATCAATTGGTATGCACCGTCACTCACTAGCCTGAAAGAAACAGGCTTGTCCCAACAAACTGCGCAAGACATTGCACAACTGCTTCAATCTGGTAAAAACGACCAAGCCAGCACCATCGGCCCCATGGCTGAAGTGGTTCAACACAGCACACAGCACTGGCGCGACAACGATCTCTTGGCCGTGGCCACTTACCTCAAAGACCTGGCTCAACAAGCATCGCCATCTGCTGTCACAACAACGGCCACAAAGCCTGCCGACACCCGAGCCTCTGCAGGTTTGAGCCCCTCTGCCAAAGTGCTGAGCCTGGGAACCAAAATTTACGATGACCACTGCGCGCAATGCCATCGGAGCCAAGGCCAGGGTGTGCCAGGGGCCTACCCGGCGTTGGCCCAAAACCGGGCCGTCTTGTTGAACGACCCTACCAATTTGGTTCAAAGCGTTTTGTATGGTGGCTACCCCGTTGTCACGGCTCACAACCCAAGACCTTTCGGTATGCCGCCTTACATCCTAACCTTAGATGATCGCGAAATTGCAGCAGTTCTGACGCACCTTAGATCGCAATGGGGCAACCAAGCAGCCGAAGTGACCCCACTGCAAGTCAATCGCATTCGATCACTTCAAGGGCCCTGAACATGTCTGAACTGGACATGGTGTTTGCGGATGACCATCTGTTGGTCCTGAACAAACCATCGGGTTTGTTGAGCGTGCCGGGTCGCGGTGAAGACAAGCAAGACTGCCTCATTGTGAGGGCTCAATCGCAATGGCCCGATGCGCTCACGGTTCATCGTTTGGACATGGCCACCTCAGGCTTGGTGGTCATCGCAAGAGGGCCTCAAGTGCAACGTACTTTGAGTCAAGCCTTTGCGCTGCGAGAAGTTCAGAAAACATACGAGGCTGTGGTGAACGGCATTTTGCGAAGCGAAGATTCAAGCCGCACTGATGCGTGGCATGACATCCAAATGCCGCTGCTCATTGATTGGCCCAATCGCCCCAAAAGCAAAATTGATTGGGACCATGGCAAACCCAGTCATACGCAATGGCGCATCAAGAGCGGGCCTCCATGTGAGAGCGCTACGCGGGTTGAGATGAAACCACTTACGGGAAGAACACACCAACTGCGTTTGCACATGATGGCCATTGGACATGCCATACTGGGTGACAGCCTGTATGCCACGCCCGAAATTTTGGCAAAATCTCCTCGCCTTTTATTGCACGCACGCGAGTTGCAATTCAGACACCCCGTCACCGCTGAATGGATGGCATTCGAAAGTACGGTTCCGTTTTAAATCGAAAGAAGATCAACATGACACAACACCTCTACATCTTGACGGGCGCTTCGCGCGGCATGGGCTTGGCCATTGCAGAGCAACTTTTAAAACCGGGCCATACCCTGATTTGCATTTCTCGCAATCAGCAAGCCAGCCTCACTGAATTGGCCCAAAAATTTGGCGCTTCATTGTCGCAGTGGACGCATGATTTGGCAGAGGGTGCAAGGGCCAGTGAGGCCTTGCAACAATGGCTCAAGGCGCAAAACGCCAGCCAATTTCAAAGCGCTACGCTCATCAACAATGCAGGTGTGATTCCCCGAATTTCACCTTTAAGTGAAGCTGACCCCCATAATCTGGCCATGGCCTTGCGGGTAGGCTTAGAGGCCCCCATGCAGTTGTGCGCGGCCTTTCTCAGTGCCACCGAAAACTGGCCCGTGCCCCGCAAAGTGGTCAATATATCCTCTGGACTTGGGCGTCGTGCCATGGCCTCTCAATCGGGTTATTGCGCAGCCAAGGCGGGCATGGACCACTTCACGCGCTGTCTGGCATTGGAAGAGGCCCTTAAACCCAATGGTGCCAAGGTCACATCTTTGGCGCCGGGGGTCATTGATACCGACATGCAAGTTCAATTGCGCGCCGCTCCAGCCGAAAGTTTTCCAGACCAAGGCGGCTTCCAGCAACTCAAAGCCACCGGTCAACTCACCTCCCCTGCTGATGCGGCCAAGCGCATTCTTGACTATTTAGCTCGCCCCGATTTTGGTAGCAACCCTGTGAGCGATGTGAGGGATGCTTAAGCTGCTTTTGTCAGCACCCTGTAGTCTTTTTGGGTCAGACTTGAGAGTTCACATTCATTCAAATCGAAGGAGGCCAACATGAGCCGTGAAGTTGTCGTCGTCAGCGCAGTGCGCACCGCCATTGGCACATTTGGGGGCAGCCTCAAAGACATTGCCCCTACTGAGTTAGGTGCTCAAGTCGTGCGTGAAGCACTCAAGCGCGCCAACACCGAAGGCAAAGATGTGGGTCACGTGGTGTTTGGCCATGTGGTCAATACTGAACCCAAAGACCTGTATCTGTCCCGAGTTGCCGCCATCAACGGTGGCTGCTCCGAGGGCACGCCTGCTTTCAACGTCAACCGTCTGTGCGGCTCTGGCTTGCAAGCCATCCTCTCAGCCAGCCAATCCATTTTGCTGGGTGATGCCGATGTGGCCATTGGCGCTGGTGCAGAAAACATGAGCCGCGCGCCTTACGCCAGCTTAAGCACTCGGTTTGGCGCTCGCATGGGCGACACCAAAATGATTGACATGTTGTTGGGCGCTCTGCACGACCCCTTTCACACCATTCACATGGGCGTGACTGCCGAGAACATTGCGGCCAAGTGGGGCATCACTCGGGAAGACCAAGACAAATTGGCCGTCGAAAGCCACAACCGCGCAGAGAAAGCCACACAAGCGGGTTACTTCAAAGACCAAATCATGCCAATCATGCTGAAGACTCGCAAAGGCGAAGTCGCCTACGACACGGACGAGCACTTCCGGCCGGGTTGCACCATGGAAGAGTTGGCCAAACTCAAGCCTGTGTTTCTGAAAGAAAACGGCACCGTGACCGCTGGCAACGCCTCTGGCATCAACGACGCCGCCGCCGCCGTGGTGTTGATGGAAGCCGGTTCTGCCAAAGCACGTGGTGCCAAGCCCTTGGCCAGATTGGTGGCTTATGCGCACGCCGGAGTCGACCCCAAATACATGGGCATTGGCCCCGTACCAGCCACCCAACTGGCCCTTCAAAAAGCGGGTCTGAGTGTGAATGATTTGGATGTCATTGAAGCCAACGAAGCTTTCGCTGCACAGGCTTGTGCCGTCTCACGCGATTTGGGCCTAGACCCTGCCAAGGTCAACCCCAACGGTTCCGGTATTTCATTGGGTCACCCCATCGGAGCCACAGGCACATTAATCACCGTCAAGGCCTTGCACGAGTTGCAACGCATCCAAGGCCGATATGCCTTGGTGACCATGTGCATTGGCGGCGGTCAAGGCATTGCCGCCATTTTTGAACGCCTCTAAACAGCATTTCAATCGAGGCTGAGTGCCTCTATTGTGATCAAACGCAAGGCCATCGCAAGATGGCCTTTGTGTTTGGAGCATATCCTCAAGGGTGTGAACAACTCTTTATCCATCCAGCCGACCCATCGCTTTCATTTGCAAGATTTGAATGTTAAAATTTCAAATATGGAGGAGAATGCCATGAAAGCAGTGACCCAAGTTGCCAAAGTCACCCAAGCCGATCCCGCGCTGGTCCTGACCAAAGCCACGCTTCGTGCCGCAGAATTTTTAGGCATCAAGGGCGCCAGTCTGGGTCAAACCATCGGCGTGAGCGAAGCCACCATTTCACGCATCAATTCGGGCGACCGCACCATCGATCCCCACTCCAAAGAGGGTGAGTTGGCTTTGTTGTTGGTGCGCTTGTATCGCTCACTCGATGCACTGGTTGGCAATCAACCTGACAAAGGCGAGCTGTGGCTCAATGGCTTCAACCAAGCCTTCAATGCCAGCCCCAAATCGCTCATCACCCAAACTGAAGGCCTCGTGCGCGTTGTCAGTTATCTCGACAGCATGCGTGCAAAGGTCTAATCGCCATGCAGCGTTGGCAAAAAGAAGACTGGATCAACAACAGCGCCAACACCTCCGAACAACTTCTTTGGCGCGCTGTCGAAGCCCAGCACCTCAACGCCACCATGCGCCTGGTCGACACTCTGGACGAGCAGTTTTTGCTAGAGCAAATGCTGGAAGCCAACAAACCACCGCTGCCCCCCGCAGCTTTAGGGCAGCACTATTTGTTGTCCACGCCCTATCGCTATGCATCACCCTATCCATCTCGGTTTAGGGCGGCTCATGAGCCAGGCGTTTGGTATGGTGCTCTTGATCGCCAAACCGCCTGCACCGAAGTAGGCTACTGGCGTTGGCGATTTTTCATGGACAGTGCATCACTGAGCAAAGGCGAATTACAAACCGAACACAGTTTGTTTCAAGCCAAGGTCACAGGTCGGTGCATCGACCTGAACAGCAAGCCTTGGCACTCACTGGCCCATCAATGGCAAGACCGCAACAGCTACACCCATTGCCAAGCACTGGCCACCGATTGCAGACAAAAACACATTGATTGGATTGCCTACACCTCCAGCCGCCAGCCGCAAGGGCAATGTGCAGCAGTGCTCGTGCCCAATGCTTTGAAAATGCACAAGCCTCAAATGATTGAAACATGGCACTGCCGCATCACTCGCAGCAGTGTCATCTTTCGTCACTTCAAAGAAGGCTTTTCCTTCGACCCCACTCAGCGATAGCGCTCACGAGCGATGCGAGCACCTTCAGCCAAAGCTTGTAGTTTTTTCTCAGCCACTTCACGGCTCATGGGCGCCAAGCCGCAGTTGGTACAGGCAATGATGCGCGCCTTGGGCACAAACTGAAGCGCACGACCAATGGTGTCGGCCACCTCTTCGGGTGTTTCAATCACATCGCTGGCCACATCAATGACGCCCACCATCACATCTTTGCCTTCCAGCAAAGCCATCAGGTCCATCGGCACGTGCGAATGAAAGCACTCCAAGCTCACTTGATGAATACTGCTTTTGGCCAAGGCTGGAAACACCTTTTCGTATTGGCGCCACTCATGCCCCAACGAGTTTTTCCAATCGATGTTGGCTTGAATGCCATAGCCGTAGCAAATGTGAACGGCGGTGGTGCAGGTCAGTCCTTGAGCGGCTCGCTCTAAGGCCTTCACACCCCAATCGGCCGCTTCTTCCATGTACACATTGAAGGCGGGTTCATCGAACTGAACAATGTCTACGCCATCGGCTTGAAGTGCCAGCGCTTCTTGATTCAACAGCTCGGCAAAGGCCATGGCCATCTTCACTTTGTCGCCATAGAAACGATCGGCCACTGTATCCACAATGGTCATAGGGCCAGGCAATGTGAACTTCAATTTTTTCTTGGTGTGCGCTCTGGACAATTGCGCTTCAAACGCATGAACACGACCTTTTAAACGCAAAGGGGCCACCACTTGCGGCACTTGTGCATCGTAGCGATTGTTGCGAATGCCCATGGTGACTTTGTTTTCAAAGTCAATGCCTTCCACTTGCTCCAAGAAGCCATGCACAAAGTGTTGGCGTGATTGCTCGCCATCGCCCACCACATCAACGCCAGCATCTTCTTGCGCCTTGATCCAGAGCAATGTGGCATCTGCTTTAGCTTGCTTCAGGCTGTCTCCCTCGGCCATCCATTTGGGCCAAAGCTTGTTAGTTTCAGCCAACCATTCGGGTTTTGGCAGGCTGCCTGCAATTGCGGTTTCAAACATGGGAGTACTCCTGAGAAAGTGAAGATTTCAAATTAAATTCTTGGGCCAAAAGTGCGTAGGAATGCAACTGTGCCTTGGCGTCAAAAGTCCAGGTAATGACGGCCAACTCATCCAGCTCATGGCGTGTGGCCACCGCCTTTAACTTGTCGGCCACGGTTTGGGCGCTCCCCACAAAGGCATTGGCCTTCAGGGCTTGAAGCGCCATGAGTTCAGAGCTAGAGTAATCTCGATCGGCCTGCTCGGGGGGAAGCATAGGTCCTATGCGACCTAAATTTCGGTCCATGCGCCATCGCGCGCGGCTTTTAAAAAGATGCCAAGCTTGTTCGTCAGTGTCTGCAGCCAACGCCCAAACACACAGGGTGGCCTTGGGCCGATCTAGGCCCGCACTGGGTCTGAATGTGTCTCGGTAAATTTGCAAGGCTTGGTCAGCGCCCTGCCCGTCCGTGATAAACCAAGCAAATGCATAAGGCAGGCCAAGGTGGGCTGCCAACTGAGCCCCATAGTCGGAACTGCCCAACATCCAGATGTCTGGCGAAGTGGCAGACTGCGGGTAGGCAAAAACACCATGACCCGGATGGCCAACTGGCAAGGGATGGCCTTTGACCCAAGCTTGAAGCTCCATCACTTGTTGCGGAAAATTTTCACTGGCATAGCGGTCTGGATTCAGCAATTGTGCCGTCTTACCATCACTGCCAGGCGCACGGCCCACACCCAAATCGATACGTCCTGGCGCCAGTGCATCGAGCACTCTGAACTGCTCCGCCACTTTCAGGGCTGCATAGTGCGGCAACATGACTCCCGCACTGCCGATTCGAATGGTGCGTGTTTGCGTGGCAATGGCCGCCATGAGTATTTCAGGTGCCGTTCCCACAATGCTGGGGTGTGCATGGTGTTCACTCACCCAGAAGCGAGAGTAGCCCAATTTTTCGGCAGCGATGGCCAGCGCCAGCGTTTGCCGAATGGACTCATCTTGCCCTCGGCCGGCCATGGCCACCGATTGATCTAACACAGTGAGCTTCAGACCCATGCTTAAGTCTTTCGCGATGTCAATAAATACTTCATCAAACCTTGGCCATTTCTGCTTCTTGCAATGCGCGCCACATCACTTTACCACTGCCGCTCTTGGGCAAAGCATCGATGAACTCCACCACGCGAGGCACTTTGTAAACTGCCATGGTGTCACGACACCAATCGATGATGTCTTGCTCACTGACTTGGCCTTTGTGGGTGCTGCGCAGCACCACCACAGCCTTGACCGACTCACCGCGGTAGGCATCTTTGGTCGAAATGATGCAGGCCTCTTGGATAGCCGGATGTTTGAACATCAACGCCTCTACTTCAGCCGGCCAAACTTTGAAGCCACTGGCATTGATCATGCGTTTGAGTCTGTCAGTCATAAAGAAATAGCCTTCTTCGTCAATGCGACCCATGTCGCCAGAGCGGAAGAATGATTTGCCATCGCGCTCAAAAAATGCGCTGGCAGTCGCATCGGGTCGTTTCCAGTAACCTTTGAAAATTTGCGGTCCTGACATCACAATTTCACCCGACTCGCCTTGGGGCAACTCTTTCAAAGTTTCTGGATCCACCACGCGCGCATCCACACTCATAAATGGAATGCCCAAACATTGTTTTTTGGGCGCGTCGGGTGGGTTGGAATGTGAAGGCGCAGCAGTTTCTGTGAGGCCGTAGCCTTCAATGTAGCGAAGCCCAAATTGGTCTAACAGCCTTTGCGCAACAGCCTCTGGCATGGCGGCACCACCACCACCAATGTTTTGCAAACTCGTCAAATCAAATTGCGCCAGATTGGCACTGCCCAAAAGGTCAATGACCATGGTGGGAATATTGGTCCAGTGTGTGATCTTCCATTTGGAAATAAGCCGCCCTGCCAAGTCTCGGTCCCAGCGGGGCATCAAGATCAAAGCAGCACCCATGAAGATGGTGGCGTGCATGACACTGACCATGCCCGTAATATGAAACATGGGCACCACGCACAAGCATTTGTTTTCTGGGGTGCCATTGGCCCACAAACCACTTGACATGGCGTTGTGCATGATGGTTCCGTGCGTGTGCATGCAACCTTTTGGCAAACCCGTGGTGCCGCTGGTGTAAGGCAGCACTGCTAAGTCTTCCGATTGTGCGGTGACAGGACCCAATGACACTTCACCTTGAATGGCAGAAGCCCACGCATGCACTTGCCCACCTGCAAGCGATGGCAGAGGGTGCACAGTGGTTAACCAGTCGTGCCAATTGGCAGGCATTTCTTCTGGGCCAACATGGACCGCATCAAAGGCATCGGTAAATTGCGTGACCAACAAATGTTGAAGGCGTTGAGAGATGTCAAGTGAATTGCTAGCGGCCGCCAACTCTGATGCAAGATCTGCGGTGGTCACAGCCACTTTGGTATCGGGGTCTAGGATGTAGTGCTTCAACTCTTCCATGCGGTTCATGGGGTTGACAGGCACCACCACCGCATCGAGTCTCAAAATGGCAAAGTGCGTGATCACCAGTTGGGGACAATTTTGCATGTCCAGAACCACCCGATCGCCTTTTTGAACGCCCATCTTGCGCAAAGCTGAAGCAATCATTTCAGCCTCAAGTTGCAACTGTGAATAGGTCCATGTTCTGCCCATGAACACCAGCGCGACTTTTTGCGGATAGCGCAAAGCACTGATTTGCAAATTCATCCACAAAGAGGTTTGCGGTGCTGTCAATTGATGCGGCAATCTTTTAGGCCAAAAAGCATGGTGAGCGGGCATTCAGTGTGTCTCCAACAGAATACGTAACAGGTCAATTAATTGTTCTAGAAATGGCTGTGTCCATTTTGCACAAGGGATCCTAATCGGGTATGAGGGAATGGAACATCCCCAAAGTCCCTAAGGAGACGGCCAGAAGTGTCCCTCAAAAGTTGCAATTGAAAGCCAATGTAGGTTTTTGCAAGTGGGCATGTGCTCATTAGGCGCTAAATTGAAGTTTTCCTAAGAAGACAAGCATGGCCACTCACTCCACCCCCGCTTGCTGCGGCACCAGCAAAGCCGCTGAACTTCTCCAGCTTTCGGTTGGCACGGTCCAAAGCTTGGTCGACAAAAAAATCCTTCACGCTTGGGTGACTCAGGGGGGGCACCGCCGCATTACCCTTGACTCCATTCAAGATTATCAGTTGCAGCAACAAAAATTGCCTGCTGTAGAGCGCCTCATGAACGAAAGACTTCGAGTCATGGTGGTCGACGACGATGCCGTCACCCGACACCTACTGCAAGACACATGCCTCTCCGTTCACCCTCAAATTGACTGTTGCGCAATGTCCTCTGCCATCGATGCATTGCTTCACTTGCCTGTGTTCAAACCTCACGTCATGCTCATCGATTTGCTCATGCCCGAGGTCGATGGCTGGGAATTGGTCAAGCGGGTTCAACAACAAAAGGATTTCGCCAAGCTTCAAATTCTCACCCTCTCAGCTCTGAGCAAGGACGAACTCCAAAGTCGAGGCGGCCCTCCCCAAGGCTCGCAGTTCTTTTCAAAACCTGTCGATTTAGGCTGGCTGCGGGGCTATTTGTTGGGCTTGCTTGCGCCTCAGGCTTGGGCATAGATGGACATACAGTGTTTGAACATCAACATTACCAAACCAAATAAAGTAAGGAATGGAAATGACCAACTCAACTCTCACCAGCAAAGGGTAAACCACTATCCCCCAAGATATTCGTGTAGCCGCAGGGCTTTAAACAGGCGCAAAACTCAACTGGCGTGTCACACCTGATGGCGCACTCATCGTCAGAGTCAAATCAAAGTCAATCGAGTCTCTAGCGGGTGCTATCAAACTTCCAGATGGCAAAAAAATCACCCTGCAAGATATGAATCCTTGGAAATAATTTTTGAATGGCCGCCATAGACACCCATGTGCTTGTGAAATTTCTCATTCAAGATAATGAATTACAGGGCCACTTGGCTAAAAGACTTATTCACCAATTTCCAGGGTTCTTGGTTCTAAGCTATTGAAATGAAAAGAATGTTTGAAAAAGTTACTTTTCAAACCGATACTTCAACAGATAACTCACAGCGCCCCAACAACGTACCCGCACCCCATGAACCTCACCGACTGGATCGGCTCTGTGGCAGCCATCTTGACCACCGCCAGCTTTGTGCCTCAGGCCTGGCACACCTTCCGCACTCGCGATGTGAGCGGCATTTCGCTGAGCATGTACAGCTTGTTCACGGCGGGGGTAGCCCTTTGGTTGGTTTACGGCATCTTGATGGAGGCCTGGCCCATCATCATTGCCAACATGATCACCACCAGTTTGGCTTTGATGATTTTGCTGATGAAGCTGCGCTACCGCTAAAAATTGAGTGCAAAGGCAATTTGTTCGTCCGTAAATCTGCTTTTTTCACAGCATGTCCCCTTTTTCAATTGGTGAAATATCCTGCTGGCTTTTTCATACTTTTTAAATGCTTAGGTTTTTGGGGTCAGGGTCACAAGCTAAAGACTTTTTATGAAAGACTCATGTGGGTCAGAATGTGGGTAGAAACGAAAAATGCGCCCGAAGGCGCATCTTTACTAGCGTAATGGCGGAGTGGACGGGACTCGAACCCGCGACCCCCGGCGTGACAGGCCGGTATTCTAACCAACTGAACTACCACTCCTGGTAGCTTGAAGCTTTTGCTCTGATGATCTAGCTTGCGGCTAGCAACAAAGCCAAGTGCAACAAAACTTGGCGACCCTACGGGGATTCGAACCCCGGTACTCACCGTGAAAGGGTGATGTCCTAGGCCTCTAGACGATAGGGTCATAACCTGGACTATTTTGAACAGTTTCGCAAACACATTCAAAATATTTTCGACACTTTGGTGGAGGTAAG